>NZ_JBMDVL010000001.1:0-1899210 GCF_053580035.1 Rhodoglobus sp. | reverse complement strand
ACATTGTGCACGCTGTTGAGTTCTCAAGGATCGGACGCTCCTGACCTCCACCGCAAAACGGCTTCACCCCAGGGCTTTCAAACCTGTGTTGGCAACCTCCACCGAAAGCGGAAGGCAACCTGTCTAACTTACCAGCTTCAGCGAGTCTGTCAAATCCGCAATTCCGAACCAGAACGGCCCCAAAAAACCAATCAACACACGCAAAAAGCGGGAATACATCCGACGACCAGATAACGAAACCTACAAGAGGAATTCCGTGACCCGACCAGACTAAAACTATAACAGATTTAGAGGATGGTGGCCCCCACTTGAGGCCGGAAACCTAGCAGCAGAACTGCCCGGGACTTCCGCACCTTTGGGGTGACAAGAGGAAACATTACGTGCATTCCAGCCCCCTCGCCAACACCGCCCACATCCCGGGCGTGTCGCAACAATGTGGACTCTAAAACACTGAGCTCGGAGCCGTCAGGATCGTGCGGGAAGCCACGAGCGAAGCAGCCAGCCCGCGACATCCATTGACCTACTCGTCAGTGGAGTTCGACGGGAAAAAGTGCGTCTTGGCCCGAGGGAGTTCGACGCCGTCGATGAAGACGTCGACCTTCTCGTTGTAAAACGCGACGAGCCCGGCGATGGGCAGCAGCTGGCGCGTGGGGAAAGAATACGACCATGCCAGATCGTCGTGCACTGTGCCGCCCACCTTCACCGACCAGTAATCGGTGGTTTTTCCCTTGTAGGGGCACTCGGTGACGGTGTCCTGGGGCACGAGGTGTTCGAAATTCACCTCCGTGCGATTGAGGTAATACCTCGTCGGCAAACCCGTTTCGTAAACCATGACAGGAGACGACGATTCGGCGAGAACAACCCCGGCGAGTTCAACGCGCACTGTGCGAGTCGAGCGGATGGCATCCACTCGCGTATAAGGATTGCGAGGGTGCACGAAGACCTGCTCGTCTTCTTCGAACCAGGAGTCGAGAGCATCCCACTCGAAGCGCACCATGTCGGCAAGCCCCTCAAGCCCATCGCCGACGTAAACCTTGGCTGCGGCCGGATGCTCGCGCTCCCCCACTGCGAGACCCTTGAGGTGATAGCTGCCGCGAGTCTCATGGCTCTCCTGCACTTCCTCATCAAGGAACTCGGACTCCACATCGGCGAGCGGGATGTAGAACTGCGGATACGGCGCCCACTCCCACACGTACAGCGCTGCGGTCGTGTCGAAGACCAGCTCGCCCGCGAAATAGTCGCGAATGCGACGCGGAACAGGCTGGATAAGGTTCTTAGCGGAAAGCATCTCGGGATAGTCGTTCATCAGCGCTCTCTTTCGTCAGTGGCTTCAGCCTGCCACTGTCGCCGGTGAGCGACAACAAAAAAGCGATTGCCACCCACGAGCGCCACTGGGGTGAACGCTGACGGCAACCGCTGCAGCTTTGGGGCCTCGGACTAAGGGTGAGGTCGGCGTTGCTATAGAGAGCGGCGTTGAAGTCGGCGCCGTTTTCCGTGGAGGAAAGCGCGTTGGTTCCGCTGAATAAGACGACCAGGTCTTCGGCGTTAACGACCGCGAACGCAGCGCTCGTTGAGCTAGAGATTTCAGCGCCATCGGGCACGAGCGCCACGCGCCACGGCTTGAGCACCTTCTGCACCCGCTCGCTCCACACCCCGATGGTGTAGAACACGAGGGCCAGGGTAATGAGGATGATCGCAGATAGCGAGCGAAAGTGTTTCTCAACGACGAAAGCCCACACGAATATGGGACTTTCGGCTGGTGCGCCCGGAGGAGTCAGCAGCTCAGTACATCAGACGCGACGATCGTTTCAATCCGCACCTTACGAAGCAGTGACAGCTTTGTGAAATTTCCGCCAGATTGGTGCGCTGCAGGCGAAACTGAAATGTGACCACATTACGCGCATCACTTGCTGTCATCGGCGGATCCGGCCTGTACTCGCTGTTCGACCCTGACAGCGCGACGCAGCAAGAAGTCGAAACACCCTACGGACCGGCAACCCTGACCTTTGGCGAGCTGAGCAAGCGCAAGGTAGTTTTCCTACCGCGCCATGGCAGTGACCATTCCGTCGCACCACACCTCATCAACTACCGAGCCAACATCTGGGCTCTTGGTTCAGTTGGAGTACGAGCAATCGTTTCAACAGCTGCCGTTGGTGCCGTGCATCCGAGTTTTCCCGTTGGCTCGCTCGTTCTCACCGACCAATACATCGACCGAACGCAGGGCCGGGCCGCGACTTTCTATGACCGTGACAGCGTGCAACATCTGGCCTCCTCCGACCCGTTTTGTCCGACCCTTCACGCGTTAGCCGTCGCTGCTGCGGGCGACGAAGTGATCTCCGAGGGCACCGTCGTGGTCATTCAGGGGCCGCGATTTTCGACGCGCGCCGAGTCACACTGGTTCCGCAACATGGGCGGCCACCTCGTAAACATGACGCTATATCCCGAAGTTCCGCTTGCAGCTGAGCTGAACATTGGCACCGTCAATCTGGCCTACATCACGGATAACGACGCAACAGTGTCTGACGAACAATTGAGTGCTGAGCTGGTTTTCGCTCGCCTCAAGGAGGCTCAGCCACGAATCATCCGTGTGATCGAAAAAATTATTGCCCGAATCGACGATGACTACGCGGCAGTCGAACTCATCGCTCCCGCCGCAGTCGACGCTGTGCTCGCAAGGGTTCCGCAATGAGGTTGTTGGTGACGGGCGGTGCCGGATTCATCGGGTCAGCCGTCGTGCAATCCGCGCTCCACGCTGGATGGCAGGTTCGAGTGCTTGATTCACTGCGCGACGACGTGCATGGCAGCGCTCCCTCATTTTCCGATGACATCGAATTTGTGCACGGTGACGTGCGTGATGGCGAAACCGTCCGAGCCGCGCTCGAAGGAATCGACGCGGTCACCCATCAGGCGGCCAAAGTGGGATTGGGCGTGAACTTCGACGATGCGCCCGACTACATCAGCTCGAACGACCTCGGCACGGCGACGCTCCTGGCGGCGATGGCCCGCGCTTCGATAGGTCAACTAGTACTGGCAAGTTCGATGGTTGTATACGGCGAGGGCGCCTACCACTCCCCCGCTGGGCTTCAGCGCCCAGCGCCACGACGTGCGGTCGACCTCGATGCCGGCAAATTCGATCCGCTCGGACCGGATGGGGAACACCTCGTTCCCGACCTCATCGACGAAGATTCTTCACTCGACCCACGAAACGTGTACGCGGCAAGCAAGCTTGCACAAGAGAACCTTGCCAGCGCGTGGGCGCGAGCAACCGGTGGTGTTGCCGCCGCCCTTCGCTACCACAATGTCTACGGACCAGGCATGCCACACAACACCCCGTATGCGGGTGTTGCGTCACTCTTTCGCAGTGCAATCGAACGCGGCGAAGCACCCCACGTCTTTGAGGATGGAATGCAACGGCGCGACTTTGTTCATGTGCGCGATGTAGCGTCTGCGAATGTTTCAGCGCTTGAGTGGAGTTCCCGCAGCATTGCCGGGACATTCAGGGCGTTCAACGTTGGAAGCGGAACCGTGCACACAATCGGCGACCTAGCTGAACAACTCAGCACCCATTCCGGCGGCCGCACGCCCATCGTCACTGGCGAATATCGACTTGGGGACGTGCGCCACATCACTGCGTCATCCCTGCGGTTGCGAACCGAACTTGGATGGTCGCCGTCAGTGTCGTTCGAGGACGGAATGCGGGAGTTCGCGACCGCGCCGCTACGGCCTGCCGCGCCGAAAAGGTGATGTTGGTGGGCGCTCCACAAGTCGACGTAATCTTTCCGTGCCTCAACGAGGAACAGTCATTGCCGTGGGTTCTCAGCCGTCTACCCGAAGGGTTTCACGCCATTGTTGTCGATAACGGTTCAACTGATCGCTCAGCCGAAATCGCTCGCTCGCACGGCGCTACCGTCATCACCGAACCTCGGCGCGGCTTTGGATCAGCCGCCCACGCTGGGTTACTCGCAGCAACGGCACCCATCGTCACCTTCTGCGACGCCGACTCCTCCATGGACCCAGCCGACCTACCCCTCCTCACCGCCCAGATTCTCAACGACACAAGTGACTTGGTCTTGGGGCGCAGGCGACCCACCAATGTACGCGCATGGCCAGTACACGCCAGAATCGCGAACGCCGCACTCGCCACACTAATGCGGCAAACCACCGGGATTCCCCTTCATGACCTCGGGCCGATGCGGGCCGCTCGCCGGACCGCCATGCTCGCACTCGATCTACAAGACCGCCGCAGTGGCTACCCTTTGGAGACGCTACTACGAGGCAACGCGGCCGGTTGGCGCGTTCTCGAGATTGATGTGCCGTACTCGCCTCGCGTTGGTCGTTCCAAAGTCACCGGCACTGTCCTTGGCACGGTAACGGCTGTGCGCGACATGTCACGCCTCCTTGCAGCCGAACGCTCATTGCGCCACAGCAACCCACACTCAGCCAGGTCCAAACCATGACATCCAGGGCCGCCAACTCACGCCCTCTCTTAACACTGGTGATCATTGCGAAAGAGCCACTCGCCGGTCACACCAAAACCCGCCTGAATCCTCCGCTGAGCCTCGCCCAAGCCGCCAGCCTTGCCGCAGCCTGCATCGACGACACGATTGCGGCAACCGCGAAGGTTCGGGCCGGTCGTCGCATCCTCTACTTTCAGGGCGCCAACGTACCAGAATCTGCCGCCGATCTAGAGGTGATTGCCCAATCATCGGGCGGTCTCGATGAGCGACTAGCGTCAATCTTTGATCAGTGCACCGGCCCGACGCTTCTGATCGGCATGGATACACCTCAGCTCACTGCTGCGCTGCTCGAGCCCGCCAGCGACGCATGGCCAGACAACGTAGATGCGTGGCTCGGCCTTGCCCCAGATGGTGGATTTTGGGCAATCGGGATGCGCGAACCGCGTGGTGACTTGATTCGGGGCATCCCCATGTCAACCGCTCAGACAGGGGAGAGTCAACTAGGCCGGCTGCGAGACGCGGGGCTGCGAGTAGGGCTACTCGACCCGCTTAACGATGTTGATACTTATTCGGATGCGATCGCTGTTGCGAAGTCGGCACCCCACACTCAGTTCGCACAACTTCTGGCAACGATGCAGGCATCAGGGCTCTAAGCAGCCACCGGTTCGTGCAGCGGCAAGGTGACATCGAACCGGCAGCCGCCAGGGACGTTCCGCACCGAAACTTCGCCTCGATGGGCCGCAATAATTCCATGCACGATCGCAAGCCCCAAACCTGCACCAGAGCTTGACGAGTTCGACCACTCACGCTCCGGGGTTCGTGACGCAGTACCGCGCCAGCCAGCTTCGAAAATATTCGGGAGGTCGTTTTCGGGGATCCCACCTCCGGCATCCTCGATGGTCAAGACAGCATCGTTGTCTGGCCCTCGGAGGGTCGCGATACGGATTTCTGTGCCCGGCGGTGAGTGTTGAATCGCATTCATCAGGAGGTTACCCACCACTCGCGATAGTTCTCGCGGATCTCCTGCTACCGTCGAATCAGCTCGGAGAACTTCTGCAATCGTCACAGAACGGGCTCGGGCGACCGGGCTAAGTTCAGCAACCGCATCGCTGACCAGATCGTAGAGCGACACGGGCTGAACGTTCAAGGTCAACGTGCCCGACTGAATTTTGGAGAGCTCAAACAAATCGTCGACCATCGCCGAAAGCTGATCCACTTGAGAAAGCATCTGACGGTGAAACCGTTTCGGATCGTCCGCGAGCTGGTCGTCGAGAGCTTCAGTCATTGCTCGCAGTCCGGCGAGCGGAGTGCGGAGATCGTGGGAGATCCATGCAAAGAATTCGCGCCGGGATGCATCGAGCGCATTGAGCCTGGCACGCGCCTCGTTGAGCCGAGAGTTAGCCGACGCCAACTCGACCTCGAGCTCGAAGAACTCGGGACTGCCGTTGCGACCCGAAGGCAGTTGCACCGATCTGTTCTCGCTCATCGCCCGCGCATACTCCAGGAGGCGGCGGCTGTTTCGTGAGAATGATCGACCAAGCGCGAAGGCAACTCCCAGAGAGGACAGCGCGGCCAGCCCGGCGATATACAACAACACTTGGAGATCGTGCGCAGAAACGTACATCGCATTAGCAGCAGCCATCATCCCAGCAACCATCGATGCGATCGTTGAGAATACGATGACCCACAGTTGCGCCCAGATCGGTGAGCGACGAGTGAACCACAGCGCAAGCATCCCCAAGGCGCCAACGGCCGCGCCACAGGTAATAGCGATCCCGATAATCACGAGGAGGTCCGAGAAGGCGATCATGGCGTCACCTACAAGCTGAGGCGGTATCCGACGCCCCATACGGTTGCAAGAATTGTTGGATGAGTGGGATCATTTTCGATCTTTTCGCGAAGGCGGCGCACAGTGACTGTCACAGTCGAGAGGTCGCCGAATTCCCAGCCCCACACCGACTTAAGGAGTTGTTCACGGCTAAACGCTTGCCGGGGATGCTTCAACAAAAACGCGAGGAGGTCGAACTCGCGCACTGTAAGCGCTAACTCCGCATCAGCACGCACAATGCTGTGCGCGGCTGTGTCGAGCGTGAAATCGCCAAGAGTGAATGCTGCCTCTGGCGTGTACTCGCTAACGCTGCGGCGCAGAATGGATTGCACCCTTAGCACCAACTCTCGCGGCGAGAACGGTTTCGAGATGTAGTCGTCTGCACCCGCTTCGAGTCCGGTAATCCGCTCATCCGGTGCACCCATTGCGGTGAGTAAAATGATGGGCACGTCGCTGCGGCCGCGGAGGCGCCGGCACACTTCAGACCCATCGATCCCCGGCAGCATCCGGTCTAGCACGATGAGATCGGGATGAAACTGTTCCGCAGCTTCAAGCGCACCAAAGCCATCAATCGCAGTGTTGACGATGAAGCCGGCCGCTCGAAGGTAGGTGCTCGTAACTTCAAGCACCGTTGGGTCATCTTCAACTACCAGAACCCGACGATCCGCACGCTCGCGGTTTTGCCGGGTCACGGCTGCTGGTGTACTCACATCATAAGAATACGGTCGGGGTTGCCAGCGCGATAGGGCTTCACACGCTGACAGCCCCAACCGTCTTCACTCTGTCATTCTTGAGACGCTGACCTTTTCTCCGGGAGAAAGGGCTTCTAGGCTGACCCCTCGAGCCTCAGTGCCGAACTTCCACCAGACTGCTCCAGCGGCCGCACCGATGAGCCAGAAAAGCCCCAGGATGCTGAACATCACGCCGATCCCCCACGCTGTGGCAGCGACAGCAAGCACGACTTGGCCGATGATCGCGCCAATACGTCCAACCGCGATAACTGCACCGATTCCCGTCGCGCGCAGATGCGTCGGGAACAGTTCTGAGAACGTAGGGTAAGCAGAAACCCACGCACAGGTGGCGAAGAAAGCAGCGATTGTGAACGTAGTCACAACGACCGGAACTGAGCCAGTAGCGGCGGCGAGCGCGCATCCGATCATGCTGACCGCAGCAAGAGAGTACGAGAACGTGACGGTAGGTTTTCGACCAATCTTGTCGAGAGCAAACGAAACGAGGATCCCGCCCGCGAGCGCCCCGAAGTTGGCGATGAGGAAGTAGTACGGCAGAGAACCATCGTCCACAGGAACTGCACCAGTTGATGCGGAAAAAACGAGGATACTCATGGCAGTAAAGAGACCGTAATATCCAGCGGCTTCAGAGAAGTCGAGCGCCATTCCGAAGAGTAGGCGCCCCCGGTAGTGCGCCCACAGTTCGTGGAGGCGCGACTTGCCTGTGGAGCCGCCAGCGAGCTCAACGTAGCCATTCGGGCTAGATACTCCCGTGATGCTGGTGACGACTTCGTCCGCTTCTTTCAGCCTGCCCTGGGCGGCAAGCCACCGTGGGGACTCAGGAATAAGCCTGCGCGCGAGGAGGCCATAGAGCGCGCTAACCACACCGAAGAGCAGGGTGTAGCGCCACGTCAGATTAAGGGTCGAGATGATCACGATCGAGACGAAACTCGCCAAAATTCCGCCAACAGCCCAAAAGCTCATTACAAGTCCATTGCTGCGTCCGCGGTTGCGGGCTGGGGTGAACTCCGAGATCGCTGAGGTTACCGCCGAATATTCGCCACCAACGCCCAGCGCTGTGATGAAGCGAAACAGGATGAATAGTGTGAAGTCCTGAGCTGTCGCCGTAGCGATAGCGGCAATGGAATAGAGGATGAGAGTCGCGACAAAGAGGCGCTTTCGACCGATCCGATCCGCCAAGTAGCCGAACAGGAGAGCCCCAAGGGCGATCCCGCCAAACCACACAATATTGATCCACACCGATTGAGCGCTATCGAGCATGAACTCTTTCTGAATGCCCGGAATCACTGATCCGATTATTTGAACTTCAAAGGCATCAAGCATCCACCCGATACCTAACGCGACTGCAATGCGGCTGTGGATTGGCCTCCACGCCGTTGCATCTAATCGAGACGCCATGTTCTTCTCCCTTAAGCGACAGCGAGCCGCGGTTCGACCCGCGATGAGCATATGGAGCGGCATCCAACGGTGAGGTGGTTCTGACTCAACCGTAAGAACTCCGTAAGGAAATATCACACCGCAAAGCGCCCCCTTAAGAGTTGAATAGACGCACCGGAAAGGATTTCCATGAATGCGACAGCAATGGGGCGTGTGGAGCATGGCGCAGAGCCGCGCTTTGCTGGCGCATCGTTAGCGCTCCTACGAATCGGAATCGCGGTGCTGTGGATGCAGAATGCAGCCTGGAAAGTTCCCCCCGATTTCGGGCGCGAAGCCGATAAAGGGCTTTACTTTTGGGCGACACACGCCGTCGACGACCCAGTGTTCACCCCTTACTCCTGGTTCGTTGAGACGATCTTTCTCCCCAATATCGAAATCTTCGGATGGGGCGTGCTGCTTGCTGAAACTGCGCTGGGAGCGTTCCTGCTCATCGGATTCGCGACTCGACTGTGGGCTCTGATTGGCATCGCGCAGACAATCGCGATCACTCTTTCTGTGCTGAACACGCCGAACGAGTGGCACTGGTCGTACTACCTAATGCTGTTGGCTCACGTTGTGCTGTTTGCTACTGCTGCTGGTCGACACTTCGGGATTGATGGCCTCCTACGTCCTAGCTGGTTGGTCTCGAAACGACCACTCGCTCGAATGTTGGTGAGGGCATCATGAGCGAGCACCGCAATCACATGGCCACGATAGTACTGGGCGCGGTGGCCATCGTGAGTCTCATTTTTGTCGTTGCTGCTCCACTGGGTGCACCCTTCAACCTCATCCATGTGCGGGGCGGCAGTGTTGCAGTGTTGGCAGTTCTGGGAATTATCGCGATTCTTGGCGGCGTGCTGAAACGACCCGTTCTGGGCCTGATAGCGGGCGCCGCTTTCGGCCTTGCCGCCGTGGTTCAGCTATTCCAGCTTGGTCAATCAATCAATTTTCTCGCCGGCGACGCCTCCACAGTTGCGTTATTCGGCGGTCTCGGTCTTGGATTGGTGAGTATCTGGCTCGCCAATCGCTCATCATCCACGCTGTGAAAGGAAACTCCGCTGTGAAACCGTTACTCATTGGTGCCGTCGCATACACGCCGAACGTCGTGACAATTTGGGAAGGTATCCGTGATTACTTCGCCGATACCGATACCCCAATGGATTTCATCCTATTCTCGAACTATGGCCGGCAGGTTGATGCCCTCATCGGCGGCACTATTGACATCGCGTGGAACACAAACTTGGCGTGGGTACGCACGGTGGCACAAACCGAAGGCCACTGTGTGGCGCTTGCCACTCGCGATACTGACACTGTTTTTCAGACGATGTTTGTGGCTCGGGCTGGTGCAGGCATGAAAGACCTCGAGAGCCTGCGGGGTCGCCGACTCGCGCTTGGCTCGAAGGATTCTGCCCAAGCGGCTATTCTTCCCGTGCATTTTCTGGCCGAAGCAGGTCTTACTGAAGACGACGTGGATCTTCTGCGCATCAATAGTGATGTCGGCAAGCATGGCGATACGGGCCGCAGCGAACTCGACGCCCTTCGCGCAGTTCTCGATGACCAAGCGGATGCCGCAGCGGTCGGCATCAACACGTGGGAGGCCATTGGGCGCGACCAGCTGATGCCCGGCGCCTTTGACGTCTTCTGGCAATCTCCGACGTACAGCCATTGCAACTTCACTGCTCTTGACACCCTCACTGATGAGCGGGTTCAGCCGTGGGTTGACCGCTTGTTGGCGATGGATTGGGAGAATCCGGCACATCGCCCCATCCTCGAGATGGAGGGCCTCACTCAGTGGGTCTTGCCAAAGCTTGAAGGATATAAGTCGCTGTTTGACGCCGTCGAGAAGCAAGGAATTACGCCACGATGGTAAACGCGATGCTTGTACTGGATCTAGTCGAGCGCTCCAAGACGGTGCCGACTGGCGCGACGTTCACGGTGGCGCTGAGCGGCAATGAAGCAGACCTCACTGCGGCCACCGTCACCATCACCTCATGGTGCCAGCGCACCGGAAACGAACTTGTTTCAGCGACCGCCGACGAGGCGATTGTGCGACACGGTCGGGCACCCGACCCTCTCGCCGGGATCGATCCCGATCAACTGCCCGGCACACGACTATGGATGTACACCAACTTCGACTGCAACTTGGCCTGCGATTACTGCTGTGTGCGATCGTCTCCACAAACGGAACGGCGCGCGTTGGGCGTTGACCGTGTTACGCAGCTCGCTGCGGAAGCGGTAGAGGCTGGGGTGAAGGAGCTGATCCTTACTGGCGGCGAACCATTCCTGTTGCCCGACATCGATGAGGTGGTTGCGGCCTGCGCAACGCACCTCCCAACGACCCTTCTGACCAACGGAATGCTCTTTCAGGGTCACCGATTAGAACGATTGCGAGCAATGGACCGGGAGCGGGTAATTCTGCAAATTAGTCTCGACTCCGGCACTCCCGAAGTGCATGACAGCCACCGCGGTAAGCGTTCATGGCAGCGCGCAGTTAACGGCATCCGAATCGCTCATGAGGAAGGGTTCCGGGTGAAGGTTGCCGCGACTCTTCCCGCGGAGCAGATCCATGAACTTGAGCCGTTTCACGCGTTCCTTGATTCGATCGGTATTGCGCGTGAAGATCAGGTGATTCGTGCGCTTGCCCACCGCGGGGTCTCAGAATCAGGGCTCGAGCTAACAGTTGAGACCCTTATTCCCGAAGTGACCATCACAGCAGACGGTGTTTATTGGCATCCGGTGGCCGCGGACCATGATGATCAGCTGGTCACGCGACAAATTTTTCCGCTCAAGAACGCAATCGATCAGGTGCGAGCAGAATTCATCGAACACCGGATGAGAGCTGACGCTGCTGCGGCTTGGTTCCCCTGCGCATAATTACTGGCTGATCGGATGCGTGACAACACGGTGAGGCCGGAACGACGCCCACTTTTTTCGCGCCCCCGGTCAACAGCACCATGGGGTTTGGCTGCAGCAATTGTGCTGATAGCTCTTGCAATTTCTATCCCTGCCCTCACTGGGTGGGATGTTTACGCGAACCACTTTCCCCCTCTGCACGCTCTGTGGCTGCCCCACGTCGGGCCCGGAACTATTCCCGCGGTTATTCTTGCGATTGTTCTCATCCGCTGGGGAGGCGCTGCGTCCGCGCGATTGCCGTGGAAGAAACTATTGGTGGCAAGCTTCGCAGCTTCACTACTGTGGTTGGCGAGCCTCGCTCTCGTTGATGGCCCCTCGGGGTTGGGGGCGATTCTTAACAGCGGCCATGAATACCTCCCCGTCGCGCGCGCCGTCACCGACGTTGGCGGGATGCTCCAGGAATACATTTCGCGCATCCCTCTCGACTCCACTGACAACTGGCCGACGCATGTTGCGGGCCATCCGCCCGGCGCACTGTTGTTCTTTTGGGCGTTGGTGCAGTGGGGGCTCGGGTGGTGGCTACCTGTGGGCATCATCGTCATTGTGCTTGGAGCTTCGGTGCCGGTTGCTGTTCTTGTGTCGCTACGTCAGTTGGGTGCGGAGCCACACGCGCGTGTTGCTGCCCCGTTTCTCGTAGCTGGCCCCGCAGCGATCTGGATGGCGGTGTCTGCCGATGGCATGTTTGCGGCATTCGCTGCTTGGGGGTTGTGCCTGCTGACGCTGGCCACCTCCGCGAAATCGCGGCGCGCGACTGCCGCATGGGGCGTGGCCTCTGGACTCGTTTTGGGCTTCTGCATCTTCTTGTCATACGGACTGATCTTGATCGGGGTGCTCGCGATCGCGGTCCTTGTTGTGGCGAAGAATTGGAGGCCGTTACCGTGGGCTTTCGCCTCAGCTGCGCTGGTTGCGGTCGCGTTCGCCGTGGCTGGTTTTGCCTGGTGGGAGGCATACCCCGTGATAGTGGACCGTTACTGGGATGGCATTGCGAGCCGTCGACCATTTGAATACTGGGTCTGGGCAAACATTGCTGCTCTCGCGATTAACGCCGGCCCAGTCTTGGGTACGGCCATCACCTCGACTGTTTGCGAGCTACGCCACTGGAAGAAAAAAGTAGCCGAGGACCGGGTCGTGGTGTGGCTCGCCGCGGCAGCACTAACGGCCGTGCTGCTCGCCGATCTCTCGGGAATGAGCAAAGGAGAAGTTGAACGAATCTGGCTCCCCTTCGTGCCCTGGATCCTGATTGCCACCGCGTGGATCCCTCCACACCTCCGTCAAGGAATCTTCGCGACCCAACTGATCTTCGCGCTGCTCGTGCAACACCTCCTGTTTACGGGATGGTGAGCTGATCGTTGCTGGGTTCTGAGGGACCGTTTCGAGCAGGTGTTTTCTCAGCAACGCGAAGCATTCTGCAGATTCTCTGCTCGCTTCGACTCTATCGAAAGGCGTTGGCGATTATTACGGCCATGGTCACTTCGCGGCTCGGGCACTCGTCGTCACGAAGCGGACGTCGTTCACACTCTCCCGGGCACAACCGCGCATCACGGTCACAGGTCTGCTCGTGAGATTCGTCGCCGAGCAGCTGATCCGTGAGTCCACTGGAACCCTTCTGGGCGGTGTAGGTGTGTCGATGACCGTCACCGTGACCGTCGGAACGGTGCTCGGATGGCTCATAGCCGTTTCCGACTATGCCGCGAATGCGCAGCTCGGCATCACCGGGTGCACCGTTGCGCTCAGAGCTGTCACCAAGCCGGCCGTCGATGCCTGGTTAGGGCCGGTGTTCACAACGCGGGGCTTTCCGGAATGGGCTGCGGGCAGTCTCGCCTTTGCATTGTCGCTTCTCATCGTCCCGTTCCGGCACCTCGAGGCGGGGGAGACGGCACCGAGGTCTTGGGCAATCACGCACCCGGGGAAGCTTCAGTTCGGTAATTTGCGACTCATATTGTATAGTCGAGGAACACAAGGGGAGTACTCCCGACTGCGGTCGGCTCGTCAATACGAATGCATCATTGCATTCCGGGCCGCCGGTTCCGACCTGTTCCGGTCGGTGCGGAGGAGACCTTGGCGCATTTACGCCTATCCTCTTGGAGCTCTCAGTGCAAGTCACACCCCTGGTTTGGTTGATCACGATCGCAGTGACGATCGCGTTCTTCGTCTTCGAGTTCTTCGCGCATGTTCGTAAGCCTCACGAACCGACGATCGGCGAATCGGCCCGGTGGTCAGCGTTCTATATCGCTCTCGCCATGCTGTTCGGCGTCGGTATCGGCTGGGTCTCGGGATGGACATTCGGTGGGGAATACTTCGCCGGCTACCTAACCGAGAAGGCCCTCTCGATCGACAATCTCTTCGTCTTCCTCCTAGTGATGAGCGCGTTCGCGGTGCCCAAGATCTACCAGCAGAAAGTCTTGCTGATCGGTATCATCATCGCCCTCATCCTCCGCGGCGGTTTTATTGCGGTCGGCGCGGCTCTCATAGAGAATCTCTCTTGGATCTTCTACATCTTCGGCGCTCTGCTGCTATTTCTGGCCTACCGGCAGGCCTTCTCTAGCCACGAGACCGACCCCGCGAATAACAGCTTCATGCGTTTCGTTCGCCGCCACCTTTCGGTGACCGACGACTACCACGGAGACAAGCTCACCGTCGTCAAAGACGGCAAACGGTTTGTCACCCCGATGCTTCTAACGATCGTTGCCATCGGCTTTGTCGATCTAATTTTCGCTGTCGACTCCATCCCCGCAATCTACGGGCTCACCAACGAGGCATACATCGTGTTCACAGCGAACGCCTTCGCACTGATGGGGTTGCGGCAGCTTTTCTTCCTCATCGGCGGGCTTCTGGAACGCCTCATTTACCTCGCCCAAGGGCTCGCCGTCATCCTCGCGTTTATCGGCGTCAAGCTCGTTTTCCATGCACTGCATGTCAACGAACTACAGTTCATCAATGGTGGGGAGCCATTGCTCTGGGTTCCGGAGATCCCGATCTCGTTCTCGCTCATCTTCATCTCTGCGACGATCACCGTCGCTACCGTCGCTAGCCTCATCAAAACGCGCGGCACACGCTCCGGCCCTGCACCGACCATCGACTCCGTAGCTCGAAAGGAACCCACGAAATGAGCATGTTCTCAAAATTCACCGACCTCGCCCGAAAGGCCCTCAACCCGCCAGCCTCTTCAGGCGGATCCGGAAATGGTAGTGCGACCGATTGGCGTGAGGCCGTCCGGCAGGCCAGAGACGCCCTCGTCGGTGACGGCAAGCAAACACGACGGAGCGAACCCAATAGCGGTTCTCGCCCCAGATCCACTGAAGCCTCCGCGACCAAAGTTTCTTCGACCCCGCAGGTAAGCGAAACCGACCGAGCAGCAATTGCCCGCTACGACTACCTGCTGAACACGGCGGATCCACACCAGATCGAACAGGTGCATCGCGAAGCGTTCCAGCGGCTCAACCCATCCCAGCGCGAGCAGATAGACCAGCGGATGCGTGCGGAATTGCCAACGCACGAGCATCCCCGTAGCTCGAAACCGGATGACCTCGCCCGAACCGCAGCCCGCACAGAAGCAGGCCACCCTGGTCTACTACGCGGCCTCCTCGCCCGTGCGGGAAGTACCAAGTCGAGATCCGGGCCCGGTCTAGCCGGAGGGGTCGCGCTCGGTGGAGCCGCTATGGGTGCAGGTCTCGCTGCTGGCGGACTGCTGACCGTCGTCGCAGGCGGTGCCATCGTCAGCTCCATCGCGGGCCCGCTACTTGAGCAGGCAGCGAGTTTCGGCGTTGATTTCGAAGCTCTAGCTAGCGGGATCAATCTCGAAACGCTCACCGGCGGGGTCGAAGGGCTCACCGGGAGTGTGGAGGGACTCACCGCTGGAGCGAGCGAGAGCATCACGGGATTGGGCAGTCAACTGAGCGAATTCGGGTCCGGCTTTACTCTCCCAGGGCTGGACGATCTCCTCGGGCGTTGAGGCGACGAGCGTCCCGCCAAACCCGATCGCGGCGTGAGGGCAGCCGACCCGCGCGATAAAGGTGAGTTCCTGGATTCCGCCGTTCGAGTTAGTGAGAATCCCTGGGTCTCACCCGCCGCGAGGGCGTCGACGCCGGGGTTGATTTCTGCGGTGGTGTCTTGCGAGCGGTCACGAACTCGGTGACGCTCGTATCGACGGCCGCTCGGGACCGACCGATAATCCCCCCGAAACCCCCGGTCTATCTGAATGCCATCAGTCATCCGCGGTCCGACTCGCATGGAACGCTCCAGTATGCCCGCAAGCCGGCCCGCGAGCAGGTACTCCTTCACCGTTGATGGGCTTGACGCCCAGCTGCACCGGGAGTTGCCCGAAAGTTGTTTCGAAATTAGGCCCGGTGACGGGGCGACATAGGCACGAGGCAACTATCTCAGAATCGTTCCGGCCAATGGAGATTCCGAGAGGACTATTCCAAGATATCCAGCCGCTCTCGTTGGTGTGGAGCCTCGGTCATGAAACGGTTTATTGGCAACCCAAGTAAGTCGCTAGGTGCGGCCAAGCTGCTTGGCGGGTGCTGCTTGCGCAGTTTGGTCTTTAGGCACGTGCTGCTGATGATCCGAGCTTGCGCATCGCGCTTGTAGGGTGGCGACTTCGTCTTCCGGTACAGCGGCGTAATCGGTACTCCACTGTTGCTCGTCAGCCTTTACTACTTCGCCAGCACTTGAACACTCCATCCAGCATCTCCTCAGGCCGCTGCCGTCTGCAGCTTCCACTGCGACAGCCAATGCAGCTGGATACTCGCTCGTCGGAGAGCAGACGTTCGAGAGTGCCGATCTGTTGAGCTATTGACGTGCCCCAGCGATCAGCCGTGACTCCAGCCGCGTCGGCATTGTCGAAACCGTCATCCGTAAGGATCTTGTTAGTTTCGTGTGTTTATCCGTATGGGTTCCGTGAGGAACCATCGCGACACACGCTCCCGTGGTGTTGTGTGGGTTTGTGACCCGGGAATACCTCCGACCACCGTGTTACCCGATCGGGAACCACGCCACTGCCTCTCTGAGGAGTTTTCGTGCTTGACCTTTTCTACGTTCTCGGCATTATCGCCGTTTTCGTAATCGTCGGCCTCATCGCCAAGGGAGCGGAACGACTGTGATCTTCTTCTCTCTCCTCGCTGCCGTACTCGGCATCGCTGCCGTCGCGTACCTCGTGTACGCCCTCGTGAAGCCGGAGCGTTTCTGACATGGAAGTTCTTTTTGCCATTCTTCAGTTCGCCACGCTCGCTCTGATCCTGACGGCCCTGTACCGACCACTTGGCGACTACATGGCGCGCATCTATACCTCGAGTAAAGACTTGAAGGTGGAGCGCGGCCTCTACAGGGCAATCGGAGTGGATTCTTCCAAAGAACAGACTTGGCAGGCATACCTCCGGGGCGTGCTCGCGTTCTCTGTTGTCAGTGTGCTCATTGTGTATCTACTCCAGCGCACGCAAACCCTCCTGCCGTATTCACTCGGATTTCCTGCTGTACCAGAGGGTCTTTCCTTCAACACGGCGGCATCCTTTGTCACGAACACAAACTGGCAGTCTTACTCGCCGGACGTGACGCTGGGCTACGTCGTCCAGATGTCAGGACTCGCGGTACAGAATTTCGTCTCGGCAGCCGTGGGCATCGCGATAGCGATCGCCCTAGTGCGTGGATTCGCACGCAGCCGCTCCGGCACGATCGGCAACTTCTGGGTTGACATAACGCGCGGAACATTTCGCTTGCTACTGCCGATCTCAGTCGTCGGAGCGATCATCCTGATCGCCGGCGGCGTAATCCAAAATTTCAATGGCTTCACGGAGATCACCACGTTGGGCGGAGGCTCACAGAATATCCCCGGAGGCCCAACCGCGTCGCAAGAAGTGATCAAGCTGCTCGGTACCAATGGCGGCGGGTTCTTCAACGCCAACTCCTCTCACCCCTTCGAGAACCCCACCGCCTGGACAAGCTTGTTCCAGAGCGTTCTTATGCTCGTGATCCCATTCTCCCTGCCACGAACGTTCGGTCGGATGATCGGTAGCAACAAGCAGGGGTACGCAATCCTGAGCGTGATGGGCATCTTCTACATCGTCTCGTTCACCATCCTGACGTGGCTCGAACGGGCAGGAATGGGCACTGCCCCGCAACTAGCTGGCGCTGCCCTGGAAGGCAAAGAACAGCGGTTCGGCATTTTTGGCTCAACCTTGTTCGGCACCACGAGCACGCTCACGTCTACTGGCGCCGTGAACTCGATGCATGACTCGTATACAGCATTCGGCGGAATGATTCCGATGCTCAACATGATGCTGGGCGAAGTTGCTCCCGGCGGAGTCGGCTCCGGTCTTTACGGGCTACTGATCCTCGCAGTGATCACGGTATTCGTCGCCGGCTTGCTGGTGGGTCGCACACCTGAGTACCTCGGGAAGAAGATCGGCCCAAAGGAGATCAAACTCGCGAGCCTTTACATCCTCATCATGCCAACTCTCGTCTTAACCGGAACCGCACTAAGCTTCGCGATTCCTGGCATTCGAGAAGACGTGATGACTACCTCAGTCTGGAACCAAGGAAACCACGGTCTGTCTGAGGTGCTCTACGCCTTCACCTCCGCGTCGAACAACAATGGGTCTGCATTCGCCGGGTTGACCGCGAACACGCCGTGGTTGAACACAGCGCTCGGCGTCGCAATGCTCCTAGGAAGGTTCTTGCCGATCGTGTTCGTGTTGGCGCTCGCCGGATCTCTTGCCGCTCAAGACAAGGTCCCGGTCACCGTTGGGACGCTCCCCACTCATCGACCGCAGTTCATCGGTCTCCTCATCGGTGTGACGGTCGTCGTGACCGCCCTCACCTTCTTCCCAGCCCTCACGCTCGGCCCTCTCGCAGAAGGACTCTTATAACCATGTCCGCCACTACCGCCCATACCTCCCCGTTACGCACACCACCGGAGGGTGCAAAGAGAAGTAACCTTACGAAGCGAGGCTCGGCATTCAACTTGGCTGCTCTCGTCGCCGCTATCCCCGGCGCTTTCACCAAGCTCGATCCTCGACAAATGTGGCGGAACCCCGTCATGTTCATCGTGGAAGTCGGCGCCGTGTTCACCACGGTATTCGCGTTCGCAGAGCCGTTCCTTGGAGGCCCAGTGCTCTCGGGCGGCTCTTCCATCCCCTCTACCTTCTCCGCTGGAATCGCCCTATGGCTGTGGCTGACCGTGCTCTTCGCCAACCTTGCCGAATCCGTGGCCGAAGGTCGCGGAAAAGCTCAAGCAGAAAGTCTCCGCTCAACCCGCACCAGCACTAGCGCGTTCCGGGTTGGCACCTACGACGCGATTGGAGACCCCGATGCCACGAACGGCGAGCTGGAGGAGTTTTCTTCTGCGGATCTCAGTCTCGGGGATGTCGTCGTCATCACCGCCGGGCAGCTCGTGCCTGGCGACGGGGACATCATCTGGGGCATCGCTTCCATAGATGAGTCTGCAATCACCGGAGAATCAGCACCCGTTGTGCGCGAATCTGGAGGCGACCGCAGTGCCGTGACGGGTGGCACCCGTGTTCTCTCCGACCGCATCGTCGTTCGGATCACCTCTAAGCCGGGTGAGACCTTCGTCGACCGGATGATCAGCTTGGTCGAGGGAGCATCTCGCCAGAAAACCCCGAACGAGATCGCCCTCAACGTGCTTCTCGCGAGCCTCTCCATCGTGTTCGTTGTGGTCACTCTCACGATCAATCCGATTGCCTCCGCCGTCGGAACTCAGGTCTCACTGCCCGTCCTCATCGCGTTGCTTGTATGTCTAATCCCGACCACGATCGGCGCGCTGCTTTCTGCCATCGGTATCGCCGGCATGGACCGGTTAGTGCAACACAATGTGTTGGCGATGTCTGGGCGGGCTGTGGAAGCCGCGGGTGATGTAACAACCCTGTTGTTGGATAAGACCGGAACCATCACCTACGGCAACCGCCAGGCAAGCGAGTTCGTTCCACTCAATGGTGTTGATGTGATCGAGCTCATGAAGGTTTCCACAGAGGCATCTCTTGCAGACCCCACCCCAGAGGGCAAGTCGATTGTCGATCTCGCCACGGCACGGGACGTGCACGTTTGGGACTCGTCCGCTGGCGATGCCGTGCCGTTCACCGCACAAACGCGCATGAGCGGGCTCGATCGGCTTGACGGCACGCAACTGCGAAAGGGTGCCGGCTCCGCGGTGATCGCCTGGATTGAGGAGGAGACCCGTCTCGCTTCCTCAGTCATTGCCAACCTCCAGCATCACGTGGAGCGCATATCGCAGAGTGGAGGAACGCCGCTCGTGGTTGCTATCAAGGTTCCCGGTGAAATGGCACGCATTCTGGGAGTAGTCCACCTCAAAGACATCGTCAAAGACGGCCTGAGGGAACGATTCGCCGAAATGCGCGCCATGGGTATCCGAACGGTGATGATCACCGGCGACAACCCGTTGACCGCTAAGGCCATCGCCGCAGAGGCTGGAGTGGATGACTTCCTCTCAGAGGCCACCCCCGAGGACAAGCTCGCGCTCATCCGTCGCGAACAGGAGGGCGGCAACCTTGTCGCCATGACCGGTGACGGCACCAACGATGCACCGGCGCTTGCTCAGGCGGATGTCGGCGTGGCTATGAACACAGGAACCTCTGCGGCGAAAGAGGCCGGCAACATGGTGGATCTCGACTCAGACCCCACCAAACTCATCGACATCGTTCGAATAGGCAAGCAATTGCTCATCACCCGAGGTGCGCTGACGACGTTCTCGATCGCCAACGACATCGCCAAATACTTCGCGATCATCCCCGCTATGTTCGCCGGAGTGTTCCCGGGGTTAGCTGTGCTGAATATTATGGGGCTTCACTCCGCGGCCTCCGCAGTGATGTCGGCGATCATCTTTAACGCGATTGTGATTGTGATATTGATCCCCCTCGCTCTGCGTGGAGTCAAGTACCGCCCACTCAGCGCATCCCGAATCCTCAGCCGCAATCTCTGGCTCTACGGCGTCGGCGGTGTGTTGGCACCCTTCATCGGCATCAAGTTCATCGACCTTGTCGTTACTTTGATTCCCGGATTTTAACGACACTACGTCTCAAGAAAGCAGAAAGTTATGTCTTCCTCCCGAACAGGCCTCCGGCAATTATGGGTGGCGGCTCGTGCACTGATCGTTCTCACAGTCGTGCTCGGCATCGTCTACCCCCTAGCTATGACCGGCATCGGCCAACTCGTGCTCCCCAGTCAAGCCAATGGCAGCATCCTGACCGTCGACGGCACTCCAGTGGGCTCAGCGCTTATCGGCCAATCGTTCACCGACGCTGACGGCGAGCCACTGCCCCAGTACTTTCAACCTCGGCCATCAGCGGCAGGAGACGGATACGACGCGGCTGCGTCAAGCGGTTCAAACTGGGGCCCAGAAAACCCCGATCTGATCGCGGCGATTAAAGAACGCCGGTCTCAAATTTCCGCGTTCGACGCGGTAGCTGGGATAGACATCCCGGCAGACGCACTCACTGCCTCAAGCTCTGGTTTAGACCCACACATCAGCCCTGCCTACGCCCTGCTGCAGGTTTCCCGTGTAGCCGCGGACCGAAACATCCCAGAGTCGGAAGTGGAAAGACTCGTGCAGAGTAAGATCCAGAACAGGGATATGGGATACATGGGAGAACCGACCGTCAACGTTCTCCAGCTCAATATCATGCTCGACGCGCTCGGAGGTTAGTCGCAATGAAACGGGGGCGACTCCGGGTGCTCCTTGGAGCCGCTCCCGGCGTGGGTAAAACCTACACAATGCTCGAAGAGGGCAAGCGTCTACTCGATGAAGGCAAAGATATTGTGGTGGCCGTTGTAGAAACACACGGCCGAGCCGGCACCGCCGCTATGGTGCAAGGGCTCGAGATTGTGCCTCGCGAAGTCGTCGCTCATCGCGGCGTTGAGCTCAACGAAATGGATCTCAACGCCGTTATCGAGCGCAACCCCGAGATCGCGTTGGTAGATGAACTTGCCCACACCAACGCCCCTGGTTCCGTTCACGAGAAGCGATGGCAAGATGTGGAGGCTCTGCTCGATGCAGGAATCGACGTCTTGTCGACCGTGAATATCCAACACATCGAATCCCTCAATGATGTGGTCAAGCAGATCACTGGCGCACCACAGCGCGAGTCGATCCCGGATGCTGTGCTGCGTTCCGCGGACCAGATCGAAGTTATTGATCTCGCACCGCAGGCACTTCGTGATCGCCTGGCGGCGGGACGGGTATATCCCGCGGAGCGCGTCGACGCCGCACTTTCTAACTATTTTCGCCTCGGCAATTTGACCGCGCTCCGCGAACTCGCGCTGCTGTGGCTGGCCGACGAAGTCGACAGTGAGCTCAAGAACTACCGTGCGGAGAAGGGAATCGACAGTAAGTGGGAAGCGCGGGAGCGGGTCGTCGTTGCGCTCACCGGAGGTCACGAGGGTGACACTCTTTTGCGGCGTGGGGCACGGATTGCCGCCCGCTCTTCCGGCGGAGAACTTCTCGCAGTACACGTCATACGCCAAGACGGTTTGCGTGGCACACACCCGCATGCCATCGCCCAACAACGCGCACTCGTCGAAAAGCTCGGGGGCACTCTCAATGAGATTATTGGGGACGACATCCCCCGCGCTCTGGTTGATTTCGCGAAAAGCGTCAACGCAACCCAACTAGTCATCGGGGTCAGTCGCAGAAGCCGACTTCATGCTGCTCTCAGCGGTCCCGGCATTGGGGCAACGGTGATCCGCGAATCGGGCGACATCGATGTGCACATTGTCACGCACTCCGCCGCAGGTGGGCGCCTCGCGCTTCCCCGCCTCACCGGTTCGCTCACGATGAAGCGGCGAATAATTGGACTGCTATTTGCAATAGTAGGCGGGCCGCTTCTCACTTGGTTGTTAGCGACCCTCCGAAGCCCGGATTCCCTCATCAGCGACGTACTCTCTTACCAATTTCTGGTGGTCGTCGTTGCACTCATCGGAGGCATATGGCCAGCGCTCTTCGCCGCCGTGCTCTCGGGAATCACTCTCGATTTCTTCTTCGTGGAACCTCTCTTCACAATCACCGTTGATGAGCCGCTTCACATGCTGGCGCTGGTACTTTACGTGGTGAACGCGATTCTCGTCAGCTACGTTGTCGATCAGGCCGCCCGGCGTTTTCGCTTCGCACAGCGGGCATCCGCAGAATCGGAGCTTCTTCTCTCCATCGCCGGAAATGTCCTGCGAGGCGAGAATGCGCTGGAGGCTTTCGTGAATCGCACCCGGGAGGCGTTCAGCCTCAGCTGTGTTCGGCTCGTTGTCGGTGACACAGCAATCAGTTTGGCTGGCGAAGCTACCCTCGGCGATCAACAGACGACAATTCCGGTGGGAGACCGCGCATTTCTTATTCTTTTCGGTAGAAATTTGGCCGCGTCTGAGCGCCGCCTCGTCGTCGTCATCGCAGCTCAAATCGACGCGATGCTTGAACATTCATCTCTGTCGGAGACAGCGAACGAAGTCAGTTCTCTCGCCGAAAGCGACAGAGTGAGGAGCGCTCTCCTTTCGGCGGTCGGTCATGACCTTCGTCGACCGCTAGCCGCTGCCACGGCGGCAGTTACTGGCCTGCGAGCGACCGACATCTCAATTTCAGAGCCTGACCGCCAAGAGTTGCTCGCCACAGCAGACGAAAGTCTGACGACCCTCGCCACTCTCGTCACCAACCTTCTGGATGTCAGCCGACTCCAAGCGGGAGTGCTCGCCATCTCGCTGCAGCCAACAGAGACCGAGGATGTCATTGTTCCGTCCCTCGACGAGTTGGGGCTCGGACCCGACAAGGTTGAGCTCGATCTTGCGAAAGATCTACCTCCGGTTCTCGCGGATGCCGGACTTCTTCAACGGGTCATCGTGAACCTTCTCGCCAATGCCACAGAATTCGCCCCGGAGGGCTCACAAGTGAGAATGGCCACCAGTACGTTTAACGAGATGGTGCAGATCCGCATCATCGATCACGGCTCCGGTATCGCTCCTGAACGCCGAGAAGAGGTGTTTGCCCCGTTCCAGCGATTAGGCGACAACGACAACACGACAGGCCTCGGTTTGGGCCTCGCCCTTTCTAAGGGTTTCACGGAAGGCATGGGCGGCACTATCGAAGCCGAAGACACTCCAGGAGGCGGGCTGACGATGGTCGTCGAGCTTCCGGTATACCGTCCAGATATGGCGGACTCGGTATGAAAATCCTTATCGCCGATGACGACCCGCAGATCCTTCGTGCACTGCGGATAACGCTTTCGGCGCGAGGCTACGAAGTGATCACGGCGGGAAACGGAGTCGACGCCGTTAACGCCGCCATTCACCACCATCCCGACATTTTCATGATCGATCTTGGGATGCCCCAACTGGACGGCATCCAAGTGATTGAGGCATTACGCGGTTGGACTCAGGCACCGATCCTCGTTGTCTCCGGGCGCAGTGGGGCAGCTGACAAAGTCGAAGCTCTCGATGCCGGAGCGGATGACTACGTGATGAAACCATTCTCAATCGATGAGCTTCTCGCGCGTCTCCGTGCTCTTACACGCCGCCTTCCCCGCCCGGTTCACATCCTGGTCACGCGCATCGGGGAGAAAATTGTCGATCTCGCCGCAAAAAGTGTGACCAGCTCGACCGCAGCATCGTCAGAACGCATCCGACTGACCCCGACAGAGTGGCAGGTTCTCGATATCTTGGTGCGCAATGCAGGCAAGCTCGTCACCCGACAGAGCCTGCTCACCGAGATTTGGGGTTCAGAGCACATCACCGACACTGGTTATCTCCGGCTTTACATTTCGCAATTGCGCAAAAAACTCGAGCCCGACCCAAGCAACCCGAGATACCTGTTGACTGAGTCAGGAATGGGATACAGGTTTCAGCCTGACGAACCCAATTCGTTGAGTTAGCACAGTGGGGCCCTCGCGAAACGAACTCTGGTTGTCGCCGATAACATCGAAGACGGCTGAACGCGCAGCGCCTCGATCAGAGGGCAATAGGTCACTCCCGTGTCGAGAACCAAACCTCAGGCAAACGCTGGGCCGGCCGAGTCGCAAAGGCCGCATCTCGGCCGAAACCCGACCCGAAACTCTGTGAAGTGTAGGCAAAGTGTGGGCAAAGAAAAACAGGCCCAACCGCATTCCACGAGAAAGTGCTGGTCAGACCTGTTTTAGTTGGTGCGCCCGGAGGGGTTTGAACCCCCGGTCTATTGATCCGTAGTCGAAAACCATTCCCGCAGAACTATGCAGAACTCGCGAAAATCGCTGTAGAACGCTGGTGACTGGCCGCGACTCCGATGTCGTGAGTTGACTGGGGTGCTCCCCAAGTGTGGGTGAAATGTGGGCACAGCCAACCTGATTATTACTCTGCAATGAGCACACACCCCAGCTTATCGGTGAAATCGAGAAAGAGAGAAAGCGTCCGCATTGCAACGTTTTCGAAGCTGGATCCACGACTGAAACTGCCGAATGCCTGGTTGGTTCTTTGACGCATCATCTCAGCGTGCCGCAAACTCCAACGCCACAAATATGTCTGCATCAAACTGGAAATGGATCTATCCAGCTCGCTCCATCTGCAGCATGAGTTGACTAATTTCCTCGGCGGAGCTTCGACTGCGATCGCCCACCACTTCGCCATCAGCGAGAAAAAGGATCCGATCGGCATAGCTTGCGGCAATCGGGTCATGGGTCACCATCGCGATGCTCTGACCCCAACTACTGCTTGCCGACGCCAGCAATGACAGCACCTCGCGACCAGTGCGAGAATCTAAGTTTCCCGTGGGTTCATCCGCGAATACCAAATCAGGGCGCGCTCCCAAAGCGCGAGCAATTGCCACCCTCTGCTGTTGACCGCCAGATAACTCGTGCGGTCGGTGGTTGAGTCGAGACTGAAGCCCGAGCGAGCCGATGAGTTCGTCAATCCAAAGATTCTCTTGCTCGGTTGGGCGCCTACCATCTAGCTCGAAAGGCAGCATGATGTTGCCGAGGATATTGAGCGTCGGAACTAGATTGAACGATTGAAACACGAATCCAATTTTCCGCCTCCGAATCATCGTAAGTTTGTCGTCATCGAGCTTCGTCAACTCAGATTTCCCGACGAACACCCGCCCACTGGTGGGCGAATCCAAGCCAGCCATAATGTGCATGAGCGTTGACTTACCTGATCCACTTGGTCCCATAATTGCCGTGAACTCAGCGGCTCGGATCCCCAACGTCACATTTTTCAACGCGGTGACCGCATTCGGGGTTGTGCCGTAAGACTTGGAGAGGTTCTCGACGTGGGCGATGTAGTCGGAGTGCAATGTCATTCTTCAATTCTTTTGCATGACCTGGGATACCGGATCGGTCTGAGGTCGTTTCGCTATACACCCAGCGGATGATATTAACACGGTGTCAGGTGAGACCGTTCTCCCACGCAAAAACTACCAGCTGCACGCGATCACGCAGTCCGAGTTTTGCGAGCACGCGGCTGACATGGGTTTTGACTGTTGCTTCGCTCAAGAAAACTGATTTCGCGATCTCCGAATTACTCAAACCCCGTGAAGCTAAATTGAATATCTCTTTTTCGCGAGGGGTGAGAGTCTCGAATGACACCGGTACAGGCTTAGCCGGTGACCCAAAGTGTTGGAAGAGCTCGCGAGTGGCAGCGGCTGCAATCACAGAGTTACCCGATGCCACAGTTCGTATGGCAGCTAGCAAGAACTCTGGCTCAGCATCTTTTAGCAGGAAACCGCTGGCTCCGGCGCGAATCGCCCTCGTGGCAGCCTCATCGAGATCGAACGTCGTAAGCACGATGATTTTCGGCGCTCCTAGTGCGTTCGCGAGAATTTCCCGAGTCGCATCGATGCCATCCATCACGGGCATCCTGATATCCATGAGAACCACGTCGGGCCGCGTTTGTCGGACCATATCAACGCCTTGGCTTCCGTCACCGGCCTCTCCGACGAACTCTAGATCTGGTTGGGATGACACCAGCATTCGAATACCGGAACGGAATAACGCCTGGTCATCAACCAAGGCGACACGAATCTTCATCACGCTGGTCCCTCCACGGGAATTGTCGCACGAACCGTGAAAGAGCCGCCGTCACGGTGAGCGTCAAAGGTGCCGCCCACGATCTCCGCACGCTCGTGCATCCCGATCAGACCATGCCCTAGCCGATGAGGAGCCAGCACATCTGAGCGCGATTGCTGCGTTTCGACTTCATTTGTGATGGTGATTTCAGCTCCCTCGGCAGACCAAACAATTGTTCCCTGAACTATTCCCAGCGCCGACCCGTGCCGGAGCGCGTTAGTAAGTGCTTCTTGGACGATGCGAAATACGGCGAGCTGCTGGTTTGCCGCCAACGCTGGCGGCTTACCGGATTGCTCCAGCCGCAAAGCCATGCCTGAGGAGCGAAACTGCCGCACAAGTTGATCAAGGTCCGTAATCGTCGGCTGAGGGCCGGCATACTGCTGGTGACGCAATTGTCCGAGCAGTATTCTGACGTCGGCGAGAGCTTCTCGCGCGGTCGTTGAAATGGTCACCAGAGCATCGTCGATCACTTCTGGCTTGGTGGTCCGCGCGTACCGAGCCCCATCGGCTTGCGCGATCACCACCGCAAGACTGTGTGCCACAACATCGTGCATATCGCGAGCAATTCGATTGCGTTCTTGCTCAATCGCAATCGCCTCATCAGCCTTAGCTCGTTCAAGCCGCGTTTGCTCGGCATGTACCTTCATCTCAACTAGGAGGCCGAACGACCAGCTGAGGCCAAGTACCGCAAAGAGACCCACTGCCAATGTAACGAGAGAGATAAGTGTGTCGGTGCCAAGCAGGAACTGGATAATATCTCGCGGCGTTTCGTAATTTGCCCCTGGGACAGCTACGAAGAGGTAAACAGATGCTACGACAGCACCAGCCGCCGCGGACGCGAGGCCAAACCACCGGACCGCACCCGCACCGTAGCGTGCGGTGGCAAATAGGACCGCAAGGATCGCAAGATTCGCAACGTCGGGCAACGAGCCGGCGACCATCTGGAGAACGGCTCCCACCCACGCCACTCCTAGGGCCAACAGTGGGCTCAATCGTCTTAACGCAAGCGCGACACCCAGCCCCCCCACCGCGATTCCCAAAAGCAAGCTATCGACCCCGAACGAAATTCGCACAACGAACAGCGCCAGCCCGATTGCGACGTCAACCAACAATTGGCCCCGAGTCAGTGAGCGAAACATCTTCCCACGATAAAGGAGTGCCTCGGATCTGTCTCACAAAACAACGTTCAGGTCGGTAATGTCATCCTTGCGGCGTACGAGCAGTCAACCCAAGAGTGACGCGCTACGGAAGCAGAGCTCTTTCAATAGAAGCATGAGAAATACACTCCCCTCCATTACCACTGCAGCCGCACTCGCCATACTGCTCGTCTCGCTCGCCGGCTGCTCGGCAATATCCGATACCTTGCACAACGAATCAACATCTGAGTTCGCCTCCGCGTCCGACTTAGTAAAGGACTGGGACACCAAAGCCCTGTGGGTTCCCGAAAATGCGCAAGAAATACGTATTCGCGAATCAACGCCAGGGGATGCTGCGATCCTGCGAGCTACGACAGACTCGAAGTTAGACCCACAACTATGTGTTGAGGTGGAACGGCAATCCGCGGCAACTTTCGATGCCGACTGGGCACCCGATTCGTACGTAGACAAGGTATTCGCTTGCGGCGACTGGGCGGTGATACCCGCCGATGGCGGCTGGTTCGGGTGGACGCCCAATCACCCAGACGAGAAATCTGCTGCAGAGGCAATCACCCCGTGAACGAACGGATTGCGCGACGCAAGCAATTTCCGTCTCTGCGGGGTCACGGCTCAAGCATTCTGATTGCCGCTCTTTCGAGCTCTTTCGGAGTCAGCCTACTCACCGTAACCGGCGTGTTATCTCAAGTCTTGGAAAGTTCAGGCATACGAAGTGGCACCCTCACCTTTATCCTCTCCTTCATCTCATTGGTGTTCATTGCTATCGCTGTTTACGTGGGGGCGATAGTTATCACTAACACTTTCGCCACCATCATCGCCGGGCGCACGCAGACCATCGCTTTAATGCGTTTGATCGGAGCAAGCGCTTCTGCACAACGTCGGACGATCGCGCACGAGGGGCTGTTGGTCGGTGCGACCGGAGCCATAGTCGGTGCGGGTGTTGGCATCGCGCTTACAGCCTCGATCGTGACAGTCGGATCCGAGGTAGGACTGATTCCAAGCCGCAACTACACATTTGTCGGCCCTACAATTCTGATCCCTTTGGCGGCTGTGATCGCAACTACCTGGGCTGCGTCGTGGTCGGGTTCCCGACGCGTACTTAACGTCTCGCCACTGGAGGCAACGCGTGCTGCCGTTGAGTCGTCTCTTGAGGAGCAATCTGCTAAACGGGGCCGAAACGTTGCCGCTATGGTGCTGTTCGTGATCGGCATCACCGCTTTGATCGCTGGAGTTATCGTGGGTCTAACAGATCCACGTGGAGTATTCATCGGGCTGATCGGTGGGCTGACGTCCTTTAGCGCCGTCATCATGTCGGCTGAAGTCGTCATGCCTCGAGTACTGCAGATCGTCGGGGGCCTCTTCGGTACCAGCGCGACCGCACGACTAGCTCGCGCCAATGCAGTTAGATACCCCCAACGCAGTGCAAGAACCACGATTGGACTTGTCATCGGAGTGACTCTCGTCACAACGTTCGCTGTCACTCTGTCGAGTTTTTACGGCATTATCCAGACGGCCCAGCGGGCACAGCCCGACGCATATAGCGGCGTAGAAGAAACCCTTCACATCATGGTGATTGTCTTCTCAGTACTCACTGGTTTCTCGGCGCTCATTGCGGGGATTGGGTTAGCAAATAATCTTTCGCTCAACGTTTTCCAGCGAACCAAAGAACTCGGGTTGCTACGCGCTCTTGGATTCACTAAGCGCCAAGTCCGTAAAATGATTTTCATTGAAAGTGCACAGCTGACCGCATCTGCTGTCGCAGTCGGACTGATTCTGGGTGTCTTCTATGGTTGGGCAGGTGCACAATCGCTAATCGGCGGCATACTCGGTTCTCCCGGAATTGTTCTGCCGGTAGTCCCATTCGCATTGCTTCTCGGAGTAATGATCGCGTCAGTCGCACTGGCAACTATTGCATCCGTCATACCCGCACGCCGTGTGACTCGCATCAAGCCAATCGCCGCGTTGGCGTCACAGTAGCGAATTGGGTCGTATGGCTTCAGGTTCAGGATTTTGAAGTTGGGTCCAACACTGCCGCAGGATCGACCACGCCCACGAAAATCTGATCTAGGAATCTTGATACCTCAGTAACCTGAAAGTTCAGAACGTCCAAGACGACAATTGTCACCTAACCGTGCAGCAAGCCCAACTCTGCCCCTCGCAGCTAGTTGTCCACGGTTCGCGGCGCACCGCTCCCCCACAGCCCGATCGAGAGAGGGATTCCACCCCACACACGGACTGAGATGAGTAGTTTCGCCCAGGCGTCCGCCGTCATCCGCCCTGTCAGGGGGGGCGCCAAAAGTGTCGGTCATCTCCTGCCGCTCAGCGGTTTGATGGCGAAACTGAGGATCGACCATCTGCTCGAGGGACTGACCGATCGCGAGGGCGAAGTTGCGATTGCTGTGGGTCGCGGACTCTCGAACGCTGAACTCGCAAGCGATTAGCGGTTCTGCCGTGGCCCATTCGCCATACGGCTGATACGCCAGTGGCGTGTAGTTCATCGCGTCGGAACACAGCCAACAGGTATCCCGCCCGGGGCAACCCGGATGCCCGCTTGGCGGCGAGCGGACTTTGACCCGTGCGTTTTCCCAGCTTGACTTGGTTCCGGGAACAGGGCGTGAACTTATGTAAGGCATTAAGGCAACTCGATGCTCGAAAAGTATAAAAAGCGATCGAAATCATCCGGATGAAAGCTGGCGAAAATGGCATACCTGCACGCGAGGACCAAGCGCGAGAACGCGATCAACTCTCATAACGCCAACAGCATCGCCGCGTTCTTTGCCGACGACTACGTTTCAGCCATACCCGACGGCACAACCAGACTTCCTTGACGCCCCTGTGCGTGTGCTGTTCCCTCGCTTTGCGCTGTCAACTGCTCCCCACCGGTGTTGGCACCATCCAGTGCCGGATAACCAACCCCTATAGAAACGAGACGACATGCTCAGAGTGACTGGATCGATTCTCCTCGCCGGCGGCTTCCTGATGCTCGCGGGCGCGTGGGCGATTACCGACCCGTTTGCAAACGACGCAAATATTGGGGCCGGTGGTCTCATTCTCCTTGGCCGACCCGCCGGCGCGGTCGGCTTGTTGCTCTTGCTCGTCGACGGACTCCTCAGGTTATCGGCTCGGCGCAAAACGGCCCGCGAAAGTGCCGCGGAGCGTTACTCCTCTTGAGTGACGGCCGCGGCCGGGACGGTGCTCAATTCGATTATCTCGGATTGCCCAAAACGAGACACGCTGTTGCGCAAACGAGCGGTGTAAAGATATGATTTACATATGCAATACAACTTGACAACCGCAATGACGGACCTCAAACGACACGCGGACGCATTCCTCGCGGCACGCGTTCTGACCGACGGCGACGACTTCGCCGGCGCGATCAAGTACTCGCTTCGAATCCAGGTGGCGGCCGACGACGTCGTTCGCGCTGTCGTCCTGCAGGTGCGAGAGCGCGGCGCGACGTGGCAGACAATAGGCGACGCCTTAGGCGTGAGTCGGCAGGCAGCATTCCAACGCTACGGCAAACCCATTGACCCACGAACAGGAGAACTCATGAATACCACCCCCCTTGAGGACGCCGCCGACTTGGCCCGATCGGTCATACAAGACCTTGCGGCCGGTCGATGGAAGCTCGTCACCGAGCAATTCGATCCCACCATGCGCGACGGTTTATCCGAGGATGCCCTGGCGGCGGCGTGGTCACAGATCGCGGGCTTGTCCGGGGGGTTCGAGGGACAGGGAGAACCAGTTGTGACGCGAGCTAGCGATGTGACCATGACCAACACGCCGCTCTCAATGGAGGCAGGCGACTACACCGCGCGGATCTCATTCCGCGACGACAGGACGATCGCTGGCTTGTTCATCCTCGCCGAGCAGACGCCGTGACCCACCATGCTCCGGATGGAGCTCCCATGTCAGACACCCAAATCCGCTCTCGATTGAGCGGCCGTAATGTCCGCTCAATTGCGATCTTCGTGTCGATCGCCTTTGCGCTCGCCTGGATTGTCGCGCTCCCACTCTGGTTCGGCGACGGACTCGATAGCCCTCTGCTCTTGATCGGCATTATCGGGGCTGCGAGCATGGCAACCCCCGCGATCGCCGCCCTCATCATGGTCTTCTTCGTCGACCGGGAGCGGCGGAAGGCAAGAATTCTCGGGCTCTGGCCGTTGAAACCCGTCCGCCGGCTGGTCAAATACGGCCTATTGGGAATCCTGGTGCCCATGGCGCTCGCGCTCATCGCACTTCCTATCGGTGCACTGCTCGGGGTGTATCCCGCCGACTTCGTGAACTTCTCTGGATTCGAACAGGCCCTCACCGAACAGGCACAAGCTGCGGGGACGAGCGTGTCGGCGCTTCCCATCAGTGTGCTCGTCGCTATCCAACTGCTCATTCTCCCCACCGCCGCGTTCATCAACCTCATTCCGGCACTCGGAGAGGAACTCGGTTGGCGAGGCTGGCTACTCCCGAAGCTCATGCCGCTCGGAGCGGTACCCGCGATTGTGATCTCGGGCGTGATCTGGGGACTATGGCACGCACCGCTCATCCTCCTCGGATATAACTATCCGGACGCGCCGAGGTGGCTCGGCCTCACCATGATGATCGGCATGTGCAGCATTTTCGGCGCGATCTTCGGTTGGCTGAGACTTCGATCTGACTCCGTGTGGCCCGCAGCTCTCGCACACGCCGTGTTCAACGGGGCTGGCGGCACAATCCTGATCTTCTCCATGGCGGGCGAGCACATCGACACCACGCAGGCGACCGTGCTGGGATGGAGTGGGTGGATTATCCCGCTCGCACTCGCGGTCGTCCTTATCGCCAGCGGTCAGTTCCGCCGCCACCGGACTGCCCAGACCGCGGTCGAAGCGGAGCCAGCCGTAATTGGCGTGCCGGTCTCCGCCCGCAATGAAGGTAATCGACAGTGAGCGGCAACCACCTGACGATTGCCGGCGACCAACTAGTGGTGGAACCCCTGGGCCTTGACAAGCTCTGGTCGTTCACCCGCGTACTCCAGATTCCGCTGATGCATGTGAAAGGCGCCTTTTTTGACCCAACCGTGATCGACGATGCCAAAGGCCTCCGTTTCCCCGGTCTGCACCTTCCGCGCAAAATGGCGGGCAAGTTCTACACAAACGGCAAGCGGCAGTTCTGGAACATCGTCGGGTACGAGGGAGCCATCGTCGTCGAGCTAGACTCTGCTGAACGTTTCGACCGACTGGTCCTCTCAGTCGACGATCCCCTCGGGCAGGTCGACAAGATCAACGCCGCCCGCCGGCCGAGCTGAGGAGTCTGCTCACAGCATTCCCTCTTCTCGCTGCGAGGACCGACGGCGATCTGATGGGCATCGACGCGAAGCCCATTCCACTGGAAGGGAAGACGTTCGAGCATTGGGCTCCGCTCAGGTTCAAGGGGGACCGGGAGGACCCCAACTTCACCGACCCGATGGCTCCTGCCCGAACCCGACTCCTTGCACCCAACGGCGACTGAGGCCGCGATGCTCGAAAGCTGCGAATAGCAACGAAATCACCCCAATGAAAGCGGGCAAAATGACAGACCTAGAGGCGCTCACCAAGCTCGAGACAGCGATCAACTCCCACGACGCCAACAGCATCGCAGCGTGCTTCTCCTCCGACTATATTTCCGAAACCCCTCATCACCCGTCTAGGAATTTCGAGGGTCGCGCAACCGTGCTGCGTAACTGGACGGCGATACTCACCCAATTCCCGGACCTTGAGGCGCGAGTTCTGCGTCACGCGGTGAACGGCGACGAAGTGTGGTCGGAATGGGAAATGAAAGGCACTGCGGCCGATGGGAGTTCCGCGGGGATCGTCGGCCCCGTCATCTGGCGCACCGATGCCCAGGGCCTCGTGTCCTGGGCGCGTTTCTACCTCGACCCTGTAATCGACCACCCGATCAGGCCTTCCTGACAACCCTGCGCGAATTCGTACGGACCGACGACGGGACGGCGCAGCCCTGACGCTTGACCAAGTTCCGAGCAAGACGACCACTGAACCGGACCGACAGGAAGAAGCACACATAATGCGCGCATGGGTAGCCGACCAGACGAGCCACGCAGGACTTTCCTTTCGCGAATTACCCGATCCGCCCCAACGTGAAGATGAAGCTCTTATTCAGGTGCAGGCATTCGCTCCGAACCCGGGAGATCTCGCGGCGCTCGCCACGGCGGAACCCGGATCAGTCCCAGGCTGGGACGGTGCCGGGACCGTGCTTCGTAGCGCGCCGAACGGGAGCGGGCCCGAGGAAGGCCAGTCCGTGATCTTCCTCGGGAGCCACGGCGGCTGGGCTCAGATGCGGAGTGTCCCGACAGCGACAATCGCCGTGACACCGAACGGTGCCGACCCGGCGCTGATGAGCGCGATCCCTGTCCCGGTCACCAGCGCTCTCCGGGCGCTTCGAGGGCTCGGATCGCTGCTCGGGCGGCGTCTGCTGGTGGTGGGCGCCAACAGTGCCGTGGGAGCGGCCGCCGTTCAGCTGGCGGCCAGATCCGGGGCGCACGTCGTCGCGATCGCGCGGGACCAGGTGGCCCACGAACGAATCAGGCAGCTCGGAGCTGCGGAGGTGCACGCGACGATGGACACAGTATCGTTGCCGGTCTTCGCGGCGTTGGACGTCGTAGGCGGACCGCATCTCGTCGCCGCGTATTCCTTGCTCGCGCCGGGGGGTACGGTCATCGCGCTCGGCCATTCTGCTGGTCAAGACGAGCACTTCCCCTTCGGTGCATTTGTTGCCGATTCGATGAGCTTCGACAGGTCGATCTCGACCTTTTTCCTTGGTAGTCAGAGCGGGCTGGCCTCCGAAATGGCATATCTAGCAGCTGACGTTTACGTCGGCCGCCACGTGATCGAAGACCTCGACCAGCGGTCCTGGACCGACCTCGGACCATGGGTCGCCGGCGGCGGGGTGCGGTCGACGAACAGGGTTGTCTTCCTCATCGACTGATCCGCGGGTGGCCTCGAATGCGCCGCAGCCGTCTTCGCTGAAAACGGTATCCCCACGATCCAACGAGCCCTCTCCGGCCACTCCTTCGTGGGGAATGCCTCCGGCGACCGTTCTAGGCCGGTCCGGGTCATAGCCGACACGTTGCGTCGGCCGGAGGGGGGTGTGAGACCGACACAAGGCAGGCACGGCCTCCGTGGGCGTGCCCGGATCGAGGAAAGGGACTGCGGCGAGTGCGGCACCGAGGAGCTCAGCCTGGCCCGCCGGGCTGAGGCGGTCCTCGTCCAGGCAGTCGATGTCCACCGTCGCCTCCTCGGAGTTGGCGTAGGCACCGTCCAGAGATCGTTCGTGGTACAGGTCTCTGAGCGCAAGGAGGGTGTCGCCATGACCCACCGCGAGTTCCGAGAGGCCCGCGATGACGGCCGGCCAGAGTGCTTCAGTGTAAAGCCCGGTAACGACGGCGTCGTTAACTGCCGTGTAGCCCCCTCACGACCTTCGCCGGCTGAGCCTGGTGTGTCGAGTAGGGGGCGCGCGAGCTGTTGGTCTGTCTCAGTCAAGATGCCAGTTCGAGCGCCGAGCGGGCATTCGATCTGTGTCGGGCGGAATTCCGCGGGAGACTAGAAAGCGTGCTGCAGTACCTCCCATTGCACTACGTTTCGTTCGAGAATCCCCGGATGGGCGGTCGGATATCGCCGTCTACGAGGATGAATCATCAGCTTCACCTATCGGATCGGGCCGGCGTAGTGGAGCCAGAAATCGATGGCTGCCGCACGCGGTCGGGGGGACATGACGCTGACCTTCGGCCCGAAGCCCATGACGTTGTCAGGGGCATCCGCAACCGTCGCCCAGGTGGGCAGGCCGCGTCCGTTGGGGTTTCCGGTCTGCACGAAGTTGAGCCAGTATCCGCTCATCTGGTCGCGGAGCCTGTAATCGGACGCCTCATACACGCTGTCGTGGTCGACACCGAGGTTGTCGTACGCGTAGGCGACCTCGGCACCGTGGTATGCACCGAACTTTTCGAGCCCGTCTTCCGGAGGAACGTGCGAGAAGAAGTACAGGTACGCGTTCTCATCGCCGGTGTCCGTCTGCAGCCGGGCCCAGCGGAGCATCGCGCGAGTCATGACACTGTCCGTTTGCGCTTGTAGTGAGGAAGCAAGAACACCTTGCTCGGTGTCGCCCGGGTACAGGCTAAGGAATTGCTCTGCTTCGTCGCCGTACGTGTCGCGGACCGACGCTCGGTAGTCGGCAACGGTCATCTTTTGCGGGTTTGCCAAGGCCAGCGACGCTTCGTCTGCGTTGCTCCCCACAAGCGTCGGTACATCCAGCTGTTCCCCTGACGCGTAAATCTCTGCCGCAGCTTTTGGGAGCACGCACCCGTCTAGAGTGGGCCGCACGGTCAAGCTGGATGCTGGTTTTCCGGTTCATGGGGAGCAGATGGCGGTGTCGATAAGGCCGCGGAGGCGGGAATCCGCTTCGATAGACGTCGCGTTCTGAGTTACCGCGATGGCCGCGGAACGGCCGTCTTCCGTAGCCGCCACCCGGCTGACAGTGCCGGGAACGTCGCCACCGTGTCCCCATGCGGTCACCCCGCACGAGAGCTCAAAGGAAATGAGGCCCAACCCATATTCGGCACCCTCCCATAACGAATCGGCCGGGATCGTCTCTCGCATGTCTTCTAGCTGCGCATCCGCCACCACGTCGCCTGTCGCGAGCGCGGAGTAGAACAGCGTCAGGTCCTCGGTCGTTGACACCATCGCGCCGGCTGCGTATCCCCAGGAGGGATCGAAATCCGTGAAGTCGACGGGGGAATCGCCCAGCGGAATATAGCTGTGCGGATGATCGCCCCGGATGACTTGTTCGCCCTGATCGGGGAAATACGTGTTCTCAAGCCCGAGGGGGGCAATGATGCGTGTATCGATCTCTTCGGCCAGCGGCCTGCCTGAAACGGCCTCGATGATCAGCCCAGCCAGGATGTAGTTCGCATTGCTGTATTCGAAGCTCACCCCAGGCGCGTTCGAGACCGGATGGGTGAAGGCGAGGTCGAGTGAAGCCCGCGGCGAGATGTAACGATGCTGCCACTCCAGCAGGTGGTCGCCGATATCACCGTCCATGTCGGGAAGCCCACTCGTGTGCTGCAACAACTGACGGACGGTGATGTCGTGTCCCGATACCTGGGGGTGCCGGACGACTCCCGGAAGGTACGTCTCGACAGCTGCATCGAGAGAAATTGAGCCCTCGCCGACCAGTTGCATGACAAGTGCGGCGGTGAAAGTTTTGGTATTGCTCCCAATCCTGATCTGGCTGTCAGCCCGAACCTTGTCGGGCAAGCCGAGCTCAATCACACCGGAAGCGTAAGTGCGAACCTTCTCGCCGGAGTTGCGAACGGCGACCAAGCCTGCGGGCCACGCGTCGACGGCCATAGTTTGGGCGAGAGCAGCGCGCACGGGGTCGCGGGGTGTGGTGTTTGGCGCGGCCCCAGACGAAAGGCCCGAAAGGACGAAAACAAGCGCAGATGCCGCGGCGATGGTGTGTGAAATCTTCATGATTATTCAATGAAAAGGTATGTGCTCAGCACAGGGTCAAGTGGTTGCACTGCTCACGCTTACGCCACGTATGCCCACCGGCTCCGCCGCCGCGACCAGAGCTTCACTGTGCGCGGCGAATACAGTGTGACCAGCCAGGTGAACTCAGTCCTCCACCCATCATCCCCACGCCTACGCCCGGGGTCTGGCTCGGGATCGTCACTTTCCTCACGCACCTCGCGGTCTTCTACACGATCTGGATATTCAACGGAATCGACTATTCGTAAGTAGGCGAAAGCGAATACACACTCCTCGCCTGGCCTGGTACGTAACGCCCCCATCCCGCGGTCTGGTCGTCATCCTGATGGTCGTGTCCATTTTAGGAGGGTGGCGGCCGTCGCTTCTCGAGAAGCGGCGTCTTCCGAAATCAACCTTCCTGCTCCTAGCGCTGATAGCCGTCGTCGCCAGCCTCAACATGGTCTTCAGTGAGAGCTCCACGGCGACTCCGCCGATGTGGCTCTACCCGGTGGTCGGCAGCGTACTCACGGGGTTCAACGAAAAGGTGATTGCGCGCGGTCAGCGCCTCGTCGCTCTGCGCTCGAAATTCGGAGAGACGGGTGTCTGGTTCATCTTCACCCTCCTGTTCTTCTTGCTGAACCTGCCGAATACGTTCTTCGGTATTGGTGCGCTAGCAATCCTGCAGGTTCTCATCCAGTTTGGCTTGGGATCTGTGTACTACGTGGCAAGTCGCTTCAACTGTTGCCTGGTGCCAGCGATGATCGTGCACGGCCTATGAGTGTTCTCAACTTTCTCTCCCAGCCTGCCCTAAACCGGATTGGCCGCGCCGTTCATCTGAGCAGGCGCAGTAATCGTGATCGTGATCGTTCTTGGCCGGGACAAGCGCAGCGGCGTGAGCCGGGTGGGGTCCCTCTCCAGCTGAGCGGAGCACCGTTCCGGCCTAATGCTCACCAGCCGAGGAGTCCTAGGACGCCAGACGCTGCGACCGCGATGACGCTCGTCCACACTACGATTGCCACGATCTGCCACAGTATAACCCACCCCTTGGAGACGCCTGTGCTGACAAAAAAGGCCGCGGTCAGCATTGTAGGGAGGGCAAGAGGGGCGAGGATGCTCGCGCCGGGAACTCCGAACCGGACCGTCCAGCGACGGAGCCGCGCCCGGCCCTTCGAGCGTCCGGTCTGCTTCGCGTCGTGCGCTTCGGGCGCGACTGCGGGCAGCTCAGGCCCGCCGGCAGCGACAAATACGGGATTGGCCGCACGCCGCGCTACGACTCGTTCGCGGATCCGGGACCCCAGGAAGACCACACCGAAGACGCACAGGATGTTGCCGGTCGCGCCCGCGATCGCTGCGACCACAGGGTTAATTCCGGCGATGATGCCGAAGGCGGCTGCGCCCTCGCCCTCGATGTAGGGGATCGCGCCGGCAAGAGCGACGATCAAGGGGTGGAGGATTTCAGGAACTTGCTCGATCAAGCTCCGAAGCCATTCGTAGGGGGTGTCCATGTTGAACCTTCCTGAGAGATCCCGATACGCTCCGGCCGTTCGGCCGACGCGCGAGATAGCTTTAGCAAAGACCGTGTTCTCGCCACATGGTCAAACGGAAATCGAAGACACAAACAGTTCTTGACCCTGTGGCGGGAACATAGACTTCAATGGTGATGACGAGCGCAGCTGACGCTGCCGGCCGCTGACGATAGAACGGAGTCTGTGATGACGTGGAGCACGCGTGAGGTGGCGGAACTCGCCGGCACCACGGTGAACACGGTCCGTCATTACCACCAGGCCGGGATGCTCGAACAGCCCGAGCGAACATCCAACGGGTACAAACAGTACGGAGCCCGCCATCTGGTGAGGCTGCTCCAGATCCGTCGACTTCGCGACCTCGATGTACCCCTCGCGCAGATCGGGTCGATGGATGTCGGCGAAGAATCACCGGCAGTGGCCCTGATGGCCGTCGACGCCAACCTGACCGCTGGCATCGAGCGGCTCAAGCGTGCACGCGCCGAGATCCGGGCGATCCTGGATGGGACTACAGCCACCGATGTGCCGTCGGGCTTCGAGCACCTCGCAAGCCGACTGTCCAAGCCGGAGCGTTCCCTCATGCTCGTCGTCTCGCAGCTGTACGACTCGTCGGCGATGGCCGATCTGAAGAAGATGGTCGAGTTGGAGACGCAAGATGCAGGCGTTGAATTCGATGAGCTGCCTCCGGACGCTGACGATTCCACCCGGCAACAACTCGCCGAGGAGCTCGCGCCTCAACTCGCTCAACACATCAGTGACTACCGGTGGCTCGCCGACCCGGCGGCGCATCTGCCGAAGGGTTCGCGGGTCTCGCAGGAGGCTCTCATCGAAACCGCCGTGGAGTTATACAACGAGTCGCAGCTGGATGTTCTCGTCCGCGCGAGCGTGATCGCAACCGCGCTGGCCGCTGACAGCAGTAAATCGGTCTCGGACCGTTAGACCAGTCCGACGGCACTTCACGTGATGCCCCCGCCGCGCTCGTGGGGAACGAGACCGCGGGGTCGTGATGCCAGCAGCCGCCGAGCGCAGTGACGTCGACGACGAGTTCGAGGGCTTCCCCGCAAATGCGAGTGACACGGCTATCGACTCACTCGCCGCTAAAATGGTGCCGGTTGTGCTCGCACAGCGCGAGAGGCACCCCAACATGTCTGATGCGCTGACGCACTCCCCGCACGGCGAGCAGTCCGCAGAATCCACGGTCGCCCAAGCCTTGGCTGAGATATACAACCCGGCGCAACTGCGGACCTTGAAGCGTATGGGCGAACTACTTCTGCAAAAAGATCCCGAATAGGTGAGCAAATCCTGATCGACAGTGGTCGTATGCGCTGAAGGCTCGCGACACATTACGGAACAATCTGCCATCAAGCGCCCGGAACTCCTATTCATGCACTATCAGTTACAGCTAATTGAACTCCCCGCGACCTTGGAGAGACGAGCCTTCTGTCCCGGTCGGTCGTCAGCATCGGTAGCATCGCGCGCACACGCTACCTGTCGAGCCGGTGATATCACTCAGCGATTCTGACGACTATCTTGCCGCGCACGCCGCCGGCGGAGAACGCGCGGTGCGCCTCTGCGAGGTTTTCGAGCGGGTACGTTTTGTGGACCAAGCCACGGATGCCGCGCTCGTTCACGAACTGCGTCAATGTCGCGAGGGCACCTGCAGGTGGCTCGCCGGCAAACATTCGGATGCGTGCCGAACCGTAGATTCTGGACATTCCAATTGCAGCGATGCCTGCAAGTGAATCGAAAGCAACGCTCACCATGCGCCCGTTGGGTGCCAGCGTTCGACGCCAGCCGAGTAAGTCAGTTCCGACAGTGTCGACGAGAACGTCCACCTTCCCAACCGACGCCGGAGTAGCGGTGGTGTAGTCAAAGAACTCGCTTGCGCCAAGCACGCTGGCGAGGTTATCGCTTGAAGGCGAGGCAAGTACCGCGACACGAGCGCCGAGAGCGGCAGCGACCTGGACTACCGCGTTGCCGACGCCGCCCGTGCCTCCGCGCACCAAGACTCGCTCGCCCGGCTGGAGACGTGCGACGTCCTTCAGTGCCCTCAATGCGGTGTACGCACCTGTGACCAGACTTGCGGCATCCACGTTGTCGAGCGATTCGGGAGCGCGGGCGAGATGGCGTGCGTCGACGACGCAGTAGTCAGCTGCCGGGCCCGCGGCGTTTCGCATCCCTGAAGCGCCGGCTCGAATGCCCCAGACCCGCTCGCCCGGTGCGAAATCTTTCACCGCTCCCCCGACGCTTTCGACACTACCGACCAGATCAATTCCGAGCCCCTGGGGCACGCGGCGACCAGCGAGCAGTCGGAGCCGACCCTGACGGTGCTTGATGTCGACTGAGTTGACACTAGAGGCGGCTACTCGCACGAGCACTTCATCAGCTCGCGGCGCCGGGATGGGCACGTCGGCAACCTGAATGGCTTCCCAGTCGCCGAATCGGGTAATCTGTGCTGCGCGCATCGGGGCTCCTAAGTGGGGAAGTTAAGTGGAAGGCATCTTCCACTTAGTCGACGCTACCACGAAGTGCTTGGGGTCCTCCCGATCTATAGGCTGGGGTCATGACTTTGCGAGCTGACGCGCGGGACAACCGCGACCGTATCGTCGACGCCGCTGAGCAGATGTACGCGATCAGTGGCATCAAGACGCCGATGGCGGAAATCGCTAGACGCGCGGGCGTGGGAGCCGCCACTCTTTCCCGCCGGTTTCCATCGAGAGAATCGCTAATGGACGCGGTCTTCGCCCGCCAACTGAGATGGTGGATGAGCGCGGTAGACGCGGCCGCCGACGCAGAGGATGCTTGGCACGCTCTCCTGATCCTGCTGGAGGAGACTTGCGTGCAACAAGTGCACGACGGCGCTTGCGCTGATCTTGTCGTCAGATCGTTTTTGCAGGGAACTTCCTTCGACGTCGAAAAGGCTGCGGTCCGTGCGCAGATGGAACGCATTATCGGTCGGGCACAACAAGACGGAAAAGCATCAGCGGACGTGAGTTGGGATGACGTCGTGTTACTGATCGAGGCCAACGCCGGAACTGCTGGACTCACGACAGCCGACCCTGAGGCGCGAGCCCGTCGGCTTGTCCATCACTTCGCGCGCTCCTTCGCCACTCATTGATATCGTCCGCGCGCGTCCCAGCCGTCTCAAGATGCCGGCACAAACCCCCGCCCACCGAGATCGGTCGACGTCCGCTCAACACCACGACAGTAGCGATTTCCTGGTTAGCTTCCTCGTTGATTGTCTCTCAGCCAGTCTGCTGATTTGGACCCGAAGCAGGCCCCACCCACGGTGGATGTCCCGCTCGTGCTCAACCCCGCTCGAACCCGCTTGCGTGATCACGGCTGGAGAAGATCCTGCACCGCAGCGGCCGCCAGGGCGGGGTCGGTTGCGGAGGGGGCACGGGTTCATCCATCGGCTGCGGGGGGAGCGATCTGATCGACTCCGTTTCTATCAAAGGTGAGATTCGTCAATGTCCTGGGTCCTTTTCGAATGAGGCGATATCGATGCTCTGTGTGGGTGGTAGGAAGATCGCTGCGGGGTCGATGGGTCTTGGGGGGTAAGCGTCGGTCATGGTTCTCCTTCTTGTGAGGCTCTAGTACGAGCTGATGTGGTCGCGCGTTTGCGGAATGGGGCGCTGGCAAGCTGGTGGACGCCTGCTCGCGCTGGAGCGATGGCTTCTCGCAATCAGCCTGACTACGCAATGAATTGCCCTGTATTCGACACAGCGTCAAGCGACTGATGGACAAACGGGCGGTTAGAGTTCCTTGCGCCTGAACAGCACGGCGGCCGCGACTACCAACGCAACGGCAGCCGCGAGCGACACCAGCACGGGCCACAGGAGGTCTGGTACCGGCTGCTTGGCGGCGAGTGCCGCCGCTTGACCGGCCAGCCCTGCGGGTGAGTAGTCGGCCAGAGGTCTCCAGAGGGCACCCATGGTGAGCAGCACGAAGGCTCCGATGCCTGCCCCGGCAGCGCCTGCCGCCGAGGGGATCAGGACTGACAAGAAGGTCATCAGCGTGATGTAAAAGACGCCAAGCACGAGCCAAACCAGAGTTCCCGACCACAACGGTTCCAGGGGTGCCTGGCCGAAGACTGCGGCCGTGATGCCCCAGGTCAACAGAGTTCCGATGACGACCAGCGCGGCGAGGAAGACGGAGTGGATTGCGGCCTTCACCGCGACGAATGCGCCGCGTGACATCGGTTTGGTGAGCACCAAGATTGCAGTTCCGCTCGAGGTCTCAGACGAAACGATGCCACCGTAGATGATGATCAGGGCGAAGAGAAAAATCTGGCCGAGGCTTTTGATCCATTGCGCGTAGGCGTCGAGATAGGTTGCGTCGGGAAGGGTAATCGCGCCGAGCTGGGCGCCGCCCACGGCCCCGACGATCTCGGGGGTGAAGCGGGCGAGCAGCGGCGCGGAGACGGCAAAGAAAAGGATAATCGCCGGCAATACCAAGATCCGCCAGGTGCGGACGATCTCGAGTGCCTCTTTACGCGCGAAGACGAGGGTGGCGTTCACTTGTGTCCTCCCACCAGGTCGACGAAGACCTCTTCGAGGCCGACCTCTCCGGCCTCCAGTCGTGCGAGCCCGCTGCCACGGGCCGCGACGATAGCCGGGATGTCGTGTTGAGCGGCGCGGAGATCGGTTACCGTGATCTCAATCTGGCCGTCGTCTCCTCGTTTCGTCGTTGCTGCCCATGGGTGCTCGCTGAACTCCCTCGCGAGGGAATCGGCATTCTCGGTCACCTCGACCACCACCTTGTCTTTGCCATATCGTGCCTTTAATTGGTGAATCGGGGCCTGTGTGACCATTCGTCCGCGGTCGAGAATGGCGACCGTGTCGCAGACTCTTTCGACGTCGCCGAGGATGTGTGTGGAGAAGAAGACGGTGGTGCGCCCGCGCAACGAAATGATCATGTCGAGCACGTCTTTGCGGCCCATCGGGTCGAGGGCGCTGGTGGGCTCATCGAGCAGCAGCAGCCGCGGTGCGTTGATGAGGGCCTGGGCGATGCCGAGGCGTTGCTTCATGCCGCGTGAAAAACCGCCGACCTTCGAGGTCACATCGGTGAGTCCTGCGAGGTCAAGGAGCATGTCTGTGCGCTCGCGTAGCGCGGCATCTGACATGCCGAACAGCCCGCCCGCGAAGCGCAGAAATTCGGGTGCCGTCATCCAGCCGTAGAAGGCTGGCACGTCGGGGAGGAATCCGATCTCGGAACGCACGGCAGCGCCGACCGCGCCGACATCCTGTCCGAGGATTCGGATCGACCCACTCGTGGGCCGGGCGAGCCCAGTGGCGAGCCGCAGGGTCGTGGTCTTCCCGGCGCCGTTCGGACCGAGAAATCCGAAGATCGAACCCTCCTCAACGTCGAGGTCGAGGGCATCAACGACGAGTTTGGGGCCGTAGGACTTCGTCAGCGCGGCGGTCCGAATAGCGGAGCTCATCGCAGCGTCAGCTTCTCGGCGGTGCCGTAGAGGGCGTCGGCGATATCGGTGCTCGATCGTTTCTTATCGGTCGGCGGCTGATAGATAGCCTGCGCCGACTTGCGACCGATGGCGAAGTACAGGATCGGGCCGATGAAGCTGGAGATGACGATGACCACCACCCAGATCCACTTGTTGCCGGTCGCGATCGTCGCAGCCGGCCGTCGATACAGATCAACGAGCGCGGCAACACCGAGGGCTATCTGGATGAGCAGCACTGCGCTCACCCCGATCAGGACGACGAGGGGGATAGTGGAGAGATCCATGTTTGTTCTCATAATTGTGAATGCTAGCAGAAATGTGAATGGATGATAAGGTTGATCACATGGCGAGTTCAGAAATCCTTTTGCACCCGGTGCGCTTGCGAATCGTGCAGGCGTTCTTGGGCGATCGAGCGCTCACGACCACGCAGCTCGCGGCTGAACTCGATGATGTGCCTGCCGGAAGCCTCTACCGTCACATCGCACTCCTAGCCGACGCGGGAATCCTGCGGGTAGCTGCTGAGCGACGCATCCGGGGTAGCGTCGAGCGCACGTACACCTTGGCTCAGGCCGAAGCCTCGATCGGGCCGGCGGAGCTCGCTGCGATGACCCCTGAGCAGCACGGCCAGGCGTTCCTGGCGTTCGCCGCGGGACTGATCGCCAACTTCGACAGGTACCTCGCCGCAGGCACGCCCGACCTCGTGCGCGACGGCGTCGGGTACCGCGTCAACGCGATGTGGATGACCGACGCCGAGTTCCTTGAGTTCACGCGTGACCTCGCGATGGTCTTCCAAGCGAGGCTCACAAACGAACCAGTAAAGGGGCGCAAGCGACGGATCGTGGCGAGTGTGATCCTTCCCGCACCGGATAAGCCCTAAGACCCTTGCGCCCGCCTCATCGTTTTGGCAGCGGTTTGGGTTAGCTGAAAGAATGGAATTGCATACATGACACGCTCTTTTGACCTGACGTGGAAGCTGGACGACATCGCAATGGAGGGCACAGTTGTGTGCCCTGACGGTGAGGGGCCATTCCCGGCAGTGGTGCTTGTCGCTGGCAGCGGTCCGACCGACCGCGATTGGTGTTCGCCATTGCTGCCCGGCAGCAATGGCAGCGCTCGGCTGTTGGCAGAGAGGTTTGCTGATGCGGGCATCGCCTCTCTTCGCTACGACAAGCGGGCGTCCGGCCCGCACGCGATAGAGAACTCCGGAAAGCTCATCGGGAAGATGAGCATGAAGTCGCAACTGAATGAGCTGATCGCGGCCGTCACGGAGCTCTCTCGGCAGGACTTCGTGGACTCCACGAGAATTGTGGGGCTCGGCCACAGTGAAGGAACCCTTCACGTGCTGCACTACGCCACAACTGCCCAAGACGTCCCCTTCGCGGGAATCATCCTCGCCGCGCCCCCTGGCCGGCCGATACAGACAGTGCTGATCTCGCAGTTGGCGCTCCAGGCCCAGATTTTCGATGACCCCGAACTGATGTCTAAGGTGCGCGAGGCCGCTGCGCGATACTCTTCCGGGCAGCAGATGAATCCTGACCCGAGCCTGCCTGACAGCGTGAAGATGGTGCTTGCGGGCTTCGAGGCACCAGCGAATCTCCCGTTCGCCCGCGAGTTGTGGATCGAATCCGCAAGTGATTCGCTCGCGAAGGTGCAGATCCCCGCGCTGATACTGATTGGCGCGAAAGACCTTCAGGTAGACATGCACGCCGATGGCATCCCACTCGAAGAGGCTGCCGCGGGGATGACCAATATCACCGTCGGCTTCCCAGCCAACGCGAATCACGTGTTCAAAGAGGATCGACGCTCTCAGACTGAAATCGCCGCGTCGCCAGGCAGCGGATACAACGAGCCGGGTACGCGTCTCGACCCCGAGAGTGTGGAAACGATACTCAGCTGGCTGGCAATCAATGGTGTGTCCGCGTGACCGATCGAAGCGCATCCTGAACGGAGTGTGCATCACGAAATGCACACTTTGCGCTGAGCTACCCTGGTCAGGGATCCCAGTGCGATAGTACGTAGCTTCGATGAACGTTGCGAACGCATCGTTCGCGAGCGTCGTCGAGTCGATCTCTAACGCCGCCTCCGATAAAGCTGCAAGGGTCTGTGTTGATTCAACTCAGAACGATAAGTCACAACCAACCGCGATCGCGGGCTGCCCTCGCCGCGTCGTGCCGGGTCGTCGTCGCGGTCTTCTGCGTGGCGCCCGAGAGGTAATTTCGAACGGTGCCAGATGCGAGATGCAATCGCCGAGCGATTTCCTTGACCGAGTACCCCTCGCGTGTCTCCCGCAGGACATCGGCTTCGCGCTCTGTCAGGGGTGAGTCGTCGACGACCGAAGCCTCGAGAACATCGTGCGCGATCCAGCGGTCGCCGTCGTTGACTTTGCGGATCACCTCGGCGATCTCCTCCGGGTCAGAGCTCTTGCTCATGAAACCCAACACCCCGAGCTTGAGCGCTCGCCGGAGAACGCCCTGTCGGGCATGCCGGGTGAGCATCAGCACGCGTTGCCCGGGATTCTTGGACAGAATCAACGCGACTGCCTCCAAGCCGTCAATCTCAGGCATCTCGAGGTCGATGACGAGTACGTCTGGACGGTGCTGAAGCGTCGCGGTCACCGCCTCGCGGCCGTTCTCAGCTTGCGCCACGACGTTGATGGTCCCGTCGAGTGTGAGGACCGCCGAAAGTGCCGTCCGCAGCAGTAGCTCGTCATCGGCCAGAATGATCCTGATCGGATCCGCCGCCGTCATCGCCCGTCTCCGGTCCCCGTAGTTCTGCTTTCGGGATCGATCCGAGCAGAAACGACAAACTTACCTGACGATCGTTCGACGCACAACGCGCCGCCCGCACCCTCCACCCGATCCCGCAGGCGAGCAATTCCCCTCAGCGTGGAGTCGCCCGTATCGACAGCGCCGTCGTTGGTGACCACCACGGACTTTGGCGAGGCGGTGATAGTGACGAAGGTCGGACGCGCATGGCGAAGCAGGTTAGTGGTGGCTTCCCGCAGGACCTGTGCCAACAGGGGATGCGCGGCACTCCCGCTCGCGTTGTCGAATGTCACCTCGACAACCACGCCGGCCGCCTCGACGAGCCTCTTGGTGTTCTCGAGCTCAGCCACCAGATTTAGCTCATAGCGCGCATATGTCAGCGCTCTCGTTTCCGCGATGGTCTCGTTGACAAGACGGCGGATCTCGCTGAATTCCACATCGGCTCGGTCGGGGTCGCTGTGCACCACGCGTCCGCCCAAGGCGGCTTTCAGCTTGATGACATGAAGCGAATGTCCCTGAATGTCGTGAAGGTCCCCAGCGAAGCGTATCCGCTCGCGCGTAACCGCAAGCTCCGCCTCTGTTTCCTGGGCGCGTTCGAGCCGCCGCACCACCTGCCAAGCCTGTTCACTGAGCAGGATCACCGCGACGATAAAGAGCGTTCCGACAGCTGGAAGCGCAAGGTACTGGGCGGCAAGCACCCAACTCGCGGGGTGGAAAAGAAATGAGCTCGCCCCGATCGCCGTGACCGCCAACGCGAACGCGCAGATCCATAACCGCCATCTTCGTGTCCGCGCGAGCAGCAGCGCGCCGATAAGCGCCATCGGTACGAAACCGATCGGGCTCGAAGCCGTCAGTGCACCAACGATCCACGCCGCTGTGGTGAACATGAGCGCGAGGATCGCCTGGCGCGGGTACCCATCCAAGCTCCACTTGCGCAGCAGAGCAAGGGTGACGAGGAATCCCAAAGCGACGAGTAGAGCGTCCGACCAGGATGTTGCAGTGAGCACGATACCTACAATGCTCAAAGGAGCAATCGCTACTACAGCGGTGACCATCGCCACCCGACGCATCCGTGTGATGCTCGGTGCCTCGTCGCTCGCGTGGTCGTTGATGGTCAGCTCCGATTCTCAGCTTCCTGCTGCTTGATCGCGCGACCGACGGGCCGTTTTGCGATCATCGCCGCGATGCCGAGCACAAGAGCGACATATTGCAACGCCAAGTTCTGAATGAATCCTTCCACGATATTCGCCGGGAGCGTCATAAAGAGACCAAAGTCGAAGTAGAAGTAGCCGACGTAGGCAAGGAAGACGGTCGCGCCGAGGACAATGATCGCGCTCAGGGCAAGATCGAAGATTTTCATGAACTCCACGATCCCGCCCGCGTGGTTTCGACGGTAGTGACGCCGTGTCACATCATTTTGATGACACCTCGCCACTGCAGGCGCGTCGAAACCTGGGATGTGATGGGTTACATGACATCACTACCCACCACCAAGGCCCCTGCACGTTCACCGCTCTGGCGGCGCCCCTTCACAATCATCCACGAAAACAAACGTGCCTACCTCATCATCAACCTTGCCACTTACGGTTTGGCAGTCATCGGTTTCTTGATCGGACTCGCATTTCCTGAGCTCAGTGCGGCAAAAGCCACGTCCTTGGAAGACGACGGGACAGCCGAGCTCGTGGGTCAGCTGCTCAACACCCCGCCGCTATTCGCACTGATAATCCTTGGCGTCAACGTCTTCCAGCTCAGCCTGCTGACCATCGTGCTGCCATCGCTCATCGTGCCATTCGCTGGACTCGCGCTCTTCGCGCACTGGGCAGTCCAGATAGGCATCACACTCGCACCGGCCACCCCCGAGGGATGGGTGTCGCTTATTCCTCATTCTCTGACCTTCGTCATCGAACTCCAGGCCTACGTGCTCTTTGCCCTCGGCGCCTACCTCATCGGCAGAAGCTGGCTGTTCCCACGCAGCGTCGGAGCACAGAACCGTCGCAAGGGCTACCTTCAGGGCTTGAAGCAGATCGGTCTTCTGGCGCTCCCCGCGTTAGTTCTGCTCATCATCGGTGCGGTGTGGGAGGCGTACTCGATTCGGTACTTCGTCTACCCGCTCCAACAACTACTGCTCTAGCTCCCCTATGCCGTTTCACCGCAACCGGGAACGAGTGCCGTAATCAGAGAACAAAGGAAAAGCGCATGAGTACCATCGAAACAACCGCCAGCACGGCCACCCGGGTCGCCCTCGTTGTAGGAGGCTCTGGAGGCATTGGCCGGGCGATCGCCGAACGGCTCGGCCGGGATGGCCAAGTCGTGGGCGTGCACTACTCGGATAATAGGAACAGAGCAGATGAAACGGTCGAGACAATCGTCAATGCGGGTGGTCGGGCTATCGCCGTCGGTGGAGATGTGGCAGACGAGTATGCCATGGCGGCCGCATTCGACACCGTCGAAGCAGAATTTGGTGGGATCGATGTCCTCGTGAACACAGCCGGAATTATGATTCTCTCCCCCCTCGCGACCATGAACCTCGACGATCTCGACACAATGCACCGCACCAACATTCGCGGTACATTCGTTGTCTCCCAGCAAGCGGCACGCCGGTTGCGTTCGGGAGGGGCGATTATCAACTTCTCCACATCAGTCACCCGCACCGAGTTCCCGAACTACGGCGCATACGTGGCGAGTAAGGCCGCCGTGGAAAGTGTCACCCTGATCCTGGCGCGCGAGCTGCGAGGCAAAGACATCACCGTCAATACGGTTGCTCCTGGGCCCACCGCGACCGCGCTATTTCTCAGCGGTAAAGACGAAGCAGCGGTCGAAGCTCTTTCTCAGATGGTCCCGCTGGAACGGCTCGGCCAGCCGGACGACATTGCCGAAACCGTCGCCTTTCTTGCTGGGCCTGCGCGCTGGATCAACGGCCAAGTCATCTTTGTTAACGGCGGACTCGCATGAGTGACGTTGTTGTCGTCGCGGACACTGCCCGCCGATCTGTCTCGTAACCGAAAGGCGGTCTCAGGCGGTCGTCGCAACAGTTGGTTCTGGTGGGTTCGAGAGTAGCTTCTCGATGGCGGCGGCGGGGGTTTTCCGGGGTTGTAGGTTGAGTTCGGTGGCGACCTCGAGGAAGCGTTCTGGACTGTGGGCGTTGAGGTTGGTGCCCTTGGGGACGCACTGGCTTAGGGGTGGGGTGGTCCCCGGAAGTTAGACATTGTATCTAGGTTCTTTCTTCTCGAAGTTGTGATATTTACTCGAAGGCTCTGTCTGATGGCACGTCCCAGCACCTACCCGCGCAAGCCTTGTCCGAGACGTAATCCCATGCTGTTCGCAGGATCTCATCTGTTGGCGCCCGCCCATCAATGGCTTGGATGCTGGTCACTCCGAGCCGGGTGGTGGAGTTCGTCATGCGGTCCTCGATCGCCAGATCCGCGAGCACAGCTCCGGCGAGCACACAAAAGAGAGTGTTCTCGCCGGCGATCGTGCCTGAATCGGGCTAGAGCAGCAGGAGCAACAGGTCCCCCGCCAGCGTTCATTCGCTCGACCCGTCCTCCATTGGATGCGCTTCCGCTTGCCGATGGGAGGGAGCCTCCGGGTTTTATGTTCATCGAGAGTCGCTCTCTCGTGTGGGTCTTGGATCGACGCGCAGGCTATAAACACGGCGTTGAGTGCACCCAGATCAGGGTCGTGGTGACGGTGGTCCACAGTACGATTGCCACGCCCTGCCAGAGCAGGACCCAGGAACGCGGTGTGCCGGACGCGATGAGCATGGCGGCAGTGAAGTGGATCGGGATCGCGAGCGCGATCGGACCGAGAATGCTCGCGCCGAGAACACCAAATCGGACGAGCCACTTCTAAGAACGCTGACGGCCGTTCAAATCGGTTGTGGCTGGTTCCAGGCCCGCGGCCTGCTCGTCCCCCTGCCCACGGGAGAGAGCGCACCGGTCGCGAAGTCCCCGGCAACCACCGGCTCTCGTCTATCCGCCCGGCAGCTCACCACCGCGACTCGGGCGCGAGAGCAAACGAGGACCACGATAAGAACGGCGATCAAGTTTCCCGTGGCGGCGGCGATCCCCGCGATGAGAGGCCGGATTAATTCGGGCACCTGGGTCATGAGATTTTGAAGGTTGTTGATGAGGTCCTGGATGGGGTTCATGGATATTTCTTCTTTGCGGATGTCGAGTCATCTCGCTTCGCATCTCACTAGGGATGCTGTTCCCAGAGCAGTGTCAATTCACGCCGAATCGATTGGCTCATTGGTGCCACCGTTGGTCTCCGTCATGTGTTGCAGCAACTCCTGCGCAAGCAGACTGGCGCGTCCGAGGACATCGATTTGAGCGGGATTATACAGCTCTACCACCGCCTCGGCAATCGCCTTGCGAGAGACTCGTTCACTCTTTGAGAGATGTTCGCTCGGGTTCAGCAGCCAGAGGTACTGGATGAGGCTTTTGGCGAGGGTCGGAGCAAGCAGGCTGGCGAGCCGACGCCGGGTCGCGTCGTCGGCATCGGAGGAAAGCGCATCGATCTCTCTTTACACGTCATCGGTGCTCACTCCTGCTTCCACCATGCTGCGCAGGTCAGCCATTGCCTGGGTGTCGTAGAGCTGGCCTGAGATGTGGAGTATCGAGCTGTCCGCCTCTGACAGGAAGATCGCGACGGATTCAAAACCGGACGGCGCATCGGCAGGGGCTTCGTCGCGCAGGATGATGGCGATATCGGCTCGTGCTCCAGGCCATAGCGTCCTCTTCATTTCGAACAATCAACGGGTGCGCGTATTCAGAAACCACGCCATCACTTTCCGAGGATGGGCTCAATACCGGCGGCGGACACCCCCTAAACGCTATGCCAGCCGCGCAAAGCATCGTCGGCCGAGTGAGTGGCTGCTCAGGTTCAGTGTTGCGCTGCTGGTGCCGCCGGGTCAGTGAACCGAGGTTCAGCGTCGCGATGGTCAGCGTCGTCGCCGATCGGTCCCCACGCCTCGAATGACGTCTCCTCAAGCGGGAGAGGTTTCGCATTCGCGATGATCGTCTTCTCAGGCCGTGGTCCTCCGGCGAGGAAGTCCAAGACGGGGCGGTCGACCTGTTCGGTGCCGTAAGGGAAAACACCATGGATGCTTTCGTTATCGACGGCGATGAGCGTCGTGTTAGGCAAGCCAGAACCCGACGCTCGGCCTTGCTCGAACGGAGAGAGAGCATCGAGCTCACTCTGCACCACGATCGTCTCAGGAAATCCATCGTTAGCGGCCGGCATCTCAGAGGTGGAAGGCCAGAACGCACAGGTCGGCGGACCATCGAGCTGCCCGAGTTGCGCAGAGATGGGGGAGGTCTCTGCGGTGCGTTCGTTATAGTCCTCCCAGTAGTCAAGTCCCTGAGTCCACCGACCGTCGGTGCACCGGGTGAAGTCAATGATCGCGTCGTAGGTCGCGGGTGCCGCGGCGGCCTCCCCCGCCTCCGACTCAGCCATCGCCTCAAGGCTGGTGTAAGCGGCTTGCCGGAGCGGGTCCGGAACAGCTGGACCCATTCGGTCCACGATTCGAGTAGCGGTCTGCACGGGATCGCTCGATGCGGGGTCCGTCGGCGACTCCCCCTCCGCGATGACCTTCGAGACCAGTTCTCCCATCGCAGGGTAGGCAACGGGCTTCGAGAACGCGGTGACGATGCTGGTCGACGTCCATACAAGGCCGGCCGCTTCCTCCATGTGTGGCGCTTCCGTTGCGGTGAAGTAGCGTTCCCAGATCGCCTCCGGATCGGTCCCGAGTCCGTAGGTGGCGTCGTTGCGTGCTACCCAGTTCATCATGTGCAATCGAAACTGCCGATCCCTGCCGACGTTTTGCGACTCGAAGACATCCTGATAAGGCGCCTGTACGTTGAGCGCGGAGTCAAGAACCATGCGATCGATCGATTCGGGGAAGAGATTTCCGTACCACGCTCCCAGCCAAGTGCCATAGGAATACCCGAGGTAGCTGACAGTGTCGACGCCCAGCAGATGGCGAATGAACTCCATGTCGTAAGCGGCCTGCTCGGTGGAGATCGTCGCGACGTCCGGATCCTGAGAACAGGCGTAACCGATCGCCTGAGTCTGACTGGCGATGTCGGCGGTCGGGTCGTACTCGTACTCGCACTCCGCGTGACTGGACTGGCCGACGCCGCGCTGATCGAAGCTGACGTAGTTCGTCGTGCTGCGCAACTCCGGCGTGGATGCTTGGGTAGTTGCTGCGAACGACAATCCCGAGGACGGTCCTCCAGGGTGCACCATCAAGGTCGTGTTGTAGTCGGCATCCGATGGCTCGATGTTCTTCGCCTGCGAAATTCGAACGTCCCAGCTGTCAGCGATATCAGGGTTCAGCCAGTCCTTCGGCACCTGGATCGTTGCGCATTCCACATTCGATGTGTCGACGCCTTCGGCGGGCGGGCCGTCGGGGAACTTGCATGGCTCCCAGGAGATCTTCTGATCGGCCAACGTGCCCGCGGACTCTGCGATTCCGGGTGACTTGGACGTCTGCCACCAACCTGCTTGGGAGGTCAGACTGTAAGTAATCCCGAGAGCGGCAATAGCCGCGACAATCGCGATAATCCATTTGTAGGCATGCGAGACGCTCGGAGACCTGCGGCTATCGTCGGGTGATCCCAGGGATGACATGAGTGACTCCTTCTTCGAGCTCAGTGGAATTTCCACTGCTCGCTTCCTCTTGGCCCCTTCTCCAGAGAACCAATTAAGCTAGTCCACGCTGTGTTCAGGGAACCGGGTCAAGGGGCTCGGCGAAAGGGTCTGCGATCGAGCCTTCGTCCGACGGCCGGACCCGGCGGTACTCCGCTGCCGCAGGTAGACGGGCATTCCGGCTCTTCCGACATTCGGTGGGGGGTGAGGCTCAGCGGTTGAGGTAAGGTAGGTAGGGTCGAGGTTCACGAGAATCAGAAGCGCTAACCGTCCGATCGACCCATCAGGGACTCCCCCAATCTCGCCAAAAACCGCTCGAGTACGTAAAAGGTGAGAAGCTCTTGCACAGCGCGGCGTTGTTTTCGGGCGATGCGTTGCAGCGCAGTGAAGGTTTGCTCCGGGGTCATGTCAGTATCTCCACGGCGGTTCGTAGCGGGCCGATCGCTCGGGGCAGTGACTGCGCAATAACGAATGGGTCTGCTGCACGCGCAGGTGACGCATGAGGACATCGAGAACCGCCATGTCCTAGCCCCTCAATCAGAGGTCAATAGGTCAATCTCGTGAGGAGGACCAAATCTCTGGCAAACACTGGGCCGGGACGAGTCGCAAAGGCTGCATTTCTGCCAAAATCCGACCCGAAACTTTTCGAAGTGTGGGCAAACGAAAACAGGCCCGACCGCACTCCACGAGAAAGTGTTGGTCAGACCTGCTTTATTTGGTGCGCGCGGAGGTGTGTGGTTTCAGGACATAGGAAACCCCTGTCTCAGGACATAGGAAACTCTCGTCGAGACACAGTTGACCATGTCGATAGCTCGTCTGGTCATCACTGCCGTTGTTCTCGAGGGCCGCACCCAAGCCGAAGTCGCCCGCGACTACGGGATCTCAAAGGGGTGGGTCAGCAAACTTGTTTCCCGCTACCGAATCGAGGGTGAAGCCGCGTTCGAGCCTCACTCGCGCCGCCCCCACCACACCCCTCACGCGATCCCGGCAAACAGCATCGATCTCATCCTGGAACTGCGCCGAAAACTCACCGACCACGGCATGGATGCCGGCCCACACACCATCGCTTGGCACCTGAAACAGCACTACCAACAGACGGTATCTCCCGCCACGATCTGGCGCACCCTGAACCGTGCCGGGCTCATCACCCCGGAACCAAAGAAACGCCCAAAGTCGTCATACATCCGCTTTCAAGCAGAACTCCCCAACCAGTGTTGGCAATCCGACTTCACCCACTGGCGCCTCGCCGATAGCACAGATATCGAGATCCTCACCTGGCTAGACGACCACTCCCGCTACGCCCTCAGCTGCACCGCGCACCACCCGGTAACCGTCACCGCAGTGCTGACCACATTCCGCGACACCGCAACGATCTTCGGCCCACCCGAGCCTGACACGCAGGGGGTCGCACACGGGAGTCTGCCTCACCTGGTCGATCAACGTTAGCTTCCGGCAGCAGCTCGGACCAACCTCGCAGAACAGCATCCTGATTAGCTCCGAGGAAAGTGAACTTCCAGGTCAGGTGCACACCAGCAGGTAGGAGCCCAACATAGCAACCGGCATCTCCGACGGCTACTGCGAGGACACGGTCCGGCGCACGATCGATCTCGTCAGGAGCAAATGGGCGATGCGCGTCCTGTGGAAGCTTTTGCGTGAGGAGAGGCGTTACGCCGAGGTGCAGCGCCGTGTCGGCGGTATCTCCCAGAAGGTGCTCTCCGGAGAGTTGAAGACCCTCGTGGAGGGCGGGGTCTTCGAACGGGAAGTCACGCCGACTGTCCCGCCACAAGTCAGTTATCGCGTGACAACCAAGGGACGGAGCCTCGAAGGCGTCTTCGTCGCACTCGACCTGAGGGGTCGTCCGAACGAGGAGTCGGCCGGGTCGGCGGTGTGATCGTGCCGTGAGGATCCGTGGGTCGTGAGGGGTCTCATAGTCAGCGGGCGTCGTGCCATGCAGGAGAGGGGCCGCGTGCGCATGGCCGGGTGAGCGCCTCATCCACCAGCGGTGGGCGCGAGACTGCGCATGGGCTTGGCCACGAGCACACCGATGACCATGAGTGTCCACGTGGCCGCTGCGGCCATGGCGGCGATCTGCACGCTCACGCTCTCGGTCAGGATCGAGGCAATGACGATGCCGATCGACGGGGCTACGGTGACCGCCGCGTTCTGGACGCTCATCACGCGTCCTCGTACTCGATCGGGAATGCGTTCGAGCATGAGGACGCCCGCGAGACTGGTGAAGAGTCCACTGGCCAAGCCGGTGACGAAGGCGCCGATGACGACGATCGACACGTTCGCGAGGGACGCCATCAGCGCGATGCCGATCGCAGCGCCACTGAGGCCGCCCGTCAGCCACGCCCGTCGGCCCCGCCCTGGCTTGGCCACTACCGCATAGACAGCGCTGCCGAGCAGGAGGCCGAGCGCCAGCGCGCTCAGCACGAGCCCGAGCAACGCAGGCGCTTCGATGGCGGTGAAGTAGACCGGCAGGATCAACCCTTGGAAGGAGCTCGTGACCATCCCGGCGACGAAAGTCATAATCAGCAGCATCACGAGGAACCGGTTGCCGAATAGCGCGCTCAGCCCCTCGCTGAACTCGGAGAGGACGTTGCCCCGCGCCGGGTGGGGATCTCGAGGCACGGCTCCGTCGCGGTGCGGGATCAGTAGTGTGACGGCGGCTGCCGCGAGAGAGAATCCCGCTGTGATCCACAGGACCGTGCTTCCTCCCAGAACACTCGTCAGGACGCCGGCAGCGGCCGGACCGATGACGATCGCCGCGGCGCCGAGGCTTTCGCGAAGACCGATGAGTCGCTCTGGCGACAACGGGCTCGTCCGCACCACGGCCGGCAAGAGGGTCTCTCGGGCAGTGATGCCGGGGATGTCACCGAGCGCACCCACGGCGCCGAAGACGACGAACCAGCCGATGTTCAGGTCGGTGAAGAGGTCGATCAGGGGAAGGGCTGCGATGGACAGTCCGGAGATCACATCGGTGACGATGGACGAGGTCCGTCGGTTGACGCGGTCGATGACGACTCCCATGAGGACACCACCGGCGAGCGCGGGGATCACTGTGGCGGCCGCGACCGTGCCGGCGCCGATGGCGCTCCCCGTCGTCTGGAGGATGATCAGCGGCAATGCGACTGCCGCGATGGAGTTGCCGAGCGTGGAAAACACGTAGGAGGTGAGATAGGCGATTGTGAGTCTCATGTGTCGAGTCTCGACGTTGTCGTCGCGACAAGGTCAAGCGGGCGAGCTATCGTCCTCGTCCAGCCTCTCCGCGGCTGTCGCGATCATGTCGAGCTGTGGGGCCGTGAACGCCTGCTTGAGGTAGCTGTTGACGAGCTCACTAAGTTGCGGCTGGACGACGAGGTCCGACCACTGCGCGAAGACGCGACGCAGCTCCGAGACGACGGAGTCACGGTCCCCCGGCGAGGAGTCCTCGTCGATCGACCGGAACCGTCGGCTCAACCGGATGATTCGGCTCAGCTGTGCGGGGTCATCGAGCCCTTCCCTCAGCCTCTCGAGGAGACCCTCGTCCCCTGCGGACGCGAGGAGAAGACCAACATCCCGCTCTATCCCCTGGACTCCCGGGAGCGCCCACAGTTCACGGACTGCCTCATGGCTCGTGTCGTACACCACGATCGAGTCGGGCGACGCAGATGCGCGGGCGGACCTGATGGCGGCGAGCTGCTGGTGCAAGCGGTCGATCTGTCCGAGCACGTCGTCTTCGAGCGCCCCGAGTTCGCTGTCGAGGACTTCGGGCTCGTTGCGCAACGTCTCGGCGATGCGATGCAGTGGGAACCCGAGGTGGATCAGCCGACGGATCCGCAGGAGCCGAGTGAGGTCCATCACCGAGTAGACGCGGTAGCTGTTCGAGGAACGAGCTGGCTCAGGCAGGACACCGACTCGGTGGTAATGACGAATTGCGCGCGGCGACACCTGTGCGATCGTCGCGATCTCCCCGATCAACATAGCTTCTCCTCACCGAAATCCAGAGTGCCTCAACATTCTTCGTTCTCGCCCATCAGCGACGAGGCTCAGTTTATGGCCCCGGACATAGGATGGGTCATGACGCCGTTGCCCTGCCCGTCCCAGCCGAACCGGCCGTCATCCCCTTCCCCACTTGTGCGCACACGCAAAGCTGGTGTCCGACAGCTCGGAAGTTGATACCGAAGTTCGCCGGACCATCCCAGATGGATGGGACATCTTGCAGCGCTAGGGATCAGAGGCGTCTCGCCCTGCCCACGCTGGCTGCACTGTGTCGCATCTCATGGGATACGAGACGTCTCATGCCGCATCTCGTTTGTCGTTTCGTGAATCTTGAGATCGCCGGATTCTCGCGGCACACCCGCGTCACTACCTCGATCGTGCTGGCCGAGTTCCGACAGGCCACCACAACCCACGGAATCCCGGCCTCCACGCTCACCGATAACGGCATGGTCTTCACCACCCGCCTCTCCGGCCTCGGCCGCCAAGGCGGCCGCAACGCCTTCGAAACAGAACTCCGCCGCCTCCACATCACCCAGAAAAATGGCAGACCCAACCACCCCACGACCCAGGGCAAAGTCGAACGCTTCCAACAAACCCGGGGTTTGACAACCCCGGCCGGTTCGTGGTCGCACCCGACTTCTTGTCGACATAGATGCGGCCAGACGGGATTCCGATCGCGCCCAGGGCGTCGAGTTGGCGATCGAGATCTTGTTTTGCCGTCGAGACGCGCGCATAACCGATGTCCATCATCCGAACGCACCGGAAGTCACATCCGTACCCGGCCCACGAAACATCCTCTTGGACCTGACTTGTGGAATACCAAAAGGCAGCCCAGCGCAAAAATTCAAGGACCTCTGCGGGGCGTCCCACCATCAAGGAAGTGGAACAGCACGATCCCAACTCCCCGGTCACGAGCGCTGTCTCAGTTTCATTTCTCGGCCAAAACCTAATAGTATTAGGCAAATGCCTACTGACATTAGTTTTGGAGGATGAGAATGGCACGTGCAGGACTGACCACGGAACGACTCACTCAGGCGGGCGCCGAGCTCGCCGACGAGGTCGGCTTCGACCACGTCACCCTCTCGGCACTCGCGAGGCGGTTCGAGGTCAAGGTCGCAAGCCTGTACGCCCACGTCACAAGCTCCCAGGATCTCAAAACCAGAATCACACTGCTCGCCCTCCAAGAACTCGCCGACCGGGCAGCGGATGCCCTGGCCGGCCGTGCAGAAAAAGACGCCCTCATCGCCCTCGGAAACGTCTACCGTGACTACGCCCGCGAGCACCCCGGCCGCTATGCCGCCATGCATTTCCGGCTCGACCCAGAGACGGCAAACGCGAGCGCCGGCGCCAGGCACTCCCAGATGACCCGGGCGATCCTGCGCGGCTATCAGCTGTCCGAGCCGGACCAGACCCACGCGGTCCGGCTGCTCGGCAGCGTCTTCCACGGCTTTGCGACCTTGGAGATGGAGGGCGGCTTCAGCCACAGCCTCCCCGACTCCCAGGAGTCCTGGTCCCGAGCCCTCGACGCCCTCGACGCCCTCCTGCGCAACTGGCCAACGCCCAAATAGCACCACACACACCCGACACAGTCCGATATTCCCGATCAGAAGGCTGACATCATGCCCACCCAGCACGACTGGATCACAACACCCCTCGCACCGGGCCACCTCCGCGGCGCCCTTGACTTGGAACGCACCGAACACGGCCTACTCCCCCACCGCCTTCCCGCCTGGGCCAGGGCGCAGTACGTGGACCCGCAGTTGGCGAACGCGGAGTCCCAGCCGTCCGGAATACGGATCGCGTTCCGCACCCGGGCAACCGCGATCGAGCTCGACGTGCTGCCCACGAAATTCGTCTACCTCGGAGGCCCGCCCCGCCCGGACGGCGTCTTCGACCTACTCATCGACGGCCAGCTGACCGACCAGGCCACCGCGACGACCGGCATCACTGTCACCGTCAACATGGCCACCGGCGCAACCACAACCCACCTCGGCCCGTCGAGCACCATTCGTTTCACCGGCCTGCCCGACCATGCGAAGGATGTTGAAATCTGGTTGCCCCACAACGAGAAAACCGAACTCGTCGCCCTGCGCACAGACGCCCTCATCGAACAGGCACCCGCTCGAGACCGCCGGGTCTGGCTGCACCACGGAAGCTCAATCAGTCACGGCTCCAACGCCGAGAGCCCGACGGGGACCTGGCCGGCACTCGCTGCCTCCCGCGGGGGCGTCGAACTGGTCAACCTCGGTTTCGGAGGCAACGCCCTTCTCGACCCTTTCACGGCCCGCACCATGCGCGATACCCCCGCCGACCTGATCAGCCTCAAGATCGGCATCAACATCGTCAATACGGACTTGATGCGGCTACGCGCCTTCACGCCCGCGGTACACGGCTTCCTCGACACCATCCGGGAGGGCCATCCCACGACGCCGCTCCTCGTTGTTTCTCCTCTCTTCTGTCCGATCCACGAGGACACACCTGGACCTAGCGCTTTCGACCTCAGCGCCCTCGCCGACGCGCGCCTGCAGTTCACGGCCACCGGCGACCCGGCCGAGGTCACTGCCGGGAAACTGACCCTCACAATGATCAGGGCGGAACTGTCCCAGATCGTGCAGCGGCGGGCGGCCGACGATCCGAACCTCTTTTACCTCGACGGCCTCGACCTCTACGGCGCCGCAGACTTCGCCGAGCTGCCACTGCCCGACCAGCTCCACCCGGACGCGACAACACATCACCGCATCGGAGAGCGTTTCACCGAGCTGACCTTCGGCCTCGAGGGAGCGTTCGCCGCCGAAAATATCTAGGACCCGGCCCAGACACGCCTATCGGCCGCAATCGATGTCGGAATACACTCCAACCACGTATTCTTCCACAGTGGATGTTGCCCTCACAGCGCCCCGTCAATGAATCTGTCCGGTCGAACTCCAAGACCCTCGCCAAGCGAGTGTCGAGAAAATCAAATTAGACCCCAGCCTGACGCCCTACGAGAAGTGTCCTGACGTCGGACTGACGTACATCCTAGATAGACGCAAAGGTGAGCTGCACTCCCCCAATGAAGACGTACCAAGTTGATGCTGAAAGGGTCTTGCTGCACGGACAAGTGACACACGCGGACATCGAGAGCGACTGCGCCGCAGCCCCTCAATCAGAGGTCAATAGGTCAATCTCGTGCGGTGAACCAAAACCCAGACCAACAGTGGGCCGGGAGGAGCCGCAACGGCCGCATCTCGGCCGAAATCGACCCGAAACTTTTTGAAGTGTGGGCAGAATGTGGGCAAACAAAAACAGGTCCGACCGCACTCTGCGAGAAAGTGCTGGTCAGACCCGCTTTTTTTGGTGCGCCCGGAGGGATTTGAACCCCCGGCCTATTGATCCGTAGTCAATTGCTCTATCCGCTGAGCTACGGGCGCATCTCATTGACTTACGCCAACCAGAAAACTATACCAGCGGTTTCGACCTCCCACTGACACTCTGGCTAGACGGATGCCGCGAGCGCCTACTTTCTGACGCGAAGGTGAGCAACGCCGCCATCAACTTCGAGCGCGGTGCCCGTGGTTGAGCCAGAGAGCGGACTCGCCAAATAGGCGATCGCGCCGGCCACTTCTTCTGGTGTCACCATGCGTCCGGTGGCTTGGCGGGCATCCAGTGCAGCACGTTCGGCGACAGGGTCGTCGAAGCCTTGAAGCATCCGCTCCACAAACGGAGTGGAGACTGTGCCGGGACTGACGGCATTGACGCGCAACCCGTCCGTCACATGATCGGTTGCCATCGCGTAGGTGAGGGCGAGAACGGCACCCTTTGATGCGCCGTAGAGTGCCCGCTGCGGGAGCCCATTGAGGGCGGCGATCGAGCAGAGGTTCACGATGGCGGCGTTCTGCGACTTGCGCAACCAGGGCATCGCGGCCGCGGAGACCCGGGCCATGCCGGTGACGTTGATGTTGAGCACGCGCGCCCATTCGGCGTCATCGTTGTCTTCGACAGTTCCCACGGCACTGATGCCAGCGTTATTCACGACAATATCGATGGCGCCGAGCTTCTCCCCTACGGCGGCGATGGCCGCGTCAACGGAAGCACGATCAGACACGTCGGCTCCGAAACCGTGCAGGCGAGCATCCAACCCCTCAGGGTTCAGGTCGAGCACAGCAACGGTTGCCCCGCGCTCGGCAAGCGTCAGCGCGGTTGCGAGGCCAATGCCCGAGGCTCCCCCGGTGACGACGGCGACGAGGCCGTCGAATTCGGCGTTCATGCCTGCACCATCATCTGGCGCGCACGACCGAGACCGTCGATCTCAAGCTCAACGATGTCGCCGGCACGCAGGTATGGCTGACCCTCGATTCCCATGGCAACACCAGCGGGGGTTCCCGTGTTGATGACGTCGCCGGGCTGCAACACCATGAACTGGCTCAAGTACCAAATGATGTGGTGGACACCGAACGCCATATTCGCGGTCGTACCATTCTGGCGTTCCACACCATTCACCCACAGTCGCAACCCCAAGGCTTGAGGGTCGGACACCTCGTCGGCGCTCACCAGCTCAGGCCCAAACGGATTGAACGTTTCGCAACTCTTGCCCTTGTCCCAGGTTCCGCCGCGTTCGAGTTGGAACTCGCGCTCGGAGACGTCGTGCGAGACGGCGTAACCGGCAATGATGGCGGCCGCGTCATCCGGGGAATCAAGGTAGCGAGCAGTGGCACCGATCACGACGCCGAGTTCGACTTCCCAGTCGGTCTTGACGCTCTGGCGCGGGATAAGCACGTCGTCAAAAGGGCCGACCATGGTGCTGGGGTCCTTCATGAAGATGACCGGTTCGTCCGGCAACGTTGCGCCGGTTTCTTCGGCGTGGTCGCTGTAGTTGAGCCCAACGCAGACGATCTTGCCGGGACGAGCGATCGGTGCACCGACGCGCACACCCTCGGTCTCGATGGCAGGAAGCGAGCCCGCAGCGACAGCGGCCCGAGCAGCCTCTACTCCGCCCGCCGTGAAGAATGCGCCATCAATGTCTGGTGCGATGGAACGCAGGTCGAAGGCTCCCCGGTCGTGAAGCACAACGGGAATTTCTGAGCCAACCGGCCCGAGTCGCGCAAATCTCACTGAGTGTTCTCCTTCGTTGCCAACGCGATACCTTCGCGCTCTTGTGATTCATAGCCGGCTTCAACAACGGCCATGGTGTGCATGACGTCATCGACCGATGTCGGAAGTTCAGGAACGGAGCCCTCGACATACCGCTGGAGGGCGCTCATGGAGCCAATAAAGGCATCCGGGAACCAACTTCCCTGAAATTCCACGGGTTGCCAGCCGAGCTCGGGCTTGTCGGTGTACGCAATCGCAAGCGCATCGGGGCCACCACGCGGGTAGTCGAGCATGAGGCCCATCTGGGCGCGAATGGCCCCCTTGGTGCCCTCCCACTTGATAAAGCTCTCTTCGAAGTCGCTGCCAAATCCGTGATCGTGGTTCGTGCTGATCGTGACCCGCAGCGGGCGATTCCGGTAGCGCATGATGATCGTCGAGCGGGTATTCGAGACCTGAGGTTTCGCGGGGTGCCGCACGGTCGCAACACTCACGCCGTCGGGGTTGCCGAGGAACGACCGCACGAGGTCCATGTAGTGCACGCTGTGCATGTTGAGTTCGAGGCGTTCCATGCCAAGCACGTGCGGGAAAATCTCCCACGGTGTCTCAGTGGCGACCCTGATCTCGAGGTCGTAGAGTTCGCCGATTGCACCGTCGGCTATAAGCTTGCGCGCCGCCGCCACATAGGGCGCGAACCGCAACTGTGTGTTCACGGCCGCGACAAGGTTCTTGCGGTGACAGATGTCGAGCAGCATCCGCGCCTCGGCAAGGTTCTGACCGAACGGCTTCTGGATGAGAACGGCAGCACCATCGGGCAGTTGGTCGAGCACTGCCGGGTATTGCTCGGGCATGAGCGCGAGGTCGTAGACGGCGTCTTTTGGGGCCGCAGCTACGGCATCCGACAACGACGTGTAGACGTTCGGAATTCCGAACTCATCAGCGAGCGCCTGCGCCTTGGCAGCGGTGCGGTTTACAATCCCCCACACCTCGAACCCGGCCTTGCGATAGGCGGGAAGGTGCGCGTCTTTCACGATTCCGCCGGCACCAATCATGACGATGGGGCGCGGCTTGTTTGGCATCACGACCGTGTACGCCTCGGCGGGCTGACGTTCGGGAAAGTGCGACACAGGTTGCTCCGGCTCTCATAGGCGGTAAAACTCGTGATCAAACGATATATCAAACACCCGGGGTGGGCAATGCGGAGGCAGTACAGGCGGCTGGATGGCTCCCGCTGGCCGTAGGAAACTCAGGATATTTCGGAAACTCAGGAGATTGGTGCCCGAACTGGCCTTGGCAGCGCTCCAGTACCTCCGAAGAGCGAAATCTCCTGAGTTTCCGAAGGTGCCATGCGTGACCATGCGTGACCGCGCATGACCGCGCATGACCGCGCATGACCGCGAAGGGCCGCGCGCATCGCGTTCATCGCTGAACCATAAAGTGCGGCCCGCCCTAACGGCAGGCCGCACGTAAGTCACGTCAGTGAGCTGGTTTAGATCGCACCCCGCGGGCCCTGAATCAGATCTTCGTGATGGATCTGGGCAACGTTGGGGTGCGCCCGCATTCGATAGCGAAGCGCATTGTCTCCGTAGGTCTCGAGGATGGGGCTATTGGTGGGGTCGAGTGAGAGCCCGCGAGCCTGAGCCGCGAGCTCGGGCGGCAACTGCAACTGCGGCATCACCGTGTCGAGTGCCGGGTTGAAGAAGAAGGGAATCGAGATGCGGTCGTCGCCGATCAGCGGTGAGATGACGCGGTGCAGCGTCGCCTTGAGATAACCCTCGGTTACGAGCTCAAGCATCTCGCCAATGTTCACGACGAAAGCGCCAGGCTTGGGCGGGACATCCACCCACTCGCCCTGGAAATCAACCTGCAGACCACCCTTACCGGGCTCGACCATCAGCAGCGTCAGAACACCACCATCACGGTGAGCACCAACACCCTGCTTCGGCTCTGGGTTAGATTCGCCCGGGTACCGCACAATCTTCAGCTGCGGGAAAGGCTTCTCGGCGAAGGCGTTGTCAAACACGTCCTCCGGCGCCCCGAGGGCGTGAGCCCAGGCGCGCAATAGTCGCAACGAGACGGCACTGAGTTTGTCGTTCCATTCGTTGACCAATTCACGAAGCTGGGGCACGGCATCCGGCCACAGGTTGGGGCCTTCGAGACGCCAATAGTCGGCAAGCCCGGCAGCATTGTCGACAACGTCGCGCTCTGGACCCACATCGATCTGTTCGCGCCAGTCGGTCTTGCCCTCGGTCAGCTCACCGCCCACGCGCGTGTAGCCACGGAACTGCGGGCTCTTCACGTTCTCCACAGCCAGCTTCTGCTCGGCGGGCAAGTCAAAGAACTCGCGGGATGCCGCAAGCAGGTCATCCATCAATGTCTCGTCGACACCGTGCCCGACGAGGTAAAAGAACCCAACATCGTGGGTCGCACACAGCAGATCGTCACGAAACTGGGCGGCCGATTCTGGGCCGCCATCGAGTAGCGAGAGATCAATTACTGGGAGTGCGGATTCGTTCATTTAACGATGTTCACACGGGCGACCTGAGAGTTTTACTTTGTTACGCCCACAGCGCTAAGCGTGGGCGTAACACGATCACGGTTCGGAGAATTATGAGCCGACAGCGGCGCGTTCGGGAATAACTTGCGGGTGTGTTTGCCCCATGTGCTCGATGACGCGCACGACCTGGCTTGTGTAGCCGAACTCGTTGTCGTACCAGACATACAGCACAAGATGCTTGCCGTCGCTGATGGTGGCGAGGCCGTCCACGATGCCCGCGCGGTGCGATCCCGTGAAGTCACTAGAGACAACCTCGGGCGAGTCGATGAAATCGATCTGCTGCTGCAGAGTCGAATCAAGAGAGAGGTTGCGCAAGTAGCGATTAACCTCAGCACGCGTCGTTTCGGTCGCGAGGTTAAGGTTGAGAATCGCCATCGACACATTCGGGGTCGGAACCCGGATGGCGCTGCCAGTGAGCAGGCCAGCAAGTTCCGGAACAGCCTTCGCAACTGCCTTCGCGGCACCTGTCTCGGTGATGACCATGTTCATCGGTGCTGAGCGACCCCGACGGTCTCCCGAGTGGAAGTTGTCGGTCAGGTTTTGGTCATTCGTGTACGAGTGCACCGTTTCGACATGCCCGTGCTCGATGCCGTACTGGTCATTGATCGCTTTGAGCACCGGCGAAATTGCGTTTGTCGTGCACGACGCAGCGGAGAGGATGGTGTCGGTGTCGGAGATTGTGTCGTGGTTGAGCCCGAAGACAATGTTCTTGATGTCGCCCTTGCCGGGGGCAGTGAGGAGAACACGCTTCACGCCCTGTGACTTGAGGTGCTGGCCGAGGCCCGCTTCGTCACGCCAGCGACCCGTGTTGTCGACGACGATGGCATCCGAAATGCCGTATTCGGTGTAGTCGATCGTGGCGGGATCGTTCGAGTAGATCACTTGAATGAGGGTGCCATTGGCCAAGATTGTGTTCGCGTCGGTGTCGACCGAAATGGTCCCCTCGAATGGACCATGCACGCTGTCACGACGCAACAGGCTGGCGCGCTTCACGAGGTCATTGTCTGAGCCTCGGCGCACAACAATCGCTCGCAGACGCAGCCCTTCGCCGTTGCCGGCGTGCGCGATGAGGATGCGGGCCAACAGTCGACCGATGCGTCCGAAACCGTAGAGCACGACATCCGCTCCCGACGGTTTTGTCTCGCGACCATTCTTGAGCGCTGGGGCAAGTTCGGCAGCGAGGAAGTCGTCGAGCGTTCCGCCCTGCTCGCGGAAGCGATTCACGAGCTTCGCTAGGTCAATGGATGCCGGATTCAATGGCATCGCCGACAGCGCGAGCATCACCGGCATGGTCTCTTCAATCGGCAGTTCACTCTCGTTAATCTGCCGCGCAAACCGGTGCGCTTTGAGCACTTCGACCGGAGACTGGTTGATAAGGCGACGCCCGTGAATCGAGGTCACAACGCCGTGGTTGCGATACAGCCCACCGATGAGCGGAATCATTGCCTCAGCCAGTTCTTGGCGGGCGTTCCATCGGGAAAATTCGTCGCTGTGTTCGCGTTGCATCAGGTTCCTTCCGACTGCAGTGTCACGGGGCCGCAAGCGCGCTTGTGACGTGGCTGGCCCCGCATCCATTCTTCCAGACGGATGCTCGGCTCGGGCTGCCAGTGGGATGCAGTTCGGGCAACACTTTAGACAGCGCCAAAGGGGGCGATTCTTAACGGGGCGGGAGGGCGGGATTTCGCCCGCTTCGACGTCGGGAACGCCCTCGGTTGAGCGATCTGCGGTGCGCTTTACTGATTCTGGGCCGCGGCTGCGCGCATCAGATCGCGGAAGGCATCGGGGTCGACACTCTCACCCTCATGCAAGTCGATCGCCCGACGAACTTTGGCGTCGAGGCTGCTGTTAAAGAGGCCGGTGGGATCGTCGACGGAAGCGCCCTTCGCAAAGGTGAGCTTGACCTTGTCTTTGTAGATCTCGCCCGTACAGAGCAGACCATCAATGCTCCACGCTGCTACGCCGTCGGGATTGGATGGCTTTCGCCACTTTACTTCTTCGACGACTTCGGGCAGCGCTTCGACAATGAGATCGCGGAGTTCGGCGAGCAGTGCGCTGCGCCAGTCACGGGGGTCGGTGGTCGCGTCATCCATAGTGCTCACTCTAGTTGCCGTCAATAGTAAGATAATAAGATTTACTAACGTAAGGGTCTGCCGTGAAGATCGCACGCATTGAAACATTCCTCGTTCCACCACGCTGGTTGTTCGTGCGCATCGAGACCGACAACGGCATCGTCGGCTGGGGCGAGCCCGTAGTAGAAGGCCAGGCCGACACCGTGCGGGCCGCCGTCGAGCAGCACGCCGAGTACCTCATCGGGCTCGATGCCACCCGCATCGAAGACCACTGGCAAGTGCTCACCCGGGGCGGCTTCTACCGCGGCGGCCCCATCGCTTCCAGTGCAATCGCCGGCATCGACCAAGCGCTCTGGGACATCGCAGGCAAAGCCCATGGCGTTCCCGTTCACGACCTTCTTGGCGGCGCCGTGCGCGACCGCATCCGCATGTATGGCTGGGTTGGTGGCGATGATCCCTCCGAGCTGCGCGACAATATCGCCCAACAGGTGGGCTCTGGTCTCACCGCCGTCAAAATGAATGGCAGCGGGCGGATGAAGCCCATCGGCACCGTCAGCGCCATCGACGAGGTCGTCGAACGAGCTGCCCTCGCGCGCGAAGTTTTGGGCCCCGACCGCGACATGGCCATCGACTTCCACGGACGGATGACCGTGGCCAACACGCGCCGCGTGCTCCCCCTCCTCGAACCCTACGCTCCGCTCTTCGTTGAAGAACCTGTCGTGCCCGAAAAGTCACACCTGCTAGAAGGAATCGTGGCAGCGACCTCGATCCCCATCTCCACCGGCGAGCGCCTCTACTCCCGAAACGAATTTCTCGGGCCGCTCCAAGCCGGCATCGCCGTCGTGCAACCCGACCTCTCCCACGCCGGCGGAATCTCCGAAGTGCGCCGCATCGCCGCCCTCGCCGACATGTTCGATGCCCAACTCGCGCCGCACTGCCCCCTCGGGCCTATTGCCCTCGCAGCAAGTTTGCAGGTGGGGTTCAACACACCAAACTTCCTCATTCAGGAACAGAGCATCGGCATCCACTACAACGTCGGATCAGACGTGCTCGAGTACCTCATGGATACGAGCGTGTTCGACTTCACGAGCGGCTACATCGAGCGGCTGACCGCTCCGGGGCTCGGCATCGATATCGATGAGGCTGCCGTGCGCGCGGCCGACAAGGTGGGGCACCAGTGGCGCTCCCCCGTGTGGCGTCACGATGACGGGTCGCTCGCCGAGTGGTAGCGGCCTCGAGCTAAGCGCCGAGAGTGGTCGTCATTCCGCCATCAACGACGAGCGATGCGCCGGTAATGTACGAAGCGCCGTCTCCCGCCAAGAACTGGATGACCGAGGCGACCTCTTCTGGGGTTCCGAGTCGCTGCAGCGTCGCTTGACGCTGAGCACGCTCGCGGTCTTCCAAACTTTGGTGATTCCACTGGCGAGTCTGGATTGCCCCGGGCAGCACGACATTCACGCGAACGTGGGGTGCGTAGTCAACAGATAGTTGGCGGGTCAACGAAATCAGGCCGCCCTTGGCCGCGGCATAGGCGGGCTGTTCTGACCACGCAAGCACGCCGTGAACACTCGAAACATTGACCATGCTTCCGCGCGCAGCGGTGAGGGTGTCGTGGAAGGTGTGCATCGCACGGTAGACGGATGACAGGGTCACCGATAGCTGTTTGCTCCAGTCACCTTCGGACTGTTCGTGCGCAACTCCTCCCACTTGAAAGAACGCGTTGTTCACGATGACTGCTGGTGGACGGTTAGAGGCACGGAGCTCGAGAGACAGCGCCTGCCAGGCTTCGGGGTCGCCGACGTCGAGCGAGTGCGAGGTAGCAAGCCCACCGACGGCCCGAATGTCTTCGGCAACGATGGCGGCTGAAGCCGTGTCAATGTCGGTGACCACAACGTCGTCACCGACAGCCGCGAACAGTCGGGCGCTGGCGGCACCGATGCCGTGACCTGCGCCCGTGATCAAAACGGTGCGCTTCGAGGCGTGCCCGTTGCTGTTGTCGCTGCTCCCGCTGCGGGCGCTGCTCTCGCTCACTAAAGTGCCCGCTTGCGGTTCTTGACGAGAGCGGCACCCTCGTCGTCGGTGCTCACAATGGCATCAGAGTCAGCAGCGGATTGAGTCATCAACGTCACCATCGCTGAGTGAGCGCCGTCAGCATCCTGAGCAACGATCGCGTCAACGACAGCGCGGTGCGAATCCAAAAACTGGGTGGTCGTTTCGTGTTCGAATGCGATCTGGTTGCGGGCCTGCAACGCTGGTTCGAGCACTACTTCAAAACGCGCCAAGAGTTCATTGCCGGATGCCGCAAGCACGGCCCGATGAAACACCAGGTCGGCCGCCGCGTGCGATTCCGCTTCGGTGCTCGCGAAAGTCGCGGCCAGCGCGGTCATCGCTGCCTCAATCGCAGCACACTGCTCATCGCTGCGACGGACAGCTGCCAGCCTCGCCGCGGCCGGCTCCAGAACTTGGCGCACCTCGCTCAACTCAAGGACGAGCAGCGGATCAGGCACCCCCTCCGACCGCCACGTCATGACGTCGCCATCGAGCAACTGCCACCGCTCCCGCTCAGTAACGTAGGTGCCAAGTCGGGGTCGAGCGTCAACGAGACCCTTAGTGGTGAGTACTTTGATGGCTTCGCGCATGACCGTGCGGCTTACCTGAAATTCGGTGAGCAGTGCATCCGGGTCAATGATGTCACCAGATACGAGCTCTCCGCGCATGATGCGGCGACCAAGCACGTCAACAACATGCCCGTGCAGGCCGCGGCGAGAGAAAGTAGTCATCCCCGCGATGATACTGTGCTGACCGCTGCCGCCGCGCAATCAGCACATGCAGCGCGACCCTACTTTTTCTGATGACTGAGATGAAGCCCGGAAGCGGGCTTGAGTCCAGCAACGTCGGCGTAGACAGAGACTGATGCTGCAGCGGACCATGCTTGGGGGCGGCACGCTGCAGGGTACGGTGCGGGTCGGCTATGGGTCTCTGCGGAGTCTCCAGAGTGCAATTCTGGGGTTCGGTAGTCGAAAGCTGCAGCTGCTTCTAGGAGGCCGTCGATCAGAATTGCGGCTTCATCGGTGAACCCTGATTTCGTGAGACCGGAGATCGCGATCGCTGTGTCGTGCGTCCACACACTTCCGCCGTGATAGCTCAGCGGCCAATACCCGGCTGCACTCGTCGCGAGCGTGCGGAGGCCAAATCCGCTGTTTAGTTCGGGGGCGACTAGGCGCGCGGCGACGATGGCCTCTTCGTCGCGGTCAAGGATTCCCGTGCCGAGGAGGTGCCCAATGTTGCTGGTGAGAGAGTCGATGGGACGTTTCGTGGCATCGAGGGCAATCGCAGGAAAAGGCCCCTGATCATCACTGATCCAAAAACTTTCACGGAACTTGTCCTTGAGCTGCCCAGCCCAGGTGCGCCACGCTGTGCCGTCCTCTCCAAAGTGCTCGAGGATCGATGCGCCGCCGATAGCAGCCTCGTAGGCATACGCTTGCACTTCACAGAGAGCAATCGGGCCGGTTGCTAAAGTGCCGTCGTTCCACTGGACTGAATCACCGGAGTCTTTCCAGCCTTGATTGGCGAGACCTTGGCCTGAGTTGTCTGCATACTCGAGCAAGCCATCGCCATCAGCATCAGCATGGTCGCGAAGCCACCCCAGCGCTTCACGAAGCGGCGTGAGAAGTGACCTGACCGAGTCATCGTCGAGCCCCCACCGCCATGCGTCATGCAGCAGACAGATCCATAACGGAGTTGCGTCTACTGTGCCGTAGTAGAGAGGAGGAAGTTGCACATCGGGGCTGACTGAGATGGGGGCGCGACGCATCTCATGGAGGATTTTCCCCGGTTCTTCAGCCCGGCGGAGATCGATCTCGGTACCTTGATGCTCCGCGAGAAGCTTGAGGGTGTCGAATGCGAGATCAGTGCCGAGCGGAAGCATGAATCGCGCAGCCCAGATCGAGTCCCGGCCAAAGAGGGTAAAGAACCAGGGCGAACCGGCTGCAAGAAAGCTGAGTTCTGGATGCTCAACGGTTGTCATTCGCAAGCCATCAAGGTCACTCAAGGACTGGCTGACCCAGCAGGCGAGCCTCTCGTTATTCTCCACGAGCGGAATCGACCACGGCAGTGGCGACTCATCTCCAAGCACCGTGGCTGTTTCGTCACGCGCTGAGACCTCGCACATCACGCTGACAGAACCAGCGGCCGGAAGCGCGACCGTCCACCGGAGGTCAACTTTCGTTCCCTGGACCGTGATCTCCGCATCCCGAGCGGTCAATGCGGCAAAAATACCGTCGCCCGACCACTCAACGTCGTCACCGTGCACGCGAACGTTTAGTGCGTTCTTCGCTTCGTCTATGCCCGACTTAATTGAGTCGAGCTGGTCAAGCCCCAATGCCAGGGTCACCACAACTTCGACCTCGCGACTGTAGCCGAGGTTCGAGCAAAGAGTTACCTCTTCGCTGCTGCCGTGAGAGTTGATCGTGCGCCGATGTTCGACCCGTAAGCGGGGATCCGGTTCGGTGTCGTAGGCCCTAAGAAGGGAGGTGAACAGGCATCGAGCGGATCCGGCCGGATCTTTCGAGAGAGCTGTGGGTTGTTCACCGTCGATTGTCACCGTCAAGCCGGACACGAGCCGAACATCCGAAAAATAGATTCCATGGATCGCGGCACGGCCCATCGTGCCGTCGTGCGCAGACCACGCCTGCATCGGTGCGCGAAAAACCACGCTCTGGTCATGTAGTAGTGGCTGACGTTGTGCAGTCATGGCAGTGTTGCGGCCCCTCGTTGGCAGTTTTGCAGCCCTGCTCCATTGACATCGGCCACTAGGGGTGTAATTCTTACACAAAGAATTTGAACGATCAAACTTTGTAGTGAGATCACGCCGATGCACTTAATCGTGGCCAAAGGAGGCACCGATGGGACAAATGCCAACAGTTGAGGATGTTGCACGGGTTGCCAATGTTTCGCGTCAAACGGTCTCCAATGTGCTCAACTCACCTCACATAGTTAAGGCGCTCACTCGCGATCGCGTTCTTGCCGCGATCCAGCAGCTTGGCTACCGCCCCCACGCCTCTGCACGTCGGTTGCGCACCCAGAAATCCTCCACGATCGGGGTGCGCCTCGAAGCACTAGGCAACGGTATCTCGGGTTCAGTACTCGACACTTTTCTGCATGCCCTCACCGAACAGGCTGACGTGCGGCACATGCGAATACTTCTATTCACCGCCAACAACGCCCAAGATGAGATCGACCAGATTCGCCGGTTGCGAGATGGGGCTGATGTTGACGGGTTTGTGCTGACGTCTACAACCTACGCCGACCCCCGCGTGAAGTGGCTGGTCGAGAATGACGTACCGTTCGCTACATTTGGTCGCCCGTGGGGTGCGGATAACACGGGAGATCCCCGGCATCGTTGGGTCGACGTCGACGGACGAACCGGCGTTCGAGAAGCCACTGCGCACCTAATCAATTCAGGAATGAAGCGAGTGGGCTACATCGGCTGGTCTGCCCCGTCTGGCGCCGGTGACGATCGCCGACAGGGATGGAAGGAAGCGCTAACCACCGCTGGTCTCGATGGAACGGGACTTGATGTTGCGGTTGAAGACACAGTGGTGGGAGCATCCAGAAGCACGGAAACCCTCCTAACGATGGCCTCCCCCGCCGAAGCCCTTATCTGCGCAAGTGACACATTAGCTTTGGGCGCAACGTTCACCGCAAACGCGCTCGGCCTCAAGGAAATCCCCATCATCGGGTTCGACAACACCCCGGTGGCCGCAGCGGTCGGCCTCTCGAGCATCAAGCAGCCACTAGATGAAGTAGCTACTGGCATCCTCGACCTTCTTCTCGGCGCTAGCGGCTCTGCCGTTGTCGGAAACACCAGCATTAGCGAGGAGCCGACGAATCGACTCCTCGTCCCACAACTTGTCGAGCGCAGACACAGTCAGCTGCAACTCGGCGAGACCTCCGGCCACTAACGCCGGCAGTCACATATTGAAAGGGAACACTGTGAAAAGAACACAATGGATGTCAGCAGCCACAGCTGTCGGCATCGTGATTAGCTTAGCGGCCTGCAGTTCTGGTGGCGACGTTGGGTCAACTGACAAGCAGGAACTAACGATGCTGATCGGCTCAAGCGGAGACGCGGAAACCAACGCGGTCCAGGCTGCCGCAGATGCTTGGGCCGCCGATACGGGAAATACCGTAGAGGTCATCGCGGCAAGCGACCTCAATCAGCAGCTCGGTCAAGGCTTCTCTGGTAACAACCCGCCCGACTTGTTCTACATGGGCTGGGATCAGTTCCAGACGTACGCGCAGAACGGATATTTGGAGCCATACGCAGAGAACCTGAGTAATGCCGATCAGTTCTACCCGGCGCTGAAGGACGCATTCACGTATGACGACACGTTCTACTGCGCACCGAAAGACTTCTCTACCCTTGGCCTAATCATTAACACTGACCTCTGGGCCGCCGCCGGACTTACGGATGCAGATATTCCCACCGATTGGAATGGGTTGACAGCAGCAGCCACGAAACTGACAACCGCAGATATCGTCGGTCTCTCGTTCGGCCAAGAATATGCGCGACTTGGCGTGTTTATGGAGCAAGCCGGAGGTAGCCTCGTCAGCAACTCTGAAGTCACCGCCGACAGCCCCGAGAACGCTGCCGGTATTGATTACGCAAAGTCACTACTCGACGCCGGTGTGCTCAAGTTCCCAGCCCAACTCGAAGCTGGCTGGGGTGGCGAAGCGTTCGGACTTCAGAAGGCCGCAATGGTCATTGAGGGGCCGTGGATCAACGGTGCGTTGAAGAACGACTTCCCTGATGTGAACTACATCGCGGCAGAGCTCCCCGCCGGTCCTGGTGGCCCGTCGACCTTCACGTTTAGCAACTGCTGGGGCATCCCGGTCGACTCACCTACCCTTGAGGCGACACAGTCACTCGTGGAGTACCTCACCGCCGATGAGCAGCAGCTCACCTTTGCTGATGCATTCGGCGTAATTCCCTCCACCGAATCTGGTGCTGCGGCATACGCCGAGAAGTTTCCCAACAATGCGTCATTCGTTGCGGGTAATGACTACGCCGTCAGCCCGGTCGCTTTTGCCGGTGCATCTGCGGTACTGGGAGACTTCAATTCCAGCCTCGAGGGCCTCGACGCGGCGAACTCTGCAGCGCTGCTGAAGATGCTTCAGACCAACCTTGAAGAGGCCTACGCGAAAGCTAACGGCTAAGCGATGGCTGCCATAGTAGGGTCTCGCCGCGGCTCACTGCGCCGCGGCGAGACCCGCTATGGATGGCTCTTCACCGCCCCATCCATAGTGATCACCGGCGTTTTTCTTCTCCTGCCTATCGCGCTCGCCGCTTGGGTGAGCGTTAGCGACTGGAACGGTTTAGGCTCGCCTTTGAGCGGCCGCGCAGAATTCGTAGGTGCGGAGAACTACGCTGCGGTTCTTACGGATCCCGGCTTAGCGCAGAAAGACTTCGGGACCTCAATACGAAACAACCTCTATTACGTTCTGCTCGTTGTTCCCCTGCAAACTGGGCTCGCCCTGTTTCTCGCCGTTCAAATGAATCGAGCGATCTTGCGTGGCCGGGGATTCTTTCGTACAGCCTTCTACTTCCCCTCCGTAACAAGTTCGATCGCGATCACGACGGTCTTCATCTTCCTGTTCACCGCCTCAGGCACCGTGAACAGCATTCTGGCTTGGCTGGGGATCAAAGGGCCCAACTGGTTCGCTGACCCTAGTGGCGTCATTCACAATCTGCTCGCAGGAATAGGGATCACGTCGCCCCCACCGTTACTCGATGTCGGCGGCCCACTTGGCATCACCTGGTGGCAATGGCTTTCCGGCCCTTCAGTGGCGATGTGCGCACTCATCGTGCTCGCTGTTTTCACTACCTCCGGCACCTTTATGCTCCTCTTTCTCGCTGCGCTTCAAAGCATTGGTGGGGAGATCGACGAAGCAGCTCTGATGGATGGAGCGGGCCCGTTCCGAAAGTTCTTCTCAGTGACGTTGCCCATGCTCAGGCCAACACTGTTCACTGTCCTCACCCTCGGCCTCATTGGCACTTGGCAAGTTTTCGACCAGATCTATCTCACCGGCGGCGGCGCTCCAGGTAAGACGCTGCTCACCCCTGCGTTTCTCGCCTACCAAACATCCTTCAAGGATCTGCAGTGGGGTCAGGGTGCAGCGATTGCGTTTATTCTCTTCGCAATCATCGTGCTGCTCACCCTGCTTCAACGATGGATCCTTCGTGAGCGCACCCCCACGATGAAAGCTCCGAGGGCAACCCGAGTTAGAGCAACCCTCAACGAAGGAGATGTGCAATGACCGTCACCTCACCCGCCGCTGTCGAGCCCCCGGCACCACGACCTCGGCGCCGTCGACGGCTGAGTCGGCGACTCCGCACTGTGGCGATCCTCAGCTACATCATGCTCATCGCGCTCGCGATGATCTACATCTATCCGTTTCTCATCGCCGTGTCATCCAGCTTCAAGAATGATGCTGACGCCACCGCCAACCCGCTCCAACTGATTCCCGAAGTTTGGAGCTTTGCGGCATACGAGCGCTTGTTTACGGATGTGCCCTTGCCTCTGTGGACTTTCAACACGGCATTCATCAGCGTGATCGTTACGTGTGGCCGGGTGTTCTTGGATTCGCTGGCGGGGTATGCACTCTCCAGGCTCCAGTTCAAGGGCCGCACAATCGTTTTCGCCGTATTTATTGGAATCATGTCAGTGCCCGGTGTTGTTCTACTGATCCCGCGCTTCCTGATTCTTCAACAACTAGGGCTTTACGATACCTATGGCGGCATGATTATTCCGTTGCTCACCAGCGCCGCAGGAATCTTCATCATGAAGCAATTCTTCGACTCCATCCCCATCAGCGTTGAAGAGGCAGCACGAATCGATGGTGCGAGCGTTTTCCGCACCTATTGGACGATCGTGCTTCCCATGGCGCGCCCCGCACTCGTCACCCTGTTCATCCTGAGCTTTCAAGGCTCGTGGAATGAGTTCGGACACTTCGTGGTCTCACGGCAAAGCGCCGACCTCAACACCCTTACGACTGGCGTGGCGTCACTTGTGTCAGGTCAACTCGGTTCAGGCAACCAGTATCCGCTTCAACTCGCGGCGGCGACCCTCATGACAATTCCCGTCGCGGTCATCTTCTTCATCTTCCAAAAGCGGATCATGAATAACACGTCAGGCGCCGAAAAGGGCTAACGATTGTGGGGCATTCCGTACTAGCTTTCGACGAGTGCGGTGTGCCCCACAATGAGTTAGTTAAGCAGACCCTTCTCGGTGAGCCAGTCCTTGGCCGCCACGGCAGCCTGGGCCTTTTCGGAGCCCTCGACGCGATCCCGCAGTGCGATCAGATCATCGGTGGTGAGAGCGGCCGAGATCTCGTCTAATACCTGAGCGAGGTCATCGCTGTAGATACTCGAGTTGAGCAACGGCACTACGTTCTGCGCGGCAATCAGGTTCTCGGGATCTTCGAGCACCAAGAGCTTCTTCGCGACGAGATCAGGAGACGTCGTGTAGATATCGGCCACCTGCACTGCGTCGTCGACGAGAGCCTTCACCGTGTCTGGCCCGCCGAAGTCTTCGATGGGAACGAAAGTCACGTCGCTGACGCCGTAGGCCGCTTCTAGGCCCGGGATTCCATAGGGAAGCTCCGCAAACTGCGGGCTCGCCCCCAGGCTGAATGGTTCGATCTTCTTCAGATCCGCGATCGAAACGAGCCCCTCTTGATCTGCAAGCTCTTGAGTGACGACGTAGGCGTCCTTGTCTTGAGCGGGAGACGAGCTGAGCACTTGGAATCCGTCGGGCACGATGGTTTCGAGCGCGGCGTCTACGTCCTCTGTGCTTCGGGCGGTGTTCTCCGTGTCATAGAAGAACAGGAGGTTTCCGTTGTACTCGGGCATGAGGCTGATCGAGCCATCTTCCAGAGCAGGAATCGTGGTCTGTCGCGGTCCGAGGTTGAACTTGGTCTCTACCTCGTAGCCAGCGTTCTCGAGGGCGAGCGCATAAATGTTTCCGAGGATCTCGCTTTCGGGGAAAGCAAATGAGCCGACGATGATCTTGGTGTCTGTCGTTGTCTCATCCGATGAGGCGCCCGTCGGGTCAGAAGTGGCGCATCCGGCCAGTGCCACCAGCGCCCCTGCGGCGATGACCGCGGTGGTGAGCCGGGCCGCTTTGTGTGCTGCGAACATTAGTTTTTCCCTTCGTTGGCGGATGTTGCCGCCACCGCGACCGGTCCGTTTGACCGCCCGCGGACGTGTTTTTTGTTTCGGCGCGTATCGGAAGACCCGCGCCGTCTCGTGAGTTGCTGAATCAGCGCGAAGACCCCATCAACGACGAGCGCCAGTACCGTGACGAGAATGGCACCGCCGAGAATCCGCTCGTTGTCGTTGAGTCCAATTCCGCTCGAAATGATCGTGCCGAGTCCACCGAGTGAGATGTAAGAGGCAATCACCGCCGTCGCAATAACCTGCAATGTGGATGCGCGGATCCCACCAATAATGAGCGGAAGCGAGAGCGGTATTTCGATCTGCGTGAGCACTTGCAACTCGGTCATGCCGCTCGCTCGGCCTGCATCAACCGTCTGGCTGTCGACCGATTCGATTCCCGCGTACGCTCCCGCGAGTATCGAGGGAATAGCCAAGATGACTAACGCGATGATGGAGGCGACAAAGGCAGCCCGAGTGAATGGCACCGTCGCACCTACAATGACGAACAGCGCCATCAGTAAGCCCAACGTCGGCAGCGCCCGCATGCCGCCCGTAAAGGCGATGACGAACTGGCGCCCGCGCCCCGTGTGCCCAATATAGAAACCGAGGGGAAGCGCAATAACCGCTGCGATCGCGACCGCTACAACGGTGTACAACAAGTGCTCGGCTAGTCGATCCTGAATCGGCAGTGGGCTCTGTGCCCCCGCAGCGTAGTTAGCGGGGTCTAACAACCAGCGAATAGCGTCAATGAAGAATTGCATGGGTCAGACCACCCGCTCGACTGGAACGCGATTCTGGGGCTGACTTCCGCCACGTCGCCGCTTCCACGGCATCAAGAGGCGACCCAGCTGAACAAGCACGACGTCGAAAACGAGAGCGATGACGAGGCTCGCCACGATGCCAATGATGATCTCCTCAAGGAAGTCACGTTGCTTTCCGTTCGTGAATAAATAGCCGAGGTTCGCTGAGCCGATGATTGCCCCCACAGAAACAAGCGCGATCGTGCTGGCGGAAACTACCCGAAGGCCCGCGAGAAGAACAGGGCCAGCGAGAGGTAACTCAACAAGCCAGAAGCGGTTCCAGGTGGAGTAGCCCATAGCGGTGGCCGCCTGGATCGTCTCGGCGGGCACCGCTGCTAGCGCATCCGCCGCTGTGCGAACCATCATGGCAACCGCGTAGATCGTCAGTGCGACAACGATGTTTCGGTCATCCGTAATGCGTGTTCCGAGGACGTAAGGCAACATCACGAAGAGGGGAAGGGACGGGATTGTGTAGAGCAAACTTCCCCCGGCGATCACAATCGACCGCAACGCCGCCCAGCGATTGGCAACCCAACCGAGCGGCACCGCAATCGCGAATCCGAGAATGATTGGCACGATGCTGAGAGCAACATGGTTGCCCGTGAGTCTCGCGATGAGACCGAAGTTGTCGATGAACCAACTCATCGTTCAGCCCTCAAAGCTCGTCCGCGAGAATTCCCGCGGGACGCCCATCGCCGTCGACGATGAGTGTCGCGTTGTCTCCTTCGCGACGCTGCAAATGAAGGGTGCGCTTTCCTTTATCGGCACCAATGAATGTCGCGACGAAATCATCTGCAGGCTGCGACAGGATTTCGGCGGGGGTTCCCACCTGCGCAATCACCCCTCCACTGCGCAAGATCACGACCTGATCGGCGATCGCGAAAGCTTCATCAATGTCGTGGGTGACGAACACGGTTGTCTTGCCGAGCTCACGCTGCAGCCGGTTGAGTTCGACCTGAAGTTCAGCTCGCACGATCGGGTCAACCGCGCCGAACGGCTCATCCATGAGAAGGATGTCGGGGTCGCTCGCCAAAGCGCGCGCAACTCCCACTCGCTGCTGTTGACCGCCCGAAAGTTGGTCTGGATATCGCTCGGCCAAGGATCGGTCGAGTCCAACCGCATCGAGCAAGGTAAGCGCATTCGCCCGAGCCACTCGCTTCGGCACCCCGTTCAGGCGCGGCACGGAAGCGATGTTGTCGACTACTCGGCGGTGCGGGAGGAGGCCGATAGCTTGGAGCACGTAACCGATCCGCCGGCGAAGCTCAACCGGGTTCAGCCCCGAAATGTCTTCACCATCGATCAGGACTGTGCCGGATGTCGGGTCGACCATCCGGTTGATCATGCGAAGGAGAGTTGTCTTTCCCGAGCCCGAAGAACCGACGAACACCGTTGCCTTGTTCGAGGGAAGCACGAGAGAGAAGTCTTCGACAGCGAGAGTGCCATCGGGAAACCTTTTGGTGACGTTCTGGAACTCGATCATGACGGTCGACTCATTCCCCCTGCGTCTGGCGAATCGACGCGTGCCGATTCCCTCGAAGTGCAAGTATATTCGCTGCGCTTCAGAGGCCAGAGTGGGGCAACACCGCTAGACAGCCGAGTGCGGTGTTCCACACCTCGGCGATGACAGTTGGCCTAGAGGATCTACGTGATCCCCTGATCCTGAATCGCCGACGATAATGTCATGCCGTTGAGTTCTAAGTAGAGCTGGCCCTCGGTGACCGACAGTGTGACCGAATTGCGTCGCTCGAGGCCAGCGACGGCCCCCTCAATGAAGCCAGGCTCGAAGCTGCGCAGCGTGATGGCCTCAACCTGGTGGATTTTCTTGCCCGCCCACGCCGCAGCCACCTTCACCGGATCGCGGTGCGTATAGACAGCGACCCGATCGGCGAGCTTGCTTCCGTAGTGCAGCCGGGCAGCATCGGGGGCACCCACTTCGATCCACGCGGTGATGGTTCCGGTGAGATCCCGGACAAGCACGGCGGGCTCGTCGGTCGACGAGACTCCCTCGCTGAAGGCGATTCCTTCCTCGTATTCGAGGCAGTACGCCATCAACCGCGTCACCATATAGAGGTCAGTTTCTGACGGATGACGCGCGACTCGAAGCGTGAAGTCGCCGTAGACCCCGCGATCCACATCCGCCAGTTGAACCGTGAAGGTGTGAATAGTTGAGCCAGCTGCCATAGTGCCCGAGCCTAGTCTCTGGATGCGGTGCCGAATTGCGGCCGCGACAACGGGAGAGCTAGTGCGCGACAGTTCCGCGCGCCGGGTATCCGTTTTCGGTGACGTACTCGAGGCCATGAATGATCGCCTTCACGGGCATGCGACCAAACGGCATGCTCGAAATGTTGCTCCAGAACATCGTGTTATCGGAGTCGAGAACGAAGATTCCCGATTCACTAAAGCGTTCCGGTTCGCCCTTCTTGAAGCCACTAGAGATGAAGAGCCCCCACTGGCGCGCTTGCTCTTCTGTGAGTCCGTGGGCGATGGGTAGCTGCGTGAGTTCCCAGTCATCAACGGATATCGTTGCGCGCTTGAGAGTGTCCATGCTGATCGCAACAACGCGTCCGACACCGGCCTCACGCAGCTCATCCATGCTGTCGTCAATTTCGCGGAGCTGCTTTCGGCACAGCGGGCAGTGCAGCCCACGGTAAAAAACGATGAGCGTAAAGCGGCCATCAACGCCGGAACCGAGAGCGAGATCGTCGGTGGTGCCACCCTGAACAACGGGCAGTGAAAGGGCAGGAACCAGGGTGCGCGGCAGAATAGTCATCCTCAAAGCCAACACACTGGTGGCCAAGAATCATTCCGCGAAAAGAACAAATGGCGGAGACGGAGAGATTTGAACTCTCGGTACCCTTACGGGTACTCCACCTTAGCAGGGTGGTGCACTAGGCCGGACTATGCGACGTCTCCAGACGTACTCAGCAATCATAACTTGTCATAGGCCATACGACGAACCGAGATTGCCATCCGATTAACCGTCGGCGACGGCGCCGGCTTTGCCACGTCGTTCCCGCCCCTCACAGACGCTCTCGCAAGTGGGACGCATAGCCACCCGGGGTGCGACCATACTCTCGCCCCGAAGTGAGAACGCAACACTCATCTGTTGCCACTGAACGCGCCCCTATTGCGTTCAGTGCCTCCACGAGGCGCACATCTTCGTGTTCAGTAACCGGGGTAAAGCCACCAGCTTCTCGATAGCAATCGGCTCGAAAGCCAAGATTCGCGCCGTGCACGTGACCATTCGCTTCACCGGGCACATGCGTAGCCAGCCAGCGACTCCGCTTCTCGTCACTGAGGTCGTTGAAATCTGGCCGCACGGTTCCGATCATGACCTCGGCACCGCTCTGGGCGATCTTCCACTGTTCGCTCAGCCAGTTAGCTGGCACTTGCGAGTCCGCGTCGGTGTTGGCGATCCATACCTCAGAGTCCGGAGTGCGCGTGGTGCTGAGCAAGTGATGGATGCCGTGTCGGCGAGCTGCGCCCACGGCGCCATAATTCACCGCAAGAACTTCGACGTCATTCCACTGCGAGGCTATTGCAGCGGACTCATCGGCGCAGTCATCCAAGACGAGGATCACGCGGACCCACGGCCGCTCGCGAGCGTCGATGGCCCTCATGCTGGCACGTGCCGCAGCAAGAGCTGCCAGCGCAGCGCCCAAGAGCTCGTCCTCATCTTTGGCCGGAACGACAACGCCAATCCCGGAGATCCGCGCGCTCACAGGAGGCCTGTTTCGCGAGCGACCGAGCGCGCGGGGCGCAGGCTGAAAACGTCAAGCAGAAAGTCCTCTTCGACGTGACTGACAAATCGCTCCAGCGACTTGAGGGCGCCGAGCCTGGCGTGCACCTCGTCTCCGCCGAGCGGGTAGTCCGCGACTTCATGCCTCCAGTGGCAGACGACCAATACTCCAGCGGGCGCGAGACTCTTGGTGACCCGCGAGAGAACTCGATCGAGAGCATCCGAATCGAAATAGTATCCAACCTCAGACATCACGATCAGATCGTACGTTCCGTCCGGCCACTCTTCAGCGCTCTCAACGTGCCGAAACGTGACGTGCGGATGCTCCGCTAATCGTTGACGCGCAATCTCTAATGGCGCGAGTGCAATCTCAGTTGCCAAGAGGGCGTCGCATCTCTGTGCGAGCTGCGCGCTCAATACCCCTATGGAGCATCCCAACTCCAGCGCATTCGCGAAGCGCTCTCTCGGCAAGCTCGCCAGCGTTAGATCACGCTTCCGTTGCTCGTACCACCGAGATTCAAATCCCCACGGATCGGTTTTGCCGGCGTAGAACTCGTCAAAAAATTCTCGCGTGAGCGTTCCGTCATTACTCGGCTCGCGCTCAGTGATCACATATGCCTCCATTGGCCGTTCGAAATGTTCTACAAATTCAGGACGAAGAATCGCCTCGTCACCTTCACGTTCTGAGAGCGGAGAGATCTGGCTCTCGTGGGCCGCTATCGCGCGGCGCTTAGCGTCTCGCTCATCAGCAGTAAGGGTCATCGTGCGCAAGTCAGACCACGGTGTACGAGGGTCCTCTGGCGATGACCAGTGCCACAGCCAGATTGGGTATTCGACAAGGGACACACCATGCGCGCGGGCGACATCGGCGCAGATCTCGCCGACCACCCTGTGGTCGCCGTGCCCATCTCCGCGCCACGTTGCCGCGATGAGGGTTCTCCCCTGACCTGAGGCGAGCGCGCCCACGATGCCGTCGCGGAGCGCGCCAGTCTCATCTCTGAGTGCGCCATCCCGAAGCCCCAGGCGCACGATCGAGGTTTCTGGGGCAACCAGCTCAATCGCCCGCTCAATTTCCGCGGCTCTCCACGAACGCAGTTCGGCATCGCTCCGAGTCGGCGATGCCGGATGCGAGCCTTCGCCGTCCGTCGCGAGAATGAGCTGAACCCGTCCGCCCGCGGTGGCAACTCGCCGCATGAGTCCGGCGACCCCCAACGTTTCGTCATCCGGGTGAGCGGAGACGACGATTAGCCGGTCGATCCCCTCCACGTGGAATTCACCGACGTCGCTCCAGAGGGAGCTCGAGATCCACTGCACTTCGGGCGTACCCGGATCACGGTGGTCAAACGTCACCACTCGAAGGACCGATCAGCGAGCACCTTGCTACCGAGTCGCGCATAATCCCGCTCGGCATGATGTTGGCGCACATACAACTGGAGGTCCGCTACTCGACGGGCGTGTTCCTCGTCGAGCGCGAGCGGCGCCGGCCCCAAGGCGTGCCCGACGCGTTCCATCACCTCATCAACATCCCGAGCGACACGCGCACGGACGCGAGTGCTCATGATGGTTGCGGCGCTGCGGCTGAGCTCTACGTTATCGACAGCGTTAGCAGACTCTGCCAGTGCGATCCGCGACGAATAGAGCGCCAGATCCAGAGCGCCGAGGTGCATCTGAGCAATTTGGTCAGGCTCACGAACGCCACTCAACGCAAAAGCGTGCCGAGCGACTCCGACAGCTCCGCCCCACCAACAGGCGGCGACACCCATTGCTCCCCACGCGAATCCCGGGCGCTCCAAGTACCACGCGTCTTCCCCAACGGGGACGGCGGAGGCGGCAGAAAAGGCGACGTTGCCGCTCTGGATGGCCACGAGGCCGCGAGCATGCCAAGCGCCTTCCTCGACAACAACCCCTGTTTGTCGCAAGGAAACAGCAAAAAGTCGCCGAGTGGAGGGTCCGGTGAATGCCGTCACGAGCGCATGACTAACGGAGCCCGCCAAAGAGCACCACGCTTTGGTGCCAGACAGCATCCAACTGCCGTCGACACATTCAGCCCTGAGGCTAAAGTCGGGTGATTCAGCGGCGAACACACCCCACGTGCTGCCCTCATCCACGCCGATGCTGCCCGTGTCACCGATAACCGCCTGATCAAGGATGGCAAGCGCATCAAGATGGGGCTCCACAGCTCGCGCCACCGTGAGATCCACCGCCCCGATCGTAGCGAGCGCGCTCCACAGCACGCTTGTAGAACCTTCGCCAGGAAACGGCAGTCGACGTCCTAAGGATCGCGCAAAGTTGAGAGCGGCATCGACTCTGCTCTCACAGTTCTCAGCCTCTTCGCCCACCCAATTCAATAATTCCCGGTGGGATTCATCGGCCGTCGGCGAAATAGATAGCGTTTTCTTCACCCGCAGGTCTCATCCTCGTGATCGGTGCCGCAACGGCAGCGCTATAGCGAACTCCTAGCGAGATTCGCTCATCACTGAAGTTGTATCAAATTGATCTGAGAACTGCGAAGGAACTGCTTTTAGTAGTAGTTGGTGACCGAGCAGCTGTACGTTGCGGCACTCTGTCCACGAACGTCGATAACTTCAGGATCCACTGTGGGAGCCGCAGTCGAATCGCCGGTTGCTTCAGGTGCAGGCTCGGCGACGGGGGCGTTCGGGTCGAGAACCGCACCCTGACCGTCAGTTGAGTCTGCGAGCGTGAATGGGCTATCTGATGAGATCAGCGCCATCATCTTGTCGCCGACGTACTGATTGGGCTGAACTTTGCCGTCGTACACCCCGGTGCCACCGGTTGTGCCTGGGTACTGCACAAACTGAATGGATTCCAGCGGGATGTCTTTGAGCGCCAAAGCGATCGAGACCATCGTTGGTACGTCGGCTAGTCCCTTGGACAACTGCATGTTGGTGATTGCGGCATCCGCAAGGTTGTAAACCTTTTTGTAGTCGCCGAGGGTCTCAGCGCTCTTGAGTGTGCGCACCATTGACGAAAGGTAGACCTGCTGCGAGCTGATGCGTGTCAGGTCGCTGCCATCACCAACACCGTGACGTGAGCGAAGGAACGCGAGAGCCTTCCAGCCCTTCAAGTTGTAGGTGCCAGCTTCGGGAAGGTCGATTCCCGTGTACGGGTCAACGAGCGGGCCATCAATACACACATCGACACCGCCGATTGCGTTGGTCATCTCGATAACGCCGTTGAAGGTGATGATTCCGGCGAACTGAATATCGAGGCCGGTGAATTCTGAGAGCGTGAGAGCAACACAGGGAAGACCACCATACGAAAGCGCAGTGTTGAGAGGCTCCGTTGAGTAGTACTTGTTGTAGTCGCCATCAAGGCTGGGGCATTCGGGGATGCCCATCACCATGTCGCGCGGGAAGCTGATTGCCACCGCAGACTGGCGGTCTGCCGCAACATGCAAAATCATGTTGACGTCGTTGAGTTCACCCGACGCGTCTCGCGTTGAGCCGCCGATGCCGCCCTGACCTTCACGCGTATCGCTACCGGCGATAAGAATATTGAATCCACCCTCATAGCTGCCGATCTGCGGCGGAGGACCCTCAGTTTCACCGACGAGAGTAATGGTGTCGCGCTGACCGTAAATGCTGTCAAAAGCGACAGCACCAACCGCCGCACCACTCACCAGTAATACGGCGAGTGAAGCGGAGACAATCTTGGCGATTGTTCCCCACGGGCCCGGCTTCTTCAACCGACCGTGTCGTGCCAAACCCTGCACCGTGGGCGCTTCTTTTGAGCCAGTGCGAGCAACAGAGCGCGAACGCAACTCTGAGCGTGGACGAAGTTCACTCATCGCACTCCCCTTTCAACCACCGGATACACAACATGACACGCAGTGCGGAGGGCGTGGGATTCGAACCCACGAGACATTTCTGCCCACCAGTTTTCAAGACTGGCTCCATCGGCCGCTCGGACAGCCCTCCTTGCATAGCGCAAGATCAGAGTGTATCTGATGCCCGCACGGTCTACCTGAACGGCAGGCTAGAAGGCTCGAAATGGGGGTTAATCGGCGTTAGGCCCGCAACCTCAACGCTGCCCACACTTCAAGGCGACCCTCAAACGATTCAAGGTCGAGGTTCAGGATGCCCGCCGCCTGGTCGATGCGCGCCCGAACCGTGTGGCGGTGAACACCCAGTTTCGCGGCGGTGGCACCCCACGAACAATCATTCGCGAGCCACGAGCCCAACGTATCCACGAGAGCCGTCGAATGTTCGGCATCGAAAGTGATGAGTTTCGTGAGCACTCGCTGCGCCACATGCTCAGCACCTGCCGCCTGCAGCACCCCGAGCATCCCCGTTTCAGCAATGTTCGCGAAATCGGTGAGGCCAGCGCGCCCACCTCCGGCGGCGAGCGCATCGGATGCTTGCCTGAGGCCAGTCGCAAGCTCGGCGTAGTCAGCGGCGACGCTCCCGGCAGCGAGCGCATGGTCGTCGATGAGTTGCGTGACCTGCTGGTGCTCGCTGCCGTCTCCGACGATGACGACGATGGTGTCATCACGCTCTGCAAAGAACACGTGTCCGTCGCTGTCGAGCGCCAATGACTCGAGCGCATCGAGAACATAATGGCTGCGCACCTGCCGCGCGATCACGATTACGGAGAGAGGTTCCGCTGGCACAGAGCCCCAGACATCCTGCGCTGTGGAGTGGGCGACCGTGACGTTGCCGGCGAGCATCAACTCGAGCAGCGCCGAACGCAGTTGGCCGCGCGTAGTGTCGAGCTCGCGGTTTTGTTCCAGCGCCAAAGTCGCCAACGCGATCACACTGGTCACGAGCTCATTCTCCGCACGGTCAAGCGGAACCCCCCGACCCAAAGCCAATGCGCCACGCAACTGCCCGCTCTGGCCGAACGTCTGAATAGTCACCTGCCCAGCATCGAGCGTGAGACTTGTGGATGACCGGCGCCCCTTTCGCAGAGCCCGAGCCACCTCATCCCGCACCGGTGCCGCAAAACGATCAGCGGATGGTTGCTGCGAGGGCACAAGAAGAGGAGCGCCGGCCGCATCGAATAACCCGACCCAACACGAGAGTTGACGTTCCAGTTCGACGAGCGTCGAACGCAACCCAGTGGGCTTGAGAGCCGCCCGAGAGATCGCCTTATGCGCAGAGATCGACCACTCCATGCGCACGCTGCGTTCGGCAGCGATCTGGTCGGCAACCTCACGGATGACCGCAATGAAAGGAACGCGGTCGGGAACAGCAATAAGAGGAAGCCCGGCACGCTCGCAGGCCACGGCAAGGCCTGACGGCATTCCCTGATGCAGAAAGTGGGTCGCGAAGCCCAAACCAACAATCTCTGCAGCGACGAGGCGCTCGACATACGCGTCGTAGTTGTAGCGCTCGGCATCAGCGCCGAAACCGAATTGGGCGCCGTCGGTGAGCAGAACGTTACCGCTGCTAAGAAATGGGGTCGGGTCATCAAGGTCTGAACTGTGCACCCAAGTGACGGGGGCCGTCAACAGATCCGGACGAGCGCTCACGACGCTGAGCCGCAGTTGTTCTCTGCCCAATAGCCACGCAATTGTTGGAAGCACTAGCAATTGCCCTGTTCCGCTCGACGTCTCACCATATGTCGAGTATGCAGCATGTTGCTATACAAAATGTCACGATGTTGTGCGCGATGGAACGCGATAGTTGAGTACTAGCCTCAGCCACGAAAGGTGCCCCATGAACTCTGCGCCCGCATCTAGCCATCCCAGCAACGAAGAGACAGTCGCGCTCGACCGCGCTCACGTGTTTCATTCCTGGTCGGCGCAAGGCGCACTCAAGCCCATGGTGATCGAGGGAGGCCTCGGCAGCACCGTATGGGACAACGAAGGAAACGAATACCTCGACTTCTCGAGCCAACTCGTCAACGTCAACATCGGTCACCAACACCCAGCCGTCATCGCGGGCATCAAAGCACAAGCCGACATCATGGCGACCATCGCCCCCGCCCACGCCACCAACATTCGCGCTGAAGCAGCCCACAAGATCACCAACCATGCACCAGAGGGCATGAACAAGGTGTTCTTCACCAACGGCGGAGCGGATGCCAACGAAAACGCAATCCGGATGGCTCGCCTTCACACTGGGCGAGACAAGATCATCTCGCGCTACCGCTCGTACCACGGCAACACCGGATCGGCCATTGTGGCCACCGGAGACTGGCGCCGCATCCCCAACGAATATGCTCGCGCCCACGTGCACGTCTTCGGCCCCTACGAATACCGGTCCGAATTCTGGGCCGACTCCCCCGAACAAGAATCCGAGCGCGCCCTGCACCACCTTGAGCGCACCATCCAAGCAGAAGGTGCAGAGTCAATCGCCGCAATCCTGCTCGAAACAATCCCCGGCACCGCGGGCGTACTGATGCCCCCACCCGGCTACCTAGCTGGAGTGCGCGCCCTCGCCGACAAGTACGGCATCCTCATCATCCTCGACGAAGTCATGTGCGGTTTCGGTCGCACCGGCAACTGGTTCGCATTCGATGCCTTCGACATCAAGCCCGACCTCATCAGCTTCGCCAAAGGCGTGAACTCAGGCTACGTACCCGTCGGCGGCGTCATCATCTCCGACGAGATCGCTACAACCTTCGACGAACGCGTCTTCCCCGGCGGGCTCACCTACTCCGGCCACCCCCTCGCCGCAGCATCCATCGTCGCCTCCATCACCGCCATGGAAGACGAAGGCATCATCGAAAACGCCGCCATGATCGGCCGCGACCACATCGCCCCCGGGCTCGCCGCCCTCGCCGCCAAACATGACTCCATCGGCGAAGTACGCGGCAGCGGCGTCTTCTGGGCAATGGAACTCGTCGCCGACCGCGACACCCGCGAACCCCTCAGCGCCGCAAACATGGGAAAAATCAAAGGCGCCCTCGTCAAGCGCGGACTACTGCCATTCATCGCCGACAACCGCATCCACGTCGTACCGCCAGCCGTCGTCACCCCAGAAGAAGTCGCACGCGCCATGGAAATCTACGACGAAGCGCTCAGCGAACTCTAAAAAGCGTCGAGAGGTACCCAAATCGTGCGCGACTAAAAAGCGTCGAGAGGTACCCAAATCGTGCGCGACTAAAAAGCGTCGAGCACCAACGCTGCACCATCGTTGAGGTCACTCTCGGTGACCTCATTGGCGGCGGCAAGTACGTCTTCCGGTGCCTGTCCCATAGCAACGCCGCGACCGTGAAGGGCTGCCCATTCGAGCATGTCGATGTCGTTGCGACCGTCCCCCATGGCGAGCACGCGGGTGCGGGGGATGCCGAGGCGCGAACGCACATTTTCGAGCGCCGTTGACTTGTTGACGCCATCGGGCGCGATGTCGAGCCACGCCGTCCAGCCGACGTTATAGCTGACCTTGTGAAGGCCCATACGTTCCACGACGGCGAGAAAATCGTCAACCTGGTGTTGCGGCGAGATGACAACTACACGGGTTGCTTGAACCTTGACGAGCTCCTCAAAAGCGACGTTCTCGCTGACCGCGCCGAGTGCTCCATCAGGAAACTCGCCGTAGACAAAGAACTTGCCTGTCGCATCTTCGACCGCATAGTTCGCAGAACCCAAGTGATCTTTGATGCTCTTCAAGACCTCGCTCGGGTTGAACATCTCGACAAACTCGCGAGCGTAACCGCCCTCACCCAGTGGATCCCGCTTGAGCGTAATCGCACCGTTAGAGCACACGACGTACTCGGGCTTGAGCCCCAGCTTGCGCAAGATCGGCAGAGTCATGGCAACCGAACGACCGGTGGCCAACATGACTTCGTGGCCGGCATCCCGAACCTTCGCGACCGCCGCAATGACGGCATCATTCATTTCGCCTGACTCGAGCAGCACAGTGCCATCGATGTCGAGGGCGATCATCCAGCGGTCATTCTGTGCTGCGTTGGTCACGCGATTGGCTCCAAAATTTCAAGGCCACCAAGGTAGGGACGCAGTGCTTGTGGCACCACTACCGACCCGTCGGGCTGTTGGTGGGTTTCGAGAATGGCAACCAACCAGCGGGTGGTTGCCAGAGTTCCGTTGAGGGTCGCGACCGGCGAAGTCTTGCCCGATTCAGTGCGGTAGCGGATGTCGAGCCTGCGGGCCTGATAAGTCGTGCAGTTCGACGTCGAGGTCAGTTCACGGTAGGCGCCCTGGGTCGGAACCCAAGCCTCAATGTCGAACTTGCGGGCCGCACTCGAACCAAGGTCACCACCGGCAACATCAATCACGCGGTAGCTAAGCTCACACGCCTGCAGCATCGACTCCTGGAAGGCAAGAAGTCGTTCGTGCTCCTCTTGCGCATTCTCGGGCAGCACGTAGCTGAACATTTCGAGTTTGTTGAACTGGTGAACGCGCAGGATGCCACGGTTGTCTTTGCCTGCAGATCCGGCTTCACGGCGGTAACAGGTTGACCAACCCGCGTAACGCAGTGGGCCATTCGAGAGGTCGAGGATCTCATCGGAGTGGTACCCGGCGAGCGCCACTTCACTCGTACCGGTCAGGTAGAGGTCGTCGGCGGGGAGGTAATAGATCTCGTCGGCGTGCTCACCGAGGAAACCTGTGCCGGCCATCATTTCTGGACGAACAAGGGTGGGGGTGATGAGCGGGATGAAGTCGCCAGCGATCGCACGGTCGAGGGCCATGTTCATGAGCCCAAGTTCGAGTCGTGCGCCGACGCCCTTAAGGAAGTAGAAACGGCTGCCCGATACCTTCACTCCGCGCGGGATGTCGATAGCACCGAGCATCTCGCCGAGGTCCGCGTGGTCACGGGGCTCAAAGTCGAACGATGCGGGCGTGCCCACTTCGCGCACAAGCTCCCAGTCATCTTCGCCACCGACGGGAACGCCATCCACAGCAATATTGCCGAGGGCACCAACGATGCGCGCGAATTCTGCTTCAGCCTCGGTGGCCACCAGCTGGGCTGCCTTCACCCGGGCGGACAAGTGCTGCGCCTGAGCGACGAGTGCCTTCTTCTCTTCGGATGGCGCCTGAGCAACCTTCTTGCCGAAGCTGTTCTGCTCAGCCCGAAGTGACTCGAACTCGCCGATACTGGCGCGACGCTTCTGGTCTGCTTCGATGGCGTCGTCAACCAACTGAACGGATGCGCTGCGGGCACGTTGCGACTGCCGCACAGCGTCGGGGTTATCTCGGAGAATTTGGGGGTCAATCACCCCTACAGCCTACCGATTCATGGCGTAGCGTTTATCTGTGCCCACGCTCCGAACTGCGAAGCCCAAAGTGGCGGTTGTTTACAACCCCATGAAAGTCGACTTCGCCAAGCTGAAGAAGACAGTGAGTGCTGCCGCAAAGGCTGCCGATTGGGCAACGCCGCTCTGGTTTTCCACCACGATAGAGGATGCCGGACAGTCCGCAACGGGCAGCGGGATTCGTCGTGGCGCACGTGTAGTAATCGCGGCTGGTGGCGATGGCACAGTGCGGGCAGTGGCAGAAGCCCTGCGCGGCACTGGAGTTGCGTTGGCCGTCGTACCGGCAGGCACCGGCAACCTTCTCGCCCGCAACCTTGACCTGCCAACGAGCAACTACCGGGACAGCGTAGACATTGCGTTCAACGGCAAAGATCGCCAACTCGATCTGGGCATGGTCGAAATTGTTCGGGACAACGACGACCATGAAGAGCACGCCTTCTTGGTGATGGCGGGGCTCGGGCTTGACGCGAAGATGATCAAGAACACGAGTACGAAACTCAAAAAGGCTGTGGGTTGGCTGGCCTACGTTGACGGTATTGCGCGCTCCATCCCCGAGCTCAAACCGGTGCGGCTGCGGTACAGCGTCGACGGCGCTCCCAACCGTTCGCTCACCGCCCACACCGTGATTATCGGCAATTGCGGCACCCTGCCGGGTGGCCTGCTGCTGATGCCTGAAGCGCAACCTGATGACGGCATCCTCGATATGGCTGCGCTTGTTCCCCGGGGCCGATTCGGGTGGCTCAACATTTGGAACAAAATCGCGTGGGAAAACGGCGTGCTGCGCAAGAGTGTGATTGGTCGACGAATCATCGACCTGTCGAAAGATGTGCGTGATGTGCGCTACCTGAAGGGCAGCGATCTCAATATGATCGTCGATAACCCTGAAGAGTTTCAGCTCGATGGCGACGAATTCGGTCTCGCCAAATCAGTGCACGCGTGGGTCGATCCGGGGGCCCTGATCGTTCGGGTGCCGAAGCCCTACTCGCGGGTGCCTAGGACTCGATTGTCGTAGCGGAAGGTTCGCCCGTGGTAATTGCGCGCAGCCAATCGCGGGCCTCAACAAAAACGTCATTGCCGTAGCGAGGCGTCACCGTTGTTGCGAGTTTGTCTGCGCGCGGGTAGCTGCCCAAGAAGATCACGTTGGGGCTGAAACGCTTAAGGCCGAGCAGGGCATCCGCAACTCGTTCGTCGAGGATGTGACCCTCAAGGTCAATGACGAAACGGTAGCGACCCAACTCATCGCCAATGGGGCGCGACTCAATGAGACTCATGTTGACGCCGCGAGTGGCAAACTGTTCAAGCATTTCGAGCAGTCGACCTGGTGCGTTGTCTGGCAGTTCCACAATCACGCTCGTCTTGTCTGCGCCGGTGGGCTCTGGCAGCGAAGTGTTCGCCGAGACGAGAACGAAGCGCGTCACCGAGTTCTGGTTGTTGGCCAGATTCTCTGCCAAAACCTCAAGGGGGTAGTGCTCGGTGATGCCGGGGGGTGCGATTGCGGCATCCGCCAGTTCGTTATCAAGCAGCGTTGCGGCAGCCGCTACATTCGAACTCGCCGGAATGTAGCTGTGGGTTGGCACGTGAGTGTCAAGCCAACGCCGCGTCTGGCCATAGGCAACCGGGTGCGCGTTCACAACGGCAACGCTGGCCAAAGTTGTGCCGGGCCGAGCAACGAGCACGAAATTCACGGGCACCAAATACTCGCCAAGGATGCGCAGATTCGGGATGTTCGTCAGCGCGTCTTGAGTGGCGCTGACGCCCCCATCAATGGAGTTCTCGATCGCGATCATCGCGGCTATGCTGCGACCACTCGTCACATCGTCGAGGGCTTCGCCCACATTGTTGACACTTTTCCAGTGGGCCCCAACCGCCTCAGGAACCTGCTTGAGAGCCGCCTCGGTAAACGTTCCGGCAGGCCCCAAGTAGCTGTAGCTCGCTGTGTTGGGGCTGGGCGTCGAAGTCATGACACGAGTTTAGGGTGCCAGCGACTAACGCTAGCGCCTTGACGTCGCGAGTAGGCTTGAACTATGGCCAGCGAAGTAATCCACGACCCAGCAATGCACCGCTATGAGCTGCTCGTTGATGGCGTTCAGGCTGGTATCTCTGACTACCAGTTGCGCGATGACACGATCGTCTTTGTACACACCGAGATCGACCCCAAGTTCCGCGGTCAGGGTCTCGCAAATGAGCTCGGTCGCGGAGCCCTCAACCTCGTGCGCGCCGAAACCGAAGCCCGCGTCGTTGCCAAATGCGAGTTCATCAGCCACTTCATCGCCGAACATCCCGAATATCGTGACCTGCTCAACCGCTAACTGAGCAGTGCTTTAACGCCGAGGGACGACGACCGGATGCCCGCCGACGTCGTGCAGGTCGACCGCGAGTCCGTAGACGCGTTCGACACGCTCGGCTGTCAGGACCTCACTCGGGGTGCCGATCGCATCGAGCTTTCCGTGGGCAATGAGGGCAAGCCGGTCAGAGTATGCCCCGGCCAAACTGAGATCGTGCAGCACCACAACAACGGCGCGGTCCTCTGCGGCCATCGCTTTCGCCGCCCGCATGACATCTTCTTGGTGACGCAGGTCAAGGGCCGCTGTTGGCTCATCGAGAAACACGACTGGGGTGTGCTGGGCCAGCACCCGCGCAAGGGAGACTCGCGCCTTTTCGCCACCAGACAGCGTTGTGTAGCGGCGCGCGCCCAGGTGGGCAACATCCGTCGCTTCGAGCGCTGCGTTCACGACGGCAACGTCGTCACGGCTTTCCACCGAACGAGCCCACGGGCTGCGGCCCATGGCCACAACTTCGGAAACTCTAAAGGGAAAGCTCACGCTGTTCTCTTGCGTGAGTACTGCCCGCAATTGGGCGAGCTCGGCGTGACGGATGCCGCCAACATCCCGACCATCAATGGTCACGGTTCCGCTGTCTGGCTTGCGCTCGCCGCTCAAGACTGAGAGCAGTGTCGACTTTCCGGCACCGTTTGGCCCGACGAGCGCGAGCACTTCGCCGCGCTGAACGTCGAGGCTCACTCCGTTGAGGATGTCGCGAGAGTCGAGGCGGACTCCGACGTTGCGTGCACTAATCATGCCCAACCTCCGCTGCGTTTGCGCTGACGGAACAGGAGGTAGAAGAAGAATGGGCCACCAACGAGTGAGGTCAGCAGCCCAATGGGCAGATCTCCGCCTGGCACTACCGAACGGGCGAGGAGGTCTGAGAGCACGAGCAGCACGCCGCCACCGACGGCACTCGCGACGATGAGTTGGCGGTGGGCTGGGCCGATGGCCATCCGCATGGCGTGGGGCACGACGAGCCCCACGAAGGCGATGATGCCGCAAAAGGCGACCGCGACTCCGGTGAGCAGCGCAACGATCACGATCGACACAATGCGCAGGCGCTCAACATTGACGCCGAGGTGGCGGGCATTCCGCTCCCCCAGAGAGAGCAGGTCGAACGGCCTCGCAAGAACAACGGCAGCGGCAAGTCCGATCGCCGTGACGAGGGCGACGATGAGCACTTCGCTCCAGCGTGAACCGTTGAGAGACCCCAGTTGCCAGAACACAATTTGTTCGCGGCTGCCGGAGTCGGCGACAAACAGCAAGAAGGCGAGCCCCGCGCCGGCAAAGGCGTTGACTGCGATACCGGTCAGCAGCAGAGTAACCACTTCGGTGCGGCCGTTGGCTCGCGACACGAAATACACCAGCAAGGTAGCAAGCAGACCGCCGACAAACGCGAAGAGCGCAATCGCACTATCTCCGAGTGCTGCTACACCAACCACGATGGCGATCGCTGCACCGAGTGCTGCACCGGATGACACCCCAACCACCCCAGGTTCCGCCAGCGGGTTTCCAAAAATGGCTTGCATCACAGCTCCGGCGACCGCGAGTGCTGCGCCAACCACCATGGCCATTGCTATGCGGGGAAATCGCACTACCCAGAGCGTGGATTCCACGATTCCGTCGGTTGGTGCCCAGTCATTCTGAATACCCAGGGCCCGCAGGAGTGAGCCGCCGACTTCCGCCGGGCTGACGGGCAATTGCCCGAGCACCGCTGACGCCACGATGCCACCAAGGAGGAGTGCGGCGAGGGTGAGCGACAGGGTCAGGCCGCGAAGGGTGGGGTTCACGGAACGCGCTGCAACCACTCTTCGGTGCCGAACTTCTCGACGACGAGCTCTTCGGCACGGGCAAGCTCGTCACTCGTGATTTCGCTCTCGGTGAGTCCGTATAGCCCGCGGAAGGTGGCGACCATTCGGTCCAAAATTTCGGAGCGTTCCATTCCGGTCTGACTGCGCAGAGGATCAACGCGCTTTGCTGCCGATTTGGTGCCCTTGTCGCTCATCTTCTCGCGACCGATACGCAGAACCTGAACCATTTTTTCGCCATCGATGTCGTAGCTCATGGTGACGTGGTGAAGCACTGCGCCGGCGCCGAGGCGTTTTTGGGCGGCCCCTCCGATCTTGCCGGTCGGGCTCGCGATGTCATTGAGCGGTTGATAGCTGGCGTCGATGCCCAGTGATTTGAGAGCAATAATGACCCACTCGTCGAGGAAGGCATACGAGTCGGCAAAGGTCATGCCGTGAACGAGTTCAACGGGCGCATAGATCGAATAGGTGATGACCGTGCCGGCTTCCATGAACATGGCACCGCCACCAGAAATGCGTCTCACGACCTCGAAACCAAATTTCTTGGCATTGTCGAGGTCGACCTCATTGCGCACAGACTGAAAGCTGCCGATGACGACGGCGGGCTTGTCCCATTCCCAAATGCGCAAAGTGGGCTTGCGGCGACCGGAAGCTACCTCGTCGGCGAGCACCTGATCCATTGCCATCTGTACGCGAGGTTCGAGCGGCGGGCCGGTCACAATTTGCCACTCGTAGTCTTTCCACGTTGTGGCACGTTGAAGAGCGCGACGGATGGCCGTGGCCACCGATTCGGCCGAGAAGCCGAGCATCACGGTGCCCTCGGGAAGGCACTGCTGAATCGCCGCCGTAATCGACTTCGCGTCGGAGTTGGCGGGGAGACCGTTGACAGCACTGTCGATCGCCGCGAGTGCTTCATCGGGTTCAAGAAAGAAGTCGCCAGCGAGCCGGAAGTCGGTGATGGTGTCGTCAACAACGTCGAGATCGACCACTACAAGTTTTCCGCCGGGTACCTTGAATTCGCCGTGCATCATTCACCCCTGTCTAGTTGTGCTGAATCCAGCCTAATGTGCGGCATCCGCCGATGGAGTCGGCCAGTCGAGCGGAGGAACGAACTCTTCGTGACCGTGAGCGATCATTCGGCTTCGCAACCGCGCGAACGCATCGTCAAGAGCTGCTACGCCCGGAAAACGTTCGATGCCCGTGTGACTGTATTCATACACATTCCACGACGGCCATATGTGCAAGTGCGCGTGCGGAACCCGATAGCCCTCGAACATGAGGCCAACGCGATCGGCATCCCACTCTTCACGCTGAGCAAGCCCAATCAGGCGCCCAACACGAAAAATGTGCATCGCCAACTCTTCATCGAGGTCGCTCCACCGATCGACCTCGAGACGCGGAATGACGAGCACATGACCTGGCCTGCGAGGCTCGATAGTGAGAATGGCAAAGACACGGTCATCCGCCCACACAAAGCGACCTGGCGAGCGACCGTTCAGAATCTCGGTGAAAATTGACGCCATTATTCGTGCGAAGCGGCCTTGGACGCAGCCTTGTGCGGTGCTGGCTTGAGCCGCACATCTAACCACGCGACCAGATCGGCGATTACTTCGTCTTTATTGCTCTCGTTGAAGATTTCGTGGCGGGCACCCGGATACACGATTGCTTCCATGTCAGTCAGTTTGGAGCGCGTGGCATAGTCGGCCGCAAGCCACTCAATGCTCGTAACACCGCCAAGCGAATCCTCGTCGCCGATCATGATCAGCAGCGGAATATCGCGCTTGATGTGCTTAGTGGGGCGGCCAAGCAGGCGCAGCCCATCGATGGGACCGAAGAGCTTGAGGGCATCCGCATAGAAGGTCAACGGATCGTTGATGAAATCTTCGGCGACCTGCGGGTCACGGCTCAACCATTCGTAGCCGGTGGTTCCGAGGTCTTTGTGCTGCGCGTTCAGGTTGCCACTGTTCATGTGGGCAAAGGTGCGATGCGCCGTGCCGGTGAGGATCGCGACCTCGTATTCGTCTGCATGGGTGTTGAGCACGTCTTGCACCATCAGCGAGCCCCACGAGTGGCCGAGTAGAGCAACCGGCAGGTCAGGGTTTTCTGCGCGAATGATCGTCGTGAGCTCTCGGATGTTTTCGGTTGCTGCCCGCAGTCCGCCCTTGCCGAGCTTTCCCAGTTTGCTGGCGTCGCCCTCGTACTGGTCGAGCCCGGTTGCACCGTGGCCGCGGTGATCGTCGGCATAGACGGTGTAGCCAGCGGTCGCGAGCGCTTGGGCCACGTATTCGTAGCGTCTCGCGTGGTCGCCGAGGCCGTGCGTGAGCTGGAGGACAGCGTGGGCATGGGGCGACTTCCACACGTAATAGTGGATTGTCACTCCCTGGGCGTCCGTGTAGGAGTGGTCAGTTCTTGGCACCGTGAACTTGGGCATTGGGCCTCCTTGCTTCTTCCATAGTACGGCGGGGGTGCATCGATGTGAGGAAACGCAGTCAACCGCCTTCGGCATTTAGTTAGCAAGACTAATTTGCTAGACTAACTAAAGTGCCAGACAAACTAGACGACGAACTCAGAATCGCTCTCATGCGCATCGCTCGCCGTATTCGGCAGCAACGCCACGACGACACCCTGAGCGACAGCCAACTCTCCGTGCTCTACGTACTGAGCCATCACGGAGGCAGCACCCTTGCCGCGCTCGCCGAGCACGAACGTGTGACCCCGCCGTCAATGAATCGCACCGTCAATTGCCTCAGTGACGAAGGCCTCATCACTCGCTCTAGCTCTCCAGACGACGGCCGAAAAGTTCTCATCGAAGCGACGGATGCCGGCAAGGAGCTCGTCGATAAGACTCGCCAGCGTCGCGCCGAGTGGTTCGCTGCCGAACTCTCGACCCTCACCGCCGAAGAGCACAACGCCCTCCATGCAGCCATTCCAGTGCTGCTGAAGTTAGCCAATTCGTGAGCGCAATGTTTCGCTCGCTCCGCTTCTTCAACTACCGACTCTGGACGATTGGCGCAATCGTCTCCAATACGGGCGCATGGATGCAACGCACCGCCCAAGACTGGATCGTTCTCACCGAACTGACCGACCACGATGCCGCCGCTCTCGGCTTCACGATGGCCCTGCAGTTCGGCCCGCTACTGCTACTGATGCCCATCGCTGGAATCATTGCCGACCGTTTTGACCGCCGCGTCGTGTTGCTGTGGACGCAGTTCAGCCAGTTTATTCTTGCGCTCGGCCTCGGCATCCTCGTGATCTCTGACCATGTTGAGTTGTGGCACGTCTACGTTTTTGCTCTGCTTCTCGGTGTCGCAACCGCGATTGATGCGCCCGTTCGTCAGGCCTTCGTGTCAGAGCTCGTGAGCGACAAAGACCTCCCCAACGCTGTCGCCCTCAACTCGATGTCGTTCCAGAGCGCACGCCTCATTGGCCCAGCCATCGCTGGCGTGCTTGTCGCCGCGATCGGCTCAGGCCCGGTGTTCCTCGTGAATGCCGCCTCCTTCGCGGGCGTGCTCGCCTCGCTGTGGTTCATCCGCCGCAACCAGCTCTACCCGGTGGCCAAGCTCGGGCGAGCGAAGGGCCAGATTCGGGATGGGCTCCGCTACGTTCGCAATCGACCAGACATCCTGATTGTGCTCGTCATGGTGTTTCTCGTAGGAACGTTTGGCTTCAACTTCCCTGTCTTCATTTCCACCATGGCCACCGCCGAGTTCGGCAAAGGAGCAGCAGAGTTTGGGCTGCTCTCTTCGATGATGGCGGTCGGTGCGATCGTCGGGTCCCTGCTGGCCGCTCGACGAGAACGCGCACGCCTCGGCGTCGTCGTCATCGGCTCTGTCTTCTTTGGCGTGGCGTGCCTGCTCGCCGCTCTCTCCCCCAGCTACTGGACTTTCGGCGCTGCTCTCACGATCGTCGGCGTCTCGTCACTGACGATGATGACCACCGCAAACGCCTACGTGCAGACCTCCACCACCCCCATCATGCGCGGCCGGGTCATGGCACTCTACCTAGCTATCTTCGCCGGCGGCACCCCAATCGGCGCACCGATCGTTGGCTGGGCCGCCAACGAACTCGGAGCGCGCTGGGCGCTCGGAATCGGCTCACTCTCCGGCCTGCTCGCCGCTGCGTTCGCCACCACCTGGCTCGTCTACAGCCGCGGGATGCGCGTCGGCCGCGTGCCCGAAAGTCGCTTCCGCCTTCGATTGCGCTTCCCTCCCGAGCCAACGCCAGACGAAGAGCGCGAACTCGCTACTCAAGAGATCGCGATCGTCGAAAGCACAATGCGTCGCACAAGCTAGCTAGCGTGAGGGGCGGATGCTCGCAGCATCGCACCCCTCACGCCGCGGTGTGTACGGCTCAGGCTAGGCCTCGCGCGTAATCTCCACACTCACGAATAGCTTCGACCCGAATGGGCCAGCGTAGACACCGCGCAGCGGCGGAACGTCGTTGTAGTCGCGACCGCGACCCACCAGAACGTGCCGGTCACCGATGTCGATCAGGTTCGTGGGGTCGTAGCCACGCCACTGCCCATTACAGAACCATTCGATCCACGCGTGGGACTCGCCCGTGACCGTCTCGCCGATAGCGGCATCCGGTTTCGGGTGAAGGTAGCCAGAAACATACCGGGCCGGGATGCCGACCGAACGCAAAGCACCCAACGCGAGATGCGCAATGTCTTGGCAGACACCTTTGCCACCAGCCCAGGCTTCTGCTGCAGTCGTCGCCACACCGGTGACGCCGCTCATGTATTGGATCGCGTTACCGATCGCCATCGAGATCTGCAGCGCGCTCTCGCACGCGTCATCCGACTTCGAAGCAATGTCTTTTGCGAGCGCGATCACTTCTGCCGGCGGCTCGGTGCGCCGCGTCTGGCTGAGGTTTTCAACGGCATCCATCGACAGTTCGGCCGTCGCAGCAAGCTCATCCCACCCCATGCACTCAGACACGTGCTCACGCTCGTGGACCTCGACAAGGCTTGTCGCCGTGAGCGACAGCTCCTTGTGGCCAGTGAGCACCTCAAAGGAGGCGACGCGTGAACCCCAATAGTCGACATAGTTGCTCTGGCTCGACAGCGGCAAGATGTCCAGATTGGAGAACAACACGAGCTGTCCCTCAACGCTGGCCGGAAGCATCCGAGCCTCGTTATAGGACGCTGTGACTTCTCCGCCGTAGCTGAACCCTGTGGAGTGAACGATCCTTAAGCGTTTCATGAGATCTCTCCAACCCACTCGGGAGCGGCATTCGTCGGGAAGTAGCGGTGACGCACCGCCTCCGAAGCCGCACTCGTTGCTGCCTGCACACGGTCCATGTGGTGGGGCAGATCATCCAAAATTTCGTTGATCGGTCGATACTCGAGCTCGCTGCGAATTTTGCCGAGCAGGCGCTGCGCATCATCGGCAACCCCAACACGGTTTATGCGGCGAGGCTCAAGCTCGCGAATCGAGTCCTCTGCGCGAGATACCGAGAAGAGGATGCTGCGCGGGAACAGTCGATCAAGCAACAGGAACTCTGCTGCGTTGCTCGCACTCGGCACACCACGGTACGTGCGCAGGTAAGGCTCGTAGGCGCCACAGGAGCGAAGGATCGTGGTCCACGAAGGACCACTGGCCTCGGTAAGGCTGCGGGTTGCCAGCAGGCGTGCGGTCATGTCCGCGCGCTCCAAGCTGCGACCGAGGGTGAAGAACTGCCACGCCTCATCGCGGCTTGTCGCCGACTCGATGATGCCAACAGCCAAAGCGCTGCGTTCGCGAACCCAGGAGAAAAAGTCACTGACTTTGTCTTCTGAAATGCGACGCGGCATCCGGGCCCTCGTGGTGTTGAGGCATTCCCACAACTCTGTCGAGACGATTTCTCGTGCTCGCCGTGCGTTCTCGCGAGCGGCACCGAGTGAGTAGGCAATCGATGCCGGCTCAGAACGGTCGACGGCGAGGATCGACAGCACGTCACCGCGCGTGAGCACGGCGTCGGCAGGAGCCTCGCTTCCCATCACGCTCAAGAGGGCGCGGCAAGCATCGTCTTCTTCGATCCACGGATCTTCAAGCAACAGCTGGAGGTGGACGTCGAGGATGCGGGCGGTTCCGTCGGCACGCTCAATGTAACGCCCGATCCAGAACAGCGATTCTGCGATGCGGCTCAGCATGATTGACCTCCCTCGATGTCGTCACTCTGCTGTTGCTGTTCCTCTTGACGCTTTCTGTGCGTAAGAGTGTGGCTGCTGTCGTGGTCTTCAGCGTGATCTTCGTGAGCGCTCGCTTCAAGCAACATCTCAGGAGTGATCACGGTGATTGCCTCCGTGTCAGCCTGTCGCTCCACAAGGCCCTGAACGGTGTCTGATGGTTCTTCGATGCGCTCGCGACCAACAACCCAGGTGTCTTTCGAACCACCACCCTGTGAGCTGTTGACGACGAGTTGACCCTCGGGCAAAGCCACGCGGGTGAGCCCGCCAGGCAGAACCCAAACGTCGTTGCCGTCATTGACAGCGAACGGTCGAAGGTCGGCGTGACGTGGGCGCATACCGTCATCGACAACGGTCGGAATGGTGGAGAGTTGCACGACGGGTTGCGCGATCCAGCCTCGGGGGTCTTTGCGCAACTGCGTCTTCAGCGTTGCCAATTCCTCCTTGGATGCCGCTGGGCCAATAACGAGACCCTTGCCGCCTGATCCATCAACCGGCTTCACCACCAGCTCATCGAGGCGGTCGAGCACCTCTTCGAGGGCTCCCGGATCTTCGAGGCGCCACGTTTTCACGTTGGGAATGATGGCTTTCTCGCCGAGGTAGTACTCGGTGAGATCGGGCAGGTAGGTGTAGACGAGCTTGTCGTCGGCTACGCCGTTTCCGACCGCGTTGGCGATCGTCACGTTGCCGAGGCGAGCCGCGAGCATCATGCCAGGACTGCCGAGCATCGAGTCGGCACGGAACTGCAGCGGGTCAAGGAATTCGTCGTCAACGCGACGGTAGATCACATCGACCCGGGTTGGCCCGGCGGTGGTTCGCATCCAGACGCGACCGCCAGAACAGAAGAGGTCACGACCTTCAACAAGCTCGACACCCATGAGGCGGGCGAGCAGTGTGTGCTCGAAGTAGGCGGAGTTATAGACACCGGGGGTGAGCACAACAACTGTCGGCTCTTCGATGCCACTCGGTGCGCTCGCGCGGAGGGCCTGCAGCAATTTGTGCGGGTAGTCGCCAACGGGGCGAACACGCATGGAGACAAAAAGTTCTGGCAGGGTCTGGGCCATCACTCGACGATTCGAGATGACGTAGCTCACACCGCTGGGAACGCGCACATTGTCTTCAAGGACTCGCCACGCGCCAACCTCGTCACGAATCAGATCGATGCCGCTGACTTGAATGCGCACACCATTTGCTGGATCGATACCAGCAGCTTGACGATGAAAGTGACTGGATGAGGTGATCATCCGAGCGGGAATCACACCGTCTTTGATCGCATTCTGCGGCCCGTAAATGTCAGCAAGAAAAGCTTCGAGTGCACGCACCCGCTGCTTAACACCACTCTCGACCTGTTTCCACTCAGAGAGGTCGATAACTCTGGGAACCGGGTCGAGCGGGAAAGGTCTCTCTTCGCCCGCAAAGTCGAAGGTGACGCCCTGGGCGAGGTAGCTATCTGCCAGCGCTTCAGTGCGCCCACGCAACTCTTCTTGAGTCATCTGAGCGAGTGCGTCGTGGATCTCCCGATAAGGGCGACGAATCTCGCTATCAGCAGAGAACATCTCATCCCACGCCGCTGGTCCGGTGCGTTTGGAGGCGCTTGATGTGTATCCGTCAAACAAATCTGCCATATACAGACACTATTCGCCTGAGACGATTTCCGCTCGCTAGCGGGTCGATTACGGCAGAACGTCGCGCACAATTTACAGTTAAGTAATGCCTCACACCCTCCCCACCATTCTTGTTCTCCCCGGCGGAGGGTACGCGCGACTCGCACCCCACGAACGCGAGCCTATTGCTGGCTGGTTGCGATCAATCGGGTGGAATGCTCGAGTCGTTGATTACCCCGTCGCCACGAAGCATCCGGCCCCGTTGCTGGCAATTCAGTCTGAAATTGCCAAAGAACGTGCCGCTGGGGCCACGATCGTGGGCGTTTTGGGTTTCTCGGCCGGTGGGCACCTCGCCGGTCACGCTGCTGTTGCCCCCATCGCGAAGTCAGAAGAGCGGCCAGATTTCGCCGTCCTCGGCTACCCGGTAGTCAGCATGGTCACGCCAACTCATGCCCAGTCGCGCGAGAATCTGATTGGTCTGGATGCCAACGATTATCTTCGTGAAGACACGTCGCTTGAGTTGTTGGTAACCCCAGAAACTCCGCCAATGTTCATCTGGCACACTGCCGCCGATGGTCCGGTTCCGGTCGCGGAGCATTCGTATCCGCTCGCTGCCGCGCTCGCTGCTGCTGGCGTGCGACACGAATTGCACGTGTTCGCCGACGGAAAGCACGGCTTGGGGCTCGCTGAGGGAACGCCCGCTGAGGCGTGGCAGTCGCTGTGCGAAATCTGGTTGAGCTCGCTGCGCTAACCCTCGCTAAATAAGACCTCGGTGGGAATGCTTCGACGTTGCCGCTCTAGCGACGCAGGCTGAAGGCTTCCGCTTTGGCGGTTGATCCGGACACCAGGATTGTGTCGTCCACCGCGATGACCGTGTTCTCGTCCGTGTAGGTCCACGCTCCCCCGTGCGGTCGCACTGCTGTGATCGTGACCCCGGCGGAAGAACGCACTCGGGATTCTCCGAGCGTTTTACCGACGATTCCGGCTGGTGGGGCCATCTTGACAAGCGAGAACCCATCACCGATCTCGAGGTAGTCCTGCATCGAGCCACGCACAAGGTGGGCTACCCGGCGCCCCATCTCTTTCTCCGGATAAATCACGTGGCTCACCCCGAGCTGCTCGAGAATAGTGCCGTGCGCATCACTCACAGCCTTCGCCCACACATGCGCAACATTGAACCTCAACAGCAACGAAGTGGTGAGGATGCTCGCCTGAATGTCACTGCCAATCGCCACAACGACGCGGTCAAACTCGGGCACCGCCAACTGCTGCAGCACTTCCTCGCGAGTGGAGTCTGCGCACACCACATGCGTGAGTTGACCATTGAGTTCTTGCACGATGGATTCATCGGCGTCTATACCCAACACCTCGGTCCCGTTCGCCATGAGTTCCAGCGCCAGCGCGCGACCGAAACGGCCCAAACCAATCACCGCAACCGAATCTGCTGCGGCCACACTTGAGGCATCCGAACCAGAGAACATGCGCAATTTAACCAATGATCGGCCTTTCTTTAGGAAGTTCATACATGACGGCGCGTTCGCGCAAAGCAAGCGCGGTAGCGAAACCAATAGGCCCAAGTCGGCCAACAAACATGAGCACAGCCAAAATTAGTTGGGCTGCAATCGGCAGTTCTGGCGTGATGCCTTCCGAGAGGCCGACGGTGCCGAATGCAGAAACCGTCTCGAAGAGCACCGGGCTAAGCGGCAAGCCCGAGATGAGCATGATCGTGACAGTGGATGCCGCAACAACACCAACAGAAAGCAAGACGACCGCAATTGCTTGGCGGTGCACCGCGCGCGACAGTCGCTTGCCGAAGACGTTGACGACCCCATCGCCGCGCACCTCGGCAACAAGAATAAAGAACAGCACCGCGAACGTCGTGATCTTGATGCCACCGGCAGTACCTGCTGGACCACCGCCGATGAACATGAGCGCGGTCATCCCGAACTGAGTGGCTTCACTCATGGCTCCGATGTCGATGCTGTTGAAGCCGGCCGTGCGGGTTTGAACCGATTGAAAGAAGCCAGCAAGAATCTTGGTTTGCCAGTCGAGGGGGCCGAGCGTTGCTGGATTGTTCCACTCGATAAGGGAGATGTAGAACGTGCCGACGATCAGAAGCAGAGGTGTTGCCGCTACGACAATCCGGGTGTTCATGCTCCATTTGAGACTCTGGCCGCGGTAGCGCAACAATTGCACGATCACGGGGAAGCCGAGGCCGCCAAGAATAATTTCGGCACAGAGCGTGAGCGAAACCACCGGGTCGTCGACGAACGACATCATGTTGTCACTAAACAGAGCAAAACCGGCGTTGTTAAATGATGAGACAGCGTGGAAGAGTGCCAGCCAAGCCGATTCCCCCAATCCTTTGCCGTAGTGCAACCAGAACCAGAAAAAGAGGATAACCGCGCCAGCACCCTCGATGATGAGAGAAATCTTGAGCACGCCCAAAATGAGCGAGCGCACATCGCCAAAGCCGACGCTCTTCGTTTCGGCGGCAGCAGTGATCCTTGAACGCAGCGACATACGTCGCACCACCGCAATACCGATGATCGACGCGAACGTCATCACACCGAACCCACCCACTTGAATGAGCACCATGATGACGACCTGGCCGAAACCCGTCCAATAGGTGGGGGTATCGACGATCACATGACCGGTCACACACATGGCAGAAACGGCAGTGAAGAATGCCTCAACGAGACTGGCGCCACCGGGACCGGTACGCGAAATCGGTAAGGCCAGCAGGATCGTTCCCGCAGCGATACCAATCAAAAACCCGAGAAGAGTGAGCTGAGCTGGATGAACCAGTTTTCGCTTACTACCCGTCCCACGGAGGATATTGTGCACCGGGATACGATACGCCTGTTTTAGACCGGGCGTGACGCTGTTTTGCCGCGCACCGTCAGCCGACGATTACGCGTTGCTCACAACGCGAATTAGACCTCTAATGGCTCGAGAATGAAGACCGGAATTTCGCGCTCGGTCTTTGCCTGGTAGTCGGCATAGTCGGGGTAGGCGGCCACGGCGCGCTCCCACCAGAGAGCCTTCTCATCACCGGTGACTTCGCGCGCGATAAAGTCGCCCTTGAAGCCAACATCATGCAGTTCAACGTGCGGCTGAGCCACGATGTTGTAGTACCAGACCGGATGCTTCGGTGCTCCGCCGAGCGAAGCAACAACGGCATACTTGCCATCGTGTTCCACTCGCATGAGCGCGGTCTTGCGCAACTTACCGGATTTGGCGCCAACCGTGGTCAGAACGATCACGGGCATCCCCCGCATCAGGTTGCCCTCGTGGCCGTTGCTGGCTTCAAACGTGTCGGCCTGATTGCGGGCCCACTCTGAGGTGCTTGGTTGGTACTCTCCTGTTAATGGCATGCCTTAACGGTACTCCTGACTGGCTGAGCGGTTCAGCAGCGTTCCTCGCGCCAAGCACAGTTAGGTAGTTTCTACTCACGCGCCGCCGTTGGTGCTCACGCTTTACTGTGTGCATGATCACATCACAGCGCGCCCTGAGAAGCGCAATTACCCTAGTTATTGCCACAGGCATCACCGTGTCGCTCTCAGGTTGTTTCAGCAACCCTCTCGAAGATCTTGCCAACGGGCTCGTCGAGGGCACCGTAGAGAATGTGATTGAAGGCGCGACCGGAGTTGATGTTGACGTCGACGGCAACGGCACTGGCGCTTCACTTCCCGACTCATGGCCAAACGAGGTGCCGGTTCCCGATGGCAACATTGTGCTTTCGCTCGCCGTTGGCGGCAGTTACAACGTGACCGTCACCGTCGGCAGCCCGGAGGCAGCACAGGCAGGCTTCGAGAAGTTCACTGCGAACGGCTACGAGGTGATCTCCGAGATTTCCCTCGGCGAGGGCGCTTACGCCTATGGACTGCAGAGCGATTCGTGGTCGGTTCAATACAGCTGGGGTCAAGACGACGAAGGAACTGCAACCGTCAACCTCACTGCGACCCCCACCGAAGAATAGGAACGATCGCAGGTGAGCAGGAGTGCAGGAGTGCAGCCCGCTACAACTCTGCGAGAACCTGCTCAAGCTCAACTCGGCCGGTGACACCCAACTTGCGATAAATACGAGCGAGATGGTTGTCCACGGTTCGAACTGACAGCCCCAGCTGCTGGCCGATCTCCCGACTACGTTTACGGCCAGCAGCTGCACGGGCGATCATCCACTCACGTTCAGTGAGGTCGTCGCCACCATTCTCGGTAGCCACATAATCCATGTCGGCGGCAAGGCGGCTGGCCAACAGAGTGGCCTTGCGCTGCAACTCTTGTTTGCCATTCTTCGCGGTGTTGCGAGCTGCCGTGAGCAAACCATCCACGGCGAGCGCTGCCACACCAGCCTCAGCGAGCGCGGGTGCGAGATCACACAGTGTGGCAATATTCCCCGCAATCACCGCTTCACCCCACTCGTGGATGCGGGCCACCAGTGGTGCTGGAGACAACTGGGTGAGCAATTGCAGTTGATCGCTCGCGGCAGCTGCCTGACCGAGACGCAGTGCGACGGTGAGAGTAAGTGCGCTCAGCAGGAAGTGGCCAAGGGTGATGCCTTCGGCGACTGCAGCGATGATGACCGCTGCACCTTCCTCGTGGCGCCCTTCGCCAGCAAGGATCCACGCTTCACACTCCGCACGCTGGAGAATTACTTTGGCGTCGCCAGCATGTTCGGTCGCGATCTGAGCAAGCAACTGTCGTGCGGCCTCTGGGTCGCCACGCTGCGCCTCGATGGTGGCGTGAAGCGCAGTGGCGGTGCCTAGGAGACCAGTGAAGTCACGCCACCGCAATTGTTCAACGGCGAGGGCCGCGAGCGCGTTTGCGTCATTCAATTTGCCCGCGTGCAAGTGAACGATCGCGAGAGCGTAGGACCACACGCCTGCCGAATCCGCAAAGCGATCGAGCCTACGCTGAGCCGCAAATTCGCTAGCCCGCCCGATCTCGGCGGAAGCAACGAGAGCAAGAAACTCTGAGAGGTCGAGCAGTGCGTCAGCGAATGGCGCTTCAAACCGGAACGCATCGGCTAAGGGCCGCGTGTGACTAATGGCCTGAAATGCTTCGGCTGGGTGACCAGACATGGTCGCGATCATTGCGGCAGTCAATCCTGCATTTACCGCCCCAACCCCCGTCTCGGCCATTTCCGCATCCGCTACGTCAATGAGGGCAGTGGCGTCACCGGTCATCAGTTGCCATTTGGCCAGCTCAGGGCGAAGTATCGCCTGGCCCCGCGCATCCAGACGGCTCAGTTCAGCGTGAACTCTCTCCACAGCTTCGGCCGGGCGAGCCAAACGGTACGCCACATGTTGCCCCCATCTGGCGAGGGCAATCGCACGCTCCTCATCGGCAGCGGCTAAATCAATCGCTGATTCAAACACCTGCGAGGATCGTTCGGATTCCGCGAGCGCAGACAGCGCACTGCCCAATACCAACTCGGGGGCGAAGCGCCGCCCTGCTGCCTGGGCTCGCTCCGCCAGCATCGCTGCCATGGTGTGGTCACCGGCCGCATGCGCATAGTTGGCAGCCCAATCCAACTCATCATCACTGATGTGAGCTTCGGTCGAGGTCAGCAGCACTGTTGCCGTGAAGCGCAGTTGCTGATCCCCCATCGGTGTCAACCGTGCCGCAACTTCGAGGATTATTTCTGCGCGCTCTGCCCGCGAAAGTTCTCCGACGAGAGTTTCAGCGAACAATGGATGTGCGAGTCGCACAGACGGGATCGCATCGTCGCGAGTCTCTTCAACGACACCCTCCACTCTGAGTCGCGCGAGCACATCAGATTCGTCTGCACGGATAGCGGCGAGCGGGATGGGCTGCGCAATGGCAATCAGTCGAGCCAATCGTCTCTCGTCAACGCTCAACTGCAAGAGACGCTCAGCGATCGTCGCCCGCACATGTTTGGGTAGGGCGGCGACCGAAACCTCAACACCAAAGTCTCCGCTATGGATGCCGCCGGCTCGCGTCGCCGCAAAGATCAGTTCGCGCAGCATCAGTGGGTTGCCGCGGCTCGCCTCGAAGAGGGCTCGCAGACTCTCAGGGCGCAGTGTGCCGCCCAAATACTGTTGGAGGATCGATTGGCTGTGTTCGAGGCTCAAGCCTTCGAGGTCAACGATATCGATGAGGTTCTCGTGCAGTAGGCGCGCCAGGGGGCCGGAAACGTCGTGAGAGTCGCGGGCGGTGAGCAGGGTGGTGACGCCGAAGACGCGCACGAGTTGGTAAAGCACACCGGCCGAGACGGCGTCCAGTAATGGCGCATCGTCGATCACGAGGACGAACTGTGATGGGTTCTCTCCCACTACCGCTACGAGGGCTTGAACGCGGTCGCTCACACTTTCCAGATCGACTCTGCCAGAACTGGCAAGAACCGGCGCGAGGGCCCCTAAAGGTATTTCGGTGAGTTCGGCGAGACCGACAACGGGCACGATCGTGCGCCCGTCAGAGCGCAACGCTTGCGCGATGTGGGCGCCCAATGTGGTCTTGCCAACGCCGCTTGGTCCACGCAACATTACCGATCGCGATCGGGCACCACGAAGGGCACTCAGCACAGCATCCCGCTCAACTTCCCGGGGAACTACAGGCCATCGCACCATGCACGTCCCTTCACGGCCGAATGAATACTCGTGGCGCACAGCATAGTGGGAGGGCGTAGCCGGAGGGATAGCTAGTCTGGAACGCATCATGTTCACCATTGCTCTCCCCGACCAGCAGATGTGCGACCGGCTTGCCCCGCAACTGCCCGACGTTAACCTGATCGTGTGGGGTGCCAACGACGGCCCGCCACCGCAGCACGTTGACTTGGCTGTTCTCGGCTACCTCCGCTCGGCGGATGACCTGCAGAAATTCGCGGGACTCGATGTTGCCGCGCTGCAGTCGCAATCACTCGGCTACGACGGCGTTGCTGCCAAACTGCCCGCCGGAATCACGTACTGCAACGCCGTCGGCGTGCATGAAGCATCTACCGCTGAGCTCGCGGTTGGCCTGATTATTTCTGAACAACGCGGGTTTCCTGAACACTTCGCCAACCAGCAGACCGGCACGTGGAACCAGCACGAGTTCATCGGCGTTGCTGGCACGACAGTGGTCATTGTCGGCGCCGGTGGTGTTGGTAACCAGATCGCAGACAAGCTCGCCCCTTTCGAGGCCAACGTCGTGAGGGTCGCCCGCACCAACCGCAGCGACGCCCGTGGTGCCGTCCAGTCGATGGATGCCCTGCCATCGCTCCTCGCGAAAGCCGATGTTGTCGCAATCGCCGTGCCTCTCAGCGACGAGACCACCTCCCTCATCGATGCGGAATTCCTTGCCACGATGAAGCCAGGGGCACTGCTCCTGAATGTATCTCGAGGCAAAATTGTTGACACGGATGCACTCGTGGCTGCGGCATCCGCTGGACGCATTCGTGCTGCTCTCGACGTCACCGACCCCGAACCGCTACCCAGCGATCACCCGCTGTGGTCGACCCCCGGCATCACCATTACGCCCCACATTGGCGGCTACACCTCTGCGATGTATGGCCGAGTGGATGCCGTGGTTCGAGAGCAAGCCCGCCGGCTGCTCGCTGGCGAGCCCCTAGCGCATGTGGTTATCGCGGCGCAGTCGATTCACGGATGACCAACTTGGGCGCGAAGACCACCTGACGCCGGTCAGCATCGGGGTTTGCTGCTTCGTTGAGAAGGATCTCGACGGCCGTTTGACCCATTTGAGCACTCGGTTGACTGATGGATGAGAGCGGAACGACGGCCGCGCTGGCGAAGTCGATGTCGTCATAGCCCATGAGGGCGATGTCTTCTGGCACCCGGATCGACGGGGTCGAATTGCCGTTCATGAGGAGTGCTTGCAGCACTCCCATGGCGACGAGGTCGTTGGCGGCAAAAATGGCATCGGGGCGCTCTGCCGGCGAGCGAGCAACGATTTTTGCTCCTGCCGCCCGGCCGGCGATGACGCTGAGCGCATCGATTTCGATAACTTCAATGCTCGCTCCGTGCACCTTCTCAATTGCCTCTCTGGCGCCCGTGAGTCGGTCGGAAACTTGGCGGATCGCCATGGGCCCTCCGACAAAAGCGATGCGACGGCGGCCCGTTTCAAGGAGGTGGGTTGCTGCCAGTTTGCCACCGACGATGTCGTCGACGGAGACCGAGCTAAATGTCGAGTTGGGGCTCTCACGGTCAACGAGCACTGCCGGGATTCCGCGTTTTCGCATGGATTCGAGCCGGTCGGTGATGTCACCGTACGGCGAAATAAGCATCCCGTAGACACGCTGCTGTTCGAACAGATCAAGGTACTTCGCTTCGCGCTCGATGCTTTCGTCACTGTTTCCGAGAGTGACAGTCAGTCCGCCCTCGGCGGCTTTATCTTCCGCACCGCGAGCAATATCTGTGAAGAACGGGTTGCGCACGTCGAGCACGACGAGACCGATGGTTTGACTGTGACCGACCCGCAGTTGGCGGGCGGCATCGTTGCGGATGAACCCGAGTACTTCAATCGCGTTCTGCACGCGTTCAACGGTCGATGGCGAGACTTTGTGGGGGTGGTTGAGCACGTTTGAGACGGTGCCGACGGATACGCCAGCGCTCTTTGCGACATCATGCACGCTCGGCGTTGACATAGACACAACCAGAGTTTCTCGGCCCGACGTTGGGCAGCGGATGAGGACAAGACGAATTCTCGACTCAATACGAGTCTAAGGACAAAAGTGTAACGATTCATTCATCGAGGGCAAGTTTAGCGGGCAGAGTGCCGCTGTGGGACTTGACGGACCCCAATACATCGTCGTATCGTTCACGCACGGTCGATTTTATCGATTCAATTGGCGGTTGTAGTTTCCAGCCAGGTGATTCGACCACCGTCACCCACAGCAATGACTCAACGCGGAGGCACCACAGTTCAATGGCGACTGCAGCAGAAACGGCACCGGCATCACACGCCGCCCGCACCCCCGCGCTCAGCCTCAGGGGCGCATCCAAGACTTTCGGCCCCGTGATCGCGCTTGCGGATGGCACCATCGAGATCCTTCCGGGCGAGATCCATGCTCTCGTCGGAGAGAACGGCGCAGGCAAGTCCACCCTCGTAAAGATCCTCGCCGGAGTTCACTCCCCCGATGGCGGCGAGTTTCTGGTCGAAGGAAAGCCGGCGCACTTTCGCAACGTCAGTGAAAGTAAAGCGGCCGGCATATCGGTCATCTACCAAGAACCGACGCTATTCCCCGACCTCACCGTCGCCGAGAATATCTTCATCGGCCGCCAGCCCAAGGGTCGCGCTGGACTCATCAGCCGCGGCGAGATGCGTCGACGTGCGGCCGAACTCTTCACCACTCTCGGAGTTCCTATTGATCCCGATCGCATCGCTGATGGACTTTCTATCGCCGATCAGCAGATCATCGAGATTGCCAAAGCAATCTCGCTCGACGCCAACGTTCTCGTCATGGACGAGCCAACAGCGGCACTCTCCGGTGTTGAAGTAGAACGCCTTTTCACTGTCGCTCGCGCGCTACGGGAAAAAGGCGCGGGCATCCTGTTCATCTCGCACCGCTTCGAAGAGGTCTTCGGACTCAGCGACCGCATCACAGTCATGCGTGACGGCCGCTATATTCAGGTTCACAACACCGCTGAAGTCACGGTTCCGGCAATCGTCAAAGAGATGGTCGGCCGGGAGCTTGGTGATCTATTCCCCAAGCAAGACGCCGAGATCGGTGACGTCGTGCTCAAAGTTGACGGCCTCAACAGCGCCGGCACGTTCACCGGAATCGACTTTGAGATTCGCGCTGGTGAGATCGTCGCCCTCTCGGGCCTCGTCGGTGCCGGACGCACTGAAGTTGCCCGCGCCGTATTCGGGATTGACCCGTATGAAACGGGAAGCGTGAGCATCAGCGGCACGGCGCTGAAAGCACACAGCCCAAGGGACGCGATCGCCGCAGGAATCGGATTCGTACCCGAGGATCGCCGTAAACAGGGATTGGTGCTCGATCTCTCCGTTGCACGAAATGTCACCCTGACCCTCCGCCACTCACTTGCACGTTTTGGAATCATCTCCGGCCGACGCGAACGCGCCGCCGCCGAAGACTGGTCGCAGCGCCTTCAGGTGAAAACTGGTTCGCAAGATCTGCCCGTTTCTACCCTCTCGGGAGGAAACCAACAGAAGGTCGTGCTCGCTAAGTGGCTTGCCACCGACCCGAAACTCCTCATCGTCGATGAACCCACTCGAGGGATCGACGTCGGAACCAAGGCAGAAGTGCACCGTCTCATCTCTGATCTTGCGGGCCGCGGTATTGCGATCCTCATGATCTCCTCCGAACTGCCAGAAGTGCTCGGGATGGCTGACCGCGTTCTCGTCATGCACGAAGGCCGCATCACGGCAGAACTCAGTCGCGCTGACGCGACAGCAGAACGGGTCATGCAGGCTGCCACGGGCAGTCGCGAAGCACTGCACCTGGAACAGACCGACGAAGAACTGAGCACTGAATTGGAGGCGGGCGAGTGAGCACCGTGACCCACGCACCGGCCATGCCGCGAAGCAACGCCCTCAAGCGTTTCTTCACCGCCCGCGAGATCCCCGTCGCCGGCGCCCTTATTGCGCTCATTGTGGTGACCTACATCATCAACCCGCGCTTTCTCTCGCCGCAGAGCACCAAGGACTTGATGCTCAACGCGACGATCATGGTGATCCTGGCTGTCGCTCAGGCACTCGTCATCATCACCCGCAACGTTGACCTTTCCGTCGGTGCCATCCTGGGGCTCGTTGCCTTCGGCACAGGAACCGTCTTCGATATGTTCCCGACCATTCCCCTTGTGCTGGTGTTCATGATCGGCATGATCTTCGGTGGACTCCTCGGGTCAATCAACGGCATGTTGGTTACCTCAGCCAAAGTGCCTGCACTGGTGATCACCCTCGGCACCCTCTACATTTTCCGAGGAGTGCTGTCGAGCTGGGCCGGGTCGAAACAGTTCTTCTCCGGTGACAATCCCCAAGCGTTCGGCAACCTCTCGGTCGACACTCTTGTCGGCATCCCGATCATCACGATCATCGCGGTCGTCATTACGGTGGCCGTTGCGATGTTCATGAGCTCGGTCCGAAGCGGTCGTGACCTGTACGCAATCGGCTCAGACCCGGATGCGGCCCGCCTGTTCGGCATCCCCGTTGGCGGTCGAGTGCTGAGTGCATTTATCGCGTGTGGTGCACTCACTGGCCTCGCCGGTGTTCTGTATGCCTCTCGCTACAACTCGGTCGGAGCGCTCACCGGTTCCGGAATCGAATTGGATGTCGTAGCCGCGGTCGTCGTCGGCGGCGTCGCGATCTTCGGTGGTTCGGGAACTGTCGCCGGTGCTGCGATCGGCGCCGTGCTGCTCTCCACCATTACTGGTGCGCTCACGGCCACCCGCGTCGACAAGTTTTGGCAGCAGGCGATTGTGGGTGTGCTCATCCTCGCCGCCATCATCATCGATCGAGTCGTGTCGCTGCGAAGAGCCCGCAAGCTGCGAGTGAATGAGGCAAAAGATGTCTAAGACAATGACCGCTACTTCACGGGGCCAGTTGAGCCGCCGCCTCATCGGCCATGACGCCGTAATCTTCTACACCCTGATCACGGTCGTCATCATTTCGATGGTCACGGTGAACTACTTTGCCTCGACCCTCACCGTGGGCTTCTTGCTCATTCAAGTGCTTCCCATCTTGCTCATCGCGATGCCGATGGCGTTGGTTATCGTCTCCGGGGAGATCGACCTTTCTGTGGCTTCAACGGCCGGCCTTACGAGCGCCACGATGGGCGTGCTGTGGCGCGATAGCGGATTAGATATCGGAACGGTCATGGCGCTCTCACTGCTGGTTGGTGTGTTGTGCGGAGCTTTCAATGGCTTCCTGATCACCACCCTCGGCTTGCCATCCCTAGCCGTGACGATCGGAACCCTCGCCCTCTACCGTGGGCTCGCGCTCGTCGTGATTGGCGACCAGAAGGTCGCGAGTTTCCCCAAGGAACTGAACGCATTCGTGCTTTCGAAGATTGGCAACACCGGCATCCCGGTCATGATGATTTTCGCGTTGATCGTGATCGCGTTCTTCGCGGTACTACTGCACTTCACTCCTTTCGGACGTGGCCTCTACGCCCTCGGGTACAGCCCGCAGGCTGCGACTTTTGTGGGAGTGAGAGTTGGTCATGCCAAGTTCTGGATGTTCGTTGCCACTGGCATTGTCTCGTCGATGGTTGGCGTCTTCCTCACCCTGCGGCTGGCAAGCGCCGGTCCAGACAACGGAACCGGCCTTGAGCTCAGCGTCATCGCGGCTGTCCTGCTCGGTGGTGTCTCGATATTCGGCGGCAAGGGAAACATTCCGGGCGTCGTTGGCGGTGTGCTTCTCATCGGAACACTCACCTACGCGCTTCGGCTCGCCAAGGTGCCGGAGACGGCACTCATCATTGTCACCGGCGGATTGCTCGTGCTCTCCGTCGTGGCCCCCAGCGTTATCGCGTGGGGCAAAGAACGCATCCGGTTGAACCGGCTGCACCGAGAAGTCCAGGAGCAGAACGCCCCCGGAATAACCCGCGCCTAAGCACCAGGCGTCTTTACGAAAGGAAGAACAATGAAGTTGTTTTCCACGAGCAGCCGAGGCGGCCGTATCGGCTCCATCGCTGCGATTGCAACGGTAGTGGCCCTCGCCGCAACCGGTTGCGCTGCAACTAACGGCGGCGACAGTGGCGACGGCGGCGGAGACAGCGCCGGTACCATTGCGTTCTTGCCCAAGCAGCTCAACAACCCGTACACCGACGTCGTTCTCGGCGGAGGCGAAGAGGGTGCTGCCGCAATCGGCTACGACTCAGAGGTCCTCGGACCACTTGAGGCCAGCGCCAGTGCACAGATCCCCTTTATCGAGCAGGCAACCCAGCAGGGCACGAAGGTCATCGTGATCGCGGCTAACGACCCCGACGCCGTTGGCCCGGCACTTCAGACAGCTCGCGAAGCTGGCGCAAAGATTGTTGCCTTCGACTCCGACACCAACCCCGACTACCGCGACATCTTCATTAGCCAGGTTGTTGCCAAGGACGTCGCACTGATTCAGCTCGAGATCATCTCCGAGCAGATCGGTGGATCCGGTGAGATCGCCATCCTGTCCGCAACGGCAACGGCGACGAACCAGAACGAGTGGATCAAGTTCATGGAGGAGGAGCTCGAGTCGAACCCTGACTACGCAGACATCAAGCTCGTCGCCAAGGTCTACGGCGACGACGACGCAGACAAGTCCTTCCAAGAAACTCAGGGCCTGCTCTCGTCATACCCCGACCTCGCGGGCATCATTTCGCCCACGACCGTTGGTATCGCTGCAGCAGCAAAGTACCTCTCGACCTCGGACTACAAGGGCAAGGTCGCACTGACCGGTCTTGGACTCCCGAACGAGATGCGCGAGTTCGTCAAGGACGGAACCGTTCAGGAATTCGCCCTCTGGGACCCGGCACAGCTCGGCTATGTTGCAGCATTCGCTGGCAAGGCTCTCGTTGACGGAACCATCACGGGCGCCGAGGGTGACACCTTCGACGCTGGCGACATGGGCGAGATCACCGTTGGCGCGAACGGCGTTGCCATTGTTGGACCGCCCACGCGCTTCAACGCAGACAACATCGACGAATACGACTTCTAACTAGTCGCTCAGATACCCGGGCCTGCTCACGAGCCGGCCCGGGTATCCCCCCCCTCACTACCAACCACCAGCCTCAGATTTTCGGAGCCAATGATGTCCCTTACTCCAGCTTCAGAGCTGCTTCCCTCAAAGACTCGGCGCGCCACCCGCATCGGCCTCGTCGCCGGCGGACTCGCAGCCTACTGGCCACAATTTCCCGCGCTCCTCCCCCAGCTTCAGGAGTCGAGCAAGTACGTCACCGACCGCTTCACCGCTCTCGATGCTGAAGTCATTGATGTTGGATTCATTTCGGATGCCCAAGAAGCCACCGTCGCGGCAGAGAAGCTGCGTCGTGCTGACTGCGACCTCATCGTCATCTTCCTGACCACCTACCTCACGGCATCCATGGTTCTTCCGATTGCGCAGCGCGCGAAGACTCCGGTGCTCGTCATTGATCTCCAGCCCACTGAAGCGATGGACCACGCCAACTTCGACACCGGAAAATGGCTCGCGTATTGCGGCCAGTGCCCCGTGCCCGAGGTCGCGAACGTTTTCAAGCGCGCTGGCATCGAGTTCCGCAGCGTTTCAGGCCACCTGAAGGATGAACGGGCTTGGGCACGCATCAACCGTTGGGTAAATGCGGCCAAGGTGCGCGCTACTCTTCGCCACGCACGCCACGGCCTCATGGGCCACGTCTACCCGGGAATGCTCGACGTCTCGACCGACCTCACCCTCGTCTCCAGCCAATTTGGCTCACACGTGGAAGTGCTCGAATTCGATGACCTTCGGGTTCGCGTTGACGAAGTAACCGATGCCCAAGTCACCGAGCGCATGAACCTGGCCCGCAAGCTGTTCACTCTCGATGAGTCGGTACGCGAGGAAGATTTCGCCTGGGGCGCCAAAGTGAGCGTCGGACTCGATCGACTGGTAGACGACTTTGACCTCGACTCTGCCGCGTACTACCACCGCGGCCTCAATGGTGAACTACACGAGCGCCTCGGCGCTGGCATGATTCTTGGCTCATCGCTGCTGACCGCACGCGGCATCCCGTTCGTTGGTGAATACGAGCTACGCACTAGCTTGGCGATGCTTGCAGCCCACACCATCGGTGCTGGAGGTTCGTTCACAGAGATTCAGGCGCTCAACTTCTTTGACGACGTTGTGGAGATGGGCCACGATGGCCCAGCGCACCTCGCCGTTTCGGAGCGCGATCCGCTGCTACGCGGCCTTGGCGTTTACCACGGCAAACGAGGCTACGGTGTGTCCGTTGAGTTTGACGTGCAGCAGGGGCCGGTTACCACATTCGGAATCGGACAGGATCGTGATGGCAGCTACACGTTCATCACTAGCGAGGGAACCGTAACTCCTGGGCCGCTCTTGGAGATCGGCAATACTACGTCGCGCGTGAGTTTCGGCGGCGACCCTGGTGAGTGGGTCGATGAGTGGTCGCAGACCGGCATCGGTCACCACTGGGCTCTCTGCGTCGGCCATGTTGCTGGCGACATTCACGCCGCCGCGAGCTTGCTCGGCATCGAGCACCGTCACGTCGATATGGCCGACCTTCCGAAGTGGCGTTAGGGGTGCATCCGTGAACCGCTATTGCTTTCAACTGCAAGTGAAGCCCGACCACATCGAGGAATACAAGGTCGCACATGCCGCTGTCTGGCCGGAAATGCTTGAGGCGCTAGCAACATCGGGGTGGCACAACTATTCGCTCTTTCTTCGCGCCGACGGGATGCTTATCGGCTACGTCGAATCTGACGACCTCGCCGCCGCACAGCGTGCAATGGCCGCGACCGAAGTGAATGCTCGATGGCAGGCAATCATGGGCGACCACTTTATCGACCTCGATGTTCCGCCAGATGAGGGGTTCGTTCCTCTGGAAGAAGTGTTCAACCTTGAGGACCAACTTGCTGCGAGCAGGAGGCGGTCAGATGGATAGATTGCCTCCTCTAGAATCTCGGTCTACACTCGAATTGAATCGATTCACTTTGTCGCTTCCCCGAAACCTTCGCGAGCACATCCTCGCCCCAACATCCCTCGGCTTTACAACCAGCCGTACCACCAGCAGAAAGTAAGAATTCCCATGGCGCAATTCAGCTCAATCGCAGCCCGCCTCGAAGAACAGGCCATCGAACTTCCCTCCTGGGCTTTCGGCAACTCCGGAACGCGATTCAAAGTCTTCGGAACCCCCGGCACTCCGCGCACTCCGCAAGAGAAGATTGCGGATGCCGCCCAGGTTCACAAGTACACGGCACTCGCCCCGTCAGTTGCCCTTCACATCCCATGGGACAAGGTCGACGACTACAGCGCACTGAGCACGTTCGCGAACGAACACGGCGTTGAACTCGGAACCGTGAACTCAAACACGTTCCAGGACGACGACTACAAATTTGGTTCGCTCACCCACGTTGACCCCGCGATTCGCCAGAAGGCGATCGATCACCACTTCGAGTGCATCGACATCATGCACAAGACAGGATCCCGCGACCTCAAGATTTGGCTCGCCGACGGATCGAACTACCCCGGCCAAGCCGACATCCGCGGGCGTCAGGATCGCCTCGCCGAATCACTGCAAAAGATCTATGACCGCCTCGGCGAAGAGCAGCGCATGGTGCTCGAGTACAAGTTCTTTGAGCCCGCTTTTTACCACATGGATGTGCCGGACTGGGGTACCAGCTATGCACAAGTAGCGGCCCTCGGCGAGCGCGCTCTCGTGTGCCTCGACACCGGCCACCATGCGCCAGGAACCAACATCGAGTTCATCGTGATGCAGCTGCTGCGCCTCGGCAAGCTCGGCTCGTTCGACTTCAACTCGCGCTTCTATGCCGACGACGACCTGATCGTCGGCGCGGCCGATCCCTTCCAGTTGTTCCGCATCCTGTACGAGGTTGTTCGCGGCGGCGGCTACGGCGCCGACAGCGGCGTGGCGTTCATGCTCGACCAGTGCCACAACGTTGAAGACAAGATTCCCGGCCAGATGCGGTCGGTGCTCAACGTTCAAGAAATGACTGCCCGTGCACTTCTTGTCGACTCGGATGCTCTCACCGCAGCGCAGAACGCTGGCGATGTACTCGGAGCCAACGCGATCATGATGGATGCGTTCTACACCGATGTGCGCGGGGACCTCGCCACGTGGCGCGAGTCGCGGGGACTTCCCGCTGACCCCATGGCGGCCTATGCGGCATCCGGTTATCAGCAGAAGATCGCCGAAGACCGGGTCGGTGGCGTTCAGGCCGGCTGGGGAGCCTAAGCGCTCTACATCACGCTGTCTACCCCAGCGGGACAACTAGCCCGCGGCCAGCATTAATGGGGTGTACGCTTGCATTTGGTTTGGTTCAATGAATCAAAAGCAGTGGAAGGCGCGATGGCGAACATTCGGGACGTAGCACGGCACGCGGGAGTGTCGGCGGGTACGGTCAGTAACGTACTCAATCGCCCGAGCTACGTCAATGCTGCTACCCGCGAGAAGGTGCTCAGCTCAATCAAAGAGCTTGAATTCGTTCCGGTGGCTAACGCGCGCCAATACCGGCCAGGACGCGAGCGCACGCTCGGTTTCGCCCTCGCCGATATGGGAAACCCCTTCTTCGTTGACGTCGCCCTTGGCGCTGAGGCTGCCGCCAAAGAGTTCGGTGTCGGCGTGATGATCGTGCACAACGGCGAAGATCCGTCGCGCGAACAACAGAACCTCGATCTGCTCGTTCAGCAGCGCGTCCATGGCATCATGATCACTCCCGTGGATGAGCGCAATCCGCGACTCGAAGAACTCATCGAGCGCGGTGTCCCTGTCGTATACGTCGACCGCATTTCGGGGGACCGACCGTGCTGCTCGCTGGCCACCGACGACTTTGCCGGCGGAAAACTCGCAGGCGAGCATCTTCTGAATCTCGGCCACACACGAATCGCTTTTGTTGGCGGTTCCGAAATCTCACGCCAAGTCGACCAACGTTTCGACGGTCTTCGGGATGCTGTGAGCACTGCCGGCCTCACCAGCCCAGAGATTGAACGCATTGACGTCCCCTCGTGGAAGTTCGCCGAAGGTCGTCTCGCCGGCCGCCTCATTGCCGAGCGCCCACGTGACGAGCGACCGACCGCCGTCTTCTGCGCCAATGACATGCTCGCTCTCGGCGTGCTTCAAGAGTTTGTGCTTGACGGCATCTCGGTGCCCAACGAGATTTCCCTCATCGGCTTTGACGACCTCGACTGGGCCAGCGCCGCCACCGTTCCTCTCACGACCGTTCGCCAGCCGAGAGAAGAACTGGGCCGCACCGCTGTGCGGATGATTCTTGACGAGATCGAGCAGGGTGCCGCCCACGAGCACGAGCACGTCATCTTCGAGCCGGAGCTCATCGTGCGAGCATCCACCGGACCTGCACCGAAGCTACGTAACGTCGCACCACACGCGTTGTTGGTCTGATTTCTCGATCGCGTCGATCACTTTCTGAATCTGCCATGCCTCGCGAAAGTCAGGAGATGACGGGGTGCCGGCCAGGATGGCATCGATAAACTTCTTGACCTCGAAAATCTTGAGTTCGTGAAGCCCAATATTGATGCCAGACATCGGCCAGAGCGCAGCGTAATCGCCGTGCCCGGGGCCGAGTTCTATTGTGCGGAACCCATGAGTATTGAGTTCATCGGAGTTCAAAGACACTTCAAGCGTATGGCTGTCTTGTTGACTGAAACGGATGACGCCCGTGGTGCCGGTCAGCGTGAACGACACCTCAAAGGCTCGCCCGACAGCTACGCGGCTCGCCTGCAGCGAACCAATGGCTCCATTCGCGAACTCGAGCAGTGACAGCGCGTAGTCATCGTTGTCGACGGTGCGCCGGATGCCGGCCGCGTCTGTGCGCTCCGGGACCACGATCTTGGTCATGCCACTCACTCGCGCTACATCGCCCACGAGGTGGCGGGCGATGGAGATCATGTGTGAACCGAGATCGCCGAGTGCTCCCCCGCCAGCGCGTGAACGGTCGGTGCGCCAAGTGAAGGGCACCTCGGGATCGATCATCGTGTCGGCGCTGAAGGAGCCGGTGAACGAGACGAGTTCTCCGAGCTCACCAGCATCGATGAGCTGGCGCGCGAGGACGATGCCGGGGTTCTGCAGGTACGTGAAGCCGACCTGTGTTGTGATCCCTGCCGCCTCGGCGGCTTCCGTCATCGCCTTGGCGCCATCGACCGTCAGGGCTAAAGGCTTCTCGCACCAGACATGCTTGCCTGCGCGGGCCGCGGCAATCGCCACTTCTTCATGAAACGCGTTGGGCGTCACGATATTGATGACATCGACTTCAGGATCGTTCACGACGTCCTGCCACGAGTCGGATGCTCGCTCGAAGCCATACTGTTCGGCCGCAGCCTGAGCTCGTGCGAGAGTGGGATGAACAAGCACCACGAGCCGCGGCTCCAGCCCCACATCCCCGAAGACAGCGCGGACATTTCGCCACGCCATCGAATGCTCTTTTGCCATGAGCCCATCACCGATGAGCCCGATTCCTATGGTCTTAGTCTTTGTGTTGTGCATGCGAGTGTTCTCTCCTCTTCATCAGGATGGGGCGTTAAGAACGTGGGGCCACGCTTCTCAGCGTGGCCCCACCAATTCTTGCTCGCTCTCGACTTAGAGGGCGGGCTCCAGGTCGTCGACGTTGGAGCTGTCGACGATGGTGTTTTCCAGCGGAACCATCTCGGGAACTGTCTCGCCCCTCATGACGGCGATGAGGGTTTCGACGGCGAGTTCACCATTGCGGAATGGCGGCTGCAGGATGGTGCTGAACTGCTTGCCTTCACGAATGTTGTCGAAGGCTCCGGCCTCACCGTTGATGCCAACGACGACGGGAACGAAGTCGAGTCCACTCTCTTCAAGGGCCTGAAGGAATCCCTTGGCCATCGTGTCGTCCTGTGCGTAAACACCCTTGATCTGGTCGCCGAACTTAGTGATGAGGTCTCGCGAAGCTACGAGGGCCTTCTGCTGGTCGAAGTCAGCGTTGACCGTGGCAAGAATTTCGAGCCCGGAACCCATGCTTTCAAGTTCGTCGAGGAACCCGCCACTGCGAGCGATCTCGGTACCGTTTCCGGCTTGACCTGCGATAACAACGATGCCGCCGGTGCTGTCGAGGGCGCCGTCAAGCTGCTGGGCGCTGATCTTGCCCTGATCGTACTTGTCGGCTCCAGCGAACGACTGGATGAGCTTCATCGACTCTTCGCCAGCACGAGTGTCGATAGCGACAACGGGGATGCCTGCTTGCTCTGCCTTGAGTAGTCCAGGCAGGTAGCTGTTCTCGTCTGCTGGCCACAGCAGGATGCCGTCAACGCCGCGCGAGACACACGAGTTGAGCTGTTCTGCACCGGTCTGAGCCGAGAACTCTTCGCTGACGATGGTGAGCTCAACGCCTGCTGCATCGGCAGCGGCCTGAGCGCCCTCGTTAGCGGGGGTCACGTACGGGTGCGAGTTAGCGAGTGTGACATAGCAAATACTCTTGCCTTCGACACTGCCTGCGTCTCCGGATGCTGTGTCCGTGTCTGCGGCGGTGCAGCCTGCTACTGCGAACAGAAGCGTGGCAGCAGCCGAGGCGACGAGGATATTACGACGTGCAATCATGCGTTCCTCCTAGGAAGTGGTGTGTTTCTTGGTGCGACCCTCACGCTTCTCTGCGCGCGGGAAGATGTGCCGCCGTGCCCGGAGACAATGCGGTCGAGGCTGATCAGAAGAATCAGCAAGAGACCGGTGTAGATGGCTTGGGTGTACGACGGAACGCCGTTGTATTCGAGCGCTGTCGTGAGGGCGCCGAGGGCGAGCACTCCGCCGAGTGTGGCAAGCGATGAACCGCGGCCACCTTCGAGTCGAGTCCCACCAATAACTACTGCGGTAATCGCAGGAATTAGCATGACGGCACCAGCGACGGGAGACCCGGCAGCAGTACTCAGCGACTGCATCATCCCGGCAAGTCCAGCAAAGAAGCCCGACAGGATGAAGGACGCCGCGATGTAACCGTTGGCGTTGATCCCGCTCGAGGTTGCTGCCGGGGCATCGCTGCCCACAGCGTAGAGGTTGCGACCCGTGGGCGTGAGCTTAAGCCACACGAACATCAGCACGGCAGCGATCAAGAAGATCGCCGATCGTGGCGTGAGTATCCAGAGGAAGTCAGCGGTCAGCGGAAGCCCGAAGATGGGGTCTTCGGAACTCAACGGGTACGAGTTGGTGACCAAAAGCGCCAGTGACGCGAAGATCAAGAGTGTGGCCAAGGTCGCCACGAGCGAGTTGATCTTGAACACCACCACCATCAATGCGTTGATCGCACCAATGAGAACTCCGACCGCGACTCCGGCAGCGGCGGCTGGCACATTGCCGATGAACGGCTGCAGGAAGATCGTTGTAATGCCGGCCATCGACATTATGGATCCGATAGAGAGGTCGATTTGGCCTGCGATCAGCACCGGCGTGAGTCCTAGAGCTAAGAAGCCAACGACCGTGGCACGGTCGAGCACTGACTGGAGCGTGTTGACCGTGAGGAAGTCGTCGACACTCAAGCCACCAAAGACGGCGACCGCAAACAGCATGATGACGAGACGGTACTGAACCGCACGAGTACCGAGTAAAGCGAAGTCGAAGTTTTTCACAGTCTTCCTGCCTTCCGACGAAAGTATGCGTCGATGCCGACGGCACCCAGCACGATGGCGCCCGTGATGAGTCCCGTTGCCTGGCTCGGGAAGCCGAGCAAGATAATCAGGTTGCCGATGAGGGCGGTGATGAGCACGCCGCCAACGGTGCGCAGCACGCTGCCGTTCCCACCGAACACGCTCGTTCCGCCGATCACGACCGCGGTGATTGCGACGAACTCATATCCGGTGCCGATGATCGGGCGTGCCTGGCCGTTGCTCAACGCAAGCAACACACCGCAGAGGCCTGCAAGGAAGCCCGTCATAGCGAACGCAGCAGCCTTGGTAAATCGCACGGGAACCGCGCTTGCCTGAGCTGCTTGGTAGTTGCCTCCGACAGAAAGGCTCCAGCGGCCGAAAGCGGTGCGTGCAAGCAGTGGATGCAGGATCAGCGCCACGAAAATGAAAAGCCAGATAAACACGGGGATACCGAGGATGCTGCTCTTCACGAAGGCGGAGAGAGCGCTCGGCTCGGCGTACACGATGCCACCACCCACGAGCAGTTGGCTAAGGCCAAGCAACACTGATCCAGTGCCGAGGGTCGCGATAATGGGATTAATTCGTAGGTAGCCGACAAGGATGCCGTTGACGACACCACCCATGCTCGCGACTAGCAGCCCCATGAGTGCCGCCGGAACTGTGCCGATGGCTTCTTGGGCGCCGAGCGTGACCAGTGCGCCCATGGCCACGTTGGCAGGAACCGAGAGGTCAGCGAGACCGCCCGAAACCATCACGAACGTCATACCGAGGGCGATGAGGCCGACCGCCGAATTGGCGTTCAATACGTTGGTGAGGTTATTTACTGTCAAGAATGACGGAGAGGCAACTGACCCGATCACAACGAGCGCCAGGATCGCGATAGGAATGCTCAGCGTGCTGAACAGCGCCCCAGGTGTTTTGCTCTTATCGAGACTCTGTGCGGGTGCGACAAGCTGATTCATGCGGCCACCTCCTGACCCGTTGCGGCGCGCATGACCGACTCTTCAGTGGCATCCGCGCGAGAAATTTCGGCTGCAATGACGCCCTCGTGCAAGACGAAGATGCGGTCGCAGACAGCGAGCAGTTCTGGCAGTTCAGAGCTGATCATGAGCACTCCGCCGCCGCCTTGAGCAAACTCTCCAATGATGTGATGGATGTCGGCCTTCGCACCGACGTCGACGCCACGCGTTGGCTCGTCGAGAATGAGCAGCTTCGGCTCCGAGAGCAACCACTTGCCGAGAACGACCTTCTGTTGATTGCCCCCACTGAAAACATTGAGCGGGCGTTCGACTTGAGGCGGGTTGACCTTGAGACGGTCAGCAAGCTCTGTGACGATCTTGCGCTCTTGGCCCAAGAAGATGAGGAGTGCGTTCGTGATCCGGGTGATGACTGGCAGCGTGAAGTTCTCACGAACCGACAGCCCCGGGATGATGCCTTGGCCTTTACGGTCTTCGGGAACGAGTGCAATACCCGCAGCAACACCCTGGCGGGGTGAGCGGATCTTCACAGTTTCCCCGGCGAGGGTGATGGTGCCTTCCTCCAGCGGATCGAGCCCGAACAGGGCGCGAGCAACTTCGGTGCGACCTGAACCGACGAGACCTGCGAGTCCGACAATCTCGTGTTTGCGAACATCCAACGACACATTGTCGAACTGACCGGCACGCGACGCACCCGCAACCGACAGAACCTGCTCCCCGAGCTCGAGGTCGAACTTGGGAAACATTTCGTTGAGGTCGCGGCCGACCATGAGACTCACCATCTCATCCGGGGTAATCCCCTTAACATCGCGTGTCTCAATGTGGCGTCCGTCGCGAAGAACGGTTACCCGATCACCAATCTCCATAACCTCTTGAAGGCGGTGACTGATGTAGATGATTGCGATGCCACGGTTACGCATCTTGCTGATCACGTCGAACAGCACACGGGTCTCTTTGTCGCCCAGCGACGACGTCGGCTCGTCGAACACGACCACGTTCGGCTGGCGTGCGACTACCTTGGCAATCTCGACAAGCTGCTGCTGACTTATCGAGAGGTCGCCTAGTCGAGTGCCGGGATCGATGTCGGTGTCGAGTTCATGCAGCACAGCTTCGGCTTTGGCGTTCATCGCACGGTAGTCAACGAAGGGGCCGCGCTGAGGCATGGCGCCGAGGCTGATGTTTTCAGACACCGACAGGTCGGGCACCAGGTTGAGCTCTTGGTAGATCATGCCAATGCCGCGAGTGCGGGCTTCGCGCGGGGTCCAGTGAGTTGCCTTTCGGCCGCCCACCTCGATCTCGCCTCTGTCGGGCTGGTAGAAGCCCGCAAGAATCTTCATAAGCGTGGATTTGCCTGCCCCATTCTCTCCGACGATGGCATGCACTTCGCCCTCCTTGATTTCCAGATCAACGTCCTGAAGCGCCATGACGCCGGGAAAGGACTTGGTGATTCCGGTCATCCGCAGAGCAGTTGCGGGTGGTGGATCGGTGGTCATACTGAACTCCCCTCATCGCGAACGATGTCGGATTCATTAGTTCGCTGAAGTGTGAATCGCACACTGTAGCGGATGCTCTCCCCTGCGGGGATCGTGGCAAGCTCGCCCGCGGCGCGAGCGGCTCTGCGTCCAAAAACATTAGGAGTGTTAGTGGGTTCGATTCCCAGCGCGTAATGACCCTGACCAACCATCTTCCACTGGTAGAGCCACGGAAGCTCGAGGCCAGAGAACTCAACAACGAGTTTCACACCGAGATCGGGGTTCGATACCCGCACCTGCGCCAACGGCTCGTCGCCAATGGTGTGGCGGAACACTTGCTCGGCGAATCCTGCAGTGGGTGCGGCGCCTGTCTGCCACGCGTCGATTCCCTTCTCTGCTTCAGCATCGCGTGCGACGGTTTCGCGGGAAGGAATATCGATCACGGTATTCTCGGACAGCAATGGCCATCCGAGGTTGATGTGGTACAAAATCATGTGCGGCTGCTCAGAGAATGACTCGTTTGCCACAGTGTCTTCGAGCAGGAACGAATTCGCGCCGACCTCAGCGGAGATAACTCGGTGGAGTGTGAGATTCTCGCCGAAAACTGCGGTTTGGCGGGTAACGGCTTCGACTACAACTTCACGGTCGTTAGCCTCGGCCCGGATGACGCGAGACTTTTGAGCGCCAATACGGCCATGCAATCCGAAGGTTTGCCCCGCATCCTCACCCGCAGGGCCGAAGGTGTCGAGACCACAGGTTGCGAGCAATCCGCCACCGAATGTGCGCAACCATCCCGTGCCCTCGGGCTCAAAGGCCTCCGGCGCGGTGATCTCTGTCGGCGAGATCCATGCGATCGGGATGCCCTCGAACGTGACCTGCCCAATGTCGAGCGCGCGGTCGGGGTGAAGTTCGATCTCCATCCCGCTGCCGTTCACCATCCGCAGACGCCGCGCACCCCGCGCAGGTCCTTCGGCCTCCACGAAGCTGTCGAGTCGAACGACCTGAGAGAGCGAACCTACGCGCTCTCTCATGGCCGTTCCCTCGCGACCAAAAACCTTAGACATGGAGTCCCAATTCGGCGTTTTCTGGCCCGAAGTGCTTAAGAATGACGAGGTCCTGGGTAGCGGAACGGTTGGTGATAGTGACGCCGGCTCGAGCAGCAGACTCGGTGACGAAGAACTCGTCTTGGCTGAGCTGTCCGAAGCGGATGAGCGTGGCTGCGGCGATGTCGTGGCTACCGAGGGTTCCGGTTCCCTGCACAGCGATGAGGCCGTACGCGTCAGCATCCGTAATCGTCACCGTCTGGCCTGGGTGAACCGTGAGTTCCTTCGCACTAAAGTGCGGCGAACGGAAGACGATCCACTTTTCGACGTAGGCCGTCTCTCCATCAGCCGTTGACTGTGCGGTTGAGTACGGCACCATGAAGCGGTTCGTGACGAAATTGGGGTCGGTGTTCTTCTCCCAGTCGAGAAGCGAAATGATGAAGTCGAAGTCGCCGTGGTGCTCCGGCGGCACGTCCTTCCAGAGGAGTTCTTCTGGAACTTCGCGGTTATTGCTCCACGACTCACACATGCAGAAAACATCGCAGGCGGCCTGGGGCTCGTACGTGCAAATGCTGGCGGGCGCGTGGAGAACGCCAGAGGGAATATCCCAACCGGTGCCAAGCTGAGTGCGGTAGCCGCGCGAGAGGTCGGTGATGCGGTTGTCGCCGCCATCGGCAAAACGCATCAGGCGTGCTTTTACTTGATCGGTAGTGACTTCGGGCTGAAAGCCAAGGAAGGAGATCGGTTGGTCGCCTAGGTGGTTGTTCATGTGAGGCGAGTAGTAATAGGCCTCAGGCTTACCCGGCTTGTCGACGAGAGCTGCTTTCTCATCGGTGTGGTGAACATGGAAGGGCAGAGCCTGCTGGTTGTCGAAGAATTTGGAGTACATCGGCCACTTCTCGTGCTGTGTCCACAACCGGTCACCGATCGCTTCGCCCTTGTGGTGGCCGACGAACTCATCGAACGGGAGCAGTGCTCCACCGTCAGGGTCGACGACGAGACTGAGCCCTTCGTTAGCTCCGGTGAGGGGTCCGTTGTCAGCACGAACGGCGGAGGCAAGCCAGCGCTCGTCAACACCGCCACGGCCTTGGGCGAACGGGAAGTAGTCGTCCGGGTGAAGGCGGATACGACGGCCGGGAGTGCAGAATGCGCGGGGAACCCAGGTTGGCGCGAGCTGAACAATGCCCTGCCCTGCTTCGAGAGCGCGATCCATTCCGGATGCGCTGCTTGCGACGCTTTCGTACGCTCCGTCGACCATGTGCGATTCTCCTTCTTCCGAGCTGGTGTAGCAGCTTGGCGAATCGCACAGGCTGCTCTGCCTTGTCTAGTTCAGTTCTGGTTCAATGAACCGGTGTTCAGTGAACCTATCATTCGTTACGGGAGAGTGTCAACGCTCAGTCACATTGGCGCGAATTCAGGAGGGCGTCTCGCCCTGCTCTGTGCGAACCCGAGGGATGTAACATGAAATCTCACACAAACATCGGGGAGCACCATGGCCACTGTCGGCACTCTTGGCGCACAACAACGCAGGGCGATGCTGCAAGAGCACCTTAACCAACACGGCGCTCTCCGTCTCGACGACATCGCGGAAGAACTCTCGGTCTCCGCAATGACCGTCCGACGCGACCTCGACGACATGGAAGCCGAGGGACTGCTGCGACGAGTACGCGGTGGCGCAATCTCCATCGCCGGCCCACGCCCCTTTGACGAACGCCGGGCGGTCCGCTCCCGGGCCAAGCAGGTCATCGCCGGCAAGGCAGCCGCCCTCATCCCGCGTTCCGGATCGATTGCGCTAGATGCATCCACCACCACGGGCACTATTGCAAGCACGCTTGGCCAGCGAGATGGACTCTCGGTTGCCACCAACTCGCTCGAGAACTTCGTAGTTCTGCGTGCCATCCCGGGCGTCACCGGAATGGTGACTGGCGGCGAATCAGAGCCCCACACAGAAAGTTTGGTTGGACTCCTCGCCTGCCAGGGTGCAGCATCCGTTCTGTATTCGCGGTTCTTCTCCTCGGCGAGCGCCGTTGATCCGGTACTCGGCAGCTCGGAGGTGTCGCTGGCGGAGAGCCAAGTGAAGCAGGCTTTCGCGAGTGTTGCTCGCGAAACGATCCTCTGCGTTGATTCCTCGAAGCTCGATGACCGCTCAATCTCAGTGAGCTTCAATTTGCGAGACGTCGACATGCTCATCACCGAACTTGACCCCCGTGACTCTCGCCTCGATGCGTACCGCGAGCATGTTGAGTTACTGTGATGCCCCTTGCGCTTCAGCGTAAGTTATTGTTAGATTTCACAAATACTTACAAACGCGACGACACAGGACACTCGGATGACAAACCCCACTGCAGCTGAACTCATCGCACGCTCGAACCGTCTCGGTTCCGACCCGCGCGTCACCAACTACGCTGGCGGCAACACGTCAGCCAAGGGCACAGAAACGGACCCCGTCACGGGCGAGCCCATCGAGCTCATGTGGGTGAAGGGCTCCGGTGGCGACCTCGGCACCCTGAAGGAAGCCGGCCTCGCCGTGTTGCGCCTCGACCGCCTGCGCTCGATGACGAACGTCTATCCCGGTGTTGAGCGCGAAGACGAAATGGTCGCCGCGTTTGACTACACCCTGCACGGCAAGGGTGGCGCCGCGCCATCCATCGACACCGCCATGCACGGCCTCGTGGACGCCGCCCATGTTGACCACTTGCACCCCGACTCCGGCATCGCCATTGCGACCGCGAAGGATGGCAAGAAACTCACCAAGAAGGCTTTCGGCGACAAAGTTGTGTGGGTCGACTGGCGTCGCCCCGGCTTCCAGCTCGGACTCGACATTGCCGCGATCAAGGAAAAGAACCCTAAGGCCATCGGCTGCATCCTCGGTGGTCACGGCATCACTGCCTGGGGCGACACGAGCGACGAAGCAGAAGCAAACAGCCTCTGGATCATCACCACCGCGGAAGAGTTCATCGCCACCAAGGGCAAGAAGGCCCCCTTCGGCCGCACGGTAGCCAAGAATGCTGCTCTGCCTGAAGAGGAGCGTCGCGAGAAAGCAGCCGCGCTTGCTGCCACGATTCGCGGCATTGCGAGCCATGACCGTCCCATGGTTGGACACTTCACTGACTCGGATGTCGTGCTCGACTTCCTCGCCTCCGCCAACGCGCCCAAGCTTGCAGCCCTCGGTACGAGCTGCCCCGACCACTTCTTGCGCACCAAGGTGAAGCCACTACTGCTTGACCTTCCCGCCAACGCGACTGTCGAAAAGACCATCGCCCGCCTGAAGGAACTCCACGAGGAGTACCGCAAGGACTACACGGCCTACTACGACAAGCACGCGACCAATGACTCCCCCGCGATCCGTGGCGCTGACCCGCTCATCGTTCTCGTTCCCGGTGTCGGAATGTTCAGCTACGGCGCCAACAAGCAGACTGCCCGCGTCGCTGGCGAGTTCTACGTCAACGCGATCAACGTCATGCGCGGTGCTGAAGCGATCTCGAGCTACGCCCCGATCAGCGATGCCGAGAAGTTCACCATCGAATACTGGGCACTCGAAGAGGCCAAGCTGCAGCGGATGCCCAAGCCCAAGTCGCACGCCACGCGCGTTGCTCTCGTCACTGGCGCAGCATCCGGTATTGGCAAGGCCATCGCTACTCGACTCGCTGCGGATGGGGCGTGCGTGATCATTGCTGACCTCGACCTTGAGAAAGCTCAGGCCGCCGCCGCCGAAATCGGCGCTGCGTATTCCAACCCGGCTGATGTGGCGATCGGCCTCAAGGTCAACGTGACCGACGCAGCCGCGATCGAACGCATGGTTCAGGATTCCGTACTCGCCTTCGGCGGCATCGACATCGTCGTAAACAATGCGGGCGTTTCACTCTCGAAGCCGCTGCTGGAGACCACCGAAAAGGATTGGGACTTCCAGCACGACATCATGGCCAAGGGCTCATTCCTCGTCTCGAAGGCAACCGCGCCGGTGCTCATCGAGCAGGGCATGGGTGGGGACGTCATCTACATTTCCTCGAAGAACGCAGTCTTCGCTGGTCCCAACAACATTGCGTACTCGGCGACGAAGGCTGACCAGGCTCATCAGGTGCGACTGCTCGCGGTCGAGCTGGGCGAGCACGGTGTGAAGGTCAACGGCATCAACCCCGACGGTGTTGTGCGCGGTTCCGGAATCTTCGCGGCAGGCTGGGGCGCCAACCGCGCCAAGACCTACGGCGTTGAAGAAGAGGACCTCGGCAAGTTCTATGCCCAGCGAACGATCCTCAAGCGTGAGGTTCTGCCAGAGAACGTCGCGAACGCGGTCTCCGTGCTCACGGGCCCCGACCTCAGCCACACCACTGGTCTCCACATCCCCGTTGATGCTGGTGTTGCGGCGGCGTTCCTGCGATGAGCGCTGGAGTAGTTGCCGCAGTAGACCTCGGTGCCACCAGTGGCCGGGTCATGCTCGGCCTTGTCGGCCACAACGAGTTGAGTGTGCGCCCCGTGGCGCGCTTTCCCAATGGCCCGGTGCGCCGCGCAGATGGTTTGCACTGGGACATTGATGCCCTCTACTCGAGTGTTCTCTCCGGCTTGGCGGCTGCTGTTCGTGAAGAACCGCAGCTGTCGAGCATCGGCGTGGACTCGTGGGCGGTTGACTACGCGCTGATGGCGGGAGGGCAGATGGTTGCGCCCCCGTTCCACTACCGCGACGAGCGCACGGCGGCGGGGGTCGAGCGAGTGCATGCGATTGCTGATCACGCGGAATTGTACGCGTCCAACGGATTGCAGTTTCTCTCCTTTAATACGCTGTACCAGTTCGCAGCGGAACAGAACCTTGCTGACGCTGATGGTTTCTTGCTCGTGCCCGACCTCATCAACTACTGGTTGACAGGCCGACAGGTTGCTGAGCAGACCAACGCCTCGACCACGGGATTGCTCAACATTGCAACCGGTCAGTGGGATGACGCGCTCATCGAGAAGCTCGGATACTCCCGCAGCCTCTTCCCTGAGCTGGTTACTCCCGGCACAACGCTGGGGCCGGTGCGCGACGAGCTCGGCATTCATGCCGACGTGGTCGCTGTTGGATCGCATGACACGGCATCCGCTGTCGTCGCGGTTCCAGCAACGAACGATGACTTCGCCTATATCTCTTGTGGCACGTGGGGGCTCGTGGGCGTTGAGCTGAACTCTCCGGTGCTCACCGAGGCCAGCCGTGCCGCAAACTTCACCAACGAGGGCGGCGTCGACGGACGCGTGCGCTACCTGCACAACGTCATGGGCTTGTGGTTGCTGAGCGAATGCGTGCGCGAATGGCAGAACGATGACGCGAGCGCTGACCTTCTTGAGTTGTTGGCTGCGGCATCCGCTCTCACGACACCGGTGCCGATTTTCGACGCGAACGACCCACGCTTCCTTGCTCCCGATGGCATGCCCGCGCGCATTGCCGCCTGGTGCACTGAACACGACCTACCCGCTCCCCAGTCGCACGTGGAGTTTGTGCGCAGCATCATCGAAAGCCTCAGCGTTGCCTTCGTGGATGCCGTACACACGGCCTCAGACCTTTCCGAAAATTCGGTGTCGGTCATCCATATCGTCGGTGGTGGCTCGCAGAACGAGTTGCTCTGCCAACTGATCGCGGACCGCAGTGGAATGCCGGTGCTGGCCGGCCCCGTAGAGGCCACGGCCATTGGCAACGTGCTGGTTCAGGCGCGAGCCCAGGGCTTTGTGGAGGGCTCACTTGAGTCGCTGCGGTCGCTCGTTACTACCGCGTTCTCACCTAAGCGCTACCTTCCGCGTTCTCGCTAGCTCTCGTCGAGCATCGGGTAGGTGAGCCCGATCTGACGACGGATCTCGTCGAGGGTGTGCATGATCTGCACGCTCTCAGTTGGCGAGAGGATGTCGTTGACGAGTTCGCCCGCGGCGACGAGGCGCTCGAGTTCGGCCGCTTGGAACTGCATTCCGCGACCCGTGACGGTGCCGTCGAATTCTTCGACAACGTTGCCGTCTCCATCGAAGCGGGTATAGGTGGTTGGCGCGTACCAGGTCTCGGCGATTTCGATGCGGCCTTCACTGCCGACGATGACAGCGCGCGTGGGTCCGCGAAGGTCGAGCGTGGTCTGCAGCACGGCTTGCGCTTCGGTGCCGTAGCTCAGGATCATCGAGGTCTGGCGATCGACATCCGTTGCCGTCTTGGTGGCGACGGCGACAACGTCAGTCGGTGCGCCGAGAATGTCGTAGGCGAACGACAGCGGGTAGATACCGAGGTCGAGCAGAGCACCTCCGCCGAGCAGGGGGTTGTTGATTCGGTGCAGAGGGTCGCTTGGCAGGTTTTGGTTGTGGTCAGCAATCACGCTGCGAATCGTTCCCAGCGCACCACCCTTCACGAGTTCGCGAATGCGCACCATGTGCGGAAGGTAGCGAGTCCACATGGCTTCAAGAACGACAAGGTTCAGTTCGGATGCCCGAGCTACAACTGTTTCAGCTTGGGCCGCGTTCATCGTGAAGACCTTCTCCACGAGAACGTGTTTGCCCGCATTCAGGGCGAGCAGCGCGTGCTCTTCGTGGAAGGGGTGAGGAGAAGCAACATAGATGGCGTCAACCTCGGGGTCGGCGACGAGTGCTTCGTAGCTGCCGTGCGCCGTCGGGATGCTGTACTCGGCAGCAAACTTCGTAGCCGATTCTGCGGTGCGAGATCCGACCGCAACGACGTTGTGGCCGTGCTCAATGAGGTCACCGGTTTGTAGGCCAGCGATCCACCCCGTGCCCAAAATTCCCCATGCCAACTGCTTCGTCATACCATCTCCTTTGTTGCGCACAAACACATATCCCGCCAACATAACAGGTCGCTATTTTGCTTTGTCTTACATTCTGCTAGATTGTTTGACAATCCAAGTCGAGGAAGTGGGAGTCAGTTGTGATCGAGAATGCCGCAGTGCTCCCCGAGACCGTCGCCCAGAAGCTTCGCGCCGACATCATCTCTCAGAAAGATGCCCCCGGCGCTTCCGTCACCGAAGCAGCCGTCGCTCTCCGTTTCGGCGTCGCTCGCCCCACCGCCCGCATCGCGATTGATCGCCTCGTCGCCGACGGACTCCTGCGCCGAGAAGCCCACCGCGCCGCCCGCGTGCCCGAGCTCAGCTACGACGACGTGCTCGACCTCTTCGACACCCGCTCCATCGTCGAAGCAGCCGCCATGGCAGCACTCGCTGAAGCCGGCGCAATTCCAGCGGCGGCGCTCGCCGCACACCGCGCGTTCACCGCCACCGATGATTTCGCCCACCACGACATCCAGTTCCACCGCGCGCTCGTCGCCGGTCAGCCCAGTTCGCGCCTCACCCGCCTGCACGAACTGCTCATGGGTGAAGTCGAGCTGTGCATTGGGCAGGTTCAATCCGCCCAACTCATTACCGCCCACGAGGTGGCCGAACAACACCAGGGCATCCTCGATGCCATCACCGCCGGGGATGCCGCCGCCGCGGAGCGCCTCACCCGCGACCACATTCTGGGGGCGCGCGATCGCCTCCTCACCCACCTCGACACCGACACCGATCTCGACACCGACAGCTAAGGCACCTCATGGTTAAGCGTCAATTTCCGAACCCCGTAGAGCTCGCGAAGCTCATGAAGTTCAAGGCCCCCGAGCTCAACGGCAAGAAGCGTCGCCTCGACAGCGCCCTCACGATTTACGACCTCAAAGACATCGCCAAGCGTCGCACCCCCAAGGCCGCCTACGACTACACGGATGGCTCGGCCGAAGGCGAGATCTCGCTGAGCCGAGCGCGCCAGGCCTTCGAAGACATCGAGTTCCACCCCTCGATCCTGCGTGGCGCCTCCTGCGTCGACACCACCACGCAGATTCTCGGCGGAACGTCCGCGATGCCGTTCGGAATTGCGCCGACGGGATTCACCCGCCTCATGCAGACCGAAGGCGAAATCGCCGGCGCGGGCGCAGCAGCGGCAGCAGGAATTCCGTTCACTCTTTCGACGCTGGGCACGACATCCATTGAAGATGTGAAGGCCACCAACCCGAACGGCCGTAACTGGTTCCAGCTGTATGTCATGCGCGAACGCGAGATCTCTTACGGCCTCGTCGAGCGCGCGGCAGCCGCAGGCTACGACACGCTGATGTTCACGGTCGACACCCCGGTTGCCGGTGCGCGACTGCGCGACAAGCGCAATGGGTTCTCGATTCCTCCGCAGCTGACGGCAGGCACGATCCTCAACGCCATCCCTCGCCCCTGGTGGTGGTTCGACTTCCTCACGACTCCCCCGCTCGAATTCGCCTCGCTCGCGACCACCGGAGGCACCGTGGGCGAACTGCTCGACTCCGCCATGGACCCGTCAATCAACTACGACGACCTCAAGATCATCCGTGACATGTGGCCAGGCAAAATTGTGATCAAGGGAGTGCAGAACCTTGAAGACTCGAAGCGCCTCGCAGAGCTCGGCGTTGACAGCATCCTGCTCTCCAACCATGGTGGTCGCCAGCTCGACCGCGCCCCCATCCCCTTCCACCTACTGCCGAACGTCGTGCGCGAAGTGGGCACGGACGTCGAGGTGATGGTCGACACCGGCATCATGAACGGTGCAGACATCGTGGCCTCGATGGCCCTCGGCGCCAAGTTCACGCTCATCGGTCGCGCCTACCTCTACGGGCTTATGGCGGGAGGGCGCGAGGGCGTTGACCGCACGATCCAGATTCTGTCGGAGCAGATCGTGCGCACGATGAAACTGCTCGAGGTCACGAGCATCGAAGAGCTCGAGCCGAAGCACCTGACTCAGTTGCAGCGGTTGGCTCCCCGTGCCGTCACCCCGAGTGCGGCCGCGGCGGTGCCCGCGAAATAAAGCCACTCGTGCCGCAGGCTGTGGTGGGTCGCCGTGCGAGTTCTCTGGCCCTGCCGGGTTCTGGATTCTGAACTCAGTCGGTCAAGACCCGGCGGGGCATAGAGTTGAGCATCGTGACTCAGAACTCTCGCGATGCTCCGACCCCCGTCTGGCGCGCGCCAGGAATGCCCGCGCTATTGGTCTTGACGGCCGCAGGTTTCGGAGGTTTCATTGCGCTGATTCCTGTCGTACCGCTGTGGGCGATTCAGGGCGGAGCCACGGAAGCTGGCTCCGGTTTCGTCAACGGTGTGTTGCTGCTCGTCACCGTAATGTCGCAGCCCTTTGTTCCGCGACTCCTGGAGCGCTTAGGTACTGGCCGCGTGCTCGCGGCGGGCCTCGCCCTTCTCGGAGTTCCGCCACTGCTGCTTCTCATTTCGGATCAGCTGGGCTGGATTCTCGCTATTTCCGCGGTCCGCGGTGTCGGCTTCGGTATCCTGACTGTCACCGGCTCGACCGTCGTGGCGAACCTTGTTGATCGCGCGCAACACGGCGCTGCCGTCGGAATCTACGGCGCTGCAATCGCGATCCCGCAGATCTTCCTCGCCCCCACCGCAACCCTGCTCGCGGAGACCGTCGGATTTTGGGCCGTCTTTGCGCTCGGTGCGTTGCCCCTCTTGGGCATCAGCTCTGCCCCTCGCCTCGCACGTATTCTTCGCGCCCAAGCTGCCGAGCGTGAGTTGCTCCCCGCCACCGGTTCAACGTCGGTCGCGGCACCATCGGGCACCCGATCGCAGCGACGTATGCTCGCCGTCACCCTTCTGCGCCCCATGATGCTCCTCAGCGGCGTGACTCTCGCCGGCGGTGCACTGCTCACTTTCGCGCCACAAATGAGCTCATCGCCCGCGGCGACTGCCGGAGCGCTCGCCCTGCTCACCCTCAGCGCCGCGATCACCCGCTGGGGTGTCGGCGGCCTCTCTGATCGCTACGGTGCCGGTCGCTTCCTGTGGCCGCTCGTCGTCATCTCGGTCGCCGGCCTCCTCGCGATCGCCCAAGCGGTGCAGAACCCGGATTCCACGGGTGTTCTGCTCTTCCTTCTCGGCACGACGCTCGTCGGCGTTGCCTACGGTGGGCTGCAGAACCTCACTCTCGTGCTTTCCCTCGCCGCCGTACAACGCAAGCAATACGGCACAGCGAGCGCTGTCTGGAACATCGGCTTCGACCTCGGAACAGCCCTAGGTTCAGTGCTCATCGGCACACTCGCCACCGCGTTCGCGTTCCCGCCCGCGATCTTGGTAGCGGCAGCGATCTCGCTCTTGACGCTGCCGCTCGCGTTTATTCGCGGACCGAAGGTCACCGGCTAGCACGGTTACGGTACTCGCAGCTGATGGGCCTCGCGGCTGCGTGGCATCTCGTGTCGAGCGAAATTCCGGCGGCTGCCGTCAGCAGTGCTCGTAGACGTAATCGGGTGAGCCGGGCGGCGTGAGGTCGCGATCTCGCAGCATCGTGATGCGTGGTGTTGCGGCATCCGCGCACACTTCGGCGAAGGGTCGCCGCAGCTCGTCGGTGTACTCGATATCGATTACGGCGTCACCGTAAGAATCGGTAAAGTCACCGCACTCCTCGAACTGATCGCACTCTTCGACGATCACAAAGTCGAAGCCAATCGTGGATGCCGCCTGCCCCAGCAGCTCAGCAGAATTCTTCTGCGCCACCGCGAGCCCGTTCTCGTGACCGGCCTGCACGAGCAGCGTTGCCATCGCGATCGCGTCTGCGCGCTCGAGTAGCCCTTCGGAGCGCGAGTAGCTGTCGAGGTTATCGAACTCGACAGCCTCAAAACCTTTGCTAGCGCAGCCCACAATCGCGGGGCTCAGTTGCTCGGCGATAGCCTCCCGATTGCTTTCGGAACGAATGTCGAGAAGGGTCTCATCCGGCCAGTTCGGGTCGATAACCGCGTCGCCTGCGCTGTCTTGCAAGAGCAAATCGGTCGGCCACTGCTCGCCCGGTTGCGATTGGAAAGCATTGATGTAGCAAATGGAATATGCCCCGTCGAGCGGCTGCTCTTCTGAGTCGCGAACGACCACCGACACTGCCGCGCCGGGCTCGTAGGCTCCGCCTAACTGGTAGTCGGCGATCGCTCCCGGCTCGAAAAGGCTCCAGGCCGAGGGAGATGACCCGGCGTTGGCGGATGCGGCGGGAGAGCTCGAGTGCGTCTCCCCTGCGGGGGCGGCGGCAGTGCATCCCGCGATGGAGAGCACGAGCGCCGTCGCGAGAGTGAGTCGCATCGTCCGCGAGTTGCGTGGCCACACCGTGGAGGGTGCGTTAGGTGTGGTTGCGTTCATGACGCTGAGTTTAGACCGCACGCTATCACGTCGTGAAACGCGATGAGGCCGCGAAAAACTACGCCAACCGCAACAACCGCGCCCGCAGTTCTTTCGGGGTCGACTCGGGCAGGGCAGCGGAAAATTCTCTGCGCTGCGGCAGCGCACCACCTTCGGCGACGACGGTGATTGCCCGAGCCAAACTGCCGCGACTCACGTGCGTGAGGGCGTTGTCGTCGGCGTGCATCTCGAGAAGCAGTGCCACTTCACGCGAGGCATTGCGCGCGGTCGGTAACCACGGCAGCGATACCTTCCAGGCCGTGAAAAAGATGAGCACGATGTCATGGCGCAATCGAACGTGGGCCCGCTCATGCTCAATGACGGCACGAAGTTCTTCTTCATCCAGCAGTTTGATCAGGCCAGCCGTCAAGACGGTGATCGACTTGAGGGCACCAGGCAAGCAGTAGGCGACGGGAGCCGGGGTGTCGATGAGTCGGGTGCCGGGACGGTCGACCATTGGCTCACTGAGAAGGGTGATGAGTTGAGCATGGCGGGCACGCTCTCGCTCCGCATATACAACCGTGACGAGCAGGTTTAGGAGGAGGTGGGCGGTGAGGAAGAGAGCTCCCGAGAGCGCGAGCAACGACCACACCGAGGAGCCGTCTGGCAACTCATTGTGGGTGACGAAGCGCCACATGCCGTTAGCGGCATCCGAAAGGTCATTGGCGAATGTTGAGGCCCCCAAAAGAACGAGCGAGCCAATCATGCTGGTGCCACCGACGAGTGCGACGAGTTGCCAAACCAGCAACCCCAGTGTCGGGCGACGGTAGGCCCATCTCGCCCCTGGCAGCAGTGCGGGAACAGGCCACGCTAACAAGATCGCGATGAGGCCGAGCGCGATGGCGGCAACGAGCATTTTTAGCGACCGGCGAGGATGCGGCGCAGAGTGTCGGCTTCTTCGCTCGAGACCTGACCGACGAAACGTTCGAGTACCGCAGCGCGATCGCTCGCACCACCAAGCACTTCGTGCATGAGGTCGGCCATGTGCGCCTCGCGAGCGGCGGCGGCACGGTAGCGGTGTGGTCGGGAGTCTCGCTCGCGCACCACAAAGTTTTTGTTTTCGAGCCTCGACAGCACGGTGAGGATCGTGGTGGGGGCGAGCTCACGGCCCGATTCCGAATGCTCAGCTAGTGCCGCTTGCAGGTCATACGCCGAAAGGCTTTCGCCACCTGCCCACAGCAAATCCATGACGCTGCGTTCGAGTTCTCCCAACGAATTCATGAGCCAATTCTACCTCAGGTAGAAATTATTTCTACAACCGTGTAGAAATAGTTCTACAAGACGTAGAAAATGCAGTGGAAGGTGCGGAGTGGACCCCCTAGAAATCGCGAGATGGCAGTTCGGCATCACCACCGTTTACCACTTCATCATGGTTCCCCTCACGATTGGCCTTGGCCCGGTCGTCGCACTCATGCAAACCCAGTGGGCGCGCACGGGCGACGAGAAGTGGCTGCGCATGACTAAATTCTGGGGCAAGTTGTACCTCATCAACTTCATCATGGGTGTTGCCACCGGCCTCGTGCAGGAGTTTCAGTTCGGCATGGCCTGGAGTGAATACTCTCGCTTCGTCGGCGACGTCTTCGGCGCACCGCTCGCCATGGAAGGCCTCCTCGCCTTCTTCTTCGAATCAGTCTTCCTCGGCCTCTGGATCTTCGGCTGGAGCCGCCTGCCCAAGAAGATTCACCTCGCCACCCTGTGGATCGCGGTAGCCGGTTCGATCGTCTCCGCCTTCTTCATCATCGTGGCGAACTCGTGGATGCAGCACCCGGTCGGAGTTGAGCTCATCGACGGTCGCCCCGTCATGACCGACATCTGGGCAGTGCTCACCAACAACACCGCGCTCACCGCCTATTCGCACACAATCACTGGCGCCCTCGCCGTCGGCGCCGGGTTCGTCGTCGGCATCTCCTGGTACCAGCTCTGGCAGCGTCGTCGCGATGGAATCGACACTGTGGATGCCGCAGGCCGTGTCGTCGTCGGCGAGAACACCAGCATCCCCGGCCGCGATCGCAAGGACCACTCGGTCTGGATCACGAGCATCCGCATCGGTGCCGTCATTGCGATTGTCGGATTCGGTGGAGTCGCCATCACCGGTGACCTGCAGGCGAAGCTCATGTTTGAACAGCAACCGTTGAAGATGGCCGCGGCCGAGGCCGCCTGCCATGACGGTACGAGTTTCTCGGTGCTTTCGATTGGCCCGCTCGGTTCTCAGGACTGTGAGGCTGTGGTCGGCATTATCGAAATTCCGGGCATCCTCTCATTCCTCGCTCATGGCGACTTCGATACGGAGATCAAGGGTGTGAACACGCTCATCCCCGAGTACCAAGCACTTTATGGAACCAACCTTCCCGACGACCCGCTCTATGGCGAACGTGCCGGAATGGAAATCAACTACTTGCCGATCATGGAGGTCACCTACTGGGGCTTCCGCCTGATGATCGGCTTCGGGATGCTCGCGGCTGGTTTCGCTCTGCTCACCCTATGGATTGTTCGCAAGGGAACGGTGCCGCGGTCGAAGTTCCTGATGGGCACGGCACTCCTCAGCATTGCGGCCCCGTTCGGTGCCAACATCGCGGGTTGGGTGTTCACCGAAATGGGACGTCAGCCGTTTGTGGTTGCCCCTAACCCGACCCCCGGTGGCGTTGACGGTGTCTACATGTTCACCGCGGCAGCAGTTTCCCCTGGGGTGAGTGGTGAAGAGATCATCTTCTCCCTCGCTTCCCTCGCGCTCGTCTACGCCTTCTTGCTGGTCTTCGAAGTGAAGCTGCTCGTCAAGTACGTGCGCGGTGGCGTTGCCTCGGCGATGCCTGAGCTCGGGCATCCAGAAGCTGGTCCCGGCGACAGCGAGAGCGATCCCAACAACCCTGACGACCCCAACCGGCCAGACCAACGCGACGACGTTCTCGCGTTCGCCTACTAAGTAGAGAGGCAGACACTCATGGAACTTCTTCCCACCGTCTGGTTCATCGCCATCGCGGCACTCTGGATTGGCTACCTCCTGCTCGAAGGCTTCGACCTTGGGGTCGGGATGCTGCTGCTCTTCAGCACGCGCAACGACAAGCAGCGCCGGCTCATGCTCAATGCCATCGGCCCGGTCTGGGACGGTAACGAGGTCTGGCTGATCACGGCTGGAGCCGCCACCTTCGCTGCATTCCCGTTTTGGTATGCGTCGCTGTTCTCAGCCCTTTACATCCCGCTGACAATCGTGCTCGTGAGCCTCATCTTCCGCGCGGTCGCGATTGAGTACCGCGGCAAAGGTTCCACGGATAAGTGGCGTATGTGGTGGGATCGCGCTCTCGGTCTCGGCTCCCTCGGGTCAGCGTTCGGCATCGGTGCAGCGCTCGCCCTCACTACGACCGGCCTTCCGATTGATGCAAACGGTGACCGCGTTGGCGGCGCCTTCGCCTGGTTCACTCCCTATGCCGTGCTCGGTGGCCTTGCTGTTGTCGGCTTCGCGCTCGTGCACGCCTCCGCGTTCCTCGGTCTGAAGACCGATGGCGACGTGCGTGTCCGTGCCCGCAACTTTGTGGTGCGGTGGAGCCCCGTTGCTCTGCTGCCGATTGTCGCGTGGGTGCTCATCATCCAATTCCAGAACGGCACCGTTATTACGTGGGCGCTCGTGGTAGTTGCGGTGATCGCCGTAGTCTTCGGCTGGGTCAGCGCGCGAGCCGGGCGCGAGGGCTGGGCCTTCGTCGGTATCGCAGCATTTTTGGTCGCGGGAGCGTCATCCATTTTCGCTGCGGTCTACCCTGTAGTCCTGCCGTCGACCATTGATCCTGCCTTCAACCTGACGATCTCCAACGCGGCGAGTGGCGAATATACCTTGGGCGTTATGAGTGTCGTGACCGCGTTTGGTCTGCCGCTGGTGTTCGTGTATCAAGGCTGGACCTACTGGGTATTCCGCAACCGCCTGAGCGACAAGCACATCCCGGAGGCTCACGTGGTGAAGCCTGCGGTGGCACCCGCTTCCTCCGCAAACTAGGGCACTCCCAGCGTTGCACAATCAGCAGAGGGCACCATGGAGGGCATGAAGGCCAAACTCCGCGAACGACTCGCAGCCGGTTTCGGCCCAGGCGGCGTACACACGCTGTTCGGGCTCGGGCTGTTGGCCGCGCTCAAGGGGCTCGCCCTCGTGCTCATGGCGGAGGCGGTTGCCCGCGGCGTCGTCGGCGTCATCGAAACGGATGATCGGGCGTGGCAGTTCGCGATTGTGCTGGGCATTGCCGCTGGCCTTCTGCGCGCGGCCGCCGCTTGGGCAACGGAGAGTTTTGCAACCCGCGCTGCTCTCGGCGCGAAGGAATCGCTGCGACGCGAACTCGCCGAGCGAGTGCTCACGGGTTCGGATTCGCGCGTCGGTGCGAGCACGGCAATTGCGACGGTCGGTCTCGATGAGCTCGACAACTACTTCCGTGTTGTGTTGCCGTCGATTGTGACGACGGCAACGGTTCCGTTGCTGATTGGCGCCCGCATCCTCTCGGTCGATTGGGTGAGTGCGCTCATCATTGTGTTGACGGTTCCTCTGGTTCCCGTCTTCATGGTGCTTGTCGGTGGGCACACGCGCGAGCGTGCTGACGCGGCGAGTGCGAGTCTCGAACGCCTTTCCGATCATCTTGTTGAGCTGGCGCGCGGCCTGCCCGTTCTGGTGGGGCTTGGCCGGGTCGGTGAGCAGTCGCGTGCTCTTCGGGCGATCTCGGCCGAGAATCGCACGACCACAATGGCGACGCTACGCACGGCGTTCCTCTCCTCCCTAGTGCTGGAACTCATTGCCACCATCTCGGTCGCTATTGTTGCCGTCTTTGTTGGTGTGCGGCTTGTCAACGACCAGCTCCCCCTCACGGTTGGCCTCATCGCCCTTGTGCTTGCGCCCGAGTGTTTTGCGCCGTTCCGCGAACTGGGTGCCGCGTTCCACTCCTCCGAGAATGGGCTCACCGCTCTGCGCCGGGCCCGCACGATCATCGATGCGCCGCGAGCCCGTGTTCACCGGCAGCCGGAGGGCTCCTTCCGTGTTGTCGATCTGACGGTCGCCTACAACGGTCGTGCTCTTCCTGCGATTGACCAGCTCAGTTTCCGAGCGACGCCGGGAACAATCACGGCATTGGATGGGCCAAGCGGCAGCGGAAAGTCCAGTGTTCTTGAGGTGCTGGCGGGCAATCGTGAGCCCGACGGCGGCACCGTGTGGGGCGTCGACGTTTCCCGGGTGGCGTGGGTTCCGCAACATCCGCAGACCGTTGCCGACACCGTCCTCGACGAACTGCGCCTCTATAGCGACGATGAACAATCCATCAAAGCAGTGCTGCTCGAACTTGGCTTGGGTTCAATCGCTGACACCGACCCCCGCCAGGTGAGCCCCGGCGAGCTGCGTCGCATTGCTGTCGCGCGCGGACTGCTGCGCGTCGAAGCGGGCGCAACTCTGTTGCTGTTGGATGAGCCAACAGCCCATCTCGACCCGGCATCCGCTGCTCGCGTGGAGACAGCAATCGCTGAGTTGCGCGGCCGACCGGTGACGGTGTTGGTGGCGTCGCACGAGTCGGGAATCGCAGCGCTTGCCGACCAAGTGATTTCGGTCGGTGTGTCAGGCGGAACCAGGGCTGTCGAAGCGCGCGTTGACCCGATTGCGGCAACAACGGAACCGGATGCTGGCGCCCTCGCCGCGCCAAGCTCACCCCGCGCCACTCTCGCCGCCCTCCTCGAGTTTGTGCGTCCCTCATTCGGCACTCTCGTCGGAGCTATTGCTCTCGGCATTGGCGCGAGCCTCTTCGCGATCTCGTTGACCGCAATCTCGGGCTGGCTGATTGTGCGGGCGAGCGAGCATCCGCCGATCATGTACTTGCTGGTGGCGATCGTTGGCGTGCGGTTCTTCGGGTTGGGTCGCGCCGGCCTGCGCTATGCCGAACGTCTGGCGACTCACAGTGCGGTGCTGCAATCGTTGATCGAACTGCGGGTATCACTCTGGAACGGTCTCGGCGCTCGGGCCCTGGGTTCGCGGGCTCTCGCGAATGGCGGGGTCGCTCTCGACTATCTCGTCTCGGCCGCTGACCGGGTGCGCGATCTGGTTCCTCGGGTCGTGCTGCCGCCCGCGGTTGCTCTCGGCACGTCACTCGCTGCGGTTATTGCGGTTGCGTTGCTTCATACTCCCGCCGTGTCGGTGTTGCTGTGGGGGCTCGCCGCTGGTCTTATCGCGGCACCGGTCGTTGCCGTGCTGGTTGATCGCTCGGCCGCCAACGGCATCGCCAATGTGCAATCTCGTGTCGTGCGCGCCTTTGCCGCCATGACGGGTGCGGCTAACGATCTGCGCGCCAATGGTGTCGGTGAGCGGATGCTCGTGCGCCTCGATCGCATCGACGCCGAAGCCGGGGCACTCTCCCGCCGCAGCGCTCGCGCCCTTGGCCTCGGCAATGCCGTCGTCGTACTCGCCTGCTCGGTGACCGCCGTCACGATGCTCCCCGTTGCCGCGCCCGCCGTCGTCGCCGGCACCCTTCCGATCGGTATTGTCGCCGTGCTCGTGCTTATCCCCATCGGCCTCGTCGACTCGCTCATCGCCTTTGTTGATTCCGTACAGCAGTGGCCAGCACTCAGTGCCGCTTTGGCGAAGGTGCGTGGGGTGACGGCGGGGGTGGACGCTGCGGGAGGTGCCATTTCAGGCGGCGCTGCTGCCGCGAGCGCAGACCAACCACTCGGCGACGTGACCATTCTTGAACTGCGGAAGCTCGGCATCCGCTGGCCTTCGAGCCCGACGCTCGCTTTCTCGGGCGCGACCGCTCGGGTTGAGCGGGGTGAGTGGCTTGTCGTCGAGGGGCCATCGGGGGCGGGCAAGTCGACGTTGTTGGCGGCGCTGCTCGGGTATCTTCCGGCAGCCGCGGGTTCGTGGAGCCTCAATGGGGTGGATGCGCGCGAGCTGTCGCCTGAGCAATTGCGCGCGGCGGTCACATGGTGCCCGCAGGAGTCGCACCTCTTCGACTCAACGATTCATGGCAACCTGCTGTTGGGCCGCGCCCACGATGATCAGCCGACCGAGCAGGAGCTTGTTGCGGTGTTGCGCCGGGTGGGTCTCGGCCCGCTATTCGATTCGCTCGAGTACGGCCTCGATACTCGGGTGGGTTCGGCGGGTGCGAGCTTGTCGGGCGGCGAGCGTCAGCGCCTCGCGGTTGCCCGCACCCTGCTCACGCGAGCGGATGTCGTGCTGCTCGATGAACCGACCGCCCACCTGGATGCCGCGAGCGCCGAGCACCTCATCAGCGACCTGCGCACGGCTCTCGCCGACAAGATCGTGGTGCTCGTGAGCCATCACGATGACGAGCGCCGCGACTTCGATGTGAGCTTGCGGCTCGGGGCGCGCGAGGTCGCTGCGGTCTAGCGCTGCCGCTTTGGCTGAGGGTGCGCCCGTAACACACTGCACCTTGAGCTAGCTGCGACGATGCGTCAGTTGTTCTGGTACCGTCAGATCGCATGAGCATAACTCGCAAACAATGGGTGTGGGTCGGCGCAAGCGTGGTCATCACCGCATTCGTGATCGTGTATTTGCTGCGTCTCACCTATTTGACCGTTGCCGTTTCGGAGTGGGAGGTTCCTCCGACCTCCTCAATTCCCCTCCCTCAGGGAAGCGAGATTGTTGCGGTCGACGAAAAGTGCGCCTCGGGCGGCTGCTGGTCTCTGGTCTCGGTGCGTCCGCCCGAGGGCATGACCCCGGGCGAGCTCTCAAACGAGCTGGGGACATCGCCGCGAGAATACATCTCGGGCTCGTTCTGGAATCCGCTCACCATCGAGCTAAGTTCCGAAACTCAGGGTCCGCTTCTCATTGTCACCGCCGGCTTCGCTCCGGACAACTACATCCCCTGAGCCCTGCCCACCTAACTCCCGAACAGGTCGCTCGCGACGGTCTTATGCACCGACTCCGGGTTCGAGGGGTGGTAGATCCCGGCGAGCACATCGCGTTGCAAGCGCGAGAGTTCGCTTGTGCTGCGGAAGGCTCCTCCCCCGGCCGAGCGCATGACCTGGTCGACAACGTGGCGTGCGGTTTCGATGCTGCGGTGCTTCACACCGGCCAGTTTGCGGAACCACCCAGCCCCGTGATCCACGAGCGCATCAACGTCATCGACAATGCCGTGCAGTTGGGGTTCGATCGCATCGAGCGCGAGGGCGGCATCCGCCATCCGCCAGCGCAGATCCGGATGCTCGGAGTACGCGGCACCGGTGATGGCCGAGCTGCGCTGCTGGAGTGCTTCGACACCGAGCTCGAGCGCGCGGTCAGCAAGCCCCGCGTACACGGAGGCGATGAGCGGCAAAAAGTTGGCGAAGACCGCGAAGATGAAGGGATCGGCGTTGGGGCCGACGGGCAGCACCCGGGCGACCCGGTTCGCGGGAACGAAGGCGCCATCCAACACCGTCGTGTGGCTTTGGGTGGCGCGCATGCCGAGGGTGTCCCAGTCCTCGAGGGAGCGCCAACCGGGTGCCGAGCGTTCGATGAAACCGTGCACGAGAGTTTCAGTTCCATCGTCGGCGGTGTGCTTGCCGAAGAGGCCGAGCTGGGTCCACGCCGGCGATAGCGACGTGAAGATTTTGGTGCCCGTAAATGCGTAACCGCCTTCGACGGTTTCGGCGGTGGTGAGCGAGTCCCACATGACGAGATCGTTGCCGGGTTCGCTCAGGCCGAAGGCGAAGATTTCACCGGCTTCGGCATCCGCCAACAGCCAGTCGAGGCTGGAGTCGCCGCGTTCGCGCAGCGCCCAGGCGACGCCGATCCAGACGAGGTGCATGTTGATGGCGAGCGCCGTAGCGGGAGCGTAGGCGGCAAGCAGGCGCTGGTCATCCGAGAGCTCACGCAGACTGCGCGGCTTCAGGTAGCCGACGGCACGCAGCTCTTGCAGGTCTTCGGTGAAGAAGATGTTCTCGTGGTCGTAGCGTTCGGCGCGGGAGCGGATGCGGTTGAGCAGTGCTGGGGTGAGTACCGTCATGGGTTCACGCTACCGCGCGAACCGGAGCATCACAGTGGTTTACGAATTCACGGAAGGCGAAGTGACATTCATCGCCAAGTTTTTCGCCGCCGGGGCAAGGCGATCGTCGTTAGTCCACAACTCGTCACACCCATGCATTTGGGCGGCGGCGAGGTGAAGCGCATCTGGCGTTTTAAGACCATAGCGGGCTCGAAGCTCAGCCGCTCTCATGTAGTGCTCGGCCTCCAGCGGAAGCGGTTTGAAGTTGCTGAGCGCTCGGAGGTAGTGGTCGTGGAGACCGAAGTTTTCGTCGCGAAGTGGTCCGACGAGACATTCGAGAGTGACAAGGGGGCTCACTGCGACAACTGCATCGGCAGCGTCAGTAAGTCTCTGACGCACTGCGTTGCCACGCGGCCCGTCATCTTCCACAGCGTAAATCACAATGCAGGAGTCGAGGTAGATCACTCCCAGCCCTCACGCTCGGCTGCAATCTGGCGGTCAAGTTCATCTGCGGCGCGCGCCGGGTGGCTAGGAACTGGGTTACGGGTAAGCCATTCTGCAGCTTGCGCCGCAGTGTGCTCGGAGACGATCTCGACGGCAGGTACCAGCCGCGCGACCGGCTTGCCGCGCTTGGCAATAACCACTTCGTCACCATCGCTCACCGCCGCCACCAGCCGGGACAGCGTATTGCGCGCTTCAAGGATGTTCACAAGTCTCAATTGACACCTCCACCATTATGGCTAGCTTTCCTAGCCATAATACGCTGGTGTGAACTTGGGCTCAATAACCCCCAAGGCGCAACGTCGCTTTGGGGCTTCCCTCCTGCAGGCAAGCCGTCGTCCGAGCGGTCGATGGCCTGCGGAATGTCGTCGGGCACCTATTTTTCGACTGCCACCGTGACATCGATAGCCTCTGGGTCAACATCGAGCCAGAGACCGATAATTTGGCGGGCTACCGTTGTGCACTCTGTGACGCTCCGCGCTTGGCCGACGGTGTCGAGTTCAGGCGCCTCAATGAGCCACCAATCGCCGTCCTTGCGAGCGGTTGCTACGTAGGACTGTTTAGTGGGCGTCATGGGTTTTCTCCTATCGCGCTCGGCGCTATGCCTAGCTCGCTAGCGACAAGATTTCGGGGAGAGGCTTCTGGCGCTCAACCCACAGGTCGTACGCGGTCTGCATGCCGAGCCACAGCTCAGCGCTGGTGCCGAGCAGAATTCCGAGGCGCACCGCCATATCCGCGGTCACGGACGCATGACCATTACGGATGCGCGACAGGGTCGCCCGCGTGACGCCGAGTCGGCGGGCAGCTTCAGCGAGGCTGACGTCGCCGAGGTAGTCCTCCAGCAACATGCCGGGGTGGGGTGGGTTGTGCATGCTCATCGTTGCTGCTCCGTTCTAGTGATAATCGAGGTAGTCCAGAAGATAAACGTCGGTACCTTCAAATCTGAAAACCATCCTCCAGTTACCGCTCACCCAAATTGCATAGTGACCGGCGACATCGCGTCCCCTAGCTGTTGAGCCGCTGAGCGAGTGCGGTTTCCACACCGCGGGGATGTCGTCGACCGACTGAGCATTATCGAGCACTGCGAGCTGTCTCTGAAGTTTGTTCGCGTGATCTGGCCGTATCCCCGACTTCTTTCCTGTCGCGAAGAACGTTTCGAGACCTTTGTGGCGAAACGACTTGATCACAGCTTCAACCGTACAGCGACGCTATACGTATAGCAAGGGCATACACATGATTGTTGGAGTGATCGATCGTGGGCGGAGTCCAGCGCAACTGTTGCTTCGGCACGGTTCTGCATAGCTGCCAGTGGGCTCCTGTCGCCGCGTTGTTCAGCGCATTGCGCGCGTCCAAGGGCTTAGGGAACAGCTCGCGACTGCTGAGGAACAGAGGCAGTTCGATCAAGGGGCGTAGTTCGGAAGGAGAGGCCCCACACCTTTTCCTGCGACCAACACCTCGCCTTCGTCGCGACAAGCGTGCCTACCGGTCTGTTCCGCGGCCCTGCCAAATCGAGCCCAACAAATAGCTCCTGAGCGCGCCGGTCTCGGAGTCCCACGCAAGCCTTATCTTCGTCACCTGCCCCGCCTTCACCTGACGCGAATGGGTGCGTGTAGGGGTGCGGAAGCTCAACTCCCCGTCAGCGTGGCTCGGAAAATCTAGAGTTTCGAGTCGACTCACGTTTCCGACTTCGACTCCATCCCATAGGACCCTGACTCCGGGGTTCACAGCGAATTCCTCCAGATAGCCATGTACCTCTACCCTCGACTTCGCGGACGCAAGAGCCTCCGGTCCCCAGCCTTCTGCTGTCGGAACTTCCGTAGATTTTTGTACCCAACTGGTCGGTGACAGCGAAACATCGCGAGCATCTCGCGGAGTCGAAGATGCAGCGCGCTGCATCAACGACTCGACGTGTTTAGAAGCTGCCTCACGCGCAGCATCGGCTTGTTCGCGCGCCTCCCTCTTGGAAGCCAACGCGAAAAAGGCATATGAAGCCCCAAAACCGAACCCGTCACCGAAGCACCCGCGGAAGAAACCAACACTGTGCAGCGCTGGGCGGACGACACCTTCGGCACCTTCGACCCCGTCACTCAGTCAGGCACCGGCGACCTGCTCGTCAACACCATCGGCCCCTACAGCGGCATCAGCGTGTACGGCTTCAACTCCTTCACCGATGCCACCACCCTCGAAGTCAAAGCCGACGGAAACTGGACCATCACCATCACACCCATCTCCACTGCTCCCGCCCTCGCGACATCGGGAACTGGCGACGGCGTGTATCTGTTCGACGGCCCGGCCGGAAAACTCACCGCAACTCACGACGGCTCAAGCAACTTCGTCGTGCTCGAAGAGACCGGCGAAACCTTCTCGGTAGGACTCCTCGTCAACGAAATCGGAGCCTACAGCGGAACCGTGCCGCTGAGCTCAGGCCCCTCCGTGATCAGCGTGCAAGCTGACGGCAACTGGACGCTACTCGCCGAGTAACCCGACGGCGCGCGAAGGCAGTGTGGGGCGAGACGATTGCCGTCTCGCCCCACAACTCTGACGTGAATTCGCTCACGCGAAAGCTAAGGCGCCATCACAGACAGCACGTTTCCCGCCGGATCCATGAACCAGGCGATCTCTGGCCCGTGCCCACGCATGATCCCGTTCTCGTCAGTGTTCAGATCGCCTTCGTGCCCAGAGTCGTCATAGATCTTCGTGCGGACCCCGAGTTTGTTCAACTGGTCAACGGCAGCCTCAACATCATCAACCACAAAATTGAGCATCGTATAGCTAGCGGGTTGATGATCCGTCTTGGGATAGACGATCAACTGTGCACCACCAGGCACCGTGATCAGCAGTGTTCCCATCTCGCCATCGACCACGGTCAAGCCCAGAGTCTCACCGTAAAAAGTCTTCGCTGCATCAAGATCATCCACACTAAAACCAGATAGCGCGAGTGTCGGAGAGAACATGATTGGCCTGCTTTCGTTGAGGGAGTTCACGCGTGAACATTCCATACCCATCGAAGCCCCGGTGCAACCAGTTTGCCTAAGCCGCCGCCAAACGCACCGGCAAAACTCGCGTCACCACCTCAGTCAGGGTGAGATCGCCAATCAGAGGATTGTTGTGCTCAACGATCGCGAGCTGCACCCGATGGGGGTGGTGTCGGTGCTTCCTGACCGGATGACTCCTCGTCGTTCGCCTGCTCAATCGCGGCGGCGAGCTCATCCTTGTACATCAGGTCCTTCGTGAAGTTGCCCATACGGTACGCGGCCCGCGCGACAATATGGGCCGAGATCGGCACAGTGATCAGTTGGAACACGATAACGGGGATCAGCATCAAGAGAACTGACCAACTGCGTGCCGACAGCGCGAGTGCGATAACCACCAGAACGAGGCCGAGCACTTGGGGCTTGGTTGAGGCGTGCAACCTGCTCGGGGCATCGGGGAAGCGTACGAGTCCGACACCAGCGGCGAGGGTGAGGATGCCACCAAACAGGAGCAAAATTGCCGCGATCAGGTCGGGGACGGTATCAGTCGTCATCGGAGCCCTCCCCGTGCGCAGCCGAAGCCGTGGAGGTGCCGATCGCGTTTGCCGCAATCCGGGCAGACGAATCGCTGGCGTCTTGCTTCGAAACGTAGCGGGAGACGGCGATCGTCGCAAAAATCGCGGTCGCCGCGAGGGCGAGCACGACCGGAATGGTGCGCGTATGGCCGTTGATCACCATGTCGGCTCCCACCGCCAGCATGAGTGTCGTTAGCAGAACGTCGGATGCGATCATCCGGTCGAGAATTGTGGGCCCCCGAAGCACGCGGTACAGGGCTAGCAGCGCGCCAATGGCAAACAGCGCTACGGCCACCCCCTGAAGTATGGGAATCATCGCGAACCTCCCGCTCGGTCGCTCGACGGGCTCGAGTGTCGTTCGCGCTCGTCGAGGGCGGCGACCGTTCTGCAATTGGAGACATCCTCCGGGGATCCGAGCGCCCGCACGAGGGAGCGCTCGAAAGAATGGACGGAACGTCGCAGTGCGTTCACTGCCACCTCATCCGTGGTGTTGAGAGCGTGCAGGTACAACACGGATTGTTGACGATCCACCTCAAGGACTAAGGAGCCGGGAATAAGCGTGACCGAGATCGCGGTGAGGGTCATGATGATGTCGGAGCGCGTCACCAGTTGCACCGCAATGACCGAGTTGCCCGTAACCCCGCTCGGGGAGAACGCCCGCAACGCAACGTTGACCGAACCGACAACGAGTTCGCCCAGAAAGCGAACCAGGTAAACGGCGAACCAGAACGGGTTGAAGCGACCGGAGAGCTGCACGGGCGGCAAGTAGAGCACGGTCGTCACAACGAGTGCGATCACGACCCCGCTCGTCACGCTGAGCACGCTGACGGTCCCCCAGAGCAGCATCCACAGGGCAACGAGCACGAGGATCAGCGGCAGCTGTTGCCAGAGTCGCCAGCGAAGCTGCCGTTTCGTCAGCGGATCGCTCGTCTCGGGTGCAGAATCACTCATTGTCACCGCCCGGGAAAACAATGCCAATATACGTGCGCGGCCCTTGCAGGTTCTGGCCAGCACGGTCGCTGAAGCTATAGAGCGGCCCCGCGAAAACGGTGAGGGCAAGGCTGACCAGCACCATAATGCCGGTCGCCACCACCATCAGTGTTGGCGCTCGCCGGGCAGCGCGTACCTTCGTTGAACCCGGCGCTTCGGAGACGTTATCGAGCAGCGGCGATTCGTACCCCTGAACGTCTTTCACCGGCCTCCAGAAAGCCATATTCCACACCCGCGCGAGGGCATAAAGAGTGAGGAGCGAGACGAGGGCCCCGGCCGCGATGAGCACATAACCGAGAGGCGTGCCCTGCTGTGCCGTCGCCTCGAAGAGTCCGAGCTTGCCAATAAATCCGGAGAAGGGTGGGATGCCCCCGAGATTGAGTGCGGGAACAAGGAACATCACGGCCACCAGCGGCGCGGCCTTCAGTAGACCACCCAACTTCGTAATGGATGTCGTGCCTCCGATGCGTTCGATGAGTCCAGCACCGAGGAACAGGGTCGTCTGCACGATGATGTGGTGCACGATGTAGTAGATCGCTGCAGCGGTTCCGGCCGCGGTCCCCAGTGATATCCCGAGGATCATGTAACCGATGTGGCTCACGAGGGTGAACGACAGCAGTCGTTTGATGTCCGCCTGCGCGACCGCTCCGAGCACGCCAACAACCATCGTGAGCAGCGCAACCACCATGAGTGCTGTGTTGAGTTCTGGGCCGGGGAACATGATTGTCTCGGTGCGGATGATCGCGTAGACACCCACCTTCGTGAGAAGGCCCGCGAACACAGCGGTCACCGGTGCCGGAGCCGTTGGGTAGGAGTCGGGAAGCCAGAACGACAGCGGGAAGATGGCCGCTTTGATACCGAAAGCGATGAGAAGCATCACATGCAGCACAATCTGCACATCGAGCGGAATCTGCTCCATCCGTAGTGAGATTTGCGCGATATTGACGGTGCCCACCGCGCCGTAAATCATCGCAATAGCGGCCAAGAAGAAGAACGACGATACAAGGCTGACCACTACGTAGGTGGTTCCTGCTCGGATGCGTTCCTGCGTTCCCCCGAGAGTGATCAGCACATAGCTGGCGACTAGGAGAATCTCGAAGCCGACGTACAGATTGAAAAGGTCCCCGGCGATGAAGGCATTGAAAACGCCGGCCGCAAGAATCAGGTAGGTCGGATAGTAGATCGACACGGGGGTTTCGTTGTCACTGTCAGCGAGACCCTGCCCGAGGGAGAAGACGAGCACTGCGAGCAACACGATCGCGGACACGACAACCATCAGCGCCGAAAGGCGGTCAACGACGAGCACAATGCCGAAAGGGCTCGCCCAGCCGCCGACCTCCATCGCGAGCGATCGTTCAGCGTCCACCACCGAAATGAGAACGATGCCGATAGCGAGCACAACGACGAGGGCGCCAATAGCGATGACACGCTGTGCCTTGGGTCGTTTGCCGAGGATGAGAGTCAGCGCAGCACTCACGAGCGGGATCAAGACGACGAGAGGAACGAGGGCGTTCATGAGTCACCCCGATCTGTCGTTATTGTCAACTGTTCTATCTCAACGGCCGCTGCCTGCGCATCCGCTTCTTCAATATCGCGCATCTCTGCGCCATCGTCGTCAGCATCGCTGCCGGAGGTTGCGTCTGCGGGGTTCTCCCCCGGAACGCCGAGGCTCGTGCGGAGCGCGATATCTTCCTCGTCGTCTTGGAGGGTGTCACCCTGCGCGAGTCGCCAGGCCCGGTAGATGAGCGCAAGCAAGAACGCCGACACCCCGAAGGTAATGACGATGGCCGTGAGAATGAGGGCCTGAGGCAGAGGGTCAGTCATGTCTTCGGCGGGGATTCCGCCTCCGACGATCGGTGCGACGCCAACCTTGCCCGCCATGATGAGCAGAAGCAGGTTGGTGGCGTTGCCGACGAGCAGGAACCCGAGCAGCACCCTAGTGACGCTGCGCTCGAGCATGAGAGAGATCCCGCACGCGTACAGCACCGCCATGACGATGATGGGGATGAGTGCAATCGTCACGACGGCACCCCCTCTGAGTCGCTGTCGCGCTTCGCCGTCGTACCGACATTGTCTTCCTCATATTGCCGGTCAACCTCTGCCCCGAGGCTGCGCAGCACATCGAGCACGAGTCCAATGACGACAAGATACACACCGATATCGAAGATGGTGGATGTCACGAACTCGACATGACCAAAGATGCCGAATTCACCTTCGAACAGGGTCGAGGAGAGCGCGTCACGACCAAATAGCAGTGGTGCGATCGCCGTTCCGACGGCGAGGACGAGGCCAGCACCGAGAACTTTGCCAGCGTCCAAGGGTGCGGCAGCACCGAGTTCGTATCTACCCCCGGCGAGGAATCGAGCCACCAGTGCCATGCCGGCGACGATTCCCCCGGCGAAGCCTCCTCCTGGCGCGTTGTGGCCGGAAAGAAGCAGGTAGATCGAGAGCACGATGATGGAGTGGAACAGCAGCCGCACGACCACCTCGAGGAGAATGGAACGGTTGAGAGCAGCGAGCGCCCCACCGGCGAGCAACCACGAGCCACGATCGTCATTGCTGGGATCGCTGGCGTTTCGCAGTGTGGCGCGTCCGGTCAGTTGAGCTTCCCGCCGCCCAACTTTCGGAAGATTGTCGACGCCTCGGCCACTGATGAATACGAGGCTTGCCACCCCCGTCGCGGCGGCGATGATGACTGAGAGCTCTCCCATCGTGTCCCACCCCCGGATATCGACGAGTGCGACGTTGACCACATTGCGTCCGTGGCCTTCGTTGAAGGCGAGAGCTGGCCACTCGAGCGAGATGGGGAGTTGAGTTCTGACCCCGGTGGCGACGAAAGCAACAACGCCCATGATCATTCCAACGGCAACACCGATAGTTATCCGGAGACCACGTTTCGCAGAACCGTGGGCGGTGCCGAGCCTGGCCGGCAATCGTCGCAAAACGAGGACGAAAGCGATGAGGGTGACTATTTCAACGAGCACCTGGGTAAGAGCGAGGTCGGGGGCGCCCTGCAGCGCGAAGAGTGCCGCCATCCCCATACCGGTCACGCCAACAAGCACCGCCGCCTGGAACCGTTTCTTCGCTCGCGTCACGGCAATCGCCGCAATCACCATGATGAGGCCGATGATGGCCTGCACGGGGTAATCCCAGAGCCGGAGAGACCCGGTCCAGGTGCGGTTGAATGCGAGCGAAGTGCCCACGGCAAAGACAAATACGGCCAAGATGATGCCCAGGTAAAAGGGGAGGGAGCCGCGCTGGGTCAGCCCGGTTGTGCGTGCCGCGGTGCGATCGATCGCACGCATGACAGCGTTGTATCCAGCGGATGCCGAGTAGCCGGTCGCGATGCGCTTCTGCAGGCCAGCGACCCGGATTCGGGCGAAAAACAGCGCTGCACCTGCCACTAGCGTGAATGCCGAGAAGGCCAAAGCTGGCTCAAATCCATGCCACAGAGCGAGATGGTATGTCTCGGCGCTTCCCGCTGTCGGGTATGTCTCGAAGAGCGCCGGATAGCCCGCGATGAAGTGGTCGACGACGGGTGCCGCGAGCCCAAGCACGAGCCCCGTCAGCGCGAGTATGACTGGTGCACCCCAAAACAGCGGACGCTCCTGAACTGGTCCGATTCGTTCGACACCCGGCTTGGTGGCGAAGGCACCCCACATAAACCGAGCGCAATACGCCACCGTTAGCGCCGATGCGAGCACCACGCCAACGAGCGCAACCCACCCGAGGGCGTCACCGCTCTCGGCATCGGTGAGGAGAGCAGTGAATGCCGCCTCTTTCGCGACGTAGCCGATCGTCGGTGGAAGCCCGACCATTGATGCGAGCGCGAGCGCACTTATGACAGCAAGAACGGGGGCGCGCCGGCCGAGGCCAGAGAGCTTGCGCAGGTCGCGGGTTCCGGTGCGGTGGTCGATGATCCCAATGGCCAGAAACAGGGTGGATTTATAGAGAGCATGGGCGAGGAGCAGGGCGATACCAGCGAGAGCGGCATCCTGTGTTCCGTATCCAACGATGACGAAAAGGAAGCCAAGCTGGCTAACGGTGCTCCAGGCGAGGACGAGTTTGAGGTCGTTCTGTTTGAGTGCATTCCACCCGCCAAGCAGCATTGTCGTGAGGCCGAGTATGACGATGACTTCGCGCCAGCCAGGTGTCTCTGCAAATCCTGGGGCGAACCGCGCAACCAGATAGATACCTGCCTTGACCATGGCCGCAGCGTGCAGGTAGGCGCTCACTGGGGTCGGTGCCGCCATCGCTGCTGGCAGCCAGAACTGGAACGGCACGATAGCCGATTTGGATGCTGCGCCCACGAGCACAAGCATGATCGCGACAGTGGCGATGGTGCCAGACGGGCTCTCAGCGATGATCCCGGAAAGGCTAGATGTGCCCGTCTCCACCGAGAGCAGCACGAGACCCACGAGCATCACGAGCCCACCGAGGGTGGTGACCAGCAGGGCTTGGAGGGCCGCCCCTCTACTGGCCCTATTGCCGGTGTAGTGGCCGATCAGAAGGTAGGAGAGCACGCTCGTCGCCTCCCAAAAGACGAAGAGTAGGTACACGTCGTCGGCGAGCACCAGTCCATACATCGCCCCAGCGAACGCGAGCAGTAGGCCCGCAAATCGGCCGAGGGCGACTTCGTCGTTTTCGAAGTACCGTGCACCGTAGATGAGCACGAGGGCGCCAACTCCGGTTACGACGAGGGTGAGCAGCCACGAGAGCGTATCCATGCGCATCGAGATTGAGAGACCGAGTTCGGGGATCCAGTCAACGTTCTGCGCGATAGTTGCGCCGGCAACAACGCGCGGCCCGTCTACGAGCGCTGCAACGAAGGCGGCGAGCGGCACGAGCGCTGCAACGAAAAACACTTGGCGACCGAGCCAGCGCGTGAGGGTCGGCATGAGAACCGCCCCGGCACCGAAAGCTGCGAGGAGAGCGAGCATCGGGCCTCCACGGCATTGATCGGTCGTTCAGAACGGCTCCGGCGGCGGAGCAACCGGGCGGAAAGAGAAGGCAACAACCCACACATTGCCCACCCCTATTCTAAGGGGGAGGCTCACAGATTGGCGGGCTCCCGCAATGGTTGCGATCATGCAAAGACTTCACTCAGGGGTGCTGGTCATCCGCTGACCCTCGGCGAAAAGAGTCACAACAAGCAAAAGCACGGCAACGCCGGTAATCGCGACAACTACACCGATGGCGCCGAGCACTGTCGCCGAGAAAGGTAGTGCCAGGATGACCGTGATCGCACCGACCGATGCCGACCGAGGAATGGAGACGCGCTCCACCATGGGTGCATGAACGAGCCACAACAGAAGGATGATTACAGCACCAGGAATTGCCAGTGAGAATCCCACCACGAGCCCGCTCGACTCCACTTTTCCGTTGATGCTGCGAACGGCAACCTCGAGTCCTGCGCCTACCGCTGCCAGTGCCGCATAGAGAAAGTAGTGGCCATAGCTCCACAGGTGGGATCGTTCTCGACGACTCACGAGGCCTTCTGCTGCGGGTTCCGAGAAATAGAGCCACCAGAGGGTGAAGAGCAACACGAGCCCGGCGATCGCGGCTGTCAACAACTCCGGGGAGAGTGCACTCTTCAGCGACTCCTGCACAGCAACCGTCACGGCCAAAACACTTTCACCGAGCAGGATGATCGTGAACAGGCCATAGCGTTCCGCAACATGGTGTGGATGCCACGACAACTGTGAAGCCCGATCAGCCCACGGAGAGACGCACAGTTCACCAATCGCGAGAATGACAAAACTCGCAACAGCAAACTCGTCTGGCAATAAAAGCCGAAACAGCCATCCAATCTGGAGAACGGCAATGCCGGTGGCGTAGCGTGCAGCCGTTGCTCGAGTCTCCGGGTCGTCCTTAATCGCACGCAGCAACGTTCCGAGCAGTCCTAGGCGCATCACCAGGTAACCAATAGTGATCGCAGTGAAGTTGCCATCCTCGAACGCACTCGGCACCCCGGCGGCGAGCACAAGCACCCCACCCATCTGCACCATCGTGAAGAGTCGATACAGGGTGTCATCGGTGTCATAGGCCGACGCCAACCACGTGAACTGATTCCAGGCCCACCAGATGGCAAAGAACACCATGAGGAACGGCACGATCGCCTCCCCCGCATGGCCCACCTCGATCGCGTGCGTCAGCTGTTTCACGAGTGACGCGATCGAGACCACGAAGGTGAGGTCGAACAGCAGTTCTAGCGGTGTTGAGGCACGGTGTTGTTCCTCAATGTCACGGGCGCGCATCCGAACTCGAAGAGCATTCATGACTGTGACTGTAGCGAAATGCTTCGTCACCGAGCAGACTGCAGAACAACTGGGTCAGTGCGAGACAATGGGTCAATGCGAAGCCAACGATCCAGCGATGTCCTCATGAAGCTCATGAACGGTGTGCACCGTGCGGCACTCGCGATCTCTGGTGGTCGCCTCGGCTGGACCCTCGGCAGCATGCCCGCACTTGAATTGCACACCACGGGGCGGGTATCGGGCGCGCAACGGTCGACCATGCTCACAGCTCCCGTGCATGGCGACGGACGCTGGATCATCGTGGCGTCAAAGGGCGGCGACGATCGTGACCCGCTCTGGTACCGCAATCTGCAGGCGACTCCGGATGCCGCAATCACCGTTCGTGGACGCACAGTGAATGTGCACACCCATACCGCCAGCCCCGCCGAAAAGGCAGAACTGTGGCCGCAGATTGTGGCAGCGAATTCGCGGTATGCGGAGTATCAGACCAAGACGACGCGCGACATCCCCGTGGTGATCTGCGAAGAGTACTGAAGACGCAGCTCAGCGCCTCGCGGCACCGCAGCTCGCTGGCGGCGACCCTCGCTATTCGGCGTCTGCCGGGTAATGAAATACATCGTCGAGCCCGGAGTCAAAGATGCGCGAAATCTGAAATGCCAGTTCGAGCGTTGGCGAATACTTGCCCTGCTCGATCGCGATGAGCGTCTGACGCGTCACCCCGATGCGGCGGGCGAGTTCGGCCTGCGTCAGCCCTTTTGCTTCACGAAGAGCCCGGATGTTGTTGGCGACTTTGGTCGGTTTGACCATCAGGCGAGTCCGCGGCGGTAGGCAATCACTGAGGCAATGCCGCCGACAATGGCGGACAGCGCGAAGCCGAGGAACATCGTATTCGCGATCCAGAAAGTGTCTGCTTCGAAGGCGCACAGGACGATAACCCCGAGTCCGCCGATCACCATGAAGGATTGGCCGACGCGATCACCCATGCGCGAAATGTCGCGGTCGCGTTGGTCAGATTTTCCTACGCCGTCTGGGTCAAACATTCCAGCAATGATGCCCCACAGCACGCTAATGACGATCGTGGCCACGATGCTGATGCCGATGGTCCAGGCCATGATGGGCCACCACTCCACGTCAGTGAGGGGCCCAGCGTTCGCAGTCTGAAGGACTGTGATCACGTAGCCGATCGTGGTGATGAGCGCGACGACGAGTCCCGACCATTTGTTTCGCTCTTCGTAGACCATGCCAACCTCCGGTGTAAATAATTCTTGACATTACGAGTATGCGGGCTTTACCTTCAAGTGTCAATAATCTTTTACATCAATTTCGGAGGAAGAAATGCTCTCACTCACCCGCACCGCCAGACTCACGGGCGCCGCCTACTTCGGCCTTGCCCTCACCGGACTGCTCGGCTACCTGGTGATTCGGCCACAATTACAGACCGCGGATGACCCAGCTGCAACGGTCGCGAACATTCTAGAGAACAGCGCGCTCGCCCACCTCAGCGTCGGCCTCGAACTGCTCGTCGTGATCACCCAGGCACTCGCAGCACTCGGCTTCTACGCCATCTTCCGAAACGAGCGCCCAGTTACCGCCTACGGTGTCGCCACCTTCGGAATGATGAATGCCGCAGCGATTCTGGTGAGCGCCGCGATGCTGTCAAGCGCAGTCAGCGTCGCCACCACCCCGGGACTCGCTCCCGCCGGTGACGCCGCCGGAACCGTCGCGCTGCTGTACTCACTCTCCGACTCGCTCTGGGCGGCCGGGGGCATCTTCTTCGGGCTGTGGCTGATCCCGATGGGCTGGTTCATGATCTCCACGAAACGGATGCCGCGCATCCTTGGCATCATCCTCATCGTCGGCGGAATCGGCTACGTGCTCAGCACCGTGCTCGCCGCCGCAATCGACACTTTCCCGACCGTCATCGCCGATGTGCTCGTGCTCCCGGCGACAGTCGGCGAACTGTGGACCGTCGGATACCTGCTCATTCGAGGCATCCGCCCGGCACAGAAGTCAGAGACGACGCCGGCGACGGCAGCGACGGCAATGTCAACGAAAACGACAGCCGCTACGCCCCGCTAGCGAAAACACGAATGGCCCGCGCTCGACGCGCAGGCCATTCGTTCTGTTCAGTGCGCCAAGCGCATCTCGCCGTTTAGCGGCGAAGTCAGAGGTACCGTGCCGCTAGCGGCGAAGTTCTAGGGTGCAGCATTTGACGCCGCCACCACCCAGCAGCAGCTCCGACAGGTCGACCCCGATGGGGTTGTAGCCGCGCTCTTTGAGTTGACGCTCGAAGTCTTTGGCGCGGGCGGCGATGACGACGTTGTAGCCGTCGCTGTAGGAGTTGAGTCCGAGCACTGCCGCATCCTCTTCAGTGGCGAGGATGGCGTCGGGATACAGCGCACGGAGTTTCTCGAGGGAGGGCTCATCGAAGGCGCTCTCCAAGTAGGCGATGTTGGTCTCGTCAAGCTTCGCAATCGCAGTGTCTACGTGGTAGAAGCTGGGGTTAATGAGGTTGAGGGAGACAACGTTGCGGCCGGAGATTTCAGCGAGTTCTCGGTGGCTTTCGACTGAGGTGCGGAAGCCCATACCTGCAAGGATGTTGTCGCCGACAAGGAGGAAGTCGCCCTCACCCTCATTAACGTTCTCGGGGGAAGCTACGTCGAAGCCGTTGGCGCCAAACCAGTCCATGTAGGCGGGGCCTTCGGCCTTGCGCTCGTCGTAGGTGAAGAGGGCGCCGTAGGCTTTGCCGTCAATCACGAATCCGCCGTTTGCGGCGTAGACCATGTCGGGCAGGCCGTCGATGGGGTCAATGAGCTCAACGGTGAAGCCAAGGTCAATGTAGGTGTCGTAGAGCGTCTGCCACTGCTTGACAGCGAGGCTGGTGTCTGTGGGATCGTTGGGGTTCATCCACGGGTTGATGCTGTACGTGACCGTAAAGAAGTCGGGACGGCACATCAGCACGGTCTTCGCGGTGGCCTGGCGTGCAGGCGTGGTCGATGAGGTGTCAGTGATCGTCATAGCTCCAGTGTTTCACGCACCTATCCGCAATGTCTCGGCAATATGCGCACTAATTCGGCGCAAAGGCTGGTCAACGCACAATATATCGCCGTAGACTGTCCGAATGGACAAGTTGGACGCTGGAATCATCGACATGCTCCGCCTCAACGCCCGTGCGGGCTATGGAGATATCGGTGAAGCTGTAGGACTTTCCGCCTCCGCAGTTAAACGTCGCGTTGACCGGCTCGTCTCTACCGGCGTGATTCGCAGTTTCACCATTCAGGTAGATCCAGCCGTAGACGGCATGGGAACAGAAGCCTATGTTGAACTTTTTTGCCGCGGCAATGTCGCTCCGCACGAACTCAAGCGAATCCTGAGCGCCATCCCCGAAGTGGTGGATGCCGGAACCGTCAGTGGGTCGGCCGACGCTGTCGTTCATATGCGCTCGCGCGACATCCACTCGCTAGAGGTCGCCCTTGAACGCCTGCGAACCGCCACGAACATCGACAACACCCGCAGCTCGATTGTGTTGTCCCGCCTCATTCACCGCCGCTACGAATAACTAAACCGCGACAACCGGCTCGCTGCCCAGCTGCGCGAACCGTGCTGTTTTGCGCAGTTAAAGCCGTCTTTCGCAACGAATTCCGTTCTGTAACACGAACATAACCATGCATACCGTTGCATCTTGCCCCGTTTTCCGATTGACTACATCACTAGTCGTGAATCAGTTTTCACGAACTCGGAGGTGCGTACAACGTGACGGTTTCAGCTCAGAACATCGGGTCCGAAAGCTCAACGGCAGAGAGCACCAACGTCGAAACAGGGAGCACCGAAGAGCCAGAAGGCTCGGTCGTTCTCGAGGGTGTGACCAAGAAGTTTGGCGGCGCAATAGCCGTAGACGACATCAGTCTGCACGTGCGGCCAGGGGAGTTCCTGTCCCTGCTCGGTCCTTCCGGTTGCGGAAAGACCACGACGTTGCGGATGCTCGCCGGCTTTGAAGAGCCAACCGAGGGGCGCATCCGAATTTCTGGTCAGGATGTTGTCGGAATTCCGCCACATAAGCGCAACGTCAACACGGTTTTTCAGGCCTACGCGCTCTTTCCACACATGAGCGTTGCCGAGAATGTGTCTTACGGTCTGCGCCAAAAGGGAATCGCTAAGGCGGAGATCCGCGAGCGCGTCACCGAATCGCTTGACCTCGTGCAAATGCGGTCATTTGCTGACCGAAAACCCACTCAACTGTCTGGTGGCCAGCAACAGCGCATCGCGTTAGCTCGAGCACTGATCAACAATCCTTCCGTGCTGCTGCTCGATGAGCCGCTCGGCGCTCTCGACCGCCAGCTTCGTGAAGAGATGCAGATTGAGCTCAAGCTTCTGCAGTCGCGGCTGGGGATCACTTTTATCTTTGTCACCCACGATCAGGGCGAGGCCCTCTCCATGAGTGACCGCATCGCCATCATGCGCAAAGGCCGCATCGAGCAGTTGGATGACGCGGATTCGATCTACGACAACCCGGCGAGCGCCTACGTTGCCGGCTTCATTGGTCAGCAGAACTTCATCCCGGGAACGGTGTCGACCAATACGGCCGTTATGGAGTCACGCTTTGGAATTCTGAACGCGGCAACCCCTCATCCTGAACTTGATGCGGGGTCCGACGCGCAAGCAGCGGTGCGGCCAGAAGCGGTCACAGTCACTGCAACAAATTCGGCCGGCGCGGAAGTGTCCAGCGCTGCGGTGAACGAGATTGCTGGAGAAGTAATCGGCGTCTCCCATCAGGGTGAGACGCTTCAGTTCTTGATATCGATCGGTCACGGCCAGACGCTCCTCTCGCGCATTCCGCGACCCAACGCCCCTCGACTCGCCGTCGGCGACACCGTCGTCTGCGCTTGGGAGTCGGCGAGCGTTCACCTTTTCCCGAGCGAGCAGGCGACCGAGGCCCAGGCCGACATCGCCCGCGCGGTCTCCAATCCAGCCCCACCCACCAGTTCGATCGCCCTTTAGAAGGAGCAGCCTGATGTCACACGAAACCCCTATTCGCATTCTCGCCTCGACCTCGGCAACCAAGATCATCAAGTCGGAACTCAACCGGCGCCGTTTTCTTGCCCTCTCCGGCACCGCAGCCGGCGCGGCGTTGCTCGCCGCCTGCACCCCGCAATCTGGTGCTGGCTCGTCGCCGCAAGCCAGCGGTGGCGCACTCGAAAGTGGCCTGTCGATCTACAGTTGGGGTGACTACGACGACCCCGACGTGGTCTCCGAGTTCTCAAGCGAACTCGGCCCAACAATCACCTTCGACTCATTTGCTTCCAATGAAGAATTGATTTCCAAGCTCATCGCGGCCCGCGGCACCAGCGGCTACGACATTGTGGTCCCCACCGGCCCATTCATTCCTCAGATGATCGAGAACGGCCTGCTGAGCAAGCTCAACCTTGATCTGATTCCCAACATTGCCGACATGGACCCCGATTTCCTGGGCCGTGATTGGGATCCCAACAACGAGTACTCCATCTGCAAGGCCTGGGGAACCACGGGGTACGTTTACGACAAAACCAAAATCAGTCGTGAGCTCACCACGTGGGCAGACTTCATCGATGCTGCGCAGAACGAAGCCAGCGGTAAGACCTCGGTGCTCGACGACCCCTCCCCCTTGCTGGGCATTTACTACTGGGCCAACGGAATCGACTGGAACACCACCGACGAGGCAAACTTGGCCGCGGCAGAAGAGTTCCTCACCACGCAGCTCGCTCCCCACATTTCGGCCTTCGACTCCTACCCGGGTGGTGCGGCTATTCCTCAAGCGCAGCAGATCCTCATGCAGTCTTGGAACGGTGACGCTCGCATCGGAATCATGGAGAGTGACGAGCCCGACCGCTGGCAGTGGGTGCTCGGCTCCCCCGATACCGAGCTGTGGATGGACAACTGGGCTATCGCGGAGGGCGCGACCAACCCCGAGGCTGCTCACGCTTTCATTAACTATGTGCTCGCGCCCGAGAAGGCCTTGCGCGAGCTTGATTACATCGGGTACCACACCGGTGGTGCCGGCATCGAAGAAGCGGCACGTGCTGCCGATCTGGAAATGCTTGACTTGGTTTTCTTCGATGAAGAACAGGTCAAGACAATGCACACGGGGAAGCTCACCGAAGCACAGCAGCGCATTGTTGAGATCTGGGACAAGACCAAGGCTGCTGCTGGCGCTTAGCCATTGCAGCTAGTCGAGAGTAAACAATGACCGTCACCGTTGAGGACCGCGCCGCCCCAGAACTTGGGGCACGCGCGCCTCACGCGCGCCCGCGCCGCCGATTGACATTGCCGGGGTTCGCCCTCGCAATTCCTGCGTGGGCGTGGCTGTTCGCCTTCTTCGTCGCGCCCGTCGCGCTTGTTGTGTGGTTCAGTTTCGGATACAAGCCCGGCATTTTTGGCACCCACGCTAATGATGTGCTCTCGCTAGATCGCTACGCTGAAGCGCTCTCCCCGACGTTCTTCGCTACTTTCCAAAACACGCTGTGGGTGGGAGTTGTTGGCACGCTTATCTGCTTGGCGATCGCCATCCCCTTCTCCTATTGGCTCGCCTTCAAGGCCCCGGTGGCTCGCCGCGGAATCCTCTTAGCCATGGTGATGATTCCGTTCTGGACAAACTTTCTGGTGCGCACTATTGGCTGGCAAATCATCCTCGCCCCGAGCGGATTGCTCTCCAACGCCCTCCAGTCGATCGGCGTGCTCGATCAACCACTCGAAATCCTCTTCACTCGCACGGCAGTGCTGATCGGTGTGGTCTACAACTACATCCCATTGATGATCTTGCCGATGTTTGTAGCGTTTGATCGGGTGTCGTTGCCTATGCGTGAGGCGAGCAAAGACCTCGGCGCGGGGCGATGGTCCACCTTCCTCAATGTCACTCTGCCTCTGGCAAAGCCGGGCATTATCGTCGGCATCTTGCTCGTCTACATCCCGCTCATGGGCGACTACATCACCGCGACCGTGCTGGGTGGAGCCAAGGGAAATATGGCCGGCCAAATGGTCGCCAACCAGTTCCAGACCGCACAAAACTGGGCGTTGGGCTCGGCAATGGCAGTTGTGCTGGTGTTGACAATCCTCACGACCGTGCTCATCGCCGCGCTCCTTTCATGGTTGGCAACCTGGCCGCTCAGGAGTCGTAATCGTCTCGTGTTGGGAGACAAATAATGAACCGGCTATCGCTCACCGACATTTCTCTCAAGGTGTGGGCAGTCCTCGTTTTCGGGTTCCTGTTTGCCCCCATCGCCATCATCATCATCTATTCCTTCAACGAGGGCCGACTGCTCGTAGCGTGGAATGAGTTCGGGTTTGGCTCCTTCGCCACGATCGTCACGAAGCCCGCCATCACGGATGCCGTGATGGTGTCGATACAGACCGGCTTTATCGCGGCCCTGATTGCGACAGCCCTCGGCACCATGGCCGGAGTCGCGTTGGCGCGCCGGGCCGGCAAGTGGGCGCCAGCGTTCTTGCTTCTGCTCATCCTTGTCACGGTCACGCCCGAAATTGTGGATGCCGTCTCGCTCTTGCCGTGGATGGTTTTTCTCGGTCAGGATGTCGGCCTCAGCATCTTCGACAACGGCATTGTCAGACTCGTCGTCGGTCATTCCCTGTTCTCGACCGCAGTCGTGGCGTATATCGTGCGCTCGCGCCTGATCGGTATCGATGAAAGCTTGGAAGAGGCAGCAGCTGACCTGTATGCGCCTCCGTTCAGACGTTTCACGCAAATCACCCTTCCGTTGGTGATGCCTGCCGTGCTCGCTGGTGGGCTTCTCTCGTTCACGTTGAGTCTCGACAACACGATCGTGTCGGCGTTCGTGCAGGTTTCAGGCACCACCCCGTGGCCCGTTTATGTACTCAGCGCGGTGCGAAGCGGGTTGCGACCAGAAATCGCGGCCGTCTCCACGATCATGCTGCTTCTCACCCTGGCTGCGCTGGGGTTGGTGGCCTACGTCCTGCGTCGGGCCGGCGACTCCGCGACCGACATCGCTAAGACCGTTGGCGGCGGCTAGACCGTCACCGCTCTCCAAACACCAGACCGCTAAGGGAAGTGCACAAAAATATGTCATTCGCTGATCTTGTCTTGACTGGAGGTGCCGTCTTCACGGCGACCGGTGCTGAACCGAGCATGGGAAGTGTCGCCGTGTCGGCTGGCCGGATCGTGGCCGTCAGCACTGGTGCGGATGTTCCCGCAGGCGCTGACGACTCGCCGATTACCGAAGCTGACATCCAAGCTCTCATCGGTCCTGATACCGAGGTCGTTGCCCTTGCAGGCAAGCTGTTGAGCCCAGGCTTTCAGGATGCCCATGTGCACGCCGTCTGGGGAGGTCTCGACCTCATCCGCTGCGACCTCGCCTACGACTCCACTCGCGAGCAGTACCTCACCCGGATTCGCCACTACGCTGACGCTAACCCCGAGCTTGAGTGGGTTTTGGGTGGTGGCTGGAACATGGCGGCTTTCCCCGGAGGAACACCAACGGCATCCGATCTCGACACGGCGGTCGCAGACCGGCCAGCGTTCATCCCGAACCGCGATGGCCATGGCGCGTGGGTGAACTCGCGAGCGCTAGAACTGGCCGGCATCACGAGCGAAACCCCCGATCCTGCTGATGGCCGGATAGAGCGCGACGCCGACGGTCACCCCACCGGCACCCTCCACGAGGGGGCGATGTCGCTCGTGAACCAACTGCTGCCCGAGACCTCGCCCGAAGACTATTTGCGCGCCCTGTCGATCGGTCAAGAGTATTTGCACTCGCTCGGGATCACGGCTTGGCAGGACGCCATCCTGGGTGGCTACGGCGATTCTGGCGACGCCACTCCCGCCTACATGGAAGCAGCAGCAGCTGGCACGTTGACGGCTCGCGTCGTCGGAGCCCTGTGGTGGGATCGCAAGCGCGGCCCCGAGCAGATTCCCGAACTTGTTCTTCGGCGCAAGCACAATGCTGCCGGACGTTTCGCTGCGACCACCGTCAAGATCATGCAAGACGGAGTAGCCGAGAACTTCACCGCCGCGATGCTCGAGCCCTACCTTGATGGTTGCGGTCACCACACCGGCAATTCGGGCATCTCCTTTGTCGACGCCGCTCAACTGATCTCGAATGTCACCGAACTCGACGCTCTTGGGTTCCAGGTGCACTTTCACGCCATCGGAGACCGCGCCGTGCGGGAGTGCCTCGACGCAATCGAAGCCGCCCGAGCTATCAACGGTCCCAACGACAACCGTCACCACATTGCGCACCTTCAGGTCGTGCATCCGGATGACGTTCCCCGCTTCGCTCAGTTAGGAGTGACAGCCAACATGCAGTCCTACTGGGCTGCACTCGAGCCCCAAATGGTCGACCTAACCCTGCCGTTCTTGGGTGAACCGCGCAGCTCATGGCAGTACCCGTGGGGCGATCTGCACCGCGCCGGAACACATTTGGCGTCGGGCAGCGACTGGTCGGTGTCTAGTCCAGACCCAATGGCGGCCATCCATGTCGCCGTGAATCGCATTGCGGCGCCCGGCCACGAAGAAGGCGAGTACGAGGCGTTCTTGCCCAAGCAAAGCCTCGACCTGTTGACCGCGATGACCGCATACACCGCCGGTTCTGCCTTCACCAATCACCTCGATGAGACCGGCACTATCGAGGTGGGCAAGCTTGCCGACCTCGTGGTTCTTGACCGCAACCCTTTCGCGGGCCCCGTTGCCGAAATCGGCCTCACCCGCACCGAACAGACCTTCGTCGAAGGCGAGCGCGTTTACCTCGCGCCCGCACAATCATGAACCTCGCGACCAACCACGCGAGAAGGGAACGTGCCCCGTGGGCAAAGTAGTTTTTGAAAGAAACCCGCCAGCAGCATCCGTCATCAGCAATTCGCTCCATGGCTCGATACACAAGCCGTTCTGGATCGACGACGTCAAGGATGCCCCCGAGTTTGCTGCACTCCGTGGCGAGATCACGGCCGACCTCGCGATCGTTGGCGGTGGCTACCTCGGACTGTGGACCGCCGTGCTCGCTAAGCAGCGCAACCCCGACGCGAAAGTTGTGCTGCTCGAGGCCCGCGAACTGGGTTGGGCTGCCTCTGGCCGCAACGGCGGTTTCTGCGAAGCCAGCCTCACCCACGGTGAAGAGAACGGCCTGAGCCGTTGGCCGAACGAGTACGAACAGCTCGACCGCCTCGGCATGCAGAACCTCGATGAGATTGAGGCCAGCGTGACGTCACTGGGGCTCGATTGCGACTTTGAGCGCACCGGATCCCTCGACCTCGCTATTGAGCCGCACGAAATTGCGTGGCTGAAAGAGGCCAAGACTGACGAGAACACGGTCTTTCTTGACGAGGCTGCGGTTCGAGCAGAAGTGAACTCCCCCACCTACCTTGCCGCGGTGTGGAACAAACGCATCAACGCGCTCGTGCACCCCGCGAAACTTGTTCGTGAACTGGCGCGGGTCGCGAGCGAACTCGGGGTCGAGATCTTTGAGAACTCGCCAGTGCGTGAGGTCGAGACATCCGGTGGCCCAACGGATGCTGCAGCAGTGCACACCCGAAAGGGTATGGTGCGTGCCGCCAGGGTTGCACTCGCGACGAATGCTTTTCCGTCGTTGCTCAAGCGTGCGCGCCTGCAGACGGTTCCCGTGTATGACTATGTGCTGATGACGGAACCCTTGAGCCCCGCGCAACTCGCTTCTATCGGGTGGTCGAATCGTCAGGGTCTTGCCGATATGGCGAATCAGTTCCACTACTACCGGCTGAGTGCTGACAACCGTATTCTCTTCGGGGGATATGACGCGGTTTATCATTACGGTCGCAAGGTTCGTGACAAGTATGAGCACCGTCCGGAAAGTTTTGAGCGGCTCGCGAGTCATTTCTTTACGACGTTTCCGCAGTTGGAGGGTCTCACGTTCACCCACCGTTGGGCTGGGGCTATTGATGCCTCAACGCAGTTCAGTGCGTTCTTTGGAACCGCGCGTGCTGGTCGGGTCGCTTACTCGGCTGGCTTCACCGGGCTCGGTGTTGGGGCGACTCGTTTTGCTGCTCAGGTGATGCTCGACAAGCTCGATGGGCTGACGACGGAGCGCACCGAGTTGGAGATGGTGAAGAAGATGCCGTTGCCGTTCCCGCCTGAGCCGATTGCCTCGCTGGGAATCAATGCGACGCGGTGGTCGCTGAACCGGGCCGACCACAATCAGGGTCGCCGCAATGCCATTCTCAAGACGTTGGATGCTCTCGGGCTCGGTTTCGACTCGTAAGCGTTGCTCGGCAGAGCGCTGACCTGACAGTAGCCGGTAATAACTTGCACATCATTGTGCAAGTTATTACAGTGAGGGAATGACCACCCCCGCCACTCGACGTCCCCGCCAGGATGCTGTCGACAACCGCGCCGGCATCCTGAGCGCCGCCACTGCAGCGATCGCCCACGACCCGCAAGCCTCGATCGACACCATCGCGCGCGAAGCCGGCCTCTCTCGGCGCGCACTCTATGGGCACTTCACTGACCGCAACGCTCTCGTCACCGAAGTCATCGCGGCAGGCGCCCAACGGTTCAACGCGATCGCACTGCGGGTTGACGACACTGACCCTCAAGTGGCTCTGGCTCGACTCGCCTCGCTTCTCTGGGGTGAGGCCGCCCACATGCAGGTCGTGGCTGCCACCGCCCTCGATGAAACCCATGTTTCTGCCACGGCAGAAGCTCTTGCACCCTTGCGGCGCACCGTGGTTGAGATCCTGCAGCGCGGCCAAGATGCCGAAACTCTCCGCACCGACATGGATGTCACCACACTTTCGCGACTTGTTGAGGAGGCGGCCCGCGCCGCGATCACTCGCGTCGATGCTGCGTCGCCCGAAGCACGCTCCCTCGCCGTGCGCACCACCCTCAGCGTGGCTGGGCTCTCCTGGCGCGAAAGCGTCGCACTGCTCGAAGAGCACCCGTCGATTCTCGGCTCCGAGTAATGCGCGTCGAACTGACCACCGTCACTAAAGGGCGCAACAACGAAGCCCTGCCCGCGACATCCGCTACGTTCTCCACCGGCAATGTGACCCTCGCTGTTGCCGAAACAGAACAACGCCCAACCGTGCTTGGCCTGATTGCTTCCGGTCGCATGCGGCCAGACTCGGGAACCGTGACCATCGACGGCGCTTCGGATGCCCGTGCGCTACGTCGTCGGGTTGCTCTCGTTGATGCCCCCGGCGTTTCTGACCCAGATGCTGGCGTTCCCCTAGCTGGTGTTGTGGCCGAAGAACTCATGTTCGCTGGCCGTCGCGCCGACCCACTATCTACCCGACGCTGGTTAGAAGAACTGGGCTATCGCACGCTTGCCACCACGCCGATCGCAGATATTGAGCCCTCCACGCGACTGCGGGTGCTGTGCGAACTGGCCACTCTTCGCCCCGGTGTCGAGGCACTCGTCGTGACCGCCCCCGACCGCCATGGTGGTCCGCCCCTGGAATGGTGGAACCTCCTCGACGAGTTCGCCACTCGTGGCTTCGCGATTCTTGCCGTCGCTGGTCGCGCCTCGGAGTGGGCCATTACCCAGAGCGGCACCACCACAGGAGTACATCCCGCATGAAGGTTTTCTCCATGGTCGTCGCTGAACTGCGACGACTCACTTCTTCGCGCATGGCCATGCTGGCGCTACTCGCGCTCATGCTTGTGCCCGTGCTCTATGGCGGCGTCTACCTGTGGGCAAACCAAGACCCCTACGGCAGCTTCGCTGAAGTGCCCGTCGGGCTCGTGGTCGCCGACGATGGTGTCCCCGCCGACGGTGACACAGAGGCAGTGAACTACGGTGAGCGCGTTGCCGACGACCTGCTCGCAGGAAACGACTTTGAGTGGCATGTCTTCACGGCATCCGCGGCGTCTGCGGCTCTTGCTGACGGAACCGTCGACTTCACGGTGACACTCCCCAGCGACTTCTCGGATGCTCTGACCTCCATTGCGGGCACGAATCCGCATCAGGCCGAGATCGCTCTTGAGACCAATGACGCTAACAACTATTTGGCGTCGACCATCGGCAAGCAGGCTGTTGAGCAGATCCGGCGCTCGGTAGCGGAACTCATTGGTCAAGAAGCGGCAAACACGTTGTTGACCGCAATCTCTGACATCCGCACCGAACTTTCTGATGCCACCGACGGCGCAACACTGCTCGTCAACGGGTCGAATGATGCTGCGACGGGTGCCCACAAGTTGTCGGATGGCGCGGGAACGTTAGCGACAGGACTGTCTACGCTCAGCACCGCAAGTGGCAGTCTCGCCAACGGTGCCGACCAGATCTCCGCGGGGGCAGCTCAGGTCGCCGCCGGCAATCGTGAGCTCGCCGGGTACGCCGACCGCGCGGGCACCGCAGCCCAAACCATTGCGGATGCGCTTCCTTCCGCACGCGCCGACCTCATCACCGCGCTCACCGATCAGGGTCTTGATGCTGCTGAGATCGACACCGTGCTTGCCTCCCTCGACCCGCTGAGCGCGCGCATCACTGAAGGAAATGGCACCGTACAGTCTGCTGTGTCGAAGGTTGATGAGCTTTCGGCGGGCGCCACGTCGCTCGCGAACGGCGCCGCCGACCTCGCCTCGGGCGCAACCCAACTCGCTGCCGGGGTGAGCTCGGCACAGTCCGGTGCTTCAACCCTCAGCGCTGGCGTTGGTGCGCTAGAAAGCGGACTGGGAACTCTCGCCGATGGCACGACTCAGCTTCGTGACGGGCTTGAGAATGGTGTTGAAGCGATCCCCGCCTCGACTACCCACTTGCGCGAACAGCAATCAGCGGCGATTGCCGATCCGGTTGATGTCGAAACGAGCGCAGTCACGGCAGCGGGCAACTATGGCGCAGGCCTCGCGCCCTTCTTCACAGCGCTAGCCGGATGGATTGGAATCTACGCGCTCTTCCTCATCGTCAAACCCATCTCAAAGCGTGCCGTAACGGCCCTCCGGTCACCGTTACGCGTCACACTCGCTGGCTGGCTCACCCCAGCAGTGCTCGGTGCGCTCCAAATGGTTGCGCTCTTCGGCGTGCTCGCTGCTGCGCTCGGCTTCAGCTTCACGCATCCGCTCGGCACTCTCGGGGTCATGGTGGCGGCAAGCTTCACCTATGCCGCAATCATTCTTGCTCTCAACATTTGGTTCGGCTCGGTCGGCCAATTCTTAGGGCTCGTTCTCATGGTGCTGCAACTCGTCACCGCCGGCGGCACCTTCCCGTGGCAAACCCTGCCAGCCCCGCTCGCCGCGCTCCACCATGTTCTGCCCATGGGCTACGTCGTGGATGCGATGCGCCAACTCATGTACGGCGGCGACCTAGCCCGAGTCGGCACCGACGCTCTCGTACTCGGCGCCTGGCTCAGTGGCGCACTCATCCTGGCCGCCATCGGAGTGACACGAATGACCCACCGCCGCACCCTGCGCGATCTGCAGCCCAGTCTCATAGGCTGAACCCCATGACCGAACCCGCCCCGCTTCTCACTCCCGGCACTCCCCTTGCGGCGAGCGCCGTCCCCGTCGCACACGAAACACTGGAGCCGGGCGACGTCGTGGCAGGCAGTCCCACCGCGGGGTACGCCGTACTCGATACCCTCGGCGACACCGAGATCGGCGTCTGGGAAATGAGCGTTGGCACCGCAACAGACACCGAGGTCGATGAGGTCTTTGTGGTCATTAGCGGGCGCGCCAGCATCCACTTCGCTGCGGATGATCGCACGATCGCTGTTGGCCCCGGTGACGTTGTGCGGCTCACCGACGGCATGAAGACCACGTGGACGGTCACCGAAGCGCTGCGCAAGATTTACCTCAGCTAGTGGCTTCCATTGGCGCGCAGATTCGGACCAACAAGTACGGGCGCCCGCCCAGTTCGCGTACCGTAGGAACATGATCACACGACGGGAAGCTGCACTGCGCCTCGACATCCCTCTCGAGATGGCTCGACGGCATGACCTCCCGAATCGGATGTCGGATGCCGAGTTCGAAGAACTCGAAACCAACCCCCCAGCCTGGTTGGTTCAGTCGCGCGCCAACCGCACCGGCAAGCGCCCCGTGTGGATGCAGCTGACGTGTACGGTCTGCGGCTTCACGGAAGCAGCCCGCCCGAAGAAGTGGTGGCCAGCCTTCACGTATTTGACGTGCGATTGGCATGATGCGGATGAGCTTCCCGCTCCCGCTGAAGGGGTGTTCCGCTCGGAGATCGACGGCATTGGCAGTCGCTTCGTGGGCATCGTCGACGAAAAGGTTTAGACCCAACGAATACTTCCGGGTTTGTTCGGCCCGGCTTAAGGGTGGAGCGTGATGCGAACGAGGGGGATTTCGAAGTCAGGGTTTCCGTCGTGGAGCGAAGTCATGAGTGCGGTGAGTTCTTTCCATGTCCTCGGATGCCGCACTTGGTAGGCCGCAAGATAGGCTTGGGCGTCGGCTGGCCCGAGCACCTCTGCGCTAGCGGGGATTCGGCGGCGCAACCCGATGCTGACGTGGCATTTCGGTTCGGCCACCAGATTGCGAACCCACTGGGCGCGTCGACCGAGGGCTGACGCAATCACCACTTCGTTCGGGCTCGGGCTCGTCACTACTTCTAAGACGACGTAGCGGGATTCGCCGGAGTTGCGGCCGGTGTGCTCAAGCATCATCAGGCGTCTGCCAAAAAGGAAGCCGAACCCGGCGCGGTACAGTCCGATCGGCGCACGCATCAGTCGACGACTCCGAAAGGCTCGAGCGATGAGGGAGCGAGTTCTAGTGCTCATAGCTCTGCTTTCAGGGGAACGCTGTCGCGCAACGGCCGCGCGGCCCCAGCCAGCACGAGAGCAATCAGGATGGGAACTCCGATTGCCAGCAACGCGAATCTGATTCCGACGATGTCGCCGAGGAAGCCCAGCAGTGGTGGTCCGGCAAGGAACGCGACGTACCCGAGGGTGGAGACCACTGATACGCGGGCGGCAGCATGCTTGGGGTCATCGGCTGCCGCCGACATCCCCATCGGAAATGTGAGCGCGGCGCCGATGCCCCACAGAGCGACGCCGACCATGGCTAGCCCTATGTTTGGCGCAAGCACGAAGAGCGTGAGGCCGATTGCTGCGGCCGCCATACTGGCGCGCAGCACGGGAACGCGACCGTAGGCATCGATCGCTTTGCCTCCGAAGAATCGCATCAGGGTCATGGCGAGCACGAAGGTCGCGAACATGAGGGCGCCATTGGATTCTGTGACGTCGAGTCCGTCGACTGCTGCTTTGGCAATCCAGTCATTTCCTGCGCCCTCCGTGAGGGTTGCACCAAGCACAACAACACCGATCAGTAGGGTACGGCGGTCGGTCCAGGCAGTGCGCACCTTCGGCGGGGCAGGTTCTCCTGCGGGCTGCGTCACTTCAGGAATACGCGCCAGGAAGTACTTCGGGATAACAAAAGTCGTCACGGCTACCACCACAACGATCGCGAGAAGATGCGCGGGAAATCCGACCCCCAGAGTCGACAGCCCGGCACCGAGGAGCGCGCCCAGAAAGGCACCACCGCTGAAAGCGGCATGGAGTTGCGGCATGATGGTGCGGCCGATTTTGTGCTCGACGTCGGCACCCTCAATGTTCTGAGCGACATCCCAGAGTCCGATTCCGATGCCAAAGAAGAACAAAGAGATTGCGGTTCCGACCGTGGTTGCCGCTGAGAGCGACAAGGCGATACCGACTCCGGCGAGCGCGGCGATCAGTCCCGCAACGCGCACGGTATTTGCGGTGCCAATTCTGCCTGTCACATAACCGGCTGTGGGCAAGGCGATCAGCGAACCAACGGCGACACAGAGCAGGAGAGCACCCATCTGGCCGGGTGTGAGATTGAGGGTGTCGGTGACGGCAGGGATGCGGGCCGCCCAACTCGCAAACACAAACCCATTGATACCGAAGACAAGGAAGGTCGCGATCGCGGCAGCGCGGAGGCGGGCCGGCGTGGCAGTGGCGGTCATGGGATCAATACTCCCAGTGAAAAGCAGAAGCCGGTGCCTACCCTGAAAATCGCCAGTGTGCTGAGGGGGGAACGGCATCCGTCCTATTGCGTAGTGATCGGGGTGGTGATGAGGTCAACGGCACCGAAGGGGAACGGGAAATAGAACGTGCCGCTGCCGTTCCAGTCAGTAATCGGAATCATCCAGAACCAAATCTGGCTGATGAGCAACGAAGCGACGGCCAGAACCATGATCCCAAGTTCCGCGCGGTCGAGATATTGCAGAGCAGATTCTTCGTCGTTTGCTCGTCGGAGCACAAAATTCAGAGTAACGATGATGATCGCAAAAATTGCCAAATAGATGAGGCCGCTGGGGTGAAGCGTGAGATTCACACAGCTGGGTGCTACTTCAGTGAAGTTGCCGTCGCTGCCTACAAGAGAACCACCAGTAGCGACATCAATCGGGCAGTAACCTCGGTTGGCCGTAGTGAAAATCGAATAGACCATGAGGGTGAAGCCAGCGGTCAGAATGAGCTTCCGGATGCGCGCCACGATCAGTCGCCCAGACAACATGTTCGGGGCATCCAATAGTTCAGTTTTCAGCGCCTGCGACACGGGGTTCCCCTAACGACGAGTGATGGGTTGCCTTAGAGTAAGGCAAAACCGAGGAAATGTCGATCGGCTAACTTGGCTCGCAGGCACTGAGTTCGCGGCGGCCCTGTTTGGTTTTAGCTAGACCGCTCGGCGCGGCTTGAGCGGGTTCTCGAAGCCGCGAAGTAGCGAGGCCACTTGGATCATCGCGTGGTCACGCTCTCGAACATTCTCTTCCCATCGCGGATGCGGGAGGTGGTTCTCAATCGCATTGGCGACGATGTCGATCGTTTCGCGGGTCCAAGGGTTGTCCTTGCCCCGTTCCAGGCCGAAGCGCGCATAGACCGAGCCCAGAATCTCCGAATGCTGGCGAAGCCCGCCGCGGGTGTTCAATTCGCTCGTCGTAAAGGGCCCGATGACCGACCAGCGTCTTCCCAGCCCTTCCCGCACGAGAGTGTCTACGTCAACAGCGGAAACTACGCCATCCCGCACCAAGCAGTAGGCCTCCCGGAGCAAGGCTCCTTGTAGACGGTTAAGGGCGAAGCCTTCGATTTCGGTGTTCAGAAGGACGGGCGAAATGTCTACCCTTGTCAGCAATGCAGCCGCGATCGCGACAGTGCGCGATGCGGTGAATTCTGCGGGAACCACTTCGGCGACGCGAAGGAAATAGGGCGGGTTGGCAGGATGAACAACCAGGCAGCGTGCTCGACCCTCGAGGTGGCGCGCAAACTGAGAAGAGGGTATTGCTGAGGTCGAGCTCGCAAGAACTACGTCTGGCGAGGTCAGCTCATCGAGCTGTCCGAACAGAACACGTTTAACGTCAACGTCTTCTACGATGCACTCCTGCACATATCCGACGCCATCGACTGCATCCGCCAGCTCTTTCCACACAGTCATCCGCGCGAGGATGCCAGACGTCGGCTCAGAGAATAGGCCCGCCTCTCGCATCTCCAGCAGCAGAGATTCAGCGGCGGTGAGTGCCGACGCTCGCCGAACTTCATCAAGCTCGAAAATGCGAACGTTAATGCCTGCGCACGCGAAGACGATGGACCACGCAATACCGATGCTGCCGGCACCGATGATCGCGACCGAATGGATATCGACATCCGCAGTAGCTTCATCGGGATTCGAAATGAGTGTCATGTGGTTGACCTAACTGAAAAGTTGGAGGGCGCAAGGCGGGAAAGTCATGGAGGGCTCTAACGGATGTACGACGCCCCATTGAGGTCAATAGTCGACCCGGTGAGGCTCGGGCAACGGTCAGTAGCTAAGAATGCGGCGAGTTCAGCGACCTCGCGAGGGTCAACATGGTGTCCCATCGCAAGCCCCTCCGCGGCGGCCTGAATTTCGGCGGGCTGGAGGCCTGAGGTGCCCATCCCGCCGCCGACAACGCCGGGAGCAATGATGTACACCCGCACCCCGTCCCGAGCATAGGATCTGGCGAGAGTCTGAGCGAAGTTGCGCAGTGCTGCCTTCGACGCCGCGTAGGCGTTAGCGTCTGGAATCCGAGAACCTTGCTCGGCCGCCCAACTGGAAATCGCCACAATACTTCCGTAGCCGCGCTCCGCGAAGGAGAGTGCCGCTTCGCGCATCAAGGTCGCGGCACCGAGCACGTTCACTTGGAGGAGGTTTTCCCAACTGCGGTCCCATGCCTCGTCATCGCGGCCGGCGAGAGGGGCGGACGCCATGGTCGCGGCATTGACCACGAGAGTGTCGATCGCATTCCACTCTTCTGCCCGCTGCCATAAACCCCGTGCGGATTCGGGCGAGTCGATATCTGTCTGCAGCAGAGTCGAGTGATCAGGCCGTGCAGCGGCGAGAGCGGCTCGTGCAGACGTTTCACGACTGCGGTACGTCCCGGCCACTCGAGCGCCACGGTTGATGAATGTGGAGGCGATATGAGATCCGATCGCCCCCGAAACACCCGTAATGAGTGCGGTGCGGTCAGACAGGTCCAGAGTGTTTGCAAGATCAGGCATCTAGAGCAACCCTCCATCAACGGGAAGAAGGTGCCCCGTAATTGCGGCCGAACTCGGTGAGGAAAGAAAGGCAACAGCGTTCGCGACATCGTGAGCGCTGGCAAGCGCCCCCAGCACCGTGAGTTGTTCTGCAGCACGCACGGCTTCGGCTGGCTCCATCCCCGTGCTGGCGCTGCGCTCCTTCATCCGGCCGAGCAGTGCAGCGGTCGCAACGGGCCCTGGCGCGACCGCGTTGACACGGATGCCGCGAGGCCCCAGCGACTGAGCCGCTGAACGGACCACCCCGAGCACGGCGTGCTTGCTGGCCGCGTAGGCCATGACATTGGGGTCCCCTCGCCAGGAATTCAGAGACCCAATCGCGACGATCGTCGAGTTCCGAGGCATGTCTCTCGCCGCGTACTTCATGACCGAAACAAAGCCGGTGACGTTCACGGCGATCGTTTTATCAAGCACGTCGAGATCGATATCGGTCGGGTTGTGCCAGGCGGGAACAATTCCGGCTGCCGCAACAAGTCCATTAAAGGCACCATGCTCTGCAACGTCGCTTTCGATTGCGTGACGTACGGCGGCTTCGTCGGTGACATCGACAGCGACTGACGGCCACGGAGCAGGCACGCTGGCGCTCGCGCCGAGATCAAGAATGAGGCCGGAGGCGCCGGCTGCAGCCAAACGGTTAACAATCGCGAGACCGAGGCCTTGCGCTCCACCGGATACAAGAAAGCGGCGCGATGCGAACTCCGTTGACGCGGAGTTCGACTGGGGTGCGGGTGCTGTTTCGTCCATTTCCCCTCCAGTGTTTCGTCGGCTGATGAGTGTGCTTCGGCGGTCTGTTGCGCAAACCTCGTTCGATCGTGACGGCGACGCTACGACCGCTGAAATCTCTGGTTTCCCGCAAAATCGGGGGTTCGCTGTTCAAAACAGTACGATATGCGAACCTTTGAACGCAATACGAACTTTTGTGTTCGTATTGCGTTCAAACGTTCGGTGTGCAAACATTTCTGCACGGGCGACGAAGTAGTCATCCCGTGCCGTGACCCGCACCGCTAGCCCTATCGGCATCCCAGTAGCCACAATTTCGAGCACCGGAGGATTCGGATGACCAGTCATTCCACGTACGGTTTCGGCTCCCTGGTCGGACTCGACCACATCGGAGTCGGCGTCTCAGACATGCAGGCGTCGCTCAACTTTTACGGCCAGCTCGGCTTCTCAGACATCGTCTTCGACTACACGGGCCCTCTTGGCGGCCTTGAGCAGGCAACAGGGCACGCCTCCACAGAAGCTCGCGTCGTGTACCTCCGCAGCATTAACCCCACCGTCCTTGGCCGGTCCGGCGTAAAACTCGTTCAGCTGACGAACCGTCACGCCGCCCCAGTTCCCGAAGGCTTCGCATACGGCGAGCCCGGAATCTGCGAAGTGTGCCTGCATGTGAAAGGCCAATCCGAGTTCTATGATTCGCTCGTCGCCGCCGGCCACACCAGCCTGATGGCTCCCGACGATCAGGTCTTAGAGCCCTACCAAACACACTGCGGCCTCTCCTATGTGTCCGACCCCGATGGGGCGAAGATCGAGCTCATCGAATGGTCGAGCCTCGAATCAGGATGGCCACATCCCGCAGGCCCTCAAGGCGTGAATCACGTGGCCTTCGGAGTTCACGACATCGACCGCACGGAAGCGTTCTACCGAGACCTAGGCTTCACCGGCAAACTCTTCGACGCCAGCGGAGTAAACGAGCCCATGAACCCCTGGTTCGAATCCGTCGGCCGTGTGCCTCCGGTACAGCGGATGATGCTGCTCACGAGTCCTCACGGCGGCGCGCTTGAGCCGGTAGAACAGGATCCTCCCGGAGCCGACATGCGTGGCGAGTGGGGGCACCTCGGTACTTTCGAGTTCGCAATCGGCGCTCGCAACCTCGACCTTGCACTGGCCTACCTTGCCTCGATCAATGTTCCTCTCGTGGGTGAACCGGTTGAGATCGCTATGCCAGACGGTCAAGTGTGGCGTTATGCCTACTTCCAAGACCCCGCAGGTCTGTACGTCTCCATTACCGAAGTTCGAGCCTGACAAACGATATCGAGAATATGACCATTGCTACTAGCGCCACCGCGCGAACCCCCATCGTTCAGATTCGTGGGCTCCACAAGTCCTTCGGGCAAACAGAGGTGCTGCACGGGATCGATCTCGACATCCATAGGGGTGAACACGTCGTACTCTTCGGACCCTCCGGATCGGGAAAGTCCACAGTGCTTCGCAGCATCAACCTTCTTGAAGATCCCACAAAAGGCTCGCTCAAGGTCGACGATGTCGAGTACGGGCCAGGGCGCCCAGGCGAGACAAACGTCAAGCGCGGGACCAAACTGCAGCTGCGCCGCAAAGTCGGCATGGTTTTTCAACAATTCAATCTGTTCCCCCACCTTTGCGCCCTCGACAATGTGGCTCTCCCGCAACGCAAAGCGCAAGGGAAGAGTAAGGGTGATGCTCGCGAGCACGCCGCGGAAGCGCTGCGCAAGGTCGGCCTACTCGAACGGGCCGGGCACTACCCGTCTGAACTTTCCGGAGGCCAACAGCAACGAGTCGCGATTGCTCGCGCCCTCGCTCTCGACCCAGACGTCATCCTGTTTGACGAACCGACATCAGCCCTCGACCCGGAACTCGTCGGAGAAGTACTGAAGAGCATGCGTGAAGTTGCGGAGACGGGAATGACCATTGTCGTCGTCACCCACGAATTCGGCTTCGCCCGAGAAATTGGCGATTTGAACGTTTTCATGGAAGACGGACGAATTGTTGAGTCGGGACCCCGCGGGTTCTACGACAACTGCACCACAGATCGTGCCAAAGAATTCTTGAAAGCGGTGAAGTAATGAGCCTGTTGGACTTCGACTGGAGTTTGATCTGGGATAACCGTGAGGCCCTGATCAACGGAATGTGGACGGCACTGTCTGTCTCCACCGTCGCGCTCGTGATCTCGACGGTTGTCGGATTGCTCTTGGCGGTACTGCGCAACGGCCCCAAGTCCGTCAGCTGGATCGCCGTCGTGTACATCAACGTCTTCCGTGGTGTGCCCGCGCTCGTGAGTGTCATCTGGGTCTACTTCGGTCTCTCCCTAGTGCTCGACATCAGCTTTAGCGTGTTCCAAGCCGGTGTCATCGCGCTGTCGATGCTCTATAGCGCCTTCTTGGCAGAGATCTTCCGTTCCGCGCTCGCCGCTGTTCCTCACGGACACACCGAGGCTGGCTGGGCGCTCGGGATGCGCTCGAGCCAGATCTTCTTCTCGGTGACGCTCCCGCAGGCCATCAAGATTGCGCTCCCGAACATCGGAAGCATGTACATCGGAATGGTCAAAGACACCTCGACCTTCACTGTCATCGGGCTACTCGAAGTTGTTCGAGTAACTCAAAACCTTGTTGCGACCACATTCCAACCGTTTGTCCTCTACACCGCAGCAGCAATCATTTACGTGATTGCCGCTTTCGCCATCGACCTGATTTTCCGGCTCATCGAAGGCGTCTATGTTCGGCCCCCAAAGGCCGTGCTTGGCCGCGCCATCCGTGCTCGCCAGCGTCGAACGATCGAAAAAATCGTCGCCAGCACCAAAGCCAACTCCCTCGCGACCGCGCAGTTGTTCGTGAAGTAACACGCGGCCCGACCCGACACCTAGTTAACACACAACGAATAAAACTAGAAGGAGAACACAATGAAGAAGTCACTACGCTTGCCGCTCGTCGCGGCAATGGCGACTGCAGCGATGGTGCTGTCAGCTTGCTCAGGCGGAAGCACCACCGATCAGGGCGCTGCTGAAGCGAATGACGCCCTGATGACACCGGGCGTGCTCGTCGTCGGGATGAACCTGCAGTACAAGCCACAGATGTACCTCGAAGGCGACGAGCCCACAGGTTATGACGTCGAGCTGCTCAACGCCCTCGCCGACGAAATGGGCGTCGAACTGGAAATCAAGAACCTCGACTTCGCTGGCCTCATTCCGGGACTGCAAGCCAAGCAGTTCGATATGGTCTCCGTCGGCCTGAGCGCCACCGACGAGCGGAAGGAAGTCATTGACTTCTCGCGCGGCTACGTTCCTTACAGCAGCATCCTTGCTGTGCCGGAAGGGTCAGCAACCAGCCTGTCAATCGACGAGCTGAACAAAGAGGGCGTCATCATCACCGCTCTTCAGGGTTCGAGCAACGAACAACTGATTCGCGACAACTTCCCCAACGCCACTGTGCAGGGCTTCCCCGACCAGAACGCAGCGCTTCTTGAGGTTGCTACCGGTCGTGCCGCTGCAGTGGTCGTTGAGGACTACATCCTCGCTCAGTTCAGCGTCGCCAACCCCAACCAGTTGGCTCAGGCTGAGGTCGATGGGCCGCTGAGCCTTTACTACGGTTCGTGGGGAGTTCAGAAGGGCAACAGTGCTCTCGTAGCCCAGCTCGACGAGTTCCTCTGCTCCGCACAGAACGATGGAACGCTCAAGGACCTCTACACGTCGATCATGGCACCGCAGATGCCCGATATGCCGGGTGGCTGCTAAACAATGCACACAGATGAGCGTGTTTTTGATGTTCTGGTAGTGGGGGGCGGCCCCGCCGGAATGGCTGCGGCATCCACCGCAGCGGCCGCAGGCCTGAACGCAGCGCTCATCGACGAACGCCCAACTCTCGGGGGCCAGGTCTATAAACAACCTGGCCCCGGGATGCGGGTAACCAATCCGCGCGCGATGGGGGCGCAGTACCCCGCGGGGCGCCGCCTCATTGACGAGGCAGAGCAGAGCGGCGCAGAAATCATCCTTCGGGCGAGCGTGGTCAACCTCGAACCCTCTTCTGAAGGCTGGACCGCTATGGTCCAACGCGAAGGCAACGCCGTCGAACGGCTAAGCGCTGCTCGCATCATCGTGGCGGCCGGAGCAAATGACCGGCCAGTGGTCTTTCCTGGCTGGACCCTCCCCGGCGTTATCACCGCCGGTGGCTTGCAAACGCTCGCCAAAACTCAAGCGGTCGTTCCCGGCGAGCGCATCGTCTTTGCCGGCTCAGGACCGGTGGCGTTGGCCTTCCCCGCCCAACTTGCGGGTTACGGCGCCAACATTGTCACCGCTCTAGAGTCTGGCCCCACGCCGGGCATCGTCGACCTCGCGAACGTCGGACTCGCTGCGCCGGGCAACATCGGGCTACTGATGGATGCGGCCAAATACCGCGCTTCGCTCCTCACCCACAAGATCCCCCTCAAATACGGTCGCATCATCGTGCGCGCTGAGGGTGACGGGCGAGTTGAACGAGTCGTTCATGCCGCAGTGGACGCCGAATGGCGTGTCGTGCCGAACACAGAAGAAACCATCGATGCCGACGTTCTCTGCGTTGGCTACGGCTTCTCCCCCTCCACAGAACTTCTGCGCCTCGTAGGTTGCGACTTCGACAGCAACGAAGACCTGGGCGGCCCCGTCGTCAAGCGTGACGACTGGTGCCGCACGGGCGTCTCCGGAATTTACGCGGCGGGAGACGGCGCCGGCGTCGAGGGCTCCGCTGTCGCCGCTGACGAAGGGCGACTTGCTGGCCTAGCGGTGGCACAGGACGCCGGAATCCTGAGTGAACGAGAGAGCACCTCTCGGGCATCCCGTCTTCTCAAACGAGTCGGGCGCCGACGTGCGCTCACGACTGCGGCCGACCGCATGTATCACGTCGGCGAGGGAATCTTCGAGCTCGCCGAACCCGACACCACTGTGTGCCGGTGTGAGGGCACAAAGCTTGCGGCTATCCAAGAAGCGATCGAGAGCGCTCCCGACGTCAGCGCTGTCAAGGGGCTTACCCGCGCGGGCATGGGGCCATGCCAGGGGCGGATGTGTGGCCGCCATATTGCGGCAATGATCGCCACGAGACGCGGAGTTCCTCTCGCCGACGTCGAGCCCGCAACACCGCGGATGCCGCTGCGACCGACCGCGATCGGTGCGATCGCGAACCCAGCGGTCACCGATCCCGGCCTGTTCGACACTTCGGCCGTGCGACCAACGGAACCCGAGCGCGCCGACCTGAACTCTGCTGCACGCTCTGATGCAGCCTCGAGCGTTGTCGGCGAGACCGACGTGCTCGTCATCGGTGGCGGCATCGCTGGCGCCGCTGTCACCTACTACCTCGCCAAAGAAGGCATCGACGTCACGCTTCTTGAGCGTGGCGAACTCAACCGTGAGGCATCCGGAACCAACGCAGGAAGCTTCCACTTTCAACTCGCCATCCACCAGCTCTCTGGCCAGGGAACTTCAGCTGACCGGGATCGGCTACTCGGTGATGCGCGCGACAGCGTGCGTGCCTACGAGCTCTGGAAGGGGCTCAGCACCGAGCTCGGCGCAGATGTCGGGCTTCACCAAACCGGTGGTTGGATGGTCGCCGAGACTCCTGAGCAACTCCAGATTCTGCACGAGAAGCACCTGCTCGAGGCTGAGGCCGGGATCGAAACCGAGGTGCTAACCGGTGCTGAACTCGCCAACCGGGCTCCCTACTTCTCTGATCGAGTTATCGGCGCTACGTACTGTGGACTCGAAGGGCACGCGAATCCGCTCACCACGGCCCCTCTCTATGCGCTTCGTGCGGTTGAAGCCGGTGGCACCGTCAAGACCCACACCGAAGTGCTCGGCATCGAAGTGAACGCGGCGTCGGAGTCACGACGCTTCACCGTGCGCACCACTCAAGGCACCTACTATGCCCGCCGCGTGGTGAACTGTGCCGCAGCTTGGGCTGGCGATCTCGCCGAAATGGTTGGGCTCAACTTCCCCATCCGGCGCGAGGGCCTGCACGTGAACGTCACCGAGTCACGCCCGAAGCTGCTGCCATCGATGGTGCAGCACATCGGTCGCCGACTCACTCTCAAGCAGACCTCTCAGGGTGGGTTCATCGTGGGTGGAGGCTGGCCGACAGGCGCATCGGCCTACCCCACCCGGTATCCCACCCAGTGGCAGAGCGCCGCGGGAAACCTCAACGTTGCCCGAGATGTCATCCCTGCACTCGACGACGTGAGGGTCATCCGCACTTGGTCGGGAGTGATTGCGTTCACCGATGACAAATCACCCATCGTCGGTGAATCCGAAAAAGTGCCCGGCTACTACGCGTGCGTTGCCACCACCGGATTCACGTTCTCGCCGATATACGCCTTCCAACTATCGGAACAGATCGCAGAACAGCACAAGGGCGCTTCACCCTTCCACAAGCGATTCTCTCTCGATCGAATGTCGTAGGTTACGCGGCAGGGAATTATCCACAGTTTTGTTACACCACATATAGAGGAGCGTTGAGATGAATCGTGATGACGTCGATTGGGCAGGCTATTTTCCCGCCGTTGTGACTCCGTTTACCGAGTCGGGAGCGCTTGATACCGAAACGATGCACGCGCTGATTAATCAGTACGCGGAACGCGGGATGCACGGTGTCGTCGTTAATGGCACGTGCGGGGAATGGTTCTCGCAGAGCGTTGACGAGCGAAAGGCCGTGGCTGAAACTACCGTCGCTGCCGCGAACGGAAGAATGCCCGTGCTGGTGGGATGCACTTCGAACACCGTGGAGAATGTGCAGGTACTGGCGCGTCACGCTCTCGATGCGGGAGCCTCCGGCGTTCTCGTCTCCCCGCCGCCTTACATCAAGCTCTTCCCCAACGAAGTAGTGACCTGGTACGAAGAGGTCAGCGCCGCTGTTCAGGGACCAACTGTGGTCTACAACTGGCCGCACGGCACCGGCATAGATATCGATTCTGACCTCGCTGATCGTCTCGCCGACATTGACTCCATCGTGGCCATCAAAGACAGCACACCCAACGTTGACCAGTTCTTCGAGACGTCGCGACGAGTTCGCGACCGGGTACGCGTTTTCGGGCCGTATATGTCTGCTCGCGGTGTTGAAGTACTGCGCACTGAAGGCGGTGACGGCACCGTTGGTGGCGGCTCGCTCTTTGGTTCTCCCGATCCGCAATTCTGGGAGAACTACTGGGCAGGCGACTTCGATGCCATGGAGCGCTACGCCGCGGTGCAAGACCGTCTCTTTCCGAAGCTCTGGCTTCCCGGCGGTTGGGCAGGAATCTACGGCGGCTACCAGTCGCAGCTGAAGGCCCTGATGCACATGCTCGACCAGCCCGCTGGCCACGTTCGACGCCCGCGACTTCCCGTCAGCGACCCCGCTGCTTTGGATGCCATGCGCGCCGTGCTTGTCGACGAAGGATTACTGAGCGCCACTGCGGGGCAAGCGTGACCTCGGGCCGCATTCCGGGCCACGGCATGGAACGTGGAACCCCGGTGCGTATCGTTGTCGACGGTGCGCCCCAGGATGCGTTCGAAGGCGAAAGCGTCGCCGCCGCGATCATGGCGTGTGGCCAGAATGAACTTCGCGAACACGAATCAGGTGAGCCGCGGGGATATTTCTGCGGCATGGGCATTTGTTTCGATTGCGTTATGACGGTCGATGGCGTGCCCAACACTCGCACGTGTGTGACGTGGGTGCGGGATGGTTTGACCGTCGAACGACAGCGTGGTGCAGGGCTTGCATCGGATGAGCCAGGAGAAGTGCACAGTTAGGGCGGCACGGTTGAGCGCTGACTCCTCAGCGCTGCGCCCCACCGTCGGGCCCGTGCGAACCCCAGTTTTGAAGTGATCTCCATCGAAAGGACCTTGTATGTCTCTCCCCAAATCTCAGCTATTCGAACCGATCACGATCAACGGTCTTACTGTTCCGCATCGCCTCTGGGTCGCCCCCATGTGCATGTACTCGTCGGTCGACGGTCAACCCGCTGACTTCCACATTGCCCACTACGGTTCATTTGCGCTCGGCCGCGCCGGTCTCATCATGACCGAGGCCACCGCGGTCTCGCCTGAAGGCCGAATCTCGCCCGACGACGCTGGGCTCTGGAACGACGAGCACACCATCGGTTGGCGCCGCGTCGTGGACTTCGTGCACAGCATGGACTCCCTCATCGGAATGCAGCTCTCGCACGCTGGCCGCAAGGCGTCAACGGCTCCTCCCACGCGCGGTCGCGGTTACGTTCCGCCGGCTGAGGGTGGCTGGCAAACGGTCGGGCCTACCGACCTGCCCTACGAACCATTCGCGGCTCCTGTTGCGCTCGATCACGTGGGCATTGCTAAGGTCGTCGACGACTATCGGGATGCCGCACGCCGTGCTGTTGAGGCTGGTTTCGACTTGGTCGAGGTGCACGCCGCCCACGGCTATCTTCTCGGGCAGTTCCTGTCGCCGACCTCGAATACGCGTACGGACGAATACGGCACCGATGAGGCCGGACGCACCCGCATCCTGCGCGAAGTAGTTGCTGCCGTCCGCGAGGTCATCCCCGCCGACATGCCACTCGTACTGCGCCTCTCGGCCACTGAGTGGGTTCCCGGCGGCGTGACCGTCGATGACACCATCGCGGTTATTCGCAGCCTAGAGGGCGTTGACCTCATCAGCGTCTCCTCCGGTGGAAACAGCCCCGGCCAGCACATTGTGCCGGGACCCGGTTACCAGCAGCCGTTGGCTCGCAAGATTCGCGCCGAGGTCGACCTGCCCGTTGGTGTTGCTGGCCTCATCACGTCGCCCCAGCAAGCAGAGGCGGCGATCGTGACCGGCGACACCGACATCGTGTTCGTCGCGCGCCAGTTCTTGCGCGAACCCAACTTCGCCCTGCGGTCAGCTTCTGAGCTCGGCGGCGAGCTTGAGTGGGCGTGGCAGTACAACCGCGCAAAGTACTGGAACAGCATTCCCTAAGCGCGCGAGCCGCCCGCAGTTCTGTGAGGCCGTCGAGCAGTGGTTAACTCAGCCACCGCTCGGCGGCCTTTGGCGATAGTCCACCCGTAGCGCAGAGCCAGCCCACGGATGATGCGACCGCTTCTTCTGACGTGAAGCGAGGGCGATACCCCAGCTCTGTCTGAGCGCGTTCGATGCTCATGACATGGCTTCGAGTGATGTGCTCGAACGACGTGGATGCTTGCTTCGGCGTTACTCGCTCGCGAAAGCTCTCGAAGGGGAGGAAGTCATAGGTCACGTCGTGACCGAAGCGCTGAGAGATCGCCGCCGCCAACCCGCGAAGATTGCTTGCGCGGGCAGCAACAGCATTGAACACGTCGAATGCCGGAGCGGTTTCTCGCTCGACCGCCAGCTGGAACACCTGCGCGACATCACTGGCATGCACATGGTGAAGGGTCTCGAGCCCAAAGTTGGGCAGAGCCACTGGTTCGCCAGCGGCGAGGGTCTCCCACACTTCCAGACCACCGTGGCCCTGAGGGTTAATGACGGCCCAGCCTGGCCCACAAATCTGACCCGGGCGGATGACGGTGCTGGGAAGCCCGTCGGGCCGCAACGACTCGAGACGGAGGACTTCTTCAACCGCAGCCTTGAGAATGCCGTAATCGCCCCACGGTTCGCTCACGACATCTTCGTCCGCCGGCACAGACGACAGCCGTCCTTTCACCCAAATGGTGCTGCACATGATGAGGCGCGAGATGCGTCCGCGCAGTCCCTCAATAAGGTGCGCAGCTGACTCCGGAGTGAAGCAGATCATGTCGACAACAACGTCGGCGTTCAAGCCTGCAATATCGTCTGCGAAGGTGCCGGCCTTTTCGCCAGCGTCGCGGTCGATCATGACGTGCTCAACCGAAGCCCACGCCTCGTGTTGGCGGTAGCGCGGAGTTGCTGTGCGGCTCACAGCGACGACATCGTGGCCCGAGGCTACAAGCTCGGGAACCAGGTAGCCGCCGACGTGTCCAGTAGCTCCAACGACAACAACTCTCACGCGTACCTCTTTCTACTGTTCTGGTGATGCGATGACTGAAATCGGTGTCGGCTTAAACGGAACTTGAGGCGCGAAGCCTGAACGTTCATCCACCGGATTTCCGCTTCGTTCGGCAGAAAGCGCCACAACAACCGGACCGCAATAGCGGCCCTGGCACTTGCCCATTCCCACCCGCGACACTCGCTTACTGGCACCGGCGCTCGACGTCAGTTCATCGACGCCGCGCGCGACCGTCTCAAGGCTGAGGCTCTCACAACGGCAGACTGTTGTTTCGGGGGTCGCCAGCTCGATCGTGAGAACCGGCGCAGCAAAGACGCGGTTCAGCGAATTCTGGAACCTCAAGTTGCGAGCCAAGTTTCGGCGAGCTGCGCGGAGTTCACGGTTATGTGCGCTCGAGGCAACTCCGCCAAGTTCGGCCACGATCGAGGAACCGGCGATGACACCGCGGGCCTGCGCAACCTTCGCGCCGTGCACCTGGGCAGAGTCGCCAATCACATATGTCTCCGGCACGGAGGTACGACCGTCGGCGTCGCGCTCAACCACGAGGGTCTTGAGCGAGTCATCCCACGAGTGGCGGCAGCCGAGCATCCGCGCGATCTCGTTCGATGGCAAGAAGCCGTAACCCATGCACACCGCGTCAATTTCGAAGCTGCGCTCGGTTTCGGCGATGGGCGTTCCGTTGGCACGCAACCGTGCCACCACGGCGCCGGTCACTCCATTCTCGTCGCCGGTCAGGCGCACGACCGCACTTCCTGTGATGACGGGAACGCGGGCCCGAGCGAGCGCGAGGCCGTACTTTGCGCCATCAGCGATGAGTCCGGGAGACGAAAAGGCCATCGTTGCGCCCGAGAAAACGTTGGCGGCCCGCACGGGGCTCGCTAATTCAACGAGAGCGACAACGCGCGCCCCTGCCGCCGCGAGCTCCGCTGCGACCTGCATGTTCAAAGGACCGTTGCCCGCCACCAACACCCGTTGACCTGGCGACACTTGATACGAACGCGAGAGAGTCTGAGCTGCGCCGGTCGTCATGACCCCGGGCAGGGTCCAGCCTGGCATCGGGACACCACGCTCATACGCCCCTGTCGCGAGAACGACTCGCTTGGCACGAATGACCCATCGTTCGACCGGACTCGCGGCAACGATGTGATCCGGAGCAAATGCTCCCCACACTTTTGCGCGGTCGAGAATACGAACGCCTGATGCCCGTGCGCGCTCAATCAGAGCCCGACCACGCTGATACTGGCCATCAAGGCGCTGCTCATCGAGGTCGAAGTCGGGAGCGGGCTGCTTGTAGTACTGGCCACCGAGTTTGCCACGCTCGTCGAGCAAGATGACATCGAGCCCGCCCTCGGCCGCAACCGCTGCGGCGGCAAGCCCCGACGGGCCAGCGCCAATCACGACCACGTCGGGCGTCAGCGTCGACTCGGGAAGGCTGGTGCTGTCGTCCAAGCTGGGCAGATCGAGCCGCGGCTCAGCAGAATCGACGACCATGCCGTCCGCGGCTGGGGTCATGCACGCGAGACTCTCGCCCTTGCCCTCGATCATGACCGTGCACTCAGCGCACACGCCCATTCCACAGAAAACTCCGCGCTTGTCGCCTTCTCGGGCCACCCGCAAAGCCGGATCCCCGGCGGCAATAAGCGCCGACGCTACCGTGTCACCGGCTTGGGCTTCGACAGCTTCCCCGTTGTAGTTGACCGTAATGGCGCGGGGAGCGTCGCCGAACCCCTTGCTATGAATTCGCACTAGTGGTTACCGTTTTTTCGCTGGTAGGCGCGCCACGTCGTTGCCCAACGCTCGGGGTCATCAAGCCCCGCTCCGTTGGCACGCGCGACAACCTGGTTGTGGGGCGAGGTTTTTACGAGCTCTGCATCGCTGCGAGCTTCGTCGATTACGTGAGCGAGCACGTCGATCCAGTAGTCAATGTCTTCAATCGACCACGCCTCGCCGGCCTCCGGGGTGAAGGGCTCAGGAACAATCCACGGTTCGTGGCTCAACCAGTACGCATCGATGCCGAAGTCGGTCATCCGGTTCTGGATGTCCACTGCCGTCACCCCAGTCTCGGCGGTGATGTCGCCCAGACTAAACCGAGTCATTTCCAGTCGGCGCTTGGTCATGTCGGGAAAAGCCTTCGTGATTCCGGGAATCTCGAGAATGCGCTTCTCCATGTAGTTGTTGGTGAGCACTGACAGGTCTGCTGCTTCGCGCAAACCATTGCCGCCCATTGCTGTGAGCCAGGTGTATGCCGCGATTACCTGCGGCACGTTTCCGAGATATTCGCGGATGCGACCCAGGCTCGATGGGGACTCCACGAGCGTGAAGGTGTCGTCGACCTTCTCGATGCGGGGCCCGGGCAAGAAGGGAGCGAGTTCCTCGGAGCATCCATAGGCACCCACAGCCGGACCGCCACCACCCTTCGTAACGCCGAAGGTCTTGTGGAGCATGAACATGCACGCATCGAAGCCGAGCTCTGCCGCGCGCAAGCGAGTCATTACGCCATTGAAGTTGGCGTGGTCGTAGAAGCAGAGTCCGCCCGCTTCGTGAACGATTTCGACCCACTCCTTAATGTGGGGGTTGTAGATGCCCATATCATCAGGGTTGTTGACCATGAGTGCTGCCGTGCGATCGCTCACCGCGGCCCGCAGCGCTTCAACCGACGGGTATCCGTTCTCTTCAACGGGAAGGGTAATGATGTCGAAGCCTGCAGCCGAAGCAGTCGCGGGACTAGACGGGTGCGATTGAGCCGTGGTGATGATTTCAGTGCGCTGCCCGAGCTCGCCACGTGATGCGTGATACGCGCGAGTGACGGCCGCGTGCGTGAATGCGGCAGCGGCTCCACCGCCGGGCTGGAAGGTGAAGGCTGGCATTCCCGAGAGCGTCGTGAGAGCCTGAGAGAACTCATCCACGATCTGAAGAACGCCCTGCATCGTCGACGGATCCTGGGCCGGATGCACATCCGCGACATAGGGGCGGGCAATGATTCGCTCGCTGATGCGCGGGTTGTATTTCATGGTGCAGGTCCCGAACAGGCTGATGCCCACCATTCCCATGGTCTGCTGAGAGAGGTGAAGGTAGTGGCGAAGAACATCGGGTTCCGACATCTCGGGAAGCCCGGGTGCTTCGGCGCGACGCAGTCCAGCGGGAACAAGCCCGGCTGCATCGGCACTCGCCCACGAAGTTGGCGGCACGGTACCGCGCCGGCCGGGAGAACCCATCTCCATAATGACGGGTTCGCTCCAGCGTGCGGAGTGGAATGGACGAATTTCGCTGCGAGTCATCGCGTGACCGCCTTTCCTAGGGAGCTGATCAATCGCTCGATATCGCCCTCCGTGTGCACTTCTGTCACACAGTAGAGAGCACTTTGCCCGAGCTCAGGGAAGTCGACGCTGAGGTCCTTGCCGCCGAAGATGCCCTCGGCAAGCAGCCTCTCGTTGATTTCGGCGACAGTCATTCCGGTACCGGTGAAGTCGACGACGAACTCTTTGAAGAAGCCGGAGTCAAAGCGCACCGTCACGCCATCGATACCGGCGATGCGATTGGCCGTTTCGTGCGCATTCGAGATGATCGTGCTGCCGAGTTCAGCGAATCCCGTGGGCCCCATGAGTGCCATGTAGACCGTGTTGCGAATAGCCCAGAGATAAACCGAGTTGCCTGTCCAGTCGTTACCGTCTTCTCGCGCACCGTAAGAGCTCTGCCCGAAGAGCGTCAAGCCGAAGGCACGCTCACCAGGGACGAGCGTTTCTGTGATGCTGACCTGAAGGGTCGGAAACTCCCGGGCATACCGTTCTTCGTCGCGCGTCGCGATGAAACCGCCAACGCCACCACCCGCGTTAAGAGGAACACCGAGGGGTTGGGTCGAGCCGATCACGATGTCCGCGCCATAGCTGGCTGGCGGTGCCACGATTCCGAGGCTAACCGGGTCGGTTCCGACGATCATTTCCGCGCCAACCGCGTGCGCCCTGGCCGTAATCTCTGCCGCTTGGGCTTCGAAGACTCCGAGGTGGTTGGGGGTGTCGATGTAGACGGCAGCGATGGTGTCATCGAGCACCTTTGCAAGCTGATCGAGGTCTGCTTTACCTGTAGCGGCATCGTAGTCGAGATCGATAATCTCGAGTGCTCGCGATGACCCCTGCGTCCCACAGTAGCTTTCGATAACGGCGCGACGCTCGGGATCGATGGCCTTCGTGACGATGACCCGGTTGCGTCCCGTGAGGCGGGCCGCCATGCGCAGCGCGTTTCCGCCCGCCGAGCCCCAGCTGTAGACCGGGAGGCCGACGAATTCAAGGTCAAGGAGTTCTCCGAGCTGAGAGGAGAACTCGAACCAAGCCTGATTGCGTCCGTGGTCAGACGACGGAGTTCCCCACACCGATGTGAGAAATTCGCTTCGCCCAGCGATCTCGTCGCAGACAGCCGGAACGTGATGCTGCCAACTGCCGGCACCCAAGAAACTCAGATTGTCGCGAGTGTTCTTGTTCGAACGAAGAATGTCATCGACGTGACGCTCAAGGGCTGCCTCCGACAGGATCCCGTCGGGAAGGGTTTCGCCCTGCGTGCCATAGTGCTCAGCGGGGATCTGCTCGAACAACTCCTCAATCGAGGAGGCTCCAACCGCGGCGAGCATTCTCTCGTGAATGGCCTCGGTTGAGTTTCCCATATAGGGATGAGGGGTGAGCTGGCTCATTTTCGCTTCCTTCCAGCGGGAACTAGTTGGTGATTCTTAGGACAGTGCTGCGTGTCGGCGACGTGCGGACTCGGCGATGACCCTGCAGTGCAAGGTGCGGCTCAGCCCGACCGAGGTCGACGTGAAGTACAGGGGGTTGCAACGCATCGATCTTGTTTTGCGCTGCGACGATCACAATGTTGTCGTCGTCAATAAGAGCCAGAACTCGGGGACTGATTTGCTGATTGCCACGGCCAAGCAAGAACCCTTGACCACCGACAACCCCAAGAATCAATACGCTGCCAGGATGCGTGGAAACATGCTCCCACAGCGCGTTCTCCGAAGCATCGGCAACAACAACTGCTCCATCAGCGACGATGTCAAAACCGTTGCGAGTGCCCTCGAGTCCCAGCGCAACAAGGATGCTGCCGACGGTCGTTCCCGGGCCGAGAATGTAGCTCGTGCCTGCCGTCATACTGGCCGCGATTTGAGCACCGAGAGCCGGGATATCAGCATTCGTGCTGTCAGCGCGGGCCACCTTGGGGCCCTGCACTCCGGCGGTCGCGTGCGGCACTCGCGCCACCGCGATGTCGCTGACGTCCTGATCACCGGGGATGACATCCAGAACTTCGGTCTCGTGAGAGAGCCGACGCTCGCCCGCCGAAAGGTATTCGGCGGCAATTTCGCCCGCGCGCTCGGGCGTGTGAGCGAAGACTCCCGAGTGCATCTTTACTCCGCTGGGGGTGCCGAGCACGGTGATCGCGGTTCCAAGCTCAGCGACGATGTCGGCCGCTGTTCCATCTCCGCCAGCGAAGAGAAGCAGATCGACGTTGGCGTCTCGCATCGCGATTGCCGCAGCGTGAGTATCAGCAGCCGACGTTCTTTCGCTCGCGACTCCCACCGTGCGTGCCACTGTCAGTCCGCTGGCGCGCACACTGTTCTCGCCCATTGCACCGGCCGCCGCCACGATGTCGATTGCTGCCGGATGCTCGCGACGCAGCACAGCGAGTGCACGTTGCATCCGCTCCTCGGCTCCGGGCAAAGCTCCGAGAGCGCGTGCCTGTTCAGAAGCATCGCCATCGGTTCCGTGAATTGCGACCGCTCCACCCATACCGGCGATCGGGTTGACGATAACGCCAACCCGAACAACCGTGGAAAGGGCTTTAGCCAATCAGTCCTTCTTCTTTCACTACGTCGTCGAGAGCCCGTCGCGTTCCTGCCACCATGGCGTCGATTTCTTCTTCTGTGGTGGTGAACGGCGGGGAGAACGAAATGGTGTCTGCGGCCGGAAGGGCACGAGTCACAACGCCGTGCGCGAGGCTGCGCTTGGTTACCTTCGCGGCGAATCCCATCGCGGGGTCAAAGGCCTTCATGGGTGCCGTGCTCTGAACGAACTCGACAGCGCCCACGAGACCCTGACCGCGGATTTCGCCGACGTTCGGATGCCCGGCGAATTCTTCTTGCAATCGACGGTGCATGTGCGCGCCGACGGTAGCGGCGCGTTCCGTGAGGTTGTCGTTCTCGATGATGTCGAGGTTCGTCAGTGCTGCAGCTGCGGCAAGCGGATGCGCCGAGTAGGTGTAGCCGTGGCCGAATCCTCCGTAGAGGTCCTGCCCGGCCATCACGACATCCCACACCTTCGGGGTCACGAGGCACGCCGAGAGGGGAACGTAGGCCGAGGTGATGCCCTTGGCCACGGTGATGAGGTCAGGCTTCATGCCGAAGGCGGTCGTTCCGAAGTCGACGCCGAGTCGCCCGAAGCCACAGACAACCTCATCAGCGATCAGAAGGACGTCGTACTTGTTCAGCACTGCCTGGATCGCTTCGAAGTATCCAGCGGGAGGGATGATGACTCCGCCGGCAGCCTGCATGGGCTCGGCGATGAAGGCGGCGACAGTATCGGGGCCCTCGGCGAGAATGAGCTCTTCGAGTTCACGGGCAAGAACGGCGACGAAATCGGCATCAGTCATGCCGGGTTCTGCTTCCCACAGACGGTGCGGCGGGCGCACGTGGCGAATCATCGGCAGTGGCAGGTCGAAGCCATCGTGCAGGTTCGTGAGCCCGGTCAATCCCGCGCTCAGTACAGTCACGCCGTGGTAGCCGCGGGTGCGGGAGATGATCTTCTTCTTTTGCGGCAGCCCGCGCACGTTGTTGTAGTACCAGACCAGCTTGGCTTGAGTGTCGTTGGCGTCAGAACCACTGTTGCCAAAGAAGACGCGAGACACCGGAACCGGTGCCATATCGGTGAGACGCTTCGCAAGGCGGGCGGGAAGATCAGTGCCCATGCCGGAGAACGCGTGATAGTACGGCAGCGTATTCGCTTGGTGCGCGAGGGCTTCCGCCATCTCGGGGCGAGAGTAGCCGATATTGACGCACCACAACCCCGCCATTGCATCGAGGTAGGTTCCGCCGTTGGAGTCCGTCAGCGTTGATCCTGAACCGCTCACGATGGTCAACGAAGGGCCTGTCTCATTAAATGTCTTCAGCGCCGTGAACGGGTGAAACAGGTTGTGACGATCCATCTCCTGGAGGGAAGCCGAGGACTGGTGCGACATGGGGTGACTCCCTAGGGTTTGCTATGCTCGAAAGCAATAAAGTGCGTTCTAAGAACTTAAGTTCGTAATATGAACCTACCAAATCAACGACGGAATCGCGATAGTTGACGATTAAAGCTTCCGCGGAGGAAACCATGGATTATCTCTCAGGCAAGAATATTCTCGTGACGGGCGCCTCGCGCGGCATCGGGGCCAGCATTGCTCGCGAACTGAGCGAGCGCGGTGCGCACGTCATCGCCCAGTACAACACCTCTGCTGCCGGTGCAGAAGAGGCAACAGCAGCCGCTTCCGAAAGGCTTCTGGTGTCTGCAGACTTCTCTGACCCCGCAGCAGCAGCCCAACTCTGGAAGACCGCTGTCGACTGGCACGGCCGAGTAGACGCTGTCGTGTGCAACGCCGCCGTCATGCCCGAAGTTGACTTCGACGCCCCGGAAGCAGAGTGGAACGCCGCGTGGGACCTCGCTCTTCAGGTCAACACTCGCGCACCATCCGACCTCACTCGTCTTGCGACGCAACACCACCTAGAGAATGGCGGCGGCGTCATCGTCGGCATCTCCAGCTGGGCCGCCCAGCGCGGAGCATCCAGTTCGCGCCTCGTCGGCTACTCGGCATCGAAAGCGGCCTACGCGGCCATGCTCAAGACTGTCGCTCGCGCCTACGCCGCAGACAACGTGCTCGCGTACCTCATTGCTCCGGGCGTTGTTCAGACCGAGATGAGCCAGACCGCGGCATTGAGCTCCGGCGGGGTCGACCGCATCACCGAGAGCCTCGCCATGAAGGAATGGGTTCCCCCCACAGACATCGCGACGCTGGTGGGCATGCTGTGTGAGGGACGCTTGCGTCACCTCACTGGAGCCACCCTCGACGTCAACGGCGCGAGCTACGTTCGATGAGCGCGTCGCACCTTTTCAGCCCCCTCACCATCGGCGATGTCACCTTCGCCAACCGCGCGTGGGTCTCGCCCATGTGCCAGTACTCCGCAGGCTCGGATGGAGTGCCACTCAACTGGCACCTTGTGCATCTCGGCCAATTTGCGATGGGCGGAACCGGCCTCATCCTGACCGAGGCGACTTCAGTCAGCCCCGAAGGCCGACTCTCCCCCCAAGACACCGGTCTCTGGAACGATGAGCAAGCCGCCGGCTGGAAACCCATCGTCAATTTCGTTCACGAACAGGGAACCCACATCGGAGTGCAGCTCGTGCACTCCGGCCGCAAGGCATCCACCTCAACGCCATGGTCGGGCACGGGCTACATCGATCCCGCTGATGGCGGATGGTCGACCGTCGCTCCCTCACCCATCCCGTTCGCCGAGCTTCCTGAACCCCAAGAGCTCACGGTCACAGAGATCGAGCGCATCATCAGCGACTTCGTTGCAGCAGCTCGGCGCGCTATCCAGTGCGGATTCGACGTCATCGAACTCCATGCGGCCCACGGCTACCTGCTCAACCAGTTTCTCTCGCCGCTCTCAAACCAGCGCACAGATGGCTACGGAGGCGATTTCGACGGTCGCACGCGAATGCTCCGCGAAGTGGTGACTGCGGTCCGCGAAGTGTGGACAGCTGGTCGACCCCTGTTCGTGCGGGTCTCGGCGACCGATTGGGCTGAGGGTGGCTGGTCTATCGAGGACACCGTACGGCTCTCCGTCGTACTGAAGGACCTTGGCGTTGACCTCATCGACTGCTCGACTGGCGGCATCGTGCGCACGTCGATCCCCATCGGTTCCGGCTACCAAGTGCCTTTCGCGGCCCAAGTTAGAGCGGAGTCCGGCCTGGCCACCTCCGCGGTCGGACTAATCACCGACGCGGCCCAGGCTGAGACAATTATCCGCTCCGGTCAGGCAGACGCAGTCATGTTGGGCCGCGCAGTGTTGCGAGAGCCGCACTGGGTAAACATCGCTGCGGAAAAGTTGCGAGCCGAGCCTCGCTGGCCAAATCAGTACGGGGCGGCAGCGCGAGGCTAGTCGCTCGCTTTCCGGCAGGCTCAACGACAAAGGCCCCCGCGCTACGACAACTGTCGCGGCACGGGGGCCTCACGTAGTGGTAGTGCTTATGGCGCAGGGTTTGCTACAGCCTCATCAACAAGGCCAAAGTCGATATCCCAGTAGCCGAGAATTTTTTCGTATGAGCCGTCTTCAATCAGCTTGTTGACAGCGGCAGTGATTGCTTCGGTCATGCCTGACTTCTTGCTTACCGCAACACCTTCAAGGTTGGGCTGGTAATCGAGCGCTTGAATCTCGAATCCTTCAGCGCTTCCACCATCCCGGAGCAACCAAGAAAGCTGGCCTTTCGCCGTCATGAATGCGTCGATTCGATCCGAGGACACCGCGAGCAAGGCCGCACCCTGCTGCGGGAACGAGTCCACGGACGGCGCATCGGCGCCAGCGCTTTCACACGTCGCGATGATCTCATCGAGCTGGATGAGGAACGCGGAGCCCGCGAGTGCGCCAACGCGGAGGCCACAAAGGTCATCCGGGGCGCCAATGCTGAGGCCAGAGCCTTCTCGCGTAATGACGCCAGTCGTGCTCTCGTGCACGGCAACGATGTCGACGACCGCGAGACGTTCCTCGGTCACGATAATTGATGCCCAGGAGGTGTCATAGCGACCGTTCTCAATGCCTGGAATGAATGTGTCGAACGCGCCCGAGACCTCAGCGTCGTACTCAAGGCCGAGCACCGCAGCAGTGGCACGAGCAAGGTCGGGGCCCCAGCCGGCGAGTTCGTCGTTCTCGTCGAGGAAGGTGTCTGCGGGAGCGTTGTCGTATTGGATAGCCGTCAACTTGCCGGATTCCGCTACGGCATCAGGGAGAAGAGCGGCGAGTTCCGCGTCCTTCTTAATCATCACGCCGGCGACTTCGGTTCCGTCGGCACTGTTTCCGGCATCCGCATCAGATCCAGAATCGCTCGAGCAGGCGACGAGGGAAACCGCGAGCGCGGCGGATGCGGCGACAGCCACAATGCGGCGGTGCGCGTGGGGGGTGAGCTTCTTCATAACTGTGGGGCTCCTTCGCTCTAACAAATATTGTTCGCTTAGCGTGCAAGTGTTCACCACGCGCGCGGAGCTGTCAATAACTATCGACGCGCGTCAGGCCACGATTGTGTAAAGATTTCGAACACTTGGTCACTGAGCGCACAACGCCTATGATGGATAAATTGCCGGTCACTACGTCACGTGCGACCGAGAATCGATAAGACGGGACGCCCCATGGGAACGAAAGAGACCGTAGAGAAGGAACCCGAGCGGGGACCCCTCACCACTCAGCTCCAACTGGGCATCCTCCCGTCTGGCAAGAAAGTCAAGGCCGCTCGCAACGGGCGTTCCACGCTCTCCACCATCGGCGGCTGGGCACTGCGCATCTTCGTCGTGCTCGTGATTCTCGAGATCATTTCGAAATTCCTCACGGCCGATGCCATGCGGTGGGATGTCGTCTGGTCCTATCTCTTTAGCGAGAAAGTTCTCAGCGGAGTTGGCCTCACCCTCTTCCTCACATTCGTTGCGATGGTGCTCGGTTGCATCATCGGCCTGCTGCTCGCGCTCATGAAGATCTCCAACAGCCTGCTGCTGAACGTGACGGCCGACGGCTATATCTGGCTCTTCCGCGGCACACCACTGCTCGTGCAGTTGCTGTTCTGGTACAACCTCGCGAGCTTCCTCCCCCAGCTGACCTTCGGCATCCCCTTCGGCCCCCAGTTCCTCGAATTCGATACCAACTCCGTCGTCACGGCGATGGTTGCCGCGATGCTCGGCCTCGGGCTCAACGAAGGCGCATACATGTCGGAGATTTTCCGTGCGGGAATTCAGTCGGTAGATCATGGTCAGAGCGAAGCAGCCGCGGCGCTGGGCATGTCCCGCCGACGCGCCATGAACCGAATCGTGCTACCCCAAGCAATGCGCGTGATTGTGCCACCGACAGGCAACCAAGTCATCTCGATGCTCAAAGGAACCAGCCTCGTCAGCATCGTCGCCATCAGCGAGCTGCTCTATACCGTGCAGGTCATCTACGCCCGAACCTTCGAAACCATCCCACTGCTCGTTGTGGCCTGCATTTGGTACCTGTTCCTCACGACCGTTCTTTCGATCGGCCAGCATTACATCGAGAAGCACTACGCCAAGGGCGCCAACCGCAACGTGCCCGACACCTACCTCACCAAATTCAAGAAGCTGTTTGGCCCCTCTGCCCGTCAAGAATTTGCTACCCAGGAGACCGTGCGCTGATGAACACTGACACCGAACCCATCATTGAAATTCAGCGTCTTTCCAAGCACTACGGCAAGCTTCAGGTGCTGCGTGAAGTTGACCTCGACGTTTTTCCCGGCGAAGTCGTCTGCATCATCGGCCCCTCGGGCTCAGGCAAGAGCACACTGCTGCGCTGCGTGAACCACCTCGAGACGCCTGACGGTGGGGTCGTGCGTCTCGAGGGCGACCCCGTCGGTGTTCGCGAATCGCGTGGCCACCTCGTCGAGCTCTCCCCCGCTGAGCTTGCGAGCCAACGCGTCGACATCGGCATGGTGTTTCAGAGCTTCAACCTCTTTGGTCACATGACCGTGCTGGAGAACATCATCGAGGCACCCATGCAGGTACTCGGCACGAGCAGGGTCGAAGCCGAAAAACACGCCATGCAATTACTGGAATGGGTGCGGCTCGAAGGCAAAGAAAACACGTACCCCAGACAACTTTCCGGTGGCCAACAACAGCGCGCGGCGATTGCTCGCGCCTTGGCCATGCGCCCGAAGGTGATGCTTTTCGATGAGCCGACCTCTGCGCTCGACCCTGAGACCGTCGGAGAGGTTCTTTCGATCATGCGGCGGCTTGCGACCGAAGGCCTCACGATGATGGTCGTAACTCACGAGATCGACTTTGCCCACGATGTGGCAGACCGAGTCGTCTTCATGGACGGTGGGACGATTATCGAGATGGGTGTGCCAGCGGACGTTCTCAGCCATCCCAAGGAGGAACGCACCCAGCAGTTCCTCTCTCGCATCCTCAAGACGAACCCCGCTTCGTAGCGCCAACGCAGCGCCCTTGGCCTCGCCGTCACGGCGATGAGCGGCTACTTTTCGAGAATCACGTTCGGCACATCGCCCTGGTGGCGCAGGCCTTCGAGCTTGATCATGGCTAGCTCGCGACGCAGTACATTCTCTTCCCAATCATCGCCGGGAAGCAGCTCATTCATTTCGTCCATCACGTACGCAATTGTCTGTGGAATCCACGGGTCGCCGGCTCCGCGGGCGCTTCCGATACGGGCGTACACGGCACCGATCACTTCGGCATGCTGCGCCGTGCCTCCGCGAGTGTTGAGCTCTGAGGTCGCAAACGGCCCAGTAATCGACCAACGCCGACCGAGCCCTTCACGCACAAGCGTGTCGACATCGCGGGGAGTGACGACTCCTTCGCCCACAAGAAAGTAAGCCTCCCGCAACAACGCCCCCTGAAGGCGGTTGAAGACAAAACCTTCGATCTCGTTCTTCACGACGACCGGCGACATCCGCACTGAACTCAAGAGGGCACACGTCGTCGCAACGGTCGCATCGCTCGTATACACGGAGGGAACAACCTCGGCCACGCGTAAGAGATAGGGAGGATTTGCCGGATGCACGACGAGACAACGATCGCGCCCGGCAAGTTCCGCTGTGAACTGTGACGACGGAATCGTCGACGTCGAGCTTGCCAGCGTGACCCCGGGATCAGTCGCATCATCGAGCCAGGCAAAGAGATCCCTCTTGACCTCGACAGATTCTGTGACGCTCTCCTGGACGTGCACGGCACCTACGATGACATCCTCACGGGATGTAGCAATGACGATGCGTTCGAGAACCGTTGCGGGAGATTCGCTGATGAGTCCCGCCTCAGCAAGCTTGTTGAGGCGGAACTCCACAGCAGGGATAACGCGATCAAGCATCGCGATCTCATAGTCATACACGCGAACACGGCAGCCACTCGTTGCGAACACTACGGCCCAACCGATGCCGATTGTGCCGACACCGATGAGCGCTATGGTCGGCGCTTCGCTGTCGTGTTCGAGGCTGGTATTCACGCTCGAATCACAGGCCCAGACGAGTGGACTGCTGCGAGATCCGTTCCATGATGGGGAGGATGCGGCTCACGCGCTCTTCGCCCTCGTCGCCCAGTTGCGCGAAGGTAGTGAGGGGCGGGCGAACAGTGCCGACGGGGTAGCCTGCGCGAGCCGCCAACTCCTTCGAGTAGCACTGGTGACCGTAAGTGGGGTGACCCTCGGCGATAATCTCGTCGAGTTCATCGATGAGTCGCTGAATCGTGCGAGCCTCTTCGAAGCGACCGTCGGCGGCAAGCTGAACGAAGCCAGCGGATGCCCGGGGGATGTAGTTTCCGTAGGGGTTGACGTAGCCGACCGCGCCCAAAAGATAGGAGTCGACAACGCGCTCTCCCGCAAAGACGTTGATGAGGCCGTCGCTGGCTTCGAGCACATCGCGCACGCGACCGAGCTCTTGGCTCGATTCCTTGATGTAGCGCACGTTCTCAAAAGCGCGAGCGAGTCGAGCGACCAGTTTGGCACTCATGTCGACGTTTGATGTGACCGGGTTGTTGTACAACATGATCGGGATCTGCACGGCTTCACTGATCGCCTTGTAGTGGCGGAAGATCTCGTCATCCGTTGGCGTGTAGTAGAAGGGGGGAAGAATCATGAGTCCGTCTGCGCCCAACTCTTCTGCTTGTGCGCTACGTCGGACCGCTTCCTTGGTGCTCGCGGCCATCGAGCCGACAACAACAGGAATACGTCCGTTGATGTGCTTGACGGTCTCTTCGACAACCTGCTGACGCTCGTCATCGGTGATCGCGACGAACTCGCCGGTCGTACCGAGCATGATGATGCCGGGGACTTTCTCGTCGAGCTGCCAGTCAAGGAATCGCTTGAGCGCTGGTACGTCGATTGACGAGCCGTCGGCGGTGAATGGGGTTACGGCGACGGTATAACTACCTCGGAATTCGGCGACCACAATTTCCTCTCTGCGCACGAGTGTGCGTGTAATGAACATTTACAGCATACGGGAGTTGGACTCTGCTCGTCGAGAATTGGCACGAAGTATTTCACTATGCGGTCGATCTGTCCGTATAGCGAACACAAATGAGGTCTGCGCGCTATATGCTAGTTTTCTTGACGATCAAGATTCAGGTAGGGAAAATTAGTGAGCGATCCAGAACTCCCAGCGAATGGCGCGGCCGATTTCGTCCAGTCTCTCGATCGCGGACTCCGCGTTATTCGAGCGTTCAGCGATCGACATGATCGTCTATCCATGGCCGACGTCGCGCGTGCGACCAATCAGAGCCGTGCAGCGACCCGCCGCTTCCTCCTCACTTTGGAGTCACTGGGCTACCTGGGCGTCGATGACAAGCGATATTACCTTCGGCCCCGGGTTCTCGAACTCGGCTACGCCTACCTCTCCTCCTCCACCGCGATCGAAGTGACACAGCACTACCTTGAGGAACTCAGCAAGGAACTCAATGAATCTTGTTCGGCGTGCGCTTACGATCGTGGCGAAATTGTCTATGTCGCGCGGTCCGCTGCCGACCGGATCATGACAGTCAACATCGGTGTTGGCCGCCGACTCCCTGCTTTCGCCACGTCGACCGGACGGCTCATGCTGTCGTCCCTCTCCCCAGCGGAGCTCGATGACTTCTTCGCGACCTATCCCCGCCCTGCGCTGACAAACAAGACCATCACCGACGAAGGCGAACTCCGAGCCCTCATCGCAACAGCGGGCGAGCAGGGTTGGACCATCAACGACGAGGAATTCGAGCACGGGGTTCGCGCCGTCGCGGCCCCGGTTTATGACGCCGCCGGAAAGATGTGGGCGGCAGTCAACATCTCCGTGCCCGCCTCCCGCGCCTCGATGAAAGAACTCGAGTCAAAGTTCTTGCCCCGCTTGCTCGAAGTGACTCAACAGATTTCACGAGACATTAAGCGCTAACAACAAGATCCGCTATGAGTCAAGGGCCGAGAGATTATCTCGGCCCTTGACTGTTGCATCGCGAAGCGTACTTGTTACTCGAAGCTCGACTCGTCGACCGTAAGAGCGATGTACTTCGTCTCCAAGAAGTCCTCGAGACCCTCATGCCCGCCCTCACGGCCGAGTCCCGACGACTTCACTCCACCGAACGGGGCTGCAGGCTCCGCCATGATTCCGCGGTTGACGCCGACCATTCCGAAGTCGAGGCGCTCCGACAACGCAACTGCTCGCGAAATGTCACGGGTGAAGAGGTACGCCGCCAGCCCATAGTGGGTATCGTTGGCGAATTCCAGCGCCTCAGAAACAGAGTCGACGGTGTAGAGCGCAGCGACGGGCGCGAAGATTTCGTCGTTGCAGAAGTCGTGCTTCTTGTCGGGGAAACTCATCACGGTTGGCTCGAAGAAGAAGCCGTCGCGATCGATCGCCTTCCCGCCGAGCAGCAGCGTTGCTCCCGCGGCTTTTTGGAAGTCTTCGACGAGACGCCCGGTACGGTCGCGCTGACGAGCGTTGATGAGGGGCCCGACAACAACGTTCGAGTCAAAGCCATCGCCCACTTCAAGTTCGCCGGCCGCAGCCACGAACTTCTCCGTGAACTCCTGCGCGATGTCGCGGTGCAAAATGATTCGATTGGCGGCAACGCACGCCTGACCGGCGTTACGGAACTTGCAGTTGACCGCTTCACGCACAGCAAGATCAACGTCCGCGTCATCCAGCACCACAAACGGCCCGTCGCCACCCAGCTCCATCGACGTGTTGACGATATTGCGCGCAGCCTGTTCGAGCAACGTGCTTCCCACGGCTGTAGACCCGGTGAAGCTCACCTTGCGCAGCCGCGGGTCAGCAAGCAGCGGTGCCGAGATGGATGCCGAATTGCTGGTGTGGATGAGGTTAACGACGCCAGCGGGGAAACCTGCCTCCTCCAACGTCGCCACAAACAGTGCCGCCGTCAGCGGGGTCTCGCTTGCCGACTTGAACACCACGGTGCAGCCCGCGGCGAGCGCAGCCCCACCCTTGCGCGCGTTCATGAGCATAGGGAAGTTCCATGGGGTGATGAGCAAAGCAGGCCCGACGGGCTGCTTGGTGGTCATTACGCGAAATCCACCGTTGGATGACGAAGAATAGGTGCCGTGGATGTGCGCAATCTGCTCGGCGTACCACTGGAAGAATCCCATCGATAGAGCGAATTCGCCCACGGACTCCGCCCGGGGCTTTCCGCTCTCGAGCGTCATGACGTCGGCAAACGCATCTGCGCGGGATTCGAGCAGACGGTGGGCGGCGTGGAAGAGGTTGGCACGCGCACGAGGCGCCATCGTGCGCCAGCTATCTTGCGCGGCAACCGCCGCGTCGAGCGCGCGCACGGCGTCTGAAGCGTCACCGTCGCTTACGCTGGCAATGACGCTGCCGGTTGACGGGTTAACGACCGAGAACTCGCGGCCGGTTTCTTCCCAGGTGCCCCCGATGAAGATTCCCAGCGGAACCTTGTGGTCGCTGAGCAGTGTATGTGTTTGCGGGGTAAGTGGTTCGACCATGGCGGCGCCTTCCTGGAGCGTGGGTGGTGTTCACATCAATTCTGCCATCTATCCGCTTTGCGCACGAGAGGGCGAATAGCGGTTATTCTCATTCATGATTGCACACCATCTAAATGAGAGGCACAACAAATGTCGAACGAAACCGATGCCGCAGAGATTTGGGCGAACCAGCAAGACATGTACGTCGGATTTGAAACCGGCAACCGCGCTCGCACCGACCAGTACATTCATGCCGACTGCACGATCTGGGATTCAGGCAACTGGTCTATGGTGATCGGCCTCGACGGACTCAACGCCGTTCGCGCAGCACGCCCAGCCGACGACGACCAGCCCAAGGTCCTCTCGCTCACTGCACACGACCCCGTCACCGACGTCTGGGGCGACATCGCCGTGCTACGCCACTACGCCACCGTCGTATTCGAGGGAGACACCCCCGACGAGCTGCTGCGCAACACCGGCGTCTGGCAGCGCGAGCCCGAGGGATGGCGCCTCATTCACAACCAAGAACAACGCTCGTGGGAATAACTTCCCCTTCGCCTTCGTGGTGCTGCGTTCCCGTGAGCGCAGCACCAAGGCTGCATAGTAGATACAGAACTCACGGGTTAATCGGGGACAAGACACAGTGAAACAGAATGCGGAAGTCGCCGTAATCGGCGGCGGAATTACGGGCGCTGCAACCGCCTACGAACTGGCCAAGCGCGGCGTCGATGTCGTACTGGTCGACGGCAAGGATCTCAACACCGAGGCCTCCGGTCGCAACGCTGGCAGCCTTCACGGGATGATCCAGCATCCGTCCTTCATGGAACGCGGCGAGGACTGGGCGCGCAGCTTCCTTCCTGCCCTGCGCTTTCTCACTGATTCCCTTGAGCTGTGGGATGCGCTCTCTGCCGAGCTTGGCGTCGACCTCGAGGTCACTCGCAACGGCGGCATCCTCATCGGCGCCACCCAGGGACAGCTCGACGACATCGCGCGCAAGGTCGCGATTGAACAGGAGGCGGGCTACAGCTCCCGCATGCTCAGCCAGACGGAGCTGCGAGAACTCGCCCCGTGGGTATCGCCCGACATGCCCGGAGGGTCCTATATGCCGACCGAGGGCAAGGCCAATCCCCTCCTCGCCGCACCCGCCTTTGCCCGGGCCGCTGAAAAACACGGTGCTCGCTTTGCATTGGGCGCACCGGTGACGCGCATCACCCGCACGCTCAACGGCTACGACCTTGAAGTAGGGGCAACCATCATCAACACGCGTTCCATCGTGCTTGCCGCTGGTGATGGGCTGAATTCAATCGGTCGGATGCTTGACCTCGACATCCCCGTCACGAGCGAGCCGGTGCAGGTCAGCGCCACCGAACCTGTCAAGCCGCTCGTGAAGCACCTTGTTTACTACGCCGGCGACAAGCTCACCCTGAAGCAGGCACACACGGGCGCATTGTTGATCGGTGGCGGGTGGCCCGCGCGACGCAACTCTGAGGGTGAGTGGGTGGTCAACCCAGACTCATTGCGCGACAATCTCCGCGTCGCGATGAAGGTCGCGCCGGCGATCGCTAATGCTCACGTTGTTCGCACTTGGGCGGGGATCGGGAATGCGACGCCAGACCTGCTTCCCATCATCGGAGAATATGCTGCGGCTCCTGGCGTCTTTGTCGGGATTTATCCACACATGGGATTCACCGCTGGCCCGCTGATGGGACGCATTCTGGCGGACCTCGCCACAGGCACTCCCGTTGAGCGGGACCTTTCGTCTTTCGCGCCGGAGCGTTTCACTCCTTAGCTGGCTCAGGCACCGCAGGCAGCATGCGCCGATGTCGCGCCCGCAGGGCCGTCAGGGTCGTTTCGGGCAAATGTCCTTGCGATTTCCACAGTGTTATTCAAGCAAAAATCGAGATTTGTTCGCAACACGAACACTTGTTCAATTATGCAACATGCGTGTAGGCTCTCGATCCAAGAGGTCGACACCCGAGTCTTACCCTAGATCTGAACCGACATTCGCACGACGAAAGTCACGTTCGATCAAGCACCTCAGGCTTACCGACGCCTCTTGTTTTGCATCAAACGGCACTAACCACACCGCGGCAGACGCACATCTGGCGAAGGGGAACCGCATGACAATCGAAACCGACAAAGCCGAAATTTGGCATGGGCAGAGCGAGATGTATCGCGGATTCGAAACACAGGACCGTGCCCGCATCGACCGCCACATCCATCCCGACTGCACCATTTGGGATTCGGAGCATGAAGCACTTGTATTCGGCCTTGAGGGTTTAAACGCCGTGCGAGCCGCTAGACCAACCGGCAACGATCAACCACACGTGGCTTCGCTCGAAGCATTCGGCCACGTCATCGATGTCTGGGGCGATGTCGCTGTACTTCGCCACATGCTCGTCGTTCGCTTCGACGGTGAGACGCCCGACGAGCGCATCCGCAACACGGGTGTCTGGCGTCGCACACCAGAGGGCTGGCGCGTAGCCCACAACCACGAAGATGTGCTTGTGGCCGCCTCGGCGTAACAAAGAAACACAGACTGCACCACACACTGCAACACCAACGGAAATGAAAGGAATGACCCTGATGAGAATCTCACGTGGCGGCGCTTTTGTCGCCGCTGTCATCGCAGGCGCTCTCGTGCTTACCGGTTGTACTCCGGCAGACACAGCGGGCCCCGACACAGTAAAAGACACCTTGGTCGTCGGCAAGTCTTTTGACCTTGCCACTGCTGACCCCGCTCGCAGCTTCGAAACCACCGGCGGAATTTTCGGCCGCGCGGTTTACGACACCCTGCTGACTTTTGGTAAAGGCGATGCAACGACGCCCATCCCGATGATCGCGGAAAGCTACGAAGTAAACGACGGTGCCACCGAGTACACCTTCATGCTTCGCGACGACGTCGTTTTCTCCGACGGAACGCCGCTCACCTCGGCTGACGTGGTCTTCTCCTTCGACCGCGTTAAGAACATTCAGGGTAACGGCTCGTTCCTGATGGAGGGCCTGTCAGTGACGGCTCCCGATGAGACCACCGTGGTCATCACGTCCGAGAAGCCAAACACGGCCATCCCGGCAATCATCACCGCCCAGACGCTAGGTATCGTGAACTCTGAGGTCGTCAAGGCCAACGGTGGTACGGATGCCGCTGATGCAAGCACAACCGACACTGCAGAGGAATTCCTCAACACGACGTCAGCCGGTAGCGGTCCGTACATCATCGAGACGTTCAACACGGAGACAGAGACTGTCATCGTCGCAAACCCCAACTACTGGGGAGAGCCTGCAGCGTACGAAAAGATCGTCCTCAAGAACGCCACAGCTGAGAACCAGTTGATGGATGTTCAGAGCGGAACGATCGACATCGCTCTCGACCTCGGAGCAGACCAGCTTCCCGCAATCGAGTCCAACCCTGATCTCATGATCGAAAGTGGGATCTCCCCCACGATCTTCTTCTTGTTCTCTAACGCAAACCCGGAGATATCAAAGGTCACCTCGACTCAGGCTTTCCGTGACGCAGTCAAGTACGGTCTCGACTACGACGGTCTGCTCGAGATTGCAGGCGAAGGTTCCGAGCAGGTTGCCGGAGTCGTCCCCAGCGTCTTCTTCGGTGCACTCAAGCCAGCAGATGTCACCGTGCGCGACATTGACAAGGCAAAGGCTGCTGTCAAGGAACTCGGTGACATCGACCCGATTTCGCTTGAGTACCCGAGCGACTTCTCCGTTGCAGGAATCAGCTTCGGTGCTGTTGCCGAACGGATCCAGGCAAACCTGAAGGAAGTAGGACTCGAGATCACGCTCGCTCCCGCGCCTATCTCTACGGCACTCGACTCGTACCGTGCAGGCACCGAAGAAATGGGTCTGTGGCTCTGGAACCCGGATTACCCGGACCCGGCCGACTACCTCGTCTTTGCACCTGACAACATCGTTGGTCTCCGCGCCGGTTGGACCGGCGGCTCGCACCCTGAGCTCGTCGAGCTTTCTGAGCAGGCAGCTGTTGCAACTGAAGAAGCAGAGCGTGGAGACATTTTCCGCGAATACCAGCTGGCTATGAATGAGGTGGGGGTCTTCGCACCGCTGTTCCAGCCCGCAGCTTCTGTAGTCGCAGGCAAGGACATTGAGGGAGCAGTATTCTCGGCAGTGTTCGGAATTGACCTGACCTACATCGGCAAGTAATCGGGATCGTGCTGGTTGACGGTTCTTCACGAACCGTCAACCAGCATTCCATTAACCGCACGACGCATTCTGCGACGCGAGAGGGAGGCCCTCATGTTGTTTCGCTTCATCCTTAGCCGACTGGGTTCGGCCGCAATTCTCTCCGTCGGAATCATTTTCGTTTCCTTTATTCTTACCGCGCTTCTCCCCGGCGACGCCGCGACCTCGAGACTCGGCGAGCGCGCAGCCGCCGACCCTGAGATTGTTGCTGCAGTGCGCAGCCGCTACGGGCTCGACCAGCCGCTGTACATGCAGTTCTTCATCTACCTAGGCAATCTCTTTCGCGGCGATTTGGGTACGTCGATTCGCACGCAGAACCCGGTTCTGTCTGATCTAGCCCAGTTCGGCCCCGCATCCGCTGAGCTAGCGATTGCAGCTACCCTCATCGCAGTAGTGCTGGGCGTGGGCTTCGGAATCATCGCCTCGCTCCGCGCGAACGGCATAGTCGACCAAGTGCTTCGCGTCGTCAGCCTCGGCGGCGTCTCGATACCCATCTTCTGGCTCGCGCTCATCGCGGTCTACTTGTTCTCGACCGTCAACCGCATCTTCCCTTCTTCTGGTCGACTAAATCCGGGCGAGACTCCACCACCTCAGGTCACGGGCATGTATACCTTTGACGCCCTCGCGGCCGGCAACTGGCCACTATTCGTGAGCGCCTTCACTCACCTGATTCTGCCGGCCCTTGTACTTTCGGCCCCGATGATCGGGCTGCTGCTGCGCTTCACTCGATCGTCGATGCTCGAAGTTCTCGGCAACGAATATGTTCGTGCCGCCGAGGCTAAGGGCCTGCCCCGGCACACTGTCGTGCTTCGTCACGTGTTGCGCGGCGCCCTCGTGCCTGTAATCACCGTGCTGGGAACTGCATTCGCATCTCTCCTCGCCGGAACCGTGCTTGTCGAGCAGATTTTTGGCTGGCCGGGGATCGGCGCCTACGCCTTTAGAAGTGCCAGCAACCTCGATCTTCCCGCAATCGTCGGCGTCACTCTTTTCGTCGCCCTCGTGTACATCACCGTCAACCTGATCGTCGACTTCTTATATGGCGTCATCGACCCGAGGATCCGCAGAGCATGACAACGTCAACTACAGACCCCGCCCTCGCGCCCGACGGTATTCCGATCAAGCGCAGTCGCTGGCTACCCGCACGCAAGCGGCTTCCCGCCGCATGGCGCAGACCCCTCGCGGTTGTCGGCATCGTCGTCATTCTCTCGTGGACCGTCATCGCGATATTCGCGCCGTGGGTTGCACCCCACGACCCGCTTGCTCAAGACTTCGACCGCTACCTTCCGCCGTCGGGTGATCACCCGTTTGGCACCGATGTCGTAGGCCGAGACATCCTCTCGCGCGTCATCTACGGAGCTCGCGTCAGCTTGCCACTCGCCGTGCTACTGGTCACCCTCTCGGTGATCGTTGGCGCAACGGTGGGAGCGATCGCTGGCTACGTTGGTGGTGTCGTAGATGCGGCGCTCATGCGCGTCGTTGACCTCTTCTTCGCCTTCCCCGCGATCATTCTCGCGATGGCTGTTGCTGCTTCGCTCGGCCCATCACTCACGAATGCAGTGCTCGCAATCGTTGTCGTCTCGTGGCCGGCCTACGCCCGTGTGACTCGATCACTCGTGCTGAGCCTTCGCGAAACGAATTACTTGGCCGCGAGCCGACTGCTGGGTGATTCGAGCGCCAAAGCACTCGTCAAAGAAGTGATGCCCAACGTTGCGGGCCCCGTGCTCGTGCTTGCATCTCTCGAACTGGGTAACGCAGTCCTCCTCCTTTCGGGGCTTTCATTCTTGGGCCTCGGCGCTGTGCCGCCGTCGCCTGAGTGGGGCTCGATGGTCTCCTCCGGCGCTGCGGTCTTCTACAACTACTGGGTAGCACTGTTCCCCGGGCTTGCGATCTTTACCGTCGTTCTGGGATTCAACTTCCTCGGCGACGCCATGCGAGATGCCCTCGACCCCCGCTCGGCGCGTTCTGTCGCCACGAGTGAACTGTGAGGAATGACCGATGAGCCTTCTAGAAGTCGACAACCTTTCCATCCTGATCCGCGGTGGTCGCAACCTTGTTGACGGCGTGAGCATCACGGTAAATTCCGGTGAAATCGTCGGCATCGCCGGTGAAAGCGGTAGCGGCAAGACCGTGACCGCGATGACCGCGCTCGGCTTTCTTCCCGCTGGCGCGACGAGCGCCGGCGAAGTGCGCGTCAACGGCGTCGATGTGCTTTCCATGACCCCCAAGCAATTGCAGTCCGTGCGCGGTACTGAAATGGCCATGGTGTTCCAAGACCCCATGACCTCGCTGCACCCCATGCTCAATATCGGAACCCAGCTCACCGAGCACTTGCGAGTGCACAAGGGTCTTGGTCGCAAAGCAGCCTGGGCTCGCGCCGCCGAATTGCTCGAGATGGTGCGCATCCCTGACCCTAAGTCAGCGCTGACGGCATTCCCCCACCGGTTCTCAGGTGGAATGAGACAACGCATCGCTATCGCAATGGCGTTAGCGTGCGACCCGAAGCTGCTGATCGCCGACGAAATCACCACGGCGCTCGATGTCACCGTGCAAGCCGGCATCCTCGATCTGCTCGACCGGCTGCGCCGAGAGACAGGCATGGCCGTGGTATTCATTACCCACGACCTCGCCGTGATGAACGTCATCGCCGACCGCCTCTACGTCATGTACGGCGGTCGCGTGGCGGAGAGCGGCGCCATTGGCGAAGTGCTCAATGCCACTAGGCACCCGTACACCCGCGCTCTCATCGAGGCCCTCCCCGAGGGCGCCGCGCTCGGAAAAGCGCTCGTTCCCATTCCCGGAGAGCCATCAACGCCTGATCGTCGACCGGACGGCTGCGCGTTCAACCCGCGGTGTACGTTCGCCGTCGAGTCTTGCCGCACCGATGTGCCGGCACTTCGCGAGCTGGAGAAGGGACACTTCGCGGCGTGCGCAGTAGATCCGTTCGGCTCGCTGCCCGAGGGCGCTATCCCTCTTGATATCTCGCTCGCTCCCCGGAAGGATCAGCATGTCGCTTCTTGAAGTACGAGACGTCATCGTCGATTACAAGACCCCCGGCCGTCGCCCCGTTCGTGCAGTTGCCGGAGCCTCTCTCGAAGTGGGGCCCGGGGAAATTGTGGGACTCGTTGGAGAGTCAGGGTGCGGAAAGTCAACGCTGGGTCGCGGCATCGTTGGTCTGCAAAAACTGACCTCCGGTTCAGTAACGCTCAACGACGTTCCGGTAAGCCCTGTGGGGCGAGGCGCTCGCCCGAAGGCAGATCGCGGACTGCAAATGGTCTTCCAAGATCCCTACTCTTCGCTGAACCCTCGACGCCGCATCTGGCGTCAAATCGCCGATGGACTCACTGAGGTCTCGACCGAGTCATCGGCACGAGCCGCTGCTGTGGAGTTGCTCGAAGCAGTAGGGCTCTCTGCCGCGATCGCCGACCGCTTCCCTCACGAGTTCTCCGGTGGTCAACGCCAACGAATCGCCATTGCTCGAGCACTCGCACCCCAGCCATCGGTGATCGTCGCGGATGAGGCCGTGTCTGCCCTAGACGCCTCAACTCAAGCTCAGATCGCGAACCTCCTCGTGGGGCTCGTCAAAGAACGCGGGATGGGCTTGCTCTTCATCTCACACGACCTTTCGGTGGTACGCCACATCGCCGACAAGGTCGCAGTGATGTATCTCGGCCGGATCGTAGAGACTGCGCCAACTGATGAGCTGTGGGAGTCTCGGCTGCACCCGTATACGGACGCGCTGGTGCGAGCGATTCCCAGCCTCGAAGAGGATGCTACCGCTCCTATCGCACCGAAAGGTGAAGTTCCCGACCCCGCTGCACCGCCGACAGGCTGCCGGTTCCACCCGCGCTGCCCCGTCGCCATGGACCGCTGCTCGACCGAAGATCCGTCGCTCGTCATGATTGACGATTCACGTGCGGCCGCTTGCTGGCATCAGCCTGCCGGCGGCCCAGCTGTGCGGCTGGAGCTTCTCGCGACGAGAGTTGCCGAGCCGATCTAACCCTGTTGGGGCTGTGTCCCTCCTGGCAGGGCCCCAACAGTTCTACTCCGACCCTTCGTCGCCCGCGAAGCGAGGGTCACGCTTTAACGAAGGAAAGGCATAAATGCTTAGCGAGAAGACGCGCGAACTGGCTCAGGGCGGGCATTTTGCTTCCCTCACGACCCTCAAGGCCGATGGCCAACCGTGCGCTCAGGTCATGTGGGTGGATTGCGATGACGACCACATCCTCATCAACACAGAAGTTCATAGAGCGAAGTACAAGAATGTTCAGCGCGACCCCCAGGTCGCAGTGCTCATCATCCACAAAGACAACCCCTACGAGTACGCAGAAGTGCGCGGCACCGTCGTCGAAGAGATCCGCGGAGCCGAAGCTCGTGCTCACATCGATACCTTGGCGTGGCGCTACTTCAACCGTGCCTACATCCCCGAGCAGATTCAGTCTGAGCGGGTCATCCTCAAGATTAAGCCGCTGTAGGCGCTGCGCACTTCTTCACTTAAACACCATCACACACGCTCACAACGCTTCCCGCGGGTGAGCTCGTCAAAGGAGATCACATGGGACACGACGCCGTACAACAACTAGGCGCCGAAGTATGGAAGTGGCGCAACGCGACAGCATTCCACACGGGCGACGACATTCCGCGCGTCGACCGCGGCGCCGACTGGGTGCCGCAGTTCAGCATTGCCGCTATCGACGACATCCGCAGCCGGTACACGGATTTCCACGCGCGCTGGGCATCTCTCGACGTGAGCGCAGAGCCCATTCCTGTTCAGGTCGACTACCGTCTGGTCGGCTCGTCACTGGCTCGTGTGACATGGGATATTGACACCCTGCGCAACTGGGAAAAGGACGCCGTCTTCCTGACGAGCCAGATTCTCGGCCCTTTCTTTGATCGCTTGCTTCAGGTGCCGCCGTTTTCTGCCGAACGCCAGCAGGCATTGCTGACCGTTGCCAAGGCAATCCCCTCGCAGGTCGCCACCGCTCAAGAGAATCTCGCTCGCGCCGGTGTGAGCACCCTCGCCAAGGTTGCCGCAGAAATGCTTGCAGACGCCGGGGCTCAGTTTGCCGACACGGTAGAGAAGCTTGAGGGCTTTGTGGATGCCGCGGTGCTCGAGGAACTCCGCAGCGTAACCCCGGCCGCCGCCGAAGCACTCGGCGCCTTCCGGGAATGGCTTGAGGCCAACGCTGATTCCATGGCACCGGATCAGGCAGTGGGGCGCGACAAGTTCGTTTGGTTCTTGCGCAATGTCGCGCTCGTCGCCGCCGAGCCAGAAGACTTGGTTCGCGCTGCGCGCCAGGACTACCAGCGAGCTGTGGTTTCCGAAACGATCGTCACGAACCGCTACCGCAATCTGGCCGCCGACAAGCTGTCGGAGGACGTAGGCGCACAGGTCGCTCGCGAGGCAGAGCAAGAGCAGCAGGTTCGCGACTTCTACGAGTCCGAGAACCTCCTGAGCCAGCCGGATAGCTTGCGGCACTACCTCGTCGGCGCCCTGCCGGAGTACGTAAAGCCCTTGCGCTGGTTGGGCGTGACCGACGACCTCACGAGCGAGCAGCGGGTCGACATGGACGGCATTTCTTACTCGCCCGACCCGACTCCGGGACTGCCCTACTTCTACGCCGCGAACGCACGCGACCCTCGACTCGGCATTGTGCACGAGGGCGCGCACTACCAGCAGCTCGCGCTAGCATCGCGCCACGAGAACCCACTCCGTCGCCGGTACTACGACTCTGCGGCGAACGAGGGAATCGCGTTCTACAACGAAGAGATGATGATGTTGGCGGGGCTCTTCACCGATTCGCCGCACTCCGAAGAGGTCATTCACAACTTCAACCGTCTGCGCAGCCTGCGGGTCATCGCTGACGTGAGCCTGGCAACGGGTGAGTTTAGCGTTCACGACTCGACACAGTTCTTCGTTGATCTGGTTCCCATGGACCGCGAAACAGCACTCGACGAATCGTCGATGTACATCGCGACACCGGGACTTGCCATGTCGTACCACGTGGGCAAGATGCTCCTCATTCGAATGATGACGGATGCCATCAACCAGCAGAAAGACTCCTTCTCAACCCGCGAGTTTCACGACTACGTGTGGCTCAACGGAAACGTGCCGTTTTCGCTTCAGCGGTGGGAGTTGCTCGGCGACCGTTCGGACGTCGACATCCTTGACGCTTCTGCCTAACGGCGGCCAAGGAACGTGCCGAGGTTGGTACAGTCGGCGGTCTCGCACATGGTGTGTGTCATCGATGAGAAGAAAGTAGGAAATTATGATTAGGGCTCGCATAGAGGTCGTTGCTGCTCTTGTACTTGGCGCCCTCACCGTCGCTACGCTGGTCCAACCGACGTGGATCGAGATGCTCATCGGGCTGGAACCCGACGGCGGTAATGGTGAATCCGAGTGGCTCGTCGTTGCCGTCCTAGCTATCGCGACGGTCGCAGTCGCTGCTCTCGCAAACCGTGATTGGCGCTCGGCGCGTCGTCGCCAGCACGAGGCAAGCACGGCGTCCTAAACGTGCCAATTCAGCTGGCCCACATCCGCTGAATTACCACCCACCACGCACCAATCGGGGCGCGAGCCCAGTGTCGCGCCCCGATTGCCCGTAGATCACATCTCAGTGCTGTGCGCTCAACGCCGACTTCGCCTCTTCTCCGCAGTCCCGAGCTCACGATGTAGTCATCGTCGCGCCGTTACGCTTCCGCCCCGACCGGCGCGTGCTCTCTTCGCGCGCCGTGAAGCGCCAGAAGACCCCCGTAGTTACGCTGTTGCGTAGTTCAATTTGTTCGCTTTGCGAACTAGTGTTCAAATGGCGAATTTTCCGGTACAGTGAAAAATATGAACGAGTGATCGCTCAGTTTGGTGCCGAAATCCACGCCACCGAGAGCGCTGCGGCATCCGTCGGCGCGCCCTGACTGAGCATTGTCGCGCGCTCTCAACGCAGCACCTCGTGACCCAGCACGCACGCAGACCCCCCACAGCATTTCCAATGAAGGAGCAGCTCATGACGCTTGGCATACCCACCGCCAATCGTCGGGTCGCCGTGAGCGCCGCCGCCAGCGAGGCACGCCCACTTTTACCGCAGGCGTTAGCACTCCCCTCGCTGCCACGTCGCTGCCACCAAGCCCCGGTGAGAAGCCTGTCAACGACACTCAGGCTTCACCCTTCCTCCAGCACCCCAACCGCTGTGTCGTCAACCGAAAAGAAACGAGCGTTACGTCCATGATGGAAAAGATCGAATTCGACTACTCCCAACGCCTTTCCAAGCTCTGGACCAAGCTCGACGAGTCCAACATCGATGTCGTCTTCCTGCCTGCATCGCAGTCCGACCTTGAGTACTTCACTGGGCTTGGTCGCCGTCTTCCTTCGTTCGGAAACATTGGCTACACCAACCACTGGATCTCGGGAGCTTTCATCTCCCCCGGCAATGACCCGCTCTTCGTTCTCACTCGCCACTTCCAGGAGTTCGACCTCCCCGACGGCATTGCCGGCGAGGTCATGACCGCCAATGAAGAAGACGACGGAGGCGAGATCTTCCGCAAGGCGTTCGACAGCTACACGCGCAAAGCCAACACGGTAGCGATGGGCGCTCGCCCCGGGCAAGAGAGCTGCGGCCACGAAGAAGGCGCTGTCAACCGCATCGCCCTCAGTGGTCGAAGCTGGGCCGAAACCACCATCGAGCTGCGCAACCACAAGCCCGATGCCGATTTCGTTATCGCCGACACAATCATCAACCAGATCCGTCGCATCAAGGACGAGCAAGAGATCGCCCTCATGCGTCAGTCAGCCAAGATTGTTGATGACGTGTTCGCCGACGTCGAGAAGATGGTCGTCTCAGGCATCACCGAGCTCGAGCTCTCCTCCGAGATTGACCTTCGAATGCGTCAGCACGGCTCGATCGGAGCCTCGTTCGACACCGGCGTGTGGGCCATGGGTCCCGAACTGAGCCGCGATGCCAGCGTGCGCGTCTCCAACGATTCCCTCAAGTCGGGAGCAGGCGTGAGTTTCGACTTCGGTGCGATCACGCAGGGCTACTGCTCTGACTTCGGCCGCACCATCCACATCGGAACTCCCAACGAAGAATACGAGCGCGTGTACGACCTCGTTATTGCCGCGCAGGAAGCCGGCCGCCAAGCTGCGGTTCCCGGCGCAACAGGTGGCGACGTGCACCGCGCGACTCGTGCCGTGATCGAAGAGGGGGGCTACGGGGACTGGTTCCGCCACCGTACAGGGCACTGCATCGGCCTCGACGTGCACGAACTGCCGTACATCTCAGAGGAAGACAACACCCCCCTCGAACCAGGAATGCTCTTCACGATTGAGCCCTCAGTGTTTTGGCCAGGCCGCGTCGGTGTGCGCGTCGAAGACGTGTTCCTCATGACAGAAACCGGCACTACGAGTATCAACACCCACGCCAACGACCTCGTTGCCAACTAGGCACGCCTCCAGTCCAGCACCACAATCTCAACACTCGAGAACGCCTCATACAGGCAAGAGAGGAATCACAATGAAACAACACTTCAGCACAAAGGCGGTGGCGGTCCTCGCCATGGCTGTTCCGCTTGCGATGCTCGCGGGCTGCACTGCAGCCACGCCAGGATCGGGAAACGCGGACGCAACCGCCGGCGGCACGCTGCTCGTTGCAGGGAACGCCGATGTTCTCTACATGGACCCAGCATCGTCGTACAGCGCACAGGACTCGCAACTGCACCGCCTCATCACGCGTTCGCTTTTCGCGGACCTACCCGACGGAGACGCTGGTGCATCAAAGATCGTTCCTGACCTCGCTCTAGAAATTCCGACCATGGAGAATGGCGGAATCTCAGAAGACGGAATGACCTACACGATCAAGATTCAGGAAGGCGTCAACTTCGACGCACCCGACGGGGCTCGCGAGATTGTCGCGGACGACGTAGTCCGCGCCGTCAAGCGCATCTGCAACCCGGTATCGCCGTCCGTCGCGCTGTCGTACTACACCGCAACGATCGAAGGACTCGAAGCGTACTGCTCCGGATTCGCTGATGTTGCTGCTGACGTTGACGCTATCCGTGACTATGTCGAAGGCAACGACATCGCGGGCGTTCAAGCAACGGACGACAACACCGTGACCTTCATGCTGACGCAGCCGGCGACGGACTTCATCAGCATTCTCGCCCTCAGCGTTTTCATGGCACCGCAGCCAGTTGAGTACCTCGACTACCTGCCGGACTCCCCTGAGCTGCGCCAAAACATGATCTCCAGCGGCCCGTACCGGATCACGGAGTACACGCCGAACGAGAAGCTCGTGCTTGAGCGCAACCCAAACTGGGATGCCGAGCTCGACACCGTGCGCGAAGCATACGTCGATGCCGTGGAGATCTCGATGGGTCAGGAAGCTGCCGCCGTTCAGCAGCAGCTTGAAGCTGGCACCGTAGACATGCAGTGGGCTGACACCGTCACGCCGACCGCAGCAGTTCCTGCGTTGCTTGCCGCAAACGACGAGCGTCTTGTCATTGGTGGCAGCGGCGGAATTCGCCCCTACATCGTAATCAACACGCTTAGCCCGAACGCGGATGGCGCATTCGCCAACGTTGACGTTCGTCAGGCACTCAACTTCGCCGTGAACCGTGCTGCAATCCAGCAGACTCTCGGTGGACCGGGTCTTGCTGAGATCGCCACGCAGATCCTACCTCCCGAGGTTTTCGGTGACGCGCAGACGAACGCTTTGGATGTTCCCGAGGAGGGCGACCAGGCCAAGTCCAAGGAAATTCTTGAAGCAGCCGGCTACAGCACCGACGTTCCGGTTCGCGTTCTCTACCGCGAGACGGAACCCTACGCATCCATCGCAGCGATCCTCCAGCAGGATCTTCAGGCCGGTGGTTTCGAAGTTGACCTCCGCGTCACCACGCAGAACGCTTTCTACGGTGAGTTCCTCTTGAACGAAGACGTCACCCGTGCGGGCGAGTGGGACATCGCAATCGCCGCGTGGGGTGCTGACTACCTCGACGGTCGCGCCTACTTGGTCCCGATGCTCGACGGCCGCAACTACGAGGGTGGCTCAGCCAACTTCGGTGGCTGGAACAACGATGAATTCAACGTAGCCATCGACGATGCTCTCGCCGCGACCGATCCTGCTGAAGCCAGCAAGAGCTGGAAAGAAGCAGACGAGATTGCAACGACTGACGCAGCGTGGGTACCTGTTGCCTTCACGCGCACTCCGGTGTTCGCTTCGGAACGGGTTGGTGGTTTCGGCTTCTTGGCCTCGACCAAGAACGGCGACATGGCCAACGTGTGGCTCAAGCAGTAACTAGCTCCACCTCACCACATCAGTAGCAAATAAACACGAACAGTTTGGAGGGCGATGCCGCGTGCTGCTCACAGTAGAGAATCTCGATGTCACTTTTAACACCGGTGATGGTCCACTGCATGCGGTACGCGGCATCTCCTTCGAACTTGATCACGGCCAGACCCTCGGAGTAGTAGGAGAGTCTGGTTCTGGCAAGTCCGTTAGCACCCAAGCGATGGTCGGACTCGCCGCCGGCGCGCACGTTACGGGGCGCGCGTTGCTCAATGGTCGCGATCTTCTCTCGATGAATCCCACGGAGTTGTCCGCAATCCGCGGGCCGCAGATCGGCATGGTTTTCCAGGACCCCCTGTCGTCTTTGCACCCGCAGTTCCGAATTGGGTGGCAGATCGCAGAAGCTATTCAGCGCCACGAACGCAGTAGCGCCAAGAACGTGCGCGCCCGCGTGATCAAGCTGCTCGACGAAGTCGGCATTCCCGAGCCCGACAAGCGCATCGATGACTACCCCCACCAATTTTCAGGCGGTATGCGCCAACGAGTCATGATCGCTCTCGCGCTAGCGCTCAGACCAGCTCTCCTCGTAGCCGATGAGCCAACGACAGCACTCGACGTTACGGTGCAGGCTCAACTACTCGACCTCATGAAAGATCTTCAGCGTGAGCACGGCACTGCCATCCTGATGATCACCCACGACCTTGGGGTCGTCGCCGGGGTCGCAGACAACGTCATCACCATGTATGGCGGACGAATCGTTGAACGTGGAACCCGCACCGAAGTGCTCGGACACCCGCATCATCCGTACAGCAAGGGTCTGCTCGGATCGGTGCCGCGTGGGGGAAGTCAGCGCACGGAGCTGCAATCTATTCCTGGCCAGCCGATGAGCCTTTTGATAGATCAGCCCGGCTGTCCCTTCGCCGAACGCTGCGCTTTCGTTCAGGATGCGTGCTTAGAGAAATTCCCCGAAGCCCGCGTTATCTCCCCCAGTCAAAAATCCAACTGCATCCTCCCGACAGAATTTGCCGGCCCCGTGGTGCTGCCTGCTATGCCCGCCGCCGAGATCGAGTCCGCAAAGTCAGGCGCACTACTGGCCCGGATCTCTGACGTGCGCATCGAATTCGATGGTGCTCGAAAAGGTTTGCTCGGGCTCACTCGCAACAAGATCACCGCGGTAGATGGTGTGAGTCTCGACATCCGCGCCGGTGAAACACTGGGCATCGTTGGCGAATCGGGCAGCGGAAAGTCCACTTTGGCCCGCGCCCTCACAGGGCTGATCCCGCTCTCCAGCGGAACCATCGAGTTTGAGGGCAAAGACATTTCGACCTTTACCGCCGCGCAACGCCACACCCTGCGCCGCGATGTGCAAATGGTGTTCCAAGACCCGTTTGGGTCCCTCAACCAGCAACGTCGAGTCGGCTCGATCATCGCTGACCCGCTCGTCATCCACAAAATCGCGGATGGCAAAGCGCTGCGCGCGCGAGTGCAAGAACTCATGGAAATCGTCGGGCTTAACCCTGAGCACTTCAACCGGTTCCCTGCCGAGTTCTCCGGCGGTCAGCGACAGCGCATCGGAATCGCCCGCGCTCTCGCTTTGAATCCGAAGCTGATCGTGTGCGATGAACCAGTATCCGCTCTCGACGTCTCCATTCAGGCGCAGATTCTTAACCTGCTCAGCTCGCTCCAGCGCGAGCTGGGGCTCACCTATGTCTTCATCGCTCATGACCTCGCGGTCGTCGAACACATCGCCGCCCGTGTCGCAGTGATGTATCACGGCAAGATCGTTGAGACCGGGCCGGTTGAACAGATCTATGGCTCTCCCAGCCACGAATACACCCGCTCGCTCTTGGCAGCGGCACCCCACCTCGACGATGTCGCCGCAGAGGCTGCCGCATTGTCGACAATGCAGATTGACGAGGCCCACTGATGTCTGAGCCAACCGTGGATCCCCCAGGCGAGGAGACTCTCGCCGATCCCGCCGCAGCGAAAGCGGCAAGAAGCGGCAACGAAGTTGCTGCCCGCAGTCCGTTCCAGCTTGTGTGGACGAGGCTGCGCCGCGATCCCACCGCAATGGTGTCTGCCGCGGTCATCGTGCTCGTCATTATTTCCGCAATAGCGGCGCCGCTCATTGCTTCGTGGGTAGGTCACGGTCCTGACGAGCAATTCCGCAAAGAAGGCTTGACGCCGTCCGGGCTGCCCACCGCACCGAACGCAGATTTCTTGCTAGGCGCCGACAACCTCGGCCGTGACCTCTTCGTGCGGCTTATCTATGGCGCGCAACTCAGCCTCATCGTGGCGTTCGTTGCAACCGTAGGTGCGCTCGGCATAGGAACCCTTGTCGGCATGACCGCGGGCTTCATGCGCGGCAAGGTCGACACTGTTCTGACCTGGCTCATGGACACCACGCTCAGCCTGCCTCAGTTGCTCTTCGCGATCTCGCTCGTCTCCCTTGTAGGTCCGTCGTTCGGCACAACGGTGATCGTGATCATCCTCTTCTCGTGGGCCCCCATTGCGCGTGTCGTGCGCGGTCAGACGCTGTCGATTCGTGAGCGCGAATTTGTGGAAGCTGCGCGGTCTCTCGGCGCGTCCAACTGGCGAATCATGCGAGTGGATGTCCTTCCCAACCTTGTCGTGCCGATTCTCGTCTACGGCACTCTCCTTATCCCACAAGCGATCGTTTTTGAGGCGACACTCTCTTTCTTGGGACTTGGAGTACTGCCCCCTACTGCAACGTGGGGAAACATGCTTGCCGCGGCATCAACCGGCAGCATGTACACGATCGCCTGGTGGATGCTCGTGTTCCCGTCAGCCGCTCTACTCTCCGTGACCTTGGCTTTCAACCTGCTTGGCGACTCCGTGCGTGACGCACTTGACCCCCGCCAAACTCTCTTTGCGAAAAAGCGTCGCATAAAGAAGCTGAAGAAGGAGATCGCTAAGTGATCCGGTTCCTCTCTCGCCGAGTTCTCTCGGGAGTCCTCACGCTTTTCGCCATCAGTGGCGTTATGTTCCTATTGTTCTACGTTGCCCCGAATGACCCAGCGGCGACGATTGCCGGGCCTCAAGCAACCAACGAGCAAATCGATCAAGTGCGTGCGCGTTTGGGTCTCGACATGCCTATCTTTGAGCGTTACTGGCTATTCATTTCGGGTCTCTTCCAAGGCGACCTCGGCTACTCGTACTTCAACAAAGAGCCCGTTCTTGACTCACTCGTGCGGCGACTCCCTGCAACCGCGTCTCTCGCACTCGGTGGACTCGTTGTGGCGCTCGGTCTCGGTGTCACCATCGGCATCGGCGCAGCCCGCAAGCCAGGTTCGTGGCGCGACAAACTAGGAACGACTTTCGTTCTCACCGGCCTGAGTGTGCCGACGTTCGTCGCTGGTCTGCTCCTGCTGTACGTCTTCTTCTACTTACTGACGGTGATGGGAATTACGTTTTTCCCCGCCGCGGGCTACGTTCCCTTCACTGAGAATCCGCTCGAGTGGGCAAGGCACCTCATCCTGCCCTGGATCACGGTTGGCTTTGTCGCCGCTGCAACCTACGCGCGACTTGTTCGAAGTCAGCTTGTGAGCGTCATGGGCGAGGACTACATCCGCACGGCACGCAGCAAGGGAATCCGCGAAGGCCGCGTTGTCTACCGCCACGGAATGCGCAACGTGCTCACCCCCGTCGTCACGCAGATCAGCCTCGACTTCGCGGTGCTAATGGGCGGCCTCGTCGTGACCGAGCGTATTTTCGGCATCAACGGCATCGGCCGTCTCGCGATTGACTCCGTCAACCGAGGCGATCAGCCGGTAATCATCGGCGCAATGCTGCTCGCATCACTCTTTGTCGTCATTGCAAGCATCTTGGTTGACCTCGCTTACGCGATGCTCGACTCCCGAGTCCGAGTGAAGTAAGAAAGGGCTGAAATGCTTAGCGAGAAAACTCGTGGACTAGCCACTGGCGCAAACTTTGCCTCGTTCACCACGCTCAAGGCAGATGGCCAGCCGTGCGCCCAAGTCATGTGGGTCGACTGTGATGACGAGCACATCATCATCAACACTGAGGTTCATCGAGCGAAGTACGCAAACGTGAAGCGCGACCCCCGAGTCGTTGTGCTCATCATCAACAAGGACAACCCTTATGAGTACGCCGAAGTCCGCGGCACCGTAGTGGAGTTCGTGTACGGCGATGAGCCGCGAGCGCATGCCGACACCCTCGCGTGGCGCTATTTCAACCGGCCATACGTGCCCGAACAGATCAAATCAGAACGCGTAATCTTAAAGATCAAACCGCTGTAGAACGGCAACCGAGCACGTCGATGTTCCCGTTCACGCGTGCCAGATTTTCGCGTTCATCAGGCACCGACATCACGATATGAGGAGAAATGATGAGCCCATCCACGCAGGAACTTTCTAACACTCTCGGTGAGGTTCCCCAGCGCTGGCGCAACGTAGGCCCGGCCCGCGGTGGCCGGGTCGTTGCCGTATCTGGCGACCTTACCGACTACCGCCGTTTTTGGATGGGTGCGTGCTCCGGTGGAGTGTGGCGAACGGATGACGCTGGCCAAAACTGGCGCCCGATGACCGACGGCCAATTGGCCACCGCCTCTATCGGGGCGATCGCCGTTGCCGAATCCAACTCCAACGTTGTCTGGGTTGGCACGGGGGAGTCTTATGCTCGCAACAACGTGGTGCCCGGCGACGGTGTGTACCGCACTGTCGACGGCGGTCGCACCTGGGATCACCTTGGCCTCGAAGCAACCAAGCACATTGCCAAAGTACGAGTCAACCCCACCGACCCCGATGTTGCCTTCGTCGCGGCGACCGGCGATATCTTTGGCCCTAGCGCCGAGCGTGGCGTTTACCGCACCACCGATGGTGGGCGGTCGTGGGAGCACGTGCTGCACGTTTCTGACAAGGCAGGCGCCGCTGACCTCATCATCGACGCCCATAATCCGCGCATCATCTTCGCGTCAATTTGGGAAGCCGTTCGGCACCCGTGGGACATCGTCTCTGGTGGAGAAGACTCCGGGCTCTGGCGCTCGATCGACGGAGGTGACACATGGCAGGAGGTTTCCGCTAACTCCGGATTCGCCACTGGCTTGCTAGGCCGCATGGGTGTTGTCACTAGCCCGGCTAAAGAGGGTCGCGTCTGGGCACTCGTTGAAGCGCGAGACGACCAGGGTGGAATCTACCGCTCCGACGACTACGGCCTGAGCTGGGAACACATCTCCACTGAGCGCTCCGTTCAAGGCCGCCCTTGGTACTACAGCCACCTCATCGCCCACCCCACTGAAGCTGACACGCTCTGGAGTATGAACACGTGGGCTTGGCGGTCGCGTGACGGCGGTCGAACTTTCCAGCAGGTACAGACCCCACACGGCGACAACCATGATCTGTGGATCGACCCGAACGATGTGAACCGCATGATCAACGGCAACGACGGCGGGGCATGTGTCTCGTTCAATGCCGGGATGACGTGGTCCACCGTGTACAACCAGGCCACGGCCCAGCTCTACCGCTTCGACGTTGATCACCGATTCCCCTTCGACCTGTATGCGACGCAACAGGACAACTCGGGCATCCGCGTTCCCTCTCGTTCGTGGAAGGGCGCCATCCGCTGGGCGGACTCTCTCGAACTCGGCGAGGCGGAAGCCGGCGACGTCGCGCTCGACCGGTCGAACCCGCGCTACGTCATGCTCGGCGGTGCAGGATTCGGTCATCCAGGTCCTTTGTTGCGTTTCGATCAGGTGACAGAGCAAGCGCGCGATGTGGCAGTCTGGCCCGAATACTTCATGGGAGTCGGGGCTGCGGAGGCTAAGCATCGATTCGGGTGGACGTATCCCATCGAATTTTCGCCCCACAATCCCGGTGTTCTTTACGTCGCGGGCGAACGTGTGTTCCGGTCGCCCAACGGCGGGATCGATTGGGAACAGATCAGCCCCGACCTCACGCGCAACGATCCGAGCAAGCAGGTTCCCACCGGCGGTCCCATCTCGGGAGATAGCACCGGCGCCGAGGTGTATTGCACAATCTATTCCTTCGCCGAATCGCCCCTCACTCCCGGCGAACTGTGGGTCGGCACTGACGACGGACTGGTTCAGCTCTCCCGCGACGGCGGGACTTCGTGGAACGAAATCACGCCAGCGGGCCTTCCCGAGTGGGCAACGATTGCACGCATCGAGGTTTCTCAGCACACCGCGGGTACCGCTTATGTGGCTGTTCACGCATACCGCGTTCAAGACTCGCGCCCGTTCCTCTTCCGCACGCGCGACTTCGGCCAGACGTGGGAACCGATCACAACGGGGTTACCCGAGGGCGAGTGGGTTCGCACGGTACGTGAAGACCCGAAGGTCGCATCCTTGCTCTTCATGGGCACCGAACGCCGTGTGTGGTTCTCGACGGATAGCGGAGACTCGTGGGCAGAACTACGCGGCAACATGCCGTCGGTCCCCATCTACGACCTCAAGATCCGCGATCACGAACTCATTGCGTGCACCCACGGTCGTGGCTTCTGGATTCTGGATGACGTTGCCCCGTTCCGTGAGGCTGCGCGCATCAATGACACCGATTCCCTCGTGCTGTGCGAGCCACCGCTAACCCACCGCTACCCGACTCCAGACGGCTTCGATATGCCCGGAGAAGGTAGTTGGATGGGTGGCTTCCCCGGGGTCCCCTTGGGAGGAGCTACCTTCACGCGCGAGCGTCAGCCTGACGGACGCGTCGTCTCGGTCTGGCTCGATGGAGGAAAGAATCCTCCTAACGGCACCCAACTGCAGTACTTCGTGCCTGCGACTCTTGCCGATGCCTCGTCACCTCAACTCACCTTGACGATCCGCTCTGACACGGGCGAGACGCTCCGCACCTTTAGCTCGAAAAAGGATGATGCTCGAGAGATTCCGATCGAGGATGTACTCACCGTCTCGTCTGGAATCAATTCATTCGTCTGGGATCTGCGCACAGAGCCAGCCCTGGGCCTCCCCAATGAGCACGGTGTTCGCGGTCTCTACTCTCCAGGCCCCCGCGTAGCTCCAGGCCGCTACACGGCAGAACTCAGCGACGGAGAACACTCCGCGTCGCAGACGATCACCGTTGTTCGCGACCCACGCGGAGATGCCACGGATGCCGACCTCGGTCTGCAGTACGACATCCTGATTCGCATTCGTGACGTTTTGCAACGCATCACTACCGGTGTTGCCGTGTCGCGGTCGGTTCGGGAGCAGCTGACTATGGTGCGTTCGCGCATTGAAGAGTCGGCCGAGCTCACCAGCTCGATCGACTCTCTCGTCGCCGACCTCGATCGCATCGAGCGAGTGCTCACGAATCCCGATCTCAAGAACCACAACGATGCACTCAAAATGGCAGCTGGTCTCGACGAGAAAATCAAGCTGCTTCCAGAAATCGTCATCGAGCTCTCGGACACCGCGCCGACGCCGGGCACTTTTGATGTTCTGGGGCGGCTGTCAGACCAGGCCACCGTTGTTCTTGGCGAGCTTGATGAGATTGTCGACAGCCGCATCCCGAGCCTTGAAAAGACCTTAAGGGCGAGTGATTCTGTGCCATTCATCGTCGTGCCACTTCTGTGACGAGCTTCACGCAATCTCGGCAGGTGAAGCGCACAGCACTCGCTCTTGCAGCGGTGCTCGCGCTCACCGGCTGCGGTGTGGCCGCTGCCCAGAGCGATTCCTCCGACAGCGAGTCGACGCTTGTTGTCTATGTGGGACGCAATGAGGATCACGTGCGCCCGCTCGTGGAAGCATTTGAAGCCGAGACGGGGGTCAGTGTCGAGGCGCGCTATGGCAGCACGGGTGAGCTGGCGACGACAATCCTGCAGGAGGGCGACGCCTCTCCGGCAGATGTCTTCTTCGCTCAAGACCCGGTCTATATTGGCGCGCTCGTCGATGGAGGAATGCTCGCGAGCCTTCCCGCCGACATCCTTGACCGGGTTCCCGAAGGGATCTCGGGGGCCAATGACGAGTGGGTCGGGGTCACTGCCCGACGCCGTGTGATGGCCTACAACCCGACCTTTCTCAGCGAGAGTGAACTCCCCCGTTCCATCAACGAACTGACCGGCCCCGATTGGTCTGGTCGAGTCGGGCTTGCTCCGACACACAGTTCCTTCGTTTCCTTCGTCGCTTCGATGATTGCGACGGAAGGCGAAGAGACTACGCGGACGTGGTTGGAGGGCGTCGCCGCCAACGATCCCGTGCTGTTTAGCGGCAACCATGAGATTGTCGAAGCGATCGCGGCTGGCGACCTCGATCTCGGGCTCGTCAATCACTACTACGCGCTCCAAATGGCCGCTGAGCGCGGCTCAATCGACGCCGCGAACAGTTCCTTTGAAGCCGGGGACCCCGGCGACGTCCTCATGCCGACCACGATCGGGATGCTGGAATCCAGCACTCATCGCGAGGCCGCGCTCGACTTCATCCGCTTTCTCTTGCGCGATACTTCGCAACAGCATTTTCTCGACAACGTGAAGGAGTACCCACTCGTCGCGGGAGTCGGAACCCTCGATGGAGAGAACCCGCTCGACGCCGAATTGATTCGCGGTATGCACCTTGATGAAGTGGGAAACAACCTGACTGTGGCGACGACGCTCATCGCCCAAGCTGGTCTTATTTGAGCATGGCGGTGAAACGGAAGGGCATTGTTCACGGTGCGGGGCAGTTGCCTCGACACATCCCTTGGGTAGCCATCCTTGCCGTGACGATCGCCGCAGTCCTGTGCGTTCCGCCGTTGGTAGTTCTCCTAGTTGAAGCCCTGACGGCGGGCTCGGCAAGTGGAATTCCCGCAGCCCGATTGCTGGAGTTGCTCTCTGGAACAGGGCTGTTGATCGCGATTGTGACGGCGTGCACCGTTGTGCTTGGCACGGTCACCGCGGTCATAGTGACGCGCACGAACTTGCCGGGGCGACGTGTCTTCTCGTTTCTTGTCATGCTGCCACTCGCCCTGCCTGCCTACCTTCTCGCGCTGGCGTTCGTGGGCTTGGGCGGTGGTGGTGGGCTTGCCTCGCAGCTTTCAGCACTCATCGGTTGGGGTGCGGCACCCGTGGCGCAGGGGCTCTCGGCCGCGGCACTGTGCCTCACCATTTCGAGCTTGCCCATTGTGCATGCGCTCGTGGTCACAGCGCTCAATAGGCTCGATCCCGCTCTCGAGGAGAGCGCACGGCTCGTCGGCGACTCGCCTGCGCGCGTCTTCGTTCGGGTGATCCTTCCGCAGCTTCGCACACCACTGGCGACCGCCGCCTGCATCGTTTCTCTCTATACGCTGTCAGACTTCGGGGCGGTATCGGTGCTGCGCTACGACACCTTCACCCGCGCGGTCTATTCGCAATTCCGCGGCGGCGTCGACCTTGCCCCTGCCTTCGCGCTCTCGGGAGTGCTCATCTCGATGGCCGCGGTGTTCATCGTGTTGCAAGCGATCCTCAGCGGAGTTCCGATGCCGGTCGCCTCTCGCGGTCGCCCCCCTCTCACTCTCCGCCTGTCTGGGGTCACGAAAGCAGCGTCTTTCACTGTTCTCGGCAGCGTGGTGCTCCTCAGCTTGGTGGCCCCCTTGGGCACCCTGGGGTTCTGGGCAGTGCGGGGAATCATGGCGGGGGTCCGACCCGGGCCGATTCTCTCCGAAGCGTCGAACACTCTGCTGCTGGCGCTCACGGCGGCGGCAGTGACGACGGTGCTCGCGATTCCAATCGCGCTGAGTTCCTACCGCGGAGCGTCCCGGCTCGGGCGTATTGCCGAGACTCTTCCATGGTTCACCCACTCGCTCCCCCATCTCGCGATCGGGCTCGGGTTTCTTGTCGTGAGCTTGGCGCTGCCGCCGATCCTGTACCAATCAACGATGATGCTCATCCTCGTTTACGTCGCCATCTTCTTACCGATTGCCGTCGGGGCACAGCAAGTTGCCCTGCGTCAGATTGATCCGCGGCTTTTTGAAGTGTCTCGCACACTCGGTTACGGAAGGTGGTCAACAGGTTTGCGGGTAGGAGTTCCTCTCGTCTGGCGTGCGGCAATGACCGGAGCTCTGCTGGTGGCAGTGTTGGTGTCACAAGAGTTGCCTGCCACCCTGCTGCTGCGCCCCACCGGAACCGAAACCCTCGCGATCCGCGTCTGGGGTGCCGTGACAGAGGGCCAACTCACCACGGGAAGCATCGCCGCAATCCTGCTCGTCGTGCTCTCCGTTCCGTTGGTTGCCGCGCACCACCGGGCGACATTGCGGGTAAGGCAGCAGATATGACACAGCAGCAAGAACCACCAGCCCTCGTCGCGACGGGGCTTGTTCGCCGCTTCGGCGACAGACTCGCCATTGACGACGTGGACATCACGGTGCGCCCGGGAACGCTCACCGCAATTCTCGGCCCATCCGGCTGCGGCAAAACAACGGTGCTGCGCATCGTTGCCGGACTCGATCAACCGGATGCTGGAGTCGTCGCCCTGTCAGGCACTGTCGTGCAGGCACCCGGCCATCATGTGCCTCCCGAGCGCCGCGGCGTGGGGCTCGTTTTTCAAGACAACGTTCTATTTCCCCATCTCACGATCGCCGAGAACGTCGGATACGGCGTCGCCCGCAGCGAACGCGCAGCGACGACGGCCCGCCTTCTCGAACTGGTTGGCCTCAGCGATATCGGCCTCCATATGCCCCACGAAGTTTCCGGCGGTCAGCAGCAGCGCGCGTCGCTTGCTCGGACCCTTGCCACCAACCCCCGCATCATCCTGCTCGATGAACCTTTCTCCCAACTCGATGCGCATTTGAGGGAACGGGTGCGCAACGACATGGTCCGGGCCATCAAACGCACGAACACCACAGCGCTGCTCGTCACTCACGATCAGGAAGAAGCTTTCGCTCTCGCTGACGAAGTCATCGTCATGTCAGAGGGCCGCATCCACCAAGTCGGAAGTCCGCAACAGATTTACCAGAACCCTGCTGATCGCTTTGTTGCAGAGTTTGTCGGTGACGCGACTCTCGTGCCAGTGATTCACGCCTCACCGGGTCTCGTTAACACGCGGATCGGTCAGGTTGCCGTGTCGGAGCAGTCGCAAAGGGCGGGGTCTTTCGCTGTTGTGCGACCAGAAGCTGTCGTGATCGGCTCACCGGATGACGTAGCTCTCGACGCTCGTCCCGCTCGCATTGTGGGATTGCGCTTTCACGGCGTTAACCACGTTCTCAATCTCGAACTCGACGACGGGATGCACCTGCTTGCCCACGTTGCGGGGCACGTTCCCGTGGCCGTCGGCGACACCGTGTCATTCCGCGTGCAGGGTCCGGTCGCCACCGTATGACAGCGCGATCACCCCACACACCCTCCACCACCATGACCGAAGGTAACGCTATGCCGCACTCCCATCCCCTCCCGCTCTGGGCGGGGCGCACCATCGCACTTGGCGGCATCCTTCTTGTCGCTCTCAACCTGCGAACGGCCGTCTCGGCAATTTCTCCTATTACGCGAGAGATCGCCGTCGATATCCCGCTCGACAACGTGGCGCTTGGTCTGTTGGGGATGATCCCGCCGATGGCCTTTGCAATATCCGCAATTTTCAGCGCCCCGATCGCGCGCCGCCTTGGGCTGGAACGATTCTTGATCCTGGCGATTGGCTTCATGATTGTTGGCCACTTGCTCCGCGGCGCTGCCGGAGGCTATGCCATGCTGCTCGTCGGCAGCGCTCTCGCACTCATCGGAATGGGAATCGGCAACGTGTTGCTGCCGCCCCTCGTGAAGCGTTACTTCCCTGACCGCATCGGCATGGTGACGGCGCTCTACGCGACGTTGGCATCGGCGAGCGCTGCGGTGCCTGCCCTCGTTGCCGTGCCCGTGGCTCACGCTACCGACTGGCGTGTGTCTTTGGGTATTTGGTCGATCCTTGCGTTCGCAAGTCTGATTCCCTGGATGACGCTTCTTGTGCAGCGCTCCCGAGAGAAGCGAGACACGTCGGCAAACGACACCGCTGAACTCCCCCAAGCACTTCCCCTGCGCGGGCGCCCGATCTGGCAATCTCCCGTGGCCTGGACCATTGCAATCGTTTTCGCCGTCTCGTCGTTCAACGTCTACGGTGTGCTCACCTGGTTGCCCGACATCCTCGCTCAAACAACAGACACGACGGCGGCCGAGTCGGGAGCGTTGCTCGCGCTCTACGCCGCGATGGGATTGCCAGCGGCGCTTTTTATCCCGGTGTTGGCCGCCCGGCTCACAAACGTCGGCCCTCTTGTTCAGATGGGTGTCGTGTTCTTCATCGTCGGCGATCTGGGCCTCCTCCTCGCGCCGGGCTTCGCCACCGCCCTCTGGGTGTTGCTCATTGGCTTGGGAGCGTTACTATTCCCGGTGTGCTTGGTCCTTATCAATCTCCGGTCACGGACGATGCGGGGCTCGGTTGCGCTGAGCGGATTTGTGCAGGGCGTTGGTTACACCATTGCGTCGCTCGGCCCGCTTTTGGTCGGCGTGCTACGCGAAGTGACAGGTGGCTGGGTTGCTGTTTTCATCATGCTGATCGCTTCTGCGGTTCTTGCATCGGTCGGCGGTTTCTTGCTGCGCAAACCTGTATTTGTCGAAGACCAGCTTGAGCGTCGCTGAGCGCGCAGGCTATATCGGCTCAGAGTGAGAGACGGAGCAGATCGCGCTGGATGTCATCCGCGGTCGCGAGCACAAGCGGCAGGTGGTGCGAACGCAGGTACTCTACCGAGTCTCTGGTAGCGCTCGTCGAAATGTTGAGCGCGGCGGTGACGGTTCCGACGCCATCGCGGATGGGGACGGCAACCGAGAGCAACCCGGCCTCAAGCTCGCCATCGACGATCGACCATCCTTGAGCGTTGACTCGCTCGATTTCGGCCTCAAGCAGCCGGGCATCGGTGATAGTGGTTGGCGTGAGGGCAGGCATTGTTGCTCTGGCAAGCAGTTGCTTTCGCTCGATCGCAGGCAGCCCGGATAGGAGTACGCGCCCCATGCTTGTGGCGAAGGCCGGAAAGCGAGTGCCGATGGTGATGCGGACGTTCATGATGTGGCGTGTGGGAACACGAGCAACGTACACGATCTCTTCGTCGAGAAGCACCGCAACGGAAGCAGATTCTTTGGTGGCACGCGAGAGGGATTCGAGGTGGGGCTGCACTACATCGTGAAGCGACAGCGATGAAAGGTAGCCGAACCCGATTTCAAGAACCTTAGGAGTGAGCGCGAATTGACGTCCCGAACTACGCACATAGCCGAGAGATTCGAGGGTGCGAAGAAACCGACGCGCCGCGGCGGCAGGAATGCCAGCATTACGGGCGACTTCACTCAGAGTCTGCTGCGCATTGTCTGCGTCGAACACACGAAGCACGGCGATTCCGCGCGCGAGAGACTGGACGAAGTCTTCTGCAGGTGCATCCGCGTCTGACGTCGTGCTTATTTCGGTGTCCTTCATCGCGCCTCCTCCAGAACTCTACCGAGGAACCTCGCGCCGGTCGGAACCTCGAGGTTCATCGCGACCCGTTAGCGTTCGAGAACGACTGCCAATCCTTGTCCGACACCGATGCAGATAGCAACGACAGCCACTCCACCGCCGCGTCGCTTGAGTTCGTGTGCCGCGTGGCCGATGATGCGACCACCGGATGCACCGAGCGGGTGCCCCATAGCGATGGCACCGCCGTGGATATTGACTCGTTCGGGATCGAGCTCGGGCCAGAGCGCAATACAGGCCAACGATTGGGAGGCGAAGGCCTCGTTCAGTTCGACGATATCGACATCAGCCCAAGTGCGTCCTGCGCGCGCGAGTGCTCGGTTCGCGGCCTCGACAGGGGCGATTCCGAACACGTCTGGGTCATTGCCCGCGACGCCGCGCCCGGCTATTCGGGCAAGTGGTTCGATATCGAGTGCACCTTCTGCACCCAGAAGCACCGCGGATGCGCCATCATTCAGTGAGGATGAGTTGCCTGCTGTCACTGTGCCATCCTGAGCGAATGCCGGACGAAGAGTGGCGAGGGTTTCCACCGTCGTGTCGTCGCGGATCCCCTCATCGCGCATCAGTTCGTGGCCGGGTACGTGAACGATTTCTGCATCGTAGTGTCCGGCAGCCCACGCTTTGGCCGCCAGGCGGTGGCTGCGGGTGGCGAACTCATCCTGCTGCGTACGACTGAGATTGTGCATCCGAGCCAACTTTTCAGCGCTTTGCCCATTCGAAATTGTCCACTCGTCGGGTAATTCCGGATTGACCATGCGCCACCCAATCGACGAGTTCCAGACCGTCTGGTTGGCCACGGGGAAGGCGCGGGACGACTTTTCTACGATGAACGGTGCGCGGCTCATTGACTCAACCCCACCAGCGAGCACGATGTTGGCGTCACCGGCTTCGATCGCTCGGCTCCCCTGAATCACCGATTCCACGGCGGAGCCGCACAGCCGGTTGACGGTCACTCCGGGAACCGAGCTGGGGAATCCTGCAAGGAGCGCACCAAACCGCGCAACATTGCGGTTGTCTTCCCCGGCCTGGTTGGCATCCCCAAAAATGACGTCATCGACGCGCGCAGGGTCAATGTCAGTGCGGTGAACCGCAGCCTTCATGACGACAGCGGCAAGATCATCCGGCCGCACGTCGGCAAAGGCTTTACCGTGACGCGCGAACGGGGTGCGGACCGCGTCGTAAATGTAGCTACCAGTCATGATGAGTGTCTCTTTGCTTAGTCGGTGGCAGGGGTCGTTGTCGCGTCAATGAGCTCTAGCCCAGTGAGATTGGCGAGAAGTTCCATGGTGCTGTCACCATACAATTCCCGCACCGCAAACCCCTCAGGGGTGATGTCGAATACCGCGTAGTCGGTGTACACCCGCGACACACAACCAACACCGGTCAGCGGGTAGCTGCACGCAGCGACGAGCTTCGACTCATCGTGCTTGGTGAGCAGGTCGGTCATTACGTAAACCTCTTTGGCACCGATCGCGAGATCCATCGCTCCGCCAACAGCGGGGATGGCACCCGGCGCACCGGTTGACCAGTTTGCAAGATCACCTCTCTCCGACACTTGAAATGCTCCAAGCACGCAGACGTCGAGATGCCCGCCGCGCATCATGGCAAAGGAGTCGGCCTGATGAAAATAGGCCGCTCCGTCCAGAGCGGTAACAGCCTGTTTTCCCGCGTTTATGAGGTCGGGATCGACTCGCCCTTCCTCGGGCGCCGGACCCATTCCGAGCATTCCGTTCTCAGTGTGAAGAATGATTTCGAGCTCGACAGGCAGATAGTTCGCGACGAGAGTGGGCGCGCCGATTCCGAGGTTCACGATCGAGCCCTCAGGGATTGCTTTGGCGATCTTTTCTGCAAGCTCTGTGCGGCTTAGCGTGATGCTCATTTCTCTCCTCCCATCGCGAATCCGGCGATACCGTCGAGAGGACGCCCTTCTAGGTCGACGCCACCAACGAAGTCGTTGTAGTGCAGCCAGCGACGCTCACCGACCACCACAACCCGCTTGACGTAAATGCTCGGAGTCACAATGCTCTCTGGAGCGAGCGCGCCGAGCGGAACGACCTCATCTACTTGCACAATGCTCGTTGTCGCTGCCGTAGCCATGATTGGCCCAAAATTGCGGGCCGTCTGCCGGTACACCACGTTGCCCCAGCGGTCTGCTTTGAGCGCACTAATCAACGCGAAATCTGCACGGATAGGGTAATCAAGTAAATAGGTTCGTCCGTCTATTTCGCGGGTTTCTTTACCTTCGGCAAGTTGAGTACCAACGCCGGACGGGGTGAAGAATGCACCAATTCCTGCGCCTGCCGCGCGGATGCGTTCGGCAAGATTTCCTTGCGGCACCAGCTCGAGTTCAATCTTTCCCTCACGGTAGAGTCCGTCGAAAATCCATGAGTCCGACTGGCGAGGAAAGGAACACACGATTTTTCGCACTCGACCGGCCGCGAGCAAGGCCGCGAGTCCGCCGTCCCCGTTTCCCGCATTGTTGCTCACCACTGTGAGATCGGTCGCACCACGAGCGATGAGCGCGTCAATCAACTCCTGAGGCTGACCAGCATTGCCAAAGCCCCCAATCATCACTGTTGCCCCGTCTTCTATGCCTGAAACAGCATCCGACAGGTTCGGAACAACCTTGTTGATCATGGAATCTCCCTGCACGCGACTGACGGTGTCGCCCGCTTTTCTTATATTTCGTAGAACGAAGGAAGTTTCTCTACGCGAACATAGTATGGCACGTCACCAGTTGAAGACGCAAAGCATTTACGCTCCCGAGACTCCACGCAGTTGCTTCGTACTCTTCTCCCGCACTCACCTCGACACGTCGGTCATCACTTGGCTTCGCCCGAGTGGGTGTCAGAGACGCAGCACGATGCCCGCGAAGCCATGACCCGATCGGGCCACAAGCCCGACGACCACAAATGGCCTGTCTTGCCGACGCGCAGCAACCCTCAGAAGACGACAGTTGATGGAGAAGTCCCACACAGCGTGGGGCCGAGATACGAGGAGATTGAGATGCCATTCATCCAAGTCAAAGTCATTGAGAACGTCTTCAGCGACGAGCAGAAACAAGAAATGATTCGGACGCTTACCGACGCCATGGTGGGAATCGAGGGCGAGAACATGCGCCCCGTTACGTGGTGCGTTGTCGAAGAGGTGCGCAGCGGCAGCTGGGGCATTGCCGGCAACCCGCTTTCTACGGCAGATGTGAAAGCGCTAGCCGCTGGCGTGAACGCCTGAGTCACCCAAACTCGCCGGGCCAGATCGGGCACGGACACGGGCCCGGGCCCGACTGGCCGGCGAGCGAAGGACCATAATGAGGAGATGACGTCCCTTACGTCGGCACGCGAAGCATTAGCTGCCGGTTCGTGGCAAGTCGCACGAACCGAATTTCTCGCTGTCACAAAGGAAACTCGCGACCCTCTTGCCTATGAGGGATTGGCGCAAGCCGCCTGGTGGCTCGACGATGGTGAAACCTGTGTCGGATCACGCGAATCTGCCTACCGACGCCACCGCGAGCTCGGCGATTCACTCGGGGCAGCACGCACCGCCACCAGTCTGGCATGGGACTCGTTGCTGTTCGGGCACGGCGATGCGGTAGCGCTCGGATGGTGGACGCGGGCCGAGTCACTCCTTGAGGGGCTCGACGAGTCCCCAGAACATGGTTGGCATGCGGTGCGTGAAGCAGAACTGGCGATGGAAGTCGGCCATGACCCCGACCGCGCATTGGCTTCAGCAGTGCGAGCATCCGACATCGCACGGCGACTCGACGTTGGCGACCTTGACGTGGTCGGCATGGCCCTCCAGGGCGTAGCGATGACCAGCGCCGGAGATCTCGAGGGCGGAATGGCCAAATTGGATGCCGCGGTGGCCGCAGCGACATCGGGCGACGTGGTCGACCCCATGTGGATGGGGAAAGTGTGCTGTTGGTTGATCGCCGCCTGCAACCAAAATAAGGATGTGACGCGTGCCGCTGACTGGTGTCGCCGCGTGGAAGCGATCTGTGTTGAACGCGATCTCGCTCCCCTCTTCACTGTGTGCCGCATCCAATACGCTTCCGTTCAGGTAGCCCGCGGATCGTGGCGCGAAGCCGAAGACGAACTCGTCGGCGTCATGGAACGGCTCTCATCGTCTCAACGCACTTCACGACTTGAGGCTGTTGTGCAGTTGGGAGAACTCCGCCGCCGCCAAGGTCGTTTCGATGAAGCCGAAGCCCTCTTTGCGCAAGCCGAATTTCATCCCCTCGCGATCACCGGCATCGCCCAGCTACGTTTAGCCAGCGGCGATACCGCGAGCGCTTGGACTGCTATCCGGGGGCTTCTGGATTGGCTGCCGCACAACAGTCGCATTGTTCGCGCCGACGTTCTTTATCTCGCCGTCATCATTGCTCACGCTGCCGCCAAGACCGAGCAGGCGCAACTCTTCGCGAACGAACTTCGCCATACTGCTGAACTGACAGGAACCGACTCCCTCATGGCATCCGCAGCTGCTGCCGCTGCCGCTCTTGCCCCACCGGTCGCCGCAGTCCCGCTACTGATCGAGGCGGTGCGACGATTCAATGCTGCCGGACTTCGCTTCGACGAAGCCCATACTCGCCTCGCGCTCGCGAAGGTGCTCCTCACGACAGGCGACCCGGCCGCGGCCCAACGTCACCTCGCCATCGCTACAGAAGTACTTTCCGAACTATCGGCGTTCGACGATCTCACCCAAGCGCGACAACTCGCCGCTGTCGCTGGTGAAGCGTCCGGTGAACCAACCGATAAACTGCTCTCTGCCAGAGAACTCGAAGTACTCCGGTTGGTTTCGCGAGGACTGAGCAACCCCGAAATCGCTACGGAACTCGTGCTCAGTGAGCACACCGTGCACCGGCACGTTGCCAACATCCTCACCAAGCTCGACCAGACCTCGCGCACCGGTGCGGCCTCCTACGCTATTCACTCCGGGATGCTCTAGTCGGCCCCAGTTGTCACACTCCCGAATTAGTCGCGTGCCGTCGCCACCGCCGCGTTTGGACCTCTCGCATCCAAGTGGCATCAGAGACCGGATGCGTCACAACATCGGTAAACCAGTACGTTTCGTCGGGGTTCCACCCGGCGATGACACTCGCGAAGCCGTCGTCGAGCGGGATAGCGACGCCAGCGGCAGAAAGGTAGGCAGCGAGGGAAAGGTGCACCGCATCGAAATCGTGGGCCACTCGCGACCAATCAGGCATCATCCATTTACCGTTTCGGCCGGTGGCGCGGTACCAGTCGTGGCGCCGGGTAGCGGTGACCTCGCGCGGGTATCGCCGGCAAAGCTCGGCCCAAGACTCTGCCGAAACAATTTCACACACGCGCGGAGTGCCTTCGACGGGCACGGGATGGCTATTCACCAGTCCATCGTCAGAGCGATCTTCGATCAACCAGAGACCGACCGGGCCCAGCTCTGGTAGCGCCCGCGTCGTCGCGCTGAGTCCGAACGGTGGCCTCGACCACCAGTCGCCTGAAAAATTGGCGGCGGGATCTGTCGGGCGTTCCCGAACCGCCGTCTGCTCGTTTTCATCCATTGCGGCAGACCACAAGCGAAGAGTCTCCGCTGCAGGCGGCGCCCCAGGCATCTGAAAGCGGGGGTCCTGAAATTTGACCGCCCACTGCTCGGCGGCCATGGGCCCGCTCCACCATTCGATTGACGGCAACGCGACAACATGATCCGCGATGCGTTCGAGAGCGTGATCGAGGCGGAAATCCAGCAACAGTTCATCGGTACCATCGGGCTCTTGCCAGTAGCGCGCACTGTCTACACAAACAGCGATAGCGTCGAGAAGATCCGCGACGCCAAGCAACGACAACGGAATGTTTTCGAGCGCTACTGCGACTTCCTCCGCAGAGGGTTCGGGAAGGGGGTCAGGAATGTTCCAACCGAAAATCGTTCCGCCCTGACCCCGTGCAGTTTCCAGATGATGCGCAGCATAGACCAGCACACTCCACAGCTCCGCGACTTCCGGAATCGCCAGAAGCCGCTCGGGCATGGCAGCGGCAAGACACAAGCGACGGCCGCGTGGTCCCGAAAGTAGAGTGCGAGCATCCAGAGGCATGGGATCAGGCTAAGTTGCGGATGCCCCAAAGTGAAGAGAAGTCGCAGAACCGCACGCATGCCAGTAGTCCCCCAGGACTACCCCCAGCGCACAACCTCATCCGCTCGGGGGACGCCGCCAAGCGACGGGGCTTCTACACTGGAAGACATGATTGAAATTCAAGGTTTGACCAAAAGGTACGGTGCCAAAACCGCCGTCGACAACATCACCGCGACCATCCGTCCCGGTCTCGTTACCGGTTTCCTCGGCCCCAATGGCGCAGGCAAGTCCACCACTATGCGCACGATCATCGGGCTTGACCGCCCTGATTCTGGCACCGTTACCGTGAATGGAAAACGGTACGCCGAACACCACAACCCGATGCACGAAGTCGGAGCCCTCCTCGACGCGAAGGCAATCCACACCGGCCGCACCGCCTACAACCACCTCCTTGCCATGGCTGCCACCCACGGAATCGGTAAAGCGCGAGTGCATGAAGTCATCGCGATGACCGGCCTCGAATCCGTTGCCAAGAAACGTGTCGGAGGGTTCTCGCTCGGCATGGGCCAGCGCCTCGGAATTGCCGCCGCGCTCCTCGGCGACCCCCAAACACTCATCCTCGATGAACCTGTCAATGGTCTCGACCCCGAAGGTGTGATGTGGGTGCGCAAACTCACGAGGCACCTCGCCTCAGAGGGTCGCACAATCTTCCTCTCCTCGCACCTGATGAGCGAGATGTCCCTCACCGCAGACCACCTCATCGTGCTCGGGCGCGGCCGCATCATTGCGGATGCTCCCGTTGGCGAGATTTTGGCGCTCGCAACTGGAACCGCGGTGCGGGTTCGCACACCACAGGCCACGGAACTCGCCAATCGACTCGCGGGCAGTGACGTTACCGTCACCAGCGTCGAAGGTGACCTTCTGACTATCGCCGGTCTGGCATCCGCTCAGATCGGTGAGGCTGCAGCACAGGCAGGCATCGTGCTTCATGAACTCACACCGCTCTCTGCATCGCTTGAAGACGCCTACCTAGAGCTCACACAAGATGACGTCGAATACCACTCGGAGGTTTCCCGATGACCAGCACCGCCCTCGAGACCGCACCGGCTCCCACAGCCAACCGCGCGACGAAACTGACTTTCCCCCGCGTTGTGCGCTCCGAATGGATCAAGCTGCGCACGCTTCGCTCGACCCAGTGGTCGTTTGTGATCTTCGTACTGCTCACGGTCGGCTTTGGCCTGCTCATGACAGCCACTCTCGACACCTCAGCAGGCCGAGCCCTTGACGCCGAAACGCAGAAATCGTTCACGGTGATGGTGGCAACGCTTGGCGTGAACTTCACGCAGCTTGTCGCCGCCGTACTCGGTGTGCTCATTATTAGCGGCGAGTACACGACAGGGATGATTCGTTCCACCTTTGCGGCGGTACCCAAAAGATTGCCAGCCCTCTTTGCGAAAGCGTTAGTGCTTGCGGTAGCCACTTTCGTGGTCGGCCTCGTATCAATCGTCCTCACGGCACTCGTGACCGCGCCGATACTCGCGAGCAAGGGCGTTGAAGGACAGCTTCTGGATGGCGAAGTGATGCGAGCACTCGTCGGCGGCGCCGGCTACCTGACTCTCATCGCCCTGTTGGCGTTTGCGTTCGGTGCCATTCTGCGCAACAGCGCCGGTGGTATTGCTACCGCGCTCGGGCTGATTCTTGTGGTTCCGACCGTGCTCGCGATTCTCTCGAGCGTCGCTCAAGCCACGTGGATCTACAACCTCTCGGCTCTCCTGCCGTCTTCCGCTGGCAGCCAAATGTATGCCATCGGTAGCGACTCCGCTGCTGGAGGTCCGCCGCTCGGAGGCATCGCCGACGACGTACTCACCCTCGACCCCACCCAGGGCTTCCTCGTGCTGCTCACGTGGGTTGTCGTGCTGAACATTGCGGCCGCCACACTCACCAAGAGCCGCGACGCCTAGCCTCCCGAGCGCCAACAGCGCACAGAAGCCGCGGGTTCACTCATAACCACAACACGGCAGAGTGGCGACAGCACAGCTGTCGCCACTCCCCCCTTACGGTGGCTGACGCGCGTGGCTAATCTGAAGTCATGAACGAATACGAGCACACGAAAGGCAAGGATGAGACGTCTGGCCGTCGAGGCTACGTCGGATTCATCGATTGGCTCAACCTCAAACTGTTGCCGATTCTCGGCACTCCCGGTCTGGGGCCATACGACAACGTCATTCAGCAAGTTAGTGACGCGCTGTGTCCTGTGTGTGGACAGCCGATGTCGGAACACTTCATTGATCATTCAACGCCGAACACAATTCTCAACTGCCCTGTTGAGCACCCGCCTGTTCCCGTCGACAATTCGCCAGTGAACGAACTCGGAATGAATATCGCCCCCACCGAGAACTGAGACGGTCGATTAGAGCGATCTGACTGGCGCGAGCCCGCCCAAAACAGCGTGTGAGAGAATCAACCATGGCTGAATCGTGGCGTCGCACACCGACCGAAAGTCCCGTCACCTTCGAGATTGATACCTCGGCATCCGTTCCGCCCTTTGAGCAGATCAAAGCACAGGCCATCGCTCAGATCGCCAGCGGCGAACTCCTTGCCGGCACCAAACTTGCCACTGTTCGTCAACTGGCCAGCGACCTCGGCATTGCACCCAACACTGTTGCTCGCGCCTATCGCGAACTTGAAGCAGACGGCTTCCTGCTCTCCCGTGGCCGAAACGGCACCGTCGTGAAGGCACGCCCCGGTGATGCTGCAGCGCTGCTCCAACTCGATGCGAAAGCATACGCCGACCGCGCCGCCGAACTCGGTATCAGCGCAGAAGAAGCCCAACGCTTCGTTTCCACCGCACTCTCCCTCTAGCCGCTGGCTGCAGTGCCTAACCTCGGCGGCTGCGCTCTTCTTTAGCGCAAAATCCCCAACTCGCGTGCCTGCGAAACCGCAGCGGTGCGCGACGAGACAGTCAGTTTCGAAAAGATGTGAGCCAAGTGCGACTTCACCGTCGTGTTCGACACAAACAATTCCGAAGCAATCAGCGCATTCGACTTACCTTCGGCAACCATCCCTAACACCTCGATTTCTCGCCTACTGAGACTGATCTGGGGTGCTCGCATCCGATCAAGAAGTCGACCAGCAATCACCGGCGCCAACGCGCTTTCCCCCGCGGCGGCGGCGCGCACGGCTGCAACGAGCTCGGCAGGTGGGGCATCCTTCAGCAAGTAGCCACTGGCACCCGCCTCCACCGCGCTCAAAATGTCACCATCGGTGTCGTAGTTGGTGAGCACCAGTACATAGGGCGCAGCTTCCAACGCTCGGATGCGACGCGTGACATCCGCACCCGTCTCGGCCGTGCCGAACTGCAAATCCATCAAGACAACATTGGGCACCTCAGATTGCACCAACGCGAAGGCTTCAGCGGGCGTCGCCGCTTCAGCAACCACCATGAGATCCTCCTCATGGTCGAGCAACGCTCTCAGCCCCGCCCGCACCACGGGGTGGTCATCCGCGATGACCAGACGAATCACGAGGTTGCCTCTGCAGCATCGACGACACTCTCGGCAGCGCTCGCACTCGCGCTAGAAGCACTCGGATCGACACTCCCGACAGCGTTCGCAACATCCTCCAGCGCTAGTTCTACCGTCATTGTCGTTCCTTTTCCCGGCGCAGAATCGATAGTCAGCGTGCCGTCGAGCTGCTCAACGCGCTCGCGCGTGGCGGTCAACCCGAAGGAATCAGAGAAACCTGCCGCGGTCTCTCCAGCGACTGCGGTGGAGTCAAAACCACGCCCGTTGTCTGCCACGACTAAAGTCACGCCGTCGGCATCCCGAGCAATCGAGATCGTCGCCTGGGTTGCCCCAGAATGTTGAACCACGTTAGCCATCGCCCCCTGTGCGATACGCAACAGCGCTGTCTGCATAGGCATCGGAAGATCAAGCGCATCAGCTACCCGAACTCGCACCTCACGATCCGAACTCTGCCACTGAGTGGCGGCAAGGCGGCGCAATGCTGCCCCCAGGCCCTGCTCAATGAGCGCACTCGGAGCCAACTCACGAATGAACCGACGGGTGTCGGTGAGATTCGTAGCCGCCGTCTCGCGGGCAAGCCGCACATGCTCACGACCTGCAGCATCCGGGTCAGCGCGTTCTGCCGCATGCAGCAACATCTGGATGCTCGACAGTCCTTGCGCCACGGTGTCATGAATTTCGCGCGCGAGTCGTGCTCGTTCCGCAAGCACTCCCGCTTCGTGCTCGGTCTGCGCCAACTGGTCGCGCGTCTCGAGGAGTTGCTTCATCAGTAGCTCTCGTTCCGCCGCTTCGGTTGCCAATGACTTGTAGCCAAGGCCAATCACTATCGCGACGCCGGCACCAACAAGGGGTCCGACAACTCCGCCGATTGTCCACCCCGAATGCAGTCCGAGCGCCACGATCGCGAGCCCGGTAGAGGTCAACACGGCCAGGGTTCGCCAACCACGCGGGAGAAGGTGGAGGTAAAGGAAGAAGAGAGGAAACACCAGATAGGCGGCATCTGGAATCAACCAGACCAGAACGAGCCATTCGCCGGAGAAGACAAGCAACCAAAGGTAGCCGCTCAGCGAGCGAGTCGTTGATGGCGTCGTCATGGTGCGTTTGGCCAGCACACCGCCGAAGACATAGGTCACGATCATGAGAGCGGCTAGCGCTATGACGATGCCGCTGTTGGGGTTGTTGCTAACCAGGGCACGCACGATCACGACCGCGGTCAGCGCCGCAAAAAGGATGTGCAAACTGGTGCGCAACCCGATAAAAACCGGGGTCAACGCGGTGTGGCTCATTGTTCGACCCTACTCTCGGCAACGGTCACTCCCATCCATCAAAAGGGTGATTTTTTGTGCCGTCCTTTGCTGGTGAAACTGCGTTCTTGCGGCCGATGCCCCCACGGCGAGGAACGAGGAATCTGGTAACTGTCGAATTCGCTCGACGCCGAAAGGATTCCCATGTTTGTTGCCTGGCGCGATCTGCGCTTTGCTCGCGGACGATTCGTGCTCATCGGCACTGTCGTCGCCCTCATCACTTTGCTAGTCGGCTTCCTCAGCGGGCTGACGGGCGGTCTGGCTGCCCAAAACGTGTCAGCGGTGTTATCAATTCCGGCCGACCAGCTCGTGTTCTCGCCACCGAGCAGCAAGGGTGAGTCCGAAGCGAGTTTTTCTGATTCTGCGATCACGGAGCAGCAAGTGCGCACGTGGGCTTCCGCGCCAGGCGTTGAGTCTGCGAACCCGATCGGTGTCACTCAGACGAAAGCCGAGTCAGCCAACTCCAGTGCGTCCATCGCCCTCTTTGGTGTGGTCGCGGGCTTTGATGACACCGCTCCCACTAGGGACGGCACCATCGGGCTGTCCGAGGATGCCGCGACAACGCTTGCTGTCACGAGCGGCGACACCGTCACCATCGCAGGCATCGACTACACGGTCGAGACGGTCAGCGGCAACTGGTGGTACAGCCACACTCCTGTCGCACAAGTGACCCTGAGTGACTGGCAGGCCTACTCCGCTGCCACGGGAAACCCCGACGCCTACGCCACAACCATCGCCGTCACGGGCGATACCGATTGGGATGCCGTGAATGCTGAAGCAGACACCATCAGCAACAGTGCGCTACTTTCACTGACCGCGGTCGGTTCATTTCGCTCAGAAATCGGATCTCTCCTCCTCATGGTCGCGATGCTGTTTGGTATCTCCGCCCTCGTAATTGGTGCGTTTTTCACCGTCTGGACGATGCAGCGCCAAGCCGATATTGCCGTACTCAAAGCGCTCGGCGCCTCTACGCCGTCCCTCGTCCGAGATGCCCTGGGCCAAGCGCTCGTCGTACTGCTCATCGGTGTCGGCATCGGCATCGGTGTGACAGCACTGCTCGGGGCTCTCCTGGGTAACGCTCTGCCGTTCATCCTGAACCCCTTCACTACCGTGCTGCCGGGGATTGTCATGATCACCCTCGGCCTTGCGGGTGCCGCTTTTGCTCTACGTTCCGTCACCACCGCCGACCCCCTCACTGCCCTAGGGAGCACCCGATGATCCACCTTGATGACGTCACACTGAGCTTTCCCGATGGAGACGGTCGCATCACCGCGGTCAACCATGTCAATCTCACCGCACGCCCCGGCACCGTCACCGGCATCACCGGGCCGAGCGGTTCGGGCAAGTCGAGCCTGCTCGCCGTGGCCGCTACCCTCATCAGGCCCGATTCCGGTCGCGTGCTCATTGATGACGTGGATGCCGCGCAATTGTCCCCCACTGAAGCAACAGTGCTGCGTCGCGACGCTATCGGTATCGTTTTTCAGCAGCCGAACCTGCTGCCATCGTTGACGGCGCGCGAACAGCTCGCGGTCATGAACGAGTTAGGTGCTCCCCGTAGCCGCCGACAGCGCGCTGCTGTGAAAGAGCATGCCGCTGAGCTATTGGATGCTGTTGGCCTCGCCGATCAGGCGCACAAGCGTCCCCACCAACTTTCGGGCGGTCAGCGCCAGCGCATCAACATCGCGCGAGCGCTCATGAATGACCCCAAGGTTCTCCTCGTAGATGAACCAACGAGTGCTCTCGATCAGGAGCGTGGCGCAAGCATCATCGAACTGATTCTGCGCCTCACCGATGAACGCAACACGTCAACGCTGCTCGTCACCCACGATCTGGTTCACCTGCCGCGGATGCACGCCGTCGTGAATATGGTGGATGGCGCTCTCAGCACGGTGCGCGCCGAAACCTTGGTTGCCGCCGGCTAGTGCCCGACCTCATCGGAATCGACGCCTGACCCGGGAACATCGATCGCCGCAATGGCTTCGAGATCGCGAGAGTCGAGTTCGAAGTCGAAGATCGCAATGTTGTCGGCCAGCCTTTCGGGGTTGGCCGACTTGGGGATCGCTACAAGACCGTTCTGCAGGTGCCAGCGCAGCGAGATCTGCGCCACTGAGCGCTCATGCTTCTGGGCAATTTCGAGCAATACCGGCTGGTCGAGCACTCCCTTGATGGGGCTCCACGCTTCCGTGACGATTCCGCGAGAGTCGTGATAGGCGCGCTCGGCTAGGCGAGCGTTGGTCGGCGACAGGTCAACCTGGTTGACAGCAGGAACGGTGGTTCCGGCATCCGCCAGCACATCAAGGTGCGCTGGTTTGAAGTTCGAGACACCGATGGAGCGCACAAAGCCGTCGGCTTGCAGCTGCTCGAATGTGCGCCAGGTGGAAAGAAACTTATCGAGTTCTGGTCGTGGCCAGTGGATCAGCAGCAGGTCAACATACTCCAGATCGAGGCGTTCGAGGCTGCCACGCAGCCCATCGATCGCGAGGTCATCGCCCTGAAAATCGCCATCGAGCTTGGTCGTAATAAAGAGTTCATCGCGGTCAACACCACTGCGACGGATGCCCTCACCAACGCCCACTTCGTTGCCGTAGCGCACCGCGGTGTCGATATGGCGGTAGCCGAGTTCGATCGCTGTCGGTACGACAATAGCTACCTCAGCATCGCTGAGTGGCCAGGTACCAAGGCCGAGCTGGGGAATGCTGTGGCCGTCGTTGAGCGCTATCGAGGGAATCATCCTCTTAGGCTAAACGACGGCCGTCACATTTCGGCGGTACTCGCTAGAGCGAGTTAGACCTCGAGTGCTGCCATGGCCGGGTCGGGGTTTCCGAAGCGGTGGGCGGTGATTGACAGCGACTGCTCCTGCAGGAAGATCAACAGTTCGACGCGACCGGATGTGGTGACCGGTCCCGACCACACCGCCATGTCGGGGTTTCCGTCAACGGCTTCAGCAAGATCGACAGCTGAACCGCCGATGAGGCGCACCCGGTTGGTGTTGAGCTCGCCATTCGCTGCGCGTTCGTTCCAGCGGGCATCCGACTCGACAACGACATCGGCGACCAGCACTGTAGCGTTTGCCGACTCGAACGATTCGGCGAGCAGGGACGGCAACGGAACAGCCGAGCTGATGTGAATGGTTGAGCCAACACGAGCAGCACCGGCAATCATCCGCACGAGGTGTCCCATGGGCTCACCCTCAGACAGGCGAACGGTGACGGGCACCGGACGGTAACGGAACACGTTGCGCTCCACGCCGAGGTCCGAGACGTCACGGCTAATACCGAACTCTGTTTCCCAGGCTCGCTGGTCGCTCTCGGCGGCACGGCGAACACGGTCGAACTCGGCGAAGTCCATTCCCGACTGGGCCTTCTTGATTACCGAAGACACCTGGTCGCTGAGCCCACGAACCTGAATATCGCGAGCGGCAGGCTGTTCGACGGCCTTCCACTGCCCGAGTGTCATCAGGTAGTTGGGTCCGCCAGCCTTGGCGTGGCAGCCAACGGCAGAACGCTTCCACCCACCGAAGGGCTGGCGACGAACAATGGCGCCGGTGATTCCACGGTTGACGTAGGCGTTTCCGGCCTGAACTTCATCGAGCCAGCGAGCAACCTCTGTGGGGTCGAGCGAGTGGATGCCCGCAGTCAGACCGTAGTCCACGGCGTTCTGCATCGCGATTGCTTCGGTGAGGTTCTTGGCGCGCATGACGCCGAGAACGGGTCCGAAGTATTCGGTCATGTGAAACTCGCTGCCAGAGACAACGCCGGTGCGAACTCCGGGAGTCCACTGCTTGCCTTCGTCATCAAGCTGACGTGGCTTCACGAGCCAGCTCTCGCCGGGAGCAAGAGTGGTGAGGGCGTTAAGCAACTTGCCCTGAGCAGGCTCAACGATCGGACCCATCATGGTGAGGGGATCCTGAGGGAGGCCAACACGCAGAGTGCGCACCGAGTCGACCAGCTGACGCTCGAAACGTTCGCTCCGGCCGACTGAGCCAACCAAGATGACGAGGGATGCGGCCGAGCACTTTTGTCCGGCGTGTCCAAAGGCACTCTTGGTCACGTCGGCGACGGCGAGGTCGAGGTCTGCGCTCGGCGTCACGATGATCGCGTTCTTGCCGCTCGTCTCTGCGAGGATCGGCAAGTCGTTGCGCCAGGAACGGAACATTGCGGCAGTTTCCCACGCCCCCGTCAGGATGACGCGGTCGACCGCGGGGTCGGCAATCATGATGCGACCGAGTTCACGATCCTTCAGATCGACGAAGGCGAGCACTTCACGCGGCACGCCCGCTTCCCACAGCGCTTCGACCATTACTGCGGCGCTGCGCTGCGAAAGCTTCGCTGGCTTGATGATGACGCCACTGCCCGAGGCGAGTGCTGAAAGCACGCTGCCGGCGGGAATGGCAACCGGGAAGTTCCACGGCGGAGTAACGACGATGAGTTTCGACGGCACGAACGTGGCGTCGTCGATCGCTTCAAGGTCGAGAGAGCGCTCGGCGTAGTAGTGCGCGAAGTCAATCGCTTCGCTGACCTCTACGTCACCTTCTGCAATGGTCTTGCCTGCTTCGTTGGCCATGACCTCGATGAGGCGGGCACGCGAGGCTTCGATCGCGTCGCCGGCGCGGTGCAGGATCGCGGCGCGCTCAGCGGCGGGCATGCCGCCCCAGTTCGCTCCGGCAGCGGTGACGGAATCGAGGATGCTCTTCATCTGCTCGGGAGTGCTGACAGCGCCGGCCGTGACGGTGTCAACGCCGAGCTGGGAGTCGCCGCTGCGCGCCAAGATCGCGCGACCCCACGTGCGGTTTTCGCCAATGGCGGGGTCAGTATCTGCGACGTTGTTGAAGGGACGGTCGCCGATGATCGCAGCAGGCGTGGAGCGGTTCTGCACGCGATTGGTGGTCTGGGCTGGCGTGTTGAGGTTAGCGAGCGAAGCCAAGAAACGGTCTTGCTCGCGCACGAAGATGTGTTCGTTGCTGGAAAGCTCGAACAGTCCAGACATGAAGTTCTCGGTGCTGGCGTTCTCTTCGAGGCGGCGCACGAGGTAGCTGATGGCCGAGTCGAACTCGCTCGGCTGAACAACGGGCGTGTACAGCAGCAGGCTGCCGACATCCTTCCTGACTGCTTCGGCCTGACCGGTAGCCATTCCGAGGAGCATCTCGAACTCAATGCCCTCGGTGACGCCGCGCTCTTGAGCGAGGTGCCAGGCGAACGCGATGTCGAAGAGGTTGTGGCCGGCAACTCCGATACGAACAGCGTCGATGTGCTCGGGGGTGAATGCCCAATCAAGCACGCGCTTGTAGTGGGTGTCACTGTCTTGCTTGGTGCCCCAGGTAGCCATCGGCCAGTGGTGAGTTACCGCGTCGACGTGCTCCATGGCGAGGTTGGCGCCCTTAACGACGCGCACCTTGATGTTGGCGCCGCCGCGAGCGCGACGAGCCGTTGACCAGGCGGTGAGTTCCTTGATCGCGTCAAGCGCGTCTGGTAGGTAAGCCTGAAGAACGATACCGGCTTCGAGTTCGAGCAGTTCCGGCTGGTCGAGAAGCTTCTCGAAGACCGCGATGGTGAGGTCGAGGTCTTTGAACTCTTCCATGTCGAGGTTGATGAACTTCTTCTGCGGCGAGCGCAGCGCGAGCAGGTAGAGCGGGGTGAGGCGGTCAACAACACGGTCGACAGTCTCATCGAAGGCCCACATGGAAAGCTGCGACACAACCGACGACACCTTGATGGAGACGTAGTCAACGTCATCCCGGTTCAAGAGGGCACGGGTGCCGGCGAGACGGTTGTCTGCTTCGTCATCACCGAGCACGGCTTCACCGAGCAGGTTGAGGTTCAGGTTCACACCCTCGCGGCGAAGGTGAACGAGGGCTTTGTCGAGCTTGGCTGGGGTTGCATCGATGATGAGGTGACCGACCATGCCGCGGAGGACGCGACGCGCAATCGGAACGATGATCCACGGCAGAAGTGGCGCGAAGCCACCACCGACGAGGATGGCGAAGCGGAGGTACCACGGCAAGAAGGCCGGAATGATGTGGGTGAGGCGCTCAAGGTTGCGGCCAGCGACTCGCAAATCTTCGGGACGCACAACGGTGTCAATGAAGCCAAGAGTGAACTCGAGTCCGTTCGGGTCTTTCAGTACACCGGCGAGGCGCGTGGCACTCGCATCGGTGGGAAACTCTTCACTTTCAGCCAGCCAGCGACGAACGGTGGCTACCGTTTGGTCGGCGATCTGCTGGTGTGAAGCATCAAGGTTGTCGGTATGAGTTGACATGCTCACGAGAATAGGCCTCCGAACGGGGTTGTGGCTGGAACTCTCAGTGTGTGCCCCATGGTGCCTTTAGCAAAAGCGACGGAATTCGCACGATATCCCTTAGAATTAGTTAACTATTGGAGGAGAAATGCTCGACGTTCGACGACTACGACTTTTGCGCGAACTCAAACTGCGCGGAACCATCGCCGCCGTCGCAAGCGCGCTGAGTTATACGCCCTCCGCGGTGTCCCAACAACTGGCCCTTTTGGAGGAAGAAGCTCGCGTTCCTCTGCTGGTTAAAGCGGGTCGTCGCGTGCAATTAACTCCGGAAGCAGAACTCCTCGTCGAGCACACTGTTGCCCTCCTCGAGCGCCTCGAACTGATGGAAGCGGAGATCCACTCCTCTCTCACTGAAGTGCGCGGAACCGTGCGCCTCGCCGTGTTCCAGTCCGCAGCCCTCGGCATCATTCCGCAAGCTCTCAGCGTGATCGCCCGAGAATACCCCCAGCTCCGCATCGAGATGACTCAGCGCGAACCCGAAAGTGCGCTCTTCGAGACCTGGACGCGCGAGTTCGACCTCGTGATCGCTGAACAGTACCCCGGCCATGCTGCTCCCCGGCATCCTGACCTCGACATGATCCCCCTCTACGCCGACGAACTCTCCCTCGCTGTGCCCATCGCCAGCGGAATCACGACCCTCGCTGAAGCCGCCGGCAGTTCTTGGGTAATGGAGCCACGCGGCACCGCATCCCGCCACTGGGCAGAACAGCAGTGCCGGCGAGCGGGAATCGAACCCGACGTACGCTTCGAAACTGCCGACCTTCAGGCCCACATCCGTCTCGTCGAATCCGGTCATGCGACAGCAATCCTGCCTGGCCTCGTGTGGGGCAGCCGCACTCCGAGCGTTGAGTTGCACCCCATGCCGGGCCTCCCCCGCCGCACGGTCTTCACCTCGGTACGCGACTCGAGCGTCAGCCGGCCATCGATCATCGCGTGCCGCGAAGTGCTCGAAGAGGTCGTTCAGGCGCTAGCTCCGGAATAGCTCTCGCGTCACCGCACAACACAACGGGCCGCACCCGAAGGCGCGACCCGTCCGCGTGGGTGATCTAGCTGGCTAGTCGGCGGTGCCGTCTTCAACTTCGACGCCATTCACGTCATCAGTCGTGTCTTCGTGCTGAGCACCGGGACCGTCGTCGGCCGTCTCGCCGTCGTTAGTGCCATCCTCGACACCATCGTCAGCAATCTCGCCATCATTGATTCCGTCTTCAACCTCGACAGCATCGGTGTCATCCGCGGTCTCGCCGTCGTTGGTGCCATCCTCGATGCCGGTGTCTGCCTGTTGGACTTGGCTGCTGGGCTCGGGGGCTTGTGCCGCCGCGGTGAGCGTTGCTCCTCCGGCAAGCGCCAACACGATTGCGAGCCCCGCGCCACCAAGAGCCTTGGTCTTCTTCTCCATGAGTAGATCCTTTCGTCGGTGTGGGCAGCAGTGTCGCGGCCACATAACTACGGTACGAATCGGCCCGTGAGATCAGGATGAGAGTGGATAAGCCTGTGAAGTCACCGAAGAGGAATCCGCACAATCGCGACAGTGCCGACACCCAGCTCTGAACGGATAATTAGGCTGCCGCCGTGCGCGCGGACGATTTCGTCGACGAGAGCGAGCCCAAGACCATGCCCTGCACGGTTTCGGGCAGCGTCTGCCCGCCAGAAGCGATCGCGTGCGTGCGCGAGCTCGACGGTCGACATCCCAATTCCTTCATCACGGACCTCAATTTCCGCGTGCGTTCCGAGCGACCGGATGCTCACCTGCACCTCATCGTCGGCGGCACTGAATTTGCGCGCATTGTCGATGAGGTTGCTCACTGCGCGACCCAGCAGCTCTTCGCTCCCGCGGATGCGCCCAACACCACCGCCGCCCAGGTCAATTGCTGGCGAATCGACGACGACAGGCGCGAGCGCGGGTTGCCGAGCGGATGCTTCGGCTGCGGCATCCGACACCAGAGAAATGAGGTCAATCTCGGAGAACCCCAAGGCCAGCTCGTGCGATTCGCCTCGCGAGAGGAGCAGCAGGTCGTTTGTGAGCCGCACCAAACCTGCGGTCGCGTCGGCCGCCACGCGGATGGCGCGCTCGTATTCGGTTGGAGTTCGCGAACGCGTGAGGGCGAGTTCAAGCTCACCCTGAATGACGGCAAGCGGCGTGCGCATCTCGTGAGATGCCCCATCGACAAACCGTTGCTGGAGTTCGTAGCTGCGACGCACCGGGGCTAACGCCGCGCGGGCCATCAGCCAGCTCGTGAGCGGAACGACCAGCAGCAGGCCGGCGTAGATAACTACCAGTGCGTTCTTCAGTGTCGCGAAACTCTGTTCTGCACTCGCCAAACCTCCCTCGCCCTGGACTTCGGCGGTGTCAAAGTCGAAGGTGCCGGTGACATAGAAATAAACCGCGAGCGCGAACACTCCAAACAGCACCAACTGCACCGCTGTGTAGGTAAGCGTGAGGCGTCGAATCGCACGGCGGAAAATCATCGGTCAGCCCTCACCCCTTCGACTGACTCACTCTGTTCAATCACATAGCCCGACCCACGCCGCGTCTCGATCACATCTGGCTCTCCCCCAGCGGTGAGTTTCTGCCGCAGGTAGCGAATGTACGTCTGCACGACGTTGCTGAATCCCTCGAAATTGCTATCCCACGCGTGGTCAATGAGCTCGGTGCTGCTCACGATGCGTCCGGCATTGCGCATGAGGTACTCGAGCACGGCGAACTCCTTGGCCGTGAGCGGAATGCGCCGACCATTTCGCTCGGCGGTGCGAGTCGATGCATCAAGCGCAACGCCGCGCACTGAAATCACTGGGGGTTGCGCCTGCGGGGAGCGACGCAACAACGCGCGCACTCGTGCGAGCAACTCCACAAGATGGAAGGGCTTCACAAGGTAGTCATCTGCGCCAGCATCGAGTCCGTCGACTTTGGTGCGCATCCCGTCGAGGGCGGTGAGCATAAGTATCGGAACGTTGGTGTCGAGTTCGCGGATGCGGCGGCACACCGCCATGCCTGCGGGTTCGTCGGCGGCGACATTGAGCCCGGGAAGCATCAGATCGAGCACCACAAGGTCGTAGGTAGCATCCACCTCAAATGCTTCACTACCGCCAGGCGCATCGTGCACAACGTGGGTCGCATACCCGGCCTCGCCGAGGCTGCGACGGATCACATCAGCGAGGCGCACATCATCCTCAACGATCAATACCTTCATAGCCGCCCCTCTTTCGCCGAGGCTACCGCGGATTCAATGAGATCCACGTGAGAGTGGTCGTGCCGACCTGTGTGGCGGCGGCTACTCCCAGATGCTCGGCGCTTCTGCGCGACTGACGGGCAGCGCAACATGATCAGCCCACTCCTGAACCCACTCGGGAAGCACCGGCTGTTCGCCACCCCATCCGATGGTGTCGAGAAGTTCGGCAACACTGACGGTGCCGCCGGAGCGCTTCAGGAAGCGGGCGCGGGTCATTGCTTGGGCATAGATTTCGCCACCAACTACGAAACGTTGCTCCACGTAAACCGCTTTTTCGTCGTACCCGACGACGCGCGTTTCGAGGTCAAACTTTTTCCACAGGTCGAGTGATTTGCGAAAACTGATGGTCTCGTTCGCCATCACCGGGTAGTAGCCCTTGGCGGAGAGCTTCTGCCAGCCGCCGGCACGAATCAGGAGGTCCATGCGGCCGATGTCCATGATCGAGAAGTAGACACCGTTGTTCATGTGGCGGAGCACATCAATGTCGGTCGGCAGCACCCGGAAGGACATGCTTCCGACATCCCTGATGCCCAACGCTGAACGACGCGTGCTGAGGATGCGGTGGAGGATGGTGCGGAAGATCAGATTCACTCGCCCAGATTAGGTGAATCGTGATCGAGATTGTAAATCGTTTGTAGGGATGCTCTAGTGGGGGTGACCTATTTTGCCCCGGCAAAACGCACAACGGCCTGCACCGGTGCGTGATCCGACGGCCACCCGCCGGAATACCGGGTGACGTTGATGCCTGTCTGCATTACGGTCACGTCGGGCGTTGCCAGAACCCAGTCGATTCGCTTGCGGTTGCGCTTGGGCGGGCCGTAATCGGGGAACGTTCCCCACGCTTGAGTGAGACGCTCTTCGGCCGTGTTCCAGGTATCGACCAGCAGCCCGTTACCGGTGAGCTGGTCATAAGGGTGAGTGTCAGCATCCGTATTGAAATCGCCGGTCATGATGGTGGGATGCGGTGTCGACTGCACAATGTTTCTTAACGCTTCGGCCGAGCGAAGGCGTGAGGTGCGGGAACGGTGATCGAGATGCGTGTTCACGGCCTGAAAGTGGATGCCGGTGGCGAGGTCGCGGAAGATAGCTTCAACCACAACGCGCGGGGTGCGATTGCCCCACGAGGTCGAGCCCGGAACATTCGGAGTATCGGAGAGCGCGGACTGTCGCCATTCGACCACTTGCAGACGACGGGAGTCATAAAAAATGGGGCAGCCTTCGCCACCCGTGTTCTTTTCGCGACCGTGGCCGAGCGAACGATAGTGCTCGCCCAACGCCTTGTGCACAAACCGCGCCTGAGTGAAGAGGGCTTCTTGCACGCCGAGCAGCGCCGGTTGTTCGGCAAGGAGAAGGCGCCTCATCAGCGGCTGACGGTGCCGCCACTGGTCGGGGTTACGTGGAATAAGTTTGGGCAGGCGCCGGCGGATGTTGTAGGTCATGACATGCAGACCGGGGGCCTCAACGGGGCCGATCAGCGAGCTACCGCGCGGAGGGAACGCCAGTCGGGGCTCGCGCTCTGGGGCGAGCGCAGAAAAGTGCTTCGACCGTGGGGTGGTGATTCCCGCCATGGTTCTAGCCTAGGGCGTGGTCTGGCGTTTCGTTGGGGTCGCGCAACCTCGCGTATGGGGATCACCTACGCAGCATCCGGAATTTTGAATTCTATGCGTATACGCATACGTTCGGTATTACACTGAAACTCAGTACTCGTGACTCGAGATGGGAGAACCGATGACGCTCGCGGCCGAAACGATCCGTACCGCTCGCACTCGCGCGGGGATCAGCCAGGCCGCACTCGCGCGCCGAGCCGGTATCGCGCAGTCGACCATCAGCCGGATCGAGCACGAAGAAATTGATCCGACCTGGGCGACCATGCAAAGCCTGCTCGCTGCCACTGGATGGGCGATCAACCCGCAGCCCACAGGCACAGCTCAATTGCTCTCGCCGGAGACGGTATCCCGGGCGATGGCGCGAAGTCTGCGAAAAGGCGACTCGGAGTCGGCCATTAGAGATCTAACCGAAGGCGTCGGGCGCCTGATTCGCGCCGGCGAAACCGGTGAACACATCCCCGCCTGGGCCACAGAGCAACCGTCTCGACTGATCGGGATTCCCCTCTGGGACACCTTCCTCGCTACCGCCTTTGCGTACGGTCTTGAACGTGCGGGCCAAGCCCCACCCCAATGGATGCTCGATGCACCGTCATTGCCCCATGAAACCTCACCCGGCGACGAACCCGGTCCAGAATTTCGGGACTGGCTGCGAGCGCGAACACCTCCGGTGTTCCTTAACAAGAACATCCTCTCGCGGGCTGAAGACTGGGCGATCGCATGAGCGGCGGCTACCGTCAACTCAATGCGAGCGAGATCACAGAATTACTCGGCGAAGAGTCGTTGTCACTCACCACTGGTCGGGATGATCTGGTGATACTGGCCCCAGAGGCACTGGCAGGCGTGAAACGAGAAATGGAACTGCCGCACTGAACTCGCGGTAGCGTGGCGCGTCTCCCGAGTGCCTCTAGTGCCCCCGGTGATCCTGGATCGTCATCCGCGGCCCGAAAGCTGGCTTGCGAAACCCGGATGCCGTGATGAGCCGCACAACCCGCTGACGGTGGCCGCGCCAGGGCTCGAGCAGTTCGAGCATCCGCTCATCGTCAACGGGTTCGCCAATGAGGGCCCACCCGACGACCGCGGCAAGGTGGTAATCGCCGACGCTCGGGCTGTCGGGGTCAGCGTGCGAGCGCTGCGCGGTTTCGGCGGCTGTCCACACTCCGACGCCCACGACTGATCGCAGCGCGGCTTCGATGCGCGGGCCGCCGCGCCCCCAGTCGGCGGTGCGCTCGAGGGATGCCGCCACTTGCGTCGCGCGCATCACGGTCGCCGAGCGCTGGGGCCCGACTCCCGCGCGGTGCCACTCCCAGGACGGAATCCGCGCCCAACCCTGCGGCGGCGGCACGACGCGCATCCCGGCCGGGGCGGGACCGGGTGCCGGTGAACCATGCTTGGTGACGAGGATGCGCCAGCCCCGCTTCGCTTCAATGCCCGTGACTTTCTGCTCCAGAATTGCCATCACGAGTGCCTCAAACACGAGCTTCGTGCGAGTGAGCCGAAGCCCAGGGTTCTGGCGCTGAGCCTCAGCAGCAAACGGAAGCGCCGAGATATCGAAGTCGCTCCAGTCGTCGCCCTCCCCCAGCAACTCAGGGACACTGTCAATCGCCCACTCCGCTCCGGCACCCCACGCAGTGCACTCCACGTGCGATCGTTGTTGCACGAGGAGAAGCGTGGCCGGGCCAGCAGGCGTGAGCATAGTTCGCCACGTGCCCGCGGTATCCGTCTGCATCGTCGGATCACCAGCACCACGCTTGAGCGGTTGCAGGGTTGCGCGCACGTCAACCGGACGACCTGGTGCGTAACTCGTGCGCACAGGCTCGACGGCGGAGCGCGCGAAAGTCATAAAGCTAGGCTACGCGCCGCCACCGATAACGCTTCACGCGTCGGCCAACACGAATCAGCGAAACTACGCCGAGTCGCGCACCACAAGGTACGTCGGCATGATGGTGCGGTGCGGAACGGTCGTGTCTCCACTCAGCAGTCGCAGCAGAGTGTCCGCCATCGCGAAGCCCATCTCCTCAGACGGCTGACTCACCGTCGTGAGAGGCACAGCAGCGGATGCCGCAGCCGGGCTGTCATCAAACCCCACGATGGCAACATCCCTCGGTACGACCCTCCCCTGTTCGCGCAGCACGTCAAGCACCCCTGTTGCCATGAGATCGCTCGCAACAAAGAGGGCGTCGATGTCAGGGCAACGTTCGAGCAGTTTGCGGGTGGCCGCTGCGGCACCGGCGACCGAAAAGTCGGCGTGCTCGATTGCATCCGTGGCGATACCCGCACGCGTGAGAGTGCGGAGGAAACCATTGAACCGGTCAATCCCGGCAGACATATCGACCGGTCCGGTGATCGAGCCGATACGACGACGACCGATGTCGACAAGATGTTGGGTCCCCGTCTCGGCACCCTCGGCGTTGTCGACGTCGACGAAATAGGCATCCGTGTTGTCATCATCCTCAGGGCGCCCACCGAAGACAACCGGCATTGTTGTTTCGAGTTCGGCCACGAAGTCGTCACCGGTGTGGTGCGAGATAATTAGGGCTCCGTCAGCACTGCCCGAGCGCAGATAACGCATTGTTTTGTGTTGAGGGTCGCTTGATGCGACGAGCAAATTAAGCGTGTAGTCGCTCTCATCAAGGCGGCGAGTGATCCCTTGAACAATCGCCGCAAAGTACGGGTCTCCAAAGAATCGGGTCATATCCTCGGGGACAACGAGGGCAAGTGCCTGAGTTCGGCGGTTCGCGAGCGAGCGAGCGGCCCGATTAGGCAGGTAGTGAAGAAGTTCGACAGCAGCATTTACGGCGGCGACGATCTCCGGGTTCACCTTCGTCGATCCATTCACCACCCGACTCACGGTCGCCCGCGACACCCCTGCCTCCGCAGCCACCATTTCCAAGGTGGGCTGCGTAGGGCGCGTCTGGCGCACTGAGACTGTCATAACCCCAGTCTATTTGTGCACACGAGATGCCCTCTCCATAAGTGCGGACTCCCCCTTAGGAGAGAGCCCGGTCGCGAATGATCTTGGCGTACGCCAACCCGCTGTCCTTGATCGTGCGTTCTTGCGTTACGTAGTCGACCCGCACAATACCGAAGCGCTTTTCGTATCCCCACGCCCACTCAAAGTTGTCGAGCAGCGACCAATAGAAGTAGCCATGCACGTCAACGCCTTCAGCGATGGCGTCGAGGATGGCACCCAAGTGTGTCTGCAGGAACTCGGTTCGCTCGACATCCCGCACGCCACCATCTGCGTCAATGGTGTCGTCGTAGGCAGCACCATTTTCGGTGACGTAGAGCTTCGTGCCTGACGGCCGAGCGTATTCGCTGTCGACTCGAGCCAAGAGCTCGCGCAGTCCGTCAGGCTGAACTTCCCAGTTCATCGCGGTGAGCGGGAGTCCCTGCGGGTGGTTGTAGACACCATCGGCAGCGGGGAACGGAGAGCTCGTTGCCCGGTCGGTGGGGGCTTCCCCCAGAAGCGGATGCTCGGCTGGCCGGTCGCTGACCAACTCGCCGTGATAATAATTCACGCCCAAAGCGTCGATCGGTTGCGCGATCTGGGCGAGGTCGCCGTCGTGAATGACGTCGGTGAGACCAAGCCCAGCAACGTCCTGTAGCAGATCGTCAGGGTACGCACCGCGAAAAATGGGGTCAAGGAAGAACCGGTTGAACTGTCCATCGATGCGACGGGCAGCATCAACATCACCGGGGCTAGCGGGGTCGACGGGCTTCGCAACAGTCAGGTTGAGTGTGATGCCGAGCTCGAGCTTGGGGTTGCGTTCCCGCAGCGCTTCAACCGCAAGACCGTGACCCAGCAGGAGGTGGTGGCCGGCGGCGAGCCCGGCTTGCTTGCTTTGGCGTCCGGGGGCATGAACGCCGGCGGTGTAGCTGAGGAAGGAGGAGCACCACGGCTCATTGAGCGTCGTCCACACGTCAACACGGTCGCCGAGGGCATCGTGCACGTTGAGTGCATAGTCACGGAAAAGGTATGACGTGTCGCGATTAGCCCAGCCGCCCTTTTCCTCGAGCGCCTGCGGGAGGTCCCAGTGGTGCAGCGTCAGCCACGGCTTGATGCCCGCAGAAAGCAACTCATCGACGAGACGCGAATAGAAATCAATCCCCTTCGGATTGACCGGACCGCCGTCAGGTTGCACTCGCGACCACGACGTTGAGAAGCGATAGGTCTGCAGCCCCAAGTCCTTCATCAGAGCCACATCGTCGCGATAGCGGTGGTAGTGATCGCACGCGATCTCGCCACTTTCCCCATTGATCACGGCCCCGGGAACGCGACTGAAAGTATCCCAGATCGAATCTGTTCGACCATCCTCATGGGTCGCGCCCTCAATTTGGTAGGCAGCAGTCGCCGCACCAAAGAGGAATCCTGCGGGGAAGGCGCGGGGGTCTGAAATAGTCATGTCCTCATTCTTTGTCACTGTTGAAAACTCCTGCACGGTCATCCCTTGACCGCGCCCTGCATGATTCCGGCAACCAGTTGCTTGCCAAGGAAGATGAAGACGAGGACCAGCGGGATGATCGAGAGCACGACGCCGGAAAGTACAAGCGAGTAGTCGACGTAGTAGGCAGCCTGCAACTGCTGCAGCGCGACCGGCAACGTCGGGTTGCCAGGGTCGAGAACGATGAACGGCCAAAAGAAGTTCGTCCACGTTGCAATGAAGGTGAACAGCGCCAGCATTGCAGCGGCCGGGCGTGCGGCAGGGAGGCCGACGTACCAGAAGCTACCGATCATGGATGCCCCATCCATGCGCACCGCCTCAATGAGCTCGTCGGGCAGCGCATCGCGCAAGTACTGGGTCATCCAGAACACGCCGAATGCCGTAACCATCGCAGGAGCGATGACAGCCCAGAGGCTTCCCGTCCAACCCAGGCGGGACATGACGATGAACAGGGGAACGATGCCCAGTTGCGTCGGCACGGCCATCGTCGCGATGACGAAGATCAGCAGACCCTCCCTCCCGCGAAACTTCAGCTTCGCGAAGGCATAGCCTGCGAGGGTCGAGAACACCACGACACTGAGCGCGACGCTGGAAGAGACAATGATGCTGTTCATGAGCGCTGTCCAGAACGGGACAGTGTCGATCACCTTGGCGGCGTTGGCGAGGAAGTTGCCGCCCGGAATCCAGTTGATGCCGTTCTTGTTGATAGCGGCAGCATCTTGACTGCCGATCAAGAACGACCACCAGATCGGAAAAGCGGAGCCGAAGAGCACAGCAATCAGGATTCCGTAGACCCAGAACCCGGGGCGCCGATCGTGGCCGCCTGCCTGTTGCTTCTTTTTCATCGCTTGCCCTTCGTCCGGATACGTCGTTCAGTGGAGCCGGCAATTCTGCGGGTGATCACGAAGTTCAGAATGGCGATCACAATAATCACGAGAAAGAGCAGCCAGGCTACGGCCGAAGCACGGCCGAAGTTGCGCTGGCCCCACCCGAGCTCATAAATGTAGAGAGTGAGCGTCTGCCACTGTCGGTTGGCTCCGCCTTGGCCCGCTTGGTCAAACATCCGAGGCTCGTCAAAGATCTGCAGTCCGCCGATGGTGGAGGTGATGATGACGAAGATGATCACGGGGCGCAGTAGCGGAACAGTGATCGACCAGAAAGTGCGCAGTCGATTGGCACCATCGATGATCGCGGCCTCATAGTAGTCGCGGGGAATCGCCTGCATAGCGGCAAGGAAGATGAGAGTGGTGTAGCCGGTCCAACGAAAGTTGACCATGGTGGCGATCGCAAGGTGGCTCGGGATGACATCGACATGCCACCGGATTGCGTCGATGCCAATGCCACCGAGGAGTTCGTTGATCAGTCCGAATCGATCCCCAAAAAGGTTACTGAAGATGAGGGCGACCGCGACAGGGGCGACGACGTAGGGCAGGAGCACGCCCATGCGCCACAGAGTCTTCGCACGCAAGTTGTAGTCGAGGAAGGCGGCGATGCCCATCGCGATAAGTACCTGCGGAACGCTGGAGAAGAGGAAGATGCTGAAGGTGTTGCGCAGCGAGGTCCAGAAGTACGGCTGGCTGAGTACGGTGACGTAATTGTCAATGCCGACAAAGTCGCCTTGACCGCCGATCAGGTTCCAGTCGTGCACCGAGACCCAAGCCGTGTACAGCAGGGGGAAAAGACCGACCAGCGCAAACAGAATGAAGAAGGGCGAAATGTAGAGGTACGGGGAGAAGCGCACATCCCACCGGCTGAGACGGTGATTGCGGGCAATGCGGCGGAGGCTCCGGGCATCCACGTCGATCGCGGCGGTCATCGGTTGTCCTTACGTTTCGCGGTGGTGGGGCGCAGTAGTGGCCAGGTGCCGACGGCACGGAGGTTGAGCAGTGGTGGTTTGGCACGCTGTTCGAGAAGCGGTGGTCGAGCCATCGAGACTTGCCCGAAGCCCGACCACCGAGTTGTTTCTCGTTAGCCGAGCGACTTTACGTCGGTCTCGAACTGAGCCCACGACTCATCAGCCGACATCAGGCCATCTTCAACCCGAGTGATCGCCTGTTGCATGGCGTCGTTGATGGCGAAGTACTTCGCGCCCTTGAACGGTGTTACAGAGACGGCTGCGGCCCGGTTGGCGAGGATCTCACCAGTCGGCGCGTCGTTGAAGAACTCGTTGGTCGCTCCGAGGAGTTCGTCGCTCGCAAGAGCGTCGATCTGGCTCGGGAAGGTTCCCTTCGAAGCAAACGCACTGAGCTGCTGCTCAGGGGCAGTGAGCCACGCTGCAAGCTTCTGCGCTTCTTCTTGGTTCTTCGACTGAGTCGGAACGGTCAAGTACGAGCCGCCCCAGTTGCCGCCGCCACCGGGGAAGGTGTCTGCGATGTCCCATCCAGCGACGCCGTCGGCGTTTCCGGAGATTACGCCAAGCATCCAACCCGGGCAGAGCATGGTCGCGAAGCCGTCATTCTGGAAGCTTGCGGTCCAGTCGTCGCTCCACTGTGAGAGGTGCGCGGATAGGGTGCCGCTTGCGTTGAGAACATCGTCGTAGGCTTGGCGCACTTCGGGGTTCTCGGTGGCAATGACGGTACCGTCATTTTCTTCGTAGGCGTTTTCGAGCTGGTTGACGACACCCTGCCAGGTTGCTCCGGCCGAGTCGAACCACGGGACGTTCGTACCAGCTGATGCGAACTTCTCGCCGGCAGCGTAGTAGCTGTCCCAGCTTGTGCCGAGCAAGTCGGCAACTTCAGCGCGATCGGTCGGCAGTCCAGCTGCTTCGAAGAGGTCGGAACGGTAGCAGACGGCCTCAGGTCCGATGTCGGTGCCATAGCCGATGAGGCGGCCGTCGGCATCCGTTGCAGCCTTTTCTTTCCAGTCCAGCCAGCGACCGTCGACGTCTGCCGAAGCCAAGTCGATGAACTGGTCCGAGTACTGCAAGAGTTCGGGCAGCCAGTCGACTTCGATGGCTTCGACGTCACTGAGCCCACTACCTGCTGCGAGGCGGGTTGTGAGGTTGTCGCGCGCCTCGTTCGAGGTTGCGGCTTTCTTGTGCTTGATGGTCACGTTCGGGTTGGCTTCTTCGTACTTTGCGAAGAGGTCGTCGTACCCGAATTCGTTGAACGTGGCGACGGTCAGTGTGACGTCACCGCCGGCCGACGAACCTGAGTCGGTGCCTGCCGAACAGCCTGTGGTGATGAGGGCGATGGATGCTGCGCCGGCTACGACTGCAGCCATTTTGGTGCGCGGGAAACGCTTCACGGTCACTCCTTTGTGTGTACGTGCGGGTGGTGCCTAGATGGGATGTGGTGATCCTCGTATCGCTCTGCTGAAATTCTGTGAGAGCGCTCTCACGAGTGTGAGAGTTACCCTAAGCCACCGTTGATGCTGTTGTCAAGAGAGCGCTCTCACGCACGCTCAATCCGCACTGCTCTACGACGGTGAGCGCAAAGGTCGTAAGCCCTAGACCACAAAGCGCCCCTGAAGTAGAGTCAGGCTCATGATATGGATTCTCGGGATGCTCGTCATTGGTGCCAGCCTTGGCGTTCTCACGGCGAGCGCCTACGTGCCCCGTGTGCGAGTACTGCCCATGGTCGGCGTCTTCGTCTTGCTCGCTTGCGTCGCGATCTGGCCGGGGATTCAGCTGAACCAAGAACTCACACCCTGGCTGAGCTTCGCCGCAACGCTCTCGTTCATTCTCGCCATGGCCGGCGCCGGCAGCCTGTACGCAGCGTCGCTGTGGGTCGTCATCTTTCCTGAGGCACAACTCACCTACTGGCAGTTCGTGTCACGCGACCTCACCCGACCCAACTACCTGCGCCAGCAGTACGCCGCGATGCTTGCCGAAGCCACACCCAGCGAACAGCCGTAAACTTGCCCCGTGGCTGTTACTAAGATCCTTCTCTTCTATGTGTTCACGCCGCTGGCCGATCCGGAGGCTGTGCGGCTGTGGCAGCGCGACCTCTGTGAGTCCCTCGGGCTTGGCGGTCGCATCATCCTCTCCAAAGACGGCATGAATGGCACCGTCGGCGGCGAGCTGAAAGATGTGAAGCGCTACATTCGCAAAACGCGTGACTACCCCGCGTTCAAGAACATTGACTTCAAATGGAGCGAAGGCATCGGTGGCGACTTTCCGAAGCTCAGCGTGAAAGTGCGAGACGAGATCGTCAGCTTTGGTGCTCCAGGCGAACTGCGGGTCGACGAGAACGGTGTCGTGGGCGGCGGCACGAAGCTCAGCCCAGAAGAACTCCACGAGCTCGTTGCTCGCAAAGAGGTCACCTTCTTTGACGGTCGCAATCCCATCGAGGCCGCGATTGGCAAATTCACCAATGCGATAGTTCCGGATGTTGACACCACCCGTGACTTCGTCGCCGAACTCGACAGCGGCAAATACGACCACCTCAAAGACACACCGATCGTCACCTACTGCACTGGCGGCATCCGCTGTGAAGTGCTCTCCTCCCTTATGCGCAGCCGAGGATTCGGCGAGGTCTACCAACTCGATGGCGGCATCGTTCGCTACGGCGAAAAATTCGGCGACTCCGGCCTGTGGAACGGTTCGCTCTACGTTTTTGACAAGCGCATGGCCATCGACTTCACGGCAGACACGAAAGCAATCGGCGCCTGCTACCAGTGCGGTGCCGCCACCAAGCGCATCGAGAACTGCCACAACCCGGCCTGCCGCGAACAGTTCGTCGTGTGCGACGAGCATGCCGACAGTGTGGCGTGTGCCGCGCATCCGTTCACCGTCTCAGAGACTGTCGCCTAACCACCGAACACCCCGTGGCTCGCGTTGCGGCCAAGATGCGCCATGATAGTTCCATGAAGATTGGGATCCTGACCAGCGGTGGCGACTGCCCCGGACTGAACGCGGTCATTCGCGGCGTAGTGCTCAAAGGCACTCAGGTCTACAACAAGGAGTTCGTCGGCTTTCGCGACGGTTGGCGGGGAGTCGTCGAAGGCGACGCGATGCCCCTGGCTCGCAAAGACATCCAAGGCATCTCCAAACAGGGCGGCACCATTCTTGGCACCTCCCGCACCAACCCCTTCGAAGGCACCGACGGCGCAGAAACTGTGCGCGAAAACATGGAACGCCTCGGAGTTGACTCGCTCATCGCCATCGGCGGAGAAGGCACCCTCGCTGCCGCCAAACGGTTGACGGATGCCGGCATCAAGATCGTCGGAGTCCCCAAGACGGTAGACAACGACCTTTCCGCCACCGACTACACGTTCGGCTTTGACACTGCCACGCAGATCGCCACCGACGCCATGGACCGCCTCCGCACCACCGGTGACTCGCACGGTCGCTGCATGGTCGCCGAAGTCATGGGCCGCCACGTTGGCTGGATCGCCCTGCACTCGGGAATGGCTGCCGGCGCTCACGCCATCCTCATCCCCGAACAGAAAACCAGCATGGAACAGATCGTGGAATGGGTTTCCTCCGCCCGCGACCGTGGCCGTGCACCACTCGTCGTCGTTGCCGAAGGTTTCACCCTCGACACCATGGACGATGCACACTCCGAACGTGGCCTCGATGCGTTTGGGCGCCCCCGCCTTGGCGGAATCGGCGACATGCTTGCGCCAGAGATTGAAGCTCTCACCGGACTCGAAACTCGGTCGACGACTCTCGGTCACATCCAGCGTGGGGGAACACCAAGCGCCTACGACCGCGTGCTCGCCACTCGCTACGGCATGGCGGCAGTCGACGCCGTCATTCACGGCCGCTGGGGTCGCATGGTGTCGCTGCGGGGAACCGAGATCACCAACGTTGCCTTCGAGGATGCCCTCGGCAAACTCAACACCGTTCCGCAGTCACGCTACGACGAGGCATCGATCCTCTTCGGCTAGAAAGCACCGAGGCACAATACAGCCGGCCGTTCTAGGCTGGCGTTATGTGGCGTGGAATTGAAGTAACCAAAAACGAGTCCGACCCCAAAGCTCCAGCACACGTTGAGCTTTCTGAGCAACTGGATGACAGCATCCTGATGCCCGGCGACGTCACGATCGATGTCGAGTTCTCAAGCTTGAACTACAAAGACGGCATCGCACTCACGGGCAGGCCAGGCATCGTTCGCGAGCCACACCTGATCGCCGGGATCGACCTCGTCGGCGTCGTTTCGGCATCAGATGATTCACGTTTTTATACTGGTCAGCGGGTCCTTGTCAACGGCTGCGGCTTGAGTGAAACCCACCATGGTGGTTTCGCTGAACGCGCTCGTGTTCCCGGCGACTGGGTCATCCCCGTCCCTGAAGGAATCAGCAACAAACAAGCAGCGGCAATCGGCACTGCTGGGTTCACTGCAATGCTCTCCGTGCTCGCCATCGAACGCGGCGGCGTCACGGGAGACGTTCTCGTCACCGGGGCCGCTGGTGGTGTTGGTTCGATCGCGATCGCGCTGCTCAGCCGACTCGGATTCACCGTAACGGCATCCACCGGTCGGGAGAGCGAACACGAATACCTGCGCCGCCTAGGGGCGACAACGATCATCGATCGAGCCGAGCTCAGCGCCGAACCTCGAGCGCTCATGAAGCAGCGCTGGAACGGCGCCATTGATGCCGTCGGCGGCACCACCCTCGCCTCCGCAATCGCCGCCACCCAGTACGGCGGAACGGTGACCGCATGCGGCAATGCCCAATCGAGCGACCTGCACACGAGCGTGATGCCCTTCATCCTTCGCGGCGTGAGCCTCGTCGGCATCAACTCTGTTTTCACCCCGCGCGAGCTGCGACTCGAAGCGTGGAGTCGACTCGAACGTGATCTCGACCTCGGCATTCTCGAGGGAACAACATCCGTGATCGGACTGAGTGAAACCATCGCCGCTGGAGAAGACATCATCGCCGGGCGCACTCGTGGCCGCACCGTGGTTGACGTGCACGCTTAGAACCAGCACACACGCCCACCCGCCCTGTGCCAGACTTCCGGGTATGAACAGTGCCTTCGCCATCCTCGGCTCCACGTTTGTTTTTCTCGCCGCCCTCATCCACATCATGATCTTCTTCATGGAGAGCGTGCTGTGGCACAAAACGCGCGTGCAGAAAACCTTCGGTGTTCGCACGGCTGAGGAGGCCGCGATCATCAAGCCGTGGGCCTACAACCAAGGCTTCTACAACGCTTTTCTTGCTCTCGGAGCCGGAACTGGACTCGTCATGATGGGGTCACTCAACCTGTGGCCGGCGGGTATTGCTCTCGCAATGTTCGCGACTCTCAGCATGCTGCTCGCCGCGGTGGTGCTCATCACGTCTCAACCGAAGCTGGCACGCGCGGCAGCAATTCAGGGAGTTCCGCCGCTGCTGGGCATCATCTTCCTCGTTCTCGCCCTCACGGTGGCTTAGAAAGTCACCAAGCGAGTCGCGTAGCGAGCTCTACCGAACTAGCGGTTCAGATACTCCGCAAGAGCGTCAACGAGCGATTCACTCGATCGGGTTTCGGCGATCACGTGAACGGTGAGGCCCGCAGCACGAGCGTCAAAAGCTGTGCGGGGCCCGATGCACGCCACGATAGTGGTTTCGGGCAACGGGGCTAGTTGCTCGGCCACCTGGCGGGCAACTGAGCCAGAACTGACCAGCACCGCAGAGATGCGACCGGATGCAACATCCTCACGTACATGGTCGGTAACGGGCACGCCGACCGTGCTGTAAGCGGAGACGCTGACAACCTCGATGCCGAGCGCACCAAGGCCGTCGGGCAGTGTGGTGTCGGCAAGATTGGATTGCGGAGTCAAAACGCGAAGACCCGGAGTGCGATCCGGCCACTCTTTGACGAGACCGCGACCCGAGTTATCGAGTTCGGGAACGAAATCTACGCGATGGCCCGCAAGGCTCAAGGCCCCAGCAGTCGTCTCCCCCACGGCAGCAATTTTGGTGCGCTCGGGGATCTTCACACCGCTGACACTGAGTACATCGACGGTCGTTGCGCTGGTGACCGCGATCCAATCAAACTGTCCATCGTTGAGTTCGTGGAACGCGTTTGCGAGCGCCGGAACGTTCTCAGAGGGTGCGAAATTGATGAGCGGAGCGATCACCGGAATTGCTGAGTGATCCCTCAGTAATGCTGCGACGCTGTCGCCCCAATTGCCTCCGCGTGGAACGAGCACGCGCAAACCATCGAGTGCTTTGCTTGCCATGCTCTCTATACTCCACCTGTTGGGGAGTCAGACGCTAATCGAGTCAGTCGTCGTCGCTCAAAATAGCCCACGCAACGACGGCAACAACCGACACTGCTGCGGCCGCTGCACCAACAATCCACGGGATTGGGTTGCTCTCGTAGGAGCTGCGCACACGGGTTGCTACTTCGTCGACACGCTTGCCGACGTTGAACTTATCTTCGATGGCGTCGAGGGTGCGCTCAAGTTCAGCGCGGGCCTGCTCAATGTTATCGCTTGCTTTGTCAGACATTATGACCTCCGCTTTCGGGTGCCTTTGATGGCACGAACATCGCTCTTAATACTTTCGATCGTTTCGGTGGGTGCCGGTGGGGTGCCCTTTTTGACGAGAGAAACACCAATCAGCACGAGAATTGCCACGATGACCAGCAGGACGCCGGCGACAACCAAGGCGGCCGCCCACGCAGGCATGACCTCAGCAAAGCCGAGGACGGCTGCCGCGATGAGCACCATGAGCGCGAAGAGTGCAAAGAATGCGGCTCCCGCGAACAGGACAATGCCAATTCCGGCGTTCTTGAGCTTGCCAACTATTTCGTTCTTGAGCGACTCGATCTCTCCGCGAACGAGCTCGCCAAGGAGGCGAGGTACATCGGCGATGAGGGCCGCTAGCGAACGTTTCGGTTCGCGCTGCTGGTCTGTTTTCGGTGATTCACCGTACATGGCAGCCCTACTTCGAGTTTGTGGACTTCGTCGAAGATGCCGTTGACGAAGATTTCTTGGCGGCAGGCTTCTTTGCGGCAGGCTTAGTGGCAGCACTGCTGGTGGTTGTCGACTTGGCCGACGAAGTCTTGCTGTTGCTCTTGCTGCTCGCGACCTGCTTGACGACCTTCTTGGCACCGTCTGCGAGGAACTCCGCAACATCCGGGGCCTTGTCTTTCACAAAGTCTTCAGCATTGTGGCGCTGCTCCGCAATGCGGGGATCGTTCCACAGCTTGTTCGCCGTGGCCTTGATCTTTTCGTACTTTTCGCGGCCAGCGCGGGTGCCCAGCACGTAGCCGATGCCGAGTCCTACTACTAGGAGGATCTTGCCCTTCATGGTGAACTCCATTTCGTTGCCGGTTAGTTCTTCCAACATACTCGCGATAGCTGCAGGCCGTAATCAGGATTTGCTGCTAACGCAAGTAGCCATTCTGCGGCATATTCTCAGATTGGCATAGGGATGCACCCAGAACTCACACAGACTTTCCAGTTGAGCTGCGGCAAGTTTCGCGAGCAGTCAGCGTCTGTCGGTGCGGGGTCAGTGCGGAATCGGACTACTGCGGGGCGGATGCCGCGGCGGCAGCCTTCGCGGCGGCGGGCAGTGCTTCCACGATCTTCGAGACCACGCCATCGTCGTGGGCTGCCGAAACAAACCACGCCTCAAACACACTCGGAGGCAATGACACCCCCGACTCCAACATCGAGTGGAAGAAGGGCGCGTAGCGGTAGCCCTGCTGAGCTTTCACAGCCGCGAAGTTGAGTGGAGCATCCGCAGTGAACGCGAACGAGAACAGGTTGCCCGCGTGCTGCACAACATGCTCAACACCCTCGGCGGAGAGCGCGGCAGACGTTTCGGTCGAGAGGGTGTCGGCAACCTGGTTGAGCCGCGAATACACGGCGTCGTCTGCGAGCCGAAGCGTAGCGAGGCCAGCGGCGACGGCGACGGGGTTTCCGCTCAGGGTGCCTGCTTGGTAGACGGGGCCGAGAGGAGCCAGCAACTCCATGATGCGAGCCGACCCGCCCAGAGCGGCCAACGGCATCCCTCCACCGATGACTTTGCCAAAGGTGAAGAGGTCGGGAACCCAGCGGGCATCAGGGGCGTCGGGGTTTGCTGCGGCGGCGGCGCGAGCATCCAAGCCCCAGTAGCCGGCGGGGTCAACGCGGAAGCCCGTGAGAACTTCGTCGCTGATGGCGAGAGCGCCGTGTTCGTGGGCGATGCGCACGATGGTTTCGTTGAAGCCGGGCTGCGGGGCAAGAACGCCCATATTCGCGGCGGCGGCCTCAAAGATGATGCCAGCGATGTCGTGACCGTGTTCGGCAAAGACCTGCTCGAGGGCGGCAACGTTGTTGTATTCGATGACGAGCGTTTGGGCCGCGGTCTCGGCGGTGACTCCGGCTGAGCCGGGCATCGAGAGCGTGGCGAGACCAGAACCGGCTTCAGCCAGAAGCCCGTCGGAGTGACCGTGGTAGTGCCCGGCGAACTTCACGAGCAGGCGCCGACCGGTGGCACCGCGAGCCAAACGGATGGCCGTCATGGTCGCTTCGGTGCCGGTGGAAACGAGGCGCAAGCGTTCGATCGGGCTCACTCCCCCGACGCTGATGCGGGCGCGCACGAGCTCGGCGAGCTCGGTCTCGGCGGGAGTGGATGCTCCAAAGCCGAGCCCGCGCGACGCAGCCTGCTGAACGGCGTCGATCACTTCGGGATGAGCGTGGCCGAGGATGGCAGGGCCCCAGGAGTTGACGAGGTCGATGTAGGAGTGGCCCTCAACATCCGTCACGTACGAGCCGGACGCCTTCACATAGAAGCGAGGTGTTCCGCCGACCGAGCCGAAAGCGCGCACGGGAGAGTTGACTCCGCCGGGCAGCACGCCGCGAGCGCGGTCGAACGACTCCTGGTTGGTGGTCGGAGCGCCAGGCGCGGGGGATGTGGTCGGATTGCCAGTCGTGGACGTGCTCGTGCTCATCGGCGTAGCCATTCTGCAAGTTCTGTTGCGTAGTAGGTGAGCACCGCTTCGGCGCCGGCCCTCTGGATGCTGAGTACTGATTCTTCGATCGCGCGGCGGCGGTCGATCCAGCCGTGGGCTGCGGCCGCCTCGATCATCGAGTATTCGCCGGAGACTTGGTACGCCCACACGGGCACGCTGCTGACGGCGCTGGCGTCAGCGAGCACGTCAAGGAAGCTCATAGCCGGTTTGACCATCACAATGTCGGCACCCTCGTCGATGTCGAGTTCCACTTCGCGGATGCCTTCACGGCGGTTGGCTGGATTCTGTTGGTAGGCACGACGGTCACCCTCGAGCGAGGACTGCACGGCTTCACGGAACGGCCCGTAGAACGCTGAGGCGTACTTGGCGGCGTAACCGAGCAAGGGGGTGTCGGTGTGGCCGGCGTCGTCGAGCGCGTCGCGCACGGCAGCAACCTGACCATCCATCATTCCGCTGAGCCCCAGTAGTTGCGAACCGGCTTCGGCCTGAGCAACCCCCATCTCGCGGTAGCGCTCAAGTGAGGCATCATTATCGACGATGAGCTCGGTCACGCCCGTCGCGAGGTTGGTGCGCTTGCGCAGTACTCCGCAGTGACCGTGGTCGGTGAATTCGTCCAAGCAGAGATCGGTTTGCACCACGAGGGCGTCACCGGCTTCAGCGACAGCCGCGCGCGTGGCGACGTTGAGGATTCCGTGCGGGTCGATTGCTCCTGAACCCTCGGCATCCTTCTTCTCGGGAACGCCGAACAGCATGACGCCACCGATCCCCAGTTCGGCGGCTTCGGCAATGGCGCGACGCATCGAGTCGAGCGAGTGCTGCTGCACGCCGGGCATCGAGCTAATCGGCACCGGCTCGCTCAACCCTTCGCGCACAAACATCGGCAGAATGAGTTGGCTGGGGTGCGTGCGATTTTCGGCGACCAGTCGACGCATCGCCGGGCTTGACCGCAAACGGCGGGGGCGGATGATCACGCTCGTGCTCCCGTGAGATCCCCAGCGCCCTGTGCCAGCAGTTCGTCGGCGACTCGCTGTGCAACCTCGCGCGCTGGGTCTTCGACATCGTTGACGTACAGCGCGTGCGAGCTGGTGAGGTAGCGGGAGCCATCGAGGGCGTAGACCCGCGCATCCAGAAACAGGAGGCCATCGTCGATGACGGCGTGGGCTCCGAGGGGAGCCGAGCATCCGGCGTCGAGGAAAGCGAGAACGTAGCGTTCGGCGTTGGTCTTGGTGCGGCTCGGTTTGTGGTCGAGCACGGCGGCAAGTTTCTCTTCGCCGGTGCGGGTTTCGATGGCTAGGGCGCCCTGCCCGGGTGCGGTTGGCCAGCCTGCGATGCCTAGGTATTCGGTGATGGCGGCGGCGCGGCCAGCACGATCAAGTCCAGCGGCGGCAAGGATCACGGCATCGAGGTGCCCGTCGGTGACTTTGGCTAGGCGGGAATCGATGTTGCCTCGCAGGTCGACAACGTCAAGGTCAGGGAACCGCGAACGCAGCTGTGCTTGGCGGCGCGGCGAACCGGTTCCGACCCGAGCGCCAGCAGGAAGCGTCTCCAGGGTGAGCTCGTCGCGGGCACACAGCACGTCACGTTCGTCGGCGCGTTTCGGCACCGCGGCGATCGTGAGGCCGGGAACGTCAGTCGTCGGCAAGTCTTTCAACGAGTGGACAACGACGTCACACTCGCCAGCGAGGAGTGCGTCACGAAGAGCGTTCGCGAATACCCCTTGACCGCCAATCGTCGAGAGTGACTCCGTCGAGCGGTCACCCTGAGTCGAGATCGGGATGATTTCCGTCTCGACGCCGGTCTTGCTTTCGAGCGCGCGTGCCACCGTGGTGGTTTGAGCCATCGCGAGGGTGCTCCCCCGCGTTCCAATGCGAATAACGGTCACGGTGCTACCCCCGCGGCTGCCGGTTTGAAGCCGAGCCGCACATTCTCACAGCACCCGGGACGACAGACGTCATACCAAGGGCCGAGTGTGGTCAGTGCGGGGCGATCTGCCGCCGGCACTCCATCGCGACGTTCCAACACGAGGTCAACAAGACCCGTGACGAACGCCGGATGCACGCCAGGCGTCGGAACGCGGACGGCAAACATATTGTGGCCTCCCGCAGTTTCTAGCGCCTCCGTATCGAGATCCCACTTCACTTCCATGTGGTCGGAAATGAAGCCGACCGGCACAATAACGACCGCTTCACTACCACCGGCGGCGAGCGCATCAATCGCATCGTTGATGTCTGGCTCCAGCCACGGCATCGAGGGCGGGCCACTGCGCGACTGGTACACGAGACTGTGCGCTGGCTGCGGTGTGTCTGGCGAATCGGCCGCCTGCGCCGCCATGACAACTTCGGAGACAGCGAGGTGCTGCGCGGCATACGCGCCACCCTCGCCGAAGCCACGTGACTCTGGACCGCTCTTGGCGGCATCCGTCGACGGAATCGAGTGCGTGGCAAAGAGTACGTGCGTTTTGTCGGGCGCAATGCCCTGAGCGGCGACCTTCGCGAGACCATCACGAACACCATCAATGAATGGCTGCACAAAGCCGGGGTGGTCGAAGAACTGGCGAACCTTGTCAATTTGGATCGTGCCGAGCAGGCCGGTCTGTTCGAGGGCGATTGCGTAGTCTTCGCGGTACTGACGGCAGCTCGAATACGAGCTGTAGGCGCTCGTGCCGACGGCGATGAGCTTCTTATACCCGCGCTCATTGGCTTCAGTGAGGGCATCACTGAGATAGGGATTCCAGTTGCGGTTTCCCCACAGCACCGGCAGGTCAATTCCGCGGCGAGCGAGCTCAGCCTCAAGGGCCGCCTTCAGCTCACGGTTCTGGTCGTTGATAGGGCTCACTCCGCCAAACGCGCGGTAGTGGTGAGCAACCTCTTCGAGCCGTTCCTCGGGAATACCTCGTCCGCGCGTCACATTCCGCAGGAACGGGATGACATCGTCTTGACCCTCAGGCCCGCCAAAGCTCGCGAGGAGAATAGCGTCGTAGGCAACCGCTTCTTCGACGTGTTCAGGGCCGGATGCTGCGGCATCCGTTGCAGCAAGGATGCGGGTCATGCCAACACCTCCGCAATTTGCTCAAGCGCGATGCGGCGGCCCGTGTAGAACGGCACCTCTTCACGCACGTGCATGCGGGCATCCGTTTGACGCAAGTGACGCATGAGGTCGACCAAGTCAACGAGTTCTGGAGCTTCGAGCGCGAGCATCCACTCGTAGTCGCCGAGTGCAAAGCTCGCGACGGTGTTGGCGAGAACCTGAGGCATCTCGGAACCCTTGATGCCGTGGTCGCGCAACATCTTGCTGCGTTCGGCTTCGGGCAACAGGTACCACTCGTAACTGCGCACGAACGGGTACACGGTGAGCCACGCCTCTGGCTCCTTGCCCCGCATAAATGCCGGCATGTGACTCTTCGAGAACTCAGCGTCGCGGTGCACGCCCATCGCGTTCCACGTGGGAAGCAGGGTCGAGAGCTGCTCGCTGCGGCGCAACTCACGCAGAGCCCACTGAATGTTCTCCGGGTTGTTACCGTGCAGCCAAATCATGATGTCGGCGTCAGCCCGCATGCCAGACACATCATAGAAACCGCGAACGGTGACACCGCGCGCTTCAACAGCGGCAACGGCAGCAGCAAGGCCCCCGGTAGGAGCAGCACGGTGTGGGTCGCGACGGAACACCGCCCACAGGGTGTAGCCCAAAACTTCGGTGGCATTGTCGACGTCAGTCATGTCTTCCATTCTCTCCCGTGCCTTCTGGGCAAACTGGGAAAATACCTGTGTATTAGGCGAACCTAACTAGCTTATCTCTTCGGTTGCATCGTCAATCGCGGCATCCGCATCCGCGGCCAGTAGTCGGTCAACCGTGGCGTTGGCGTGCGACACAATGCCAGCCAACCCGGTTCCGCCGACGGTCTCGCCGACGACGACCACGCCATCCGTTCGCTCAGCTGCCGCGAGCGCGGTCGGCCGAATCCACTGTTGGCGAGCGAAATCAAGTACCGACTCTGGCGGCAACGAGACGCCCAGAAGAACTTCGGCATCCCGGCGCGCAGTTTCGGCCAGATCGTTTGGTTCCTCGTTGTACGAAAGCCGCACAATGTGACGAGCCTCGGCGTATTCCTTCAGCCACTCCCACTTTGAGGTTGAGTGCGTGAGGGCGCGGGCCGAAACGCTGGTGCAGCCGGGGGCGACGAGCACTCCAGAGCCTCGCGGTTCGGCATCCAACTCTGGCGCGTCGAGCACGAGAGTGGCGAGAGTCACGGTGCGACCACGAACGGGAGCGAGGATGCCCGGAGCAGCAACAATGACGATGCCATCGAGGCCGGCGAGTTCATCAATATTCTCGATCCGACGCTCGAACTCGACGATCACGCCATAGGTGGTGAGGTCGGCGGCAAGTTCGGTGACGAGACGATTGATGCCACCACGGATGCCCTGAACCGCTGTTCCGGCTGGCATTGCGTCACGCATCGAACGCACCGCTGCCGCGAGCGAACCGTGCAGGGCGAGGCGTTCCTTGAGGGTTGCAACTCGCTCGAGCGGAAGGTCGTCGGGGTGTAGAGAGTAGACACCGTGCACGACGGGGGCGACCAGTTTTTCGACGACGGCGTTGCCCATACGGCGACGCACAAGCGCCCCAAGAGATATGGCTGTGCGTTTGCCAAACCACGGAATCAGCGAATCAAGTTGAGCTCGCAGCGCGCCACCGAGCCCGAGCACAGCAATGGTTTGTGCGTCGAGCGGAGTCGCCGGGATTCCCAAGATGCCTGTGCTCGGCAATGGCAGGGCGTTGCCAGCCACCGGCTGCAGCCACGCGCCCTCGTCGCTGGGTGAAACTATCTCGTCGCCGAGCCCGAGTTCGCGGGCGAGATCGGCAACAGTGTTGCCGCGGGTCGCGAAGCTCTCGGCGCCAGCATCCAGGTTGATGCCACCAACGCGGTGGGATGCCACGGTGCCGCCCAGATGATCGCTTGCCTCAATGAGGCGCACGGTTCGGCCAGCCATCGCGAGCCGTCGCGCCGTGACAAGCCCAGCGATGCCGCCGCCGACGACGGTAAATTCTGTCGTGCTCACGGCACTAGCCTTCCTGGTGAACGAGCTCCACAATTCTGGTGAGCACATCCGGGTCGGTGTCGGGGCCGACGCCGTGGCCGAGGTTCACGACGTGGGCTGGAGCAACGCGGCCACGGTTCATGACGTCGCGCACGTGCGCTTCGAGCACATGCCATGGTGCACCGAGCAGTGCTGGGTCGATGTTGCCCTGAAGAGGAACGCCACCACCGAGGCGACGATCAGCCTCGTCGAGTGGGATGCGCCAGTCGACACCCATGACGTCGGCACCAATGCCGTGCATGGCCTGCAGCACTTCGCCGCTGCCGACACCGAAGTGAACCTTGGGAACCTCGTAGCCGCGCAAGTGCGAGAAAACACGCTTGGAGTGGGGAGCGACCCGGCGCACATACTGCTGCTCTGAGAGCGAACCAACCCAGGAGTCGAAGAGCTGAACGGCAGATGCCCCGGCTTCAACCTGGGCGATCAAGAACTCGCCAGCGACATCCGCACACCAGTTGAGCAGATTTGCCCACGTTTGCGGGTCGGAATACATGAGAGTGCGGGCACGCTGCTGGTCTTTGCTCGGGCCACCCTCAACCATGTACGAGGCGAGAGTGAATGGTGCTCCAGCGAAACCAATGAGCGGAGTGTTTCCCAGCTGGGCAACGGTTTGTGCGACAGCTTCGCGGATCGGCGCAAACGCTGCCGGGTCGATGGGGTTCAGCTTGGCGACATCCGCCGCCGTGCGAATCGGGTTAGCGAAAACGGGGCCACGGCCGGGAACGATCTCGACCTCAACACCGGCAAGCTTGGCCGGGATAACAATGTCGCTGAAGAAAATGGCGGCGTCGACATTGTGGCGACGCACCGGCTGCATGGTGATCTCGCTGGCGAGATCAGGTGTCAGGCACGCCTCGAGCATTTCATTGCCTTCGCGCAGTTTGCGGTACTCCGGCAGTGAACGACCGGCCTGGCGCATAAACCACACGGGGGTCGTTTCGGGGCGATCACCCCGATAGGCCCGGATGATAGGCGAGTTAGCTGTACGGCCGTCGAGAAGTGGGTGGTCAGAATTCATGGTCACAGGGTTAACATTAGGTTGTGCTCCTGTGTCTTAGCTCGAATCATCGCAACGCGAGCTTAGACGTACTCGAAAGTCTGTCTGAGGTTGCCCCGGCGGCCACCACCGACCTCGTTTCGCACAACGATTTCGTTGCCGGAGCCGTCGTCGTTGCCACCTGCAACCGCTTCGAGGCGTACCTCGATGTCGAAGAACCTCTCACCGCTGGTTCGGCAATCACGGTCTGCTCCCTGCTCGACTCGCTGAGCGAACGCACCGGCCTGAGCGTCGATACCTTGCGAGCATCCATCGCCGTTCATGAGGGTGCGGATGCCGCAGCTCACCTCTTTGCTGTGACCTCAGGTCTTGAGTCTGTCGTGATCGGTGAAGCCGAGATTTCGGGGCAGGTTAGCCGCGCTCTCGATCAGGCTCGAGCGGACGGCACAACAACTCGCGACCTCGAGCGCCTCTTTCAGCGCGCCACCCACACGAGCCGCGGCATTAAGAACAACACTGCCATTGGTGGTTCGGGGAAGTCTCTCGTGCGTCTCGCCCTTGAGTTGGCCTCGAGCCGCGTGGCCGACTGGTCGACTACGCGGGTGCTCGTGGTTGGCACTGGCCGTTACGCCGTCACGACCGTGAATGCTCTGCGAGACAAGGGTGCCCTCGACCTCCGCGTTTTCTCGCCGTCTGGCCGCGATGCCGCTTTCGCCCTCAAGCACGGTCTCACTCAGAGCGAAGACTTCGACGTTGATGTCATTGTCACGTGCACCGTGAGCGCTGTGCTCGGCACCAATCGGTTCTCGGCGGCCAGCAAGTGTCTCGTGCTTGACCTCGGGCTCCCCCGCAACGTTGACCCCGCCGTTGGCCAGCTCGACGGTGTTGATCTGCTCGATCTCGAAACCATTAGCCTCCATGCACCGCTCGAAGAACTTAATGCTCACGCGGATGCCCGTGATCTGGTTCGCACGGCCGCCCACGAATTCGCTGCCGAAAGCCAGGCGGAGCCAGCGATCGTTGCTCTCCGTAAGCATCACTTCGCTCTCCTTGAGGCCGAAATTGCTCGCGCTAAAGCGCGTGGCGCCGGCGAAGAGACCATTTCGGCACTGCGTCACCTCGGTGGCGTGCTGCTGCATGGCCCTTCCGTTCGCGCCCGTGAGTTTGCGGCCGACGGACGCATCGCCGAATTCGACGCGGCGCTCACTGCTCTCTACAACGTGCCAGTCGAGCGCTCTCCTAGTGCGGCTGACATCGCCCGACCGAATACCGCCTAAGCAGCTAGCTCCTCCCACACAAGCAGAGGGTCGCCAATGAAACCGTTTGAGTTCAGCACCCCGATTCGCACTGAGCGACTCGTCCTTCGCTCGCTCACGCTCAGCGATAACGATGTGGATGACATCCACGCCCAGCAATCGAACGCCGAGCTGACGACATACATGCTTTACGAGCCTCGCGACCGTGCGGCCGTCATCGAGAAGATCACCGAGTGGACCGCGAGTGAGAATCTTGCCGAGAGCGGCGACTACCTGCAGTTAGCGATCGAGCTGGCGGATGCCGTACCTCCTACTGCGACTGCGACAACTTCCGAGCCTGGCGCCGCTGCGAGCGCGTCCGGTACTCGCTCTTCTGAGAGCGCGTCCGATACTCGGCGGTCGGTCATCATCGGCACCCTCTATTTCAAGATCGAGAGCGCTGAGGATTCGAATGCTGAGATTGGGTGGGCGCTGCACCCCAACTTTCAGGGGAAGGGTTATGCCCGTGAAGCGGCATTCGTTCTGCTTGATCTCGCGTTCGATGAACTCAAGCTTCATCGGGTGTTTGCCAACCTCGATCCCCGCAATGATGACTCAGTACGGTTGTGCCTCACGCTCGGGATGCGGCACGAAGCTCATCATGTTGAGGACATGTGGTTCAAGGGAGCGTGGGCCGATACCGGAATCTACGCAATTCTCGATCGCGAGTGGGCTGGCCGCCAGCGTTAGTGCACGTACTCCAGCAGGTCGTAACCAAAGATGCGCATGGCTTCAATTGCACGCAGGCGGGCTTGCAGGCTGCTGTCGTTGAATTGGATGGATGCCGCATAGGCGACGGCACGCTTGTTGCCTCTGAGGGCGCCGGCTTCCGCTCGCACTCCACGATCGATGCCGGTTTTGTTGACCAGCAGGGTGCTGTGATCGGCTCCCCGGTGAGCGAGGGGGTCGAGCCCGAAGGCGCTGGCGACGAGTGATAGGTCGGTGTTGAGCGAGAGCCACCCAAGCACACGTTGGCTGGCAATGGAGTTGATGATTTCGCCGCGGGCGAGTGCGCCAAAGAGCCAGCTGAGTTCGAGGGTGGAGCCGACGGAAACTTGGGGTGCATCGTCGGGTCCGCGATTGTCACGTACGAGGTCGAGGAGGGCCGTTTTAGTGAGGCCGAGGGATTCTGTGCGCGCACGCACGGCATCCAGGCCAATGAGGCGCAACAGGATGTTGGTGGCGAGGTTGTCGCTGGTTGCGCCAACAAGAGCGGCAAGGTCAGCGACGGGAAGCGAGGGTGCTTGGAGGTGTTGCCAGAGGCCGGCGGCTCCTACCGACGATCCGGGAACTTTGTCGAGGATGCCGTATGGCGCGAATTCACGCTGGTCGAATCGTGCCGAGACTTCGATAAGCAGCAGGATTTTGCCGATACTCGCGGTGGGCAGTTCAACTCTGTCGTCAATGCTGAGCACGGTCTTGCCGGTGTTAATGTCGACGGCGCTGGCCGACACTCGCACTCCGGAGTCTCCGAGCTTGAGTTTTCCGAGCGCGGCAAAGGTACTCGTGAAGTTGGGTTCTTCACGAGTTCCGGCATGCTTCGGCACGCGGGGTGCGCGAATGCGTTGACGGCGTTCTCGGGTTTGCTCAATCTCTACCAAATAGTGACGCGATCTTTCGGGGATAGCCACAGCGAATCGGATTCAGTAACACCAAATGTCTCATAGAACGCATCGATGTTGCGAACAATTTGATTGCAGCGGAATTCGTTGGGCGAGTGGGGATCAATCGCGAGCAGGCGAATCACTTCCTCATCGCGGCCCTTTTGCTGCCACGCTTGCGCCCACGACATGAAGAACCGTTGCGCACCAGTGAGGCCGTCAATGACGGGAGCTTCGGCTCCGTCGAGAGAGATCTGGTAGGCCTTCCACGCAATCGCGAGCCCTCCAAGGTCACCAATGTTTTCGCCGATAGTGAGCGAACCGTTGACGTGATGTTCGGGAACTTGCGCGGGGGCAAGCGCGTTGTACTGGTCAATGAGCGACTTGGTGCGCTCTTCGAAGGCGGCCTTATCTTCTGGGGTCCACCAGTCGATGAGGCGACCGTCGCCGTCGTACTTCGCACCCTGGTCGTCGAAGCCGTGACCAATTTCGTGCCCGATGACGGCACCGATCGCGGCATAGTTAGCGGCGTCATCCCGGCCCTCGTCAAAGAAGGGGTACTGCAGGATGGCGGCGGGGAACACGATCTCGTTGAAGCCGGGGTTGTAATAGGCGTTGATGGTTTGCGGCGTCATGAACCATTCGTCGCGGTCGAGCGGCTTACCGATCTTGCCGAGTTCACGCTGGAACTCGAACTCATTAGCTGCACGCATGTTTCCCGCAAGGTCGTCGACACTGATTTCGAGAGTCGAGTAGTCGCGCCACTTCTCGGGGAAACCGATCTTGGGGGTGAACTTGTCGAGCTTGTTGAGGGCACGCTCACGGGTGGCGACGCTCATCCATTCAAGTTCGGTGATCGACTGACGGTAGGCCTCAACGAGGTTGGCTACGAGCACATCCATTGCCGACTTTGCGGTGGGAGGAAAGTGACGCTCAACATAAATCTTGCCGACAGCCTCGCCGAGCACGCCCTCTACGAGGGAAACACCCCGCTTCCAGCGCGCACGAAGCTGGGGCGTACCCGAAAGGGTGCGGCCATAGAAGTCGAAGTTCGCTTCCACAAAGTCGCCAGAAAGGTAAGCGGAATTGGTGCGGATGACTTGCCAAGCCAACCAGTCACGCCAGGCCTGCAGGTGGTCGTCGTTCAGTACCGAATCGAGTCCTTCGACGAAGCTCGGCTGGCGCACAACAACCTCATCGAGGGCGTGTTCGGGAACATCGATGGCGTCGAGCCAGACGTTGAGGTCAACGGCGCCGGTGAGGTCGTTGGCTGCCTGCCACGTCATCGGGTTGTAGGTTTTCTCGCTGTCGCGGTTGGCGACGTTATCCCAGTGCTTCGACGCGATCTCGGTTTCGAGGGCGACGATACGGGCGGCACGCTCGGCAGGCGCGTCGAGGCCGGCGAGCGTGAGCATCCGCTCAATGAAGGTCTCGTACTTGGTGAGAATTTCGGCAAACTTCTCTTCGCGATAGTACGACTCGTCTGGCAGGCCAAGACCGCCCTGTTCGATGAAGACGAGGTAACGCTCGGGGTTGCCAGGATCGTTGTCGACGAAGAGCTGGAAGAATCCGCTCGTGCCGCCACGTTCTAGGCGACCTAGCGTGCTGAGGAGAGTGGGGATGGAGTCAACGGCTGCCGCTTCAGCAAGCTGCGGGGCAATGGGGGTTGCTCCCAATTCGTCGGCGCGGGCCTCATCAAGAAAACTCGCGTAGAGGTCGCCAACCTTGCGCGCTTCAGTGCCGGGTTCAGCCGACTGCGACTCGATAATGATGTCGCGAACGGCCTCTTCTGCTTCTTCAGCAAGCACCATAAAGGAGCCATAGCGCGCCTTGTCTGAGGGAATTTCGGTGCGGTCAATCCACGCACCGTTCACGTGCCGATAGAGGTCGTCTTGAGGACGCACCTTGTCATCGAGATCGTTGACGGCAATTCCGGAAGGTAACGACGATTCGGCACTCATGCACCCCAGCCTAAGGCTTTCTTCTCATGGATTCGCTGCGAATCTGAGACCAGTGGAGAGCCCTACTATTAAGTGATGACCGCCCCTGACGCAGCCGCGGCAACACCCCAGCACCCCCACGGCCTGACGCACCGTCAAGTGCTCTCGTGGCGCAACGCGATCGCGACTCTGTTCACGCTTGCCGGGTTCTCGTTTGCTAGCTGGGTGGGGCGCATTCCCACCGTTCGCGACCTTTTCGATGCCAGCCATTCGGAGATTGGTGTTCTGCTTTTCGGGCTCGCCATCGGATCCATTGTGGGGTTGCTGGTTGCCGGGCGACTTGTCGAACGCTTTGGGGCTGTCGCCGTTGTGCGGGTGTGCATACTCGTCTTCGTCACTGCCCTCGCGGCCACCGCCATAATGATCGGCGTTCTCGGAAGCTTCTTGGGTGCAGTAATCACTCTCGCCATCATGGGCACCTCCTTCAGCGCCTACGACGTCGCCATCAACCTCTCGGGTGCCGCAAACGAACGACTGCTTGGCCGCTCAACCATGCCGACCCTTCACGGCTTCTACAGTCTGGGCACGATGGCAGGCGCCGGAATCGGGGCAGGGGCCGAAGCGCTCCATATCCCGCTCGCGCTGCACCTCTCTGTTGTCGCCATAATTGCTATCACTGCCGCGCTCACCGCCCTGCGCTTCATCCTGCCCGAATCGTTGGCGGATGCCCCACCCAATACTCAAGAGATCAAGATCGCGTCAGGAGAGCTGGCCGCCCCCAAATTGCGCAGTGTGTGGCTCGAACCCCGCACCGTCATCATCGGCATCATCGTCTTGGGAATGGCCTTTGCGGAGGGAACAGCAATCGACTGGCTCGCCCTCGCCATGGTCGACGGCTACGAACTCGACAATGCGTTTGGCACCCTCATCTTCGGTGTCTTTGTGACCGCAATGACAGCAACGCGCTTCTTGGGGGTTCGTGCCCTCGACCGCTTCGGGCGCGTGCCGGTGCTGCGAGCATCCGCCGGGTTCGCTGCTTTCGGCCTGTTGCTCGTCATTTTCTCGCCCGTAGTCTGGCTGGCCGTCATCGGAACCGTGTTCTGGGGTGCTGGCGCGGCCCTCGGCTTCCCCGTCGGAATTTCCGCCGCCGCCGACGATCCCAAACGCGCAACCGCCCGCGTCACCGCCGTTGCCACGATCGCCTATTCGGCCGCGCTCGTAGGGCCACCAATGATCGGCTTCATCAGCGACCAGGTCGGCATCCTCAATGCCCTGCTCGTGATTGTCGTACTCAGCGCACTTTCGGGCATCCTCTCCCCCGCCGCCCGCGAATTAGCAGGCCGCCACGCTCGTTCTGTCATCGACTTTGCGTCGCCGGGTACGACATCCGCAGCAGTCAGTCTTGCCACGACAGAGTTGCAGATCGTTTCGGCCACTGACATCGCTGAAGCACAAAGCGATGAACGCCGTGGCGACCGCGATAACGACGCACCGCCGCCTGCCGCACACCGTTAGGCTCGACAGGTGCGACTTGTCATAGCCAAATGCTCCGTTGATTACGCGGGACGTCTCAGTGCCCACCTTCCCCTCGCCACCCGGCTGTTGTTGTTGAAGTCGGATGGCTCAGTGCTCGTGCACTCCGATGCGCTCTCCTACAAGCCTCTCAACTGGATGAGCCCACCCTGCGTGCTCTCCACAATCGAGCCCGAAACTGAGCAGTCGGATGCCGGAGTCACCGAAATCTGGAAAGTCGCCCACACCAAGTCGGCCGACATGCTCATCGTTTCGATTCACGAAATCCTGCACGACTCCAGCCACGAACTGGGCGTCGACCCCGGACTGCAAAAGGATGGTGTCGAGGCTCACCTGCAGAAGCTGTTGGCTGAGCACATCGACATTTTGGGTGACGGCTACCGTCTTGTGCGCCGCGAATACATGACCGCCATTGGGCCGGTCGACATTCTCGCGACCGATGAGAACGGCGCGAGCGTTGCCGTGGAGCTTAAGCGCCGCGGCGACATTGATGGCGTCGAGCAGTTGACGCGCTACCTCGAGCTGATGAACCGCGACCCGCTACTGGCTCCGGTTGCTGGCGTGTTTGCGGCCCAGGAAATCAAACCACAGGCGCGCACTCTGGCTAAAGATCGCGGCATCCGCTGTGTGCTGTTGGACTATGACGAGATGCGCGGACTCGACGACCCCAACATGCGATTGTTCTAGTATTCAGGCTTGCCGCTTAGGCTTGATACAAATGGCTAATAACTGGACCTGCATCCTCGTCGACCTCGATGGCACGATCGCCGACTCGGCGCCCGGAATCACGACCTCCCTCGCATTCATGTTTGAGGAGATGGGCTACCCCGTTCCTTCGCAAGAAGAGCTTCGGGCGTATGTTGGCCCGCCGATTCTCGATTCGTTCCGCGACCGCGCCGACTTCACCCCCACCGAATCGGCTCAGGCGCTGGCCGTGTACCGCCGCCATTACATGGAGGGCAACAACGCCCACGGCAGTGACATCTTTCCCGGCATGGCCAAGGTTCTGAAGAAGCTGCACAAGAGCGGGATCCCGCTGTCCCTGGCCACCTCGAAGCCCGAGTTTCCCGCATCCGTCATTTTGGACCACGCAAACCTCACGCAGTACTTCCGGGTGATGTCGGGCGCATCGATCGATGAGATTCGAAGCGCGAAGAAGGATGTCATCGCCGAAGCCCTCACCCGTCTAAAGATGATCGGCGCTGATGTAAGCAACCCGGTCATGATCGGTGATCGCGACTACGACATCGAGGGTGCCCACGAGCATGGCATCCCCACCATCTATGTCGAGTGGGGTTACGGCAACGCCGGCGAATCCGAAGGGTCGCTCGCTGTCGTCTCGAAGGCAGAAGAGCTGCTTCCGCTGTTGCTGCCTAGCTAGCGAGCGAGGCGCTCCACAACACGACCGTAAAGCCGCGGCAATCGCGCGGCGAGCGGCACGATGGCTCGGCGCAATGGTGACTTGGCTGCGGCAACAAGCCCGGTCGTGAGCATCCGGAAGTCGCGGGTCACTCGGCGCCACTCGAGTTCGTACCGTTCGGGTTCACCGGCAACGATGCACTCAATAGCTGCGCGTGCCTCGGCCAAGCCCAACCGGATGCCCTCCCCCGTGATCGCATCGACATAGCCAGCGGCGTCGCCAACGAGCAACACTCGGCCCGCACGCTGCCCGGTGGTGTTTTGCAAGAGCGGGCCAGCACCCCGCACTGACGATGCGGGGGGCGCCCCGCGCAGTCGTTCGGCGAGCGCCGGCACACTCGCCAACGCGTCCTCGAATGACGTTCCGCGCGCGCCCAGCACCGCAACACCCACCTCGTTGTCACCAACCGGCGTGACATAAACCTCGGCCTTCGGCGCCCAGTGAACCTCAACGAGATCAGTCCACGGAGCAACCTCAAAGTGCTGCCGGATGCCGAACCGCCGAGAATCACGTCGCCTCACGCGGCGATGGCGCGCGGCCAGGCCAACCAGCTCGCGCACCGTGGAGTGCAGGCCATCACAGCCGAGCATCCACCGCCCCTCGATGGTGCGGCCGTCAGCGAGGTACGCGGATACCGCGTTCACTTTGGCACCAGCCTGCTGACCGTCGCCAGACTGCTCGATAGCCTCAACCTTGCCGTGCACAAACTCCACACCGAGCTCGACTGCGCGTTCGACGAGTGCCCGGTGCAGTTCGGTGCGCCGAACGCCGAGCGCAGCATCTGAGGTGAAGCGGTGTTCGGCGGTGTGGGTGCCGTCGTGGTAACTGATGCCCGCGATTCTGCGCCCGTGCGGGTGCACCCCGAGGGCGTCGAGTTCGATGACCGCACCGGGCATGACTCCTTCGCCGCACGCTTTGTCGATGGTTCCGGTGCGGGGTTCGATGACGAGGGCGGTGAGGCCGTGCATCCGCGCGTTGATGGCAGCGGCAAGACCAACAGGCCCGCCACCAACGACGATCACGTCAACGATGCCACTCTTGCTGAGCCCGGTCATGGCGTCAGTTCGCGCAGCGCCCGATTTTCGGTCGGGATGCGGAACGCCAGCAGCAGCACCGCATTCAGCACGGTGAAGACAATCGCGGTGACCCAGGCGGTGTGCACGAGCGGCAACGCGATGCCCTCGATCGCCACGACGAGGTAGTTCGGATGCGGCAGCCACGTCAGGCGGTAAGGGCCACGGTTCTGCACCCGGCCAGCTCCGGGAACAACGATCACGCGGGTGTTCCACTGAGCGCCGAGCGAGCTGATGATCCAGTAGCGCGCGGCCTGGCTTAGGAGCGTGATGACGAGCATCGGGATTCCGAGCCACAACAGGAACGGGCGATCGGCCACGATCACTTCGACGACGCACGCAATCAGTAGCCCGGTGTGCAGGGCGACCATCCACGGAAAATGCTTCTGGCCGTACTCGCGACCACCACGCTCGAATGCCGCGGCGGCATTGCGCTTCGAGATGCGCAGCTCATAGAGGCGTTCCATGCCCGTGCCGATAACTAGGGCGATGTAGGCGAGGACGGTCATGCGCGCGGCTCCTTCATATCGACCGCTCCCCCGTTGCGCCAACCCCGGTGTGCGGCGGCGGCGCGCATCACGACCACTCCAGGAGAACGAATTCGGCGCTCACGCCTGGGCCGAGAGCGAAAGCGAGAGCGTGACTACCGGGGGCTGGCGCTGGGTCGGCGTGCAGAGCATCCGCCAGCACATGCAGCACGGCAGCCGATGACAGGTTGCCGACGCGTGAAAGACAATCCCAACTGCTTTGCAGGTCGCTGCGCTTAAGCCCGAGCGAACTCTCGAACGCTTCAAGAACGCGAGGGCCGCCCGGATGCGCAAGCCAGGTATCGATATCTGCAATCGTCAGACCGTTGCGGCCTAGAAAATCGCTGACCTCGGCGGGGAAGCTGTTCTGAATGACGTCGGCGACTCCGGCGGTGAGCACGATCTCGAAGCCGGTTCCGCCAACATTCCACCCGATCACGTCGTGGCTGTCAGCGATGAACGTGCTGCGAGTATCGACGATGCGCGGGCCGGGCTCGCTGCGGTTCTCCCCCACCATGACGACGGCTGCTGCTCCATCGCCGAAGAGTCCGGTGGCCACAAAGTTGCCCATGGTTTGGTCGTCGCGCTGCAGGGTGAGCGAGCACAGTTCGACGCTCAACAAAACGCCGACCTCATCCGGATGCCCGACCAAATAGTCATGCACGCGGGCCAAGCCCGCGGCTCCCGCCACACAGCCCAACCCAAACGAGGGAACCCGTTTCACGTCGGGCCGTAGCCCCAGGCGTGGAACCAGCAGCGCGTCGACCGAGGGTGCCGAAACTCCCGTGACGGAGGTGAAGAAAACGAAGTCCACATCGCGCGGGGTGAGCCCGGCATCCGCGAGCGCTGTCGTGAGTGCTCGGTCAAGAAGGTCGGTGGCGACGCGAATGAACTCGTTGTTGCTTTCACGAAAGCTTCCGAGGTCGCGGTAGCGCTCGAGCGGGAGTGCTGTGTGCCGACGCTGGATTCCGCTGGCCCCGTGCATCCGCTCAATGACGGACTGATGCGAGGGAGTAGCCGACAGGAGCGGCCCAAGCTCGGCAGTGATTTCGGCCTGCGTGTAACTGTATTCGGGCACGACCGGGGCGACCGCCGCAACTCTGCTCATGCTGCGACTCCGCTCATGAAGTGAAGCTATCACGCGTCGAGATCATTGGCGTCGGTGTCACTTTTCGTTCGAGTCCACTGCCCTGAATTGCCGGGGATGCCAAGCTCTCCCCGCCGCTTTTGTGCAGAAACCTTAGCTTTCGAAGACTTTGTTGGGGCAGGCGGGTTCGCGGTCATTTCTAAAGCCCGGTCACGGTTGGGCCCGTCTATCGCACGTCGCGAGGCCTCTGCAGCGTCGAGTGAGATTCCGTAGCCCAGGGCTATCTGTATCCAGTCGCTAGTGCGCTCCGCAACGTCCCGCACAATCGCTGATGCCTCGTCGCGACTGAGCCGAAATGCATCGTGGGCGTCACGCAATTCGCGGATATCTCGGCCATACCGTTCGCCGCCCTCAACGATGGGCGTTGCTTCGACCTGCTCGGGGCGGCGGTTCGGTTCGAGGTCGAATACTGGCGACAACTTCCAGCCCGCGTAGTCGCGGAGAAACCCGTGATTGCGAAAATGATCGTCCACGTTGCCGATGAGCAGACTGAGCGCAATCCGACGGAATAGCTCCGCTTGGTCGTCCCGTGGCGCGGGACTGTATTGAGCAAGCGTGTCAGAAATGTCACTGTAGGACAGCGTCTGATTGTCACCTTTAGTTGTCAACGAATGTGCACTGATGTAGCCAATTCGTTGACCGTTGTCGCGATCAAACCGGCGACTGAGCAGTATCGACTGCGACTCCGAGAGCCGCACAAGATCGAACTCTGGGGTGTCGATACCGGCAGCTTTGGCAAGAGCGAGTGCCGTAGCTTCCCACGCCATCGGATCGTAAAACTCGGTTTCGCGAGCGAACTTCGCCATCCACAATTCGCCGCCATTCCTGACAGTTGCTTTGGGGCGCGCGCCTCCGGCGCTGGTGCCGGCTTCGACAAGGATCTGAAGTTCGGCATCCGTTTCTTCGCCTTCTTCAAAGGCACGGGCGGCAGCAACAATCCTTTCTAGGTCGTGCACTTCGGCAACAGGATGATTGCGAGCTCCCAGGTACGCACCGCGCGCATCCCGCAATCGGAGTGCCCCCTGCCGGGTAGCGTCGTTAACGTGCGTGAGAAAGTCGAAGGTCGTGCGGGCCGACGTTCCCGCACGGATGATTCGTTTGCCCCAATCGTCTGGCATGGAGTCACCAAGTGCACCGAGAGTTTCACGGCCAGACCACGTTCGAATAGGTCCCCCCGTGCGCGGCATGTCTGGGGAGAGCTCGTACCCACGCGGATCGGTAAGGTAGCCGTCGGCGTACCGAAAAACGAGCGAGGTAGCAGCAGAGCCCATTGCTGATTCGCTGGCGACAGTGCCCGCGAGAACTTCGTCGCCGTCGGGGAGAACAACGTGAACCTCAGCTGCGGTGAGCTGGTCAGTCATTACTCCTCCTCGGTTCGCTTGGATGAGCGGGGAATCCGCACGCGTTCTACGCTTGCGCGCGCAAGGTTGCGGGAACCGAAGTCGCTGGCAATCGGGTCAGAGGCATCAACAACTGCAGCAAGGATACCGACAGCCCGCATGACTGCGAGCAAATTCTCGGATGATGTAGAGCGGCCCGTTTCGATCGCGCGGAGCGTGTCGCGGGATACACCAGCACGTTCCGCCGTGATGTGCGCCGTGAGACCCGAAATTTTGCGCCACGACCTAATATTGCGGCCGAGACGTTCCATCTCCCTCACAAGAGTCGCGCTCTGTGACGCCATATCATCTCCCAATTAGTGCCGTAATATTCAGTCACTATATCATTTTGTGACTATATTTTCCGGCACTATGGTTTTATTTACGGGCGCCCGAACGCATCCCCGGTGCGGCGGTGGGCACGCCAGGCACGCCACGCTCCTGTCGACCAGAGGGCCCAGAGAACAAGCACGGGCTGGAACGGCATCCGGATCCACCGTTTGAGATCAGTGTCAAGGCCGAGCGAGTCGACCTGGTTCACCAGCTGGGAGATGTTGCCGGGATAAATCGCGATGAAGAATGCAGCCGCAACCCAGCCCACGTGCGGCCGGTACTTCTTGGCGAAGATGAGCGCGCTACCGAGGGCGATCTCGACGACGCCGGAGGCGACGACCACGAAGTCTTGGTCGAACGGCTGCCAGTCCGGCACTTGCGCCTGAAAGTCTTGGCGCGCAAAAGTGAGGTGACTGATGCCGGCGAAGACGAGAGATGCACCGAGCGCGATGCGGCCGACCCTGCGGCCGATGCGGCTCGCGCGGGATGGCTCTTCAATCGCATTCGTGGATGTCGCGGGGTCAGTGCGCTCTGGTGTCTGCTCCATCTCCTCATTCTGGTGGTGTGTGCTGCGCATCTGCCGAGTGCGGCCTGATCGGCACGCCGCGAGTGCAGCGCGGATGCTCGGGGCCACACTGGTCGCATGACTGAAGACTCTGCGTCATCCTCCGCCTCCGCACATGCCGCGCCTTCGCCTGATCTTGGCGTGACGTCGCCGTCAACAGCCCGCGAGCGCCCGACACTTCTCCGCCACTGGAACGCTACGGCGATCACCTTCGCAGTGCTCTCCATCGTCGGCTTGATCGGCACCTGGATCTTCAACGCCTTAGCGATCGTGCAAATGCGCGATTACCTCGGCGATTGGTTCGGTAGCGGCCCCGCCGTGAACTCGCTCGGCGTCGACCTTCTTGTTGTTGCCGTCGCGGGCAGCATCCTCATCATCATCGAAGCCCGCAGGCTCGGGATGAAGCGGGCCTGGCTCTACATCGTGCTCTCAGGCATCACGGCCTTCGCGTTCACCTTCCCCCTGTTCCTCGCAATGCGCGAGCGCAAGCTAGTGGAGCTCGGGCGCCGCTGACGACCTAAGCGGCAGCACACTTGCCCAAGCGACCTACAAGAAGGTGGAAGAATCGAGGGATGAAGATCCTCTCGATTCAGTCCGCAGTCGCGTTCGGCCATGTCGGCAACTCTGCCGCGGTGTTCCCGCTGCAGCGCATCGGCGTCGAGGTGTTGCCGGTTTATACGGTCAACTTCTCTAACCACACCGGCTACGGCGCGTGGCGCGGACCGATGATCGACCCGAGCGATGTGTCTGAGGTCATCGCGGGCATCGAAGATCGCGGAGTCTTCCCCCAGATCGACGTCATCCTCTCCGGCTACCAGGGCGGTGAGGGCATCGGCGATGTCATCATCGACACCGTTGCGCAAGTCAAGGCAGCCAACCCGAACGCGATTTACGCGTGCGATCCCGTGATGGGCAATGCGAAATCCGGATGCTTCGTCGCCCCCGCCATCCCGATCCTGCTGCGCGAGCGCGTGGTTCCTGTGGCCGACATCATCACCCCGAATCAATTCGAGCTTGGCTTCCTTACTAATACGGAGCCAGACACCATCGAGTCGACTCTCGCGTCTGCAGATCTCGCCCGCGCCCTAGGCCCGAGCACGATTTTGGTCACGAGCGTGGAGCGGCCCGACGCTGAAGCCGACACTATCGAAATGATGGTCGTGACGGATGCCGGAGCCTGGATCGTGCAAACCCCACGACTGCCGATGAAGGCCAACGGTTCCGGAGATGTGACCGCCGCCCTCTTCACCGCGCACTTCACGCGCACCGGCGATGCGGCGGATGCACTGGCTCGCACGGCATCCAGCGTCTTCGACCTACTCACCAAGACGCTCGAGTCTGGCGAACGCGAACTGCAACTCGTCGAGTCGCAGGAGTTCTACGCGAACCCCCAGATGCAGTTCTCGACTCGCCAAGTTCGCTAGCTACGGATCCAAATAGCAATAGGGGCACAGTGTCCGTGAAATCCACACGAGCCGAGTCGCTTTACGCTCTCGTTAGTCGTGGCCTTCGGCGAACAAACCCTTTCGGAGTTCCAGTTCGTCAATACAGAATGAAACGCTCAGCGCTACGCTACCGAAGCTATTCGCGGACCATAGTCGATCTGATATCGCGTCGACCGAGGCATCCAAGCTGCAGACTGAACGCGCGGTAATTACGGAGGACGGGACGATTTCGAGGGCACGCGGGTCGTCGATTACAAGATACGTCCACTCACTATCGCTACTCAGCACACGGGCTACATAGGGATCGCGGTCAGAAAACGAGACCACTTCGGAATGTGCCCAAGCCTGGTCCGACGGGATAAGTAGCCGTAAAATTGAATGACTTCCTAAGAGAATCCACGATGCGCCAACGACGGCGATGAGGATAAGGCCGCTCAGACCGAGGGTCTTCAAGCGTCCGTTCCTCGCATCCTTCAAGACTTTCCGGCCCCAGCCCGATAGTCGCGGACCGAAACCTATTACCGCGAACGACAACAGCCCGACCGTCAGCATTGCGATCAGAAGCACTACAGTCCCGAATGGTGACTGAAATATCGCTGCGATGAACAACGCAAAACTGAAACCCACGAACCACAGAAGACCCCGATACAGATTCCGTCGGTTGGGACTTTGCAGTGAAGCGGAGATCACTTTGATCGTGTGAACTTCCACTGCCAGCATCCCAAAGAGCGCCAGCGCCGGGGCCATCAGTAGGCCAGTCGAGAGAAGGATTTCCCCAAAGTTCGAAACGTGAACGAGCGCGAAAGCCAAATCGAGATCGCCGCGAGAAACCGCAGCAAGGCGGAGCAGCACCATTATGCTGCCGAGCAGCGTAAGCACCACAGAGAACTCTATGATTTTAGTCCCAGTCGACTTAGATTTCGTCACGCGTGAACTATATCGGCCAAGCCGTCCAGAGCATTCGCTCGTCACCACGTTTGAATCGCTCAGTTCAGCGGTACCAGCTGGCGGGTTGACTGTCAGTGTCATTTTGACGAACTAAGGCCAATAAGAAAAGGCCCACCAACCGGTGGGCCTTTTCTTGTACTTCTTGTGTGCGATTGCACTGTGCGCGAGGGGGGACTTGAACCCCCACGTCCTTTCGAACACACGGACCTGAACCGTGCGCGTCTACCAATTCCGCCACTCACGCGTGGATTGAGTTAACACTCAACTGAGTGAGATTATCACAGGGCCTGCCCCCTCAACGACTCGGACGAACACACCAATTCACTAACGATTCACAGTTTCGTCATATAGGGTCAATAGCTGCCCGTGTGTCCGAACGCCGGGTTCAACCAGACATGATCCAAAACTGCCGAAATTGGCAGTGCACAGACCACACCCCTGGGGGTTACCGCGTGAAACGATTGCTGACACTCAGCGCAATCATGGCTGTCGTCGTGAGCGTGACTGTTCCAGCCGCAGCACACATGGAGCCGTCTTCTCGCGACATTGTTTCCACTGCTTCCGCAGCTTCGGCATCCGCAGTTCTGCAACAGGCTTCAGCCGTCGCATCAGCTGAGGCCACCACCTCAATCCCCAGCCAGTCGTTCGCCTCATCGGCAGATGCCGAGATCAGCCCAGCAACTCGCGACGCCATCAAGGTAAAGAAGCTCGTTGTTGAGCCCGTCGCTCCCGTTTACACCCCCTCGGGCCCCTCTGGTTCCTTCGCAGGCTCCTACGGTGGCGCTTTCGCCGGCTTCCTCGCCGTCTGGCCCGCAAACGCCCCCGTCAATGACGGCTTCGGCTACCGCGGCGCCGGAGAATTCCACGGCGGAATCGACATCATGACCGGCAGCGGCGCCACTATCGTTTCTGCATCCCCCGGCGTCGTCACTCAGGTCACCTACGGCGGCGGCTGGGGTCAGTACATCAAAATCGATCACGGCAGCGGGGTTTCGACCCTCTACTCCCACATGATTCAGGGCTCACAGATGGTTTCCCCCGGCCAAACAGTTGCCGCAGGAACCCCCATCGGTTTGAGCGGAAGCACCGGTTATGTCACCGTCGCCCACCTCCACTTTGAGACCTACGTCAACGGCACACGCGTTGATCCGATGGGCCTCCTGCCCTAATTGCTCGGCGTCGGTAACGGGTTAGCCTCCCTTAACAGCTAACATCGACGTACTACAACGAGCTATCACGAGGAGAGCTTTGGGTCTTCTGGACAACTTTGAGCGAGGTCTCGAGCGTGCCGTAAACGGCGCATTCGCTAAGACCTTCAAAAGTGGTCTGCAACCCGTCGAAATCACCAGCGCTCTGCGCCGCGAACTCGACACGCAGGCCGCTGTAGTCTCGCGCGACCGTATCCTCGTGCCCAACAACTTCACGGTGCGCCTCAGCCAAACGGACTACCAACGGATGTCCGGGCTCGGGTCAACACTCATCTCAGAGCTCACCGAACTAGTGCAACGCCACGCCACAGCCCAGCACTACTCCTTCTCTGGCGGAATCGGCATCACCCTCGTTCCCGACGAGGCCCTCAGCCAAGGAATGATCGAAGTCGATTCGGTCAGCGTCAAAGGCACCGTCGCGTGGACTCCCGTGCTCGAAATCAACGGCACCCGGCATCCCCTCGTTCATTCACGCACCATCATTGGTCGAGGCAGTGAAGCTGACATCACCGTCGACGACAACGGCATCTCTCGCAAACATGTCGAAATCTTGTGGGACGGTTCCAAGGCCGAAGTCAACGACCTCAACTCCACAAACGGCTCCAAATTGAACGGATCTCCCGTCTCTCGCGCACCACTCGCGCCAGAATCCGTGATTGATATCGGTCGAACCCGTATCGTGTTCCGTGTGCTTGCCCAATCCGCAGATGTCGACCAGCCCGCTGACCGCCGCAACGACCGGGGGTTCACCCTATGAGTGAACTCACCCTCCTGCTGCTGCGCGTCGCCTTCCTCGCCATCATGTGGGGCTTCATCTTTGCCATCGTCTACGCGCTGCGCTCCGATCTCTTCGGAGAAAAAGTCCGACGGATGCCCGTGCAGAACACCGCCACGCCGTCCGCACCCGCAGCACCAACCACTCCCGCCGCTTCGCCCGTTGCAGCACAACCCACGCGCCCAGTAGCGCCTGCTCCCGCTTCCGGAAACTCCCTTGATGCCACACGACTCGTCATCGTGTCTGGCTCAAAAGAGGGACTCGAGATTTCTTTGCCGGATGAACAGCTCACGATCGGTCGTTCGAGCGAATCTGGTTTGGTCATCCGTGACGATTACACGTCAACTCACCACGCTCGATTGTTGCGCTGGGCTGACAGCTGGGTTGTTCAAGACCTCGATTCCACAAACGGCACCTTCTTGGCCGGCCAGCGCGTGAGCGTTCCGACGCCGATCCCGTTGAATACGCCGATCAAGATCGGTACAACCAGCTTCGAACTGCGACGGTAACTGGATGGCCAATTCGGGCAACAGTGCTGCCGCATCCCATGTGGGTAGGGTCCGCGCAAATAACCAGGACTCGGCCTACGCCGGCAGCCACCTGTTTATTGTCGCGGACGGCATGGGCGGTCACGCTGGTGGCGATGTAGCATCAGCGATCACCATCAAACACCTCGTTGAAGCCGACCGCGTTTTCGAGACCGCAGAAGAAGCAGCAGAAATTCTGCACGAGACTCTGCTTGCTGCCAACAACATCCTGTCTGAGACCGTAATTGAGCACAACGAGCTCACCGGAATGGGCACCACCGTCAGCGGCATGGTTCGCGTTGGCAACAAAATGGCCATGGCCCACATTGGTGACTCACGCATTTACTTGCTGCGTGACGGCACGATGACTCAAATCACGCACGATCACACCTTCGTTCAACGTTTGGTCGAGAGCGGGCGCATCACTCAAGAAGAGGCGGCCGTGCATCCACGTCGCTCAGTGTTGATGCGGGTATTGGGTGACGTTGATGCGTCTCCCGAAATTGATACTGATGTTCTTGAGACGAAGCCTGGCGACCGGTGGTTGCTGTGCTCCGATGGGCTGAGCAGTTTTGTCACAGAAGACAAGATCGCCGCAACGCTACGCCGAGTCACCGATGCGGATGCCGCAACCGAACGCCTCGTACAGGCCAGCCTCGACCAAGGGGCTCCAGACAACGTGACCGTGGTGCTCGTCGATATTGGTGATGACAATTCATCTGCCCACACCCCACCGATTACGGTCGGCTCGGCTGCGTCTCCGCTGTCGTTCGAGCCCTCAAGCTCTAAGAAGCCCGTTCGCCTCCCCAATTTGCTTCTGCACCCCCTCAAAGCAACGCAGCCTGACGATAGCCACTTCGAGCCTGAATCTGATGAGTACTACCAGGCGATCATCCGTGAAGATCGTCGTCGAGTTCGCCGTCGTCGTATCTCCTGGATCGCGTTCATCACGATCACTATTGCGGTGATCACTGGTGGGCTCGTTGGTGGTTACCAGTACACCCAATTGCAGTTTTACGTGGGTGCTGACGATGGCCAGGTTGCGATCTATCAGGGCGTGCAGCAAGACATCGGCCCCATTTCGATGTCGCACGTCTACCAAATCACTGACATTCGAGTGGTCGACCTTCCCCTGTACCGCCGCGCCAGCGTTGAAAACACAATCAACGCCCACGACCTTGAAGATGCCCGCCGCATAGTGAGATTGTTGTCTGATGCCCGCATCCCCTAGCCAAGACGTTCGCGCCTCGGCATCGGCCGGCCCGCGAGCGATCACCGAAAACATCCGCCTCAGGCTGCGGGTGCCCGCTCGGCTGCGCAATCTTGAACTGCTGCTCGTAATCATTGCGGTGGCAATCAATCTTGGGTCGATCGCTCTTGTTCAGTTGGGGGCAATCGGCCATCTCGGTTTCACCGTGCTTGGGCTCTCGGGTCTGCTTGGCGTGCTGGTGTTCGCGATGCACATCACTTTGCGGGTCACTGCACGGGATGCCGATCCTCTGATTCTGCCGATCATTACTGTGCTCAATGGGCTCGGTATCGCCATGATCTACCGCCTCGATTTGGCGGATGAGCTCACGGGCTGGAGCAGCGGCGGCGTTCGCCAGATTGTCTGGACGGGCATCGCGATCATCATTGCGATGGCGGTTCTGCTCATCATCAAGAACCACCGGGTGCTGCAGCGTTACCGGTACATTGCCATGTTCAGCGGTATCGCTCTGCTGCTCTTGCCGCTCGCTCCTGTCATTGGCGACACTCGTTTCGGTGCCCGCCTCTGGGTTCAGATTGGTGCGTTCTCGTTCCAACCGGGTGAGCTCGCCAAAATTGCTTTGGCGATTTTCTTCGCCGGTTACCTGGTCTCGGCTCGTGACTCGCTTTCGATGGTCGGTCGCAAAGTGTTGGGTATGACGTTCCCGCGTGCCCGCGACCTTGGGCCCATCATCGTCGTCTTCGTGGCGTCGATGCTCGTCTTGATCTTCCAGCGCGACATGGGTACTGCCCTGCTGTATTTCGGCCTCTTCTTGGTAATGATCTATGTCGCGACCGGCCGTTCTAGCTGGATTCTGCTCGGAATGGCCATGTTCTTGGGCGGCGCGTTCGTTGCTAGCCGCTTCCTCACCTACATTTCGGGTCGCATCGATGCGTGGCTCGATCCTTTCAACCCGGATGTCTACGACGCGACCGGTGGCAGTTACCAGCTAGTGCAGGGCTTGTTTGGCCTCGCAGACGGCGGGCTCATTGGCACCGGACTTGGACGCGGCAGCCCCCAGATCACTCCCCTCGCCGAGAGTGACTACATCATCTCGGCGCTCGGCGAAGAGTTGGGCCTTATCGGCATCTTCGCAATCTTGGCGCTGTACCTTCTGTTTGTGTCTCGTGGATTCCGGATCGGCTTTGCCGGTCAAGACGATTTCGGCCGCCTCCTCGGGGTCGGTCTCGCTTTCGTGATCGCGCTGCAAGTCTTTGTTGTCATTGGCGGGGTCACGCGCGTGATTCCTTTGACAGGACTTACGACACCCTTCCTCGCTGCTGGTGGTTCATCTCTGGTTGCCAACTGGATCATTGCCGCTCTCTTGCTGCGACTTTCTGACACCGTGCGCCACCAACCACAACTGGTTATTGAGCCATCCATCGAAAACCGATTGGTGGTGGGGCAGTGAACCGCGAACTCAAGCGTGTGAGCACTGTTGTGTTGCTCATGTTCGTGAGCTTGTTTATTTCAAGTTCCGTGATTCAGGTTGTCACTGCCGACAGCCTGCAGGCGGATGGTCGCAATGTGCGCACTCTGTATGCGAGCTACTCGGCCGAACGTGGTCCGATTCTCGTTGATGGTGAGCCGATCGCACTGTCCCAACCTGTCGACGACGAGTTCAAGTTCCTGCGGGTCTATCCGAAGGGCGAGCTCTACGCTCCCATCACCGGCTACCTCACGCTCAATCAGGGCAACACCGGACTTGAGAGTTCGCTCAATGACTACTTGAGTGGGTCATCCAACGATCAGTTCTTTGATCAGGTGAATGCAATTCTGACGGGTCAGAATCCGACGGGTGCTGCCGTCGAACTCACCATCGACCCTGTTGTTCAGCAGGCCGCTTGGGATGCTCTCGGCGACTACAAGGGCGCTGTTATCGCGATCAAACCCAAAACGGGGGAGATCTTGGCGATGGTGTCGAAGCCGACCTTCGACCCTAACGAGCTTGCCGTCCACAACACCTCAGCGGTGATTGAGGCCTATGAGAGACTCCTCAACGACCCGGACGCCCCCTTCTTCAATCGCACTCTCGCTGGTCCGTTGGATCCGCCCGGCTCCACCTTCAAACTTGTTGTCGCAGCGGCAGCCCTAGAGAGTGGCGACTATACGGGCGATAGCGACTTCCCGAATCCGGCAGAACTGCAACTGCCCGAGAGCACATTCAAGATCAGCAACGCAAACAGCGGAACTTGCGGCGCTGGCGCGTCAGCAACGATCGCTACCGCGATCCGACTCTCCTGCAATATTCCCTTCGCTCAGCTGGGTGATGCCCTCGGCGCCACTGCCATTCGCGACCAAGCAAACAAGTTCGGGTTCAACGAGAGCGTTTCTGTTCCTCTGGATTCGACCGAAAGTGTTTACCCGCGAGCCCTCGACCGTCCGCAGACAATGCTTTCGGCATTCGGACAGTCAAGTGTTCGCGCATCCCCGCTGCAGATGGCTATGGTTTCGATGGCCATAGCCAACAGTGGAACGCTGATGCAACCCAATCTTGTTGAGAGCATCATGGCATCTGATCTCACAACTATTCAGTCCTTCGAGCCGACCCTTTTTGGTCAAGCGATCAGCCCGCAAACCGCTGCGGCCCTCACCCAGATGATGGTTGATGGAGTCAACAGCGGTGCCGCGAGCAGTGCCAGAATAGACGGGGTCGACGTCGCAGGTAAGACCGGTACAGCAGAAAACGGAGTCGGTGAGCCATACACGCTATGGTTCACAGGGTTCGCGCCGGCAAATGATCCAGAGGTTGTAGTGGCGGTAGTAGTTCAGGATGGTGGTGGACTGGGACAGTCCGGCACCTCAAGCGGTATTTCCGCACCAATTGGGCGTCAAGTACTAGAGGCGGTGCTAAACAGATGAGACCGACCAGTGGGCTCACTTTCGGGGGCAGATACCAGCTTTCCAGTCGCGTAGCGATCGGTGGCATGGGCGAGGTATGGCAAGCAACAGACCTCGTGATTGGCCGAACCGTAGCCATCAAGATTCTTAAAGACGAATACCTGGGTGACCCCGGGTTCTTGGAACGGTTCCGCGCTGAGGCGCGCCACGCTGCCCTCGTCAACCATGAGGGCATCGCCAACGTCTTCGACTATGGCGAGGAAGAAGGCAGCGCCTACCTCGTGATGGAACTCGTTCCCGGTGAAGCACTCAGTGCCATCATCGAACGTGAGCGCGTACTCGACCCTGACCGCGTGCTCGATATGGTCGCCCAGACGGCAGCCGCACTTCAGGCCGCCCACGCTGCTGGCCTCGTTCACCGCGACATTAAGCCGGGAAACCTTCTCATCACGCCAGAAGGCCGTGTGAAGATCACCGACTTCGGTATCGCCAGAATTGCTGACCAAGTGCCACTTACGGCAACGGGTCAAGTCATGGGAACAGTGCAATATCTGTCTCCTGAGCAGGCAAGTGGCCACCCCGCTTCGCCAACCACCGACATTTACTCCCTCGGCATCGTCGCCTACGAAGCCCTCGCAGGACGTCGCCCCTTTACGGGTGAATCCCAAGTCGCAATCGCCATGGCTCAGATCAATGAGACTCCGCCTGAGTTGCCGATGTCGGTTTCCGAACCCGTGCGCAACCTTGTGTACGCCTGCTTGGCTAAATCGCCCGGCGATCGTCCGGCATCCGCATCGCATCTTTCTCGTGCAGCACAGTCATTGCGCCGCGGAGATATTGCAGCAGCGGCAGCAGCAGTGCCCGGAATTCTGGGAGACAACTCTCACGCGGCCACCGTTGGACTGAACTACGGCAACGCCACGCAAGCAACCCGCGTACTCAATACGGCGGGAGCGACCGGAGTCACCACGACGGCGGTCGTCGACGACGAACCCAAGAAACGCAACCCGTGGACCTGGCCCATCGTCGCGCTCATCTCCTTACTGGCCGTTGTGCTAATCGGCGCAATCATTGCCCTGCTGGCAAACCCTGAGGAACAAGCCCCGATCGAGACTTCCGGAACACCAACCTCGAGCTCGCCGACACCGTCGGCGACACCGACGGCAGAGAAGGTCGAGCTCACCGAAGCCGAACTTCTTGACCGCAAACAGGATGCCGTCGAGTCGATTCTCGCCGACAAGGGCCTCGTTCTCGCTGCCGAGACAGGAAGCGCGGCGCCGTCTGCTGAGAAGGTCGGTTTCTCCTACCGTGCCGCACCAACCGGGAACGTCAACAAGGGCGAAACCATCACGGTGTACTTCTACGACAAGGTCGCGGTCACGCCGACGCCGACCCAACCGTCGGCGAACACCCTCGACCCTCTCGGTCCCTATGCAGGGTCAGCAGAAGTGACCGTCAAATGGGCTGACTATCAAGGATGCCCAGCCGGGCATCCGCGTTCAGGGTTCAGCTTCCTCGTGCAGGGCGCCACTATCAATGAAGGCACCGCGAGTCGTGGCCCGAACGAGACTCAATTCACGATCACCCTTCCCCCCAATTCGGGAGACACGGCCACTATCTCGTACACCGCATTGTGCACAGATCTTGAGTCGCCATCGTCCGAGCCGGTCACCGTAACCATTCCGTGAGCCGCCGTCACGACAGGCAGCACATAGACTAGAGCGGTACTTTCTGCAGAGTGAAAAAGGAGCGAACTAGTGAGCGAAGGCGTTGCACAGGGCGTACGCCAGCTCGCTGGGCGATACCAAATTGGCGAGCTTCTCGGCCATGGTGGAATGGCCGATGTTCACCTCGGTATGGATTCACGCCTCGGGCGCCGAGTAGCGATCAAGCTACTCAAGCCTTCACTAGCTAACGATCCTGCCTTCCGCACTCGCTTTCGTCGCGAAGCTCACGATGCAGCAAAAATGGCTCACCCCACGATCGTGCGCATTTTTGATGCCGGCGAAGAGTCGGTCATCGACTCGACCGGACACGAGACGCTCATTCCGTTCATCATCATGGAATACGTCGACGGTCGATTGTTGAAAGACATCGTTGCCGAGGGTCCGCTTGCTCCCGCTGAAGCAACGCGAATTGTGGCGCAGGTGCTTACCGCTCTGGAATACTCCCACCGCGCTGGGGTCGTCCATCGCGACATCAAGCCAGGCAACATTATGGTCACCACGGGCGGCCAGGTGAAGGTCATGGACTTCGGCATCGCGCGTGCCGTCTCTGACTCTGCCGCCACGATTGCCGAGTCCAGTGCCATCGTTGGCACAGCTCAGTATTTCTCTCCCGAGCAAGCACGTGGCGAGAGTGTGGATGCCCGCTCCGACCTTTACTCCACCGGCGTCGTTCTGTTCGAACTTCTCACCGGGCAGCCACCATTTACCGGAGAAAATCCGGTCGCGGTCGCGTACCAGCACGTCAACTCCGAGGCGACGCCGCCAAGCACCTCAACCGCCGCAGTTTCTCCGGCCCTCGACGCAGTTGTGCTCCGTTCGCTCTCGAAGGATCGTTTCGATCGCTATCAGAGCGCTGCCGAGTTCCGTACCGATGTTGAGACTGCGGCTGCCGGTGCTGTTCCTGAGCGCAAGCAGCTGGCTTCCACAGACTTCAATGCCACGCTGTTTGGGGTAAACCCGAACGCCACTGCTGGCAGCGATGCCACTTTCCGCCAGCTCGCTGTTGATCAGAACGATCGCGCACCGCGCACTCAGAACCGCCCACCAGTGGCGTGGATCTGGGGCGGTATCGCGCTCATGACTGTTGTCATCATCGCGGTTGTTGTGTGGGCGTTTAGCTTAGACCCGGCACAACTCGGCGGCACGACCGCAGTGGATATGCCCGATGTTGCCGGCATGACCTACGAGGAGGGCGAGGCTCTTCTCACCGAGCTTGAGCTTGAGCCTAAGCGCGTCAATCAGACCAGTGAAACCATCGACGAGGGTGTCATCATCCGTACCGATCCGGGTCCTGGGCAAACTGTACCCATCGGGCTGCAAGTTGAAGTTGTTGTTTCACAGGGTCGCACTACCGTGACTGTTCCTGACGTCAGCAATATGCAGGAGGCTGCAGCAATTAAGCTGCTTGAGGCTGCAGGTCTCGTCTACGGCACGAGCTCTCAGACTTACTCGCCCAACCTCAAAAAGGGCACCGTCATTAGTTCCGATCCTCGCGGGGATGCCGAACGCACTTCCGATGGATCGATCATCCGCGAGGGTGAGACTGTAAACCTCGTTGTCTCAAATGGTTTGGTGCAGATTCCTTCGGTCACAGGGAAAGATATCGGCGAAGCGAACACGACGCTCACGGCGCTTCAGTTGAGCGTAAAGCTCACCGCAGACTTCAGCTGTTCAGGTAACACGGTCAGCTACCAGTCGATCATCGGCGACCAGCCGCAGAAATCAGAGATCACGCTCCAGTACTGCGCTGGCTAACTCAGCGATTCACGCTGGCACGCTCGTTGCCAGAGGCTTGCTAGTTGTGAACGAGAGGCGTCAACGTCTTGGCCAGTGCGGGAGCATCGGCCATGCCAACCTTCGATAGCCAGTTTCCGAGCATCAGGTATCCACCCTCGGTGAGAACTGACTCAGGGTGGAACTGCACACCATAGACCGGCTGCGATTCGTGCTGCACGCCCATGATCACTCCGCCGGGAGTGCGCGCGGTGATCTGGAGTTCATCAGGCAGCGTGCCATCAACAATCGCCAACGAGTGATAGCGGGTAGCCGTGAATGGTTGCGGCATATCCCGGAAGATCAGGCTGTCGTCATGCTCGATCAGCGAAGTCTTGCCGTGCATCAACTCATCAGCATGAGTAACGGTCGCCCCCAGTGCTTCAGCGATTGCCTGGTGGCCCAAGCACACTCCAAAGAGCGGCTGACCTGAAGCCAGAGCAGCGTGAACGATCGGGATGCTCACCCCGGCATCAGCCGGAGTGCCGGGACCCGGCGAAAGCAGCACGGCGTCGTAGTCAGCTATCGCTGCCGCCGCGTCATCCGCGCTAAAAGCATCGTTGCGCAACACTTCGGTAGTGGCGCCCAACTCAAGGAGATAACCGTTGAGCGTGTAAACAAAACTGTCGTAGTTGTCGATGACAAGAATGCGGGTCACTGTTGCACCGTCGCATCCAGTGAAGTCACGAACGGTAGTGCCCACGGGAATACCCAGGCAAAGAGCACGGCTACAATCACGGCGATCAGCACAAGCAGAATGAGAACGCGGACGAGGGCGGGTCCCGGGAGAACACGCCAGAGGGAAGCGTACATTAGCCAGCTCCTTCACGGTTTTGGGCGATTGCTGCGATCTCGCTTGGTGCGCCTTCCGAGCGCGGATACCACGTGTCATAAACGGCATAGGCGATGATGCGTTCATCAGCGGTGTGAATGGGATTGCAGCTGGTCATTGTCATGAGGCGATCGCTGGCGACAGCGCCATCGAACTGCGGAACAGGGTTGAGAACCCCAACGCCGGATGCCGGAACATACTCGAGCGAGCGGAAAACATAGCGATACCAGCCGGCTTCAGTCTCAACGTAGACGCTGTCACCGAGCTGAAGCTTATTGATGTCAAAGAAGGGGTCACCAAAACCGGTGCGATGGGCGGCGACCGCGAAATTGCCGATCTCGCCAGGCATCTGGGTTCCTACATAGTGCCCGACACCTTGAGTGTTGAGCACTTGCCTCAGGTTGACGCTCTCGGCGATGGGTCGCGCGTAGTCGGCACCGAATCGGGGAACGATGAGAGTTCCGAAGGCCACAGCCTGTGCTGGTGCCTCCGCAACGACGGGTACACCGGGGTCGGCTCTTTCGTCGGGAGCGAGCTTGACCGCTTCACCCTTGTTCCACTCTTGACTGAGCTCGAGGGCATCGTCACGTTGGGCGTTACTCACAACGATGTTGTTTACCCAGGTTTGCCAGACGAGAAAAAGTAGCACGATCACGCCGGCGGTAATGAAGAGTTCGCCAAGGATTCCGATCACGGAGACAGACCGAGATGGCTTCGCGCCGCGGCGCACTCGCCGTCCGTCTTCGAGAACCATACCCACAATTCTACGTGTTGTGACCGCCTGCTTTCCTCGCGGTTGTTCGGCACCCAGGGCGTTCGCGCTAGAATTTCCCTCATGGCCCGTAACTCTGCAGAAAACTCTCCATCACGTCCCGCTGAGGACGCCCCCAACGCGGTCTGGTTCAAGCCCGTCATGTTTGGCTTTATGCTGATCGGCCTCGCGTGGATCATTGTGTTCTACGTCAGCAACCAGCAATTGCCGATTGCGTCGCTCGGCAGTTGGAACATCCTGGTTGGCTTCGGCATCCTTTTCGTTGGATTCCTGATGACCACTCGGTGGCGCTAGAAATTACACGCGTGTAGTTATACCCAGTGTTAATAAACCTGTGGATAACTTTTAGTCACTTATAGAACGAAGATCCGCACGAGGGTCAGGGCCACTAATCCGGCGCCGACGAGTGCTACGAGAGCGATCTCGGGAATCGATGATGTCTTGTTGCGCTGGCGCAAGAAGACAAGGGCGAGAATCGCTCCAGTCACGAGACCACCGACGTGGGCTTCCCACGAAATATTAAGTCCGGGGATGAAGCCGGCGACGAGGTTGATCGCGAGCACGATCAGCAATACGCGGTTGTTCACACCCATTCGACGCTGAATGACGAAGAACGCAGCAACGATTCCGAAAATTGCTCCGGATGCTCCGAGCACGACTGACGCCGGTGCGATCAGTAGCACTGCCACTGATCCTCCCAGGGCGCTGATCAGGTAGAGAGCGAGGAATCGCGCGCGCCCAAGCGGGATCTCTAACGCCCTACCGAAGATGAATAGCGTGAACATGTTGAATCCAACATGGAAGATCGAGCTCGGCGAGTGAAGGAATGCCGACGTGATCATTCGCCACGGTTCTGAGGCGGTTAGCGGTGGGTAGTAGACCAGAGCTTGAGTCACGCCGCTGCCAGGGATGAGCTGAAGCAGGAAGATCGCTACGGTGAGTGCTATCAGCGTGTAGGTAACTACCGGCTTGCCCGTAGACGCACGAGCTGCTCTGACGAGAACGGGCTTGCGTTTTGGTCCGTTGGCACGGGCCTCTGCGATGCATTCGGGGCAATGTACGCCCACAGCCGCCTGTGTTTGGCAGCTGGGGCATACCGTGCGCCCGCATCGCTGGCATAGCGTATAGCTCTGCCGATCTGGATGCCGATAGCAATAGTTGCCGCTGGCATCCGGCGATGAGGTCACGAAGTTTAGACCTCGTCGATCGTGACACTCTCGATGACAACGTCGGTGAGTGGCTTATCGCCACCGTCGGTGTCGACGGCTTCAATCGCGTCGACGACCTTGCGTGAATCGTCATCGGCCACGGCGCCGAAGATGGTGTGCTTGCCCTGCAACCACGGGGTAGCAACGGTAGTGATGAAGAACTGCGAACCGTTGGTTCCCTTTCCTCCACGCGTGCCGGCGTTTGCCATAGCAAGAATGTAGGGGGCTGAGAAGTTGAGCTCGGGGTGGATCTCGTCGTCGAAGTTGTAGCCGGGGCCGCCGATGCCCTTTCCCAGTGGGTCGCCGCCCTGGAGCATGAACTGCTTGATGATGCGGTGGAAGATCACGCCATCGTAGAGAGGCGCTGTAGTCTTCTGACCGGTGGCGGGATGCGTCCATTCGATGTCGCCCTTGGCGAGACCAACGAAGTTTGCAACGGTCTTCGGCGCGTGGTTGCCGAAAAGGTTGAGACGGATTTCTCCGAGATTTGTCTTGATAGTGGCAACTGCGGTGTGTTGAGACATAAGGTCAATTCTTACATAGCCAACCTGTGCCTATGATCCGGGTTACTCAGGGTGCTCACAGCCAAAGCAGTGCGCACACAGAACCCGGCGTGGCAGTATGGAATAACTGTTCGACCATCTTTGGAGGTTTCCCGTGGCACTAACTCGCAAACGCCGGAAAGAACTCAAGCGCTTAAAGGGTCAAGCTGAAGACCTGTGGAGTGACCAGCGAGAATTGCTGGAGCATGCTTCCGCTGTCGTACGTGAGGCGAGCCATCAGGCCGCCAACTACGCTCGCGAAGAGGTCAGCCCCAAAATTCACGACACTCTCGACTCACGGGTGAAGCCTGCGGTGTCGTCGTCGATCGCTGGTGCCCGCTCAGCGGCCGAAAGCACCAAGAGCAAGATCAAGGGCGATGTTCTGCCTGCTGTGACGTCAGCGCTCGGCACAGCGCTTGCCGCACTTGAAGTAGCCAAGAACCAGCAGGTTCGGGATGCTTTTGCTCGCGTATCGGGCTTGGCAGTAACCGCTGGTGAAAAGACTGGCATCGTCAAGCCTCAACCCAAGTCAGCAGGCTTCGGTCGCTACATCCTGATCGGCATCGGAGTTGTCGCAGCGGTTGGCGTCGCCTACGCCGCTTGGCAAACTTTGCGCGCCGATGACGACCTATGGATCGACGACGAAGCAGAGGCTATCTAGCCTCCACTCCACCCGGCGAAGATTGCCGCTGGCTCACCCACGGTTGAGCCCAAACCTCTTAACGAGTTCAGGCCCGGTTCATTTCGAACCGGGCCTGAACTCGTTTCGGGCGAAAACCTAGGCGAGGCCGTCGTGAGCGAAGGAAACTCCGCGTTCATGACTTGTCCGTTCACCCACCGCGCGAGCCTTGGCAGAAACGCAAAAACCCCGGCCAGATGACTGGCCGGGGTTTTCGTTGTCGTGCTGTGGAGCCTAGGGGAATCGAACCCCTGACCTCCTGCTTGCAAAGCAGGCGCTCTACCAATTGAGCTAAGGCCCCAATTAAGGAATCTCTTGTGAAGATTCCAGTGGGGGTACGTGGACTTGAACCACGGACCTCTTCGTTATCAGCGAAGCGCTCTAACCGCCTGAGCTATACCCCCGTTGGGCAGATACGAGAGTATCGCATTCTGGCCGTTTGACGTAATCGACTAGTTGTTAGTGAAACCCACGAGGATTCCACCGGTCAGTCGCACGCTGAAGTTATAAAGCATACTCGCAATCGCACCCAACGCTGTACCAACCAAAACGTTCAGAATTGCGACGACGAAGGAGAATCCAGCAACCTGGGCGAGCGAGAAACTGGTCGCGACGCTAAAGCTCTCATCACTGAGGATGTCGCGGAAGATCTCGTCTACTTTTCCGAAAATTCCTGTGGAGTTCAGAACGATCCACACCAACATCGATGCGACAACAAGAACAATTCCGAGTGATACTGCCACCAAGAACGAGAACTTTACAGCCGACCAGAAGTCGACGTAAACCAGCTTGAGTCGTACTTGTTTAACCGATGTTTGACGTTGCGACTTGCGCTGCAACTTCTCTGCGACACTACTCATCTACCGACTCGTCCTTCCCAGCAGGGGCATCTTCGCTCAGAACGCTACCGTCTTGAGCTTCAAGTTCTTTATTTTCTAGATTTCGTTCGCTGTTTCGTGCGATCGCAATGATCTTGTCTTCGGCTGCGAATCGAGCGAAGACAACGCCCATAGTGTCACGGCCCTTGGCCGGAACCTCAGCGACAGAAGAGCGTACCACCTTGCCACTGGCAAGAACCACAAGAACTTCGTCGTGGTCTCCGACCATCAAAGCACCAGCCAAATCGCCTCGTGCGCCGTCGAGTTTGGCGACCTTGATACCCAAGCCACCACGACCCTGAACGCGGTATTGATCCGCTGAAGTGCGCTTCGCAAAGCCGCCCTCAGTAACGACAAAGACGTAGCCACTCTCGGGAACAACACTCGCACTCAGCAAGCGGTCATCCTCACGGAAGCTCATACCCATCACACCGGACGTCGATCGACCCATTGGTCGAAGTGCCTCATCGGATGCCGTGAAGCGAATCGACATTCCCTTGCGAGAAACCAGCAGAACATCGTCGCTGCTCTCAACGAGCATGGCCGAGACGAGTTCATCTCCCTCACGCAGGTTCACGGCGATGATTCCACCACTGCGGTTGGTGTCGTACTCGGCAAGAGCAGTCTTTTTGACGAGACCGTTGTGAGTAGCCAATACGAGATAGGTGGCTGTCTGGTAGTCGCGGATGTCGAGGATCTGTGCAATTTCTTCACCAGGCTGCAGTGCCAAGAAGTTGGCAACGTGCTGGCCCTTGGCATCCCGACCGCCCTCCTGCAGTTCGTACGCCTTTGCCCGATAGACGCGACCGGTGTTGGTGAAGAACAGCAACCAGTGGTGCGTCGTGGTGACGAACAGGTGGTCGACGATGTCATCCGCCCGAAGCTGGGCACCCTTGACTCCCTTGCCACCCCGGTGCTGGCTGCGGTAGTTGTCGCTGCGGGTGCGCTTGACGTACCCGCCGCGAGTAACGGTGACCACCATCTCCTCTTCGGGGATGAGATCTTCCATGCTCATGTCGCCGTCGAAGCCCATCATGATCTCGGTGCGGCGATCGTCACCATACTTCGCGAGCAGGTCAGTAAGTTCTTCACTAACGATGTCGCGCTGGCGTTGTTCGCTCGCAATGATCGCTTTGAACTCGACAATTTCGAGCTCAAGAGCATCATGCTCGTCGGTGATCTTTTGACGCTCAAGCGCGGCGAGTCGACGCAGTTGCATGTCGAGAATCGCGCGGGCCTGAATTTCATCAATCTCAAGAAGCTTGATGAGTCCCTCGCGGGCATCCTCTACTGTCGCCGAGCGACGAATCAACGCGATGACCTCGTCGAGGGCATCGAGAGCCTTGAGATAGCCGCGCAGAATGTGAGCTCGCTCTTCGGCCTTTCGCAGGCGGAAGGCTGTGCGGCGAACAATGACTTCGATTTGGTGAGTAGCCCACGCGGTAATAAAGCCATCGATCGATAGCGTGCGCGGAATGCCATCCACGATCGCGAGCATGTTCGCGCCAAAGTTTTCCTGCAGCTGCGTGTGCTTGTAGAGGTTATTGAGAACAACCTTCGCTACAGCATCTCGCTTCAGCACGATGACGAGTCGCTGGCCGGTGCGACCTGAGGTCTCATCCCGGATGTCGGCAATGCCGGCGAGCTTGCCGTCCTTGACGAGGTCGGCAATTTTCAGTGCCAGATTGTCAGGGTTTACCTGGTACGGAAGCTCGGTGACGACGAGGCAAGTGCGACCCTGGAGCTCTTCAACATTGACAACGGCACGCATCGTGACCGAACCACGGCCAGTGCGGTACGCATCCTGAATACCTTTGATGCCCAAGATCTGCGCACCGGTCGGAAAGTCTGGCCCCTTGATGCGCTGAATGAGCGCTTCAATGAGTTCCTCTTGTGAAGCCTCGGGGTGAGCCAAGTGCCAGAGAGCACCTTCGCCGACCTCACGAAGGTTGTGTGGCGGAATGTTTGTGGCCATACCGACCGCGATTCCCACTGAACCGTTGACGAGCAGGTTCGGGAAACGGCTCGGAAGAACCGTCGGCTCCTGAGTGCGGCCGTCATAGTTGTCTTGGAAGTCGACGGTGTCTTCTTCAATGTCCCGCACCATTTCCATAGCAAGCGGGGCCATCTTGGTTTCGGTATAACGGTGGGCAGCAGCGCCGTCGTTTCCGGGTGATCCAAAGTTTCCCTGGCCAAGGGCCAGTGGGTAGCGAAGACTCCACGGCTGCACCAAACGAACGAGGGCGTCGTAGACCGACGAGTCACCGTGCGGGTGGAACTGGCCCATGACATCACCGATAACACGGGTGCACTTGGAGAAGCCCTTATCTGGGCGGTAGCCACCGTCATACATCGCGTAAATAACGCGACGGTGCACAGGCTTCAATCCATCGCGCACTTCAGGAAGCGCACGGCCCACGATGACGCTCATTGCGTAGTCGAGGTAGGAGCGTTGCATCTCCAACTGGAGATCAACCTGATTGATCTTGTCGTGACGCGTGTCTACGGGTGCGTCTTCGAAGGTCTTCTTCGGAGTTTCTTCGTCAGCCATTAAGTTTCAGTTCCAGTCTGTGTCAGTCGCGAATGCGGGCGCCGTGTGCTCTGCTCGAGCTAGATGTCGAGGAAGCGGACGTCTTTGGCGTTGCGCTGGATGAAGTTTCGGCGAGACTCAACGTCTTCGCCCATGAGAGTCGAGAAGATTTCGTCAGCTGCTGCTGCGTCATCCAAGGTGACCTGAAGCAATGTGCGAGTAGCGGGATCCATCGTGGTTTCCCACAGTTCCTTGTAGTCCATCTCACCAAGACCCTTGTACCGCTGGATGCCGTTGTCTTTGGGCATGCGCTTTCCTGCCGAAAGGCCCATCTCGGTGAGAGCATCGCGCTCAGCATCGCTGTAGACGTATTCGTGCTGGGCGTTGCTCCACTTGAGTCGGTACAACGGCGGCTGTGCGAGATAGACGTAACCCAAATCGATGAGCGGGCGCATGTAGCGGAAGAGGAGAGTCAGCAGCAACGTGGTGATGTGTTGTCCATCAACATCAGCATCGGCCATCAAAACAATTTTGTGGTAGCGAGCCTTCTCGGGATCGAAGTCTTCACCAACACCGGCACCGAATGCCGTGATCATGGCTTGGACCTCGGCATTGCCGAGCGCGCGATCGAGACGAGCCTTTTCTACGTTGAGGATTTTGCCTCGCAGCGGGAGGATCGCCTGGAATTCTGGGTTGCGACCCTGAACGGCTGAACCACCTGCCGAGTCACCCTCGACCATGAAGATTTCAGAGAGTGACGGGTCTTTGCTCGAGCAGTCGCGCAGCTTTCCGGGCATTCCGCTCGATTCAAGCAGTCCCTTACGACGAGTCTGTTCGCGCGCCTTGCGGGCGGCAAGTCGTGCTTGGGATGCCTGAATGGCCTTGCGAATAACATCGCGGGCCTGCGTGGGGTTGCGATCAAACCAGTCCCCGAGCTGCTGGCCGGCGATGCGCTGAACGAACGCCTTCGCTTCGGTGTTGCCGAGCTTAGTTTTGGTCTGGCCTTCGAACTGCGGTTCGCCGAGTTTGATGGAGATAACTGCGGTCAGACCTTCACGAACATCGTCACCGGAGAGATTTTCATCCTTTTCCTTGATGATGTTCTTTTCGCGGGCGTAACGGTTAACCAGTGTGGTTAGTGCGGCGCGGAAGCCTTCTTCGTGGGTTCCGCCTTCGTGGGTGTTGATCGTGTTTGCGTAGGTGTGAACGCTTTCGGTGTAGCCGGCAGTCCACTGCATGGCCACCTCTAGCGAGATGCGCTTCTCGGTATCTTCCGATTCAAAGGCGATGACATCCGGATGAATGAGCTCGTTCTTCTTGGCTTTATTCAGGTATTCGACGTAGTCGACCAGACCGCGCTCGTACATGTAGCTCTCGACGACTTCTTCATCGTCGGGACGCTCGTCGGTGATCGTGATGCGCAGACCCTTGTTGAGGAAGGCCATCTGCTGAAAACGTGCACGTAGAGTTTCGAAATCAAACTCGACGGTCTCGAAAGTCTCTTTGCTCGGCCAGAACGTTTGCTGCGTTCCGGTTTCTTCAGTGCTCTCGCCCTGGGTTAGCGGTCCAACGGGAACACCATTGGCGAAACTCATTCGCCAGACATGTCCTTGACGGCGAACTTCAGTGTCAATCTCAGCCGACAATGCGTTCACAACAGAAATACCCACGCCGTGGAGTCCACCGGAAACTGCATAGCCGCCTCCACCGAATTTTCCGCCGGCGTGCAGCATTGTCATGACAACTTCGACCGTGGACTTCTGTTCCTGCTGGTTCAGATCAACAGGAATTCCTCGACCGTTGTCTCGCACTCGAATGGAGCCGTCTTTTCGGATCCACACGTTGATCGTGTCGCAGTAACCGGCCAGAGCCTCATCGACAGAGTTGTCGACAACTTCATAGACGAGGTGGTGTAATCCACGCGGGCCAGTGGAACCGATATACATTCCGGGGCGTTTGCGAACCGCTTCAAGACCCTCAAGGATCTGGATTTGATCGGCACCATAGCTATCAGCGGCAACATGACCGTTGGCAATGATCTGGCTCTCGGGCACGTCGTTTTCGGGCGTCGATGTCATCTGAAGTTAGGCTCCTGCCGCTAGTTCACACTCGCCATTCAGAGCTGGTACTCCAGAAGGAGGTGCGTCTGACGGCTTCAGATATTCTAACAAATTCCGAGAGCCTACGACGGTCAAATTGCGTTCTACGGGAGTTTCTTTAGTGACGTGACCTATTTTGCCTTGTTAGCCGTAAGTATCGCGCGGGCCCCGGCCTGGAATTGATCTGGGGCCTCTTTTCCAAGAAGGGGCGTTGGGGCCCTCAAAGCGCACGGTGTCTACACCTGCTTCTGGATACTGCTGCGCGATCGTCGTAGAGATCCGTGAACGCATCAACCTCAGCTGTGTTGCCCACGCAGTCGAATCACAGCGCACAGTCAGTACACCCTCTTCAATACCAACCGGTTCAGAATGCTCCGCTGTTTCTTCACCGACGATTTGTGGCCAACCTAACAACAATTCCGAACGGGCAAGCGGAGAACTCCACCCCATACTGTTCGTCAGGCTATCCATAACATCCCCAAGTCCGTGGGGATCACGTCCTGGTGCAAACGGAACACTTGTTCCCGGCTCTTTCTTGTCACGCTTGCGTGCCATGTACGAGCGTTTCGATGGGTCACCGAAAACCTCGCGAAATCTCAAATAGACCGCAACGTGTTCGTCAACGGCGGGATCGCGATCATTCATCTGTGACAACCTCACCAGCGCGGATCCGCACAACGTTCGCGGCAAGTTGCTCGGGAACATCACCAAAAACTGCTGCCGTGATGAGTACCTGCTCAAAATTTGAGATTGAGGCCGCAAGTCGTTCCCGACGCGATTGATCAAGCTCAGCAAAGACATCATCCAAAATCAGGACCGGATCGCCGGCAGATGATTCGCGGCGCAATAGTTCGGCTGAAGCAAGTTTCAGAGCAAGGGCAAAAGACCATGACTCACCGTGACTTGCGTAACCGCGTGCCGGCAGCCCGTTTAGCCCAAAGATCAGGTCATCACGATGTGGGCCGACGAGAGTAATCGCACGGTCTCTCTCTGCTTTTCTCACCGACTCCAGGGCTGCGGTGAATGCCGTCGTCGCGTCAGCGACCGAAATTATTTCTCCAACCTCATTAGTTGCCACGGCACTGTCTTGATCATCTTGACGCGAAATGATGCTGAGAGAATTCGCCAACGAGGCACCATGATCCGCACCAACAATTCGTTCGTAGGACTGCGAAACCTCAGGACTGAGATCAGCAACAAGCGCACTTCTGGCGCTGATAATTTCTGATCCAAATTCGATAAGGCGTTCATCCCACACATCAAGCGTGCTCAGCTGTGCGTCACGGATTCCTGACGCGCGAGCAGATTTCAACAGCATGTTTCGCTGCTTCACCACTCGCTCATAGTCCGACATCACTCCACTGAACCGTGGCGAACGCAAAACAAGTAGGTCATCAATAAACCTGCGACGGCCGGAAGGTTCCCCACGCACGAGAGCGAGATCTTCAGGCGCGAAGAGAACGCTGGAAAAATATCGAGGAAGCTCTCGCGTTCGAATGGCGGAGCGATTAATCTGTGCGCGATTGGCACCACTGCGATTGATCTGCACTTCAGCCAAGAATTTTCGTTCATTGTGTTCAAGGCGAACTCGAATGATCGCGGCATCCGTATTTTGACGAACCATGGCGTGGTCGGTTGAGACCCGATGGGAACCGAGAGTGCTGAGAAATCCCAGTGCCTCAACCAAATTGGTCTTTCCTTGACCATTCGAGCCGACAATGAGGGTTGGGCCAGAGGTGAGTTCTAGGCCAAGAGACTCGTAATTACGAAAGTCTTTGAGTTCAACGTGGGTAACAAGCATCGCCGTCGAAGCTTAACTCTTGCGGACGCTATGCCCACCGAACTGATTACGGAGAGCGGCAACAGCCTTCATCGACGGTGAATCCTCTTGACGTGAAACGAATCGAGCAAAAATTGCGGCGCTAATAGTCGGCACAGCAACAGCCTGATTGAGCGCTTCGTGCACGGTCCAGCGACCCTCCCCAGAGTCTTCGACATATCCGGCTATGTCGGCGAAATCAGGATCTTCTTCGAGTGCTTTCACGAGAAGTTCAAGCAACCACGAGCGAACGACGGTTCCGCGCTGCCACGCCTTGAACGAACCTGGCACGTCTTTCACGAGATCTTTGCGGCTATCGAGAAGTTCGAAACCTTCAGCCCAGGCCTGCATTAGGGCATATTCGATACCGTTGTGAACCATCTTGACGTAGTGTCCAGCTCCGACAGGACCGGCGTGAACAAATCCTTCATCACGGGGGCCTTCAGGGCGAAGGGCATCAAATATTGGCATTGCTCGTTCGATATCGGATGCTTCACCACCGGCCATGAGCCCGTATCCGTTTTCGAGGCCCCAAATTCCGCCTGACACCCCAACATCCACAAATGCGATGTTGCGGGTTGCAAGCTGCTCGCGATGAATTTCATCATCAGTAAATCGAGTGTTTCCACCATCGATCACTAGGTCTCCGGAATCGAGAAGACTTTCCACATCTGTAATTACAGAATCTGTGACCGGGCCAGAGGGAACCATTACCCAGATGATCCGCGGCGCTGGCAGCGCGTCCACCAGATCGGAAAGTGTCGCGACGTCGCTGACTTCAGGGTTGGGATCATATCCAGTGACGGTGAGCCCTTTGGCTCGCATACGCTCACGCATATTGCCGCCCATTTTTCCCAGGCCAATAATTCCAATGTGCGTGGTGTTGCTCATGTGTTACCTCAACAACAGGTTTGGCTGCAGCAAATACTTGTAGTTGTCACTCCCCGGTTGGTCTTTCGACGACTGGCTAGTGATGAGAACGGGGCCCGGCTTATTGGGGTTTTCCGTCTTCGTGAAGGAAATGCGCACAAATTCGGAGTGAACAGAACTGAGACCATCGATCAGGAATTGAGGCTTGAGTGAAACAACGGTGTCATCGCCGGTCAAGAATGCATCAATCGTTTCGGAGGCTTGAGCCTGCTCAGATCCGATGGCCTCAAGAGTGACACCTTCAGTCGTGAAAGTGAATCGGAGAGCTGCTTCACGCTCAAGTACCAGTGATACTCGGCGCACTGCTTCGATGAGTTCCGCGGTATTCATGACCGCAAAGTTGTCCACAGTTTCAGGGAACAAGCGACGCACCGGTGGGAAGTTCCCTTTGATGAGCAACGACGTCACAGTTTTCTTATCCGCCTGGAAAGCGATGAGCTCTCGCTCATCTGTGCTCGTGATGGCTACGGAAATTTCACCGCTGTTCGCGAAAGTCTTTCCGATCTCGACCAGCGTCTTCGCAGGAACAAGAGCCGTAGCAGATTCGACTCCGGATTCCCCGGCGTTCCACTCGATGTCCCGCACCGCAACGCGATAGCGGTCGGTGGCTACGAGCGAGATGTTGTTTTCAGATACTTCAAGTTGCACTCCGGTAATCACCGGGGTGACATCATCTCGTGACGCTGCAACTGCAACTTGAGCGATCGCTGCCGAAAAGAGATCTGCCTTGAGAGTTCCCACACGGTCAGATATTTGAGGAAGAGTCGGGTACTCCTCGACCGGCATGCTCGAGAGCGTGAAATGTCCTGTGCCGCAGGCAACGGTAATTTTGTTGTCTTCGGTGCTAAAACGCACTGGTGCATTGGGTAGTCGGCTGGCAATTTCTGCGAGAAGCTTGCCAGAAACCAGCACTCGACCTGGTTCATCAACATCAGCGGTGATCTGGGTTCGAGCAGAAACTTCGTAGTCGAAGGATGACAAAGTCAGACCCTCATCGGTCGCTTCAATCAGTACACCGCTCAAAATGGGCAGCGTCGTGCGCTGCGGCAGCAGTTTGACTGCAAACGAAACCGCCTCGCTGAAGACATCACGATTGACCTGAAACTTCATGAACCACCCCTAACCGGATCAAGCTCTGGCCGTTAATACTGGCACAGCCGATCCACTTGCGAACCACAGGTTATTTGGGATTCAAATTTCATTCTTTAAAGGTCACACTCTTAACCACTGTGGATTGTGTGAATAACTCATCAGATTTCTTGTAACTACTGGAAACTACATCCGTGTGACTTGTTGAGGAGACGGGGATAAATGTTCAGTTGGCAGGGGAAACTCGAATGACAAGAATTCGCAATTCCACAGAACGAGTCTGTAGTTCAACAATCTTTCCGGCGAGTTGAAAGAGTTATCCCCAAGTTATCCCCAAGTGGAATTAGCTAACTTTTTCCAAATCGATGGTTCTGTTTGATGCGACTGGTGAGTTCAGTGACCTGGTTGTAGATCGAGCGGCGTTCTTTCATGAGCTCAGTAATCTTCTTATTCGCGTACATCACGGTTGTGTGGTCGCGATTACCGAAGAGTTGCCCAATTTTCGGCAACGAGAGGTTAGTCATCTCCCGACACAGGTACATCGCGATCTGGCGAGCTGTTGCTACTGCTTGTGAGCGGGAGGAGCCATACAGGTCATCTACTGTGAGCTTGAAGTAGTCAGCGGTGTGATTGATTATGTCGACGGGTGCAATCACATTGTCGTCGTCGAGGGTGATGAGATCTTTCAACACGGTCTGAACGAGGGCCATATCAACCTCGGTGCGGTTGAGGCTAGCGAATGCGGTGACTCTAATCAGAGTTCCTTCGAGCTCGCGAATGTTTGACGAGACCTTCGATGCCATGAATTCGAGGATGTCGTTTCCGACCTGCATCTTCTCGCTCTGAGCTTTCTTGCGAAGAATGGCGATCCGAGTCTCAAGGTCTGGCGCTTGAACATCAGTGATCAGACCCCATTCAAAGCGTGACCGCATCCGGTCTTCGAATCCGGTGAGGTGTTTAGGAGGCAGGTCGCTCGTGATGACCACTTGCTTGTTGTGATCGTGCAACGTGTTAAAAGTGTGAAAGAACGCTTCTTGAGTGGAGTCTTTCCCTTGCAAAAACTGGATGTCGTCGATCAACAAAATGTCAATCTCTCGGTAGCGAGACTGAAATACCGACGCCCGGTTATTGGCAATCGAGTTGATGAAGTCGTTGGTGAATTCCTCTGAGCTCACATAACGTACGCGGATGCCCGGGTACAGGCTCTGGGCATAATGGCCGATTGCGTGGAGAAGGTGGGTCTTACCTAACCCCGATCCTCCGTAAATGAAGAGGGGGTTATACGCCTTAGCCGGCGCTTCGGCCACAGCGACCGCTGCAGCATGAGCGAATCGGTTTGATCCACCAATTACGAAGTTGTCGAAACTGTATTTCGGGTTTAGGCGAGAGTCACTTCGTCTCGGGGCCGACTGCTCGATCGGCTTTTGTGGTGTTGGCTCGATATAGGGCTGCTCGGTGTGAGGTATTTGTTGAGAAAGAGCATCCTGTTGGATATCTGGATTAACCACGGTGGCGAAGTTGTTGATGGCGTGTTCGTCACTGAGCAAACCGATAGCGTCGAGAAGAGGCTGGCGCAGTCGTTGTTCAAGCATCCCGCGGGTGAGTTCATTGGGAACTTCGAGATACAGAGTTCCTGCCATGACACCCTTGGGCTCAACCAGGCTGACGAATCCCTGAAGTTGTGGCGTAATTCGCTCATCTCCATCGAGATGTCCGAGAACCTCGTGCCACAGCTCGTTAGTCGGGTCGGGTGTTTCCGACATTTCTTCCCCATCCCTTGGTGCTATTTACTCACAGGCTTATCCACTGCTGAGTACAGCTATTCTCGCTGATTTACTGGACTTTATACGCCGTTGTGCACTGACTCTCACCTTAGTTGTCCACAGCATGTCGTTACCAATAACGATGTATTCTGTGTGGATAATGCGCCGTTGTACAAAGTGTGGTTTGACCGCATGGGTTTAACGCCGTAGTTTTAATCAGTTGACTTCCGGCCCTTGGGCCTTCTAATTCTTCCCGGCTGCCAGAGCTGGGCCTTGGAGATATAGCTATGAGCAAGAGAACTTTCCAGCCAAACAACCGTCGTCGTGCGAAGGTTCACGGTTTCCGTTTGCGTATGCGCACCCGTGCAGGCCGCGCGATCTTGGGCGCTCGTCGTCGCAAGGGACGCACCGAACTCTCCGCCTAGCCTCGTCCGGTGTTGTCTAAGACCAACCGCGTGACGCATCCGAGTGACTTTCGCTTGGCTGTTCGTCGGGGACGTCGTTATGCAGCACCGCACTTAGTTGTCCACATTGTGGATAACAAGCGATCCAACAGTGTGCGCTTTGGCTTTATCGTTTCCAAAGCTGTAGGCAACGCGGTAGTACGAAATCGTGTTCGTCGCAGACTTCGCGCGGCGGCCGCGCAACTTCTCCCGAACATTCCTAGAAGTTCGGACATCGTGGTTCGTGCGCTGGCAGGTTCTGAGCATACGGAGTGGACTACGCTACAGGCTGAGATCGCAGAAGGGATTGACCGCATCGTGGTGAAGGCATGAAGTCTCTCGTTACGTTTGCGCTGCTCCTTCCGCGGAACGTCTGTGTCTTCATTCTGCGTATTTACCGAGCTGTCATCTCACCTCTCTATGGTGATGTTTGCCGGTATTACCCGTCGTGCTCTCATTACACTCTTCAAGCCATCCAAGAGCACGGTGTTTTCCGTGGGGTGTGGCTTGGTTCCCGTCGTATTCTCCGCTGCCACCCGTGGGCTGAGGGCGGAATCGACGACATACCGGCTCGACGGCATGACCGTTATCAGATCACCAGGTTCGGCTTTGTGATAGCCGCAAGCCACGAAAGGGGCTAACCACCACATGGATCTTTTTGCATTCTTTGGCTCATTACTATGGCCAATCAAGTGGGTGATTGAGGCGATCCTCGTCGCATTCCATACCCTTCTCACGGCAGTGGGAATGGATGCCGATGCCGGCCTCACCTGGGTGCTCTCGATTGTTGGTCTGGTGCTCGTTGTTCGAGCTGCTCTGATTCCGGTCTTCGTCCGGCAGATTAAGAGCCAACGTCGGATGATGGAGGTTGCTCCTCAGCTCAAAAAGATCCAAGACAAATACAAGGGAAAGAAGGATCAATTCTCTCGCGAGGCGATGTCTCGCGAGACGATGGAGATGTACAAGAAGGCTGGTACCAACCCCTTCAGTTCCTGCCTCCCCTTACTTCTTCAGATGCCGATCTTCTTCGGTCTCTTCTCGGTGCTTCGTGAAGCTCAGCTTGAGGATCATGCAGCCGGAGTTGGACTCCTCAGCGCTGATCTTTCTGAGTCATTTGGCACTTCCTCACTCTTTGGCATCGCACCGCTGCACTTGGCAATCAGCACCGCTGAAGGCAACGTCGCTGTAATCGTCACCGCCGTGATCATGGTCATTCTGATGACTGGCTCGCAGTTCATTACCCAGCTTCAGATAATGTCGAAGAATCAGTCGGCTGAGATGAAGGCAAGCCCCATGTACCGCCAACAGCGGATCATGTTGTATCTACTCCCCCTTGTTTTCGCTTTCTCGGGTTTCACTTTCCCGCTGGGCGTCATGTTCTACTGGCTCGTTTCCAACTTCTGGACCATGGGTCAGCAGTTCCTCGTGATTCGCAATATGCCAACGCCGGGCAGTGAAGCAGCGCTCGCTCGTGAAGCACGATTGGCGAAGCGAAACCAACGCAAGGGAATCATTGAAGAGGCACCCGATTCAGAGTCAGGTACCGCTGTCATTGAAGAACCCAAGAACCCGCAGCGGGATCAACCCGTTAGCAAGAACCGTGCCAAGAAGAAGCAGGGAAAAAAGAAATGACGAACGTTTCTGACACTGACACCGCGGCAGTTGAGACTCCTCCTGTCGACGATCGTGAAGACCGCACTTCCGCCCAGCTTGAAGAAGAGGGCGACATCGCGGCTGATTACATCGAGGAACTGCTTGATATCGCCGACCTTGATGGCGACATTGAAATTGATGCTCGTGCTGGTCGCGCTTATGTTTCGGTCACGTCAAGTGAAGAAACCAATCTCCGACTGCTGTCGCGTCCAGACACAGTTACTGCACTTCAAGAGCTGACTCGAATCGCTGTACAGAACAAGACTGGTGCCTTCTCCCGTTTGATTCTCGACATCGGCGGATCGCGTGAGGCTCGCGCGGCTGAACTTTCAAAGCTTGTCGATACAGCGGTTGAGCGCATCGAAGCCGGTTCGGCTTCTGCTGCACTCCCTCCCATGTCGTCCTATGAGCGCAAACTTGTTCACGACGTGGTGGCTGAGCGTGGTTTCGTTTCGCAGTCGAGTGGTGAAGGCCGAGATCGCCACACTGTTATTACTCGCGCCTAGTTTCACGTGAAACATTGAGCGAAGAACTGGGGCTCGAACGCGAGCCCGAAGTTGCAGCGGAGCTGTTTGGCGATCGTATCCACTTAGCACGGCAATACACCGAGAGCCTTGCACTTCGGGGAGAAGAACTCGGCCTTATCGGACCGCTTGAGGTTCCGCGTCTATGGAGCCGGCACATTGTGAACTGTGCCTTGGTCGCTCCTCTGTTGAAGCCAGGCCTTGTCGGAGACATAGGCAGTGGTGCTGGGCTGCCGGGTTTAGTTCTCGCTATCGCGCGCCCTGATGTTGAGTTTGTATTGATTGAACCCATGGAACGTCGCACGGACTGGCTGTCTGCTGAGTCTGCTCGACTCGGATTAATGAACGTCGTTGTCGAACGTTCCCGGTCACAGGATGCCGCTTATGCCGAAGGTCTTTCTCAGATAACGGCGCGCGCAGTCACTGCTCTTTCGAAGCTGATTCCTTCCACTGAGCACCTCCTTGCCCCCGGCGGCGAGATGGTTTTTATGAAAGGTGCACGCATCGACGAGGAGATTGAAGCGGCAGCAAAGGCGATCCGCAAAGCACGTTTACATGACGTGGAGTCTCTCGTTCTTGGCGAAGGAATCACTCCAGAGATCACAAGGGTCTTTCGGGCTAGAGTGGACTGATTCGGCTGCAGGTTGGGCCGCCACCACACTTCACCTTTTTTGCAGTACCAGAGAGAAAGTTTCACGTGAAACATCCCGAGAGCGAAGTCAACGAACAGAGCAAATCGTTCGATGAGACCACGCCGCTTGCGCGGGAGATTGCGGATTTGACTCGTCGTCGCCAGGCCGTGGCCGCAGCGTCTCTTCCCCTCCCCGAGAAGGCTCGCGTCTTCACGGTGGCCAACCAAAAAGGCGGCGTAGGAAAAACGACTTCGACGGTCAACCTTGCGGCAGCGTTGGCTCGCACAGGCGCACGAGTGCTGGTCATTGACCTCGATCCTCAAGGGAATGCATCGACTGCGCTTGGCGTGGAGCACCGCTCAGAGACGCCTAGTGTCTATGACGTCATGATCAACGATGTCCCGATGATCGATGTTGTACAGAAGAGTCCAGAGTTCGCGGCGCTGTACTGCGTGCCCGCAACCATTCACCTTGCTGGAGCTGAGATCGAACTCGTTTCTCTGGTAGCTCGAGAGCAGCGGTTGCGCTCAGCCCTTGATCAGTTTCTTCAAGACTCCCCGGATTCGTACCACTATGTGTTCATTGATTGCCCGCCTTCGCTTGGTCTATTGACGATCAACGCGTTCGTTGCGGCACAGGAGGTTCTCATCCCGATCCAGTGTGAGTACTACGCACTAGAGGGATTGAGCCAGCTCCTCAACAACATCAAACTCATCGAACGTCATCTCAATCCGAAACTCAGGGTTTCGACGATTCTCATGACGATGTATGACTCCCGCACAAATCTCGCCAATCAGGTTGTTGATGATGTGCGTGAACACTTCCCCAACCAAGTGCTTACAACAGTGATTCCCCGTTCAGTGAGGATCTCGGAAGCACCCAGTTACGGGCAAACTGTTATTAGCTATGACCAGAACTCCCCAGGCTCGCTCTCCTACTTGGAAGCAGCAGCGGAGATTGCACATCGAGGAGCACCCCAATAATGGCCGCACCCAAACGCACAGGCCTAGGCCGCGGAATTGGCGCCCTTATCCCCGCATCTGACGAGAACGAACAGCGTCCCGTCGACGTATTCTTTCCCGGCGGAGAGATTTCTACCGACAAGCTTCGTTCGGTTCCGGGCGCGCGTTTGGCAAGCCTCTCCCCCCTCGACATTGTTCCGAACTCTCGGCAGCCTCGTACAGAATTTCGTGAGGAAGAGCTTTCAGAGCTGATCGTATCGATCCGTGAGATTGGCGTTCTTCAACCCATCGTTGTTCGTCCGCTTGCGGGCGCTCTCGAGGGCCAGCCGCAATACGAGCTCATCATGGGTGAGCGTCGTTTGCGCGCGAGCAAGCATTTGGGGCTTGCCACTATCCCCGCAGTCATTAAGAGCACCGCAGATGAGGACATGCTCCGCGATGCTCTGCTTGAGAACTTGCACCGCGCGAATCTCAACCCTCTTGAAGAAGCCTCCGCCTATCAACAGCTTTTGGCAGACTTTGGGATTACTCAGGAGCAGCTAGCCGAGCGAATTGGCCGCTCTCGACCTCAAATTACGAACACTTTGCGCCTTTTGCGCCTTCCAGAAAGCGTTCAGCGCCGTGTAGCGGCCGGAGTTCTGACCGCCGGGCACGCTCGAGCGCTCCTGTCGCTTCCTGACGCGCAAGGAATGGAGCGTTTGGCGGACAAAATCGTCAATGAAGCGCTTTCGGTTCGAGCTGCTGAAGCCGCAGCGGGATCTCTCTCGACTAAACCTGCTCGCGTGAAGCCTTCACGGGGCAAGAAGCAAGGTCCCCTAGATGAGATTGCCGAACGACTAGCGGACCGTCTGAATACTCGGGTCAAGGTGAATCTTGGCGCTAGCAAGGGACAGGTCATCATCGACTTCGCTACGGTGGGCGATCTCAACCGTATTCTCGAGGAACTCGGCGATACAGGTTTCAACCGCTAACACTCCCCCGCTGGTCGCGCCCTTCGGCGCGATTCGAAAGTGGACGTTAAGAGTGAAGTCGATTCTCGGTGTTAAACGGACTTCGGGTCAAAGTTCAGCCCCGTGAGAGCAGTTAAGGCTGCTCGGTGCGGATAGCTTTGCTAGCTCATGTTCGCGATTAGCAGAAACCCTGACGCCACAATGCGGCGGGACGGTGTGGGGCCGGCGGAATCCTGAGAACCTTGCTGACTGAGTGTCTTCGGCATTGTTTCACGTGAAACACTCCGGATTTTGACCCCGATACTGTGACGTTGACGGGTCGCTCAATCCTTTGCTTTCGGTTGCTTTGAGGAGCGCACGAACCCGGTGCCCGAGTGAAACAGCGGGAATCGGTCGTTTCTGGAGTACTTTCACGCTGCTTTCCCGGAGCTCGCGGAGCGTTCGTGGCCCCGGTTGCCGCTGAGGTGAAGTGCCGGGCAACGTCGAGCAATCGGAACCAGGAAAAGGGACGGTTCTTGCGGTTGCGGTTGCGGTTGCGGTTGCGGTTGCGGTGACGGTGACGGTGACGACCGAGACCGAGACCGAGACCGAGATCGAGGAGACGGTCAAGGTCGTGATCGTCGTCAGGTGTCTCGGCAGTGAAAGTTGCGAGGGTCAGTGTTGGGGTTGCGCTTGCTGACACCCGATTCTGATTCTCCTGATGCCGCGACCTCAAGCGCGGTGCTCGTGAACTGAGATCCCTTCTAAGAAGTCCGCTGGTTCCTCGAGCGACCCGCCCGTTGTGCGCAACCGGTTGATGGAGATTGGAAGTTGAACCAGCCCTCGGGATGAAAATTTCGGGAACTTCCCCGTCGTCAACCTTGCGACTCCCGATGTTTCACGTGAAACGGAGCTCGGGACCCCGTCCCTGGACCTTTTTGCTCGACCTTCGCCTGCCCACGCGTTCCTACTGCCCGTCGCGCGATTCGTTGGGAATGCAGCTCCGCGGAGTGAACGAAGCAACCGAAGCAGCTTAAGTAGCCGAAGCAATCGTTTCACGTGAAACATCGCAGCGGTGTTCCGCGCCGTGCAATCCTGGGGGGAACGCGATGCTCCATCCTCGCCCGCGAGAACTGGGATTGAAGCTCCGGGCTGCGCGCCGCGACAGATCGGGTGCAGAATCTGCCTGAGTCGACTAAGGCCCGACGGCCCGATGAACGAGACTCATAGTGCGCGAATGTTGAACGAGTGGTCGATCATCCGACCCCTCCCCTGTCTTCGACCTGTTTCAGCCAGGGGATTGAGCGGTGAAGTTAGGGACCTTCTATTGCGGCTTCTGCCAGCGCTGCATATACACGCCCGAGATCGTGCCCCGCAGCGACGATTGCTTGCGGCAAAATTGACGTTTCGGTGAGCCCGGGAAGCACATTTGCCTCGAGGAACCACGGTGTCCCTGCACCATCAACAATGATGTCGACGCGCGAAAGGTGGCGCAGTCCGAGCGCCGAATGTGCCGCTAAAGCTGCCTCTGCAGCACGGGCGGCATCCTTCTCAGAGATTCGTGCCGGAGTATAAAAGTCGGTCTGACCAGCATTATAACGAGCCTCAAAAGTATAGGCGCCTTCAAGAGGAACGATTTCAACGGCGGGTAGTGCGACAGGTCCCATGCCGGTGTCGAGAACGCCGATAGCGATCTCAACCCCCGTGATGCGCTGCTCGATGAGTGCGACATCACAATAGTTGTAGGCGTTCACCATTGCCCGAGGAAGATCACTTCGATCAGAAACTATGGATACTCCCTGTGCGGATCCGCCCTGAGCGGGCTTGACAACGAGGTCGCCCGAAAGTTCGTCGGCGAGTTCATCCAAAATGCTGTGTGCACCCAGTTCGCGAAAAGAATCGCGGGACAGAGCAATCGACAGCGGGGTGCGAACGCCAACGCGGGAAACGAGTGCCTTGGCCGTTGGCTTATCCCAGGCAAGGCGGGCGGCGTCTGCCCGCGACCCCACATAGGGAATGCCGATCAGGTCGAGCAATCCACGTAGGGCCCCGTCTTCCCCGCTCGCGCCGTGAAGCGCGGGCCACACTACATCTGGCTTGTTCTCGCGAAGATAGGGAAGCAAAGATGCATCGGGATCACGCAGCTCAACATCTTTGCCTTGGGCGAGTAGACCATCGGCAACTCGGCGTCCCGAGCGCAGAGATACATCGCGCTCATGGGAGATTCCGCCGGCAAGAACGAGTACGCGAGTGGGTGAAGCGTTCATGGTGTCCTAGCTGAGGTTGGCTGGAGGGTTGATCATCGATGGCGCGGGTGGCGCAATCGTCAAGGGGGCAGTCTGGGAGAAAGTATTGAGCAGCTCTATCTCCCCGTTGATCACCGTGGAAAGCCGTCGGATTCCCTCGCGGATGAAATCGGGAGTCGGGTAGCAGAATGAGAGCCTCATATTGCTTCGCCCGTTCCCATCGGCAAAGAAAGCAGTCCCTGGCGTATACGCCACGAGTTCCTTGACCGCTCGCGGCAGCATTGACTTGGAATCGAGGTTGTCAGGAAGCGTTACCCAGATATAGAAACCACCATTGGGCACAGTCCACTGCAGGTCGGGCAGGTAATCGTCGAGGGCATCCAACATTGCATCGCGACGCTCTCGGTACACGCCGCGGAAGGTGTCAATCTGGCCCTTCCAATCGGCAACGCTCATATATTCGCTGATGATGTTTTGAGTAAACGAGCTCGGGGAAAGGACCGCGGCCTCATTCGCCAAAATGAGTTTTTCTCTGATGGCGTGCGGTGCGAGCACCCAACCCACCCGGAAACCCGGGGCGAGAGTCTTAGAGAACGTGCCCAGATAGATCACACCATCCTCTTCCACCGACCGCATTGCGTGCGGAGGTGGACCATCGAAGTACAACAACCCATAAGGGTTGTCCTCGAGAACCAGAATGCCGTTCTCCCGTGCAATCTCGAGCACCTCAATGCGGCGCTCCCAACTAAGGGTTACCCCCGCTGGATTACTGAAAGTGGGAACCGTGTACAAAAACTTGATTGTCTTTCCCGCGGCACGAACTGAAGCGATGTGTGCGCGCAGAGAGTCAGGAACTAGCCCAAAGTCATCCATTTCAACGTGAGTTATTTCCGCTTGAAATGACTTGAAGACGACCATCGCGGTGACGTAGCTTGGGCCCTCAGCAATAACTACATCGCCAGGATTGATGAAAAGTTTTGTCACCAGTTCAAGCGCATGTTGTGAGCCGGTCGTGACGACAACGTCATCAACGCTCGCCCGAATTCCCTCGAGAGCCATCACTTCGAGGATCTGCTCCCGAAGAGCAGGCAAACCCTGGCCAGAACCGTACTGCAACGCCGCAGGTCCGCGATCGCGCATCACACGATCAATCGATTCTGTGATCAGGTCTTGAGGCAGCGCGGAGACATAGGGCATGCCGCCAGCCAGTGACACCACCTCGGGGCGAGAGGCGACGGCAAACAACGCTCGCACTTCGGACGCCGCAAGCCCTGAGGCGCGGTCCGCATAGTGATGGAACCACTGATCGAGGTTGTTTGGCTGTGTTGTCATGGGTAGTCCCGTTCGGTTGACTTTAAACAATAGGCGTTTGTCGGTTGCCACCTGAAACTGAGCAAGGATTACACCGAACCGATCAGCAATCTGACAGCCGCTCCGTTCCGAATCAACTTTGTGAGCCCGTGCAGAGAAACTCATGCTCAACTAGCAAGGTGCCAGTGCACGTTGGCGACAGAACCCCCAGACGTGGCCGTTAACGTCACCGTTTCAGCACGAAATTGAGGACACCAGTGAACGCTCGCACCGAATGGACCGAATCCGACATTGCAAGCGTCACTGGCAAGGTCGCGATCGTTACCGGGGCAAACTCAGGGCTCGGCTTCGAGACGGCCCGTGCTTTGCTCAAGGCTGGCGCGCTCGTTGTCATGACGATGAGAACTACTGAAAAGGCAGCAGCGGCGAAAACTGCCATCGTCGAGCAGCTCGGCGACGTCTCCGTTGAAACAATGCTCCTCGATCTCGCGGATCTTGAATCGATTCGTCGATTCAGTGAAGAGTTTCACGGGAAACATTCACGTCTAGATTTGCTGATCAACAATGCCGGGATCATGATGACGGATGCCCAGCTCACGATTGACGGATTCGAATCCCAACTCGGCACCAACCACCTCGGGCACTTCGCCCTCACCGGGCACCTCCTCGATCTCATCACTACTACTCCTGGTGCACGAGTTGTGAGCCTGTCGAGCCTGGCCCACCGCTGGGGATTCATGGAATTCGGCAACCTCATGTTCCAGAACGGCTCCTACACACCGCGTGCTGCCTACGGCCGCTCCAAACTGGCCAATCTTCTATTCACTTATGAGCTCCAACGCCGCTTCGCGCTGGCAGGAGTGGATGCAATGGCGGTAGCCGCGCATCCGGGCACCGCCGGAACAGGGCTCGCGGATCACCTGTTTGATCGCTGGTACCTGCGCCCACTGAAAAAACTCGTATTTCTGGGCATCCAAACCCCGAAGCAGGGCGCTCGTCCTTCTCTGCGGGCCGCAACAGACCCTCAGGCGAATGGAGGTGACTACTTCGGTCCATCGGGCCGCAAGGAGTACCGTGGTGCCCCTGTGTTGGTTGAATCAAGCCCGGCCTCGCACTCCGAAGTAGATGCAACAAAATTGTGGGCCGAATCAGAGCGACTCACGGGCGTTAAGTACGAAAGCCTCCGCACACCCACCAAGTAGTGGATGTCGGAGGCCTTCGACTACGAAGTTCCTTTAGGCCAAGAACTCTGCGAGGTCAGACTCAAGCGCTGGCTTCGGCTTTGCGCCGATGACGGTCTTGACAACCTCTCCACCGCGGAAGACCTTCATGGCGGGGATAGATGTGATCTGGTACTTCATCGCCATCTGGGGGTTGTCGTCGACGTTGAGCTTGACGATCTTGATCTTGTCGGAGTGCTCGCTGGCGATCTGGTCGAGGATCGGACCAACCTGGCGACATGGGCCGCACCATTCGGCCCAGAAATCCACCATGATGGTGTCCTCTGAGTTGAGGACGAGCTCTTCAAAGTTGGCGTCGGTTACTTCTGTTGCTGAAGACATTAAAGGTTCCTTTGTTCGTTGGGATGTCTGCGGTGAGCGACTAAGCCAGCGTGGGTACGCCGGCGGCTTCGGGAGCTTCTTGCTCCTTGGGCTGGACTGCGCCGGCGACAAGTTCGCGCGGCAGTGATGCGAGGTAGTGCTCCGCATCGAGGGCTGCAACGGTGCCGGAGCCGGCGGCCGTTACTGCTTGGCGGTAAGTGGGGTCGATGACGTCGCCGGCGGCGAAAACTCCGGTGATGTTCGTGCGTGAGGAACGACCATCCACTGCCACTGTTCCGTCGGCGTTGATATCGAGCTGGCCGTGCACGAGGTGTGTGCGGGGGTCTGCGCCTATAGCAATGAACAGGCCGCTGACGTCGAGGTGTGACGTGCTGCCATCAACGGTGTCTGTGAGATCGATACCGTCAACGAGGTCGGAACCGGTAATGCCGGTTACAGCCTTGTTCCAGACGAATTCGATCTTGGGATCGCTGAATGCACGCTCCTGCATTGCCTTGGACGCACGCAGTTCGTCCTTACGGTGAATCACATAAACCTTGTCAGCAAACTTCGTGAGGAACGTTGCCTCTTCCATCGCCGAATCGCCGCCGCCGACGACAGCGATCGTCTTTTTGCGGAAGAAGAAACCATCGCAGGTCGCGCACCATGAGACGCCGTAGCCGCTCAAGCGCTCTTCGTCAGGAAGTCCAAGCTTGCGGTAAGCAGAACCCGTTGCGAAAACTACCGCGAGAGCTTCGTGCACGTCGCCGTTGCCGAGAGTGACCTTCTTGACCTGTCCATCGAGCTGCAGGTCAGTGACGTCATCGAGAACGATCTCAGCGCCGAACCGCTCAGCCTGCTTCTGCATTTCGAGCATGAGGTCTGGGCCCTGAATTCCTTCAGCAAAACCAGGATAGTTTTCGATTTCGGTGGTCTTCATAAGCTCGCCACCAGCCTCTACCGAGCTAGCAATCACCAGCGGCGCGAGATTTGCGCGGGCAGCATAGATCGCAGCGGTGTAACCGGCGGGGCCGGATCCGATGATGATGAGTTGACGCACTTTTTCGTGTCTCCTTGGGATCGTTATTACCCGGTTCAACACATCCTAGCTATGGAGTATTCCAAGCGGCTGGGGCATGCGGGGCTAGCTGCAGATTGTTAGTAGCCCCGTCGTTGTGAGTTCCCTTTCGGGTAAACCGCGAGGGTATCGAGCGAAGGCTACCGGCGGCGCAAACGCGATGCGATGGGCTTGGCGAAAGCGAAGAACTCGTCATTCTTGGTGAGCGCGAGAGTTGCCGCATAGATGACCAACATTCCGGTACCTGCCAGCGCGATGGAAGCAAAGCCACCAGCAAAACCGGAAACAACAAAGGAATCTTCGCCAAATCCGCCAAGAAGCATCAGAATTCCGAAGCCGGCGGCGGCTGCAGGCAGCATTGCCGCAAAGAACCACAACGCACGCAAGATGAGCGGAAGAATGACAAACCCGGGAACTCTCTTGCGCAGAACGATAAGGGCAATAACGGTTTGAATCGTGCCGGCAATGCTAATCATCGCCGCCAATCCCATGGCGATGCGATCAACGGGGAACGTCGAGACGACAAGCGCTCCACAGACATACAGCACCACCTGGAGACTCTGCAGGATGAACGGGGTACGAGTGTCTTCGAACGCATAGAAGACCCGCTGCAACACGTACATAACGCTAAACGGGACTAGGCCGACAAGGTAAAGGATGAGCACGAAGGCCAGCGATAGTGTCTGGTCGTAACTAGTGGCGAATAGTGCGCTGAAGGGGAACGCAATCACCATCAGGCCGATCGCCGCAAACATGAGCAGCATCAGGATCGACCGCAGAGATGAAGAAACATCGTCGCGCATTGACGCGAGATCTCCGTCACGCGCGTGGCCGCTCATCCGGGTGAAGTAGGCCATACCGATCGATACCGCAATCACCGAGTGCGGGAGCATGAAAATGAGCCACGCGGTGGTGATGAGGAAGACGGATGCCCCACCAGACGCAATCGTCGCAACGCGCGTACCGATCACACCACCTATCTGTGTGACCAGGATCATGCCGAAGGTCCACGCTGCCGCTTTTCCTGCTGCGCCGAGACCTACCCCGCGCCAGCGGAATTCTGGGCGATACCGAAGACCGGCCCGGTGCCAGAAATACGCCAAGAGAGCTGCCTGAACGGCAACCCCAAGAGTGGCGCTCCCAGCGAGGACTGCGACCATCTGATCGGTCCAGTCCGCTGGCGGCACGCCGGAAACAGTGCCGAAAAGCAACTGGAACACGATCAGACCGGAAAGCATTACGACGTTGTTCGCGACGGGAGCCCAGGTAAATGGTCCGAACTTGCCGCGGGCATTGAGCACCTCGCCCAAAAGTGAATAGAGCGCGTAGAACAGAATCTGCGGCAGGCACCAGTAGGCGAAGGCGGTAGCGAGAGCAAACTCTGGCGGGCCGAATTTGTCGCTCGACTGTGCGTACACCTGAACGAGCCATGGGGCACTGACAGTCGCAATGGCGGTGATCACCAGAAAGACGACTACGCCGAGAGTCACCAGGCGATTAATGAATTTTTGGCCACCATCTTTGTGAAGCGCCGCTCTGACAATCTGCGGCACAATGACCGCACTAAGCATTCCCCCGGCGACGATCGCATAGATGCTCTTGGGCAACTGATTGGCGATCGCGTAGGCGTCACCGGACCCGAACAAGCCAAGAGTGCGGGCAAGAACGAGAGCGCTGAGGAAGCCAAGGATGCGCGAAACAAAGGTGCCCGACGCAAGCAGAGCACTCGCACGGCCGATTGTTGACGCTTTCTGGGCGGGAAGCGCCGTTGCGGCAGTGGGCACCCCCGGACCCGGTTGAGTTTCGGGTTCTCTCGGATTAGTCATCTACGGGCTTTCTGCGGCGCACGATACTCCGAACGAATCCGACTCCGAAGACCACCACCACGAGTGCAGCGAAGGCCAAAACAATGGGCGTTTCCCACCCAGCCTGAACATTGACTTCGCTGACGGTATTGCTGCCGATGGGGAGCCCAGTGCTGCTCGTGAGGCTGATATCAACGTCGACAACACCATTGGACAGCGCCTGCACAGGAATGTTGCCCTTCGCTTGCGAATTTGCTTCGATGTGAAGCTCGACGCGACCATTTCCTACGGCGAGAAGACCAGTTCGCGGGTCGACCGTAATGAAGACGGTCACTGCCTGATTGAGGTTGTTGTTCACGGAGATGGGCAAGAAGCTGTTGTCAGCTAAGAAGAGAAAGTTGCTGGATTCCACAACGCTAACCGCGGAGAGGATGTCTCGAGAGTCGGCCAAAAAGGTACTGACCTCACTGAGCCAGTCGGCGGGATCTTCGGTCGGGACAACGCTCGTTACGTCAAGAAGTTCGAGTCGACGCTGGGCAACCAGTGCTTCAGGGTCGTCGGCGATGGAGAAGAAAGTGTTCTCCTGTTCCGCAGCAGCCAGGAGACGACCGACATCGCCGATGCGCTCAGCGCTCTGAGGCGTATCAATGACTGTTGCGGGCGATGCTGCAGCAATCGCCGTCGCTGAGGCGAGCGAGGTAAGAGGAACAAGAGTGATTGATGGGCTCGCCGTGAGGCTGGCTAGTGCGGTATCAAGTCGGGCCGAACTGAGTTCAAGAGAATGATCGATCGCGACGAGCACAGTCGCGGTCGCGGCTGACTGGGCATTGCCCGCCGTGAGTACTGCAGAAGCAAGAGCTGTTTCTGCCGCAGTGACATCTCGGTCGAGAGTGGAGCCGAGGGCATCATCCATGGCCGCAGATGCTGTTGAATCGGCGATGAGGGCTGTCATGCCGTCGATCGTGACAACCGAGCCAGCGCTAGCCTCTCGTTCAACATTCGTTGACGACAGAACGACTGTGCTGAAGCCACTGGCGGCAAACGCGTCGAGATCACTCGTCACGACACTATTTGCTCGGGGGTGCACTAAACCGGGGAGTGAATAATCCCAGGCCAGAAGTTCTTCCGTTGTGGGATAGGTCGGAATGACGTCGGCGCCGACATCCATCGCGTCTGCGTTATCGGTTGATGCGGGAGCGTCAGCGTCTGCGAAGTTGGCGGGATCGAGCGCAAAATCGAAACTCACTGGAGCGAGCGTTGTCGCCTCACCAGCCTGCGTAGCCAACGTCGGGTCGGAGTTCGCGTAGGGCAGCGGAACAATTTCGTTGGAGATGAGCGAAAGGCGCTCGAGCCAATTGCGAGCAGACTCTGGCGCGCTAGTGCCCAGCGCGCGAATGGAGACCAAGATCATCGGATCGATGGCAACGGCGATGGGCTTTCCTGCCACAGCATCCAATTGCCGAGTCAGCAGCCCCAAGGAGTCGGTGTAGTCGGCAAGAGTTTCGGCATCGATGAGCCCACCGCTGCCGGAGGGGACAGTCAATGGCGCGATCACGGTGACCTCGGTGGCAGCGGATGCCGTCGTTAACGTCGGAGCGACACTGGCGCTCGGTGTAGCACTTGCTCCGCTCGCGGCAAGAGTGAGGCCTAGGCCGAGCACGATGGCGGCGCTGAATACTCTTATAGGCAAGGGTCTACCCCGTACTCTCGCTTGGCCAGCATGGTGTGAGTTTATTCGTCCTTCTCTGAATGATGGGTGCGTTGTGCACTCATCGGGCAAATTGCTCGCAATGGTCGTGCGAAACTAGTCGCATCATGGAGAGTGTTGCCGCCGCAATTGAGAGTCTCGGAAAGCTTGCCGACTCTAAACCCGTAGCCACCCTAGCCGCGCGATTCGCTGCTGAAGGCTTCGAACTCGCGCTTGTGGGTGGACCGGTGAGGGACGCCTTCCTGGGGCGCGTTGTTAGCGACCTCGATTTTGCGACAAATGCGAACCCCGACGACATCATGCGAATCGTTAAGCCGATCTCGGATGCGCAGTGGGACATCGGTCGAGACTTTGGCACGATCGCGGCCCGCATTGACGGGGAAACGGTCGAAATTACGACGTATCGTGCCGATAGCTATGACGGTGAAACGAGAAAGCCGGTTGTCGCTTTTGGTGATTCTCTGGAGAAAGACCTCGAACGTCGGGACTTCAGCGTCAATGCGATGGCTTTGCGTTTGCCTGAGCGGGTTCTTGTTGACCCGTGGAATGGTGTTGAGGACCTGCTGACCAAAACCCTCACAACACCTGGATCGCCTGAGGTGTCGTTCGGCGATGATCCGCTGCGGATGATGCGAGCCGCGCGTTTCACGTCGCAGCTGGGTTTCACGGTCTCGCCTGACACTGTTCGGGCGATGACAGAGCTCGCCCCGCGCATCGAGATCGTCAGCGTCGAGCGGGTGAGTGATGAGCTCACAAAACTGTTGAAGACGGATGACCCGGTTCCGGGCATCCGCCTTCTGGTCGAGACGGGGATTGCTGACCACGTGCTCCCCGAGATTCCGGCATTGAAGCTTGAGGTCGATGAGCACGCCCACCACAAGGATGTCTACGAGCATTCGCTGACAGTGTTGCGTCAAGCGATTGACCTCGAAAAGAGTCGCCCGGGAATCGAGGGCCCAGACCTTGTTCTGAGGATCGCTGCGCTACTGCACGACATCGGCAAGCCTTCGACGCGCAAAATCGAACGCGGCGGTGTCGTGACCTTCCACCATCACGACGTTGTTGGGGCAAAGCTTGCGACGAAGCGTTTGAGGGCTCTGCGTTTCGACAAGGACACAATCACCTCGGTAGCGCGGCTCGTTGAGCTTCACTTGCGCTTCTTCGGTTACACCGAGGGCGCGTGGACTGATTCGGCTGTGCGCCGCTACGTTCGGGATGCCGGAACTCAGCTTGAACGCCTACACATCATTACCCGGGCGGATGTCACTACGCGCAATGTGCGGAAGGCCGACCGTTTAGCTTTTGCCTACGACGACCTCGAAGATCGGATCGCGGCAATCGCTGAGGCAGAGGGAATTGCGGCAGTACGCCCCGATCTCGACGGCGAACAGATCATGGCCATTCTGGAACTTAAGCCGAGTCGTGAGGTTGGAGAGGCGTATTCGTTCTTGCTCGAGCTGCGACTCGACGAGGGGCCACTGGGTGAGCCTGAGGCAGAAAAGCGACTGCGCGCGTGGTGGGCTGAGCGTCAATAATGCCCACTAGTCTTCTCGCCTTGAGTATTGACCCGCCAAGCAACTACACTAGGCAGGTTGTCTAACTACCAATAGGTGGAAAGACGAACGTCAACACCCTCCTGTTACAGATCGTCTGTAACCGTTTAAGTCCGAAGGAGGTGGGTTTGTGACGCATCAGTACGAACTCATGGTCATCCTCGATCCAGAGATCGACGAACGCACCGTGGCTCCCAGTCTCGACAAGTTCCTCAATGTCATCCGTAATGACGGTGGCACCATCGATAACATCGATATTTGGGGTCGCCGTCGTTTGGCCTACGAGATCAACAAGAAGACCGAAGGCATCTACGCCGTCGTCAACTTCACCGCAGAGAGCAAGTCAACAGACGAGCTCGACCGCCAACTCTCACTCAGCGAAGCTGTCATGCGCACCAAGGTGCTGCGTGCAGAAGCTGGGTTCGCTCAGGTAGCTGCTGCCAAGAAGATTGCTGAAGAGAAGGCCGCCCGCAAGGCTGCTGCTCCAGCAAAGACTCCTGCAGCCGCAACCAAGGCTCCTGCCGCTGCGACTAAGGCTCCTGCCGAAGACGCCAAGGCTCCTGCTGCTCCTACCGAGGCTCCTGTCGAAGCAGCCAAGGCTGAAGCGGAAGCAGAGTAGTCGTGGCCGGCGAGACAGTCATTACGGTCGTGGGTAACCTCACGGCAGATCCAGAACTGCGGTACACGCAGGGTGGACTTGCTGTGGCTAACTTCACCATTGCCTCAACGCCGCGCACCTTCGATCGAGCATCGAACGAGTGGAAAGACGGAGAAGCACTGTTTCTCCGCGCTTCGTGCTGGCGTGAATTCGCCGAGCACGTTGCTGGAACCCTGACTAAGGGCAGCCGCGTTATTGCGCAGGGCCGCCTTCGTCAGCGCTCCTACGAAACCAAAGAGGGCGAAAAGCGCACGAGCATGGAACTGGAGATCGACGAAGTCGGCCCCAGCCTCCGTTATGCAACGGCGCAGGTAACCCGTGCACCCCGTGATAGCTCGGCCCCTCGTGGCGCCCAGCAAAACGGTGGCGGACAGCAAGGCGCAGGCCAGTCGAAAGACGAGCCGTGGGCCGCAAGTGCTCCCGCAGCATCTGGTGACGTATGGAACACGCCAGGCAACTACTCCGACGAGACGCCTTTCTAGGCACTCGACGCTCAGCCTTAATTACAGAAAGAAGTAACACTCATGGCAGGAAAGAGCAGCGGCGACCGCCGCAAGCCCATCCGCAAGGGCAAGGACGGCAAGAACGCCGCACCAGCCAAGTCGATTCGCGTTGGCGTAATCGACTACAAGGATGTCGCTACGCTTCGTAAATTCATCTCCGAGCGTGGAAAGATCCGCGCCCGTCGTATCACCGGTGTTTCCGTTCAGGAGCAGCGTCTCATCGCCACGGCCGTCAAGAACGCCCGTGAGATGGCATTGCTGCCCTACGCCGGCGCAGGCCGTTAAGGAGCCACCGACATGTCTAAGCTCATCCTCACTCACGAAGTGACCGGTCTCGGCACTCCCGGTGACGTCGTCGACGTAAAGAACGGCTTCGCTCGTAACTACCTCATCCCCCAGGGCTTTGCCGTGGCGTGGACTCGCGGTGGCGAAAAGCAGGTCGAGTCCATCAAGGCAGCACGCGTTTCACGCGAGCACGCCACTCTCGAAGAAGCGCAGGACCTCAAGGCTCGCCTCCAGGCGACCAAGGTCAAGCTCACCGTGACCGCTGGTCAGGGTGGACGTCTGTTCGGTTCGGTTAAGCCTTCACACGTGGCAGAAGCTGTCACCGCTGCTGGTCTTGGCGACATCGACAAGCGCAAGATCGAGATCACGAGCCCCATCAAGGTTGTTGGCGACCACGAAGCTACGATTCGTCTGCGTGACGACATCGTTGCGACGATCACCCTTCAGGTTGTTGCAGGCAAGTAACTGATTTACCGCAAGGACGACGGGCCAATTGGCCCGTCGTCCTTGTGTTTTAACCCGACTTGTCAAGTCCTTTATGCACAGGATTTCGAAAAGATACGGAACCCTCAAGCCTGACTTTAGACATGTTTCTACACACTGTGTGTGGATTGTAAAAGAGCAGGTCAGCGGTGCCTTACGCGAAATACTGGGGTGAGTTTCCACAGTTGTTTCCACAGGTTCCTCACAAGAGTTGCGGCGTTTCGCCGGAGTTCTGCACAGCCCTATCCACAGCCCCAGTTGTGGGTTGTTGACCATGCTTCGTATTGTGAAGGAGCCTTGAAGCAGGCACCAGTGAGGAGCCTGCCCGAGTGTCGGGGGTTACCCGTATAACTAGGGCTGCCCCACTAGGAGGAAACGTATGTCTATTGCGCACTTGGGCCTCGCCGGTGACGAACGTCAGTCCGGCGAATCCCGCGGCTCCCGCGGCGACCGCGTTCCCCCGCACGACCTTCTCGCCGAACAGAGCGCGATCGGTGGAATGCTGCTCAGCAAAGATGCCGTAGCCGACGTCATCGAGACAGTACGTGGTGGAGACTTCTACGTTCCCAAGCACGAAACGATCTTCAACGCAGTACTGACGCTCTACTCGCACGGTGAACCGACCGACGTGATCGCCGTTACCGATGAGCTCACCAAGACCGGTGAACTCTCGCGAGCTGGTGGTGTTGAGTACCTTCACACTCTTACCGGTGTCGTACCCACCGCGGCTAACGCCGGCTTTTACGCAAACATCGTCACCGAGAAAGCTGTTCTCCGCCGCCTCGTTGAAGCAGGCACCCGCATCGTTCAGATGGGTTACGCCAGCGAAGGCGAAGTGCTCGACCTCGTCAACAACGCCCAGGCGGAGATTTACTCTGTAACCGGTGGAGTCGAAACCGAAGACTACGTGCCCCTCACAACCGCAGTCGAGAGTGCGATCGACGAAATCGAAGCCGCCCGCGGCCGCGACGGTCAGATGATCGGTGTTCCCACCGGATTCGCTGAACTCGATGAACTCACCAACGGGTTGCACCCCGGCCAGCTGATCATTTTGGCCGCGCGACCAGCTATCGGTAAGTCAACGCTTGGTTTGGACTTCGCTCGCGCAGCATCCATTCACCATGATTTGCCGTCGATTGTTTTCTCGCTCGAAATGGGGCGCAGTGAGATCGCTATGCGACTGCTGTCTGCAGAAGCCAGCGTTCCCCTGCAGCACATGCGTAAGGGATCGGTGCACGCCAACGACTGGACCACAATCGCTCAGACTCGTGGCCGCATCAACGATGCCCCGCTGTACATCGATGACAGCCCCAACATGACTCTCGTCGAGATTCGTGCCAAGTGCCGCCGACTCAAACAAAAAGTCGGCCTGCGCATGGTCATCATCGACTACCTGCAGCTCATGACGAGCGGTAAGAAAGTCGAATCGCGACAGCAAGAGGTCAGCGAGTTCTCGCGTGCGCTCAAGTTGCTCGCCAAGGAACTCGAAGTTCCCGTTATTGCGATCTCTCAGCTGAACCGTGGACCTGAACAGCGTGCAGACAAGAAGCCTGCCCTCTCCGACCTTCGTGAATCAGGATCGCTCGAGCAAGACGCCGACATGGTTATCCTGCTGCACCGCGAAAGTGCGTACGAAGCAGACAGCCCCCGTGCCGGAGAAGCTGACCTGATCATTGCCAAGCACCGCAACGGACCAACCCGCACCGTGACCGTCGGCTTCCACGGCCACTTCTCGCGTTTCGTCGACCTTCCGCCCGGGTCATAGCGGCTCGACTGCCGCTGCGCTAGCCCAAGGCGCCTGAGAGCGCGCCGACGTAGCGGTACGCCAAGCGGCTTACACTAGAAGCAACCGCTCGTTCAGAAAGAAGGCGATCGCTTGACTAGTGCTCACACCGAGCCGCTGCCGGCATCCACCGCGTGGTACGTGCCGTTAGCCCGAGCAATTCCCGCGATTGCTGTCGCTATTGCCGTCACATTTTCGGCAGACCACTCCGCACGCCTGGGACTTGTTACTCTCGCGAGTTTCACCCTCGTCGCTGGCGCCGTGATCTTGACCGCCAGCGTGCTGTCACCGCACCGCGGCATCCAGCGCACCCTCTTGATTACTCAGGGTGTCGTTACGGTGATGACCGCAATTGCCGCATTCGTTGCCACCGGAGGCGGGCAGGCGTATTTCGTCTTCCTGCTCACCGCTTTCGCTGCAATCACCGGCTTTATCGAGCTCTACCTCGGACTACGAAGCCGCGGACGCGACGCATCATCGCGCGACTGGGTGTTCGTTGGATCACTGACCGCGATCCTCGCACTCGTCGTGCTGCTGGTTCCACCGGGATTTGCTCAGCCGTACACGGGACCTGACGGCGTCGATCGAGAATTGACGGCATCCATCGTGGTCGTCGGGCTTCTTGGAGCTTATTGGGCCATCCTTGGGGTGTATTTGGTGATTGCTGCGCTCTCACTCAAGTGGAGCAGCAACGATCACATCGCGGCCACCGCAGCCGTGCAACAGAAAGAGGACTAGGTGGATTCCCCCAACAAGCGTGACCGTACGCGCCCAGCCGAGATGCTCGGCCTTTCTGGAATCTTTGCGGTTTTCACGGGACTCGTCGTATTCATGTCCACTCGCGAATGGATGCTCGGCCTCATTTTCGCCGGAATCGCCTTCATCGTCTCGCTCGTGACTATCGCGATGCTCGTGCTCGCTATCCGGCCCGACAAAGACGAACTGCTCGATCTCGACGAGCAGGATCGCGACTCAGCGCACTAGCGGGCACCGGGCCACACCTGCCGCATCTGCCGCGGTTGTTGCCGTTATTGCCGTCGCGGGCGGCGTCCCCTGCACTGTCTCTGTAATTGCCGCTGCCACGTTTTCCGTGCCCTGCCCTGTGCCCCGTTTCCCCTTTCCCCCGTTTCCCCCTGCCCTTTCCCCCTTCGGAAATTCAGGAAAATCGGGCTCGCCAACGAATCGGCTTGCGGGACTTCCGCGCGATTCCCACGATCTCGCTGCACGCCTCAGTAGCTTTTCCTGAATTTCCGAAGGGCGCGGACGGGGGTGGCGTCCAGAGACGGTCGCGGCTTTAACGCAAAAAGCCAGCCTCCGTGAAGAGGCCGGCCTTGTGCCGCGCGCGAGTTACTAGATCGTGCGTGAGTAACGAGAACGCGCGCGTGAGTTACTTGCTGTCACCGAGGTAGTCGACGAGCGAACTTGCGAGCCCAACATAGGTGGCTGGAGTCAGCGTCTGCAGGCGTGCTTTGGCATCCGCACCAATGTCGAGCCCGGCGATGAACTCGCTGAGGTCGGTCGCGTTGATGCGCTTGCCGCGCGTGAGCTCCTTGAGGATCGCGTAGGGGTCGCTGATGGTGCTGCGACCAGCAGTGACCTCTGCGCGGATGACTGTCTGGATGGCCTCGCCGAGAATCTCCCAGTTGCTGTCGAGATCCGCATCGAGAGCAACAGGGTTGAGGGCGATCTCCTTGAGGCCGCGCTCGATGTTGTCGAGAGCGAGCAGCGAGTGGCCGTAGGCGACACCCACGTTGCGCTGCGTCGTGGAGTCGGTGAGGTCGCGCTGCAGGCGAGAAGTCACCAGGGTTTGAGCGAGCGACTCGAGAAGCGCGCTCGACAGCTCGAGGTTTGCTTCGGCGTTCTCAAAGCGGATGGGGTTGATCTTGTGCGGCATCGTCGATGAACCGGTCGCGCCCGCCTGCGGGATCTGGCGGAAGTAGCCCATCGAAATGTACGACCACACGTCGGTGCAAAGGTTGTGCAGCACACGGTTGGCGTGGCTCGTGGCCTGGTACAGCTCCACTTGCCAGTCGTGCGACTCGATCTGTGTGGTCAGTGGGTTCCAGTCAAGCCCCAGGGACTCCACGAACTCCTTCGACAGCGCCGGCCAGTTCTGCTCGGGGTCTGCAGCAAGGTGGGCGGCAAAGGTGCCGGTAGCTCCGCTGAACTTGCCGAGGTAGCTGATGCCCTCAATGCGAGTCAGGATGCGCTCCAGACGGTATACAAAGACCGCGAACTCCTTGCCCATGGTGGTCGGCGTCGCCGGCTGACCGTGGGTGTGAGCGAGCATCGCGTTGTCGCGCATGAGCTCGGACTGCGCCCGAAGCGCATCGAGCACGATACGAAACTTAGGCAGCCAGACCTCGCGCACGGCATCGGAGATGGTGAGCGCGTAGGAGAGGTTGTTGACGTCTTCGCTGGTGGCGGCGAAATGGGTGAGCTCGGCGATGGCGTTGAGGCCGAGTTCGTCAAGCTTGGCGCGCACGAGGTACTCGACGGCCTTCACGTCGTGGCGGGTCGTGGCTTCGAGGCGAGCAAGCTCATCGATCTGCTCTTGGCCGAAATCAGCAGCGAACGCGCGCAAGGCGCTGGTGTGCTCAACAGAAAGAGCAGTCGAACCGAACAAGCTCTTGTCGGTGAGGAAGATGAGCCACTCAACTTCGACGTGCACGCGGGCCCGATTCAGTCCTGCTTCAGAGAGGTGCTCGCCCAACGCCGAGACGGCAGGGCGGTAGCGGCCATCAAGAGGGCTTAGTGGTTGAACGGGCAACGGGCTCATGAGGCTCCCTAGTTGTTGGCGGAGTGTGCTGTGATTCCTGGCGTGATCTGACGAAATAGTGAGCCGCAGGCCCTCTCGATCATGCCGAGGACATGGTCGAAGAGTGCGGCATCCGAATAGTAGGGGTCTGGCACGTCTATGAGATGAGCGAGTTCGCTATCAAAGCCCAACATGGGCTGCACTTTTGACCGGTCTTGGTCGCTGGGTGCCCAGGTGCGCAGAATTCGTTCTTGTCCTCGATCAAACGCAACGATGAGGTCAAGCTTGTTGAACCATTCGGGGTCAAACTGGCGGGCTCGATGCCCAGAACCATTGTAGCCGCGCGCCGCGAGGGCGTTGATGGTGCGGTCGTCGGCCGGCTCGCCAACATGCCAATCGCCGGTGCCAGCGGAGGCAACGACAATGCGGTCTTCGAGGCCAGCCTTGGCGATTAGGTCCTTGAAAACAGCCTCTGCCATCGGGGAGCGGCAGATGTTGCCGGTGCAGACAAAACAGACTTTGAATGTCGTCGAGTCGGAGAGTGTACGCTCGAAGGTCATGCTTCATTGTCGCGCAGTTTCAACTCCCCAACAGCGGTGGTTCAGGGATTGGTCTTCCTGACTTCTCGCGGACACCTTAAGCAAGGGGAAAGTTTCAGCACAGTTGAGTCATCGGAAGGCGATAGATGACAAATCCCATGGATGTGACGGCCAGCGTCGCACTCGAGTTTCAGGCTCAACAACTCCGCATGATTAGCGAACGGCTCTCTTATGTGCGCTCGCTGCTGCCGAAACACGGCATCAATTGGCGTGGGCCAGCCCAGCAGGTGTTCGATTCCGGCGTGCAGGAGTTGCATCGGGATCTTGCGAGCGCGTGCACGATGATCGAGACGGCGGAACAGCGCACCATGAATGCTCTGAGTCAGATGAGTGCTCGTGTCGGATGAGCTCAGCATCTCGGGCGGTGGCAGTCATGCGATTGCCACTGACGAGATGCTCAGCAGCGCGACGGGCCTCGTGCGCGCAGCAGAAATGACTCGCAGCGTTGTTGGTGCCATAGACATGGTGGATGCTCGGCTCACCACGCGGCAGCTTGAGAGCTTGGGCATCCCGAGCGCAGCTGCTTTCGCTGAAGCTGATCTCGACAGTGCGCGCACCACGCTCGACCTCCTTGCTCAGCGAGCAGAGCTGATGAGCGGGCTCGTGCGAATCGCGGCAGAGACCTACGGCTGGGGTGAAAACATTGCGCAGAATCTCATTCGGCGTGCTGCGGCTGATGCAGCAGCCGGCTTCGGGTTCCTTTTTCCTGCGTGGGCGGGTCTCGTCCTGTTGACGACTCCCCTGCTCCCGTTTCTTACCGGTGCAGGGATCGCCGCCTTCCTTATCAGCAAAACCAATCCGGAGTTCGCCGACAAGGAATGGATGACAGCACAACTGACGGAACTCATCAGCGATCCCGCTTTTTTGCGTGCTCTCCGACACGGAGTTATGACCGTTGATGAGTTCACTGCTGGCGCTGGAGGTGTGCCACCCGCTGTCGTGTCGGCTTTGAGTGCGGCTGGCTTGATCGGTTTGGGTACATCTGCTGGGTTTATTCAGAAGGCAGGAGGAATTGTTGGCGTGCTGAAGGAGACCCCTGTTGTGTTGAAGAGCGCGACACAGCCTGAGCCAGTCGAGGCGGTGCAGACCTTCGAGGAGCGTGTCGCGCGCATCCCACAACCCACTCCCGAGCATCCCGAGCAGATTCGGATTGAGAAATTTGAGACCCCCGGAGAACCCGATCGATTTGAGGTCTATATCGCAGGAACCGTTGAATTTGCGATTTCAGATAGCGATCAGCCACTCGACGGTACGAGCAATCTTTCGCTTGCAGCCGGACAGCAATCTGGTGCAGTCTCGGCGGTGGCCGCAGCGATGCGTGAAGCGGGAATCACCAGCGAAACCCCGGTTACTTTCAGTGGTCACTCGCAAGGCGCCGCTACCGCAGCTCGGCTCGCTGAATCTGGTGAATACAACACCGTGGGCGTCTTCACGGTTGGGGGCAACCTGGGGCAAATTGACATTCCTGACGAGGTGCGCGCGGTTGTCGTAGAGCACACCGATGACCTTGTTGTCGCTGCCGGCGGGCTACAAGACAATAGCCAGGCGCTCGTCGTAGAACGGCAAGCGTTCGGAGAACGCGCGCTTCCGGAAGGTGTGCCCGTTCCGGCCCATCAGGTCACCGAATATCGAGAGACCGCTCGGCTCATGGACCAGTCGGGCAGTGACCAAATTCGAGAATCAGCCGAAGCGCTGGGTGAGTTTACTCGCGGCGCGACAACCTCCACCGTCACTAGCTACCACTATGAGCGAGTAGAGCCTTAGGCGGCGAAAAATAGCGGAACAATAACGGGGAAACCGCGGCGGTAATGCTGGCTAGCGCTGTTTGCCCACAATGGGTCGAACCAGGATTCCGATGAACCAGCTGATCATTCCCAAGACAAGCGCACCGAGGACTCCCCACCAGAAACCGTTGACGACGAGACCGAAACCGAAGAGGCTCGAGATCCAGCTGACCAAAAGCAACAGCAACCCGTTTACTACGAGCGCAAGAAGACCAAGAGTGAGAACGTAGAGCGGAAAAGCGACGATTCGAATCAGGTTTCCCAAAACACCGTTCACGATTCCGAACACTGCAGCAACGATCAAGAAGGTCAGTACAACCTCAAGCGTTCCGCCTGGCTCGAAGGGAACCAGCTCAACACCGGCAACAAGCACCGTCGTAAGCCACAGGGCAAGAGCATTGATCAGCAGGCGCACAACGATTCTCATGGTTCAACTATGCACCCCCGATTTGTTGGGCCGCAACGCCTGCGACCGGATCCACGCTCGCGACGGCGAATAAAGAATGTCGCGGCAGCACAACAACTACACGGGCTCACGCCTCTAGGCTGGGGCAGTGACCTCACAACGCGTGCAGCTTCGGCCAGAAATTGCGGCCATCGTCCCCTACCGTCAGGGTGCCCCCGCTGAAGCTGACGCGTTCAAACTGTCGTCAAACGAAAACCCCTTCGAGCCACTGCCCTCTGTGCGTGAAGCCCTCTCCACCCACAGCATCAACCGCTACCCGGATGCCTCGGCCTACGCCTTGCGCACCCACATTGCCTCCCGCTTCGGGATAACCGCAGAAAATGTGCAGGTCGGCGCAGGTTCCGTTGCCGTACTCGCACAACTCATCACCGCGGCTTCGGCCCCCGGTGATGAAGTCATCTACGCGTGGCGAAGCTTCGAGGCCTACCCCCTGCTGGTCTCCGCAAGCGGCGCCACAAGCGTGCAGATCGCGAACGGAGCCGACCACCGACACGACCTAGCGGCAATGCGCGATGCCATCACGGCATCCACTCGAGTTGTCATCGTGTGCAGTCCCAATAACCCTACGAGCACTGTTGTCACCGATTCCGAGTTCCGTGAATTCATGGCGGCCGTTCCAGAGAACGTGCTCGTCGTTCTTGATGAGGCCTACCGCGAATTCGTCACCGATCCCGAAGCGGTGCGCGGCGAAACGCTCCTCGGCGAGTATGCGAACCTCGTTCTGCTGCGCACATTCTCCAAGGCCTATGGCCTTGCTGGCCTGCGAATCGGCTACGCCGTGGGCCCCGAATATGTGATGGATGCGGCGCGAGCGGTAGCAATTCCGCTCTCCGTAACAGAATTAGCGCAGACGGCAGCTATCGCATCCCTCGAACATGAAGATGAATTGTTGGAGCGCGTGGCCCGAATAAATGCTGTTCGCGATCGCATCGTGGCTGGGCTGCGCGACCAAGGCTGGGATGTGCCTGCCCCGAGCGGAAACTTTGTTTGGCTGCCGACGGGGGCAGTAACCAATTGGGCTGCAGAGGTTTTTCGTACCAACGGAATCGTCGTTCGTGCGCTCGGTGATGGCCTCCGAATCAGTGTCGGTGAGGAAGAATCTGTGGAGAAACTCCTAAGGGCAGCGCAAGAGGTTGTGAGTTCTCGCGAAAACGAACCCGCGCGAGCCACGTTAGATTAGTCGAATGTCTTATACCGCCGCGACGGTTCAGCTGCTGTCTCCCGAGGGCACGCTCGTTCACAGCGATGCCAGCGAACAGTACCTCCCGTATGTAGACAAGCTCAGTGATGACGCTCTTCAGGAGCTTCACCGTCATATGGTCGTGATGCGCCGCTTCGATATTGAGGCCGCGAATCTTCAGCGCCAAGGTCAGCTTGCCCTCTGGGTGCCGAGCCACGGTCAGGAAGCCGCTCAGGTGGGTTCGGCTCTTGCCGCGAAGCCACAGGATCACCTTTTCCCGTCCTACCGCGAACATGTCATTGCGTTGACGCGCGGCGTTGACCCGATCACAATTTTGTCGATGTTCCGCGGGCTCAGTCATGGTGGTTGGGATCCGAAGGATCACGACAACTTCCATCTCTACACTCTGGTCATTGGCTCGCAGACGTTGCACGCCACCGGTTATGCCATGGGCCTTAATCTTCAAGGGTTGACGGCGACTGGAAACCCAGACAAAGATGCCGCCGTCATGGTGTACTTCGGCGATGGTTCAACGAGCCAGGGCGATGTCAGCGAAGCAATGGTGTTCGCTGCGAGTTACCAAACGCCTCAAGTGTTTTTCTTGCAGAACAACCACTGGGCAATTTCCGTTCCGGTGTCACGTCAGTCGCGCACGCCGCTCTATTTGCGCGGCGAGGGGTTCGGCATCCCGAGCGTTCAGATCGATGGCAACGACGTACTCGCAAGCTTCGCTGTCGCGACCGCCAATTTGGATGCTGCACGCTCCGGTCAGGGGCCCCGCTTCATTGAGGCGCTCACCTACCGCATGGGCGCCCACACTACGAGCGACGACCCCTCGAAATATCGGGATAACAGCGAGCTCGAGTTTTGGGCTCAGCGTGACCCGATCACTCGCTTCGATGCGTATCTGCGTGCTCGGGGAGCGAGTCAGTCGTTCTTTGACGAGATCGCCACCGAGGGTGATGATTTGGCGGCAGACATCCGCAAGCGCATTCTGGAATTGCCGGTTCCGGCAACGTCAACCCTTTTCGATCACGTGTATTCCGACCCGCACCCCGTAATGGATGCGCAGCGCCAGGCGCTCGCCGACTTCGAGGCATCGTTTGAGGAAGGTCACTAATGACTGAGACGATGACAATGGCGAAGGCCCTCAATGAGGGTTTGCGTGCGGCGATGGCCGACAGCACAGTGCTGCTGATGGGTGAAGACATTGGGCCGCTTGGCGGCGTTTTTCGGGTAACCGAGGGGCTTCAGGCCGAGTTTGGCGATAACCGAGTGATTGACACCCCGCTCGCGGAGTCAGGCATTGTCGGTACCGCGATCGGACTTGCCATGAGCGGATTCCGCCCCGTGTGCGAGATTCAGTTCGATGGTTTCATTTTTCCCGGCTTCGATCAGATCACCTCCCAACTGGCAAAGCTGACGGCCCGCCACGAAGGCACCCTGTCGATGCCGGTTGTGATTCGCGTTCCTTATGGCGGACACATTGGTGCGGTCGAGCACCACCAGGAGAGCCCGGAAGCGTACTTCGCTCATTCCGCTGGCCTTCGACTGTTGAGTCCCGCTACCCCTCATGATGCCTACTGGCTCATTCAGGAAGCCATTGCCAGCAATGACCCGGTCATGTTCTTTGAGCCCAAGTCGCGCTACTGGCAGAAGGGTGAGGTCGATCGCGAGTCGAGCGGCATCGCCACTCACGCGAGTCGCGTTGTGCGTGAAGGCACCGAAGTGACCCTTGTCGGTCACGGCGCCATTGTGTCAATGCTGTTGCAGGCAGCAGAGATCGCCGCTGAGGAGGGAACGAGTGTGGAGGTCGTTGACCTTCGATCGCTCTCCCCTATCGACTACGAACCTTTAGTGGCATCCGCTCAAAAGACGGGTCGCGTTGTTGTTGTTCAAGAGGCACCAGGGAATGTCAGTGTGGGCTCCGAGGTTGCCGCTACGGTATCTGAGCGCGCATTCTATTCACTTGAGGCCCCGGTGCTTCGGGTGAGCGGCTATGACACACCGTTCCCTCCCGCCAAGCTGGAATCCGTGTATTTGCCCAGTGTTGACCGCATCTTGGATGCTGTTGACCGGGCGTTGGCCTACTGACGAAGGAGGCCCTTGTGGCTGTATCTGAATTTCCTCTCCCCGATGTGGGCGAGGGGCTTACCGAAGCCGAGATCGTCTCCTGGAAGGTTGCGCCCGGTGATGAGATCACGGTCAACCAGGTTCTTGTCGAAATCGAGACGGCGAAGTCGCTCGTAGAGCTGCCATCGCCCTTTGCGGGCACGGTGCAGAAGTTGCTCGTCGAGGAGGGTGCGACGGTCGAAGTCGGCACCCCGATCATCAGCGTTCAGTCCGTTGGTGGTTCGGTTGAGCTCACCGCCCCCGGTTCTGGCGAAGATGAGAGCCACGGGATGATGTCCGATGTCGGCTCTGAGAGCAGTTCGGTTGATGACGCTGCCGCTGCTGTCGCTGACACGGCATCCACGATTGCCAACGAAGACGACAAGCCAGGCGCTGTGCTCGTGGGTTACGGCACAGGCGGGCACGTAAGTTCACGTCGCCGCAAGGGTGCGCAGCCGTCGAAGGATGACGCGGCGGCAACCGCTGCGTCGAAGCCGCGTCCGGCATCCGTTCCCGCTTCTTTCGCGAGCCCGATCATCGCGAAGCCGCCCATTCGCAAGCTGGCGAAGGATCTGGGGGTTGAGCTCTCGGAGGTCGACGCCACAGGTCTTGCCGGTGAAACCACGCGCGAGGATGTGATTCGTCATGCTTCGCAGGCGAGTGTCTTCCGCAACATCGAGACTCCGGAGTGGGGCGGCGACCGCGATGAGCGCATTCCTGTGAAGGGTGTGCGCAAGGCGATCGCTAAGGCAATGGTGCACAGCGCATTCACGGCGCCGCACGTGAGCGTCTTCACCGACGTGGATGCCACGCGAACCATGGAGTTCGTGAAGCGTCTCAAGAACTCGCCTGACTTTGCTGGGGTACGCGTTAGCCCGCTGCTGATTATGGCGAAGGCGGTGAACTGGGCGGTGCGCCGCAACCCGACCGTGAACTCGAGTTGGACTGACAAAGAGATCATCGTTCACCACTACGTGAACTTGGGTATCGCTGCAGCCACCCCGCGCGGACTCATCGTGCCGAACGTCAAGGATGCTCAGGACCTGAGCCTCTTCGACCTTGCGAAGGCGCTCGAACAGTTGACGTTGACGGCGCGCGATGGCAAGACGCAGCCCGCCGAAATGTCGAATGGAACGATCACGATCACCAACATCGGTTCCTATGGCATGGACACGGGTACGCCAATCATCAACCCGGGTGAGGCCGCGATTGTGGCGCTCGGTTCGATCAAGCAAAAGCCGTGGGTTGTCGATGGTGAAGTGCGCGCCCGCTATGTCACCACTGTGAGTGCGAGTTTCGACCACCGCATCGTTGACGGGGATGTCGCTAGCCGCTTTGTTGCTGACCTAGCGAGTGTGCTCGAAGAGCCTGCTCTCCTGCTCGACTAGTTCGTCAAACCGCTCGTGTTGCGCGGATGCTCGTGAGGGGCGTGCGACTATTCTGGCGGCATGAGCAAGTCGAAAAGTTTGTCAGGTTCCGAGCGCAACGCTGATTCTGAGCGCACTGGTCTGCACTCCATGTGGACGGACCGTCTTGGTGCGTGGTCAACGAGGGCGCTGCAGGTGTTGCTACTGCTCACGCTGGCGTCGGTGACCATCTTTGGATTGACCCAGCTGAAGCTCGTTGTTATTCCGGTGCTGATTGCGTTGATTCTTGCTGCGGCTGCGAGTCCGCTGGTGATGTGGATGCGGCGGCGTGGGGTTGGGCGGATGCTCTCCACCTGGATCACTTTGCTTGGCGGAATTCTGGTGCTCGGCGGTCTCATCACGGCTGTTGTGTTTGCCGTGCGTGACCAATGGTCTGAGCTTGCGACCTCTGCGACGGATGGGTTCGATCAGCTCAAGGAGTTTGCACTCCACGGGCCGTTCCCCATTGATCAAAATGCTCTTGACGAGGCGTGGAACGCAATTCTTGATTTCTTCACGAGCGCATCCTTTGGTCTCGGTGCGATTCAGGGGGTGTCTGCTGCAGCTCAGGTTGTGACCGGACTGCTTCTCGGCGTTGTCATCCTGTTCTTCTTCCTCAAAGATGGCGACAACATTTGGGAGTTCTTCTTGCGGCCCACGCACGGTGTACGCCGTGAGCGCGGGCACCGCATTGGACGCACAGCCGTAACCACTCTCGGCGGCTATGTTCGCGGAACCGCCATCATCGCCGCGGTAGACGCTGTAGGAATTGGTGCGGGATTGCTGATTCTGCAGGTGCCGCTGGCTCTCCCGCTTGCCGTGATCGTGTTTCTTGGTGCTTTCATCCCTCTGGTCGGCGCAACCGTTGCCGGCATTCTGGCCGCCCTCGTCGCGTTGGTGACGAATGGGTGGGTTGTTGCCCTGATAGTTCTCGGCATCGTGGTGCTCGTCAACCAGCTGGAGGGCAACCTGCTTCAGCCCATTGTCATGGCACAGTCTTTGAGCATCCACCCCTTGGTCATTTTGGTGGCATTGACGGTAGGAACCGTTCTCGGCGGGATCGTTGGTGCGGTGCTCTCGGTGCCGATTGCGGCCGTTGGTTGGTCGATCATCAAGACGTGGAATGAATCGGGTGATGTTCCGGCGGATGCGCTCGAAGAGTCGGAGGAGCCGGCCGTCGAGTCGTCCTAATGGGATGTGAATGATCTGAGCGCCAATTCTTGTGCGGGGCTGGGTTCGATTCGCGGTGGCAGACCGTGGCGTATATGCTATTGATAACGAATCTCATTACCGCTACTAGCTTCGGCTTTAGAAGGACACTCAGATGTCTCGCTTGACCTCTCCTCGATCGCTCACCCTCACCGCAAGTGCCGTGCTGGCGGTCTCCGCTCTCACTCTCTCCGCTTGCTCATCAACCACCCCCGTCGCCGACGATGGATTGATCGCCGTTGTGGCGTCAACCAGTGTTTACGGCAACCTCGTCGCTACGCTCGGCGGCGACGCCGTGTCTGTCACAAGCTTGGTCGACGGCGTAGCGCAAGATCCGCACAGTTACGAAGCCTCAGCCCGTGACCAGCTCGCAGTGTCTCGTGCGGAACTCGTCGTACTCAACGGTGGTGGCTACGACCCATTCGCTGAAGCGCTGTACGAAGCTGCCGGGGCATCCGCAATTCTGGTCACCGCCGTTGATGCTTCTGGACTCCTCGAAGATGATCCAGAACACGACGAATCGAAAGACCACTCCACCGATGACGGCCACGACCACATCGAGGGTTTCAACGAACACGTCTGGTACAGCTTCCACGCGATGGAGCACATCGCCGAGCACATCACCGAGGAATTGACCGCGATCGACCCGGCCTCCAGCGATCAATTCGACACCAACCTCGCGGCCTTCCTCGCCGAGCTTGCCAGTCTCGAAACGCAGACAGAACAAATCGCAGCGTTGGCCGCTGACCGCAGCGTCGTCGTCACGGAACCGGTAGCGGTGTACCTGCTCGAGGCGGCCGGGCTTCACAATGACACCCCAACGGAATTCACTGAAGCGATCGAAGAAGGCACAGACGTTCCACCAACCGCGTTGCGCGATGTGCTTGCTCTCCTCGAATCAGGCGACGTCGCCCTGCTGGCCTACAACGAACAAACAGCCAGCCCCGAAACCGAACGCGTGCAATTGTCTGCCGTTGAGGCTGGACTCCCGGTGGTGTCGTTTACCGAGACGCTGCCAGAAGGCTCAAACTATGTCGAATGGATGTCGTCAAACCTCGATGCGCTCGCAGCAGCACTTGCCGAATGACTCCGCTAATCTCCGCAACCCCCGTGCCAAAATGACAGCGGCGCCCGTTCTCAGCATCCGTGGTGGTGCACTCGGCTTCGGCGACCGCACGCTGTGGTCAGGACTCAATCTGGACGTTGCGCCTGGCGAGTTTGTGGCGGTGCTTGGGTCAAACGGTTCGGGAAAGTCGAGCCTGCTAAAGGCAATTCTGGGGCAGCAAAAACTTGATGCCGGCACGATAACGGTTGCCGGGCATCCGGCTCGCCGTGGTGATCGCTGTATTGGGTACATTCCGCAGCAGAAACTTGCGGCGCCGGGTACTCCCCTTCGCGGTCGCGACCTGGTGACACTCGGTGTTAATGGTCACCGCTTTGGGGTGCCGACCCTCCCCCGCAGTGTGCGGTCTCGAGTCGATGAGCTGATCGCGTCGGTTGGTGCCACTGATTATGCGAGCCAACCGATTGGTTCGCTGTCGGGTGGAGAGCAGCAACGTTTGCGAGTCGCGCAATCCCTCGCCGATGATCCGGTGTTGTTGTTGTGTGATGAACCTCTGCTGAGTCTTGATCTGCAGCATCAGCGTGGAGTTTCTGAGCTCATCGATGCTCGTCGTCGTGATCATGACACTGCGGTGATCTTTGTCACGCACGATGTGAATCCGGTGCTGGGCATGGTTGATCGGATCCTGTACTTGGCTGGTGGCAAATTTACGGTCGGCACCCCTGATGAGGTGCTGCGCAGCGATGTTTTGACTGAGCTTTATGGCACCCCCGTGGAGGTGGTTCGCATTAGTGGTCGCGTTGTCGTTGCTGGCATTCCTCAGGGCGATCACCACCACGATGAGGAGGTTGCATGACCTTCGACGATTTCTGGAGCCAGATTGCTGGCTTCACTGACTATTCAGAACTACTCTCCCTTGTTCGGTTTTCGCTGATCGCTGCGGCCGTGCTTGGTATTGCTGGTGGGCTCATCGGTGTGTTTGTGATGCAGCGTGACATGGCGTTTGCGGTGCACGGCATCAGTGAACTCTCGTTCGCGGGTGCAGCCGCTGCCCTACTGTTTGGGATCAATGTTGTTGCCGGGTCGATTGCAGGCTCGCTGATTGCCGCGATTCTGATCGGGATGCTCGGGGCGAAGGCTCGCGACCGAAACTCCATTATTGGTGTGCTCATGCCGTTCGGGATGGGTCTTGGCATCCTGTTCTTGGCGCTCTACCCTGGACGAAGCGCCAACAAGTTTGGCCTCCTCACCGGCCAAATCATTACGGTTGACGGCCCGCAACTTGGCTTGCTCATTGGGATCAGTGTTGTTGTCTTGGCTGCACTGTTTGTGGTGTGGCGCCCGCTCACCTTCGACAGCCTCGACCCCGAAGTTGCGGCAGCGCGTGGCGTTCCTTCGCGGATGCTCTCGCTGGGGTTCATGGTGCTGCTCGGTCTGATGGTTGCTGTTGCGGTGCAAATCATCGGTGCGTTGCTTGTGATGGCTTTGCTCGTGACGCCGGCGGCAGCCGCAATGCGCGTGTCGTCGTCGCCGCGCCTGGTTCCTGTGCTCAGCATGATTTTCGGATTCGTCTCTGCAACCGGCGGTGTTTTGTTGGCGATTGGCGGCTCGCTGCCGATCAGTCCGTACATCACGACTATCTCTTTTGTGATCTACCTGGTGTGTCGCGTTATTGGGGCTCGGCGGGGTCGTGGGCGCAGCGTGAGCCGGGCATCCAGAGCGCCGATTTTCGCTTTTGGCGGGGCAGGCAAAAGTTAGAATGGCAACCATGAAACGCAATACGTGGCAGCGAGAAGCGGTGCGGGATGCTCTGACCGAGTCAGAGGGTTTTGTGAGCGCTCAGTCGCTACACGGTGCGCTCCGCGATGCCGGTAGCTCGATCGGCCTGGCCACTGTCTACCGTGCGCTCGCTGACCTTGCCGGAGCCGGTGATGCTGACTCGCTTCAGCAAGACGGCGAAAGCCTCTTTCGGGCCTGCACGCCCGACTCTCACCACCACCACCTCATTTGTCGCGAGTGCGGAACAACCGTCGAAATCAAGGCGGATGCGGTGGAACAGTGGGCTAAGAATGTGGCCGCAGAGCATGGCTTTACCCAGCCGCATCACATCGTGGACGTCTTCGGGTTGTGCCCAGCGTGCTCTAGCACGTAACATATACCGTTGATCGAGTGGTTTCTTCCACTCTCGCACACACATCCCACCCTGATTAGAGCGGTGCTTTTTTACTAAAGCGCGGCTGTGAGCAGAATGCAGTGTGTGTGCCGACAAGTGATCTTGGGTAAGGCTTAGTCCTTACGGTAACTAGAACAGGAGTATGACCATGGCAGCAACCTGCCAAGTGACCGGCGCCATTCCCGGCTTCGGACACGCTATCTCGCACTCGCACCGTCGCACGAAGCGTCGTTTCGACCCGAACATCCAGAAGAAGACGTACTACGTACCGTCGCTTCGCCGCAAAGTAACCCTTCAGTTGTCCGCCAAGGGCATCAAGGTTATTGACGCTCGTGGCATCGAATCCGTTGTCAAGGACCTCCTTGCACGTGGGGAGAAAATCTAATGGCTAAGGCACAGGACGTACGTCCGATCATCAAGCTCCGTTCAACTGCTGGAACGGGCTACACCTATGTGACGCGCAAGAACCGTCGCAACAACCCCGACCGCCTCGTACTGAAGAAGTACGACCCAGTGGTTCGCAAGCACGTTGAATTCCGCGAGGAGCGCTAAACATGGCTAAGAAGAGCAAGATTGCAAAGAACGAACAGCGCAAGGTCATCGTTGCGCGTTACGCTACCCGTCGTCTCGAGCTGAAGAAGGCTCTCGTCGACCCAGCAGGAACTGACGAGTCACGCGAGGCTGCACGCCTCGGACTTCAGAAGCTTCCTCGCGATGCTTCGCCGATCCGCGTACGCGGTCGCGATGCCATTGATGGACGTCCCCGTGGATACCTCAAGCAGTTCGGTGTTTCCCGTGTTCGCTTCCGTGAAATGGCTCACCGGGGCGAGTTGCCCGGAATTACCAAGTCAAGCTGGTAGATTCCAAGCGGTTCCAACGTTTTCTAACGTTCGGGAACAACTAACTGCACAACGTCCCGAGGAGGACCACTATGGCTGACAAGTCGCTAAACCGTACTGAATTCGTAGCGGCGGTTGCCGCACAGTCTGGCCAGAGCCAGGCTGCCGTATCCGGCGTCGTTGACGCTTTCTTCGCTGTACTGTCCGAATCGGTCGGCAACGGAGTTAAGGTTTCGATCCCAGGTTGGATGGCTGCAGAGCAGACGTTCCGCGAGGCTCGTACCGGCCGCAACCCACAAACGGGTGAAGCAATCCAGATCAAGGCCAGCCACGGCGTAAAGCTCAGTGCAGGCAGCAAGCTCAAGGCAGCAGCCAAGGGCTAAGTAGCAAACTTAACAAGGGCGGCATCCTTCGGGGTGCCGCCCTTGTTGGTTAACGCCGCAATTGTTGGATAGCGTCCCAGCATCGTGGGCTGGCTCTCATTGTGCGCCGAGTACTCTTGACTAGTGCTTAGAATCAGCCGGATTGCCGGGCCCGCCATGCTGCTGCTGGTCGCCTTCGCCGCAGTTGTTGTCGGTCTCCGGTTCGGTGGTGGAGCTGAGGCACCAATCTTGCTCGATCCCGGTGCCGTCGTTCGGTGGGGACTCCCGATCTCCAAGCTTTTCGTCAATCTTGGTCTTGCGGCCACTATTGGTGGGCTCATGCTCGCGATTTTTGCCATGTCTCCGAAGCGCGATGAGTTCACGCTCACTCTTGACGTTGCCGCAGCGGGCGCAGCTCTGTGGGCCGTGGCATCCGCTTTCACGGGATTCTTCACGTTTCTGGCGGTGCGCAACCAACCCATCGACTTCACAAGCGCCTTTGGTGACGTTCTCGCGAGCTTTCTGACCGTAACCGAGTTAGGCCAAGCCTGGCTCGCAACCGTGCTGATAGGCGCTGCGGTGACAGTGTTGTGCTTTGCGGTGCGCAACCAGACCGTGCTTGCCTTCGTGTTGGTGCTCGCAGTTGCCGGGCTTGTGCCCATGGCGCTTCAGGGCCACAGTGGCGGAACAGCCGACCACGATGCCGCCACGAGTGCAATTTTCTTGCACCTCGTGTTCGCTGCACTCTGGCTTGGCGGCCTTCTCACGATCGCCATTGCGCAATCGAAGCTCACTAAGAATCGACTGACGCTTGTCTTGCGTCGCTATTCAACGGTTGCCCTCATCAGTTTCCTCGTCGTGGCAGTCTCCGGCTATGTGAGCGCCGAGATCCGCGTCGAGAACCTCGGCGACCTATTGACGCCCTACGGCCTCCTCGTTCTTGTCAAAGTCTTCGCCCTGATCATGCTCGGCCTGTTTGGTGCCGTCTATCGCAACTATGCGATTGGTCGACTCGAATCGAGTCAGACCAAGAGTCGCGGATGGTTCTGGTGGATTGTCTCCGCCGAGCTGGCGTTCATGGGACTTGCCTCCGGTGCGGCTGCCGCTCTAGCAGCGACGCCCACCCCGGTTCCCGAGATCGAGGCGTCGGATCTTCCCGACTCCTCCCCCGCCGCCTACCTCACTGGCTCTCCGTTGCCGCCGACGGTGTCTGCAAGCAACCTCTTCAGCCTCTGGAGCTTCGACCTCATTTGGGTGCTCATTTGTGCCTTCGCGGTCTTCTTCTACCTCGCGGGCGTCTGGCGACTCCACAAACGTGGTGACCGTTGGCCGATCTACCGCACCGTGTTCTGGATCATGGGCATGTCGTTGCTGTTTTACATCACCAACGGTGGTGTGAACGTCTACGAGGGCTACCTCTTCTCGATGCACATGCTCGGTCACATGACGTTGGGCATGATGATCCCCGTGCTTCTTGTTCCCGGCGCTCCCATCACCCTCGCGATGCGTGCCATTGCTCAACGCACCGATGGCAGTCGCGGCGCGCGCGAGTGGATTCTGCTCATCGTGCACTCCCGATATCTGGCTGTTATCGGGCATCCGGTGGTGGCAGCGGCCATTTTTGTGGTCTCACTGTGGGTCTTTTACTACACGCCGCTGTTCCGCTGGGCAACGACAGACCACGTGGGTCACGAGTGGATGATCATCCACTTCTTGGGATCTGGTTACCTATTCGTGCAGTCACTTATCGGCACAGACCCATCGCCCCATCGCCCCGCCTACCCCATTCGGCTTCTCATTCTGTTGGCCACTATGGCTTTCCACGCCTTCTTCGGGCTTGGCCTGATGACAGGAACCGGGCTTCTGCTGGCTGACTGGTATGGGGCCATGGGGTGGGATACGGGCGTTAGTGCGCTCCAAGACCAACGCATCGGCGGTGGCATTGCGTGGAGCGTCGGAGAGATCCCGACAATCTCGCTGGCAATCGCGGTGGCCATCATGTGGAGACGCAGCGACGGCCGAGCGTCTGTGCGCTATGACCGCAAAGCCGCACGTGATGGGGATGCCGAACTCGACGCCTACAACGAGATGCTGGCCAACCGACGCTAGTTCGGGTACTGGGCCGTGATCAGCAACTTGTCATCCGGCAAGAACGTCACGAGATAGCTCGCACTGAAGCTCACGTCTTGGTCGAAGGTCGAAACGGAGCCATCAAAAATCGAGCGCACATCGACGCGCAAGTGGGCTGCGGCATCCGTGGGAGGCATCAACCAGCTCGACGGCTCCGATCCGGGCGTGAGAGATACGGGCGGATATTCGGCGATGCTCCACTCCGGTGTGGTCACAATGCGGTTGGACATGGGCTGCCCGAATGGGCATCCGGTCGGAAGCAAGACTACTTGAGTCGCACACTCGTCGAGATATCCATCGACTTCGCGCTGAACCTGCGCAATCATCGCCTTGTTTGCCACGACATCCAGTCGAGCCCGCACGGTGCTGCCCGGCTCCGTGGCGGAAACAACGATCGATTCTGCCGTGAGGAATTTCGAGGTGTGGGTGATGTCGAAACTGCTCGGAGTCAACACAACGTAGGGAGACGGCGCATCCGGTGATGCTGCAACGAAGTCGGTGCCGTTGGCGGTGAACTCTTGAGAATTCAGAACCGTGAGCCGAACGATTGTGAGCGGAGGGGTAACGAAGTCCCACTCGGCGAAGACACCAAAGTTAGTTCCCGCCCGGGTCACAGTGAAAGTCGACTCTGCTGCTCGGCCGTCTAACTCAAAGCTGAAAGTGACCGTCTGGGTGCCGTCGGCGTTGGCCTTACTGTCAACCATCTCGATGTTTTCGAGAGTGCTGAGCGCTGAAGGACGCAGCAAATCGTGCGAACCAGCAAGCAACAGAGAGCCAGCACCGGTCGTATCAATGGGCGTTGCCCCAGAACCATCGTCGGATGCCGCACCATGCTCTTCAGGCACGTAGATGTCAGCAATGTCGAGTGCCGCGGTCATGTCATGGCGAGCGAGAGCGCCGAGATAACTGCGGACGAAACCCTGCGAACTGTAGATCGTCGAATTCAGGACGACAACGGTGATCGCGAAGGCAGTAATGATCAGCCCGAGAACGATCGACCAGGTAACAAGCTCGCGACGCATTAACACATCCTAAACGGCTCGGGAGAAAGATATCCGACCCCACCAAAGTGTTGCTGAAGGTGGGGAGCCGTCACCAGCAGCATTAGGGTGATTGCGTGTCAAAAATCACCCTGTCGCCAGAGCAAGCAGCCGTTTTCGCTGCAATCGAAACGACGAGCGAAAACCTCTTTGTTACGGGGCGCGCTGGCACCGGGAAATCGACCCTGCTCAATCATCTCTCAGAGAACACGTCGAAGCAGATCGTGATCTGTGCGCCGACCGGAGTTGCGGCGCTCAATGTTGGTGGCCAGACGATCCATTCGCTGTTCCGCTTACCCATTGGGGTTATCGCCGATCACGAGCTCGAGCAGAATCCTCAATTGCGCAAGCTACTCAACACGATAGAAACCCTCGTGATCGATGAGGTCTCGATGGTCAACGCAGACCTGCTAGACGCAATAGACCGCAGCCTGCGTCAGGCCCGCCAACGCAAAAATGAACCATTCGGTGGCGTGCAAGTCGTGCTTTTCGGGGATCCGTATCAGCTAGCGCCGGTTCCCGGTGATCCGGATGAGCGAGCCTACTTCGAAGATCGCTACCGATCGATGTGGTTCTTCGATGCCCTCGTGTGGGAACAGACCGATCTGACGATTTATGAACTGACGAGCATCCACCGCCAGCACGAAGGTGAATTCAAGTACATGTTGAACGCCGTGCGCCATAACGGCGTGACGGCAGAGATTGCTGAACGACTAAATACGGTCGGTGCGCGGCCTGCTCCGACCGACGGAACGATCACGCTTGCGACAACAAACAGTGCGGTCACCCGGATTAATGCCACAGAACTTGCACGCCTGCCCGGCAAAGTTCTCACGGCGAAAGCAGAGATCTCTGGCGAGTTTGGTGGACGTGCCTATCCCGCCGATGACGCGCTCGACCTCAAGGTTGGTGCTCAAGTGATGTTCTTGCGCAACGACACCAACGAGGGCGGAACCCAGCGTTGGGTGAACGGAAGCGTTGGCACAGTGACCAAGATTGCGTCAACGGTCTGGGTGGAGGTTGACGGTCGCGAGTACGAAGTGAAGCCGGCGATTTGGGAAAAGTTTAAGTACTCGTACTCTGCGAGAACGAAGGCGCTGCGCAAAGATGTCGTTGCCGAGTTCACCCAGTTTCCGCTGCGACTCGCGTGGGCCGTCACGATTCACAAATCACAGGGCAAAACCTATGACAGCGCCATCGTCGACCTCGGATCGCGCTCGTTTGCTCCGGGCCAAACCTACGTGGCGCTGAGTCGAATCAGCAGTCTAGAAGGCCTCTATTTGAGTCGACCGCTGCGACCGAGTGACATCATCGTTGACGACAACGTTGTGCGCTTCATGTCACGAACCCAACCCATTCCCGCTATCGAGGCCTAACGCTGCGGATGCTCCGCTGTCGTCGGGTGGTGGCGACGGCTACTTGACGCTTCCGGCCGTGATGCCTTCGACGATCTGCTTGTTGAAGACGATATAGATCACGATCATTGGCAGCGTCACTATCGAGAGTGCGGAAAACAGCAAACCGTAGTCGGTTACATACCGGCTGGAGAATGCCAGCAACCCGGTGGGGATTGTCTTGAGCGCATCGTCCTGGATATAGAGCAGGGCGAGGAGGAACTCGTTCCAGCTGGCGAGCGCAGAAAAGATGGCAACGGTGGCGAGTCCCGGACGCAACAGCGGCAACGCGATTGATCCGAAGACGCGAAGGTCGCTGGCACCATCGATGCGGGCAGCCTCAAAGAGTTCGTCGGGCACCGCATCGAGATAGACCTTGAGCAGGTAGACCGCGAGCGGGAGCCCCATGGCGGTGTAGGGGATGATGAGAGCCCAGCGGGTGTCGGTGATGGCGAGTTGGGTGAACATCGTTGACTGCGCGATGAAGTACGACTGCAACGGTAACAGCAACCCGAGTGCGAGTAACCCCATTAGAAGGTTACGACCGCGGAAGCGATAGCGGCTAAAAGCGAAGGCCGCCGCAGCACCAAACAGCAGGATGCCGAGCACTGATACTCCCGTGACTACTGCACTGTTGAGCGCGTACTGCCCGATGTGGCCGATCTGCCAAGCCTCGACCCAGCGGCCGAAGTCAATCTCCGTCGGGAGGGCAAAAGGGGTGGAGAAAATAGCCGAGTTCGACTTGAAGCTAGAGAACACCATCCAAAGCATGGGAAAGAAGAAGACAACGGCGATAACGATGAGCGACAGGGTGAAGAGCAGGTCGGGTACGCGCCCCAGCGGCTTCGGCCAGCGGGAGTCACGGACCCGCTTGGAGTTCTCCTGCCGTGCCTCAGTCACACGGATGTCGGTGCTCACGCGCTCACCCTTTCAGGCTTCTCGCGGTTGACCCTCGTAAAGACGAGCCCTAGCGCCACGACGACCGCGGTAAGAACGACAGCCATTGCGGATCCGTAGCCAACATTCCCGAAAGTGAATACAGACTTGACTAGATAGGTCGTCGGGATCTCCGTCGCACCGTAAGGGCCACCATTCGTCATGACATAGAAAAGATCGAAGCCCTGAAAACCACCCGTGATGCACAACAGAAGCGCCACGGTGATGGCGTTGCGGATCATCGGTACCTTGATGCGACGAAAGAGTTGCCACTCGTCGGCACCATCCAAGCGTGCCGCCTCGATCACTTCGGTCGGCACTTGGTTGAAGGCGGCATAAAAGATCGTCATATAGAAACCGGCATATACCCAGCCGGAGACGACGCTCACAGCGAGGAGAGCCGTTGCCGGGTCCCCAAGCCACACGCGTTGCAGGTCATCGAGGCCGAAATTCACGAGGGCCGCATTCAGCAGACCAAAGTCGTTGTTGTATACGAAAGCCCACAACACGGCGACAACCACCATAGGGAGCATGACAGGAGTAAAAATTGCGACCCGGAACCACAGCGATCCCCGCCGCTTCACGCTCACCAGGCCAGCGAGCACAAGCCCAACGATGACCTCGAGCACGATTGTTGCCGCAATGTAAATCAGGACGTGCACGAAAGAATCTCGAAAGACAGAATCATTCGCGGCCTTGATGTAGTTATCGATACCGACGAACACCATCGTGCCGTAGCCGTTCCACTCCGTGAAACTGTAGGCGAACGTCATCACCACAGGAAAGAGCACCGCGAAACCAAAGACAGCCATGGCGGGCACCAAGAACAGGTACGGGGTGACCCTGCGGTTGGGCTTCATGGACTCGGTGCCTCTCGGGAAGGATGCTGATCGCCCACCCTCGGGTTGGCGGGCGATCAGCGAAGTTGGCTAACTAAGGGGATGCGTTAGCCAATCTTCTGATCTATGCCGGCAACGGCATCCTCAGGGGAGCTCTGACCACCAAGCACTTCGGCAAGTGCCGCATAGAGGGCGTTTGCCGTTTCGAGGTCATAGCCAGTATCTGGCGGGAGCACGATAGCGGGAGCGGACTCCAACATGTTGATGAGGCCGGCGCTGCGCGAGTCAATGTCTTCGCCCGATGACGCCGAGAGGGCCATGGGTGTCAGCTCGGCACCGATGAAGGCCTGAACATTCTCATCGTTGTTGAGCAAAGCGAGGAACTCTGCCGCTAGGTCTTGTTTGCTGCTCTTCGCATTGACGACATAGCCGGTGACAACACCAATGACGCTCTCTTGGTTGCCATCTCCCGGCATTGCTGGCAAGTTCACGTAATCGAAGTTGAGATCGGGGGCCTCATCGATTGCCCAGCTTACGAGCCACGAACCGATAGCGTGCATCGCCGCTTTGCCCTGGAAGAAGAGTTGTGCTCCCTCGTTGTCGTCAACAGCGTTCGCGCTCTCGTTGACACAGTTGTGGTCGGCAAGTTCCTTGACGTAGCCGAAGGCTTCTACCCACTCGGGAGTGTTGAAGTCGGTCTCTCCAGAAAGCGCCGAGCTGTAGACGTCTTCGCCGACAACGCGCGAGGTGAGGTGGGCTAGCCAGTTTCCGGCAGCCCACAGATCCTTATTTCCCGACGCGATGGGAATGATGCCCTCGGCATCCAGAGCGTCACAGGTAGCCAGCAATTCATCCCACGTTGTGGGAGGCGTGAGTCCGGCATCCGCAAAAATGTCTTCGTTGTACCAGAGCACGTTTGCGACGTCGGCAGCGTGCGGAACCATCACTACAGCGTCATCGACGGTCAGTGAGGTGAAAACGTCTTCATCGAAAAGCCCGGCGATCGGCCCGGTCGTTACTGCCACAGTAAGATCCGCGGCGAAGCCGTCAGCGGCACGCTGCTCAAGGCGAGCACCCGCCCACTCAAAGTAGATATCGGGAGCATTGCGTCCGTTCAACAGATTGGGGAGGCCAATCGTTTGATACAGGTCATCGTCCTGGTAATTCATCTCGACCGTAACGTCGGGGTTTGCTGCTTCAAACTGAGCCGCAACGTCATCCCACACGCGAATTTGCGCTTCGCCGGGTGACCCCATCGCAATGCGCAAGACGTTGTCATCTGAGCTGCCGCCGCCGGCCGAACAACCAGTGAGAATGAGAGCAGTCGCGCTCAGCGCTGCAACGGCGCCGGTTATCGTCTTTCGCCTAATAGTCATGATCAGTCCTTTGCTGTAGGTGATGCAGTAACGGGTGATGCATTAGCAGGTGATGCGGGTGGTGAGCCCCCGGCGGCGACAAGCTCCGCCAAAGTCATATCGATCAGATCGCCAAACACTCGACGGTGTGCACTTCGCAGCCTATCGAGGAACGGGCGAAGAACTGCGGGACCGTCAGAATCAAGTCGATCATCAGCAGCAAGCGTCGCCACTTCAACGAGGGCAAGCGAGCCCACCCGGAACGACTCAAGCCACGGGCGAACCTCGGCGATAAGTTCAGGATTACTAACCGGGCCGTCGAGCAAACGATCCGCGGCCTGCACCATTAAGTTCGCACGCTGCAGTAGCTCAGTTGCGGCTCGGGCGCGATCGCCGTAGTCCACCTCGAACGTGAAGCGCTCAAGAGCCTCTGCGAGATCCGGAGCATCGTCGAGCGAGAGACACGAGGAACGAACCGTGTCAGCAAAGAGGCTGAAATCGGCTGCGTTCTCTGGGCCAACGACATCCAGAATCGCTTGCTTCCAGCTAGCTTCGGGGTCGTATCCCTCCGGGTCGCGCAGATAATCGGCAATGGTGGCAAACGGAATCTTGGATGACTCGAAGAGTTCCATGCCGTTGGCAATGATGCCGGTGGAGAAGCGGTACAGCTGGGGGTCGCGGCCTTGGTAGGGGCCGATGTGAAGTTCGTGGCCCATCGCAACATCGTTCACGGGGTAGTTATCCCAGTAGGTCGGCGGGCGGCCGGTCGATCGCGCGAACGCGGCGGCGTCAGTGAGGTCAAGGGTCGCGGAGCAAATCGCACGCCCCGTCCAGAACAGGTCAATTCGGGGATCAATCCCGGTGCCGAGGCGGGTGATGTATTCCTCGGTTCCATAGCCCCAGTACTGAGTCGGGCAGACAGTGAGGTGAGTGTCGCTACTGAATTGCGAGAACACAGTGCCGATCAGCGACTGTTGTGCGTCAACAAGATCAGCGAATGCAGCCTTATCCTCGGGATGCTGTAGCCGGGTGGGGATGTCGTCGAGCAGCAACCCAAAACTGGTGACGCCCAATTCGCGCACGGCGCCGAACTTGGCCAAGAGCATCTCGTGATCGGTGCTGCTGGAGTATTTGATGGTGAGGCCGGGGGAGAGGCAGTACAGGAACGTCATATTTAGCGCGGCACAGTGGTCGATGAGTTCGGCAAGGCGGGTGAGCTCCGCGCCGGCATAGGGTGTGCGCCATTCGTGGCGAACGAGGGGGTCATCTTTTGGCGAGTAGACGAAGGTATTCATTCCGCGCTCGGCGAGAAAGCTGATGAGGTCGAGTCGTTGTTCGTGACTCCAGGGCGGCCCGTAGAACCCCTCAATCACGCCTCGGATCGCGAAGGGCGATCCAGGATGTGTGGTGCGATCGGCGCTTGTCATACCGCAGTCACTTTGGTGGTGAACTTGTGATTGCCAGCATCACCGGTGCTCGTGTTGCTGCTCTCATAAATGTCGGGAATGACTCCCTCGTCAACGGTTAGTTGAATGGCTTCTGCCATGACCGCGTTGAGAATCGCTGCACCAACGACGGTGGAGGTTGCCGAAACTCGCTTGTCGATTCCGGTGATGTCGACGGCGGCGTCACCAACAGAGCCGCCGTTGTCGATCACGACCGTTGCCAGTTCATGAAGCTTGGGTAATAGCGTTGGCCGCGCGGCAGGCGAGGTCGCGTGGTTGAGGCTCGTCAGTGCAATCACGGGAATGCCTTGATCGAGCGCACGCTGAGCGAGCTCGGAGGTGACCGCGTTGCTTCCCGAATTCGAGGCAACGATCAGCACATCGCCTGGCGAAAGTGGGTGGTCAAGCAGCAGAGCATCGGCAAGACCGGGCAGGCGCTCAAGCGAGGTGCTGAGCGGTGCACTCGCGTGCAACATGAGGCCCTCGAAGAGAATCGGGTGCACGTTGACGAGACCGCCAGCCCGGTAGAAGAGTTCTTCGGCGAGCATGTGGGAGTGCCCCGTGCCAAATACATGAACGATCCGTTTGGCAATCAATGCGTCGGCAATCAGTCTGGATGCCGCAACAATGTTTTCGGCTTCGTCGGTGCGCAGCCGTTCGAGGAGTTCGATCGCGTGTGTGACGTAGCGCGAAGCGGGGGACTCGACGTTGAGTGCGGTTGGCGTCATGATGCTGACTCTTCTTTCCACACGTGAATGAGTTCTCGATAGATGTTGTCGGATTCGCCGGCGCCGAGAAGAAGTGCTCCGTCGAGGGATGAGGCATCAGCGGGCTGAAAAGAGAGCCCTTCCGCTGCGAGCAGTTCCACGAGTCTGGCGAATAGCACCGTGTTGGGGCCGAGTAGTTTGCCGCCTAGCGCGAGTGGGGCGTCTTGACCGACCCAGTGGAGGCCAACGCGAGCGGTTTCGAAGAGTTCTCGCGCGGCATCGTTGACGATTACGTTTGCTACGGCATCTCCTTCGACGGCAGCAGTGAGCACGTCGCGAGCGAACTGCGAAATGCGGTTCACTGGGCGGTGCACGCTGTGAAGGCGGGCGGCAAGGTTCTTGAGGCCCGCAAACTGGCTTTCGGCTCGTTCGGTGAGCAGCGTGGTTTCGCCGCGGCCATCGAGTTGTTTGAGCACAGCGGCTACTCCGCGGCTGCCGACCCAGAATCCGCCACCCGCGTCACCGAGGAGGTAGCCGTGGCCATCGATAACTCGAGATTCGCCGCTGTTCTTCAGGGCGAGACATCCGACACCGGTGCCGGTAATTAGTGAGACTCCGGCTTCGGCCGAGAGCGCTCCGGCGTGGGAGGTGACGGTGTCGTCGGCGATCCACACTTCGCGCGCCCCGGTTGTTGCTCCAATGAGGGAGCCCAGGCGTGCTGCGGAGGCAGAGTCAGGGGGGGACGTTGTCAGGCCAAGAACAACGCGGTCAACTGGCGCGAACCGACCATGTTTCCAGGCGCTGGCAATCGCATTGTGTACTGCTCGAACAGTGTCACCCTCAAGTCGGCTAACACCATCGACCTCGACGGTTCCTGGTTGGGCCGAGCTTTTGAGACGGATGCCGGACTGGCCGCCATCAACACCGAGAACACTGAGCATTAACTATTCCTTGCTTGTTCGGGAGTGAATGCTGCGCCAGACACTTGAGCGGTGAGTTGATATTTGTCACCGCGGTAGAAACAGTTGGCGATCATGATGATCGTGCCGCGCGAATCAGAATCGACCATGCGGATGCGCAGACAGGCTTGATCTGCGGGAATGGTGAGTAACTCGCGCACGCGTTGGTCGGGGAGTACCGGCTCAATAGACACGTTCGCGGCGCCGGGGATGATGCGGTAGCGGGTGCTGAGAAGCTCGTAGAGAGATCCTCCGAGTTCGCCACCGTTGATCCCGGGAACGAAGGCTTGGGGAATCCACACAGTTTCAACACCCATCGGCTCGCCACTGCCCAGCCGCAGGCGGGTAAAACTAACGACGGGGTCACCGGGGGCGATCTGTAGTTGAGCGGCGATTGCCGTGTCTGCTTCGGCCACGCGGTAGGCCAACAGCCGCGCGCTTGGCTCAAGGCCGCGGTCGCGCATGTCCTGAGAGAACGAGGTGAGTCCGAGGAGGCGAACGAAAGGCTGGGGGGTCACGTAGGTTCCGGAGCCGTGCCGACGCTCAACGAGTCCTTCAGCGACGAGGGCATCCACTGCTCGACGAATGGTCATTCTGGCGACACCACACTGTGCGCTGAGGTCGCGTTCGCTGGGCAGGCTCTTGCCAACCTCGGTCGACGCGACCAACTCTCGCAGGCGCGCCCTGAGTGTGTTTCGGGTTGATTCCATAACTACGGTCACCCTCACATTAGAGTCCATTTGGTTATCCCCGGTAAAGGGCACATTAGACCAATTTTCGAATTCTGCCAATGAAATTTTGGGGGTATATCCTCTAATTTTCGGGGTTAGTGCCCATCAACAGCCAGTTTCTTGTGCCCCGTCTAGACCACTCCGTGGCCAACGTGTGACGCGAAACCTAGACCAGTTGACGCACGTTATATGGTGAAGCCATGAGCGACATCCGGTTAGCAGGTCTGCAGGACTTTCCCGGCACCTACCGAGTGTGCTTATTGACAGCGGATGCCGGTGCTGATGGGAGCGCTCTCTACGACAATCCCGATCTCCTTGGCCACGTTTATGTGGGGCCATATCTCGTCGGGCAACCAGAGTTTGCTTTTGTCATTGCCGATGACAAGGGGATCGCTGGCTATGTACTCGGCGCTGCGGACACCCGTGAATTTGAGGCTTGGCAGGAGAAGGAATGGTGGCCAGCGCTGCGCTCGCAGTATCCTCTGGTCACGGGATCGACCCTCGATGATGGACTGATCGCTAACCTGCACTCACCGCAGCATGCGCCAGATAGCGTGATTGCGGGTCATCCCGCACACCTTCACATCGATCTACTGCCTCGAGCACAAGGGCACGGGTTCGGGCGGATCATGCTTGAGACACTCTTCGCTGCACTTCGCGCTCGCGGCGTGCCCGGCATCCACTTGGAGGTCGGCGAAGACAATCACAACGCGATCGCTTTTTACCGGCACCTCGGCTTTGTCGAGCTCGCCCGTGGAGCCGATTCGATCTTTTTAGGAAGGGAACTGTCGTGATTCTGCCAACTCCGACGGCAACACCGCTTCGAGGTGGGCCAACGCTGCGATGGGGAGTGCTCGCTCCCGGTGGGATCGCTACCGACTGGGTGGCCGCGATGCACGCCAATACCGATCAACGGGTTGTCGCGGTTGCCTCTCGTTCAGCTGAGCGTGCGGCAGAGTTTGCGCAACAGAATGGCATTGAGCGCAGCTATGGCAGCTACGAGCAACTGGTCGCCGACCCCGAGGTAGATATCGTCTACATCGCGGCGCCGAATACTTTTCACCGCCCCCTGGCGCTGCTGGCAATTGCCGCGGGGAAGCACGCGCTCATCGAGAAGCCGCTCGGCATCGATGCTGCCGACGCTCAGGTGATTGTGGACGCGGCCCGCGCTGCTGGAGTTTTCGCGATGGAGGCAATGTGGACTCGGTTCCTGCCTCAGACGACAATCATTTCCCGGATGCTCGGCTATGGCGACCTCGGTGACGTGACACTCGTCACTGCCGACTTCGGTGCCAACTTTGGTGAACCTCAGGGGCAGCCGGTATTCGACTCCGCACTGGGCGGCGGATCGTTGCGCGACATCGGCATCTATCCAGTGTGGTTCTCGCGCTTTGCGCTCGGCGCACCCACCTCGTTGATCGCAGCGGGACGGATGCTCGCCAGCGGCGTCGATGGGCAGGCTGCAATGATCCTCAACCATGCCACCGGGGCCCAGGCCGTGCTGCACACGACCATGCTCGCCGACACCCCGACGGAGGCCCGCATTTGTGGCACCCTTGCCCGCATCGAGGTTCGCACACCGTTCTACGCCCCCAATGGGTTTGCTTGGGTAAGCGGGGATGAGCGCACCGAGTTCACGGACGGAACAGGATTGCGTGGTCGCGAAGGACTCGCCTTCCAGACGACGGCGATCGCTCAACACATTGCGGATGGGCGAACCGAGGCCCCCGAGCATCCACTCGATGTGTCGGTATCAATTCTGGAAACGCTCGACTCGTTACGGGCCCAAGTTGAAGCGGGTTAGCTAGGCGGCAGCCTTTGCCCGGGACAGGTCGACGAACAGGTCAGTGTTGAACTTGTACGCGGCAAGAACTTCGCCGATGACGCGGTCGCGTTCGGCGTCATCCCACTCAACAGCGTCGAGTTGGTCGCGATAGGTGTTCTTGAACTCTTTTGGCTTTGCGATCTGGTCAAACAGGTAGAAGCCGACACCATTGGTTTCGAAACCAAACTGGCGCTGCATCAGGGTGCGAATGACTTGGCCACCAGAAAGGTCGCCGAGGTAGCGGGTGTAGTGGTGGGCGATGAACCCGCCAGCCCAGTCTTGGGCGGCAATCTCGCGGACGCGTGTTGCATAGGCGGCAGCGGTCGGCAGGGGAGTGATTTGCTCGCGCCAGTCGGCACCGATCAAAAACTCTAGGTCGGCTTCGATCGCAGGCAAGCGAGTGAGTTGCGAGGTGATGAATGGTGCGGCCACGGGGTTCGCGGCAAAGTGGGCCGCTGCGGCCTCGATGGCTTCGTAAATGAAGTAGTGCTGAGCGACGAGAGCGATGTAGTCATCGCGGCTGCCCTTGCCCGTCATCAGATCTTTCATAAAATCTGCACCCTCGCTATCGCCGTGGCTTGACCACGTGCGCTCACGGAGAGCCTGGGAGAACGGAATAACGGCCACTGAGGTCTCCTAGCGAGGTTAGTTAGGTGACCCTCACTCTAGTGGGATACGCGACCTTGGCGCATCGTCCGAAAGGGCAGTATTTGTTGTGCGATTCCGCTAGTGACCGTCGTGGTTGGGGAGATTGAAGAGATCGTTGTCGTTCCCACCCGTGCCCTCGTCTTGCTGAGGAACGAACGTTCCGTCGTGCTCACCATGCGGTTGGGCATAGATCCCTGCCTCCGTAGCGGCCAGAGCGGGAGTAGTGAGAGCAGACACCACGAGCGCACCAACCATGAGAGCGGTGAGGTAGCGTGCCGCTCCGGGCGCAGCGCTCTCGCCGCGCTTTCCCTCACGAACACGACGCTCGTGCAGCGACAGGGTGCCGGCCACAAAAAGTTGGAAGATTGCCGCAGCGCCCCAAGGAACGACATCCATTACTGAAGCTAGGGCAGGAATTTGCAGGCTGGATGCCGCAGCAACCATCAGCCCCCACGCCACAATGGGGACTACGGCGACGACCATTGCGGCACGGGGTGCCGGAAGCTCGTCGCGAGCGAAGGTCAGAATTCCCCAACCGAACTCGACAATGCCAAGCAGGCCGAGGGGAATCGCCAGAGCGAGAGGAGAACCGATCACGAGCGCAACATGGATGAGACCGGTGCCGATTGCGGCAAAGGCTATCCAGGTTCGGGTAATTGTGGACATGATTGTTCTCCTCTCAATTCTGGTCGTAGTAGGCGCAGGCTGTCGGGCTAGGCGCTTACGCCGGTAGCCCGCTTGTCTGCTCCGAGGCCAACGGCGAGGAGAACAACAGCGCTGGCGAAGTGAAGCACGTTGTCGGCAGCGTTGAGCGCCAAAATGTTCAGCGGGCTGCCAACGAGCAGCAGGCCAGCGAAACCAAGCACAAGGTAGGCAAACCCTACGGTTGAGTTCGTGGCGCGAGCGGCTCGCTTGTTCGAGATTCCGGCGAGAAGAAGAGCCGCGCCGATCAGAATGTGCGCGACGTTGTGAAAGATGTTGACCTCGAACAGACCGAGGAGCAAACCGCCCTCGGTCGCAAAGAAGCCGACACCATTGGTGACGGAAAAGCCGAGTATTCCGACAAGAACGTAAACCGCGCCAAAAATAACGCCCAGCAGTCGGTTAGGTGATGTAGTCATTGCAGTGCCCCCTCTGCTCAAACACGATGATTGAGCTGTTGACCCTTATTCGTACCCCTCGCCCATATGGTTTGGCTAGGGGCAGTATGAGGTGATTTTTCTTTGGGTGCCGATCGCGCCTTAGCTGTGCGGTCGGGCCTCAACCCCGAGCTTTGCGCATGCTTTGTCATAGAGGCGCACAATCTCGTGGCGGATCTCTGCGCGCTCGCTGATTACGGTGCTCCAGGGCACAGTGACGTGGTGCTCGATGCCGTTGACGTCGGAGTATTGCCACGTGCCTTCGGTGTCATCGAGCGCGACCATTGCGGCGGAGATCGCAGAGGATTCCGCAAACGCACGCACGATGAGCAAATTGTCACCGTTGTGGTCGCTATTCATGTGGGCGAGTACTGCGGACACGATTTCTGCGCTGAAAGTAGTCACGGCTCTACGCTAGCGCCGACCTGAGAAATGTGGGTTGCAAATATACCCTAGGGGGGTATAACATTGCGGCCATGGATGAGATGATGGCACAGGACTCAGACGCAGTTGACTCGCACTCGACCGGGACGACGGCGCACGCCGCGCACAATAAACACGGACAAGGGCACGAGAACCACGATGGCCATGGTGGTCATGGTGACCACGTCGCTCAGTTCCGACGACTTTTCTGGATCATGCTAGTGATAGCGGTTCCCGTCGTTGGCTTCAGCATGATGTTCTCCCAAATCTTGGGCTACACGTTGCCTGACCTGGCGATTATCAACTGGATCTCGCCGGTTCTCGGCACCGTCATGTACTTCTGGGGCGGCAAGCCATTCCTCACGGGCGGTTTCTCTGAGTTGAAAGCCCGTAAGCCGGGAATGATGCTGCTGATCTCGATGGCGATCTCGGTCGCCTTCGTCGCATCGTGGGCATCCACTCTTGGGCTGATTGCGCATGAACTCGACTTTTGGTGGGAGCTCGCGCTGCTGATTGTTGTGATGCTGCTCGGCCACTGGGTCGAGATGCGTTCGCTAGCGCAAACCTCCAGTGCTCTTGACTCGCTCGCCGCATTGCTTCCGGATGAGGCGGAGAAAGTTGAGGGGGATGACTTTGTCACCGTGCATCCGTCTGACCTCGTTGTTGGCGACGTCGTCATCGTGCGCCCCGGCGGACGCGTACCCGCCGACGGCGAAGTGATTGACGGTTCAGCCGAGGTGGATGAGTCGATGATCACCGGAGAGTCGCAGCCGGTTACCCGCGGCGAGGGCGACCGCGTCGTGGCGGGAACGGTGGCTACCGACAACTCGATCCGAGTGAAGGTCACGGCGATTGGCGATGACACGGCGCTCGCGGGCATCACGAAACTTGTCGAAACGGCGCAGAATTCGTCGTCGCCCGCCCAGCGCATTGCGGACACTGCTGCTGGCTGGTTGTTCTGGTTCGCGCTCGGTGCCGCTGCGATTACCGCTACAGTCTGGACCCTTGTTGGCAGCCCCGACGATGCCATCGTGCGCACCATCACCGTGCTCGTCATCGCCTGCCCGCACGCTCTCGGTCTCGCCATCCCGCTCGTCGTCTCGATCTCGACCGAGCGCGCGGCTCGTGCCGGAGTGCTCGTGAAAGACCGCCTTGCGCTCGAAACGATGCGCAAGGTCGACACCGTTCTCTTCGACAAGACGGGAACCCTCACGAAGGGCGAGCCAGCAGTCACGCACGTCGCGGCGGTCGGGGATGCGAGTGAAGATCTGGTGCTTCGGCTCGCAGCTGCTGCTGAGAACGACAGCGAGCATCCGCTGGCTAAGGCGATTGTGGCGGCAGCGCACGACCGTGAATTCGAACGAGTCACTGCCTCAAACTTCAGCTCGTCGAGCGGTGTTGGCGTTGAAGCTTATGTTGGTGGCGCGACGATCAGCGTTGGTGGGCCAAGCATGCTGCGTCAGCACGACCAGCAGCCCATCGATGTAACTACCGAGTGGGCGGATCAGGGCGCGATCATTCTGCACGTGCTCTCTGACGGTCACGTGATCGGCGCAATCGGCCTCGCGGATGAAGTGCGCGAAGATTCGCGTCAGGCAATTGATGCCCTGCACTCGAAGGGCATCACGGTTGTGATGATCACGGGAGATGCGGACGCTGTTGCCCAATCGGTGGCGGCAGAACTCGGCATCGACAAGGTGTTCTCGGGCGTGCATCCGGAAGACAAAGCAAGCAAGGTCGCCGAATTGCAAAAGGCCGGCGGCACTGTTGCCATGGTCGGCGACGGTGTGAACGATGCCCCGGCGCTTGCCCAGGCGGATGTAGGAATTGCAATCGGCGCCGGAACAGACGTGGCGATTGCCTCGGCCGGTGTTGTGCTCGCGAGCGACGACCCGCGCTCGGTGCTTGCCGTGTTCGAACTCTCGCGTCGTAGCTACGCCAAGATGCGCCAAAACCTGTGGTGGGCTGCCGGCTACAACCTGATCTCGGTTCCCCTCGCCGCTGGAGTGCTCGCCCCCATCGGCTTCGTCTTGCCGATCTCCGTCGGAGCGCTGCTCATGTCGGCCTCGACCGTCGTTGTTGCGGCGAACGCTCAGCTGTTGCGTCGCCTCGACTTGCGGCCCGAAGCGGTAATTGCGCGTAAGGACTAGCGACCCATCCACCCGCCATCCACGTTGAGGATGAGCCCGGCTTGGTTTGTTAGTCAGTGTCGGAGGAGAGTGATTTTGGCGGCTGCCATCCCTCCTGCTTCCGGATTGCTCGCTGGATACTCAGACTGATTTCTCGCAGCTGACTCTGTTGTGCCTTTGTGAGCGGATCGAGGACAAATTCCGTGACCGACAAAGTGTGCACCGGGGTGGCCTTGTCGAGCATCTCCAGCCCGGCCTCGGTCAGGCTGGTAAGCATCGATCGCCCATCCAGGGGGTCTCGAGTGCGCTGTGCCCAACCCCGTCCCTCAATACGCGACACTGCTCGAGACAACCGCGAAAGCGAGCTGTTCGCATAATCAGCCAGAACGGTCATCCTCAGCGTGTGGTCCGGCGCGTCAGCCAATGCGAACAGGATGCCGTACTCAAAGTGCGTGAGATCGAAACCGCGGATCAGAGGGGCGTCGAGGGCGGGCGGCAGCCATTCCAGTACCGTCGCAAGCGCCGCCCACGTCGCGAGGTCATTTCCTGTGAGACGGTTCGGGGCGCTGGAATCGGTCATGGTTACACGTTACAGGTTTACTTGACTGAGCAACCAAATGAGGTTAGTTTTTACTTGACTGAGCAAGTAAAAAACGAAAGGTCCCTCGACCATGGATATGCAGCTGGAAAACAAACGTGCCTTTGTAAGCGGTTCGTCGCAAGGGATCGGGTATTCGATCGCGAAGGCGCTTCTCCGGGAGGGCGTAGCGGTGGTCATCAACGGCCGTGACGACAGCCGGCTCCAGCAAGCGCTGAAGAACCTCCAAGCTGAAGTACCTGGTGGGAACGTGACCGGTATTGCGGCGGACTTTGCGGACGCCGCTGAAGTGCAGCGCCTTCTCGATTCGCTCGGCGGCGTCGACATCCTTGTTAACAACGTCGGACTCTTCGACTTGACGCCCTTCGCCGAAATACCCGACGATGACTGGTCGCGCTATTTCGACGTGAACGTGATGAGCGGAGTCCGACTGTCCCGAGAGTTGATGCCCAGGATGATCGACGCAGGATGGGGTCGGATCATCTTCATCGGGAGCGAATCAGGCGTAAACATACCCGCTGATATGACGCACTACGGCGTGACCAAGGCGGGAATGCTCGCTTTGAGTAACGGCCTAGCTAAGCTCACCCGCGGTACCGGCGTGACGGTTAACACAATTCTTGGCGGCCCGACCTACTCAGACGGTGTAGCCGATACCATCCGCGACATCGCCGAGGCGCAACGACTCTCGACGGATGATCTGAAGGCGACCATCATTGGAGGAAACCAGACCTCTCTCCTCGAGCGCTTCATCGAGCCCGCCGAAATCGCGAACCTTGCCGTCTATCTCTCGAGCCTGCTTTCATCTGCAACGAACGGAGCCGCCGTGCGCGCTGACGGCGGAGTACTGACCGCAATGCTTTGACCGGCGCAGGGGGCAGCGCCGCGCTCCGAAGTTGTCATGAACACCCACCGGCGCGTGAACACTTAGCCGCCCGTTCAGCGTCCGGCTTGTGGGACGTCAGATTTCAGGAGCGCGAGAACTGTCGCAGTGAAGGCCGGCGTCGGTCAGAACTCGTAGATCGTGGTGAGCTCATCCGACAGCAGCACTGTGTGCGGAAGATCGCGCAATGCCTCGACGTCAACCGAGATTCCCCTCAGCTGCGGAGCGTATCCAGGAGACGAACCTTGAGCCGCAGCACCTGCACGGCAGGAGTGCTACCCGCAGAGCCAGTTTCTCGGCGGGTAGCACTCCTCGAGGAATCAGGATCGTGCGTTATGCACTTCTCTCAGACTCGACATTTTGATGATCAAGAGACTGATTGCTACCGTCAAGGTTGCTACCAGCACGGCGGCAGCGACCCATGATCCGGTCATCGTCATGGCCGGCGAAGTTCCCCCCGCTGAGGATCCGTTGAACGATGCCACCAACGGGATTGTGATTGTCGATCCGCCTGTGAATGCGGCAGCTGCGCTGAGCATCCCCGCGATGAGGAGCAACCCGGTCGAGATCATGAACGCATGAATCGTGATCAACACGACACCGGCTCTTGTCCCGACTGAACTGCCGCCCAGGTTGCTCCCGGCGGTGGTCATCGCACGCACCGTGCGGTGAAGCCATTCTTCGTGGACAGCTCAGGGTATTTCCCCATCGCGCGGCAGGTGTTCCACCAGCCCAAGACGATGTAGGTCGCAACACCGAGCACGGCGACGGCGACGGCGACCATCGCGATTGTCGTCAAGACGAGAACGATGACCGGGATAGGATCGGCGACGACCGGGTAAGCGACGTCGGTGAGTCCCTTGTGGCTCACGATCTGGATCAACGTGTTGCCTTCCACGACGTATCGGGTGGGGACCGCCTTGTCGTTGGCGTCACGGGCCCATGCCGGTTCGAAGAACACCGTGGTGTTGCCCTGCGCGTCGACGACTTCCGCGCCACCGTCGGCCGTCGCCTCAAGCGTGTTTCCCGCAGGCATTGTCAGATCGTACGAGTACGACTCCGAAGCCTTCTCGCTGTCGATGATGGAGAGAAGCTGCACGCCGCCGTCTGTGGGAACAACTACGTTTGAACTCGCCCCCGTGGACGGGTACGCGACCGCACCATTGTCAAGCGGAGCAGCCAACTCCGACTTCGAGGCGTTCGGGAGCGAGATTCGGAGCGAGAAGTCTCCCGCTGTCATCGACACTCCTTCCCTCGCATTGGTCGGAACCTCTACTATGAGCTGATCCTCGCTGCCTCTGCTCATTGTGTCTGGCTGCGTGCTGACTGACTCCTTGAGAAGGCCTTCACCTAGGTTGTCGAGAGCGCTGGAAACCTCTTCGACTGTCACCCCCTCGCCACCCGGGCCTGAAGCCTCGTCAGCGAACGCTGGTGCCGCGGTGAGCATAGACACTGCCAGCGCCCCCGTGATAACGATCCCCAACGACTGGCGTGTATTCATCTGTTTCTTCAAAGGGTCCTCCTCGACTCGATGACCGAACGTAACTATTGGTCATGATCGTAAGCGGGGGTGCACTGCGCCGTCTGTAGGCCCTTTGGGGGACAAGAGACGTCGCTTCCCCCTGATCTTGGACACGCTGACTCGAGCACGGCGCTGGGGAAGCCAGAATCCAATAGAGGGCAAGCCAGAGCTACCCGGACGAGCAGGTCCCAACGGTCGCAGTGCACGAAGGCTCGCGAGATTCCCAAGACGACGTGCCACGCACCCTGGCCGTTCAGATCTTCGAGACCGCTGAACTCACCAGTACGGGCGACGCGGCCTCGTCCTTCACTGGGATACCCACAACGCAGCAAGTAGCGCTCCTCCGCGTCCTCATCGAAGTATCCATGGCACTCATCGTGCTTGGACAAGTCCACCTGACTCACCCGCCAACGACGCCAAACGTAGGATTTCGCGCTACTTCTGTCGCGACCCCTGTCGGGCCTTGTTCGTCAAAATTCTGAACCGGAAACGATCGTTTTTGACTGCGGGGCTGCAGGTGGTCAAACATAGCCATGCTGAGGGGCAAAATTCATCTGTGCGTGACCACTGCCGAAATCCTGCGTACTTGACATTTTCGACTATCGATACTGAATGACTGTTATTGACTATCCACGCGTATCGATGGTCGATCAGAATGTCGAGGCTCGAGGTGCCGCACTTCGTGCTGCACCTCGTTTTACCTTGCGGTAACCGTCTCAGGCGGGGACGCAACAGAGAATCAGTGGTGATCGAATGCTCGAAAAGCACACTGTTGCTGGAATCCAAATTCTCGTTCTTGCGGGAATTGTCATACCAGTCGTGACATTCGACGGGCCTCAACCTAAGCGTGGAAATAATAGCGAAAAGAACCTAACGAGCCTTACTCCTAGTCGGGCTTCGCTATGCGCTCGAGATGCGGAATCGCAAGCGTGCGCACGTTCGATGAGGTGTCGCCCGACGCCGCCATAATAGTGAGGAGCCCTTGGAGGGAACCCGATGCACCTACACCTGCGCGCCGAGAGCATTCATCTGAGCGAGAGCCATGCCAGGGCCCTCGATGACGAGTTCTTCCTTTCGCATCCGGCAGCGTACTTCGCCTCGCGGATCTCATCGTTACTTACCGCGGAGCGCAGTATGGTGGCCCCGACGCCGACTGACGAGCCGGAGTTTTTCGACGCTCTCGGCCTGACCAAGACGGACCCGTTGCTGGTGTTCGATGAGCAGGATCGTCGGCTACAGGTAGCGGTCGAGGCACTCAGTCTGCGCCACCAGGCCGCCGAGGCGTTGTTCCGGTTCATGTACGCAGTGACGGCGGCGAAGCCGAAGGAAGGTGACGCACCAAGCACGTGGCTGGCGATTGCGGATAGCCCCAACGCCCTCATTGAGGTAGTCCAGAAGGCCGTCGCTGCCCTGAGTGCCGACGAAGAGTTGTTCCTGCGATGCCTCTTCACGCCTGGGACGCGCGTCGACGAGAACGTGGCCGCTGCAGCAGAGACCGCCAGGGCATGGGTGAACCACGCGAGTTCGCTGCTGACGGGCGACGAGATGTCTGTGAACGCGGCTCACAACAAAGTGAAGCACGGCCTTGCGGTGAGCGCCCGCGGAGACGTCCGCATCGAATTCATAACCACGCCGCCGGACGAACTTGGGCAGATCCCGGTGAGTGCGTTCGGAGAAGGGAAGTCGGTGCCGATCTTCGATCGCCCTATGCTGACGTATCTCAGTCGCCCGCATGTGAAGCCCAAGCAAGGGCTGGAGGCCATCTCGCTGCGGGTCGATGTGCCGGTGGTTCTCGCCGAGGCTTGGATGATCGCGAACGTCTACGCCGCGATGTTCCACGCTCGAGCGAAGCGTCACTTCGGTGATGAGATGCCGGAAGGTGTAGCCCCGTATCCCACGCTCGCCATCGGACGACTCCCCGAGCACGTGATTGGCGGACGACCCCTCGGGTACCGGGAAGCGGTAACCCTCCCGCCCGATGGCACCACCGAACCTCGCAAGTCCGGTCTGTTCTTCCACAGCAGCTTCATCCCTATGGACATCGATTACGACAGCAAGGTCGACGGAGTTGTCGTCGACGGCTGAGCCGTGAACGCTTGAGGTTGGTTGCGCGACAAGATGAGTAGCCCTGTGGTGAGGCTTATCTGTCATCTCATGTGCCGTTAGCCGATCCCTTTGCGGCCTCGATGTGAGCTTGCGGCAGGAGTGTCTTTCGGTTTGCGCGTGTATGGTGCTGACATGGAAGAGCGGAGGGCGGATCGTGTAACGGCGCCGGACGTCGTCGGGCTTCCGTTCCACGTTGGCCGAGACATCGCCGCCGAGTTCGGCGTTGCCCTCGCTAGCCCCTACCCCGACGGACCCCCGATCTCAGGGCTGGCTTGGCCTGGCCTCTTTTACATCACTTCTCAGAACCCTTCTCCTGGAACTGAGCTTTACCGTGACGACTCAGTCATTGTTGAGATTGTTGATCATGGCGGTGCAGAGAACCGTGCACTCCGGAACCCTTCTGTCATACCTCCGGTGGATGTAACCCATGCGACGACAACCGATGCCGGCGATTTGGTCGACCTGACGCGGGACCTAATGAGCGACTAGAGGTTAACTCTAGGCATGCAATTTCGGGCTCGCGATCCTCTGCGGGGTTTGAATTGCGGGTGAGCGCTATTCGCGCGGGCTGGTAAGGAAAGCTAGTTTGAGGCCGTGTCTTTTCGGGTTTGCGCCTCCAACAGCGCCAACGTTTTTTCGCTGGCGTCGCGGATGCGGTGCAGCGCTCCGATGATGCTGATGCTCGCAAACAGCACAAGCAGGACTAGGGCCAAGAGTAAGAAATTTGGATCCATAAGAGACAGTGTTTCAGATTCCCTCACTTTCGTGCTGTTGCAAGTCTGGAATGCTCGAGGATGGGGTCGAAGTTAACAACTCGGGTCACGCAACTCTGGAGTTATCGGAATCCTCGGAGTCGCGCACAGCCGCACTAGCATCGAGTTCGCGCTAGTCAGCTAGAACCCCGGGGCGCCTGAGATCACTGGCTGGCGGCAATCAATGCGTGGTGCAGCGACCGTATAACTTGCGGTTGTCGGGAACCGAAACTGAATGCTCTTTCGACAACTTAACCTCTACGGCCAGTTTGTGGGGAGGTGCAACACGTTGACTCGTGCCGGCCATTACCTAAGTGAGAGCATCCTTTGGAGGAGAACAATGGACGATTCAGAACTTGACGAGATACTAGGCCGGGCGAACAAGCCGTGGGCGCCCAATGTCTCTAATGCGGTGGATAACCTGATCATCACTACACGTGATCGGACCCTGCCTGAGCGGACTATCCGAAAGAAATGGTCACGAAGTGCAGTGCTCGGCAGTATCGCGGTCGGCACGGTCCTACTAACGGCCGGAGCAAGCATCACCGCAGCCCAGCTCGGTATCGCTCCTTTCCAAACGATCGAGGCGGGAACCCAACGCACCACAACCGCAATCCCTATCGACTACGTCGACGAAGACGGCCAGACGGTTTACTGTCTCGCATTTATGGAGTTCCGTAACCTAGATAGTGCCTCAAGCGAGAAAATCGATCGGTTCATTACAGCGAACGATTGGTCAGGTTTCGGGCAGGACCTCTTCAACGCCGCGCAAGCGAAAGCTACTCCTACCAGCACAGCTACCGAGGTAGTGATGAATGCCGTCGATGGCGCCCTCTACGAAGAGGCGAGCCAAGTGTTCCCTAGCCTTCGTCACGGACCTGCGGACACTGCCGGCGTCATCTACAACGGTTCGTCCATGTCATGCAGAACTCAGAGCGAATGAGCGCCGACGCTAACAGGGGACCGGTTTCGAAACTGTTCACCAAAACCAATGCTGCGGTGCAGGCTGACCGCGACGTTCGGCTTCGAGTGGAGGAATTGGTGCAAAACGAGGCAGGTAACCTGCTCGGATACTTTTCACGTCGTGTCTCTTCACCAGCCGATGCAGCGGACCTCCTCGGCGACACGTTGCTGGTGCTGTGGCGGCGCGCAGGATCGATACCGAACAGCGCCGAAGAAGCGCGAATGTGGATGTTCGGGGTCGCCCGTAAAGTGCTCACGACTCATCGCCGCGGCTTATCGCGGCGACTCGCGCTTGCTGATCGTTTACGTGGCGAACTTGCTGCACAATCAAGCGCGACTGGCCTTGACGGCAGCACGCTCGCTGCCTCCACAGATGAGCGGATGGAAGCAGTGATGGCCTCTATGTCCGAACTGTCGGAATCCGACCGCGAGATAATCACGCTAATTCACGGTGATGGATTCACGGCAAAAGATGCGGCTCACCTCCTGCACATCCGGGCTGCCACCGCGCGAAGCCGGTATCATCGAGCCCGAAATCGCCTCAAGGAGCGAGTAGAAGCTGCCTTGGCGATGGAGCTTAAGCTTGCACGACGGACCCTCGATTCGTGATGACACCGCGACCGAGGCCGTGAATAGGCTGACTGAAAACTACCCGCAGCCTTTGAGTGTCGACCCCGCATTTATCGTCTTGGGAGATCAAAGTAAGTTGGGTGCCGCTAGCAAAGAACGTCCGGTAGAGGATCGTCCTACGGGACGCAATTCGACGAAGAGAACGTCTTGGCGCTAGTCCCCAACGAGTCGCGCTGAGAAGGGGGCGGGGTCTAGGCCCCGCCCCCTTGAGCTACCAGGGCTCGATTGTGATGGTGATTCCAGATACAGTCGTTTTGACAGTGATGCGGAAGCCTCTGCTCATCGGGTCCTCCCTTCTCTTCGCAATCCCCCTTTTGGTCTTGGCGGACAAGGGGGGAATCTGGCTCTGAGAACAGAGTCGCCTAGAAACACCCCAGCAGCAACCGAAGAAGCCCACGGGCTAGCCGGAGGGTACCGGCATATTGGGCCGGGTCGGAGGCCGTTTTTCCTGGGGCACCACGACGGCCTCAACGGAGACAGAATGCGATTCGAGCGGTACATTAAGAGGAAGTATCTCTGGTACCCCAAGTACCCATAGGTACCCCCGGACCCCACGTCTCTCCGCTGAGGTCGTCAACTTCTTCCTCGGAGCACCCATGGACGTCCCCTCAGAAGCCCTCGCGGCACTCGCACGCGCCACCGACAGGTCTAGGCGCGTCAGCAGCGTCAACTTCCCAATCACCTACGTAAAGCGAGGCGACACCACTCCGACCGCTGCGTGGCTCGTGCAATCGAACGAGCTGCGTCTGAAGATGCACATGACGCTCGTAATGCAGGCGGCGAAGGCTCCATACACGCTTCCGGATCGCCCAACCCAATCCTTGGCGCGCTGGCTCAACCTGCCACCAGACACCGGCCCGCGGCGAGCAAACGACGCGAAGAAGTGGCTTCAGAAGAAGAAGCTCATCACTCCGACTCTCCTACCCGACGGTAAGACCGGCCTTCTCTTGCTCCACCCCGACGGCTCAGGCGACGGCTGGGAGGGCAACGGCGCTCGATGGGTCGGTGTGCCGTTCGCCCTATGGACGAACGCCTGGATACTCCGCCTCAGCGGAAGAGCCATCGCTGTGCTAATGGCCCTTCTCGAACTCAACGGCGGCTCCAAGCATCCCGATGGGGAGTGGATGGATGGCCACCGCAAGAAGCAATACGGTCTCTCAGATGACACTTGGACGAGCGCGACCCGAGAGCTAGAGCATTTCGGGCTCCTTAGGACTACAAACGGCTACTGGGGAGACGACGACTACGAGATTCGTAAACGCAAGCGGTATTTCCTCATCCGCGAAGCACTCGACCTAGCACCCGATTGGACTATGCCGGACGCCCCATGAGCCTTTGATGTGTCCGATAGGCGTTCCGCAAACGGGATCATCTCTAGCCGATATCGGGAGATCGCTACGCCCCGCTTTTTGCGCTTCGGGAATCCCGTAAAACGTGTCCGCATCAGAATCTCGAAACGGTCCCGTAAACGGCGCTGCATGGCGGTGTTAGTAATTGCTGACTCTGCTTCTGTCCAACGTCTCGGTCATACCCGGAAAAAGCTGTTGGCACCCACCGAACGACGCTGAGTGCCAACAGTGTGCGGGTGAGGGCTAGCGGCCCATCCACCCGCCATCCACGTTGAGGATGGCGCCCGAGACGTAGTCGGAGGAGCGTGACGCGAGGAACACGGTGGCACCCGCGAGGTCGCTCCCGACACCCCAACGACCGGCCGGGATGCGGCCGAGGATTGCCTTCGAACGGTCGGGGTCGTCTTGCAAGGCCTGGGTGTTGTCGGTGGCGATGTAACCGGGGGCGATTGCGTTTACGGTGATGCCCTTGCTGGCCCACTCGTTGGAGAGTGCCTTGGTGAGGCCGGCGATGCCGGACTTCGCTGCCGTGTAACCGGGAACGTTGATGCCGCCCTGAAAGCTGAGCAGTGATGCCGTGAAGATGATCTTGCCGCGGCCACGCTCGATCATCGAGCGAGCGATGGCTTGCGTGAGCGTGAACTGGCTCGACAGGTTCACCTGAATGACGCGATCCCACAGTTCAGTGGGGTGCTCGGCGGCGGGGGCGCGCTCGATGGTTCCGGCGTTGTTGACGAGGATGTCCACGTTGCGGGTCGAGAGTGTCTCGCCCAACGCGGCTACGGCATCCGAGTCGGCAAAGTCGCACGCGATGCCCTCGAAAGTGCGGCCATACGAGGTGACCGCCTTCTCGATGGCACTGCCGGAGGACTCAATGGTGGCGCTCACGCCGATGATGTTCGCCCCGGCGGCGGCGAGTGCCTCGGCCATGGCGAAGCCGATTCCACGCCGTGCCCCCGTGACAACCGCGGTGGTTCCGGTGAGGTCAAACATGCCGTTCATGGGATTGCCCTTCTCATTCGTGCTCACTTCTGGCCCGCGACATCCACGAGAATTTTCATCGCTTTACCTGCGGCCAGGTCAGCAAAAGCTTCGCTGGTTTGCGACAGCGGCACAATGCGCGTGATCAGAAGGTCGGCCGGGATGACGCCCGTATTGAGCAGTTCGATCGCCTTCTCGAAGTCGGTGCGCTGGTACACGCGCGCTCCCATAATGGTGAGTTCGCGCCAGAAGACGCGCTGCAGGTTGATCTCGCGGGGCGTGGGGTGGATCGCGACCACCACGAGAGTTCCGCGCACCTTCGCGAGGTCGGTGGCGCCAAGCACGGCAGCCGCAGCACCCGAGACTTCGAAGACCACGTCGGCACCGGCATCCGTGGTCCACTCGTTGACCCAGGCAACCTGGTCGACCTCGAGCGGGCTGATGGTCGTGAAGCCCAGCGCGTCGATCTGCGCGCGACGACCGGCGTCGATCTCGATTACGGCTACTTCAGCGCCAAATTCACGGGCGACGGATGCGATGAGCACCCCAATCGGACCACCACCGATAATCACGGCCTTGTCCCCGGGAACCAATCCCGAACGGCGAACATCGTGCACCGCAACCGCAGCAGGCTCGACGAGCGCGGCGTGATCGAGACGCAGCTCAGGCGGGAGGGCGACAAGCGTCTCGGCGGGAACATTCCACTTGCCCTGAAGCGCGCCGGGGGAGTCGATGCCGATGAAGTCGAGGTTCTGGCAAATGTGCTGGTTGCCGGCGAGGCACGCGGGGCACGTGTTGTCCCACCAGAGCGGCATGACGGTGACGTGGTCGCCAACGTTCCAGCCTTCAACGCCATTGCCGAAGGCGGAAATGGTGCCGCTCATCTCGTGACCGAAAGTGAGTGGCATCTGCACCCGAGCATCCATGTTGCCGTGCAGGATGTGCATATCGGTGCCGCACAGTCCGTTGTAGGCGACGGCGATTTGAACCTCACCGGCGGCCGGAGGCTTCGGTTCGTACTCTTTGACCTCAAGGCGTTGCTCGCCTACATAACTCACGCTCAGCACTGGTGCGCTCCTTTGCGATTAGTGGACACGAAGGGCGGATGAGGGGCAACGACGGTGCTTGGCACCGGATGTCGCGGCCTGGCTCCCTTGCGTGTATTTCTGCGTCATACTAGCATGATCAAACGATTGTTCACGAGGATCAACAGAAGGCTGAACAGCAATGACTGACGACAACGGCGCACCAACGGAGTCTGCGCCAATGGACCGCCCCCTCGAGGGCATCTTGGTGCTCGACTTCAGCCAATTCTTGGCCGGACCAGTCGCCGCAATGCGTCTCGCAGACCTCGGCGCCCGCGTGATCAAGGTCGAACGACCCGGCACGGGAGATATCGGTCGCACCCTCGCGTTCGCCGGTCGAGAGTTCGACGGCGACACCGTTTCCTTCCACGCGATGAACCGCAACAAAGAATCAATCACTGCTGACCTCAAGGTGGCCGACGACCTCGCCTACGTCAAAGAACTTGTCGAGCGTGCCGACGTGATCATCCAGAACTTTCGGCCCGGCGTGATGGAACGCATCGGGCTCGACTTCGAATCGGTGCGCGCCATCAACCCCGGCATCGTCTACGCCAGCGCGACCGGCTATGGCGAAGAGGGCCCGTGGAAGGATCGCCCTGGGCAAGACCTGCTCGCTCAGTCGATGTCGGGCATCCCGTGGCTCAACGGCTCGAAGACTGACGGCCCTGTGCCTGTCGGGCTCTCGATTGCCGACCACCTTATGAGCTGCCACATCGCTCAAGGAGTGACCGCCCTTCTCGTGCGTAAGTTCCGCACCGGCAAGGGCGGGCTCGTGCAGACGAGCCTGCTCGAAGCAATGCTCGACCTGCAGTTCGAACTGCTCAGCACCAAGCTCAACGACGACAGCATCACGGTGCAACGTCATGGCGAGCACTCGGCTCACGCCTTCTTGGCGGCGCCCTACGGCACGTATCCCACCACTGATGGTTACATCGCGATGGCGATGAATCCGCTGCCGAAACTGGGCGACCTGCTCGGCATGCCCGAACTGAGTGAGATGCACGACCCTCAACTGGCGTGGGATCGCCAAGAGTACGTCGAAGACCTGCTCGCCGCGCGCTTTGCGACCGGCACCACCCAACAGTGGCTCGACATTCTCGATGCCGGCGACGTGTGGTGTGCTCCCGTGCTCACGCTCGACGAACTGCTGGCCTCGGGTGGGTTCGAAGCGATTCGGATGACGCAGCCGGTCAGCCGCGGAGGCAACGAGTTGCTCACCACCCGCAGCCCCATTCGCGTTGATGGCCAGATTCTCACGAGCACTAAAGCGGCCCCGACTCTCGGAGAGGACAACGCTCGAGTGCGTGCCGAGTTCCCCTCCCGCGCCGCCGCAACAAGCGCCCCCGCAACCCAGGAGGCCTCCGCATGAGCCCGACGATCATCAAGGGAATGACCTGGGAACACGAGCGCGGCTACGGCAGCGTCGTGAAGGCCGCCGAAGCGTATCGCTCGGTAGCTCCCGATGTTGAGGTGCAGTGGGAGTACCGCTCACTGCAGGCTTTTGCCGACCAAGACTTGGACAGCATGGTTGAGCAGTACGACCTGCTTGTGATCGATCATCCGCACATTCCGATTGCTGCAGAAGATGCCCTCTTCACTCCGCTGAACGGTCGCGGCTTTGACTCCGAGCTGGCCACGCTGGCAACGCAGTCGGTTGGTCGCTCGCACGAGTCGTACCAGCACCTCGGCCAGCAATGGGGCCTTGCGCTCGATGCTGCCGCGCAGGTTGCCGCGTTCCGCCCCGATATTCTCGAGTCGCCGCCGCGCAACTGGGATGAGGTGATCGCGCTCGCCGAAGAGGGTCGAGTGCTGTGGCCCTTCAAGCCCGTCGACGCGTATTCGAGCCTCATCACGATCGCGTCAGGGCTCGGCGAAGATGCCATGGCTGACCCCGGCGTCTTCCTCTCAGAAGACATGCTGACCCGCGCGATGGAATTGCTCACTCGCTTGGCGCGGCTGGTGCCAGCCGACAACGCCGGCTTCAATCCGATTCAGGTCGCGGATGTGCTCGCCGAGAGTGACACCTTCGCGTACGCGCCGCTGCTGTTTGGGTACACCAACTACTCGCGTGCGGGCTACCGGTCAAACCGCGTGCAGTACATCGACATCCCGAGCTCGACTCGTGGCGTTGCCGGCTCGCTGCTTGGCGGTGCGGGTATCGCCGTGTCGTCACGGAGCCAGGTGATGGATGCCGCGATCGCGCACGCCTTCTGGCTCGCGTCGGGCCCCGTGCAAGAGGGTTCGTACTATGACGGCGGCGGCCAGCCCGGCAACGCCGTCGCGTGGGAGAGTGCGCGCACCAACGCTGACAGCCTCGACTTCTTCACCGGCACGCGCGCCACGCTCGAAGGTGCCTACCTGCGCCCGCGGTTCGCCACCTACATCGAACTACAAAATGCGGTCTCCCCGCTCGTGACCTCAGCCCTGCTCGGCGAGATCACCCTTGACGAACTACGCGAACGTCTCGATGCAGGCGTCGCAGAATGGCTGGTGCGCTGATGCTCACGAAAGACCGCTGGTATGACGACCACGAGGTGGGGGAGCGCCGCGAAACCGTTGGCCGCACCATTACTGAAGCCGACATTGTGCTGCACGCTGGCCAGACCGGCGACTTCTTTCCGCACCACATGGATGCCGAATGGATGGCGAAGCAGCCGGCTGGTCAGCGCATTGCCCACGGCACCCTCATCCTCTCCGTCGCCGTGGGGATGACGGCGGGCGACATCAACCCGCAAGCGATGAGTTATGGCTACGACCGCATCCGCTTCATCCGCCCCGTCTTCATTGGGGACACCATTCGGGTAACCGCCGAGATCAACGAGATGTCGTTGCACGCGAAGCGACCGGAGGAGGCTGGCTACCTGCACGAACTGGTCACGGTAACCAACCAACATGGTGACACCGTGATGGTGCTGACTCATCTTTATCTGGTCAATCGACGTACCAGCGACTAGTTGCCCGAATACACTGGCAACTATGGCTACTTTGAGTGATGTTGCGACCCGCGCCGGAGTTTCGGTGTCGGCGGTTTCGCGGGTGCTGAGTGAAAAACCTGGCGTGCGAGTGAGTGTGGCGACCCGTCAGCGCATTCATGATGCAGCGAAAGAGCTTAACTACCGCCCCAACTTCACGGCTCGAGCCCTCAAGTCGTCGCGCACTCACGCCGTCGGCCTTGTGGTGCCCGGTGTGACCAACGCCATCTTTGCTGAGCTCATGCGCGGAGTGGAAGAAGAGGCCAGCAGCAAGGATTACATGGTGCTGATCGCCAGTACCGAACGTTTGCCCGAAGGTGAAGAGTCGATCCCGCGCCTCATGGGTGAGGGACGAGTCGACGGTGTTCTCGTGCAGTTCGGTGACCACCTAAGTGGTGACGATCTGCGCACGGTGACCGACAGCGGCTTGCCCGTGATCTCGATCAACACAATCAACCCTGGCAGCGGTGGTTCTGTTCGCCTCGAAGATGAGGCGGGGATGCGCCTGGCAACCGAGCACCTCATCGAGCTCGGCCACACCCGCATCGGGTACGCCGGCGGTGTGCCAACCTCGGAGTCAGGTCAGCGACGTCTCGCCGGATTCCTCGAGGCGATGGCGAACGCGAAACTCACGGTCGAACCCGAACTCGTCACCGACTTCGGCTACTACCCCAAGCAGGGTGCTCAAGCCCTCGATGCGATGGCCGAGTTGTCGACCCCACCCACAGCGGTGGTCGTGGCGAACATCAACGCCGCTCACGGTGTGCTTTCGGAGGCACGACGGTTGGGCATCCGCGTACCTGAAGACATGTCGATCGTGGCGATGCACGACACCTGGACCGCCGAAATTGCGTGGCCACCGCTGACCTGCGTGCGCCTGCCGCTCTATGAACTTGGCCGTGCTGCGATGGCCAGCCTGTGGGAGAACATCAACTCGGGAACGGCCGAAGACCGTGTCATCGCCGACCCAGCACCCGAGCTGATCGTGCGCGAATCTACTGCGCCACCGGCGCGCTAACACTCCCTGGAGGGGCCAACAGTGAAAACCAGATCAACTCAGCGTGGACTTGAACTGACAGAGATCGGCCTGGGGGCCGCGCAGTTGGGAAACCTCTACCGTGAAACCACGGACGCTGAAGTTGACGAGAGTGTTGCCGCCGCGTGGGATGCCGGAGTTCGCTACTTCGATACTGCGCCGCACTACGGGCTCGGCCTCTCGGAGCGTCGCCTCGGCGAGCAGCTGCGCACTCACCCCCGCGACAACTACGTGATCTCGAGCAAGGTCGGCAAGCTCCTCGTACCGAATCCCGGTGGAGAAGACCAGATGGATGACCAGGGCTTTGCCGTGCCCGCCGTCACCAAGCGTCAATGGGATTTCAGTCGCGACGGCATCCTTCGCTCAGTCGAAGATTCTCTCGCCCGCACCGGGCTCGACCACTTCGATGTGCTCTACATGCACGACCCCGACGACCACTTTGAGCAGGCCTCGACCGAGGGAATCGGCGCACTCATTGAGCTACGCGAGCAGGGCGTGGTGAAGGCGGTTGGTGCAGGAATGAACGCGTCGGCTCCGCTCGCCGAGTTGATCCGCCGCGCGGATGTTGATCTCGTAATGTGTGCAGGACGCTTCACCCTTGTCGACGATTCGGCGCTCGCAGACCTCATGCCCCTCGCTCTCGAACGCAACGTCGGCGTTGTCGTTGCCGGCGTCTACAACTCGGGATTGCTCGGCCGCAATCGACCGAGCCCCGATGCAACCTTTGATTACGGGCCGGTTCCGCCCGAGATTCTTGAGCGGGCCAATCGGGTTGCGGATGCGTGTGAAGCCCACGGCGTCACACTTCCCGAGGCCGCTATCGCGTACGTACTGCGGCATCCGGCGGTCGTTTCCGTTGTGGTCGGAGCGCGCGGGGGCGGACAGGTGCGGTCGAACATCGAACGCTATGCGTCCACGATGCCCGAGGGGCTCTGGGGCGACCTCGAAGCTGCCGGGCTGGTTGCTGCGCTCTAGATCACCGGGCTAATAGCGCCATGCCCACCTCAACAGCGCCCGCAGTCTGAAGTGCAATTGCGCGGATGCGGTCCCACATGCTTGTGATCAAACGATTGATCAGATACCGTAACCATTATCGCTCGCTACTAGAAATGAGGCGCCCTTCCCATGGGACTCACTGATACAGCTCTCACCATTACCGCCGTGCGCGCAGTGTTGCTTTCGCACCGGTACCAGCCCGGAGAAGAACTCACGTGGGTCGGAGGCACCATTTGGTCCTGGGATGCCGCTCTCGTCGAAGTAACCCTCTCTGATGGAACCACCGGAGTCGGGGAAGCGGGAGCCGGCATCATGGCAGCCGCCGCCGTGCCCGGAATCGTGGATGCCTTCCGCCCCTACGTTCTCGACCACGAATTCGCTCACCCCCTCGAAGTCGCCGACCACCTCCGCGCCTACACCGCTTTCTGGGCGCGTGGCGGAATGCTCAACGGCGTTGCCGGAGCAATCGAAACAGCCGCGGTGGATGCCGTAGCTAAGCGCCTCAGCGTGCCAGGCTACGAAGTGCTCGGTGGCCTCAAACGCGACTGGATCGAGTCGTACGCCAGCGGCGGACTCGGCACGACCTTCGGCGAAGTCTCCGACTGGGCTGCCGCCCAGATCGAAGCCGGCTTTGGCGCCGTGAAGTTCCGCGCCATGACCGACCCAGACACCACCATCAAGCTGCTCGACCATGTGACCGCGCTGCTACCCGAGGGCGTGCAGTTCGTCATTGACGCCGTGCAGGCCTGTGCCTCTGACCCGTGGCCCGTCGAGGAAGCAATTCGCGTTGGCCATAAGGCTGCCAAACTTGGTGCTCGCTGGTACGAAGAACCCTGCCAAGCGGATGACGTGGCTGGCTACGCCGCCGTGCGGGCCGCCGTGAACGTGCCGATCTCCGGTGTCGAATCCAACGGAACCGTTCGCGACTTCGCCCAGCTGCTCGACGCGAATGCGCTCGATGTTGCCCAGCCCGACGTCACCTTCGTCGGAGGTCCACAGGCTTTTGCGCAGGTCGCCGAACTTGCTCATGCCGCCGGCGTGAAGACGGTTCCCCACGTGTGGGGCAGTGGTGTCACCTTCGCCGCGAACCTGCACACCGTGCTCGCCAACCCCTACGTTGAACTCTTCGAGTACTGCACCCTGCCCAATCCACTGCGTGACGCGATGCGAGTGGAAGAGGTCGACTTCAAGGACGGCGGAATCGTCGCTCCGAAGGCTGCCGGCCTTGGCATCCAGCTCACTCCCGAAATTGAAGCCCAGTTCCCATTCAGCCCTGGAGGTGGCCATGTCATCCGCTAACCCCACGCCCGAAGCATCCGGAGCCGCAGCCGCAGCAGCTGTGGCAGCAACCGGCAAAGCAGGTTTCACGCCGTTGCCCGGCGACGAGCGTCTCACGACCGCGATTCTGAGTGACTCGTGCGACGAATCGGGCTTGCGCAACCAAGTGCTCGACCAGCGCCTCGCGCCGATAACGCCGGGGTCGCGAGCTTTCGGTCGCGCCCGCACGGTGCGGTTCGCTCCGGCACTCGAGTCAGATCTCGACGACCCCTACAAGGAGTCAATCGACTTCATCGACGGTATTGGCGCTGGCCAGATGATTGTGATCGCCACCGACAACAGCAACGATTCTGGCTTCTGGGGAGAACTCTTCAGTGCGGCAGCGCTTGGCGCGAAAGCCTCCGGCGTGATCACCGATGGCAACCTGCGCGACACTGACAAGATCGCCGAACTCGGCTTTCCGTCGTTCTCGCGCTCGCGCCGCCCCATCGACTTCCGGGCTCGCATGCGCGTCATCGCCTCCGATGTTGTCGTCGAGTTGGGCGGAGTGCTAATTGCGCCCGGCGATCTCGTGATGGCCGATGATGACGGTGCCGTCGTAATCCCCCAGGCGCACGAAGAAGAAGTGCTCACGCGAGCTCGCACCCGAGCATCCAATGAATCGACGGTTCTGGCAGAACTGCTTGCCGGAGATTCTCTGCGCACAGTGTGGGAACGACACGGCATTCTCTAAACTGGCAACCGGCGAAGGGACAACACAGTGGTTTTTCCAATCATTGACTCTCACCAGCATGTCTGGAACCCCAACAGGGCGCACTATGACTGGCTCGACGATTCGTTGGCCCCAATAAACCAGGTGATGACGCTCGACCAACTGATTCCTGAGCTGCGGGATGCCGGTATTGACTACACCGTTCAGGTTCAGTCTGCCGACAACTTCGATGACACACGGCTCATGGTTGAGTCAGCAGCGGCGCACCACGAGGTAGCGGCAATTGTCGGCTACGCCCCGATTGATCGCCCCGAGCAAGCGGCACGAACGCTTGAATCGTGGCAGGGCGATACGCGCATGGTCGGGGTTCGCACGCTCATTCATACCCAGGAAGACCCGGAGTGGTTGCTGCGACCTAACGTCGACGAGGGGCTCACTGTGCTGGAGCGCGCTGGGCTCACCTTCGACGTGGTCGCAGTTCTTCCGGAGCACCTCGCCCTGATTCCAGAACTCTCGAGGCGGCATCCCGAACTTCGCATGGTGATCGATCATTTGGCGAAACCGCCGATCGGGCTCGACGAGCGTGAACCGTGGTGGTCGGCGATTGAGATTGCTGCCGAGAACCCGAATGTTTACGCGAAGATCAGCGGGCTCTATTCGGCGGCTGGCGATCCACAGCAGTGGACCACCGAATACGTTCGCCCCTATTTCGAACGGGCCATCGAGGTCTTCGGGCCGAAGCGACTGATGTATGGCGGCGACTGGCCGATTTCGGTGCTCGCCGGCGGGTATACGCGGGTCTGGCAGGGCCTCCAACCGCTCTTCGACAGCGTGGATGCCGCAGACCGCGAACAACTGCTTGGCCGCACTGCCGCGGAGTTCTACCGCATCGATCCCCCGCGCATTGGCTATTGAGGTGCCGCGCACAAACCCGTAGATAACAGTTGAAAAACCTTTGATCAAACGTTTGCACAACTTACTGGGTTGGTATAACGTTTGAGCACCGGAGAAACCGAGCCGTTCCAGCGCCTCGCGTCTCTCCACTACGAAGCAGTAGTAACTCACCTAGGAGTGTCAATGAAGACGAAGAGGTTTCTTTCCGCCAGTGCAGGAGTGGCCATAATTTCCGCCGCTGCACTCGTTCTATCCGGCTGTTCAGCTGACGGAGGCGCAACCGCCCCCGAACAAACTGACTCGGGTGGAAAAATCACGGTGTGGGTTGACCCGCCCCGTGTTCCCGCAGCAGAAGCTTTCCAGGAAGCACACCCTGAGATCGAAATCGACGTTGTCCAGATCGATGGCACCGTCGGTGGGCAGACCGTGAAGCAGGCATTCGCCAACTTCGACTCTGCCGGATCAGGATGGCCTGACGCCATCTTCTTCCCCTCCAATGACGACATCGCGTGGGCGACTGGTGCAGCGAGCAACTACGCCGCAGACCTCACCGATCTGCTCCCCGATGTTATCGACGGCTACGACCCCGCAGTGCTCTCGTTCTGCGACATCGATGGTCAGATTCGTTGCCTCCGCAATGACGCTGCCCCTGACGTGTTCTGGTACAACAAGGCATTCTTCGACGAGAACGGCTACACGCTTCCCACCACGTGGGAAGAGTACGGCGACCTCGCTGTGGAAATTGCAGCAGCGCACCCTGACAAGATCAGCGGATTCTTGGGCGACGCTTATGCCGTCAACCGCTACCTTCAGGCAGCAGACTGCCCCACGAACGACCGCCTTTCCGAGTCGGAAGTTCACATCAACCTCGACGACCCGAACTGTGTTCGCGCTAACGAACTGCTCACGCAGATGTACGACGGTGGCGCACTCACAACTCAGGGCATCTTCGATGGTGACGCCGCAGCAGCTGGTGTCAACCTCGTGATGAGCCCCGGTGCCGTCTGGTGGGGCAACTACCTCTTCCGCGATACCTGGAAGATCCCTGCAGGCCAGATGAGTGCAAGTGCACCGTTGACGTGGGAAGGCGAATCAAGCCCGACCGCCGGTAACGAAGGTGGCGGCCTCTGGGGCGTCTCCTCACACATCACCGGAAAGCAGCTCGAAAACACGCTGACCTTCGCAACCTTCGTCGCAACCGACCCGGCGTGGCAGGTTGAGTTGTCAACCGGTCTCCCCGGTTACGGCCCGATTCAGGATGCTTGGCTCGCCAAGCTCGAAGCTGACGGCTACTTCGCCGATGTTGCCTCCGTGCAGCAAGCATTCAAGGATGCGGCAGCAGCAGTAGCGCCGTACTCCTACATGCTCTACGACACGGGTGCAGCGTGGACCGAGACAGTTAGCCCCACGCTGATCGCTAACGGTTCGATGAGTGATGCGCTCGGTACCTTCGGAGAAGAGCTCGTGAACCGCGCCAACTCAGTCGGCTACACGGTCACCGCCGAATAGCAGCAACCAGCTAGGCACAGCATGTGTGGGGGTTTCAGATCCTTGAGGCCCCCACACTCTGTTCCACTCCACAACTCATAGGCGAGGAATACATGAGCAGCTCAACGCTAGCCACGAAAGGTACGGAGCCACCGGCTACCGGCCCCCGTGCATCCACCACCCCTCGGCGTCACCGCACACGCCATGCAGAAGCCCGCGGCGCCTGGATTTTGCTTGCCCCCTACCTCGCCCTGCTTCTCGTTGCCGCAGCAATCCCCATCGGTTACGCCTTCTGGATCGCCCTGCAAAAAGCTCCAACACTCGTCGACCCCACCAGCGGATTCGGCGGCTTTGACTCGTTCATCACGGTAATTACCGATTATCGGTTCTCCGGAACGTTCATCAACATCTTCTCCGTCATGATCGTGTGGTTGCCGCTCATGATGGTCGGAATCGTCGGCCTAGCGCTGCTGGTACATGCCAGCCCCGGACGCTTTGGCGACACAATGCGTTTCTTCTACTTCATCCCGGGAGCGTTGAGCGGAATCGCGAACTTCGTGCTCTGGGTCTACCTCCTTCACCCCACCCAGTCACCGCTCGCGCCACTCTGGCAAGAAGTCGGGTTCGGGTCGCTCAAAGAGATCGTCACCGACGGCAACATGCCGATGATTCTCACCGGAATGCTGTTCTTCCAAGGCGTCGGAACGTGGATCATTGTCGTCAATGGCGGCCTCAACGGTATTCCAGACGAAATCTTTGAGGCAGCCAAGATCGACGGCGCACGCGCGTGGGATTTGGCGTGGCATATCAAGCTTCCGCTCATCCGCCCCTGGATCGGCTATGCAGCCCTAATGAACCTCGCCTACGGTTTCCAGCTCTTCCTCGAGCCGTACCTGCTGCGACAGATTTCCTCTGGCGCGATTGCGGGCGAGTGGGCACCAACCCAGCTGGGTTACGCCTTCGCGTTCACGAACCGAAACTTCCCCGCCGCAGCAGCGCTCTCCATCATTCTGCTCGTAATTACCCTCAGCATTGGAGTCGTCATCGTGATGAAGAGTGGACTCTTCGGCGACGAAAAGGAGAAGAAGCGATGAGCAACAGCGCTCCCGGCGTCGTCGGCGCCAAACACTGGACGGTTGGCCGGATTGCCCGCATCACCGTCATGGTGATCGTTGCTGCCGCCTTCATCCTGCCCATCATCGGCTTCATCGCGATGGCCTTCCGCAGCCAAGAAGGTGTGCTCGCGGGAACCGATGGTTTCCTTGGCCTCGGCGGAATCTCGTGGGACAACGTCGTGTTCAGTTGGAGCCAGATCAATGGCTTCGGCCCCGGTGATGGTGGCCTCTTCACCCGCTGGGTAGGAAACTCGCTCGTGATCGCCATCGTTGGCGGAGTGCTCGCCCTCGTTGCAGCGCTGCCAGCAGGGTATGCACTATCTCGACTGCGGTTCCGCGGCCGCAAGGTGCTGCTCTTCGCTACCCTGCTCGCCATGGTGATGCCCAACACTGTTCTCGTCATCCCGCTGTTCCTCGAAGTGAATGCCATCGGCGCCGTCGGCCAATTGTGGCCAGTGGCAGTAATCATGGGCTTCTTCCCCTTCGGCACGTACCTCGTCTATATCCACTTCATGACGACAATGCCGCAAGAGCTAGTAGAAGCAGCCCGGATCGATGGCCTCAGCGAGATCTCGACCTTCTTCTACGTGGCACTGCCCATTTCGAAGCAAGTCATCGCGCTCGTCGCGTTCTTCTCCTTCGTTGCCAACTGGACCAACTTCTTCCTCCCCTTGGCACTGTTGACCTCTAACCAGGAGAACAAGACCATCTCGATCGGCATCCAAGAGCTCATCGGTGCCAGCCCACTGTTCAACGCAACAGTGGCAGCAGGCCTCGACGTGAAGCTCTACATGCCCCAGCTCGCGCTCGCCACGTTCATCTCCATGATCCCCCTGCTGATCGTGTTCCTCACGGCCCAGCGCTTCTTGATGCGAGGACAAACGGTTGGTGCGGTGAAGGGATAACCATGAAACGAGTAGCCCAGGTCATCGGCCTCCCACCCGAGAACCGCGAAGAGTACGAGCGATACCATGCCGCCGTGTGGCCAACGATTCTCGAACGGTTAGCGGCCAGCAACATCCACAACTATTCGATCTATCGTCACGGCGACCTGCTGTTCTCGTACTTCGAGTACACGGGTGACGACTACGAAGCTGATCAGGCCGCTATCGCCGCAGATCCCGAAACCAAGCGGTGGTGGGCACTTCAAGAACCACTGCAACGACCACTGGATGATCGTGCCGACGGTGAGTGGTGGAAAGAGCTGCCCGAGGTCTTCCACAGTGACTAGTTAGACGAGCAAAGCCCGCGCACTACCAGCGCCCCATTTCTGTATTTCTGTTCTGAGCAAGGAGAACTCTTCAGCATGACTACTATCACCAGCGTTGACGTCTACGACGTGCGTTTTCCGACGTCGCTCACCGCCGCCGGCTCTGACGCGATGAACAAGGATGGCGACTACTCGGCCGCCTATGTTGTACTCCGCACTGACGAAAAGGGCGTCGCGGGCTACGGCTTCACCTTCACCATTGGCCGAGGCAATGACATCTGTGCGCTCACTGCTGAACAGCGAGCTGCACCGCTCGTTGGTCGGGATGTTGACGAGATCGTCGGCGACCTTGGTGGCATCTACCGCGAACTGAAGTCTGATTCGCAATTGCGTTGGCTTGGGCCAGAGAAGGGTGTCGAGCACTTGGCGATGGCCGCCGTGATGAATGCCGTGTGGGATCTTGCTGCTCGCCGCGCGGGTAAGCCCTTGTGGCGGTTGCTCGCCGACATGACTCCTAAGCAGCTTGTCGACACCGCAGACTTCCAGTACCTCACCGACGCTCTCACCAAAGACGAAGCGATCGCGATGCTGAGCGAACTTGCTCCCACCAAGGAGCAGCGCATTGCCGAACTCACCGAGTCGGGCTACCCCTGCTACACCACGAGTGCTGGCTGGTTGGGCTACTCCGACGAGAAGCTTCGCCGACTCTGCCAGGAGGCTGTGGATGCCGGCTACCGCCACATCAAGCTGAAGGTCGGTGCGAATCTTGACGATGACATCCGGCGCTGCGGTATTGCCCGCGAAGTCATCGGTGCCGACGCGAAGCTCATGATCGATGCGAACCAAGTCTGGGACGTCAATGAGGCTATTGATTGGGTAAAGGCGCTCGCGCAGTTCGACCCGTTGTGGGTTGAGGAGCCGACGAGTCCGGATGACGTGCTCGGTCACGCTGCTATCCGCAAGGCCGTTGCGCCCATTGGTGTTGCGACGGGAGAGCACGGTATGAACCGTGTGCTCTTCAAGCAGATGTTCCAGGCCGAAGCCATCGACTTCTGCCAGCTCGACTCGGCCCGCCTCGCCGGCCCGAACGAGATCATTGCCGTGTACCTGATGGCCAAGAAGTTTGGCGTTCCGGTCTGCCCGCACGCTGGTGGCGTTGGCCTCTGCGAGCTCGTGCAGCACCTCTCGATATTCGACTACGTCGCTGTGTCGGGCACTCTCGAGAACCGGGTAACCGAGTTCGTCGACCACCTGCACGAACACTTCGTTGACCCCTGCATCGTCGAGAACGGCGCCTACCGGGTGCCGATGGCACCGGGCTACTCGGCGCAGATGCACGAGTCGTCGGTCGCCGAGTTCTCGTTCCCCGATGGCAGCTACTGGGCGGGTGTGGCTGTCGCGTCGTAGTTGCGGGGAAGCCGCAGGATCACGCCGGTGACATCGTGCACGAGTGGGAGTTCGTACCGTCGGCTGCTGATCGTGTTGTAGCCCGCAGCAGCTTCACGCTGCTCGCGAGTCTCGACTCGGTTGTAGCCGAAGAACCGAATCCACCCGAGGGCGAGCCCGCTCGCTAGCGAGAGCGTGACCCCGGCCGGATACGCGACGGGAATGCCTTGCGTGCCGACGATAACCAGAGTGATCCCCACGATCTCGAGTATGACGCACAGGCCAATGAATTGACCGGCGAGGTGATGCAGGCGCCGTGCGCTTGATCCCGGCACGAGCGTCATTCTTTGTTCGAGAGGCATCACACCCACGCTTTCCACGTGCGGATCACACGGGAGGTGCGGCGCGCCATCCACTTGTCGAGCTCGGGGTCGGCGCCGGGCGCTCCAAGCAGCGTGGGGGAGAGGAAACCGAGAAAGGGGCGCGTCTGGAGTTTCACCACTCCGCACTGCCCGAAGGCTTCAATCTGCTCCGCAATCTCGGCTACCTGGGCGTCGATGTCGCCGGGTTCGGTGTTGCTCTCGAAGACGAGATCGGGGCCGGCCTCAAGAACGTAGCCGCCGTCAGAAACCACGGTCACAGAGATGTCGACAGCCCCGGGCGTGGGTGGAGTGAAGTCAACTGTCGCCGTAAATGTGTTGAGGAATTGCGGATGCACGACGACCTGAATCGCCGGAAAGTGGGCTGCGATCCGCTCGGCCACCTTCTCGGCAACGAGTGCGGCAATGTTCGCGGTCACTTCAGCTCCTCCGGTCCACGGACCAACTCGATTCGACCGCGACCCCGATGGCGGTTCCATGGAATCCACGTCGCTGAAATGCGAAAAACGTTCAGCCCACGATGAATCTCCCACCCGACGCGAGTCCGCAACCCGCGCAGGTTCAGTGTGCCGTAGCCCGCCGGACCGCCGACGCCATACTGGTACCTCATTAGGGCGTGCACGAGTTCTGGCAGTGTTGCATCGGCCGAAATTTCTATCCCGCTTTGCCTCACCCCGTCGTTGGTTAAGTAGTTGCGCAGTCGTTGTGCAAACTCGGCGGGTTCCGGCTCACCGTTGACGTTCACATCGATAGAGACGCGTTCTCCGTGAACCGAGATGATCAGCCTGCGGCCGAGTGCATCGAACCCCTCGTACTCTTCGTTAACAACGTCGACCGCTTCAACGGCAAGACAGGCAGCTTCGATGGTGAGGAACATCGAAAGATCACCGTTCTCATCCAGAACGATCGGGAGCGTTGCACCCATTACGACGTCTCCTTCTGTGGCTGCAGCAACTCAGACTTCTCAAAGTCCAGCGCGCGACCGAGGCTCGCCAGCGCGCGGCGCTGTGTGCGATCGAAATGGACGAGGTCGCTGAGTCGGGGTTCTGGGCTGCAATACTCCCCAAACTCCGCAGTACCGTCTTGCCAGGTAATTAAGAAGGACTGAAGTGACTCCTGTGGGTCATCCAGCTCATCCCACGCCGCGCGATAGAGACTCACGGTGAGGAAGCGACAGACTCGTGCTGCCTCGGGGAAGGCGCGCAAACTCACGCTAAGTAGCTCCACTCCGATCTCGCGTTCTTCCTCACGGAAGCTGAACGCGATGCGCTCCTCCCGCGGTGTCAGTGTCATTCCGTCTTCGAACCGTTGGAGCGTTATCCGCACCGCATCAGAAACCGAAAGCAATCCGACTCGGTAGCCAACGCTCAACACCTCTTCTGTGAGCAGGCTTACTGGCAGTAGTGATTCTGGAAGCGGGGTGCTTGAGCAAACCAACTCCACTGAGAGTCGCTGGTCTTTGAACCACTGCTCACGCGGCTGCAGATCCTTCACGTACCCTTCAGCCCCCTCGCGATTCCTGCGCAGCACAGGATAAATCGACGCTATCGGTTGGGGGAGGCAACCTGCTAGAGAAAATGAGTTTTAGTGGGCGCTTGTACCTCTATCTGGGTGGAGAGCGTCGGTCGCGGAGGGTGAGTGACGGCTGCACAAGACCCGAGGGCGCAGGCTTGGGCTCGAGCGGCAGGGCGAGCAGTCGCACTGATGAGTTGAAGAAGTAGCCAGTCACGAGAAGCGTTTGAAGTAGGGAAATGATGCTCGCTGCTAGCGCGAACGGTCCGTGAGGGGTCTCGACGACGAGAAGCCATACTTCGTTCAGGGCGAGGATTGTCGTCAGCATGCCGAGAATGAACCCGGCTGGAGGGCGGGCGGTCGCTCGCCACCAGGGGCGAGGCGCCGCAAGTGGCTCGGCTGCGCCGCGAAAAGTTCGCACCCCCACGACAAATGCCAACGAGCTGAATGCCACCCCACACACGAGGGAAGCAGCAGGTGGTGCCCCCGCGGAATCGAGAACGAAGAACAGAAGTCTCCCGCTAATGAGATAGGTGCAGTAGAACGCCAACTTTGCCCACCACGCAACAATCCGGAACGGTCGGATGTTGACATCACTCATAGTGGACCGGAAACCTTTCGTGGGGTGATAGCTGAGTTCTCTTCGAAAACTACACCACGACCGTGACCACGACCGTCCCGGTGCCCGTGTGGACGGAAGGGCGCCGTCGTGCGGTTACGTTACCGCTGGTGAATTCGTAGACCACTTGGACGAGGTCCAGTCGGATTCGTGATCCGTGAAGCATGGGGGCGAACTCATCCTGGGGTTGCTGCTGGCTCGGCTGGCCCGCGCTAAGGAGCACGCGCCGAGTGTCGGGTATCCGGTGCTAGCTGCGGCGCGGCCGTAGTGGGCGTCATGATCGTGTAGTTGACCGCGAAGCACTCAACATCCGCGGACTTGCAGGAAAAATGGAAGCTAAGGACCTCCATCGTGGCCCCAATACTCGGTCCAGAACTGTGAAGAATTCGCAGCTACACACCCGCTCATTTCTGAGGTCGGGCCTGCCCGTCGCGGCAGATGATGTTCGCATTTTTATACCCACATATGTCATTGTCATCTATTCGACACGCCGCGTGTCCCCCTAAAGGGGGGTATGCCCCATCGGGGCAACGGGAGTAGCTTCACTCACTACCCCCTTATTGGGGGTCAGTACCCGCAAGAGCAAGCACCACCTACCCGCCCCGCAGCGCGTGCCAACCAGCGCGCCTCCCCCAACGCCCGTCCCCCGACGGGCGCAAGTTCTAGTGCGCAAAAAACCGACACCCGAAATGTCGTGATCCCGATGCAAGAGCCGTTTTACCCATCCCCAAAATCACCCGCCCCCAACAAGAACCCGAGCCTTACCCGCTGCCTGAGTTCACTCATTTCTCCCCGAGAGCTGAGAAATGAGTGAACTCAGAAAATTACCTGCCCAGCCCGCTCCCGAGCGAGAGCGCGGCCACCTCCGGTTGGTAGATGCCACCGAATTCCATCCGCTATCAACAACCACGCGGCATCCAGAGTCAGGCTTGGCCTGGGCTCGCACGTACGAGACGAAACTACTGATTACGGATGCCGTAATCATTTGTTTCGCGATGATCGCGGCGCTCTCGACCAGAGCAGAATCGACCAGCATCCCCGTCTTTCTCGTCAGCGTGAACCCCCTCATGTGGCTTGGCCTAGCTGGTGTCGCGATGATTTGGCTCGCGTTGCTCCAGATTTTCCACACTCGAGATCGGCGAGTAATCGGTGCCGGCGCCAACGAGTACAAGAGCCTCATCACCGCCAGCATGACCATGTTTGGGCTGTTATCCATCACGCTTCTGATTGTCGAAGCCGGCTTCCCCGGCAAAGGCGCAGTGCTGGCGATGGCGATCGGAGTCATCGTTCTTCTCGCCAGTCGGTGGTCCTGGCGACGCTGGCTCACTAGGCAACGGCGCCTCGGCCGCGCACTTTCACGGGCCGTCGTTGTCGGTACGAGCAGCGAAGTCGACTACGTCGTATCGCGAATCAAAGGCAACCTGAGTGCGGCATTCGCCGTTGTTGGAGTCTTGACGGAACCGGATTCTCAAGACTCGCCGAAATCTGAATCCTCCACGAGGTATGAATTCGGTCCAGAACGGGTCGCTGCGACCGCCGCCGAGCTTGGCGCTGACGCTGTGATCGTTGCTGGTGATCATGGCTGCGGAAATGACTTCATCCGCAACCTTGCGTGGCAACTCGAGGGTACGGCCGCCGAGCTGATACTGGCTTCACGCCTAGCGAATGTGGCAGGGCCGCGCATCCACTTTCGGCCCGTTGAAGGCCTTCCTCTTATCCACGTTGAAATTCCCCAGTTCGAAGGGGGAAAGCACGTCGTCAAGCGTGGCCTCGACATCGTTGTCTCTGCCCTCGCACTTGCCATTCTTTCGCCGCTCTTTCTCCTCTTAACTGTGCTGATCCGTTTGGACAGTCCAGGGGGCGCTCTCTTCAGCCAAGTGCGGGTGGGGCGCAACCTTGAAATGTTCCGTATGTTCAAGTTTCGTTCGATGGTCACGGATGCCTCCGAGAAGTTGGCTGAGCTCACTCAGAAGAACGAGGGTTCGGGGGTGCTCTTCAAAATGAAGAACGATCCGCGAGTTACCAAAATCGGTCGATTCATCCGAAAGTATTCGCTTGATGAACTGCCACAAATCTGGAACGTGCTGAAAGGCGACATGAGCCTCGTCGGCCCACGTCCGCCGCTGCCCAACGAAGTGCGTGCGTATAAAGGGAAGGTCAACCGGCGCATGTACATCAAGCCTGGGCTTACCGGGATGTGGCAAATCAATGGACGGTCGGACCTGAATTGGGAAGACAGCATGCGCCTTGACCTCTACTACGTCGAGAACTGGTCGGTCGTCGGTGACCTCGTCATAATGTGGCGCACGTTCAAGGTACTCATCCATCCTGTCGGTGCGTACTAATGATGCGCGCACCAGGGGACGTTCGCGCGACCGCGATGAACGGCCCAGACAATTACCACCAGTGCACCCCCTCTCCGCCCCAAGCGCCCTCACAGTTGCCGTCGGGAGGTATGTGAGGGTAAACACCCGTCGCTGATGTGTGCCACGAGAGGTGGGACTTTCGTGCACGCGAACGCTGCCACGTTGAGCAGAAGGGTCGTAATGGAACCGGCGGCCATCTCGGGAGGCCGCGGTGCCCTGCGATCCTGCTCGCTGGTATCGGGCGCCAAGTTCGCCAGCATTGCGAAGCGAGCTGCGCCATCAGCGGCGGGCTAACCTCCGGAGTCAGTTACCGGTGGTGCCGGCCAGAATTGTTGCGCGCAGTGAGTGAACGGAGGCCTCCCACGAGTAACCGAGATCGCCTGGCGCCGTGACTGCAGCTCGAGCGGGGGCAGAGCGGATCGCCTCAGCAAAAGCGGGAACATTATCCGGATCCACATAGCTAGCATTCGCTCCCAAAATCTCGCGGAACACAGGGATATCGCTCACCACTACCGGTGCGCCAAAGTGGCGCGCTTCGAGGGCGGGAAGGCCGAACCCTTCGTCTCGGGTCACAAACAGGAGCAGCGCCGTGTTGCCATACAGCCACGCGAGTTCGTCATCGTCGATGAAACCAAGAAATCGAACCGCCCCACGTTCGACGGCCTCAGTAATATCGCCAGGAAGCTCAGCAGTGCGCCCTTGAGGCTCGCCAACGATCACGAGAGGCGAATCTGGAGTTGCCCGCCCTGACGAAAGCGCCGCTTGGATGGTGTTGGCGAGATTCTTGCGAGCGTTGAGTCTGCCTACGCAGAGCAAAAAATCTCCGGTGAATCCGTCGAGGCCTTGAGGCTTGCGGGGAACAGCATCCGCTAAGCCTCGCCCCACAGCAAGACCCACCGGAACGACAGTGCGGCCACGGCTCAGTCGACCAATGCGCTCGGCTTCGTTTCGTGATGACGTGAAGAGCCACGTGGCCCGGTGCGCCGTCAGCGGCATCAGGCTGAAGTAGAGGCGCTCGGTGAGAGTGAACCACTCCGGCGAGGTCAGAAACATGTAGTCGTGGATGAACACCGCTGTAGGCCCAAACGCTGGCGTGAAGTTGTGCGTGATGGTCACATCGGCGTGCAGCCGTTTCGCGACAAATGGCAATTCAAGAATCGCGCTCACGCCCTGTGGTTTCACTCGCGTGCCGACTACGGCGACCCGACTAGGCAGCTCTGAGGTGGCGACCTGAATGGATGCCCGGCGAACGGCGACGGTGATCTCGTCTTCAGGAAATTCGCGTTCCCAGGCCCAGATGAATTCGCGCAGAACCTGGCGATTCGAGGCAGGGCCTCGCGCCCACCAGAAGCCGTCGAAGAGAACGCGCATGCCCCCATGCTAGCCCCGCGGGTGTCATGCCCACCGGGGCATAACTCTCGACCAGTCGAGGGGCGTCGCGCTATGGTGAAACATGACCGCTACAGGGGAAAGCCCAGCAGCACCACTGGGATACCGTGCCATTGTCCGGCAGCTTGCGTCCGCCCAAAAATCAGGGCGGGGAGCGCCGCCGTACTCGCGCTGGATAAATCGCCGCCTTGGCCGTTTGCTCGCTGCCGGAGCATTCCTGATGGGCAGAACCCCCAATCAGGTCACCATGGCGAGTGCGACGTCGACGCTTGTGGCGCTGGTTCTTGTTTCCACCGTTCAGCCGGCGTGGTGGCTCGGTATTCTCGTTGCCGTCCTTCTGCTGCTCGGGTACGCCCTCGACTCGGCCGATGGACAGCTTGCCAGGCTGCGTGGGGGCGGAACCAAATCTGGTGAATGGCTTGATCACGTTGTTGATGCGTTCAAGATTGTAATTTTTCACGGCGTCATCCTCATTTCGTTTTATCGCTTCGGTGACGAGCTGCCGGATGCCGTGCTGCTGATCCCCCTCGGTTTCATTGTGGTGTCGTCGGTGTTCTTTTTCGCGATGATTCTCACTGACCAATTACGCCGGATTGCGTCGTCCGAGCGCGGGGAGGCGTATGCGAAGCCGAGTGGCGGCGGAGGCTGGTTGCAGACCATCGTTGCGATTCCGACGGACTATGCGGTGCTCTGCCTGTCGTTTGTGGTGTTCGGGTGGCTGAGCGGTTTTGTTGTCGTGTACGGGCTGCTGTTCGCCGCCAACGCTGTGATTCTCATCGCGGTACTCGCGCGCTGGTGGCGCGAACTGCGCACAATTGACGCTTCCTAGCTGGGGCGTTGCTCGAACTCGTGAACGAGCGCCATAGTGCTCTCGATGTGTCCGCGGCTGGAGGCTCCAAAAACGATCGATTCAATCCCGGGCTGGGCAAAAACCCACTCGAGGGCTTCGCGGGGGGCAATCGCGCCAGACGCAAATACTGACATCGCGACCGCTCTGAATGGGCGCTTGGCCAACGCATCCTGATAGGCCTCGGTTCCGCCAGACATGCGGAAGCCGATCTTGTTGATGTTCGAGCACACCAACGGGTTGTCGATCCCGGCGCTATCGAGGTGGTCGAGGAGCATGGGCAGGTTCATCGTGATGAACCCGGGTTCGGCTCCGTAGCGTGAGCGCACATGGTTGGCGAAGATCGCAAAAGCATCGGTGAAGCCAAGGCCGAGGAGTAGATCGACGACCACATTCTGCAGCCAGATCACGGGAGTATTGGCACCAGCGAAGCCGGCCATCTCAGCATCGACCAACAGTGTGATGATGCCCTCAATGTCTTTCTTCGCGAGCGAGCGCCCGCCGCGCATCATGGCATTCAGCAATCCTTCGTCTGGCAAGAATTTGCCGAGGGCTCCGAGGATGCCGTTCTCGGTGACGGCGTCGGCGTACTTGTGGGCGTAGGGCATGCAGGGGAAGAACGAAAAGCCGTCATATTTTTCGGGCTGCGATCGAACGCGGTCGACAACTTCGGAGATGCGGTCGTGAGTGGTGCACATGAGGGTGCGGATGCCGCTGTCGTAGGCATTGTCGACAACATCCATGATTGCGTCAATGCTGTGGAACCGCATCGCCTGCTCACGTGCTTTTTCTTCTGACCGATGGTTGATGCCAAAGAACTGATTGTCACCAAAAAGCACGCGGTCGAGTTTCGCCGGTGGCGATGCGAATGCCGAGGCCCGGTCTGTTGTTGTGGTCATGATCGTCTCCCCAGGAAGCTGCGACGTCGGGTCGGGACCGACGCCACAGACGGTGACGCACTCGGCACGGAGGTTGCAGCTGGACCGGCTGCGGCATCCTGAGTGAGTAGTTCGATGATTCGGTCAGTGACCGCAGCACTCGTGAAATCGTTCGTTGAGGGGAGGTCGGGGTCGTGAGTTCGCTGCACAAAGTGATCGAGTTGGGCGCTGTATTCTTCGCCGCGCAAGTAGAACCACACTTCGTCGGTGAGTTCGGTCGTGGACTTGATGTTCCAGCCCTGTTGGTAGCCCGCTGTTTCGGGGGCGGTGCTGCGCAAGTACACCTGAATCTCTTGGCGGTCGGCAATGATCTTGCCCTGGGTGCCGGAGATGCTCATGCGGGTTGTCATCTTGCGGTACGACTCGTCGGACCAGTTGACGGACAGTTGGCCGCTCACGCCGTCCGCAAAGTAAATCGTGCTGTATACCTCGTCTTCAGTATTCTCCGAGAAGATGCTGCCCAAAATTGTGCCGCCCACTCCGGTTGCGTCGCCGACAAACCACGTGGCGAGGTCGAGTGGATGCGCGGCGTAGTCATACAAGCACCCACCTCCCTCTGTGCGCTTGCTCCGCCACGTTGATCCCTTCGCCTTCAATACGACAGGGCCATACGATTCGGCTTGAACATGGGTAATGCGGCCGATGGCTCTAGCGTCGATCAGGCGCTTCGCCTCACGAAAGGTTGCGACGAATCGATTGTGATATCCCACCTGAGTGACGAGACCACGGGATGCCGCCAGCTCGGCCAACTCTGAAGACTCGGCCGAAGTGAGGGTGAGTGGCTTCTCGCAAAAGACGTGAAGTCCGTGTTCGAGCGCGGTGCGAACCATCGCGGCGTGAAAACGGGTGGGAGTCGCTATGAGCACCGCATCCAACTGAACGCTGTCGAGCATTTTGTCGAAGTCAGTGAACGTATTCAGTCCCGTGTACTTCGAGAGCACGCCAAGAATGTAGCCAGCCGAATCGACAACGGCATCAACAGAGACTTCGGGATGGGCTCGAATCATTGAGAGATGGGAGAGCCCCATTTTTCCTAAACCGACCACGCCAACACGAATCATGCGGACTCCTCCTGAGCTTGCTGGGGTTCGTGCATGTCGACATAGAGTGCCAACAAATCTTCGTACTGCCCGGCGACGTGCTCCCAGGTGAACTCCGTCAGATGTCGGCTGCGGCTTGCCGCCGCGAGAGCGCGACGCTGGTCGGGCGAACCGAGCAAAGTCGACATGTGATCGGCAGCGTCATCCACCCCGGTGAAGTAGAACGCTCCATCACCCGCCACCCAGCGGTTGTAGGGATTGTCGTGGGCAATGACCGCATTACCTGCCGCCATTGCTTCGACGAGGGAAGGATTGGTGCCGCCAACGGTATGCCCATGCAGGTATCCGAGGGAGTGGAATCGTAGAGCCGCTACCTCATCCGGTTCGTAGATGGGGCCGACGAACAGCACCTCGTCACTCGCTGCCTCTCGAACGGCGCGGGTGTAGGGGTCACTGTCGTCGTAGGTTCCAAAGACCGCGAGTTGATGACCCCGCTTTTCGCGGGAGAATGCGGTCACCAGTTCGAGAATCGAATTCTCTGGAATCGGGCGACAGATGAGCGTGAGATAGTTCCCCGGAGTGAGGCCGCGAGTCGTCACGGGGAGCGTATCTGCCTGCTCAACCGCATGAGCGCCATACGTGATCGTGACCAACTTGGAGCGGCGCGCACGGGTAGCGAGATAGGTTTCGATCACCGGATGATCGGCAATGAGTCGATTGCCCACCCAGCAGGCGATCCGCTCGTTGATCCACAGAATGGCTTGGCGGCCTTTGCCCCAGCGGGCCCTCGACCACTCGATGCCATCCATGTTGATGACGTTGGGGATGCGTTTGATGCGTTGGATGATGTTGAAGACGGCGGTGTTGTAGCCGAACGTCAGGCAGACATCCCGAAACCGTGATGCATGGCGGATGGAGGCGAGGTCGAAACTGGCGGTTCCCAGCCAACCTTCTCGATGCTGGGGGATCATCACCCGCTCGATGCCATTCCATGTGTCGTACGTTGTTGGACCGGTGCCTGGCACTTGGCAGTAGACGATAGCGCGCCACCCGCGGTCACGAAGAAAGAGGGCAACGTTCTCTGCGGCAGTTTCGAAACCACCGTAGGCGGCGGGGATTCCGTGGGTTCCCAAGATACGCACAGTAGGCTGGCGGGCGTTCGGAAGGCGGGCGTTGGCGGAAATGTGGTTTTTCAACTGTCCATCCTCCTGGCAGTGCCTCAAGAATTTCGAACAGACCCCCCACTGTCTGGACTCGAAAGTGTACGCCGCACGTCAATGAGCATTACTCCCCAGAACTGGGGGTTATGTCAATGGTGCTGCGGGTGTATGTTCCAACCCCGTACATTCCCGAAGTCACGGAGCTGCCATGACACAGTCGAAGCATCCCCGTGGCGAGGTCGAGCCCTACGAAGCTGGGGCCGCTCCGGCGTGGCTTGGCACACGTTCTGCGCGAATTCTTGCGGCGTCGATAGTGGTCGCCATTGTGGTGGCGCTTGGCGTGGTGTTGTTTCTTCAGTTCGCACCGAAGTCTGTAGTGGGAACGCTGCCCACTTCGTCGCCAACCTCTGGGGCCGGGGTTGAATCGCCGACCGCTTCGTCGTCGCCGGCGCCCACTGACGGCCCGGTAGTGCCTGACGTTGCTCCGATCGCTATCGACAAACCCGGTGTGATCACGACTGGTCTTACCGCTCAGATCAGCAAGGTCGAAGAGGTCGACGGAACAGCGCGGGGTCCCGGCGAAGTTGCGGGGCCATCGCTGCGGGTGACTGTCACGATCACGAATACATCGTCGGATGCCGCGACACTGCGCACCGCGGTTGTGAGCTGTTATTTCGGCGCCGACCGCACCCCCGCGCAGGAGCTTCGCGAACCAGGAGGTGTACCACTTCCGGAATCGGTCTCCGCAAATTCTGCGGTGGATGGCGTCTATGTGTTCACTGTCCCACCCGAAGAGCGCGACAACATCACAATCTTGGTTGACTACTCCGTTGATGTGTCTCCGCTGGTATTTCAAGGCGATGCCGCGGAATTGATCGAACGGTAGCTTGCTCGCAAGCTCCGCCGTTAGCGACGGAGCTTCTGCGCGCCCGTCGGCAGGTCTGAAAACGTGACCCCCTTTTGGGGGGCACCCGAAGAGGGGTAAAGGGAGTATGGTGTGCCTCCAAGTGGAACCCGAAATACCCACAAACCCCGAAAAGGCACCCCATGCGCGCAACTCGCCATATGCCACCGAACCCACTGAGACTGATTTCAGCCGCAGCAACGATGACATTAATCGCAGCCCTGCTTACCGTGATGCAGCCCATTGTGGCTGTAGCCGACACCGCAGCGAGTCCACCTTTGCCATCGACGGTTTCGTCGGATCCACTGCCAACGCCCCAGATCAATGGTGTGGTCTGGGATCAGGTCATCGTCGGCAATACCGTCTACGTCGCCGGTAACTTCACAAAAGCGCGCCCGTTCGGTTCTGCGGCGGGAGTCAACGAGGTCAACCGCCCGTACATGCTCTCGTACAACCTCACCACGGGAGCGCTGCTCCCGTGGGCGCCAACGTTTGACGCCCAGGTTCGAGCAATCTCCGCATCGCCGGACGGCACCCGCCTGTACGCCGTCGGTGACTTCACGACGGTCAACGGTACATCCAAGGCCCGCATCGTGGCGTTCAACACCGCAACGGGCGCGATCAACACTGCCTTCGATGCCCGAGCGAACTATCGTGTGTACGCGGTCGTCGCAACGAATACTGCCGTCTACTTCTCGGGACCATTCACTTCGGTTAGCGGAAGCACCCGCCTCGGTGGTGCAGCAGCCTTAGCCTCGAACGGTGCTGTGACGCCGTGGGCTCCTGAACTCGCTGGCGGCCGGGCATTCGGCATCGTAATTTCGCCCGACGAAACGAAAGTCGTGATTGGTGGAGACTTCACCACTGTCAACGGTTCCGGCAATCCCGGCTACGGGCTTGCGATGGTTGATGCCAGCGTTGGAGCGCTCATCACCCCGTTCGCCGCGAACAATTCTGTCCGCAATGCAGGGCTCGACGCTGCGATCTTCTCGCTCGCTTCCGACTCTGACAGCTTCTATGGTTCGGGCTATGTCTATGGTTCTGGCGGAAACCTTGAGGGCATGTTCCGTGCCAACTGGTCCGACGGAGCAATCGTGTGGATTAACGACTGCCACGGTGACACCTATTCCGTTTCGCCGGCGCCCAACGGCGCCATCTATGCGGCAGGCCATTCGCACTACTGCGGCAACGTTGAAGGCTTCCCGCAGACCGATCCCTGGTCATTCAGCCGCGGTATCGCGTTCAGCAAAGATGCTACCGGATCAATCTCTAACGACCCCTACGGCTACCCCAACTGGGCGGGCAACTCCAGTCCTTCACTTCTGAACTTCTTCCCCGACATCAACCTAGGAACCTTCACTGGTCAGTACCAGGGCCCGTGGGATGTCAGCTCAAACGCCGAATACACGGTCTACGGCGGCGAGTTCACGAGAGTGAACGGCCAATCTCAGCAAGGACTTCTCCGCTTCGCGGTGCCGTCGATTGCCCCCAACCTTGATGGCCCACGCCTGACCGGCAACGACCTCGTGCCGAAGATGACATCACCAGCGCCAGGAACAATCGCGCTGAGCTGGACCGCTGACTGGGATCGTGACAACGAGAACCTGACGTACCACCTCATCCGTGATGGCAAGAGTGCTTCGCCGATCTACGTGACAACTCAGGATGCTCGGTTCTACGACCGGCCAACCATGACGTACATCGACACCGGTCTCACCCCCGGCCAGACCTACACGTATCGACTGCGCGCCATCGACCCCTACGGCAACAATGGCTGGGGAACAACGGTCTCGTATACCGCGGGAACCACGGGTCAACTCAGCGACTATGCGAGCGCTGTCATGAACGACCAACCCACGAGCTACTGGCGTCTCGGCGAATCGGGAGGCAACACTGCGGTAGACAGCCTTGGCCGCGACAACTCGACAGCCAACAGCGGCGTCGGCTTCGGGGCATCCGGAGCAATCATTGGCGATAGCAACACGGCGGCCAACTTCACGGGTAGCTCGAACAGTTACACGGGATCGCAGGCGCTCGTCTGGCGCGACAATACCTTCTCGGTTGAAGCCTGGTTCAAGACCACGACGAACTCTGGCGGCAAGATTGTCGGATTCGGCAATCGTCAGTCCGGAAATTCCACCAACTACGACCGCCATATCTACATGGATTCATCCGGAAAAGTGAACTTCGGTGTTTACACCGGCAGCACTCGGATTGTGCAGAGTGCTAAGTCATACAACGACGGCCAGTGGCATCAGGTAGTCGGCAGTATGAGCGCCAGCGGAACGGAATTCTTCGTTGACGGCGTGCGCATCGGAGTGGAACCCAGCGTCATCTGGGGCCAAAACTACTGGGGCTACTGGCGTATCGGTGGCGACCGCAGCTGGAGTGGCTCTGACTACTTCAACGGTGCCATCGACGAAGTAGCCGTGTACCCGAAGCCCCTCACGGCAACACAGGTGCAAAACCACTTCCTGCTCTCGGGCCGCTCACTCTCCGGGCCTCCGGCACCAACCGACAGCTACGGTGCGGCAGTCTACGAGGCAAGTCCGCAACTGTACTGGCGTCTGGCTGAAGCCTCCGGGTCAGCGGTAAATGACGCTGGATTGCAGGGCATCAACGGAAACCTGAGCGGAACCTATACCCGCAATGTTCCTGGAGCTCTCGGCGGCACCACGAACAGTGCGACTCAATTCACCCAGGGTCTCGCCGCGACGGCGATTTCATTGCCCAACCCGTCAACGTTCTCGAGTGAAGTCTGGTTCAGAACCAGCAGCACGAGCGGTGGCAAGCTCGTCGAGTTCGGGTCATCCGCTACAGGTACCGCCAGCAGCTATGGCGATCACCTGATGATGCGCAACGACGGAACTCTCGTCTTTGGCACCGGAAGTAGCACCGTTTCGACTGTCGGCTCGTATAACGACGGCCAGTGGCATCAGGCGGTGTCGACGCAGGGATCAGCAGGATTGCGACTCTATGTCGACGGCGCGCTTGCGGGCACGAGTGCTGCGACACCGAGTCAGACGTTCTCGGGATACTGGAGGCTCGGACGAGGAAACACCGTTGGTGTTGCATCGTCGAACTACTTCAGCGGCGACCTCGATGAGTTTGCGGTTTACCAGACCGTATTGACCGCGAGCGAAGTAAGCCAGCACTACCTTCTTGGCACCGCCAATCAAGCACCAGTGGCACAGTTCACTCACTCCGAAGCCGATCTTGTCGCTAGTTTCGACGCCACAGGTTCGTCAGATCCAGACGGCACAATCGCATCGTACGAGTGGAACTTCGGCGACGGCGGTACAGGCAGTGGGGCGCTTATCGACCACACCTACGCCACGGCCGGAACCTACACCGTCACGGTGACCGTTACTGACAACAAGGGTGCCTCGGCAACCAGATCCGAATCAGTGACGGTTCTGGCGGCCAATGTTGCCCCCACCGCGGCATTCACCTTCGGTGTCACCGACAACGTTGTGAGTTTCGATGGGGCCGGCTCGTCAGATCCTGACGGCACCATCGGCTCCTACAGTTGGGACTTCGGCGACGGAGCGACCGCGAACGGTGTCAGCACGAGCCACGTGTATGCGGGCGCTGGCAACTACACGGTGGTGCTCACGGTCACCGACAATCAGGGCGCGACCGGCACGCTGTCGCAGCAAGTGACGGCGCTCGCACCGCCAGCAGTGACCGTGCTTGCTCGGGATGAGTTCTCGCGCACGCAAGCCTCTGGTTGGGGCACCGCGGCTGTAGGCGGGGACTGGTCGACCAACACCGACAGTAGCTTCTCCGTCGCATCCGATGTCGGCGTCGTGAACCACAGTTCCTCAGGAACAACCAGGCACGCGTGGCTTCCCTCGGTCTCGACCGACGATGTCACGGTGAGCACCAGCATCTCGATCGACAAGGCAATCACCGGTGGTGGAGCATATACCGGAGTGATCGTTCGCGAGGTCGGAAACAGCTTCTATCAAGCACGCGTGCGGTACTTTTCGAATGGCACCCTCGCGTTCCAGCTCCTGAACGGTGGATCGACAAGCATTGCCTACACGGATGTCCCCGGTCTGACCTTCACCGCGGGCGATGTGCTCCTGGTGAAGGCGCAAGCATTCGGAACTTCGCCGACCACCATCCGTGGCAAGGTCTGGAAGCAAGGCACCGCAGAGCCAACGGACTGGACGCTCGAAGCCACATCGTCAGTCGCAGCTCTGCAGAACCCGGGCGCGGTCGGACAGTACAGCTACGTTTCCGGCTCCGCGACCAATGCACCGGTGCATGTCAGCTACGACAGCTTCCTCGCTATTGCTGGACACGCTGATGGCGGTGGTGGCACTCCGGCCAACCAGGCTCCGACCGCATCCTTTACCAGTTCGGTAAGCACTCTGACTGCAAGCTTCGACTCGACTGCCTCTACTGACCCGGATGGCACTATCGCCTCGCGGTCATGGAACTTCGGCGATGGGCAGAGCAGCACTGCAACCAGTCCGGTCCATACCTACGCGACAGCGGGCACGTATCAAGTGGTCCTCACCGTCACGGACAATCAGGGAACGACGGGAACGGTGACGAAGCCGGTAACGGTCACTACCAACCCTGCGAACCAGCCACCAGTGGCAGCGTTCACGCTCGATCTGGCTGGACTTGCTGCATCCTTCAACGCAAGCGGCTCCAGCGATCCCGACGGCACCATTGCCAGTTATGCCTGGAACTTCGGTGACGGCCAGACCGGTACCGGAGCAACAGCGTCGCACAGCTACGCGACTGCAGGCTCGTACACGGCGACACTCACTGTCACGGACAATCAGGGCGCGACCACAGCTGTCACCCATCAAGTCGCCCCCAACATTGTGGCGGGCATCCCGGCGACCGCAAAAACCGTCGTGGTGATTATGGAAAACAAGTCCGACACCCAGGTCATTGGTAGTGCAGCGGCGCCGTATATCAACGCACTCGCGGCTGAAGGCGCGTTGATGACCGAGTCGTTCGCCGTGATCCGCCCGAGTCAGCCGAACTACCTTGCACTGTTTAGTGGCTCACTCAACGGAGTCACCACCAACGACTGCCCAAACACGTTCACGACAGCGAACCTGTACAACCAGTTGACGGCCAACGGCAAGAGTTTCGTAGGGTACTCGGAGAGCCTTCCGAGTGTCGGATTCACCGGCTGTGAGAGTGGAGCCTACGCGCGCAAACATAACCCTTGGGTGAACTGGCCGTCGATTCCCGCCGCCGTGAACCAACCATTTACGGCGTTCCCCACCGACTATTCGACTCTGCCCGATGTGTCATACGTGGTACCAAACCTTCAGCACGACATGCACGATGGCACGATCGCTGAAGCAGATATGTGGCTGCAGTCCGCCATCGGTGGCTACGTCAACTGGGCCAAAGCAAACAACAGTGTGCTGATCCTCACCTGGGATGAAGACGAAGGTGGCGGACCGAACAAGATCCCGACGATCTTTGTCGGCGAAAAGATCAAGACCGGTCAGTTCTCGCAAACCATCGATCACTACGACGTACTCCGCACAATCCAAGATACGTACTCGATACCATCTAACGATCTCAGCGCGGCAGCAGCGCCCATCACCAACATTTGGCTTGGAGCGAATCAGACACCCAACGCTGCGTTCACCTCTGCGGCCAGCGATCTCACCGCAACCTTCAACGGATCGACATCGAGCGACCCCGACGGAACGATCAGTTCGTACGCGTGGAACTTCGGCGACGGGCAAACCGGCACTGGGGTCACCGCAGCGCACAGCTACGCGACCGCCGGCAACTACACCGTCAGACTCACGGTCACCGACAATCAGGGTGCAACCGGAACGACGACTCAACAAATCACAGTCACTGCCCCCGGAGGCCCGATCGCACAGGATGACTTTGGGCGCACAGTAGCTGCCGGCTGGGGAACCGCCAACACCGGTGGTGCCTGGTCGACGAACGTGAACTCCAGCTTCAGCGTGTCGAGTGGGGCGGGCTTCGCTCGACACACCACCCCGGGATCGACACGTCGCGCCATGCTTTCCGATGTGAGTCAAACCGCCACCGAAGCTCAGGTCGAACTCTCGGCAGACAAGGTCGCCGAATCCGGACACATCGTGGTGGGAATCATTGGACGCCAGGTTGGCTCGGCCTTCTACCAGGCGCGGGCCCGGCTGCAACCCGGCGGAGTCGTTGGGCTCCAGATAATGTCTGGATCCTCATCTGTCCTTGCCAACATGACGGTACCCGGCCTCACCTACGTTGCCGGCGACACTCTAGTTCTTAAGACGAGCGTGAGCGGAACTAGCCCCACAACGATTACTGCGAAGCTATGGAAAGTCGGCGAAACGGAACCGGCAGGCTGGCAACTGAGTACAACCGATTCGACTGCCGCGCTGCAGGCGGCAGGCTCGATCGGATTTGAAAGCTACCTGTCGAGTTCAGCCCCCAACGCACCCGTCACTATCCGCTACGACAACTTCCTCGTTCGACTCCCTCAGTAGTCTGGCAGTGTGACTGGCAAACGCACCGCCCTGGGGGCAATCGGATCGCAGGGCATGCAAGCCCTGTCAAGTTTCACGATCCAGGTCATCGTTGCGCGTACTCTCGGCTTCGATGGTCTCGGGGCGTTTGCGATTGCCTACGGCGTGATGGTGCTCGTGGCCGGAGTCGCGAGTGGAATGGTCGGTGACTCTCTGGTGGTTGTGGAGCGTCGCGAACGCAGCATCCGCTCCGCTCTCGAACAGTATGCGGTCGGCATTGCGATACTGGCGGCTCTGGCTTCGTCAGCAGTCGCGTGGGCCTCTGGACTTCTGGATGCTCGAACCGCACTGGTATTTGGAGCGGCCGTCGCGCTCTTCGCTCTCGAAGAAATCATGCGCCGACTTCTCATGGCCGGCTTCGGCTTCTGGCGGGTGATGCTGATCGACTTCGCATCGTTCGCGGTCGCTCTCGCCGTGATTGGCGTCGCCGCCCTGACGGGGCCACTCAGCCTGTTCATCTTTCTCGGAGCTATTGCGATCGGCCAGTTCGCCGCCATCGCCTGTGGTGTCATCCTTCTGCCGACCGAGGAACGCTTCGTCGTTGGCTTCACTCGTGGGGGCATCGCCGCCGTATTCCGCTACGGCATCTGGCGCTCGGGGCAACAGTTTTTGCGCCCGGCCATGCTCACTGCTGTGCGCACGCTCATCACCCTGCTCGCCAGTCTGGCAGCGACAGGACTTCTCGAGGCCGGCCGCGTCTACGTAGCACCAGCGACTCTCGCCGTGAGCGGGCTCAGCTCGTACCTCTTCATCTCATTCGCGAACGATAAAAAGAAACCGCTCGGAGAAAAACTACGCCGGGCCGATCGCTCTGTTCTTGCTCTCGTCGGATTCACGGTGTTGGTCGGAGCAGTCTTGGTTGCCGCGCTGCCCTGGATAGGTGCAGTGCTCTTCGGGACAGCACCCGATCTATTGGCCGTGGTTGGTTGGATTGCCTACACGGCATCTATTGCTGCGGTAACTCCCTACGGCGCTCTTGCCGCCGTCGGTGGGCGGCAAGCCGCAGTGTTCGCGGTGCGCGCGATCGACACGATCGTTGCGATTGGATTCGTGTGGATTGTTCTCGCCGCTGGCGTCGGAGTGCAGTGGGTTCCCGCGGCGCTCGCTGTGGCATCCATTCTGGGCGGGCTTGCCATCAGGTGGTTGATCTTGGTGCCGTTGGTTCGCCGCTAATCCAACGCAGCGGCTACAGCAGGGAACGCCGCAAAGGTTGTGGCGACCCAGGAGGGGATCTCTGGTCGCGATGTCGGCGTACCGTCGTCACGGTCGACTTCTTCGGTTCCGCGAAACTCGACACCGCTGTTCTCTTGGCCCGTGCTGCGCGTGACATCGTCGAGTGAACTGAGCAGAGTCACATCGCCGGGTGCCATTGGCCACGCAATGATCGTTTGAGGATCCCCATCATTGTTGCGGGCAAACAGATTATTTTCGACCGTGATGCCGAAGTCGTCGGCGCTTCGAGTGCGTGAATAGTCTTCGATCCAGATCAGGGCGCGATCCCCGCCCCCAAGCAGAGTGTTCCCGACGATTGTCACGTCAGTTCCCAGCCACGTCATCTCGGGATCATCCATATAGCGTTCATCGTGACCGGGAACGCTCTCGTCACTCTTCACGCGGTGGTCTTGAAGCACCGCGATTGCATTCGTATTACCGACGACCAGATTGTTTCTGATCTCAACACTGCTCGTGTCGTTGATCTTCAGGCCGAGAATGCCATTGTCGGCGATGTAGTTGTCGGCGATCACAGCTCTCGCTGACAGCTCAAGGAACACACCGTGACCGCGGTTGCCGACGAGTTTGCTCCCCGTGACTGCAATGTCACGGCAGGATTGATCGAACCAGAGACCGGTCGCGTTATTGTTCGAGAATTCAGAATTGCTGACAACCACCGTGCGTGTGCGAGTGAGCTTCATCCCTCCCGCTACTGGCGCCCGGTTGAACCACTCGGTGTTGTTGTCGGATGCGTTGAGGCCATTCACGACAAGGCCATCGGCGTAGTTGGCTGCTACCCCGAGCATCCCATTTCTGGTTGACGTCACAGCGTTCAATGTCACCTGTGCCGCGGTGATAAAGATCCCAGTGGTTGCGGACTCCGAGACCACAACATTCTCGAGCGTCACGTTGGGGCGTTCGATCGTCACGGCTCCGTAGTCGGGGACCGAAGGAGAATAGCGACGGATGCCGATGCCTCGGATTACGGTTCCCTCAGCGCGAATGCTGACGGCGCGCTGCAGTTGGCTCGCAAGCACTACGTGACCAGTGGGATCAGCGCCAACGAAAAGCATCCCGCCATCCTCGTCATGAAAAAAGGAGGTCGACGATAGCTCGTCGAGGGTGCCGACCTGCGTAAGCGGTTTGTCATCCCACCACATTTGGTCAGGATGGGCGGCGAGTGGGTGCTTCTCGGTAACAAAGTTCCAGTGCTGTTCAGTATTGTCTTCGGCCCCGCGGGTATAGGTGGGGCTTGAGTCGAAGACGACATTCCACGGGGTCGACCAGTGTGCGCCATCCAGCATCCAGCCTTCGGTCACTTGGCTCCCGTCTAACCAGACGGCTTCTTCGGGGTAGGACTGCACGGTGAGTGGTGTGCCATCCGGGATAGTGACGGTCTCGGTGTACTGGCCTTCACGCAAAACAATTGTCGAGCCAGCGGCGGCTCGCGAGATCGCCGCCTTAATTGTGCGTAGCGGAGATTCTAGGCTGCCGTCACCGTCGTTGTCGCCGGTGGGAGACACATAGAGTGCATCGGCCGGAGGGCTATACGAAGTGGTGCCGATGGCGGCAGCTCCAGCGTCTGTTGCGTTCGACCCAGCATCTGGGTGCGCGCCAACTCCTGCAACGAACGGGATCGGCGGCAGGGGACTCTCGCCCTGCGGAGCAAACTGTGTTGCCGCAAGCGAACCCGCGATGATCGCGGTGGTGACCCCAACGATGATGGTCGCAGTAATGACGCGACGGCGCTGCGAAGACCGCGTGGTGGTCTCTTTCGCAGTGGGCACGGGCACTCCTCACAGTCCGCCGGGCATTGCGGCGCTTTGGCGCTCGCCGTGCTGCGGAACCTAAATCTATCCTCCCAGAATCGCTCGATACCTACTAGGGTAAGGAAAACCCTGATGTGCTTGGTCGGTTCTCTACCCTGACGCCGACTAGTTGTTTCCCCTCCCGACTGGTGGTTCAACTCATGGAAGATTTGAGTTATCTCGAAATTTTCCGGCAGCGATGGCTGGCTATATTTATTGCTGTCGCGGTTGGAGTGGTTTCCGCTGCGCTCATAGCGTTCAGTATCCCGCCGACCTACACCTCTACAGCAACGCTCTTTCTTGTTGTCAACGACGAGAATGCGACTCTCGCAGAGCGTTCCCAGTTCTCCCTGGCACGCGTCAATTCCTATACGGATCTTGTGCGCAGTTCAGACGTATTGCGCCCGGTCATCAACGACCTCGAACTCGATCTCAGCGTGCAAGAACTCTCGCGGATGGTGACAGCGACCAACCCGAACAGCACCGTCAACATCAACATCACGGCGCGCGCGAGTTCAGCGGAGGATGCTGCGACTATCGCCAACGCTGTCGCCGATAGCCTTTCACGGCTCGTCGCGAAGGTCGAAAATTTTGGTACGTTCTCGGTCTCACTTGATCGACTGATTCCTGCTCTCGCTCCGCTCTCGCCAAGCGCACCACAGAAGACGGTGATCCTGGGGCTCGGGCTCCTTTCGGGGCTGGCCGGTGGTGCGATCATTGCGTTGCTCCTCGCACGCTTCGATCGTCGCATTCGCTCTGTCGGCGATGTGCGCCGCACGACAGGGCTCGCAGTGCTCGGCGCGATTCCACGCAATCGGCGAAAGACCGATGTGGGCCATGAACAAACGCGCCTCGCGGAAGCTGCGGCTGAAACGATCGCCAGAATTACTCAGGCGAATGGTGGGGGAGCTCCGCGCATGCTGCTTCTCGTTCCTTCCGGGAAAAAAGCAGACGCTCCCCACGTGCGATTGGCGCTCACTGGCGCCCTAGCAGCGACAGGGCGTCAAACCCTTCTTGTGGAATCCGAGCCGACGACAGACGAATCAAGCCCGCTCGTCGAGTTCGCGGGCGAGCCAGGGCTCGCTGAATTGCTGAGCGAAACGGCAACCGTTACCGACGTCATCCGCATCATCGAATCGGCGGGAAGTTTTGTTGTTCCCGCCGGCAACACTTTGCCGACAGAAGTTCACGCCGGAGCAACGATTCGTGCGGTAGCGACCCAACTTCTTGCGGATGCGGATGTTGTCATTGCCCAGATTGCGCCAGCCGCAAGTCCGGTGAGTATATCGCTCGTGGCGCCCTACGCCGATGTTGCCGTCATCATCGCTCGCTATGACCACACAACCGAAGGCGAATTGACCCAGGCGGTGAGCCAATTGCGCATCACCGGGGTGCGTCCCATCGGTGTGGTGCTCGTCGATGTGCCGCACACTCACCGTCTTGATCTGATGGCGACATGGACCCCAGAAGATTTTGCGGCAAAACCAGCGAAGGCACTCATCACGCCGCGGCGCCGAACGTCGAAGGCTGCGGCCACGAAAGCTGAACCGCCGAAGACTGCACCGACCGCACCCACAACGACAGAGCCGCCGGCGGACTGATGTCTTCCCGGGAGGCTCAGGGCAACAGCGTCATCTCACGCTCCATCATCGGAACGTGGTTTCTCGTTGTCTTGAGTGTGGTCTCCTGGCGTCCGGATGCACTCTTCGATGGAGGGCTCGACGTCGTCGTTGTCGCGAAAGCACTCCTTGCTCTCACCGCCCTCGGCTGCGCCGCCCTGATCTACCGGCGTTCGCCAAACCGAGCACGCGTGGGAGTACGATCAACAATTCTGCTGGTGATTGTTGTGGGACTCTCCTGTCTGGGGGCGCTCGCAAGCGGCGATGTCATGCCGTCGCTCGTGCTGGCCGTGCGCATCCTGCTACTCGGGGCTACAGTCTTCGCGCTGGCCAGTTGTGGGGCGCCGATGGACGTGCTCACGGCACTGCTTATTGCCATGGGCATCCTGACTCTGATTGGGGCAGTAACAGGTATTCCGGGTTTTCTTGCTGAGGGCAGACTCGCTACAGGCATCCCCGCAATGAGGCCAAACGAGCTTGCGGGTCTTGCTGCCCCTCCACTGTTGGGCCTTGCCGTCACGATTGCCCGATCAGGGTTGACCACACGCCGGGCAACACTGCTCGTCACCTTTTCTTCGATTCTGTTGGCGACGGGCTCCCGAACCACTCTTATCGTCGTGGTGATTGCGATGGTTGTCGGAATTCTTTTGGCATGGCCCGTGCCCCATTCCACCGGGATCGCACTCATCTTGCTTGCACCCGTTTCTTATGCCGTTGTCGCGTTCACCAATATCGTCTCCGAGGTTGCGATCCGCGGTCAAGATGTCGAACAGTTGGCAACCCTGAGTTCTCGAACGATTGCTTGGGATGCGGTTTTCAGCATCCCAGTCGACACCTGGCATAAATGGATTGGCGCCGGGTTGGCGGTGAAAACTGTGGAAGTGGACCAACGCTGGTGGGACGTTCAGGTTCTCGATAGCAGTTGGATTTCGATCCTGTCTCAGGCAGGCATTGTTGGCCTGATCGCCGTGAGCGTGTGGGTGCTTCTCACTGTCAGAGACAGCCTGTTGTCTCATGATTTGCGAGTGCTCACCTTCCCATTGCTGGTGCTTTTGCTGTTGCGCAGCGCCCTCGAAAACGGGTTGATCGAATCCAGCGTGATCTTCACTCTTTTCTTTCTCACTTCGCTCGTGCTGGAACGCGGATACCGGTTTCCGTTTGAGCACGCGAGGCCACCGCGCAATGCGCTTGTTCGAGCGCCGCTTTCGCACTCATCTTCCACGGCGGCGCACGCTGCGCCTTCGCCTCCCACCGAGGCACCCTTCGCTGGCGACGGCGAAATCGCACCACCCACCCTGACCCCGACACGGTGAAAACTCATGACACAACGAATTGGATATGCCGCAGGCGCCTACGATCTCTTCCACGTTGGGCACCTCAACATTCTCAGACGAGCCAAAGAACAGTGCGACTACCTCATCGCCGGAGTTGTCTCTGACGAGATGCTCGAATTGACCAAGAACCTTCGCCCCACGATTCCGCTTGCCGAGCGATTGGAAATCGTTCAGAGCATCCGCTTTGTGGATGAAGCGGTGGCCGAGACTGTTCCTGACAAGTTGGAAACGTGGCGCAAAGTCGGCTTCACCACGTTCTTCAAGGGTGATGATTGGCGCGGCACTGAGAAGGGGGAACGCCTCGAACGCGAATTCGCTGCTGTCGGTGTAGAAGTTGTCTACTTTCCGTACACGACCAACACCTCGAGCACGGTGCTGCGGCATGCGCTTGAGATTATCTCGGGGATGTCGGCAAGCGCGGGGGTGTCGGCGAACGCGAGCGGGCACACCCCAAACGCTTAGCAGCCCGGAATAGTGTGGCTCGGTCAGTGGTTCGCCCCAGTGACGACGCGGCAGAGAAACTCCCTGCACGGCATGATGTTTGCCCGCGTCCCGCGACGATTCAGGAGTGACATGACTCTTACCCAGCAGCTCAAAGAACGTGCCGATAGCAGCGCAGCAACAAAGTCTGCCGAAGACAGCGCGACCCTCACCAATTCGGTGACCGAAGTCGAGAAGGCTGGCATCGTCAACAACGCGCTCAAGGTCGGCGACACCGCCCCTGACTTCGAACTGCCGGATGCCGAAGGCACTACGGTGCGCCTCAGCAAACTGCTCGAAAAGGGCCCGGTTACGATCGCGTTCTACCGCGGATCTTGGTGCCCCTACTGCAACCTCGAGCTGAAGGCGTTGCAGGAAATGTTGCCCGAGTTCCGCGCTGCCGGGGCAACCCTGGTCGCGATCTCGCCGCAAACCCCCGACGAATCACTCTCCACCGAAGAGAAGCACAACCTCGAATTTCCAGTGCTGTCCGACGGCGAGCTTGAAGCGATCAACGGCTTCGGACTCCTTCACCCCGTGGATGACCGCACCAAGGTTTACTACGAAAAGGCCGGCTTCGACCTCGTGAAGTCCAACGGTGCGACCGGATGGCAGCTGCCGCTTCCCGCCACCTACGTGATCAAGCAGGATGGCACCATCACGTTCGCGTTTGTGAACGCTGACTACAAGTTGCGCGCCGAGCCCGCGGATGTTGTTGAGGCGCTGAAGGCTCTTTAAGCTCCCGGCCACGCGCTGATTCTTGGCGCGTGGCTGGAGCGATGCTGCCACGTGCCTGCCGCCCTCCGGCTCAGGCGTAGGCTGGCGGGATGATTGAAACTCAAACACTTCTGGACGGCAGTTGGGCTTGGTTTTCTCTCGCCATTGTCACGGCCGGTCTCGCTGAAATGAAGCACCGTCGGCGCTGGGTCTGGTTTGTTCTCGCCCTCATTCTCGGGCCAATCGCGACCGCGCTTGTCGTGATCTGGCGCCGCCCCGATTCCCCCTTCGGAAGGTAACTCTCCATGACTCACCAGTTCTCCAGTTACGTCGCCATCGGAGACAGCTTCACTGAGGGCGTCGGAGATGAACTGCCGGATGGTCGAATTCGAGGTTGGGCAGATCAGGTTGCCCTTGGGCTTGCGCTCGCATCGCCTGAGCCGGTTACCTATGCGAACCTCGCCATCCGTGGACGCCTCCTCGCGCCCATCGCGGGAGGCCAGTTGCAGGCTGCGGTTGCCCTCCGACCTCAGCTGATGAGCCTCAATGGTGGCGGAAACGACATCATGCGCCCCAAGGTTTCGCTGGAATCGATCACCGACCAGCTGCTTGCCGCAGTGGACACGGCGACGGCCAGCGGCATCCATGTTCTGCTGCTGAGTGGTGGCAACCCGAGTAAACATTTGCCATTTGGCGCGGTCATGGCAACGCGTGGTGAGCGTTTGGCGCAGCAAGTCATGGCGCGGGCCTCGAAAGACAACGTGACGTTTGTGAACAATTGGGCCGACGAAGAACTCACCAAGCTGCAGTACTGGTCGGTCGACAAATTGCACCTCAACGCGCGCGGGCACGCTCGGGTTGCAAGCAACGTGTTGTCGGCGCTCGAGATTGCGGTGCCCGACTTTGGCGCTGATGAGGGGCCGGCGGATGACGCTCGCCCCCGCACCGCGGCCTACTGGCGTGAATACGTGCTCCCGTGGGTCGGCCGCCGTCTCACAGGTCGTTCCTCGGGCGACAACCGCGAGCCTAAGAGCGCGACCCTGCAGCCCGTGGAGATCGCGGGGCGCTAGGCAGTTTCGCAAGTCGTTAACTGCGCGCGGCGAGCAGCTCTGCGAGGCGCAGCAACTGGGTCTCGTCGGCGAGGGCCGAACCGACCGCAACAACCTTCGCACCCGCGGTGAGGTATTCGCCGGCGTTGCCGGCATCCATTCCGCCGGTCGCGACGAAACGCATCGCGGGGAACGGTCCGCGCATGGCGCCAAACCAGCTCGTGCCGAGAAGCGACGCGGGGAAGGCTTTCACCCAGGTGAGGCCAGCGGTTTGCGCTGTCTGAACTTCAGTGGCGGTCGCTACGCCCGGCAGCGGCGGCATGCCCGCTTCGAACGAGGCACGAACGACGTCGAGGTCAAAGCCGGGGCTCACGGTGAAGGCCGCTCCGGCATCCGCGGCTTGGCGAACGTGCTCGAGGGTGACGACGGTTCCGGCGCCGACTGACTTGCCGAGCTCCTTGCCGGCAGCAACAACGGCGCGCAGTGCTTCAACATCTTCGTCGCTCTGGATGGGCACTTCTACGGAGTCGATGCCGAGCTCCCACGCGGTGCGCGCGAGGGCAACACTGCGGTCGACGCCGAAGCCGCGAAGGATCGCCATGAGGGGCTGACCGTCAAAGAGTTGGTCGAGGGATTCGTTCGAGATCTGAGCCATGAGCGTGAGCCTTTCAGCGGTGTGGGGGGAGAAAAGTTAGAGCGTGGGGAGGTCGGTTGTGGACTGCAGAACGAGGGCAGCGCGGTCGTGACCAAGGCCCAAGCGCTGTTCCGGAGTGAGTCCGGTGAGGTAACCGCTGAGGTAGCCAGCAGCGAATGCGTCGCCGGCCCCGACTGCCTCGACGACGTCAACTTTGTGGGCGGGCACGAAGACGGTGCCTCCGGCGCTGAACTCTGTCGCGCCGACGTCGCCATCCTTGATGACGAGGATTCCGGGAGCGTCGAGCAGTGCTCGCACTTCTTCCGGCGTTGTCGTGCCCCACAGCACTTCGGCCTCATCGAGACCCACAAGTACGATGTTTGCGCGGCGAGCGAGAGCGAGAAGGGTGGGTGCAGCTTCCTCGACGGGCCAGAGGGCGGCACGGTAGTTGACGTCGAAGCTGACGACGGTGTCGCTCGGCTGCGCACGGTCGAGAACGGAGTCGATCAGCGCCGAGCAGCTTGTCGAGAGTGAAGGGGTGATTCCCGAAATGTGGGTGATGGCGGCCTGCTCGAAGGGAACATCCGAGAGATCGTCGGGCGTCATGGTCGAAGCGGCCGAACCGGCGCGGTGGTAGATGACACCGTTTCCGGGGTCTTTGAAATAGAAACCGGTTGGAGCATCCGTGCTGAATTTCACGAGGCTCGTGTCGACACCGCGCTCGCGGAGTTGGCGCTCTACTCGGCGGCCAAAAGGATCGGAACCGAGATGGCTTGCCCACGCAGCATGATGGCCGAGTGCGGAGAGGTGCACGGCCACATTTGATTCGGCGCCGCCGGTTTCGAGCCGAAACAGCTCGGCGGTTTCGAGGGGCTCGGCGACGGTGGGCGTGATGAGAACCATCGTCTCGCCGATCGCGATGACGTCAGGCTGTTTGTTGGGCTCCACGCCTCCACTATCGACCATATGCGCATTGTGTGCAACACTGTTGCAAATAGTGCAACACGCGCAATTGGTGATTCGGCCGACCTGCGCGGCAATCAGAGGGGCCCCGGATGTCGCAAAGCGTTCGCCGTGCAGCACGCATCATCGATTCGGTTGCCCTTCGCCCGGCAAGCGTCAGTGAGCTCGCCGAAGAGTTCGGGGTGCATCGCTCCACGATGTTCCGTGAGGTGCAATCCCTCGAAGAGGTCGGCTACCTGCGCAAGCGAAAGAGTGGCGAGTATGTGCTCGGCTTGCACCTTATTGCGCTCGCGCACCAGGCATCCGACAGTCTCGATCTTGCTGAAATTGCCCACGATCGACTGGTGAAGCTGCACCGTACTGTCGGCAACACTATCCATTTGGCTGCCGTGGTTGACCACAGCATTGTGTATGTCGACAAGGTCGAAGACACCAGCGGAGTGCGGATGTATTCGCGCATCGGTAGCCCGGTTCGCCCCTACTGCAGCGGTATCGGCAAAGTGATCCTGGCCGACATGCCTGCAGCCGAGCGGGATGCTGTCCTCGCTGGTGTGGTGTGGCAAAAGTTCACCGAAAAGACGCTGACCTCTCGCTCGGAGCTGGATGCCGAACTCTCCACCGTCGCGGCGCAAGGCTGGGCGGTCGACGACGGTGAATTCGAAGACTTCGTGAACTGCATCGCTGTGCCGATCCACGGCCCGGCCGGCGTCGTGGGTGCGCTATCGATCACGGCAATCCGCATGGCGGCTGACCTGAAGGCTCTCAAGGTTCAACTTCCGCTGCTGAACGCTGTCGCCCGCGAAATCTCGGGTGAACTCGGAGCGGCACTTGTTGTGCGGCAAAAGGGCCCCTCGAGTTGAGTGGATTTTTTCTCAGCTAGAGCCCGTAGGGTGAGGCCATGGCAAAGTTCACCCTGTACCTCCATCGTATTGGTGCGTTTGCGGCGAATGTCGCGCAGACATTCCTGCAAACCTATGGCGGAGGCAACGGCGATCCCCAGGCTTTCGACGAGACTGCGGCGCGCAAGCGCGGCTCAGAGTCTGCTGCCGCCCCGGAGTCCGGGGACGGCACAGATGCCGGCTCGGGAGTGCACCGAAAAATCTAGGAAACCGCGCTCGATGCTGCCCACAGGTTGATTCCGGCATCCTTGGCGTGCTCGTCGATCGCGGCCAACTCAGCAGGCTCGAACTCGAGGTTCTGCACGGCGGCCAAGTTCTGCTCGAGCTGAGCGACGCTTGAGGCGCCGATGAGTGCCGAGGTAACGCGGTCGTTGCGCAGCGCCCACGAGATGGCGAGCTGGGCGAGCGACTGTCCGCGTCCGGCAGCGATGTCGTTGAGCGCTTTTACGCGGCCGAGCGTTTCGTCGTTGATCATTCCTGACTTCAACGAGCCACCTTTGGCTGCGCGAGAGTCTGCAGGAATTTCACCGAGGTAGCGATCCGTGAGCAGCCCTTGGGCCAGAGGAGAGAAGGCGATAACGCCCAAGCCGAGCTCGTCCACGGTGTCGAGCAGCCCGTCTTCGATCCAACGGTTGAACATCGAGTAGGAAGGCTGGTGGATGACCAGAGGCGTTCCGAGGTCGTTCATGATTCGCACGGCTTTGCGCGTGAGCTCCGGCGAATAGCTGGAGATGCCCGCATACAGTGCCCGCCCCGAGGTCACCGCCGTGTGCAGGGCGCCCATGGTTTCTTCGAGCGGAGTCTCGGGGTCGGCGCGGTGCGAGTAGAAGATGTCGACGTAGTCGAGGCCAAGCCGATTGAGCGATTGGTCGAGGCTCGCGAGCAAGTACTTGCGCGACCCCATTACGCCGTACGGGCCTGGCCACATGTCGTAACCGGCTTTGCTGGAGATAATCATCTCGTCGCGGTACGGCTGGAAGTCTTCCCGCAGAATCTGGCCGAAGTTTGACTCCGCTGAGCCGGCAGGCGGGCCGTAGTTATTGGCGAGGTCGAAGTGCGTAACCCCAAGATCGAAAGCCCGGCGGATGATGGCGCGCTGAGTCGCGATCGGCTTGTCATCCCCAAAGTTCTGCCACAACCCCAGCGAAACAGCGGGCAGTTTCAGGCCACTGCGCCCAACTCGGCGGTAGGGCATTGGTTCGTAGCGGGATTCATCAGCGACATAGACCATGTGGTTATGTTGCCATAGCTTTCCTGATTACTGAGTTGTGTCGCACGCCTTAGCATTGGTCTAATGACAAAGACCCGCACGTCAACGCTGTGGCGCGGTGGCGTGCTGATTTTTCTTCTCGTGACAGCCGTCACGGTCGCGTTGACGGTGCAACTCCCATCGGTGGATGAAATCCACGAGTGGACCGGTGAAGCAGGAATCTTCGGAATAGCCCTCTTCGTTTCGGGCTATGCGCTTCTCACCCTGACTCCGGTGCCAAAAGGCATCCTCAGCATCGCGGGCGGGGTCGCTTGGGGGCTCTGGATCGGCGCACTTATTGTCTTGATCGGCGCCCTGTTGGGTGCGGCTCTCTCTTTCTGGTTGGGGCGCATCCTGGGTCGAGATGCGATCGAACAATATACGGGCGGTCGGGTGCACGCCCTCGATGAAATGTTGCAGCGCCGTGGCTTGGTGTCGGTAATCGTGCTTCGCCTCATCCCTATCCTGCCGTTCACGCTTATCAACTACGCTGCTGGGCTCACCGCGGTGCGGGTGCGGGACTACGCTCTGGGTACGGTCATCGGGATCATCCCGGGAACAGTCGCCTACGTCGCTGTCGGCGCCTACGGTGCCCAGTTTGACGACGGATTCTTTATTGCGGTTGGTGCCCTCGTTGTACTCACCATCGGCGGGATTGTTGCCGCGTATCGAATGCGCACCGGCAAGCCAACTCCCGAGCGCGAGACCGCTGGGGCCCCAACCGCTACGCAGGTCACGCCAGAAAACATCTGAACGTGATGGTAAACATTCATCACAATTCGAGCGCAGGTCTGTGCAAGAGATATCGGTGGGTCTAACCTGCTGGCATGAAGACACGCAAGAGCGTCGGCGCGGCAGTGACTCGTTCACGCACGCAAGCGGCCACCGCTGCGGCATCCGCAATTCTGCTCACACTCGCGCTAGCGGCCTGTGCGCCTTCTGCGCCGACCGCCACCTCACCAAGCCCGACCCCAGCAACGAGTGCACCTAGCTCGACCCCGCTGCCCACGCCGGAACCCCTCATCATCCCTGGCTGTGAAACTTTGTTGCCTCTGAGTACAGCCAAGAGCATCTTCTCCGATTCCACCGAAGTGCTGAACGACGATGACTCGGTGCCGATCTACGGCTACGAATTGCCTGAGGTCGCTGCGGCCTCGTCGAATGCGTCCATTGCCAAGCACTGCGTGTGGGGCGTTCCTAACTCTGATGGTGGTTTCGGGTTGACCGTCACAGACATCACTGAAGTTGATGCCGAGAACCTCACGACCGCCCTCCTCGCTGCTGGCTTCCTTGGCAGCACCGTCGACGGTGTCACTAAACTCGAACTCTCCGGCGAAAACCTCGTGGGCACCAACGTAGATACTCACTACTTCGTTGGCGACCTGTGGATTCACTCCTCAGGATCAAGCAGTGAACTCACGACGAGCATCGCAGATGGTGCACTCAACGAAGTGCGCGCAGCGAACCCCACTCGCACGTACTAGTTGCGACCGTCGCCGCGCGAACTGTCTACCCCTCCGCATCACGCGTGTTGAAACTCGCCTGCATTCCGCGGCCTCGAAAATTGGCTAGATAAAATTTGCACAGTCAATCTTGATCATGTACGTTTTGTCTAGCCATCCAATGACGGATACGGCCTAGGAAGGAACCTGGATCCAAGTGACTACACCTCTTGATTCCAAGAAATTGCGAGGCTTCGGCATCGCAGGACTCTTGGTAACAGCACTCACGCTCTCCGCCTGCACAGCCCCTGCAGAAGAATCCACGCCCGACGCCGGCGATCTCCTGATATCTCAGGAAGCCTGCGACCGCAATGCCGCGGTGGGCACCATCACCTACATCTCCGGATACGGATACTCGGCCAGCGCTGGTCAGCTCGATGTATTCCTCGCCGAAGAGCTCGGCTACTTCAAGGACCTGTGCCTCGACGTAGAAATCAACGCCTCCGGCGCGAACGGACAACAGCTCGTCTCCTCGGGACAAGCCGAATTCACCGCTCTCGGTTCGGCATCCGATGTCATGCTCGCCGCAGCAAACAGCAAGAACCTCACCGCGGTTGCGACCTACGGCAATACCCCGCCGTTTTCGATCTTCGCCAACGAAAAAATCACGAGCCTCAAGGACCTCGAAGGTGGTTCGCTCGGGTACTTCATCAACCTCACTCCGATCGCATCCGCCATGTTGGATGCCGCTGACGTCGATGTCAGCAAGGTCGAACTGATCAAGATGACCAACTACGACCCCACCGTGGTCACTCGCGGACAGGTCGATGCGATCGTCGGCTACGCCTCGAACCAGCCCGAGAACCTTCGCGCTCAAGGCCTGCCGTTCACTGAGTTCTTCCCGTCGGACGTGGGTGTTGAAGGCACCTACAACGTTATGGAAGTCAATTCTGAGTTCCTCGCAGAGAACCGCGAAGTCGCCGCCGACTTCATGCGCGCATCGCTGCACGCCCTGCAGTTCTGCCTCGACAGCTCCGACGAGTGCATCGACATGATCGCCCAGCTCGCCGAAGACAACGGTCAAGGTTCGGCCTTCCCCCGCGATCAACTCGAACGCACCTGGAATGTGGAATCTCAGTGGGTCAAGGACAGCAACAGCGGTCTCCCTGGATCCCAGACTGCTAATGACTGGGAAGCCGAATACGAACTCGTCAAGAAGTTCGGCAACGTCGACAATCTTCCCGCTATCACCGACATGATGGATGAAACGCTCGTCGCTGATCTCTATGCAGACGGCGAACTGATCTGGCCGGGCAACTAACCCGACCACCCCGCTCGGATGCCGCACCAACCCACCCGGTGCGGCATCCGGCTTCACAACTCAGGGAGTAACTGTGGAAACCGCACAGCCACACGCCGGCGTTCATATTGAGAACGTCTCTAAGAGCTTCGGGCCCGATGGGGCTCGAACGCTCGTGCTCAATAACGTGAGCCTCTCGATAAAGATGGGCGAATTCGTTTCCGTCATCGGCCCGAGTGGCTGTGGCAAGTCCACACTGCTGAAAGCTGTCGCGGGTCTTTTGCCCGTTGACGGCGGCACAGTGATGGTAGACGGGATGACAGTCGCTGCGGCCACGAAGAACAAAATGATTGGTCTTGTTCCTCAGTCGCCGGCGCTGCTCCCCTGGCGGACTGTGCTCGACAATGTGCGACTGCCGATGACGGTGAATCCGAAAGCGAATGCGAACCGCAACCTTCGCGACCCTCGCGAAATTCTGGAGTCGTTCGGGTTGGGTGCCGCGCTCGACAAGTACCCCGGCCAGCTCTCAGGGGGAATGCAGCAGCGCGTCGCCATTGCCCGTGCTTTCGTGTTCGACCCGAGCGTGCTGCTCATGGACGAACCTTTCTCGGCACTCGATGAGATGAACCGTGACGCTCAGCGGCTGGGGCTGCTCGATTTCTGGCAGTCCAACCGCAAGGCCGTCATGTTCGTCACCCACTCGGTGCCTGAGGCGATCATGCTCTCCGACCGCATCGTGGTGATGGGAGCGCATCCAGGCCACATTGCCGAAATCATCGATGTTCCCCTGGCGCGTCCCCGCACGATCGACGTGTACGCGACCGACGAGTTCCGCGACCTTGAAGGTCACGTGCGTCAAACACTCCGCGAAGTGATGGGGCAAAAGAGTGCCTAAGTCACGCAAAAACGAGGACACCATGTCAACGACAGAGACGTCAGCTCTCGCAGTTCAAGCGGCGACCAGTGCAAGCGGACGCCGCTTCTCGCCGCTCGCCACGGCAAAGCTCAAGCAAAATCTGAGCTGGGCCAACTGGGCCCCTGCTCTGATCACTTTTGTTATTGCTGCAGCGCTCTGGCAGGTCACTGCGATCGCCAATCCTTACGTGATTCCGACGATTGACCAAGTCTGGGTCAGCCTGATTAAAGACGCCGACACCTACTGGGCCAACATGCTCGTGACGGGCCTTGAGGTTCTGGTGGGTGCAAGCTCAGGCATCCTCGCCGGGTTCATCTTGGCGATCATCATGGCGGAGTTTCAGATCATGGAGCGCGCAATCATGCCGCTAGTGGTTGTTGTCATGGTGACCCCGATCGTGGCGATCGCTCCCGCTCTTGTCGTGGCGTTCGGCTTCGGTATGACCCCTAAATTCATCGTTACGGCGCTCGTTGTGTTCTTCCCCATGCTCGTTAATTCGCTTGCCGGGCTGCGAGATGTGGATGACCGCGCTCTCGACGTGATGAAGACACTGCATGCCAGCCGCTGGGAGATCTTCCGCGACCTGCGTTTCACCGGTTCAATGCCCTACGTGTTCGCGGGACTGCGCATTGCGCTTCCGCTCGCGATCGTTGGTGCAGCCGTTGCAGAGTTCGTCGCCGCCGGTCAACAGGCGGGGCTCGGATCCCTCGTCACGATCGCTGCTGCGCAAGCCAACCTGCCGGTCACCTGGGCCAGCATCGCGCTGCTCTGCCTCATGGGAGTCATCCTGATTTCTCTCCTCGCGCTCGTTCGCAAGCGAGTGCTCTGGTGGAGCGACGGAGCCGCCGTCGGCCGCTAGCTTTCGGCTCCACCCACCTTTTCCCGCTACCACTCTGACCTTTTTCACCACAATCAGACTTTTTCACCACCACGAAAGGTTTCACCATGAAGAAGCTTCGCTTCGGTCTATTCGAAAACCCCCAGGCCAACGACTCGGGAACGTCCACCTGGCGTCACCCCGACAACAAACGCGACATGTTCGACCGCCTTGACTACTGGCGTGAAATCACGACCATCTGCGAAGAGGCTGGCTTCGACTTCATGTTCTTGGCGGATGCTTGGGGTTGGGCCGATGTCAACGGTGAGCGTCCAGACGTGTGTACGGTCGAGGGCCTCGACCTGCCACGACTCGACCCCGCGATTCTGGCTGCTGCCCTGATCTCGACGACCACGAACCTCGGACTCGTGCTCACGGGATCCACTCTTCTTGAACAGCCCTACGCCTTTGCTCGCCGCATCGCGAGCCTCGACCACCTTTCGGGTGGCCGCATCGGGTGGAACGTCGTGACGACGGGAACCGCCGAGACGGCGTCGCAGGCGTTTGGTGTTCCGATGGTGGCGCACGACGAGCGTTACGACATGGCCGATGACTTCATGGAAGTCGTCTACAAGCTGTGGGAGGGAGCCTGGGAGCGCGATGCGCTCGAGCGCGACAAGAACGGTCGCTTCGCCGACCCCGCCAAGGTGCACCGCATCGAGCACGATGGCCCGTACTTCACGTCACACGGCTACGGAAACTCTTCGTACTCGCCGCAGGGCACCCCGGTGCTCTTTCAGGCGGGCACGTCGCCACGTGGCCGCGAGTTCGGCGGCAAGCACGGCGAAGCGGTGTTCCTCGGAGGCGGGTCGGTCGAGAAGATAGCTGAGCAGGTCGCCTCCATTCGTGAAGAAGCAGTGAAGAACGGTCGCGCTGCGGATTCGGTCAAGGTCATGTCGGCGTTCACCTGCGTAATCGGTGAGACTGCCGATGAAGCGCGCGCAAAGTACGACGCCGTGCGGGATACCGAAAGCCCGGACGTTGCCGTGGCCTCCTATGCCTGGTTTACGGGCCTAGACCTTTCGTCGTTCGACCCGGCGACGCCAATGAAAGAACTCCACACTGAGCTTTCGCAGACGCAAGTTACTCGCTTCGGAGACCAGACCGTTGGCGATGTTCTCGCGCAATGGCACGGCAACGGAGTGCGCAGCAAACCCTTCATTGGTACTGCGGAGCAGATTGCGGACGAAATGATCGCTCTCGCTGACGGCGCCGACCTCGATGGGTTCTTGTTGACTCCGATGATTCAGCCGACATCGACGATCGATTTCATTGAGCAGGTGCTACCGATTTTGCGGGAGCGTGGAGTCGCCGGCGAAGGATATGACGCGCCGACTCTGCGGGAACGGCTCTTGGGCACCGACGATTCGGTGCTTCGCGATGACCACCCGGGCGCCGCCTATCGCGCGACGGCCGTGGCCGAAGTAACGAGCTAGTCGGTAGTGGTTCGAGTGGGACGGTCGCCATCTTCGCCGGCGAAAATGTAGTCGCCGGAACGGATGCGACCGATCACGTCTCGAGCCCACTGCTGTTCGCCGCGCAATCGCGCGGTCGCGAGTTCAAAGATTTCGCGCACGTAGGCGGGAGTCGACGTCGAGGTCGCAACATCACCAATGTGGTACGCGTTGCTGGCAATGCGGGCGTCGATTTCGGTCACGCGGTGTTCGAGCCCATCAAGCACTTCGTCGCGCTGGAGGGCGTACATGAAGGAAGTGAGCACCATGACGGGTTTGGTGTCGAAGACTTCTACCGTCCACAGAGTGTCGCGCAGCATCCGCAACAGTTCGACTTCACCTTCTTCGGTCACCCGGTAGGTGGTTCGTTCGGGGCGATTGCCGGCGGTTTCGGTGCCGTTCTCGGCAAGGTAGCCGTCAGTTGTGAGCGATCGCAGTGCGTTGTAGATAGAGCCGGGTTGGATGTTGGCCCATTCGTCGATGTGCCAGGTCATGAGTTCACGGCGCAGAAAGTATCCGTGAACGGGCTGAAACTGGTGCACAGCGCCGAGCACGACCAAGCGAGTTGTCGTCGACATGACGCCAATCGTAAGCCACGGATTGCGGCCGTCGGGAAGGAACTCGCTTGTTTATATGATCAAAAATGAATAACATGTAGTCCTATGTTCAAACTTGACTAACTAGCCGGTTGGGTGAACATCTCAAGCAAAGGAGTCCGCTCATGTCCACAAAGACCGCCGCGGAAGAAGTCACGCCCCAAGTTGCGCTCCGCCGCGCACTCTCCCTCTTCCCGACAGGGGTCATCGCCCTCGCCGCTGTCGTGGATGGCCAACCCGTCGGCATCGCCGTCAACTCCTTCACCTCAGTTTCGCTCGAACCGCCGCTCGTCGCCGTCTGCCCCGCCCGCACCTCCGCCACCTGGCCGGTGCTGGCGCGAGCCACCAGAGTTGGGCTCAGCGTGCTTGGTGCCGATCAAGAACAGACCGCTCGAAACCTCGCTTCTCGTACCGGTGACCGTTTTACGGGCACGGACTGGAAAGCAACAGAGAGCGGAGCAATCCACATGAACGGCGCTGCACTGTGGCTCGAGTGTGAGATTCGCAACAGTTTCGATGGCGGAGACCACGAGATCGTTACGCTCGAAGTCATCCACTCCGAAGCATTCCCCGAAGTCGCTCCTTTGGTCTTTCACCTCAGCCAGTTCCGCGCACTCTGAGGGCCCCTTGTCTTCCGCGTCAGCGCTGCTTGCGCGATCAACCACCGATTGTGGGTTCCCCATGGAAGATTCCCCGCCGCTAACCTTTCGCGGCACAGTCGTCCATGGTGACAAACGGGGGCGCGAACTGGGGTTTCCCACCGCCAATGTGCAGGTCAACAGTCCGGGAACTCTTCCTGAGGATGGTGTCTACTCCTGCTGGGTCAGTTTTCCGCCGGCAACTACGCGCCATGGTGCGACCATCAGCATTGGAGCCAACCCCACTTTCGACGATGTCACTGATCGCCGAGTCGAAGCCTTCATCCACGATTTTGATGCCGACCTTTATGGATCCGAAATTGAGCTAACTGTGCACGCCTGGCTTCGCGCCATGGTTCGCTGCGACACTTTCCAAGAACTGATTGACAAGACGGCGGCGGATGTCGCGGCATCGCGCATCGCGCTCACTCGACCTGCACGACTCGAGTGACCTTCGCGGCGCCAGCTTGCGAGCGATCCCGAGTTTTCGGCCGTAAACATTTGCTCGTTTGAGCAATTATCGGGCCGGGTTTCGTTAGTCTTAGGCCATGCTTCTCAGTGATCGCGATATCCGGGCCGAACTTGCCTCTGGCCGTATTGGCCTCGACCCGCTCGATCTTGACATGGTTCAACCATCGAGTGTCGATGTGCGGCTCGATCGCTTCTTCCGCCTCTTCGATAACCATAAGTACCCCTTCATCGATCCGGCGGTCGACCAGCCAGACCTCACCCACTTGATGGAAGTGGATGCCGACCAGCCGTTCATTCTTCACCCCGGCGAGTTTGTGCTTGGTTCCACTTTCGAGCTCGTGACTCTGCCCGATGACGTCGCCGCTCGCCTTGAGGGCAAAAGCTCGCTTGGGCGACTCGGTTTGCTCACCCACTCCACGGCGGGTTTCGTTGATCCCGGATTCTCGGGTCACGTCACCCTCGAGCTCAGCAATGTGGCAACGCTGCCGATCAAGTTGTGGCCGGGCATGAAAATCGGGCAGTTGTGCTTCATCAAGACGAGCTCTCCCGTTGAATCGCCTTACGGTTCTGGCCAGTACGGTTCGCGCTACCAGGGCCAGCGTGGCCCGACGGCGAGCCGCAGTTTTCAGAACTTCCACCGCACCGATGTGCGGGCGAATGATGCGGGTTCTGTCGGGGGCTAGTTAGCGTCGAGCTGCTCCAACTGCCAGCCAAGCCAAGGGCTGAACGCGAAGGGTGTCGCTGCCACAGCAGTGTGCAGCGACTGGGGGTCAACCCAATCGAATTCGGCGACCTCTTCGGGGTTCGGGGCTGCGGCATCCGTGGTCACTGCACGGTAGACGGGGCAGATCTCGTTCTCGACGATGCCGGATGAGTCAACGGCGCGGTAACGAAAATCGGGCAGCACGAGCTGTACATCACTGACGGTGATTCCGAGTTCGTGCTGGGCGCGTCGGATGATCGCGTCAGTTATGTCTTCGCCGGGAGCGGGGTGTCCGCAAAAGGAATTGGTCCAGACTCCGGGCCAGGTGAGCTTTGACAGCGCGCGACGCGTCACAAGAACCTGACCAGTCGCGTTGTAGACGTGGCACGAAAACGCGAGGTGCAACGCGGTATCTGTCGTGTGCACGAGAGCTTTATCTGCCACACCGATGTGCTCACCTGTGTTTGAGAGAAGTACGACCTGCTCAGGGAATTGGCTCATGATCGCGATAGTCTGCCTAGGTGGATAGATTCGGAATGCCGCACGCACTGTGCCGCAGTGAATACAGCCTAACTGTCGTGTGCAGGGCGCTGGAAAGTCGGCGCGCGTGAGCACCAGACTCAAACTGTATGACCGCGTCGCTGAAGATGCTGCGAGCATCGTCATCCGCAGCTATTCCACGTCATTTTCTGCGGCTTCGCGGCTCTTGGGCGTTGATGTTCGCCAACATGTCGAGAACATTTATGCCTTGGTGCGCATTGCCGATGAGATCGTTGACGGCGGGGCAGAAGAAGCTGGCCTTGACCTGATTTCTACTTCGCGTCAGCTCACTGAACTTGAGCGCGAAACTGAACTGGCGATGGAGCAGGGGTTCAGTTCAAACCTCATCGTGCATGCTTTTGCTCTCACCGCACGCGAAGTGTCGTTTGGTGCAGAGCTCACCGCTCCATTCTTTGAGTCGATGCGCATGGATCTGAGTCAGAAAGTGCACGACCAGGCAAGTTTCGAGCGTTACGTCTACGGCTCAGCTGAGGTCGTTGGGCTCATGTGCTTGTGTGCGTTCTTGCACGGTCACGATGTCACCGATGACAAGCGGGCCAAGCTTGAACACGGTGCACGCGCTTTGGGCGCTGCCTTCCAGAAGGTCAACTTCTTGCGTGACCTTGCCGACGATTTCGAGACCCTCGGCAGAAGCTACTTTCCTGGCATCGATGTTGCGACTTTCACTGAAGAAGAAAAAGTTCGGCTTCTCGATGACCTCGATAACGATTTGCGGGATGCGGCGATCGGTTCTGAACTGCCGCCGAGCAGCAGGAAGGCTGTTGCGCTCGCGCATTCCCTTTTCGCTCAGCTATCGAAACGCATCCGGGCGACTCCGGCCAGCGAGTTAGTGCGCACCCGTGTGCGCGTTCCTGATGTTGTGAAACTGCGGTTGGCTGCGGCTGCCGCGATGGGGGTGAGTCCTCGAGTATGAGTGACGTTGTTGTAATCGGTGGCGGTATTGCGGGGCTCTCGAGCGCTGCGCTTCTCGCCAAGGAGGGGCACTCGGTCACGATTCTGGAGGGCTTGCCTGCTGTTGGCGGTCGTGCGGGGTCGTGGGAACACGATGGTTTCCGGTTCGACACCGGCCCTTCGTGGTACTTGATGCCTGAGGTGTTTGACCACTTCTACAAACTCATGGGAACCAGTGCAGAAGAGCAACTGTCACTTGTAACCCTCGACCCCGGTTACCGGGTGTATTTCGAGGGTGAAGCAGACCCCATCGACATCTCAACGGACCTCGACGAGAACCTTGCGCTGTTTGAGAGCATTGAGCCTGGCTCGCGCGTGCGCATGCAGAAGTACTTGAAGTCCGCAGAAGAAACGTATGAGTTAGCTAAGCAATATTTCTTATATACGTCATTTGCTGACCTGCGCACGAGCGCAACGAAAGAGGTATTGGCAAAGGCGGCCCGCTTCATCCGTCTGCTCATCGAACCGCTTTCGCGACTGGTCGCGCGCACGGTGAAGGATGATCGTCTGCGCAAAGTCTTGGGCTACCCAGCAGTGTTTTTGGGATCGTCGCCGTATCTGACGCCCAGCATGTATCACCTCATGAGTCACCTCGATCTGGCTGACGGAGTTCTCTACCCGATGGGTGGATTCACGCGCGTCATCGAGAGCATCGCCGACATTGCGCGCGCCGCCGGAGTCGATATTCGTACCAATGCGAAGGTCACCCGCATTACGACGGTTGACGGAGTCGCGACCGGTGTCGAATACGTCGATGCTGCAGGAACGTCACGCACCCTAACCGCCGATATTGTCGTCTCGGCCGCCGATCTCCACCACACCGAAACCACTCTGCTGGAGTCGAGCGAGCAGACCTATCCGGCCGAGTACTGGCAATCGAAGACGCCCGGGCCAAGTGCCCTGCTGTTGTACTTGGGAGTGAAGGGCGAACTGCCTGAGCTTGAACACCACACGCTGTTGTTCATGAAGGACTGGCAAGAGGGGTTTGAGGCGATTTTCGGTACTGAGCCGAAGGTGCCGGAACCGGCCTCGCTTTACATTTGCAAGCCGAGCGGTGTTGACCCCAACGTTGCCCCCGATGGCTTCGAGAATGTCTTTGTTCTTGTGCCTATTCCCGCCGATCCGTCGATCGGTCGGGGCGAGATTGGTGGCGATGGCGACCCTCGCATTGAGAAGCTTGCCGACACAGTGATTTCACAAATCGGCGATTGGACTGGCATCCCTGATTTCGCCGATCGCATCACTGTTCGCCGAACTGTAGGTCCTGGCGACTTTGCTGCCGACCTCAATGCGTGGCGAGGTACGGCACTCGGTCCCGCCCACACTCTCAAGCAGAGCGCATTCTTCCGCGCTGGCAACGTGAGCAAAAAGGTCACGGGCCTGTACTACGTTGGCGGCTCCACCATCCCCGGCATCGGACTGCCTATGTGTCTCATCAGTGCCGAGGTGCTTATCAAGCGACTGCGGGGAGACACCTCACCCGGTCCACTTCCTGAGCCCCTCTCCGCACAGGATTAGCCGTGATTGTTCTCTACCTTGTTGCGCTGCTGATTTCGCTGACCGGCATGGTGGTGCTTGATCGCCGTTTCACGCTGTTCTTTTGGCGGGATGCACGTCGGGCAACAGTGGTGTTGGTGGTGGGCGTGATCTTCTTCTTTGTGTGGGACCTGCTGGGGGTTAGCCTCGGCATCTTTTTCCGTGGTGAAACCGACTTCATGACGGGACTGCTGGTGGCTCCGGAGGTTCCTCTCGAGGAGATCTTCTTCCTCACGCTGCTCTGCTATCTCACTATGAACGTCTATGGCGCTCTCACCCGCACGAGAGTGGGTGCGGCGTGACTTATTGGCTGCTCAATGCAGTATTTCTTGCGATCGTCACGGCGCTCGCCGTCGTCACAGTCGCCACTCGACGTGCGCCGGGGTGGCGCGCGATCGCGGTCACAGCGGGCATCCTGCTCATCATGACCGCCATCTTCGACAACGTCATGATCTCCGTGGGCCTTGTCGGCTATAGCCCTGACGCCATCAGCGGTGCATTCATCGGTGTTGCTCCGCTCGAAGATTTCGCCTACACAATCGCGGCCGTCGTGGGGTTGCCGTGTCTGTGGATGCTGTTGGGGTCGCGCCGTGGTTCCGGTGCAACAACTACAGCGCCCGCGAAAACCGTAGACTCTCCCGCGAATCCGGAGGCCCACAATGGTTAAGGATCTGTTCCTCTCATCACGTCCCCTCAGCTGGGTCAACACGGCGTTCCCGTTCGCGGCTGCCTACTACCTCACGACCGGGGCGATCGACCTCACCTTCGTGCTGGGCACCATCTTCTTTCTCGTGCCTTACAACCTGGCGATGTATGGCATCAACGATGTGTTCGACTACGAATCTGACTTGCGTAATCCGCGAAAGGGAGGCGTAGAGGGTGCATTGCTTGACCCTCGGATGCACCGGCCAACGCTCATCGCTGCCGCCGTCTCGACGCTCCCGTTTATCGCCTATCTCGTCATTGTCGGCAACCCGCTGTCGTGGTTGGTGTTGCTTATCAGCATGTTCGCGGTTGTCGCGTATTCGGCGAAGGGGCTGCGGTTCAAGGAGAGGCCCTTCTTGGATTCGCTCACGTCGAGCACTCATTTTGTGTCGCCAGCGATTTACGCCCTCGTGCTTACCGGTGCCGCCGTCACTCCCCAACTGTGGGCAGTGCTGGGGGCGTTCTTCCTCTGGGGAATCGCCTCACACGCTTTCGGTGCTGTGCAGGATGTGCTCGCTGATCGCGCTGCCGAAATTTCGTCGATCGCGACGGTGATTGGGGCGCGCGCTACGACCCGGTTTGCGGTTGTCGCCTATCTTGCTGGTGGCATCCTGTTGCTCTTCGCTGCGTGGCCCGGCCCGCTCGGGGCAATCCTCGTGCTTCCCTATGCGGCAATGTGCGCGCCATTCTGGAACATCACGGATGCCACAGCCGAGTCAGCAAACCGTGGCTGGAAAAACTTCTTGGCCCTCAATTTCGTCACAGGGTTCTTCGTGACGATGCTGCTGATCTGGTGGGCCCTGATCCGCTAGCCCGCTCTGTAGGACCTCTCTGTTGACTGCTTTCGTTAGCTGGCTGGCGGGGCAGCGCCGTCGCGTTGAGTGCTCAGGTTTTTTGCCATCGTCTCGAGCACCGTAATGGCTGTTTCGTACTGCTCTGGTGTGACCCCCGCGGTCGCTTTGGTGCGCTCTTTGGCAATTACGGCGGCGAGCCGTTCGACAACTCCGCGGCCTCGTTCTGTGAGTTCGTAGAGGGAGCCGTCTGTGGTGAGCCATTCGCTTTCCACAAGTTCTTGCAGCGACTCAAGTGAGCTCGTGTGTGCATCTTGGGTCGGCGGAACCGCCGCTCGAGGAGAGTTGAGAAAAGGAGCGATCTCGATGTCGAGAAGGGCAACTCCGGCGGGCCCCTTGGATAACACCACGAGCAGTTGCCACTGCCGACGAGTGATGCCGTGCTCTTCGAGGGTGAGGGCAAATAGCTCGTCGATGATCCGGTCGACGTGCTTCACCCAGTAGCTGATGGGTTGTTGCGTGTCCATGAACTGACATTACTCCTGAGGACGCCGAGGCGGGCGAGGCAAAACACGAGTAGCGTGCTTCGCCCCACCAACTGGGGTCGTCCGTGTGCGATTTGTTAGTACGAGAAGCCGAGTTCGTCAGGATAGTCACCGAGAGCCGTCAATTGAGTTGCTGCCGCCTGCAGGTGCGACAGGGTGAGGCCGAGGGTGCGCGGACCGAAGCTGACGCGGGCGATTCCCAATTCGGCGAGGCGCTTCAACGAAACGTAGCCTGGTCCTCCGATTGCGGAAATCGGGCCAGAGATCTCGGCCAGTGCACGTTCAAGTTTTTCTTCATCGCTGAGCCCGAGCACGAAGATGCAGTCAGCTCCGGCGGCCAGGTAGGCGTTTGCTCGGGTGACCATGTCATCCCATTCACCGCCTCCAGCCAAGACGTCTACGCGGGCGTTGATTGCGATCGGTACGCCCGTTGCGTTTCCGGCGGCTCGGGCGGCAGCAACTCGAGCTGTCGCATGGGGGAGGTCGAAGAGTGGAGCCTTGGCTGGGCCCGAGCTGTCTTCGATGTTGATCCCGGATGCTCCGGCTGCGATCAATCGTTCGACGTTTGCTTGAACGCCGGCGGCATCCGCGGCGTAGCCTTTCTCAAAATCGACGGAGACGGGAATCTCAACGGCGTTGCAGATGACGGATGCCGCATTCAACGCTTGTTCGATGGTGAGTCCTTCGCCGTCTGGCACACCGTGCGCGAAACTCACCGCATGACTTGCGGTCGCGAGGGCGCGCACTCCTGGGGCTTCGGCGACGATGCGGGCGGTAATGGCGTCCCACACGTTGGAGACGATGAGGGGAGTCCCTGGCACGTGAAGGGAGCGCAACAGTTCTGCGCGGGCGGCGGGGGTGGTGGCATTTTCGGTCATGAGCCAAGCATCCCCCGACGCGATGTCGTGCGCCAGCGATTTTCGGACCCGACCGGCAAACTTTGTCGTAACGCTCAGCCCCGAGTTAGTCGATGACCGATTGCTTCGCTTTCACGGGGAGCATGAGCCCGAGCCCGGCGAGGAGAACGATCACGATTCCGATGATTCCGAAGCGTGTGTCGCCGGTCATGGTGACAAAGAGGGTGAAGAGGCCGGGTGCCAAGAAGCTGACGGCGCGACCGGTTGTGGCATAGAGGCCGAAGATTTCACCTTCGCGCCCCACCGGGGTGATGCGAGCGAGGAAGCTGCGGCTCGCTGCCTGCACCGGCCCGACGAAGAGAGTAAGAAAGAGGCCGGCGATCCAGAACCCGGTCCTGGCGTCTCCAACAAACAGCACGGCAAGGCCGGCGATCACGAGTCCAGCAAGTGAGCCAATGATCACGTTCTTGGCACCGAGTTTGTCATCGAGCCATCCGCCAATGAAGGTTCCAATTCCGGCGACAAGGTTGGCAGCGACAGCGAAGTAAATGACTTCGCTTGGGCTGAACCCGAAGACTTGCGCTGCGATGATGGCGCCAAAGGTGAAGACGGCGGCAAGGCCATCACGGAAGACTGCGCTGGCGAGAAGGAACATGAGCACTTGGGGGCTCTTCTTGGCGAGAGTCGTGATAGTGCCAAAGAGCTTGGCGTAGCTCGCGAAGAAACTCACTCGGTTTTCGCGTGCACCCGCAGGGATCTCGGGCACGGCGATCAGTACGGGGATCGCGAAGATGGCAAACCACGCGGCTGAGGCGAGCACGGCGTAGCGCACATCGAGGGCTCCACCATCCGCACCAAAAGGCACATTGAGCAGTCCGTTGCCGGTCTCGCTTCCAAAGTTTTGAATGAACAACACGAGCAGGATGATCAGCAGCACGATCCCGCCGATGTAGCCCATGCCCCAACCAAAGCCCGAGACGCGGCCAACTGTTTGTGGTGTCGAGACCTGCACGAGCATTGCGTTGTAGTTGACGCTCGCAAACTCGAAGAAGATGTTCCCAGCGGCGAGTAGTGCGGCACCGAGGTAAATGTAGGAGGGCACGGGGGCGACGAAGAACATCGCTCCCATTGCGAGCACGACGAGGCCGGTGTTGATGGCTAGCCATAGTTTGCGGCGACCAGAGCCATCCGAGCGCTGTCCGAGTATGGGAGCGAGAATCGCGACGAGCACACCGGCGATAGTGAGCGCACCCGAGATGACGGTCGTGTTGTTTGCCTTCGCGAGCACGAGGGCTGGGTTCTTGGTGTCATCTCCGGCTGCGGCGAGAACCTCCGGGTCGATGAACAATCCACTTGCGAGGTAGGTGCTGAAGACGAAGGTTGTGACGACAGCGTTGAACGCTGCGGAGCCCCAATCCCACAGTGCCCAGGCGCGAACCCGGCTCTTGGGGATTGGCGAGTCGTCGATGAGACCTTGCCCTACTGTGCCGATCGCCCGGGTATTTGCGACGCGAGGAACTGCAGGAACACTGGGGACCTCGTTGTCGGGAGTCTTGTCCGTCATGCGAACAGGCTAGTGGTGCGGGGTAAACAATTGCGTTAACTGGGCAATTTTTGGCCACATTCGTCCCGGTCCCGCTTAGTGAGGACAGCTCGGGGGACGGTAGACAAGTCTGTGTACCCCACTAGGTGGGCTTTTCGGGGGACGTTTGCCGTCTTATCGTTGCTAAAGATCTCTATATCTGGCCCCCGACATTGGCCAGTGTGCACCGATCAACCCGACACAGTGTGGATTCTCTCTGTTTCCACCGCGGAAAAATTAAGGCCTTACCCGTGAAGTTTTTGCTGCGCTCCCTACTTATTGCTGCCCTCCTAGCTGCGGGCATCACCGTCCCGGCGCAGGCTGCTACCGCCGCGCCCGCGGACATCACTGTCGACCTCAACCGGCAGGTGAGTGCGACTACGTTGTACGGCAGTGACGTGTCAGTGACGCTCACGGCACAGCAAACATCGGGTTCCAACGCCTACAACCTGACCTTCACCGACATTCTGCCCGCTGGGGCAACGCTGGAAACAAACTCTGCCTACGGCGAACCGCAAAAGATTGCGCTCGCGGGAGGCTCCACCAAGCTCATCTGGAACAACGTTGCCGACCTGTCGTCTGGCGCCGTCGTCTCATTGACCTACTCCTTCTCGTACGACATGCCCCGTTACGACGTCGGCGACACATTCACGGGTGTTGCTGAAGCGTTCGCTAACACCAATGAGCGCACTCTGGTGAAGTTCGACGCGCTCACTGGCGCGGTCATCGAGAGCTCGCGTGACGTGGGCGGAAGCGCGGAATCGAGCACCACGCTCGTTCCCTTCGTTCTTGACAAGGCAGAGACATCGAGCCCCGAGTCTGAGCTGCTTCGCGGTGTCCACGATCACCAGACGGTCTATGAGCTCACCGTCACCAACAACGGCGTCAACTCAAGCTCTGACTTCACCGTTACCGACTACCTCCCCGCTGGCCTTGAATTCCTCGGATGCGCGGCAGCAGACAACAGCGCAGTCGACACCGAAGAATATGACGGTTCCGGTCGCATCCTTCCGGCAAGTTTCCCGAGCGGCGTGGACTGTGCTGGCCTCGTTCCGACCACAAGCACCGTCGTCGTTGACCCAGACGGAGCTGGCCCTCTAGTTGAGGCCGTCTACACGAAGGTTGTGTGGACTATTCCTGGCGTGCTCGCCACCGATGGCGTCATCACGATTCGGTATGCGGCCGCAATACCGCTACGTGAGAACGTCGCGTTCGATGGCGAAGCTACGGCAAACCTCGACAACAACACGGGTGCCTTGACCTATGACGAGCAGCAACTCACTAATTACGCCGTAACGAGTGGTACCTATTCCGGCGACGCTGTGGTCTACACCGATGAAGCCACCGCCACTGTTTCCGCTGAAGACGTGTCAATTCAGAAAACTGTTGACGAGACTGGCATCACGCAGGGTTCAAACAGCGTCTGGACGCTCAAGTACCAGTCGTCTGAATATGCTCTTTCCACCGGCTCGATCGTGATCACTGACACGATTCCTGACGGGCTCAACTTCGAGGGCAGCATTCCTGATCCAACCTCTGGCCCTGCCGAGAATGCCGATGGAACCCTCACCGTGTCGTGGGATGCCGCAGCGTTTGACGGGGCGTCGAGCAGTGGAGAAATAACGGTCTTCACGTCGACGCGCGCCGCCTACCGCCTCGTAGGAGCCGGAGGCGTTGAGCGCCCGGTCAGCTCAAACGACTCGTGGACGAACACCGTCGACCTCGCGACATCCGCCACTGTCATCACCGACAACGACACCACGACCACAGAACTTGCCATCGTCGACACGTCAAGTGCCAGCCAGAAGGCTGAAGGCATCACGCTAACGAAGCGAGTTTCTGAGCCGAAGCCGATGGCAGACACCTGTGAGAACGTCAGCGGTCTTGAATTCAAGGATGACCTCGCCACGAACGCATTCCACCCGGGCGACTGGGTTTGCTACGAACTGACCGTCACGTTCCCGAGCCGCCTCGACACGCTCGACAACGTTGTGAATGACTTCTTGCCAGCAGGCTTCACTTTTATTGACTACGCTACGACCCCGCTAAACACAGTTGGCTCAACCTTCGTTGCCCAAGACCCCAACGACAAGTCGCGTTTGCTTACTTGGAATGTCGGAGATGTGGATGCCGGAACGGTCTTCCAGGTGCTGGTGACGGCCGAGATCACTGATCCTGCCGCGGTCACCGATGGCGACATCGTGTCGAACCTCATGAAAATGACGTACAAGAACACTGCTGGTGATGTTTTCCAGCTGCGGGACAGTGCAGACACGCTCGTCGAGAAGCCGGTGGTGACGCTCTCGAAGGGCATCATCGAACTCAACGAGACGCCGGTACCGAGTGCACCCGTCAACAGTCTCGCGGTGCAAGCAACCGATCGAGTGACCTATGCCGTTGTGGTGACCAATACGGGAGGCCAGACCGCCACCAACGTTTCGGTGCGAGACAACCTTCCGTCATTGCTCGAATGCACCGATGTGGAAAACATCACCGACGCCGGTGTCTGTGGAGCCGCGGCATCGCTTCCGCGCACGATTGAGTGGACCATCCCCACGATCGCTGCCGGTGGTTCCTACACCGTGACTTACGACGTCATCACTCCGGCCGATTCTGCTGCGGGAGACACTTTCGTCAACACCGCTGGCGTGCGCACCTACGATGCGGTCACCAACATGGGAGGTACGCAAGAATATTTCCCCGTCAACAACATCGACCCTGACCTCGAAGTCAAGGCCAACAGCGTCGAGGCTAAAGACACCGCGTCGGCAAACCTTCGCCTTCCCACCCTTGTGAAAGCTGCGACTACATCAATCAATGAAGCAAGCAATAATCGTGCAGGCCAGGCCACTATCGGAGAGACCATCACGTATACCGTGACGACGACGATCCCTGAGGGCTCCTCGGCGTACGTCAATCCGACGGTCACTGACGTGATTAGCAACCGCTTTACGATCGTCGGTACGCCCACCTTCACGGTGAACGGCGGCCCGAGCCAAAATGCGGTGGTCAGCGGACAAACGGTGAGGGCGCTCGTCGGGGCCAACTACGTGAACTCTCCAAACAGTGGCGATGACCCCGTCGTTCTCACGATCACCGTGCGTGTTCTCGATGCTGCCGGCCCCGTTCGCGGCAACCTGATTAACAACACCGCAAGCTTTAGCTGGCAGCCTGTCAGCGGATCCACCAAGACCGCAACGAGCAACAATGCGAGCATTCGCATTGTTGAGCCCAGCGTGTCGGTCTCGAAGACCAGCAACGCGGTATCGGGTCGAATCGTGGCTGGTCAGATCGTGCAGTACACGCTTGCGGTGCGCAATAGCAGCGCGGCGAATGTATCGATCGCTCACGACACCACTGTGATCGACCACGTGCCAACCACGATCCAGCCAGTCGATGTCGCAAACAATCCTGTGACGACAAGTCAAACGTTGCCCGGTGGCGGCGCGTGGGACCAAGCAGCACGCACGATCACATTCACGATTGCGAGCATGGCTCCCGGTTCCGGGCCCAACTTGACGTACAGCGCTCGCGTAGTAGACCCGCTCTTGAGCGGCGCGACCATCGTCAACTCGGTGGATGTCACGACGACCTCGATTGCCGGCAGTGACGCCAACGAACGCACTTCGACTTCAACGACGGGTTCGGCAAGCTATAAGGACAACGACGAACTCACACTGCGCGCCCCCGAAGTCGGCGTCAGCAAGAGTGCAACGCCATCGTCGCGCACCATCGGTGAAGTCATTACCTACTCTGTTGATGTCACGATCCCGAAGTCGGTAATCGCCTACGACGTGACCGCACTCGACACCATGCCGACCAACGTTCGGTTCGGCCAGTTCCTTGACTCCGCCTGCACTGTCGCTGGCGTCGATTGTGGCTCCGGTGATCAAGTGGATGCCGAACTTATCGGCACTCCGTCGACTACGGACCGCACGATTGGTTTTGCCCTCGGTGACATTGACCCCGCTTCGGCAAACGAACGTGTCGTCACGATTCGTTACACCGGCATCGTGACTACCGCTGCAGCATCCGGCAACACCCTGACAAACACGGTTCGTCCCTACTGGAACGACACCAATAAGCAGCTGGGAACGCCGTCAACCGTTCCAGGGCCGACCGATTTCGACCGCGTAGGGACGCCATCGACCGCGAATGTCGCCGTTCTCGAACCGCGCCTAACCATTGATAAGGATGTCGCCGGCCAGGTCGGTGACACCGACACTCGTCGTGCCAAGCCAGGCGAGTCTCTTGAGTACACGATTGTCGTTACCAACGCCGGCAACTCGCCCGCCTATGACGTGACGGTTACGGACACCCCGGATGCTCGAGTCACCGGCTTTACCTCCGCAGGGGTAGTTGGCGTCACGCCCACCGATATCACTCCGTCAGACGGAACGCTCGGTTGGAAAATCGCAGGCCCCATCGCTGCAGGCGCCAGCGTAACCATCAAGTACACGGTGACGATGCCGGTCGTTGACGAGACGAGCGAGATTGTTGCTTCGGCAGAAATCATCAATACTGCCGACGTGCCGCACTACTTCGGTGTTGCACCGAGTGATCAGGTTTCGACGATCGACTACAAGGACTACGACGACGTGACTCCGGATGTCGTGAGCGTTGAACTCGACCTTGCGTCCATCGGGGACTACCTCTGGTTCGACGTCAACAATGACGGCGTTCAGGGTGCAGGCGAGCCCGCCCTTGAGGGTGTAAAGGTGACCGTTGTTTACGCCGGGGCCGACGGAATATTTGGCAACACTGACGACGAGACATTCCCTCGCACGACAGACGAAAACGGTCTGTACCTTGTGAACCAACTGCCAGGTGGTCTCTACCGAGTGACCGTGGATGCTTCCACTCTTCCCGCGGGAATGACCCCCAGCTACGACCTCGATGGCACCACCGTGACGCCTAACGGCATCTGGCAGGGCACCCTCGCCGAGAACGACAGGAAGCGAGACGTCGACTTCGGCTACACGGGAACCGGTTCGATCGGTGACTTCGTCTGGTTCGATCAAAACAAGGATGGCGTTCACGACGCGAACGAGCCCGGCTTGCCTGGCGCGACCGTCACGGCTGTCTTCGGCGGACTCGATGGGGATCTCTCCACGACGGCCGACAACATCACCTACACGACATCCACGGATGACGATGGCAAGTACACGGTCGGCCTGCTTCCTGCCGGTCCCTACACTGTCACTGTCAGCGACCTGCCCACCGGATATGTCGTTGTCTCCGATCCCAATGGTGGAACCAGCGCGAGCTCAACGACGTCGCTGACCGCCGGCCAAAATCGCGTCAACCAGGACTTCGGCTACGCGGGAACCGCGGCCATCGGTGACTACGTCTGGATCGACCGCAACGGTGACGGTATTCAAGAGGGAACCGAGCCGGGAATCTACGGCGCTGACGTTGAACTCACCTGGTTCGGCGAAGACGGTGTGCTCGGCGGCGGTGACGACGGAGTATTCACAACCACGACCGACGGTAACGGTGCCTACAGTTTCCCGAACTTGCTGCCCGGAAACTTCTCGGTAGCCGTCACTGGCGGACTGCCAGCAGGCGCGACGAACAGCTTCGATCGTGATGGCGACAAGGACTCTCAAGCTCCCGTATCGCTAACGATCGGTCAAACCGTCACCGACGTTGACTTCGGCTACGACGTTACTTCCGTCATCGGAGACCGCGTGTGGTGGGATCGCAACCAGGATGGCGTGCAAGACAGCAACGAACCGGGACTGTCCGGAGTGGGCATCCGCATCACGTACCTGGGTACCGACGGTGTTCTTGGCGGAACCGGCGCTGCTGGTGATATCGAGTTCACAACAACGACGGACAGCAACGGCAACTGGACTGTGACAGATATTCCCGACGGCAACTACATTGTCGAGGTCGTCAGTGGAGTACCGGCTGGCTTCGGCCCGACCTTCGACAACGACAGTGGAACGACCGCGCCAGACGAAGAATCACGCGTGACACTGGTCGATTCTGATCTCCGTCAGGACTTCGGTTATGCCGGCGACTCGAGCATTGCTGACACGGTCTGGCTCGACCTCAATAAGGATGGCGTTCAGGATGTCGGCGAGCCCGGCCTTCCGGGAATTGATGTCACTCTTGTCTGGTTCGGTCCGGATGGCGTTGCTGGCGGAACCGACGATGTCACTTTCGTGGAGACAACTGACGCCAACGGCCACTACCTATTCGATGGACTGCCAGAGGGCAGCTACACCGTGACGGTAGACACCGACACTCTGCCGAGCGGCGTTGCGCCGACATTCGACGCGGATGCTGGCACCAACCAGCCGACGGCGGCGACAACACCGTCCGGCGTTGGCCCGAACTCGACCACAGCAGTTGTGCTTCCAGCGGCAACCGATCTTGACAACATCGACTTCGGTTACGTCGGAACCGGCAAGATCGGTGACACCGTCTGGCTCGACCAGAATGGCGACGGGATTGTCGACGCCAGCGAGTCAGGAATTGCTGAAGTTCTTGTGACGCTCACTTGGGCGGGGCTCGATGGCATCCTGGGCAACGCCGACGATGTGGTGTCGACCCAGCGCACCGACAGTGACGGCAACTACCTCTTCGAAGACCTCCCCTCTGGACTCTTCCGGATCGACTTGAGCGGACTGCCACGAGGCCTTACGGCAACGGCTGACCCGGATGCTGGCTTCGATGACACCTCTGAGGTCACCTTGCGGGGTGGCGAAGAAAACTTCGATCAGGACTTTGGCTACCGCGGTGACGCGGGCGTCGGCGACCTGCTCTGGCTCGACGTGAACAACGATGGGGTTCAGGGAACAAACGAACCTGGTCTTCCCGGAATCGTGATGACCGTGACGAGTCCCGGCGCTGACGGGCTGTTCGATACCGCTGACGATCTGATCGTGACCACCACGACGGACGTGAACGGAAACTACCTCGTAGAGGGACTTCCCGCCGGTGATGTTCGAGTGTCATACGACCCTGCGACGTTGACGGAGGGATTCGTTCCCAACGCTGACCTTGACGGTGATGTTCTCTTCGAAACGACAGCCGAATTGACTGCGGGTGAGACTCGACTCGATGTGGACTTCATTGTGGTCGGTAGTGCAACGCTCAACGGCATTGTGTTCGATGACCCGAATGGCAACGGTGTGCGTGACCGCGGTGATCGCGGCATCCCGAACGCGAAGGTCAACGTTGTTTGGGCCGGACCCAACGGCCCCGTAACGGTTGTGGTGACGACCGACGCTGATGGAGCGTGGGAACTGACTACACTTCCAGCGGGAACGTACACGGCAACGATCGACCTCAGTTCGGTCAGTGCGGACTACCGCCCATCAACAGGTACATCGTCAACGGTTGAGCTGCCGGCCTTCGGTACACGCTCGGTCATTCAAGGTCTCACAACGCTGATGCTCGCCTTCACGGGTTCGAACATTGCGTTGGGAGCATCGCTCGCCGGTCTGCTATTGCTTGGCGGATTGTTGCTTCTCCTGCCAGGACGTCGGGTCCGCGGTGGAAGGCAGTCCGCTCTAACTTCGGGTAAGTAGCAGGCACGACCAGCGAGTTGGCGCGGTGACTGCGCTAAGAGCCGAAAGCTCTTAGCGCAGTCACCGCGCTTTATCCGTTAACGGGCGGGATGGTGTGCAGCGCAACGCCCCGATCTCTCAAGACTGACCTCCACACTTGAGTCATACACACTCAACTTTCAGCTAGCCCGCTTGACTCTCGCTCCGCGGAGGTAGAAACTTGATACCAAGCGACTCAAGTTCGCACACTCAAACGCTTAAAGGAGTAAGAGCACATGGCTCGAGCAGTAGGTATTGACCTCGGAACCACAAACTCAGTGGTTGCCGTACTCGAAGGTGGAGAACCCACCGTCATCGCAAACGCCGAAGGAATGCGCACTACGCCATCCGTCGTCGCATTCACTAAGGATGGCGAAGTCCTCGTTGGTGAAACCGCCAAGCGCCAAGCCGTCACTAACGTTGACCGCACCATCGCATCCGTCAAGCGCCACATCGGCACTGACTGGAAGGTGGAGATCGACGACAAGAAGTACACCCCGCAGGAAATCTCCGCGCGAACGCTTGCCAAGCTCAAGCGCGACGCCGAGCAGTACCTGGGTGAAGACGTCACCGACGCCGTAATTACCGTTCCCGCCTACTTCAACGACGCTGAGCGTCAGGCAACGAAGGAAGCCGGTGAGATCGCTGGCCTCAATGTTCTGCGCATCATCAACGAGCCAACCGCTGCCGCACTCGCGTACGGCCTCGACAAGGGTAAAGAAGACGAACTCATTCTCGTCTTCGACCTTGGTGGCGGAACGTTCGACGTCTCGCTTCTCGAAGTGGGCAAGGACGACGACTTCTCGACCATTCAGGTTAAGTCCACTTCTGGCGACAACCGCCTTGGTGGAGACGACTGGGATGCCCGCGTCGTTGACTACCTGATCCAGCGCTTCAAGGACTCGACCGGTGTCGATGTTTCTGGCGACAAGATCGCGAAGCAGCGCCTCAAGGAAGCTGCCGAGCAGGCCAAGAAGGAACTCTCCTCGCAGATGTCGGCAAGCATTCAGCTTCCGTACCTCTCGCTCACTGAGAACGGCCCAGCCAACCTCGACGAGACCCTCTCTCGCGCCAAGTTCGAAGAACTGACCGCAGACCTCCTCGAGCGCGTGCAGAAGCCATTCAACGACGTCATCAAAGAAGCGGGCGTCAAGCTCGCTGACGTAGCGCACGTAGTGCTCGTTGGTGGATCGACTCGCATGCCCGCCGTTGTTGAGCTCGTCAAGAAGCTCACCGGTGGCAAGGAGCCAAACAAGGGTGTCAACCCTGACGAGGTCGTAGCCGTCGGTGCTGCACTCCAGGCTGGCGTTCTGAAGGGCGAGCGCAAGGACGTTCTGCTCATCGACGTCACTCCGCTGAGCCTCGGTATCGAAACCAAGGGCGGAATGATGACCAAGCTCATCGACCGCAACACTGCCATCCCGACCAAACGAAGCGAAACCTTCACCACGGCGGATGACAACCAGCCTTCCGTATCGATTCAGGTCTTCCAGGGTGAGCGCGAGTTCACTCGCGACAACAAGAACCTCGGAACGTTCGAGCTCACCGGCATTGCACCGGCGCCTCGTGGCATCCCCCAGGTTGAGGTCACGTTCGACATCGACGCTAACGGCATCGTGCACGTGTCCGCCAAGGACAAGGGCACTGGCAAGGAGCAGTCGATGACGATCACGGGTGGCTCAAGCCTCTCGAAGGAAGACATCGAGCGCATGGTTCGCGAGGGCGAAGAGCACGCTGCAGAAGACAAGGCTCGCCGTGAGGCAGCTGAAGTTCGCAACAACGCTGAGCAGCTCGCGTACTCCACCGGAAAGCTCATCACCGACAACGCTGAGAAGCTGCCAGAAGACGTCAAGACTGAGGTTCAGGCCGACGTCGATGCGCTCAACTCGGCACTGGCAAGCGATGACGAAGCGGCCGTAAAGACCGCCTTCGACAAGCTGACCGAAAGCCAGCAGAAGCTTGGCGAAGCAATCTACAAGCACCAGGAAGAAAACCCTGAGGCTGCAGAAGGCGAAGAGGCTCCCGCTGACGAGAACTCTGACGAGGACATCGTTGACGCTGAAGTGGTTGACGACGACGAAGCTGACGCGGACAAGAAGTAGATGTCTGACAAGAACAAAGACCACGACGAGAACCAGGAGCCGGTGATTCGCGATAAACGTCGCGTTGATCCGGAAACCGGTGACATTCGTGCGGCTGACTCGGCTGCTGCAGATTCTTCTGCAGCGGCCGGGGGGCAGTCCGCTGATGAAGCGGATGCTGCTGACGAGCCCGTCGAGACCGTTGACGCGTCGATTGACGCTGAAGCAGACGACGAGCCGGCAGCAGGTGCCGAGTCGCAATTGAGTGCTGAAGATCAGCGCCTGCTCGATGACGCTAGCCGCGATCTGGTTTCTGACATGCGCGATCAGATGTTGCGCGCACAGGCTGAGCTGGTGAACTTCCGCACGCGCGTTGAGCGCGACCGGGCAGCGAACCGCGAATCGGTTATCGCTGACGTCATCCGTTCAATGCTTCCTGCCCTGGACGATCTCGATCGTGCAGATAAGCACGGAGACATTATCGATGGCAGCCCGTTGGCGTTGGTTTCGCAGAAGCTTCACTCCAGTTTCGAGCGGTTCGGTCTTCGCAAGATTGGCGAGAAGGGTGAACTTTTTGACCCCGCTTTCCATGAGGCTGTAGTTCACTTGAACGACCCGGAGGCAACCGAAAACACGATTGCTGACGTGGTTGAGCCGGGCTACATTCTTGGTGAGCGCGTTGTTCGTGCCGCGAGGGTTGCTGTCTCCGGTCCTACTGAATAGGTCGGGGGTGGCGTGTAGTGGCTAGCCAAGATTGGTTCGACAAGGACTTCTACAAGGTGCTCGGGGTATCGAAAGATGTCTCAGCGGCCGACCTCAAAAAAACCTATCGCAAACTCGCGCGCCAGTTTCATCCGGATTCAAATCCGGGAGATCCGAAAGCGGAGTCTCGCTTCAAGGAGATCAGCGAAGCACATTCGGTGCTCTCCGATCCTGAACAGCGCCAAGAATATGATCAGGTTCGCGCTATGGGCTCTGGCGCTCGCTTTCAAGCGGGTGGCCAGTCCGGCGGCTTCGAGGATGTCTTTGGTGGCATGTTCGGTGCGGGTGGCGCGGGCGGTCAACGCTACGGCGGTGGCCAGTCTGGTGCCAGCTTCGAAGATCTTTTGGGTGGCATGTTTGGTGCTCAAGGCGGCCCTGGTGGCGGTGCGGGATTCCGTGGCGGCCCAGCAAAGGGTCGCGACCTAGCGGCAAACACAACGCTCGATTTCGTTACGGCCATTAATGGCGAAACGATTAAATTGCAGCCTGCTGGCGGTCGTCCGATGAACGTCAAGATTCCTGCGGGGGTCAGTGACGGGCAGAAGATCCGCCTCAAAGGCAAAGGCGAGCAGAGCATCAATGGTGGGGAGTCAGGCGATCTGGTTCTCACTGTGACGGTTCGCAAGCATCCGGTATTCGAACGTGAAGGCAACAATCTTCGGGTCGTTGTTCCTGTGACGTTCGCGGAAGCGGTGCTCGGCGCCACCATCGAGGTTCCCACTTTGAGCGGTACACCGGTCAAGTTGAAGGTTGCGGCGGGAACCCCGAGCGGACGAGTATTGCGAGTAAAAGGTCGCGGTGTCACGACGACAAAAGCGACCGGAGATTTGCTTGCCGAAGTGCAAGTGGCGGTTCCGAGCCACATCTCGGAAGCGGCACATGCGCACCTCGAAGCATTTACCCAAGCAATGCCCGCAGAAAACCCGCGGGATGACCTGATGGCTAAAGCCAGGAGGTAATGACAATGGATGAGTCCACGCCAGCTTTTGCGATCGCTGTTGCGGCAGAACTGGCTGGCATGCATCCGCAAACGCTGCGACAGTACGACCGTCTGGGGCTCGTCTCACCAACGAGAACCAGCGGTCGTTCGCGGCGTTATTCCCTGCGCGACGTGATGCAGTTGCGTGAGATCGGCGCCCTCAGTGCCGAAGGACTCAACCTTGAGGGAATCAAACGCATCCTCGATCTCGAAAACCGCGTAAGTGAGCTCACCTCCCGAGTGCACGAACTTGAAGCCGCACTCGCAGATGAACTCCTGGCGAAACCCGGGCGGCGAGTGTTCGCTGCCGGTGCTGCCGGAGAAGTGATCTCCCTCAAGGCAGGAACCAGAGGCGAACGCACTGACCAAGTCGTGCTGTGGCGGCCATTCACGCGACGCGACAATCAACTTCCGCGCTGATGTCATCCCGATGACCGTGTAGCGATGATCTCCTCAGAAGCCCCTCCGCTCGGCAGCGCTGCGATTCTGCGTCAACGCTGGAGTGAAGTCACATTTTTACACTGGCGGGTTGATCCCAGCACCGTCGAGCGCTTCATGCCGGCCGGATGCCGTCCAGACACCATGAACGGCAGCACGTGGGTGGGACTCATCGCGTTTCAGATGTCTCGCAGTTCGTTCTTTGGCGGGCCCCGCATTCCGTGGCTCGGTGACTTTCCCGAAGTCAACGTTCGGCTCTATTCGATTGACGAACAGGGCCGCCGCGGAGTGGTCTTCCTTTCGCTCGAAGCATCCCATCTCATCCCGGTGCTCACAGCGCAGGCCGCTTTTGGATTGCCCTACCGGTGGGCATCGATGCAGATCGGGCAGCGCGACGGAAAAGTTGCCTACACAACGAAACGCTACGGCCAACCGGATGCCGCATCCCACATCATCGTGCGCCCGATTGACGATCCGGCGGCGAGTGTTGCGCTCGCCGCTGACCCGGTTGCGACGTTCTTGACAGCGCGCTGGGGTTTTCACGAAACCCACCGCGGAGCAACCATCTACTGTCGCAATCACCACGAACGGTGGCCGTTACAGCCGGCAGAGCTCGTGCATCTCGACGATGGTTTGCTTGCGGTTGCTGGCTTCGAGGGGCTTGCGGATCGTGCGCCAGACTCGGTGATGTTTGCCACTGAAGTGTCGACTGTGTTTGCGTCTCCGCAGCAACCAATTCGTGTCCGCAAGCCTCGAGCGCGCACTGTATGGGCCACGGCGCGTTCATCATAGTCGTTCTGGTTTTCTGAATCCGGAATGCGTGGTACGGGCGTTCAACGTGGTCTCATCAGCACAAATGAGCATTGCCTCTTTGCGCCGACAGGGACATGATGAGTAACCACAACGTCATATATGCAACACACGATTGAAACGATGAAGCTGCAGAATGAGAGTGCGGGTGCAGTAGCCCGTGCGTAAATCATTTCTCGGCAAATAGCTCAAGGCAACGATGCCGAACAACGCAGGAGGCACCATGACGACGGTCCGCGCAGCAATCACTCAGACAACCTGGACAGGCGACAAGGAGTCGATGATTCAGAAGCATGAGCAGTTCGCTCGTGATGCAAAAGAGCAGGGCGCTCAAGTAATTTGCTTCCAAGAGTTGTTTTACGGCCCGTATTTCGGAATAACTGAAGACAAGAAGTATTACGCCTACGCTGAGCCTGCTGATGGCCCCATAGTGCAGCGTTTTCAGGCCTTGGCTAAAGAGCTAGATATGGTCATGATCCTGCCGATCTATGAAGAGGCGATGACCGGCGTGTATTACAACACCGCTGTCGTTGTTGATTCCGATGGCACCAACCTCGGTTCGTATCGTAAGCACCACATTCCTCACCTCGACCGGTTCTGGGAGAAGTTCTACTTCCGTCCAGGCAACATGGGGTACCCCGTTTTCAACACTGCCGTAGGCCCAATCGGGCTGTACATCTGTTACGACCGCCACTTCCCTGAGGGATGGCGCGAGCTCGGCCTCAACGGTGCCGAAATTGTGTTCAACCCAAACGCCACCAAGCCTGGTCTCTCCAACCGCCTGTGGGAGGTCGAAGGCCCCGCGGCTGCTGTAGCGAACGGCTACTTCGTGCTGCAGCCGAACCGTGTTGGTCGCGAAGACAACGAATACGGTGACCTCGCGGTCGACTTCTATGGAACCAGCCAAGTTATCGACCCGCGCGGCAACTTCGTGGGTGAACGCGGTTCGGGCACTGACGAGGAGATCATGATTCGCGATCTCGACATGGACCTTGTTCGCCAGATGCGTGACGACTGGCAGTTCTACCGTGACCGTCGTCCGGAGTCGTACACCTCGATCCCGAAGCCATAACGTCAGCCCCCGGGCTGTCTTAGCGCCCGGGGAACAGTAGGCACAAGACAAGCAGAGGAGCGAATCATGGCCACCACTCTCATTTCTGGCGGAACAGTCGTCAGCTCAACGGGCCGAGCCCCAGCAGACGTCCTTATCGACGGCGAAGTAATCAAGGCCGTGCTGTCACCGGGCAGCACGCTTTTTGGAACCGACATTGCGGCATCCGTCGATCACGTTATTGATGCCACGGGAAAGTACGTCATTCCTGGCGGCATCGATGCCCACACTCATATGGAGCTGCCGTTCGGCGGCACTGCGGCGATCGACACGTTTGAGACGGGCACTCGCGCTGCAGCGTGGGGTGGCACTACTTCGATCATCGACTTTGCGGTGCAGACCTATGGAACTCACATTCAGGATGCTCTCGCCGAGTGGCACCAGAAGGCGGCGGGCAATTGCGCCATCGACTATGGCTTTCACCAGATCGTCGGAGACGTGACGCCGGAGTCACTCAAAGCGATGGCAAAGCTGCCAGATGAGGGCATCACAAGCTTCAAAATGTTCATGGCCTATCCGGGAGTTTTCTACTCGGATGACGCGCAAATTCTGAAGGCGATGCAAGTGTCACGCGACACCGGCATGATGACGATGATGCACGCCGAGAATGGTCCCGTCATCGATGTTCTCGCCGAGCAGCTCGTGGCGCAGGGCAAGACTGACCCGTACTATCACGGTGTTGCTCGCGCCTGGGAGATGGAAGAGGAAGCTACTCACCGGGCAATCATGCTCGCGAAGCTCACCGGTGCCCCGCTCTATATTGTGCACGTGAGTGCGAAGCAAGCGGTCGAGCAGATCGCCGGCGCTCGTGACCGCGGCCAGAACGTGTTCGCGGAAACCTGCCCCCAGTACCTCTACTTGAGTCTCGAAGAACAACTCGGTGCTCAGAGCGAGCAGTACGGTCACTTCGAGGGCGCCAAGTGGGTGTGCTCAACTCCGCTTCGCTCGCGCGAAGAGGGACATCAGGATGCCATGTGGCAGTCGCTGCGTACGAACGATGTGCAAATGGTCTCTACCGATCACTGCCCGTTCTGCATGAAAGATCAGAAAGAGTTGGGCCTTGCGGATTTCCGCAAGATCCCGAACGGAATCGGCACTGTCGAACACCGCATGGACCTCATGTATCAGGGGGTTGTCACGGGAGAAATCACCCTCGAACGCTGGGTCGAACTGACGAGCACCACCCCCGCTCGCATGTTTGGTGTTTACGGACGCAAGGGCGTCATCCAGCCAGGAGCTGACGCCGACATCGTCGTCTATGACCCTCGTGGCCACACCTCGATCGGCATGCCGGTCGATGAAAACGGTAACCCCACGGGCAAGAAGCACCACATGAACATGGACCACGCGGCCTGGGAAGGCTTCGAGGTCGATGGTCACGTGGACACCGTCATCTCTCGCGGCAAGGTCATCGTCGATGGCGATCAGTACCTAGGAACGAAGGGTGATGGGCGTTTCATGAAGCGTGGTCTCACTCAGTACCTGACCTAGAGCGTTCTTCGCGGCATCCGACCTATCTTTCCCACCACGAATGAGGAGCCCCATGGACTTCGGAGCAGTACTACAGACCAACCCGCCAGCATCGCGAACGGTGCAACTTGCCAAGCTGGCTGAAGCACACGGCTTCAGTCACGTCTGGACGTTCGACTCGCACATTCTGTGGCAAGAGCCCTACGTGATCTATAGCCAGATTTTGGCCGAAACTCGCAAGATCAAGATCGGGCCGATGGTGACGAACCCGGCGACTCGCGACTGGACTGTTACGGCATCCACTTACGCGACCCTCAACGAGATGTACGGCAACCGCACGATCTGTGGGATCGGCCGCGGCGACTCGGCGGTGCGCGTGACCAACGGGAAGCCGACAACGCTGAAGGATCTGCGGGAATCGATTCATGTCATCCGCGAACTCGCGAACTCGCGCTCCGTTGAATATGGCGGGGCCCAGCTGCAGTTTCCGTGGAGCAAAGGCTCCGAACTTGAAGTATGGGTTGCCGCCTATGGCCCGCTCGCGCTCAAACTCACCGGTGAAGTCGGGGACGGGTTCATCCTGCAACTAGCCGACGTCGATATTGCCGAATGGATGATCAAGAAGGTGCGCGACGCTGCTGAGGCTGTCGGGCGTGACCCCATGTCGATCAAGTTCTGTGTCGCCGCCCCCATGTACATCGGCGATGACTGGGAACACATGCGCGACCAGTGTCGCTGGTTCGGTGGCATGGTCGGCAACCACGTTGCCGACATCGTCAAGAAGTACGGTGCGGATGGTGACGTGCCCAAGGCCCTCACCGACTACATCAAGGAACGCGAAGGCTACGACTATAACGAGCACGGGCGGGCGGGCAACACCCATGCCGCCTTCGTGCCCGATGAGATCGTTGACCGCTTCTGCGTGATGGGCACCGCCGAACAGCACATCGAGAAGCTCGAGAAACTGCGAGCACTCGGTGTCGATCAATTCGCTGGGTATCTGCAACACGACAACAAGGAAGAGACACTGCGGGTCTACGGCGAGACGGTGATTCCCGCCTTCGCTGATCACGTCGCTGCGAAGGCCTGAGCTGATGACAGCGCGCCCTCGCCTTGTCGGCGGTTTTATGTGGGGTTTGGCTGGAGCGCTGCTGATCGCTCTCGTGTGGGAGGGATACAAGTTCTTCGGGCCAGCCGATGGTCTATCAATCGGCGAGCTTCGTGTTCTCCCGCGAACCACCGACCTCGCGATGCCGCACCTGTGGGACATGATGGTGCGACTTGCCGAGCCCGTGACGCGAGCCGACGGTGCATTGCCGCTGTGGGCAGTGGTTGCGCTTGCCGCGCTCACGACGCTCGGCATTGCCGCGGCAGGGTGGGCAGTCGGGGTCGTCGTTGGCGTCGGTTTTGCTCTACTCATGCAGCGCTGGCGGCTGGCCGAATTCGGGCTGTTGCCGTGGATCGTGATCAGCCAAACCGTTCCCCTCATCGCGTTCGCTCCGGTCGTCAAAAGTTGGGGTTCGCGCGTGGAGATTGGCAGCTTCGAGTGGCAAGACTGGATGTCGGTCGCCCTGATTGCGAGCTACCTTGCGTTCTTTCCGATCACGGTCGGCGCGCTTAAGGGGTTGCAGTCTCCTGACCGCATCCATCTAGAACTTTTCGAAACCTATGCCTCGGGGTATTGGTCAACGCTCAAGCAGTTGCGTTTTCCGGCAGCAGTGCCCTTTCTCTTGCCTGCACTCCGACTCGGGGCTGCGAACGCGGTCATCGGCGCGGTGGTCGCCGAAGTATCAACGGGGCTTCAGGGTGGTATCGGCCGGCTGCTCATCCAATTCGCCGGGCAAGCCTCCGGCGACCCGGCGAAAGCGTGGGGACCAATATTCGGCGCAATCGTGCTTGGTCTTGTTGCGGCCGGCTCGGTCGCTCTGCTCAGCGTGATTCTCAAGGACTACCGACGAACAGAGGAGGCCGCGTGAGCGACCAGATCCTAAACAGCGCAGCGACTACTGATGCGCTACCTGCTGCAGGCGAGACGGATGCCGTGGCAGTTTCGGTACGCGGCGTCAACAAGCAGTTCCAGACAGCAACCGGGGTGGTTCACGCTCTCGAAGCAATCGATCTCACTGTTTCGGCTGGCGAGTTCGTCTCGCTGATCGGCCCTTCGGGTTGTGGCAAGTCAACGCTCATGAGACTCATTGCTGATCTTGACGATCCGACCTCGGGTGAGCTGATGGTGTTCGGTAAGACAACAACGCAGGCGCGCCTTGACCAGGACTACGGCATCGCGTTCCAACAGGCGGGGCTGCTGCCGTGGCGAACGGTGGCGGCGAACGTTGCGCTTCCGCTCGAACTGCACGGCGTGGCATCCGCTGATCGTCGCACTCGGGTTGCCGACCTTCTCGACATGGTCGGGCTCACCGAGTTCGCTGATCGTTTTCCTGACCAGCTCTCAGGCGGCATGCAGCAGCGGGTGGCGATAGCGCGCTCGTTGGCTGAGCAGCCACGACTGCTGCTGATGGATGAGCCGTTCGGTGCCCTCGATGAGATGACGCGCGAAAAGATGCAAACCGATCTCGTGCGCATTGCCGCCGATACCGGGGCAGCTGTTGTCTTCGTGACGCACTCGATTCCGGAGGCGGTGTTCCTTTCTGACCGCGTTGTCGTGATGTCGCCGCGGCCCGGACGTATTAGCCAGATCGTGCCCATGCAACTGAATGCTATTGATGGTCGACAAGAGCGCTCGGATGATCTTCGTGAAGAGTCATCGTTCTTCGAAATGGTGACAGAGGTGCGCGAAGCACTGCACGGTGGCGCCTCGGATTCTCCCGGGGACGAACCGCGCCAGGCGCGGGGAGTGGACACCCGATGACAGCCACATCAGCAAATGCAATCGTCAATGGCCGTTCCGGAACCGGGGCGCGCCGAAGCAAGGGGTGGAGCCCCAGAACAGAATCCACGCTGCGTATAGTGGCGCCGATCTCGTTCGGGCTGATCGTTCTCGGTATTTGGCAATTGCTCGTTACCGTGGGTGGGGTCGACGACTACCTGCTGCCGAGCCCCACGTCTATCGTGGCCGAGCTTGTCGAATTCTGGCCCTCCGTCGTTTCTGCAACGGCGCTCACAGGCAGCAATAGTTTGATCGGATTGCTGGTCGGTTCGCTGTTTGGCATCGTGTTTGCGGCAATCTCTGCGCGCTGGCGCATTGCCGACCAGATGAGTGCACCGATTGTCGCGGCGCTCGCTGTAGTTCCCATCGTTGCTCTCGCTCCTGTGCTCAACTCGATGTTCGGGGCGGACAGCCAGTTTGGTCGTCAGGCGATCGCGGCGATCGCGTCGTTTGTTCCGATCTTCATCAATACGTTGCGCGGGTTCCGGCAAACTAAGCCAGTGCACCGTGACCTGATGAAGGCGTATGCCGCGAATTCTGGCCAAATGCTGAAGTCGCTCACCCTGCCAACCGCACGACCGTTCATTCTGACGGGCATCCGCATCGCCTCATCGCTTGCCGTGATTTCGGCGCTCGTCGCCGAGTACTTCGGTGGGCCGCGCGGTGGGCTCGGCAGTCTGATTGCTACCTCGGCTGCCTCGAGCGCCTACTCCCGCGCGTGGGCCTATGTTGGGGCATCCATTGCTTTGGGTTTGCTTTTCTATCTTGCGACGCTCGCGCTTGAAAGACTTGTGTTGCGTCGTGTACCGACCGGGGGCTCCCGCTAACAGCAGAGAACGAGAAAGGAGAAGTTCGCACCACCAGCTCTACCAGCAGTATCCACTTGCACCGTGAATCTGGAAGGTCTGACATGAAGTTCACCAAACGCCGCGCACTCGCGGCCGGAGCGTTTGCCGTTACGGCAGCGTTCCTTCTCACAGCATGCTCACCGAGCGATGGGGGAGACAGCGGTTCCGCTGACGGCCTCACCGAAGTGAAGCTCCAACTTCAGTGGCTCCCGCAGGGCCAGTTCGCCGGCTACTTCGCGGCAGCCGATCAGGGCTTCTTCGAAGAAGAGGGCCTCGATGTCGAAATCATCCCCTCTGGCGGTGACATTGTGCCGCAGGATGCTCTCGCCAATGGCGACGTTGACTACGCCATCGCGTGGGTTCCTAAGGTGCTTGGCTCGATCGAGCAGGGTGCCAACCTCACTAACATCGCCCAAATTTTCCAGAAGTCAGGCACCCTCCAGGTGTCGTGGGCTGACTCGGGTATCGACTCGGTCGCCGACTTCGAGGGCAAGAAGATCGGTTCGTGGGGCTTCGGAAACGAGTGGGAAATCTTCGCGGCCATGGCTGCTGAGGGCCTCGACTCCTCGACCGTGCAGATCATCACGCAGGACTTCAACATGAACGCGTTCCTGCAGGGTGACATCGATGCAGCTCAGGCGATGACGTACAACGAGTACGCGCAGCTGCTTGAGTCAACCGACCCTGACACGGGAGAGCTGTACCAGCCCTCTGACTTCAACGTCATCAGCTACGAAGACACCGTTGGTGCGATGCTCCAGGATGCAATCTGGGCTGACACCGAACGTCTCGACAGTGACGAGGACTACCAAGACACGACAGTCAAGTTCTTGAAGGCTGTTGTTAAGGGCTGGATCTACGCCGCGGAGAACCCTGAAGCTGCTGCAGAAGGCACTGTTGCTGCCGGTTCCGGTTGGGGGCCAAGCCACGAACTGTGGATGGTCAACGAAACCAACAAGCTGATCTGGCCGGCCGCCAATGGAATCGGTGTCATCGATGAAGCCTCGTGGGACCGCACCGTTGAGGGCGCAATCAGTGCCGTCAACGAGACGGGCGCAAGCCCCATCACTACAGCGCCACCGGAATCCGCTTGGACAAACGACTGGATCCTCAAGGCGCTCGAAGAACTCGAGGCCGACGGTGTCGATACCACCGGCGGAGACTTCGCCCCGATCGACGTCACCCTTCTTGAGGGTGGCAACTAGTCGAACTGAATAGCCGCTAGTCGGATGCCGCCCTTACGCTTGTGAGGGCGGCATTCGTTTATCAGAAGCACTGTTTCATCGCTCAGGAAGGCCCGCGCCATGACCGACCACTACGACGATCTCGACGCGTATGCGCTCGAGCTTGACGAAGCGATGGTGATTGGCGGCGCGGGGCTGACGCTCGAAGTGGGGTGAGGCGAGGGCGATAAAGTGCGGCTCGCCTGCTCAGTCGATTCGTATACTTGGGTGAAACTCAATTCTTAAATTCGGTGAGGGGATGCACGTGGTCAGCATCAACGGTTGGCTGCAAGCGCGATGAGTTTCACGCCTAGAGACCTGAGCAGAGAACAAGCAGAGTTATATCTCGCGCACACGGAAGCCACCCGAGAACTCAGGCTCACTGAACTGGCTCATTGGATGGCGGCAAGCCGGGGGCCTATCGGTGAAATGGATGGGTCCGTGGCGAGTGTGCATACGCTGTGGGAATGGTCGATTAGGTTCATTGATTCACGCGCAGTGAAGATGATTCCTCGAGACCAGCTCACAGACCAAGACATCATGTTTGGCGAGTCTCCTGAAGTCGCCAACCGGCGAAGGTTCTCTGTTGCGCAGGCCGCGCCGATTTACATGCTCGAGGTCCTCCGCCGTTTAGATCCCACTACTCATCTCGGTATTCAGATGGAGGGGGACGCGACTCACGAGAACTTTCAGAAGCTCATCTATCGGTCGAAATTTCCGTTTGAGGCCACACCGCAGCTCTCTGACGTCGATTTGTGGTTCTCGCTGGGGAAGGTCTTCCGCGGGATACTTCCACCGGAGAAGATCTCGGGTTGGTTCGCGAACTCGTTCACGAATTGGGCGGAGTTGGCGGATGGTGATTCTGGCGGTGAGTCGATTCTTGCACCGATGGCGTCACGGCCACTGAGCGACTTTGACGATGTTCCGCGCCCTCCGGTGTTCTTCGAGCCCAAGCTTGGCGGCAAGCCGGGAAAGCCGGAGAAGCCGAAGAAGTCACCCAAGGACTACGCGGAGCTCGAAGAGTCAGAGTTCATGCTCGCCCCGCGCCGGTACGACCCCGACAACCTGGCCGCAGGAAAGAAGTTCAACGCAGCGAAACTGCACAAAGCTCTGCTCGCGATGGACGAGTCCCTCGGTGGTGGTGGCACGATCACTGACCCTGCAGAGTGGATCACCCAAGACACCACTGAGTTGGCGCTCGGCGATTTCGCCGGCGTGACGATCTTTGCCGAGGATGGAGCGGTGCGGGCAGTGGGAATTGAACTGGGATCGCCGACTAAGCAGCAGTGGCGCACCCTTTACCCGCAACTGCGCCGTCTTGCGAGAACTCTCTGGGTGCACTTCGCGCCGGCGGAGTCTGAAAGCTGGGCTTCGAACCGGGAGTAGCTATTCCTGGGGCACAGAGTCACGGTGATTGCACAGGGGAATGATCCAGAATCTGTGCAGAGCAACCGGAGATTTTCGCTTGTAGAACAGTGAGAGCTATGACCCCCATCGCCGCAAAACGAGCACATCGTCGCGTTGACGCTGCGCCCGCACAGCACGTGGGCGCTTCTTTCTCCCGCCTTCTGGGGGAGACGTGGCGGTTCGTCGCGATGGCCTGCCTCGCGCTGGCACTCATCACGGGCATTGTGGCGATGCACTCACTTGTGTCGCCCTCCTCTCATTCTGAGTCGGCGATGGCGGCCACTATGTCGATGGGGAGCGCCACCGTCGAGGAAGCTACGTTGATTACCTCAACGCTGACTGCAGTCGACTGCTCGGGATGTGGCGACGACGCATCAATGGTTCTCATGTGGTGTGTGCTTGCGCTTCTCACTGTCTCGCTTCTCTTCGCAGCGCCCAGGCTGGTGCCGGGGTGGGGCCAATACGTTGAGCAGAGGTTGATTCCTGCTGCGCGCTTCACCTGGCGGGCCCGCACGGCACCGCCGCGCCCTGATCTCGACAGTCTCTGCATCAGTCGCACCTAGGAGGCGCACTGTCGATTTAGTTCGACGCGCCTTACGCGGGACCGTTCTGGTCGCGCGCCTATCAGTGACTAATTTGGAGAACTTGAGAGATGAAAATTCGTTCCGCGGCTACGGCCGCAATTGCCCTGACTGCGCTGCTCGCGCTCTCGGGGTGCGCAAACGCTATGACCCAATCTGGTCAAAGCCCTGACTCATCGCCCACGGACTCAGCCACGATCGCTGATGCGAACAGCGCAGATGTCATGTTTACGGTCATGATGATTCCCCACCATGAGCAGGCCGTTGAGATGGCTGACATGGTGTTGGTGAAGGAGGGCATTGACGAGCGTGTAGTCACGCTCGCCCAAGAGATCAAGGCAGCTCAAGGCCCTGAAATCGAGCTCATGACCTCGTGGCTAGAAGGCTGGGGTGTCGGGGTGACAGACGGTATGGACGGTATGGGTCACGGCGATGGGATGATGAGTGACTCCGACATGGCCGACCTCGAAGCAGCAGACGGAAACGATGCGTCGCGCTTGTTCCTCGAGCAGATGATTGTGCATCACGAGGGCGCTATCGACATGGCCGAGTTGGAAATCGATTCGGGAGAAAACGCTGATGTCCTTGCTCTTGCCCAGAAGATCATGGCTGCGCAGACCGTTGAAATTTCGCTCATGCGGAGCATCATTAGTTCGCTGTAGCGACGTGGGGTCCGCCGTTCTCGGGCGGCGGGCCATTGCCCTCGCGTATTGCTCAATTGGCTCTGGAACGGAAAGGTATTCGTATGGCCACTCGCACAAATAAAATCTCGCTCATGGGCTCAGTGTCGTTGGGCACGGGGGTGATGATCGGCGCGGGAATCTTCGCTCTCGTTGGCCAGGTCGCAGAATTCGCCGGAGACTTCTTCCCGCTCGCGTTCTTGCTTGGCGCGATAGTGGCCGCTATTAGCTCGTATTCGTACGTGCGCTATTCGAGCGTGAATCCCTCCTCGGGCGGAATCGCGATGCTGTTGAAGGATGCCTATGGCCCAGGAGTGGTCGCCGGTTCATTCTCGCTATTCATGTACGTCTCGATGGTGGTGGCTGAGAGCCTGTTGGCGCGCACGTTCGGCACCTACCTGCTTCGCCCCTTCGGCTTGCAGGATTCTGTGATTCTGGTTCCCATCCTGGGCGTTGCCGCCATCGCCACAGCTGCGATTGTGAACTTCGTCGGCAATACCCTCGTCGAACGCTCGGCAACGATTACGGCAATCGCCAAGATCATCGGGATCGCCGTGCTCGCTATTGCCGGCCTTATCGGTGTCGCGGTTGGCGGTGACGGATTCTTGTCGAAGTCGTCGGGGGACTCGATCAGCATCGTTGGGGTTCTGGCCGGAACAACGTTGTGCGTTCTCGCCTATAAGGGCTTCACGACGATCACTAATCAGGGTGACGACATCCGTGACCCGAAGCGAAACATCGCTCGCTCCATCCTCATCTCTCTGGCGATCTGCACCTTCCTGTACCTGTTGATCACGGTGTCTGTGAGTTCGAGCATCGGTGCGAGCGGAGCGGTGGATGCTCGCAACTACGCTTTGGCGCAAGCGGCGGAACCGTTCTTCGGCGCGTGGGGTGTCGGTATTACCGTTGCGATCGCCGTGGTCGCGACGCTGTCTGGGCTGCTGGCGAGTCTGTACTCGGTGTCGCGGCTTTACGCGATGCTGCAAGAGATGAAGCAGGCTCCGTCGTTGCCAAAGTCGGTTCCTCATCAGCCCATGATCATCACCGCGGGGCTGGCCATTCTCGTCACCGTCTTTCTCGATCTCAGCCAGATCGCGTCGATGGGCGTCTTCCTCTATCTGACGATGGATATGGCGGTGCAGTGGGGGGTCATCCGCCGGCTGCGGGCGAAGATTGAAGCTCGGATTTGGCTGCCGGTGCTGACGATTGTGCTCGACCTTGCGATCCTGATTCCGTTCGCTGTTCTCAAGGTGCAGAGCGATCTCTTCACCGTGATCGTGGCCGTCGCGGTAGCAGCCGCCATTGTTGTGGCTCAGGTGGTGACGGTTCGAACGCGTTCGAATCACTAAAGGTAGAGGTCCCGGGAGCTAGTATCTAAGCATGCATGCGGATACGAAGATAGAAAGAATCCAGCCAGATAGCGACTACGTGGAGATCGCCGTCGAGGTGTTTCGACTGCTGGCGGATGCCACAAGGATTCGTATTGTGCTTGCGCTGCAAGATGACGAGCTGTCGGTGAACCATCTCGCCGACATCGTTGACCGGAGTCCGGCATCCGTGTCTCAACATTTGGCAAAGTTGCGCTGGGGCAAACTCGTGCTGGTGCGCAAGCACGCCAATCGCGTGTTTTACCGCCTCACCGATGAGCACGCGAAACGGCTAGTGGTCGAGGCTATTCTGCAGGCTGAACACACTGTGGATGAATCGCCAGCGCACCACGCATGATCGAGGTTCTGCGCAATAAGACGTACCGCGCACTGTTCAGCGCTCAAGTGATCGCTCTACTCGGAACAGGGTTGCTCACAGTCGCATTGGGGCTGCTGGCCTTCGACCTTGCCGGCGACGCTGCGGGGCGAGTGCTGGGTACGGCTCTCACGATCAAGATGGTCGCCTACGTGGGTGTCGCGCCTGTAGTCGCTGCGCTAGTTGACCGGATTCCCAAGAAGGCAGTGTTGGTGGGCGCTGACGCGGTGCGGTTCGCAATCGCGTTGATGCTGCCCTTCGTTACGGAAGCGTGGCACATCTATGTGCTGGTATTCGTTCTGCAATCTGCATCGGCAACCTTTACCCCTGCATTCCAATCGCTGATCCCCGCGGTGGTGCCAGAGGCACGCAACTACACGCAAGCTTTGTCGCTATCTAGGCTCGCTTACGATCTCGAGGCCCTGCTGAGTCCAACCATTGCCGCAGTACTCCTGATCGTTGTCAGTTACAACCACTTGTTCGTCGGAACGGCAATCGGTTTCGCTGGGTCTGCGGTACTGGTCTTGGCCACTGCACTGCCGCCGCATCTTTCAGGTGGAGATTCCGGCACATTCTGGCAGCGGCTTCCGGCCGGCGCGCTGGTGTTCTTTCGCACCCCAAGCTTGCGGTTCCTGCTGTTCACCAACGTGGTTGTGGCAGCGGGAACGGCGATCGTTCTCGTGAACTCAGTTGTTTATGCAAAGGGAATTTTCGAACTCAACGATGCCGCGTTGGCAATTGTTCTCGGCGCGTATGGAGTTGGTTCTCTCATTGTGGCGGTGAACGTACCGAGGCTTGTCGATCGCATCGGCGTGACGCGCACGATGCTCAGTGGCACTGTGCTTGTGGTTAGCGGTCTGACGGCTGCGATCGTCGTCACGGTTTTCGCTGTCACCACCTCGACCGGATGGTGGGCGCTTCTCGCGACCTGGCTGATACTCGGGATGGGAACTTCCCTCATCAGCACACCGTCGTCGAGGTTGCTTGCAGAGGCATCTAATCCTGACAACCGCAATCTCGTCTATACCGCCCAGTTCGCGCTGTCGCACGCGTGCTTCCTGGTCACCTATCCGCTGGCGGGATGGCTTGGGGCTATAAGCCTTCCGATCGCCACAGCCACGCTCGCCGTTGTTGCGCTGGTCGGCACTGTCGGCGCGTTCACGATTCGTCGCCGCGCTATAGGCCTCGCAAATTACTGGGAGAGCCTAGCGCCACGGCTTGTCGGCTAAGGCTGAGGCGACGAGTTCGAGCCTCTTCTCAAGAACTTCGAACTGGAGGTCGTCACGCCTCGGTGTGCCGACGCGTTCATCGCCGTAGGGGAACGGCTTCGTGATGCCGGTGCGCGCATAGCCGCGTCGCTCGTAGAACGCGATCAGCTCTGCGCGCGCATCGATCACCGTCATCTGCATAACGGTCACGCCCCACTCGCGGGCGGCGTAGTTCTCGGCCTCCGTGAGCACGAGGCTTCCTAGACCGGCGGACTGCTGGTTGGGGTCGACCGCGAACATCCCGAAGTAGCCGTGCTCATTCTCGTCGGCGACGTGGGCGCACGCTACAAGTTGATCGCCACGCTCCGCGAGCACGATCGTTGAACGTGGTCTGGCGAGGTCAGAGTGAAGGGCTTCCGCGTCAATGCGCTCGCCATCGATCAAGTCGGCCTCGCTCGTCCATCCGGTGCGGCTGGACTCGCCGCGGTAGGCCGCAGTGACAAGCTTCAGCAGCGCCGGGATGTCGTTGGTTGTGGCGGCGCGGAAACTCAGGGTTGTCATGCCAGCAGCCTAGGCGCGATCGGTGAGCGACCGTGAACACAGTACGGAGCCGATGGCGCGGGTCCCATGCTGGCCTTACGAAACAGGTCTCACGTTGAGCGTCTCGGTTTCGCTATTGGGGATGAAAAGCTCCTGATCCGAGCAGATCGGGCCCGCGATTCCGACGAACGCGCCCGACTCGAAATCTGCCCGCACTTCGTCCGGGATGCATCCAACGCCGAGGACGACGGTTGCGCCACGTGAGGGAACGATAAATGTGTCGTCTCCTGTTGTGATGCTTACATCGCTCGAGCTTTCGTTGGTGATGGTCACATCGCCACCACCCGTGCATGCTGTCAGCGCTGCCGTCATTGTCAGGAGAAGAAGCCCGCTATGAGCGAGTCTGTTGTGGTTACTCATGACTCTCCTTTCTGCTGGTTGCGAGTGGTGAACTCAAGTGTGACGAACGGGAGATACTCGCGTGCAACTACCGCGGTGAGTGTTCCGCCGCTCGCGAGCTTCGCACCCACCGCGTACACAAAAGGGTCAGTGTCAATCTCGACGCCTGGCATCATTTCTCCGTCGATCGTGACGTCAATGGGTCGCGTAGCCCTGCGCTCTGGCAAGTGTGTCGGCGCCTCCCCATCGTGCGCGCTGAGTCCGAGCTCTTCGCGAAACTGATTCATGAGGATGTAGTTGGCGTGTTGGTTGAGGAGGAATTCGACAGCACTCCACTCCGATTCCTCGCGGTGCCAATGCGTCTGGGCCACCTCCCACAGCGACGGATATCGCATCATTTCGACCCGCTCGATCAACCACGCCGGTCGCGGCGGCACCTCTTCGATCGCACGGCGAGCGCTGTCATCCAGCTCAGCAAGGTTTGCGGGGTCAGACTTGTCGTCAGGATTGCGCCACAGGGTGGCTGAGATGCTGGCGGACATGGACGAATAGCCCTCACTGTCGCTCGCAGAACTGACGCTGACATCCGTCTCGTCTACCGAGCTCTGAGCGGCGAACCCCATCACCGGGATGGGCATCTGGCGCAACAGTGCAGCATGGTGTGCCCGTGGGTCAGGCGCGTCTTCGGGAAGAACGCCGGTGAAATTCATGTTCTCATCGTGCGCTGCCGCGAGAAAAATGACAAGTGCTCGACACGAGGATTCCGGTGAAGGGTCAGTCGGTGCGCGGCCTATTGGGGTCAGTGCACTGCCCACTGCCGAGGCCGTTCAGTGGTTCGCCGCCATTACCGCACAGTGAGCCGCCCGCTGGGGCCTCATCGACAACAGTTGTGGTGACAGCTGTCCACCCGGTAACTTCTCCCGCAAACACCGGAACTAACTTGCTGTCGATAAGCTTCACAGTGCGCTCACCGATGAGGAGCCCCGTATCGGGATCGATGATGATTTCATGAAGAAAGCCGTCCTTCTCTTCGCGGCCGAAGGCGACTCCGGTTCGGCCGTTCAGTGTGGCTGCCTCATCGGTGATTTCAACGCCAGGAATCCCCGCCGCGGCTCGATAAAGCGCGGCACGAAGCTCGGCTGGAACCACTCCAGTACGCAGCGTTGTGGAAATAAAATCGAAGGCCTGTCCGTCGGCGCTAACCCCGTGGCCTGCGGTGACCCGATAGATGTAGTTGAGCAGCCGCTGGGGGTCGCGCGGCAGCTCATCCAATCTCCAGTCGCGTGGTTTCGAATTGTCGAAACCGCCGTACGGCGCCCGGCTGATTTCCTCCTTATCGAAGGTTGCCCGAGCAGCTTCCTGCGCCTCCTCTTCGAAGCCTTCACCAAAGACCTTGATCGCGGATCGCGGTTCAGTTACGAGAACCCAATCGTTTGTGTGGTCGGCAGGAATATACAGTTGTGAGTTTTGGGTTCCTAGATAGGCAAAGTGCTCCCAATCCGCATTCTGGACCTGGCCCATGAATACCGCCTCGGTGTCGACCTTCAAGTACTTCCCTGCCCCGACGACGGGATCGGAGTTCTGGATGGCCGCGGCAGCAGCATCGCTGAGCGCGGATGCGGCAGCAGCATCCGCCCCACCTCTCCAGCCAGCCAAGCCGAGCACGTCGGTGAATACGAGAGTGGCCACGAGTGCGCCAGCGGCGAGAGCGCTGGTGCCGCCGAAGAACGCAAAGCGCTTTTTAGAGCTGGGCTTAGCGATTGCTGGCTGTGATCCGATGTGTTCGACCAGACCTCGTCGACCGCGGCTCAGAGCCTCGGCAGACGGATCCGCGACATCCTTACCGAACGATCGGAGCTGTTGAAGTTCGTCCACGATCCACCTCCTGTGCCGGCGTGATGCCAGCAGATTGGCGCAGCACTCGCCGCGCGCGATTGAGACGTGACCGAACAGTCCCGACGGGAATGTTCAAGGCGAGTGCGACGCCCTCATAGTCGAGGTTGCCCCACGCATACAGCAGCAGTGCATCCCGGTCGCGAGCAGGCAGTTTGCGAATTGCCCCTGCCAGAGCCCGAATCGAGAGGTCGGCGTCGAGGCGATCGTCGTGATCCTCGATGACCGTCGCCGGAGGCCCCGAGGCGACGACCGCGCGCAAGAACCGCGCTTCCGACCCCCGCTGTTTGCGGATCAGCACTGTTGCGATCCCGAGCAGCCACGGCAGAGCACTCGCGAAGGCGCTATCGAAGCGGTTGCGCCGCTCAAAAGCGACCAAGAAAGTCTCGGCCATGATGTCATCCGCAGTGTCGACGCCCGCTCGCCGTGCCGCATACCGATAGACGGATGTCGCATGGCGGTCGTACATCTCGGCGAAGACCGCAGGGTTATCCCACGACCTCCGGATGATCTCGTTATCGCTAGTCACACTAGGTATTGCCCGATTGCTTGAATTAAGTTCACGATTGGCTCCTCAGGTGAGCGTAGCGCAGTGTCCATCTGAGGCACAGCCCGCTCCTAATGCCATAGAGATAGCTTTTAAAGTTGTTAAATGATACTCTTATGGCATTAGGGAGGATCCTCGTGGCGTACAACATCGACAAGCAGCAGGCGACGTTCGGCGAATCCCTGCGTTCGTGGCGGATGGTGCAGGGGCTCACTGCTCAGCAGGTGTGCGAACGCGCCGACATTTCTCTCGTGACTTTGCGCAAGTTGGAACGCGGTGATGGATCGGTTCGTCTTGAGGCTGCGTTTCAGGTTGCACGTGCGCTCGGCATCCTCGAGAGCATTGTTGAAGGTGTGGACCCGCTGCGCACTGATCTTGGTCGTGCGCGCGCTAATCTCGTGAATCGAAAGCGCGCGCGATGACTGACGTAGAAGTGCATCTGAATCGGGATGGCGTGCCGGTTCTTGCTGGCGTCGCGCACTTCACTCGCGAACGCCAGAGTGTCACGACGACATTCGCTTACGAAGCTAGCTACCTCGCCGATGGAAAAAATCGGGCGATAGATCCGGGACTTCCACTGTTCTCGGGCAACCAATATGTGCCGCGGATGCCGGGAGCATTTTCAGACAGCGCACCCGACAGGTGGGGTCGTAATCTTCTGACGCGTCGCGAGCGACAGCTAGCCGCGGAAGAAGGCAGAACTGCTCGAACCTTCGACACTGTCGACTTCCTGCTCGGCGTAAATGATGAGACGCGGCAGGGCGCTCTACAATTCTCGAAAATCGGTAGTTCTGAGATGCTCTCTTCTCGGGTTGACGTGCCGAGACTGGTTGAACTTCCGGCGCTGCTGCGGGCGAGTGACGATGTTGGCGCTGACGATGATGGCACTGACGCATACAAAATACTTCTAGCAGCAGGGACTGCGTCGCTGGGTGGTGCGCGTCCGAAAGCTTCTGTGCGCCTCGCAAACGGGGCGCTTGCGATTGCGAAGTTTCCACATGCTCACGACGAGTGGGATGCGATGGCTTGGGAAGCTCTCTCCCTTGAGCTAGCCGAGCGTGCCGGCATCCCCGTTCCCTCTCGTGAACTTGTGAAGGTCGGCGAGCGGCATGTGCTCTTGGTGCAAAGATTCGATCGCGCCGAAACCAACAGGGTCGGTTATGTGAGCGCGATGACAGTGTTGGAAGCGCAGGATGGAGAGTCGGGTGACTATGTGGAGTTGGCGGAGACGCTAGCTGACCACTCGGCATACCTCAATAAGGACCGGCGAGATCTGTTCGACCGCGCAGTGTTGAACGTTGCTCTCCACAACACCGACGATCACCTGCGAAATCATGGGCTTGTTGAGACGGTCAGAGGGTGGAGGCTGAGCCCGGTTTTTGACGTGAACCCGAACCCTGCATTCGGTGAGGAGCGAGCAACCTCCATCGCAGGAGCAACCTCTGCGGTTGATGAGTGGGCCGGTTTGGTTGAGCTCGCATCAGCGTGCGGCCTGAGCGCAGTCGAGAGCCGTGAGCGTATCGCTCGCATTGTGACGGCCGTCGAATCATGGCCCCAGGTTGCAAGCACGTACGATATTCCCTCTTCAGAGCAGCAGAAGATGGCGGGAGTGATTGATGAGCGCATCGTGATGCTTCGTGCCTCTTCGCGGCAGGCTGTCGCTGCGTCGAACAATGGCGATGGCGCGTCAGCCATAGTTTCGGCTGAACCACCCCGCGGAAAGACCACACCTCAATCCAACTCGGGGTCGTTCGCGCCCGGCGGCTAGCCCTTTCCCTCCGAAGACAAGGAATGCTCGACGACGGTGAGGGTCACTGTTACGGTGGAAGCATTCGAGCAGGGTGATGAAGCCCCATCGGCTCCCGGCCCAGCGCAAAACCAAGACACGCGAAGGCGGACGCATGAGTCAGGCGATGCAGGTCCTCAGCGAAAAGTCGACCGGTGCGCTGAAGCCCGCGTACGCTGCACTATTTCTGGGAATCGTGACCGCGGCACTGTTCCCGCTGCCCGTTTTCGCGACAATTCTGGGACTAGCCGGGCTGGCCACCGCGCTCTATGCGCGCCAGGCCATTCGGAAGACGAGTTTTAGTGCCGGGACCGTGCCATCGCTGCTCGGAGCTGTGCTGAGCTCGATAGGCATTGTGAGCTGCGTCCCGTGGCTCTTCGCGATCATCATGATGGCGTTCGCCCGCTGACTGCAAACCAATAGCAACATCCGCCGAAGGAGTCGTAAATGCCGGAAACCACCTGCCACATGTCTATCTCGCTCGACGGGTTCGTTGCCGGGCCTGAGCAGAGCCGCGACAACCCTCTAGGCAAGCGCGGGCTTGAGCTTCACGGTTGGCATATCGGAGATGAGCGCGCGAATGACGCCGACGCGATTGCGGCCGACTGGCTCATGCGTCCGCGCGGTGCGTATGTCATGGGCCGCAATATGTTCGGGCCGATCCGCGGCGAATGGGAGTCAGACTGGCGCGGCTGGTGGGGTGCCGAGCCGCCGTACCACGCCCCAGTTTTCGTACTGACGCATCATCTGCACGAGCCGATCGAGATGGATGGGGGAACGACCTTCTACTTTGTCACCGACGGGTTCGATGCCGCCTATGCGCAGGCGCGTGAGGTTGCCGACGGCAAGGGCATTGATATCGCAGGTGGGGCCTCCACAGCTAGGCAAGCACTTCTCGCCGGGGTCGTTGACGAGTTGACGCTCGACATTGCTCCGGTGTTGCTTGGCGCTGGCGAGCGACTCTTCGACGGGATTGACACTTTTGGCTTCGAACCCGTCGAGGTTCTGCAATCGCCGCTGGCCACCCACATCCGCTACCGCCGAACCAGCTAGCTACGGGATGCGGCGGTGATGCCCTGTCGCGTTGGCGAGAGCGGCTACGCCTTGCCGACAGGAACGTAGCGCTCGGCTCGCACCCCCGAGGCGAACTCGGTGGTGCCGACGAGTTCCAGGTTGAGCGGCGCAGCGAGACCCTCGAATAGTCGGGGCCCGTGGCCCACGAGCGTCGGGGACACGATGAACTCATACTCGTCGATGAGTCCGGCGTCGGCCAGAGCGAGGGGCAGAGTGACGCCGCCGACGTACAGCCCGTCGCCCGGTTGCTCCTTCAGTTTCCTTATTGCGTCCACGGGGTCACCGGTGAGCGCTTCGGTGTTCCAGCCGTCCGGTTTGCGCGTGCTCGACACCAGATACTTCTTAGCCGCGTTGATCGATTCCTGAAACGGACGCATCCACGGCGGCAGGTCTTTCGCGGTGCGCCAAAACTCCATCAACTCGTAGGTGGTGCGGCCGAGGACGATCGCGTCGGCACGCGCGATGATCTGCGCTGAGTAGTTGTGAGATTCCTCGTCCGGAGTGCCGGCCGCATGATCGACGCAGCCGTCGAGCGAGACATTGATTGAATATCGGAGAGGTCGCACGCACTTAATCTGGCACGGTTCCCGCGATTCCGCTAGATCAGGCAGTTGCTTTCAGGTGGCAGTCGAAGAATGTTAGCGCGCTGGCGTGTTCGTGCCGCGGAACATCTGCATGTTTCCCGGCGTTCGCGTGCAGCGATTTGTCGGGGGAGCCGATGGCTGAATAGAGCCGCAGGGCGCTGTCTCGATCAACCAGCTCGTCATCCCACTGCATGACGAACTGCACGGGCGCGGTGGCTGCGGGGGCGAACTCGATGAGGCTATCGCCGGCCAGTCCGAGGACGGCTGCGCTGATCCGTGACTCGGTTGCTAACAGCGCGAACCCGATGGCCGCGCCGAGCGAGAGCCCCCAGTAGCCGATGCCGACGTCGTTGTCGCGGACGCCTTGCTGTTCGAGATCGTCGAGCAGCAGCATCCATTCGGGAACGGCTCGTCGCACTAGTTCGCGGTTGAGGGCACCCACCGCCTCGGCGACAGCCTCGGTACCCTGCTCATGTGCCGAGCGCATCTGGGCGATGAGGGTCTCTTCGGCGGGCGACTTTGGCCGGCTGCCATGGCCTGGTGCATCGAGAGCAACCGAGTCATAGCCTCTCGCGGCAAGTAGCTCAGCGCGAGCATGCACGTTGGGCGCTTGTGAACTTTGTCCACCTCCGTGAGCGATGAGGATGAGGGGGCGGGGTTCGGCGGAAGGGGAGTCGTGCCAGAGAACGCCAGTGATGTCATCGTTCAGGGTGAGAGTGCGGGCGGTTCTCCCCGGAGTCGGGGACGAATCGTGAATGTGCAACATGAAGCGGCGCCTTTCAGGGGCATCCGGATGCTTCGCTCACGTCAATCGAGCGAACCGCCTTTGTGGCTCGCAGCGAGTGGAGCGAGCACCCGACTATCGACAGGGACAGAAAAAATCGGACTCACCCCCTTGCCTATGTGCGTAAGCGTAAAGACTGCGGACTTCGACATTAGCGCCGGCTGGAACCGCTCACAATGGTTCTCGGTGAAACTTTCCGCCCGAAGGGGAACCGCGTTCGCCGCGAACGTTTCGACGGCTGAAGCAACCCCAACGTGTGGTGATTACTGACCCTCGCACTGGGGCGGGAGAGACTATCTCTATATAGCTAGTTTTGAACCATGCAGCCATTGACTCGGGTTACCCCCGCCACCATCGACGTACTGCAAACGTTCGTCGAATCATCCGACGCTCTCTGGGGGCTGCGAGTAATTAAGGAAAGCGGTCGCCCCGCAGGGAGTGTGTACCCGATCCTTGAGCGGCTGGAATCTCTGGGATGGGTCGCTTCTCGCTGGGAGGAGGATGACTCGCGGTCAGGTCCGCGGCGTCGCTACTACGAGCTCACCGATGGTGGGGCGGTTGCTGCTCGTGCGGCGATTGCAGCATTCGTTGCGGCCCGACGTCCGAAAGCTGCTCCCAGTGTTATTGCCACTTCGGCGGTGACAGCATGAGCGCCTTCTCGACATTAATCGTGCGCGTCGCTGCAGCACTTCTGCCGCCGGAATCGCGCGCTAGGCACCGGGAGCAATGGCTCGCAGATTTGCGGGATGCGCCTGAAGTGGGCATTGGGACAGCGGAAATCGCGGCGGGTTCAATGGCATTCGCCATGGCTCATGGCCGCGCGCTCCCCAATCTAGGCTCGTCGCGCGGGTGGACCGTAACCACCCGAGCAAGGCTTGCAGTCGGGCTTTCCTTGAGCTTCGCCGTGTTGGCGATCAGTCAGGTATCCACTTTCAGCGCAGGTGGACTCACCGGCAACACGGCCTATGACTTCATCACGTTCACCGCGTCGATGCTCCTGCTCGCTTTCGGGATCGTCGCACCGATACTGGCTCTGATCTTGGCCTTCGGTACTGCAGGCATCACACGCCGGATACGTCTTGCCGTGGCTCTTCTCGTCATGGCGAGCACCGCTGCTGTCTTTTCGGGCGCGTACGGCGTGCAATTCTGGTGGATTTCCGTGCCGTGGCCCTTTACGCCGGGAAGCTTGATCTATCCACTGGCGATCGCTCTCGTTGCTGTTGCTTGCAGAGTGGCGTGGCGAGAACTTCGCCCGGCCGAACCGACTCCGTCACGGCGCATGCGACCCGAACTCTTGCTCGCTTCGGTCGCGGGCGGGCTCATCGTCGCGACAGCGGCCATCGTTGGTTTTCTTCACGCGAGTGCGCTCTGGGATGCCCGCACTCCGCTCATGTTTGGGCTCCCCTTTACTGAATCCAATCGAGCATTCTTTGAAGATTGGATGACGCACGAGGTGCAATTCGAAAGTCAGGTGACGACAGTTCTCAGAGTGTGGATCGTCATCGGAGTCGCCGGCGCGGTTGTCGTTGCTTTGTTCGGGCTCGGCCGGTGGGCGACGATCCGTCGGGTATTGGCGCTTTCTTTCGGAGCGCTGAGCCTCGTTCTCCTTTCCTACGGGTCAATTCTTGTTTTTCTGAACCTCGGGTCTTCAGATGTCGCGGTGACCCAGCCTGTTGAATTGCTGACGATCATCGCGCGGTGGACCCTTGTGCTCTTGATTGTGGCCATGGTCGGCGGCGAGCGGGACACCGAGAAGGCACGGCGCCAACTGCAATCTGCGCGGCCATAATGGGTCAATGCCGATCCTGAACAAAGACATGACGTTGTGCATCTCGCTGGCGGCGCGGCCCTCCAACCTCGGCACGCGCTTTCACAACTATCTGTACGAAGAGCTGGGTCTGAACTTCGTCTACAAAGCCTTCACGACGAGCAAGATTGAGGATGCCATCGCCGGAGTTCGCGGCCTGGGCATCCGGGGTTGTTCCGTTTCGATGCCGTTCAAAGAGGCAGTGCTTGAACTCGTGGATGTTGTCGAGCATTCGGCCGCGGCGATCGAGTCGGTGAACACGATCGTGAACAATGACGGCGTGCTCACGGCATCCAACACCGACTATGAAGCTGTCGCGGATCTGATCGCACGCCACCAGCTTGACCCGAGTGTGTCGGTGCTGGTCCGCGGATCGGGTGGCATGGCGAAAGCGGTCGTCGCCGCCTTCCACGGTGCCGGCTTCACTGATGTGACAGTGCTCGCTCGCAACGTCGAAGCGGGCAACGCGATCGCGACGAAGTATGGCTACCGCGCCGTGAGCGTCGACCCGCAGCCAGGCCACGCGGTGATCGTCAACGTCACCCCGCTCGGGATGGCAGGAGACGACGCCGACGAACTCGCGTTCACGCCCGATCACATCCGCGCCGCACAGACGGTGTTCGATGTGGTGGCGTTCCCGGCCGAGACTCCGCTCATTCGGGCCGCTCGGGCTGCCGGAAAGCTCGTCATCACGGGCGCCGAAGTCATCGCACTCCAGGCCGCGGCGCAGTTCGTTCGCTACACCGGTGTTACGCCGACGCCGGAGCAGATTGAGCGCGCATCGGCGTTCTCGCGAGAGTAGGAATCGGGGCGTAAGTACGGCGTCTGCCACGGGATCGCCGCGGGAATTAGTGGCCGCGTGTCGCCCGGGCTCGTGCTTTGATCGCCAGGATGACGTCAGTCTTGGCGTCGGCATAGTCGTTCATGTCATCCCACTGCTTGCTGAGCAAGTTCCTCTTGGTGCTCTCGTAGAGGGCGCGGTCTTTCGCATCGGAACGGAGATGATCGCGAAGGAGAAGGTAGTCGTCGACGGCAGGGTCGTCGTGTTCGAAGACGTGCACGTGCACATCGCGTGCTGTCGTGCGCACTAGGCGATGTCTCGGTTCGCGGACACGCAGTTCATACCCAGCGTCCAACAGGGCATCTAGGTGGTCCTCTTCGGTGGTGATGTCGTCTACCGTGACCACGATGTCGATGATCGGCTTCGCTGCCAGTCCGGGGACGGACGTGGAGCCGATGTGATGGATCCCGATCTCCCCGATTGTGGAAGCATCCATGATCTGCCGCCGGTGTTCTCGGTAGCGAGTTGCCCAGCGTTGGTCATAGCTGTGGAGTTTGAGCGTGAGCACTTCGACTCCGCCGACAAGTTCGACTGATGTGACATCGGGATGGCGCGGCTTACGCATTGTGCTCATAGAGTCATTCTCTCAACGGCGGTCAACGCGGGCCTTGACAGTGATCAGAGAACTGCTATATTCAACTAATCAGTTCTAAACCATACGGTTGAATAAATAATGGGATGTCATGGCCACCGACCAGCTCAGTCGCACATTTGCGGCTCTCGCCGACCCAACGCGGCGTGCGATTTTGGCGCGGTTGTCAGCGAACGAAATGACCGTCGGTCAGCTGGCGGAGCCGTTTTCGATGAGCTTCGCGGCTGTTTCCAAACACCTTCGAGTGCTCGAAACTGCTGGACTTATTGTTCGGAGTCGCGACGCGCAGTATCGTCCGGCGGCTCTCGACGCTAGACCGTTAGCAGAAGCCAACGCATGGATTGCCGATTACGCCCAGTTTTGGGCCGCAAGCTTCGATGCCCTAGGTGAGTACCTCACGGAAATCACCCGAGCTGAAAAAGAAACGAACGAAAGAGGAGAAAACTTATGAGTAGCCCGGTCAGCATCACGCGCACCTTCGACGCAACGCCTGAGCAAGTATTTGACGCTTGGACCACTCCTGCAGCGTTCGCAGTGTGGTTCGGCACAGCGGCGATCGCTGTCGACGACATAGAGATGGACGTTCACGTTGGTGGAGCATGGAAAGCAACAATGCACTTGCCAGATGGCAGCCTCAAACACTGGGTTGGTGAATATACCGAGGTAGATCGCCCAACTCGGCTCGCCCTCACACTGACAGACGAGCCATCCGAACCCGCTGGCGAACCGGTCACCGTCGACATCGTTGCCGTCGAGAACGGCACAGAGATGACGATGGTGCAGTCAGGCGAACATTTCGACGACGCCGGAAAGGCAGCAGTCACGGCCGGATATACAGCATTCTTCGACGACATGGAGAAACTGCTCGCCGGTTAGGTATTGGCGATTGGCTAGCAGCGCCGCCTATAGCCCTACTCCCGCACCGAAACTGTCACGGTGAACTTGCTGTTGCGTCCGGCCTGGCGGGTGGGGCCGACGGTGCGGTTCAGGTAGTCGCGATACCCGAGGTGCGTATTGAAAACGACCCACAGTTCGCCGCCGGGTTTGAGCACACGGCGGGCGTCAGCCAGCATCCGCAAAGCAACGCCGGCATGCACTGTGGCACCGCTGTGGAAAGGCGGATTGCACACAATCAGGTCAGCACTGGCTGTCGGCCGTTCGGTGAGGGCGTCTTCGCGCGCGGCCTCGACCCGCGCTCCAACACCGTTCGCGTCGGCCGTTTCTCGGGTCGATGCCACAGCAGCAATGGACTGGTCGATGGCGATGACCGAAAGTTCCGGGCGGGCAAGCGCAAGAGATGTCGCGAGAACACCGGTGCCGCTGCCGAGGTCGATCGCACTCGTCGCATCCGCCTTCATCTCGGGCAGGAACGTCAGCAGGAATCGGGTGCCGAGGTCAAGGGTGGCGCCAGCAAATGCTCCACCGTGGGCACTTACCGTAAGCTCATCGACCGGAATCTCGGGCTCGCGCAGCACCGACGTCGCCGGGTAGCGCAGATCATCCGCGGGGTGACGGGCGCCGACAGCGGTCAGGGTGCGCGATTTTTGGCGAGCGCGGCCCGCCGATACGTCGTTGAACGAACGAGCCAAGACCTCATTCATGCTCAACGTCATGTGCTTGAGGCGACCGCCCCCAATGACGGCCACATCGTGCGCGGCGAAGCGTGCAATCGCCTGTGCCCACTCGTCGAGCTCGGCAAGGCTGCGCGGCAACTGCATCAACACGAGTCGGGCCCCAGAAAGAAGCGACTCGTTAAGGGTGTGTGACTCGTAGCTGTCCGCAAGTTCGCCAGCATTCGACGCCAACGCGAGTTCGCCCACAAGAGAATCTTGGAAAACACGGATGCCGCGGCATCCGCTCAGCGCAGCTGCCCCCAGAGTGAGCGCCCCATAGTTGTCGCCCATAACCACGAGTTCACCGGCTTGAAGGTCGGAGAGTTCGCTTGCCGCTTCGTCGAGAATCAGCCGATCGCTCGCATCCACCGCAAACAGGTTCGGAGCTTCGAGGTCGGGCCAGCGTCGCAGAGTGTCGAAAAGGTGGTCAGACATGGAGAGCTCTTTCGGTGGCACGGCACCGCAGCAAGGCTGAGCGGCTGACGCCAATCGTAGCCGAGCGCTGTGCCGCGACCCGGCTCACGGCATCCGTCGACAGCGGCACGACCGCATCGGCGGTGCCACCGTTAACCCAGAAAGCGAGCAGCCCCGGCACTAGTGGGGCCACTCGCTCACGGGAATCTAGTTGTAGCCGCGTGTGATGTGGGGCTCGTCAACGCACAGAGGGCATTCCTCTAGATGTGTTGACGGCTGACAATCGCACATTAGCTGTTGGGGACGAGCGTGTACTTAGTAGAGAGGTACTCGTGGATGCCCTCCGAGCCGCCTTCGCGACCGATGCCGGACTGCTTCACTCCGCCGAAGGGTGCTGCTGCGTTGGAGAGCACGCCAACGTTGAGGCCCATCATTCCGGTGTCGAGAGCATCGATCATCCGGTTTCCGCGAGCCAGGCTCTCGGTGAACACATACGATACGAGACCATATTCGGTGTCGTTCGCAAGGCGCACGCCTTCCGCCTCATCGGTGAACTCCACAATCGAGACAACCGGCCCGAAGATTTCTTCGCGCAGGATCTCGCTGTCGGCAGGAACGCCCGAAACGATCGTGGGCTCATAGAAGCTCCCATCGCCTTCGACGCGCTTGCCGCCGGCCACGAGAGTCGCACCGCGCTTCACGGCATCCTGAACCAACTCGTCGGCCTTGTCGACAGCCTTGTCATTAATGAGCGGGCCGATGGTGACGCCATCTTCGGTTCCGCGACCGATCTTCATGTCGGCAACGCGGGCGGCGATCTTCTCTGCGAACTCGGCAGCTACCGAGCTGTGCACAATGAAGCGATTAGCTGCAGTGCAGGCCTGACCGATGTTGCGGAACTTGGCCGCCATCGCGCCGTCTACTGCCTTGTCGAGGTCAGCATCGTCGAAGATAACGAACGGGGCGTTGCCGCCGAGTTCCATCGAGGTGCGAAGAACGTTCTCTGACGCCTGCTTGATGAGCGCCTTGCCGACAGGAGTGGATCCGGTGAACGAGAGCTTGCGCAAACGCGAGTCCGCGATGATCGGCTCGGACACGGCGGACGAGCTCGAGGTCGTGACGACGTTGAGCACGCCAGCCGGCAGCCCTGCCTCTTCGAAGAGCTTCGCCAAGAACAAAGTGCTGAGGGGCGTGAGCGCTGCTGGCTTCACGACAACCGTGCAGCCAGCGGCCAGCGCGGGTGCAATCTTGCGCGTCGCCATAGCTAGCGGGAAGTTCCACGGCGTAATAAGGAAGCTCGGCCCGACCGGACGCTGCGACACGATCATGCGACCGGTGCCTTCAGGCGTGTTGCCGAAACGGCCCGAGATGCGCACAGCCTCTTCGCTGAACCAGCGCAAGAACTCGCCACCGTAGGTGACTTCACCATTGGCCTCGGCAAGCGGCTTGCCCATCTCGAGCGTCATCAGCAGGGCGATGTCGTCGCGGTGCTTCTGCACGAGGTCGAAAGTGCGACGCAGAATCTCGCCACGCTCGCGAGCGGGCGTCGCGGCCCACGAATCCTGAGCGGCAACCGCGGCGTCGAGTGCCCGCATGCCGTCTTTTGCCGAGGCATCCGCAATGGTGCGGATGACCTTTCCGGTAGCCGGGTCAGTCACGTCGAGCGTCTTGCTGCCTGTCGCGGCAACCCACTCACCGCCGATGAACAACTGGTTCGGCACTGCTTCAAGAAGCTGGGTTTCGGTGGAGTTCGTCATACGGTGTACACCTTTCGTGGTGGGAAGTTGAAGCTATGCCTTGGCGAGGGCGTCGCGGATGACGTCGAGTCCGTCGGCAATCAGTTCATCTGAGATCGACAGCGGGGGCAAGAAACGGATGACGTTGCCATAAGTTCCACAGGTAAGAACGACGACACCGGCAGCGTGCGCTGCAGCCGCAACCTTCGACGTGAGGGCCGCGTCGGGTTCTTTCGTGGTGGGGTCGACGAGTTCCATGGCGATCATGGCGCCACGGCCACGAACATCTCCGATGCGGGGGTCGCCGGCGCGGAGCCCGTTGAGGCGGCCGCGGAAGGTGGTTCCGATTTCGCGGGCACGGTCAACGGCGCCCGACTCTTCGAAGGTGCGGATCGTGGCGAGTGCTGCGGCACAGGCGATGGGGTTTCCCCCGTACGTTCCGCCGAGTCCGCCAACGTGGGCGGCATCCATGACATCGGCACGGCCGGTGACAGCCGAAAGTGGAAGTCCGCCGGCGATGCCCTTGGCGGTCACCATGATGTCGGGAACGAGGTTCTCATGGTTTGAGGCGAACATGTCTCCGGTGCGAGCGAAGCCGGTCTGCACTTCGTCAGCAATGAAGATCACGTTGTTGGCTGTGGCCCACTCGGCGAGTGCCGGGAGGAATCCGGGGGCTGGCTCAATGAAGCCACCCTCGCCCTGGATGGGCTCGATGATGATCGCAGCGAGGTTGCTGGCGCCAACCTGCTTCTCGATCTGCAGGATGGCGCGGGCTGCGGCATCCTCACCACTGATTCCGCCATCGCGGAACGGGTACGACATTGGCGCGCGGTAGATCTCGGAGGCGAACGGACCGAAGCCGCTCTTGTAGGGCATCGACTTGGCGGTGAGGCCCATCGTGAGGTTGGTGCGGCCGTGGTACGCGTGGTCGAAGGCAACAACGGCCTGCTTGCCGGTGAAGTAGCGGGCGATCTTGATCGCGTTCTCGACGGCTTCGGCACCCGAGTTGAAGAGTGCGGTGCGCTTCTCGTGCGTGCCGGGGGTGATCTCGTTGAGCTTCTCGGCAACCTCGATGTAGCTTTCGTAGCCGTTGATCATGAAGCAGGTGTGGGTGAACTGGGCGACCTGCGCGGTCACGGCTTCGACAACGGCGGGTGCCGAGTTGCCGACACCGGTCACGGCGATGCCGGAACCAAAGTCGATGAGGGTGTTGCCGTCAACGTCGCGAACGACGCCGCCGCCCGCTGCTTCGATGAAGACGGGGAGGGTGATTCCGATCGCTGCGGCGACGGACTGCTTTTTGCGCTCAAGCAGTTCGAGCGAGCGGGGACCAGGGATCGCGGTAACGAGGTCGCGCTTCTGCGGAAGCGAGGGGCCGCCAACCGGGGCCGTGGGAGCGAGGGCCGTGGGGGTGGGAGAAGAAGTAGACATGGCCACCGGTATCCAATCTGTGTAGACGATGTTTGATCGCGCAGGCGAGCTGCGGCGTGCAAACGTTTGGTTCAACTTAGTGCGCGGATGTCCGGCACAACAGGCACAAACTGGCACTCTTTGCAGCCAGAACTGACAGAATGGCAGAAGGAGGATTGCCATGCCCACACCCCTCGCCGACGTGATCGCGACCGAGCGACTTGCGCTGCGCCCACTCACCGCCGCTGACACCTTCGAGCGCACCGTCACGTGGGTGCATAACTCCGACCTCGACGATCCAACTCCCTTCGTCACCGAGGGCCAATTGCTGCTCACGACCGGACGCCAATTCGTCGATAACGCCGCCCCGAATGCCGTGCCCGACTTCGATTCCTACGTCGCCAGGCTCACGGGCGCTGGTGTCGCGGCGATCGGTTTCGGCACCGAAGTGATTACCCACGGAGTGCCAGCCGGCCTCGTCGCCGCGTGCTCTGCCGCCGGGCTCCCGCTCTTCGAAGTGCCGTACCGCATTCCATTCATCGCCATCAGCCGCCTCGTCGCCGACAACGAAGCCGAGCAAGCGCGCGCCGGCTTCGACCGCGCCCTCGCCGCCCAGAATGACATCGCCAGCGCCGCCGTCGGCAAAGGCCGCCTGCCCGCCGCGGCCGCCAGCGCCGCCGAGCACCTCGACTGTGGCGTGTGGATCTTCGACGCCGACGGCGAGCTCATCAGCGACAGTTCCGAACCCCAACGCGGGGCGAAAGCCAGCCGTGCCTCCGCCAGCCGACCAGCGGATGCCGCCCCCGCCATCCGAAGTTCGGTCACGACCCTGCTGGGTCGGGCCCGTCGCGCGCGCGTCGTTGAGCAGTTGCCAGGTGAGCACCGCGTGGTGCAAACGCTTGGCCCGAGCGGACGCTTGTGCGGGGCCATCGCGTGGTCCCGCGACACCGAATTTGGGGCACTCGACAATTCGGTGATGACGGTGTTGGCGGCGCTCGCCGAGGTGTCGCTCGAGCAGACCGAAAATTTGCGGGTGGGGCATCGGGCGATTTTGGAGCAGTTGTTTCAGCTGCTGAAGGATGGGCGGGTCGACAGCGTGCGGCGTGCGGTGCGGGTGGCGGGCATCGACTTGCCGGCTGAACGGTTCGCGGTCGCGGCGCTGGAATTGAGTCAGACCACGGCGAGTATTCGCGACGTGCTTGAGCGTCGGGCCGCGCGCGCCGAGAGCACGTTTTTTGCGGTCGCCGACGGGAGGCACCTGCTCGTACTGATCGATGCGAGCCAGTTGCGGGCCGAGAAACGATTCTTTGTGGCGAACGAACTCACGGTTGGGCTCTCGACGGTGCTCGGTTGGAGTGAACTGACCGTCGCGATCACCCAGGCGGTGCGTTCGCTCGAGGCGGCACCGGCCGGAGCGATTACCGAATTCGACAGCCTCGTCGGCGAGAGTTTTTTCGGCCTGTTGGCCTCCAGCTCGGTGGCCGATATTGCTCACGCCCGCCTCGCCAGCGTCATCGAATCGGCCGACGGGCTCGCGCTGCTGCGGGCCGCGCAAGTGTGGCTTCGGCACAACGGGCAGTGGGATCCCGCGGCACGGGAGTTGGGCATCCACCGGCACGGTCTAAAGTCGCGCATGCAGCGGCTCGCCGACCTCACCAATCTGGGTCTCGACACCTTCCAAGGTCGCGCCGAGTTGTGGGCGATGTTAGCGGCGATTGACCTTGGTGATGCTGGTTCGTAGCGCTGCCGAAAACCGCCGCCCAAAAAATCTCACTTCCAATTTTTAGGTTTTCGCATGTAGCCTACGAACAATTCACGGCGGCGTCGCCGGACCTTTTCGAGCAGCGAGGAACCTCTCATGAAGACTTTTCAAGTGATCAATCCCTACACCGGAGAAGAGGGTGCCGCGCACCCCGCTGCGAGCGACGAGGTCATCGAGCAGATCGTCGCCGCCGCACACTCCGAGTACAACGGCGGAATGAACCGTGATCAGGTAAAAGAGCGCGCAGCAATCGTGACTCGCATCGCCGATTTGTTGGCTGAACGAGCCGACGAATTCGGCGAAATTATCGTTCGCGAAATGGGCAAGCCACTAGCCCAAGCGGTGGGTGAAGTTGAGTTCTCGGCCGACATTTTCCGCTACTTCGCCGACAACGCCGAAACCTTCCTCGCCGATGAGCAAATCCCGGCCGGTTCGGGTACAGCGTGGATTCGCAAGAGCCCGATCGGTCCAGTTTTGGGCATCATGCCGTGGAACTTTCCCATCTACCAGATCGCCCGTTTTGCCGGTCCAAGCATCATTCTCGGCAACCCCGTTTTGGTGAAGCCGGCCCAGCAGTGCCCCGAGTCATCTGCAGCGCTTGAAGCCCTCATTCATGAAGCCGGTTTGCCGGTCGGTGGCTACCAAAATGTGCTCGCCGACAACGACCAAATTTCCGCGATGATCGACGACCCGCGTATCCAGGGCGTCTCACTCACGGGCTCCGAGCGTGCCGGCGCAATCGTCGGTGCCGCAGCCGGAACCAACCTCAAGAAGAGCGTGCTCGAACTGGGCGGCTCCGACCCGTTCATCCTCATGTCGACCGATGACATGGATGCCACGGTTGAGGCTGCAGTAGCGGCCCGCGTCGATAACAACGGCCAGGCCTGCAACGGCGCCAAGCGCTTCGTCATCATCGACTCGCTCTACGAAGAATTCGCCGAGAAGTTCAGTGCCGCGATGGGCGCCATCACGGTCGGTGACCCCATGGAAGAGGGCACCGAGCTTGGCCCGCTGTGCTCGGTAGCCGCAGCGAAGGGCCTCGAGGAGCAGGTTGCTGAAGCGGTCGCCGCTGGTGCGACCCTGCGCGTCGGAACCGGCAAGCGCGACGGCACCAAGTTTGCGCCAGCCGTGCTCGAAAACATCAGCCCTGAGAACCCTGCGTACATCACTGAGTTCTTCGGACCGGTTGCTCAACTGCACCGCGTGGCTAGCGAAGAAGAGGCCATCGTGCTCGCTAACGCGACGCCATTCGGTCTCGGTTCTTACGTCTTCACGACGGATGCCGACCAGGCTGACCGCATCGCTGACGGCATCGATGCTGGCATGGTTTACATCAACGAGGTCGGCGCGGATGCTCCCGAGCTGCCATTTGGTGGAGTCAAGAACTCCGGCACCGGTCGCGAGCTTGGCTCGCACGGCATCGACGAGTTCATGAACCGCAAGCTGGTCAAGCGCCCGTAGCGCCGGACGCTGCACGAGAGAACTACCCTCGCCGGTAATGAGGCGAGGGTAGTTCTCTGTGAGCACACTGCATCCACCTAGCCACGAGCGCCGTCGCCGGTATAAACTTGAGTCGTCTTAACTCAACTTTTGTGGAGGGTTTGCAATGGCAAACATGCAGGGTGCCCCTGATACTGACGAAGAGCAAGAAACTGCTCTTGAGAAGTACGGCGTCAATCTCACCGAGATCGCGCGAAGTGGCAAGCTCGACCCCGTAATCGGTCGCGATTCAGAAATTCGTCGCGTCAGCCAAGTGCTCACGCGACGTACCAAGAACAACCCTGTTCTCATTGGTGAGCCTGGCGTCGGAAAGACGGCAGTGGTCGAGGGGCTCGCACAGCGCATCGTTGCTGGCGACGTCGCCGACTCGCTCAAAGGCAAGCAGCTCATTTCGCTTGACCTCGCCGCTCTCGTTGCCGGCGCGAAGTACCGCGGTGAATTCGAAGAACGCCTGAAGGCAGTCCTCAAAGAGATTAAAGAGTCTGACGGTGAAGTCATCACTTTCATCGACGAGCTCCACACCCTCATGGGCGCGGGCGGCGGCGAAGGATCAGTGGCGGCATCCAACATGCTCAAGCCAATGCTTGCGCGTGGAGAGTTGCGCCTGATCGGCGCAACAACTCTCGACGAATACCGCCAGTACATCGAGAAAGATGCCGCACTCGAACGACGCTTTCAGCAAGTGTTCGTTGGCGAACCATCCGTAGAAGACACCGTCGCGATTTTGCGCGGACTGAAAGAGCGTTACGAAGCGCACCACAAAGTGGCCATCGCCGACTCCGCACTAGTTGCCGCTGCCACCCTCAGCAATCGCTACATTTCGGGTCGCAAGCTGCCAGACAAGGCCATAGACCTGATTGATGAGGCTGCAAGCCGACTCAAGATGGAAATCGACTCCTCGCCGGTCGAAATCGACCAGTTGAAGCGTGCCGTTGACCGGTTGCGCATTGAAGAACTCGCGCTCAAGAAAGAAAAAGACGAAGCCTCCAAGGCACGGCTGGCGAAATTGCGCGAAGATCTCGCGGTTCAAGGCAAGCACTTGAGCGAACTCGAAGCGCGTTGGAAGATCGAAAAAGCGAGCCTCACCGGTGTTGGTGAACTCAAGACCCGGCTCAACGATGCCCGTATCGAACTCGACCGCGCTATGCGCGATGGGGAATACCAGAAGGCTTCCAAGCTCAACTACGAGACGATCCCCTCGATCGAGCAAGCCATCACGACCGCAGAGAGCAACGAGCCAACAGGGCCACGGATGGTCAACGATCAGGTGGCCGAAGAAGACATCGCCGCGGTAGTGGCTGCGTGGACTGGCATCCCGGTCGATCGCCTCACCGAGGGTGAGACCGAAAAACTGCTGCACCTCGAAGCCGAACTTGGCAAGCGATTGATCGGCCAGAAGGAAGCGGTGCAAGCCGTGTCAGAGGCCGTGCGCCGAACACGTGCAGGAATCTCAGACCCCGACCGACCCACAGGATCGTTCCTGTTCCTCGGTCCTACCGGTGTCGGAAAAACGGAACTCGCGAAGGCCCTCGCGCAGTACCTCTTCAACGACGAAAAAGCCCTCGTGCGTATCGACATGAGCGAGTACGGAGAGAAGTTCTCTGTCTCGCGTCTCGTCGGTGCGCCTCCCGGCTACATCGGCTTTGAGCAGGGTGGGCAGCTGACCGAAGCTGTGCGACGTCGGCCGTATTCGGTGATTCTGCTCGATGAGGTTGAGAAAGCGCATCCTGAAGTCTTCGACGTGCTGTTGCAGGTGCTCGACGACGGTCGTTTGACTGACGGTCAGGGCCGTACAGTCGACTTCCGCAACGTGATTCTGATCTTGACGAGCAACTTGGGCAGCCAGTTCATCACTGAACAGGCGCTGCCGTGGGAAGCTCGCAAAGAAGCCGTGAACGACCTTGTACGCAAGTCGTTCAAGCCTGAGTTCATCAACCGTCTCGACGACATCGTCGTCTTCCAGCCGCTCTCAACCGACGACCTGAGCCAGATTGTCGAGCTCGATATTGATCGACTCGGCAAGCGTCTTGTCGATCGCCGGCTTCAGTTGGCTGTGACTCCGGATGCTCGGACGTGGCTTGCGGAACGCGGCTACGACCCCATCTATGGTGCACGTCCGCTCCGCAGGCTGATGCAACGCGAAATCGATGACAGGCTCGCTAAGTCGCTCCTCGCCGGCGACATTCGCGATGGAGACACCGTTCTTGTTTCGCTTGCTTCTGATGGCGACGCGCTAGTTGTAACGCGGATGCAGCCAGGCAGCACGCAGAGCTAGGCGGCACGCAGAGCTGGGCGGCGGCGAGAGCCGGCAACACCTAAAGGAACATGGGCCGATCGTCATCGTTTTCGGTGTCGATCGCCAGGTCAACGACCACGGGAACGTGGTCGCTTGGGCTGTCGCCCTTGCGCTCTTCGCGATGAATCGACGCGTCCGTTACTAGAGCGTCAAACGCAGGCGACCCCATGATGAAGTCAATTCGTAGACCCTCATTGCGGGGAAAACGCAGTTGCTGGTAGTCCCAATAGGTGTAGCCCTCGATGCCGCGACTGCGCAGCGCGTCAATGAGGCCGGCCGTTTCGAATGCCCGAAAAGCGTTGCGCTCGGGCTCGCTCACGTGAGTTTTCCCCTCGAAAGCGGCCATGTCCCACACATCGATATCGAACGGGGCAATGTTGAAATCGCCCATCAAGGCGAGGGGTTGCTCAGGATGATCGCGCATCCAGTTCGTCGTCTGCGTGGCCAGATTGGCAAGCCATTCAAGCTTGTACGGGTAGTGCGGATTGTCGAGTTCGCGCCCATTAGGAACATAGAGACTCCACAGTCGCGCACCTTCGACCGTCACTCCAATGGCTCGTGCCTCAATCGGAATGGTCCCATCGTCAAGCGGCTTGCCGAAACCAGGTTGCGTGTCGAAGCCGACAGTCACGTCTTCCATGGGAAGTCGGCTGGCAAAAGCAACGCCATTCCATTGGTTCAGGCCGTGAAGCTCGACCTCATAGCCCGCTTCGGTGAAGGCATCGTAGGGAAACTGTTCTGGCTTGCACTTGATTTCCTGCATCGCCAAAACATCAACGTCTTCGCGGAGCATCCAGTCGACGACACGGCTAACGCGGGTTCGGATGGAGTTCACGTTCCAGGTGGCAATACGCATAGCTCAACGGTAATAGGTCTACCTCTACTCGCGCGCCGTTCACGCGACAATTGCGCACATCACGGCGGCTCTCACCAGACTCTTCTCTGGCACTGCGCCTCACATGGGTATTCTGTACGAGTGACCGACGCCAAGCAGCAGCTCATTGACTACATTTCCGCCGATGCCGTCTTCCACGGCGACTTCACGCTGACCAGCGGCAAGCAGGCGAGCTACTACGTCGACCTGCGCCGCGTGAGTCTCGACCATCGGGTTGCGCCGCTCATCGGTCAGGTGATGCTTGATCTCATCGCTGATATCCCTGACATCGCTGCCGTCGGTGGGATGACGATGGGTGCCGATCCTGTTGCTGCTGCGATCTTGCATCAGGGTGCCGCGCGCGGTGCGACGTACGACGCGTTCGTTGTACGCAAGGAGCCCAAGGATCACGGCCGCGGTCGTCAAGTTGAGGGCCCTGAGCTTGAGGGCAAGCGAGTAATCGTTCTCGAAGACACCTCTACGACGGGCGGATCCCCGCTAGCCGCCATCGAGGCTCTCGAGAAGGTCGGCGCAATCATCGCTGGTGTTGCCGTGGTCGTTGATCGTGACACGGGAGCGAAAGAGCGCATCGAGGCAGCGGGCTACCCATACTTTTCTGCGATCGGGCTTGGTGATCTGGGGCTGACTTCGTGACACCTGACGATAGGTCGACCGGCTCGGATGACGAGCAGCAGCCCCCTGAGCCCGTATTCAGCTGGGGGCTGACGCCAACCGAGCCCGAAAAGCCGGTCGAGCCCGAAAAGCCGGTCGAGCCCGAAAAGCCGGTCGAGCCCGAAAAGCCGGCCGAGCCAGCCGCTCCTGTCACCCCAGCGGTTCCCGGACTTCTCGTGTTGCCACCCGAACCCACCGCGATACCGGGCAGCGATGGCGAGCTTCCCGAGCTTGTATTGCCTGAGCCCGTGCAGCCAGGCCCGGTGCAGCCAAACCTCGAGCCGCCTGCACGCACTGAGCCGCCTGCCACTGAGGCGCTCTCCGTAGCCGATCTTCCGACGGGGCTCATGGACGTCTCCGATTTGCCAACGGGGCTCATGGACGTGGCCGATCTCCCCGCAAGCAATGCCAACGCACGTGACCTGCCAACTCAAGCGATCAGTTCGGCTGATCTGCCGACAGCGGCAATCAGTTCTGCCGATCTCCCTACGGCAGCGATGAATGCGGTGACGCGACGAGAACTGCGGATGCCTGCAGCGGTCGACCCAGCGCTGGAAGGGGCAACCGAGGTTCTTGGTGCGCATCCTGTTTCGCCCGCAGGCCCAGAGGACGAGTCAGTTGAGCACGATGCTGTTGGCGCGCTGTTTGGCGAAGAGCAGTTTGTCGAATACCAAGAGGTCTCACGCGGAGCATTGGTTCCTGCCGCGCTCAGCGCACCTCGGGTTCCTCAAGAACCGCGGCCACCGATCCCGCGAGGGCAGCTGATTGCGATCTCTATCGCCGCTGGGCTGGTGGCGGCACTTGCGCTCACTGCGCTTTTCTTAGCTGGCACCAAAATTGGTGATTCGTTGCCACCGGCCGCGGTCGCGACGCCGGTGCCCACCGACACGGCAAGCGCAGCGCCGACGGTAGGGCCATTGCCGTCAGGAACGTATGCGTGGAGTGCGCTGCTCGGCGGAGAATGCCTTGAACCGTTTGAATCGGCCTGGCAAGACGAGTACACCGTTATTGATTGCGCGCAGCCGCACGCCGCTCAACTCTTGATGGTTGGCCAGTTTGACGACGCGGTTTCGGCACCCTTTCCCGAAGTTGATGATTTAGTGGCCCGAACCACGACGTCATGCTCAACGGACGCGGTCATCAATTTTGCTGCCGCCCAGTCCTTTGCCGACCTCGAATTGGTGACGAGTTTCGCCCCCAACGCCAGCGATTGGGATGCCGGTCTCCGTGACTATTACTGTTTCGCCACCCGAAGCGGTTCCGAGGCTCTCACCGAATCTGTTGCGCAACCCCAGACTGCTGCAGCAGCAGAGGGCGAGTAGGCGGAGCTTCGCTCGCCGCTCTCACGGGTTCAGCGTTGCAGGTGCCGCGGCTTATCTGTTGAGCAGGTCAGCCACACTATTGAGCACTTCGTGGGGGCGGAACGGGTAGCGGTTGATCTCTTTCTGATCGCTGATTCCGGTCAACACGAGCACCGTGTGGAGTCCCGCTTCGATGCCGGCGACGATGTCGGTGTCCATGCGGTCACCGATCATTCCCGTTGTCTCGCTGTGGGCGCCAATCTTGTTGAGCGCTGAGCGGAACATCATCGGGTTCGGCTTGCCGACGATGTAGGGCTGGCGACCGGTGGCTTTGGTGATGAGAGCGGCAACGGCCCCCGTTGCTGGCATCGGGCCCTCTGCGCTTGGCCCCGTGGCATCCGGGTTCGTTGCAATAAAGCGGCTGCCGTTGCCAATAAGGCGGATCGCTTTGGTGATCGATTCGAATGAGTAGTTGCGGGTCTCGCCGATGACGACATAGTCGGGATCGGTTTCAGTCATGATGAACCCGGCCTCGTGCAACGCTGTGGTGATTCCGGCCTCGCCAATGACGAATGCGCTACCGCCAGGGATTTGTTCTTTCAAGAAATCCGCCGTGGCAAGAGCTGAGGTCCAGATTGCGGATTCTGGCACATCGAGACCGGATGCCTTGAGCCGGGCGCTCAGATCTCGGGGTGTGAAAATCGAGTTGTTGGTGAGCACCAAGTAGGGCTTGTCTTCGTCTCGCCACTGCTGCAAAAGTTCTGCCGCCCCGGGAACGGGGTGGTTTTCATGAACGAGGACACCGTCCATGTCGGTGAGCCAGCATTCGATTTCGGCGCGATCTCTCATGCGCTCATGTTAGCGAATGCGGTATCGGTTGAAAGACGACGCGTGATGATTTCTATGGCAGCGGGGTTTTGTTCAATGAGGACGACCCGCCGTTTCAGTGCTTGGGCCACTGCTCCGGTTGTACCGCTGCCCGCGAAGAAGTCGAGCACCCAATCTCCAGGCTGACTGGATGCCTGAACGATTCGACGCAGAATGCCTTCCGGTTTTTGGGTGGCATAGCCGGTTTTCTCTTTACCGGTAGGGGACACAATCGTGTGCCACCAGACATCTGTCGGCAACTTGCCCCGAGCAGCCTTCTCAGCGGTGACGAGGCCGGGTGCCATGTACGGTTCGCGATCTACTTCTTCGTTGTTGAAGTAATAGTTTTTGGGATTCTTCACGTAGACGAGAATCGTGTCGTGTTTCGACGGCCACTTTTTGGTAGCACGGGCGCCGTAGTCGTAGGCCCAGATGATCTCGTTGAGAAAGCTCTCCCGACCGAAGAGGGCGTCGAGAGCAACTTTGGCGTAGTGAACTTCCCGATAATCGAGGTGCAGGTAGAGAGTGCCGCGGTCATCGAGCAGTCTCCATGCTTCCTGCAGGCGAGGTTCGAGAAACTCCCAATAGTCGGCAAACGTGTCGTCATAGGAGTAGAGAACACCCTTGATGGTGTCGTAGGTGTTTCCCCCAAAACCGGTACGAGCTCCCTCGGCAGATCGTTGGGTGGTGAGTGCTTGCCGGCGTTGGGTGCGCCCAGTGTTGAAAGGCGGATCGATGTAGATCAGCCGAAAACTTTCATCGGGAAGCGCGGCGATCGCGGGGAGATTATCGCCCTGCACCACAAGGTCAGGTCCATCGGGATTCCAGTGCGGCTGCATGCTCTGAGATTAACAGGCTGCGCTCGCCGTGACGTCGCATTGGTGTTTTGCAGCGCGAACACCTTGTCTAGCCTCCGCTATGGGGGTAGAAGTCCCTAACTATTTAGCGCGATTCTGGTGAGTTCTTTCAACTTCCGGTTTATGGTTGTAAGTGACTAGCTCACCCGAAGGGCAAACCGGCGACGATGTGACGACTCACAAAATCGCCAAATTACCCGGGGGAGAAAGCTGTGCACGACAAAGGTGTTCGCGTAACGCGATCCCACGGCCGCGCGCGGTTCGCTTGGATGCGCAACGTCGCCGCTGTTGTCACTTTTGGTTTGCTGGCCTCCGTTCTTACCGTGATGCCTTCGGCGCCCGCGGAAGCTGCCGTCGTGCAGTGGGGTACCAACGCCGGCACTTCGCCTAATTATCAAACCACCGTCAACGGTGACTTCTTGATGGCGGGAAACGGCGTTCTTGCCTGCGACCGACCGCTCTATGCGGCTTCGCAGGTCGGGACGTGTGCAGACCTTCACTCTGCCTCCGGGGGCAACAGTAATACGGCGAACGACAACTTTTACATGCAGAACTCGAACACGATTTCTGGATTCACCACCAACTCGAGCTCGGCCGCGCTAACCATCCCTAGTGGCGCGTCGGTCAAAAAGGCGTTTCTGAGTTGGAGCGCAAACACTGGTGCTTACACCGACACGACCGCTACGGCCTGTGCAGCGACGAACGCCACTCGCGGAACAGCGACGATGCCCGCAGGTTCAGCAACGGGATATCGTACGCAACCGGCAAAGCTGAAGGTTGGCTCTGGCGCCGTCACGACTGTCGCACCCGCGAGCGTGCTTGAAGATCGTGTGGGCACGCCGTCGTCGCTGTACTACAGCGCCAGCGCCGACGTCACTGCTGCTTTTGCAAACGCAGCGACGGGCGCGCCCCTCACGATTTCTGCCGGTGACCTGTGGACCCCTCAGGGCGCCGGTTGCTACGCGGGCTGGTCACTCACCGTCGTTTATGACTACGGCATCTACATCCCTAACAACGCGAACTCAAATCCTCACCGCATTATTTTCTACGAGGGCCACGTTCGCTTGACTGCAGCCGAAGCGCCTCTCACCGTTGGCTTCAACGGGTTCAGCGCGATCACCACAGGAACCCGTGCAGGCTACACGCTCTTCGAAGGCGACCGCATTCTCAGCGGGGACATCGCCGAGTACTCTCGCGGCAACGCGGCCTACAGCCAAATAACGAACAGCGCAGGCAATACAAACAACATCGGTATCGGACGCGGAGAAGGTTCCGTCCGCTATACAAGCCTCACCGATGCGGGCCCATTCACCAACCAGAGCGTGGATGTCTCATCGGCCAGCCTGCCCAACGTTCAAGCGGGTGACACGTCAGTCAACCTTCGGATGAGCACGAGCGGTGACTCCTATCTGCTTCGAAACGTGATCCTGTCGGTGCCAAGCGCTGGAATCAATGTCTCAAAAACATACGACGGAACGCTCGATCAGCAGTCCAGAACTGCGACGGAAACGGCGACATTCACGATTACGGTCACCAACTCCGGTGTTGGTGTTCTACAAAACATTTCAGTAGCTGATGATCAGACGAACTGTGCGCGCACGCTAACGGGCGTCACGTTGCAGCCACTCGAGTCATACACCTACACGTGTGTTGCGAATGGGGTAACAGCAGCAAGCTACGACACAACGGCAACCGCATCCGCGAGCACTGTTGTTGGTGGCAATACGGCAACGGGCAGCGACTCCACTCGCGTGCTGCTCTCGGCAATCGCACTGACCAAGACGAGCGCGCTTGCCGGTGGCGCTACCGGTCGCGCTGGCGACACCCTCAACTACACCTTCACTATTCGCAACAGTGGCGATTCGCCGCTGACTTCCGTTGCGGTCACTGACCCGCTGCCTGGCCTTTCGGCAATCACCTACACGTGGCCTACCGGCACCGCTGGTGCGCTTGCCGCAGGAGCTTCGGCCACAGGAACGGCCACCTACACCCTGACCCAGGCCGATGTGGATGCTGGTTCCATCGCGAACACCGCCACCGCCACCGGAACTGATGCGGATGGCGGCGTGAAGCCGACCTCGACAGCGAATCGCACGACCCCCATCCCCGTCAACGCACTCTTCGAAACCAAGAAGACGGCGACCTATGCCGGCGCTGGTGTTGGCAATGTTGGCGACACTGTCAATTACACATTCTCCGTGAAGAACACCGGAAACGTGACCCTCACGTCCGTAGCGCTCACCGACCCCCTCACCGGACTTTCCGCCATCGCGGTCACGTGGCCCGGAACTTCCGGAAGACTCACTCCCGGCCAGACCGCGACAGCGACCGCCACCTATACCGTGAAGCAGTCCGATGTGAACGCGGGCAAAATCGTCAATCAGGCAAGCGTCTCGGGAAGAACCCCCAAGAACGTTGCTGTTTCGGGCGTCAGCAATGAAGTGACACTCGCCACTGCACCAGCAGCCCCGGCGCTGACAACTACTAAATCGGGCACAGTGCCGAACCCCAAGGGGGTCGGCGACGTCATCACTTACAGCTTCACTGCGAAGAACACCGGAAACGTGACGCTCACCGGCGTCTCGATCTCCGATCCGCTCGCTGGGCTCTCTGCGCTCACCTACACGTGGCCAGGAACGGCAGGCACGCTTGCTCCGGGCCAGACCGTGACGGCAACAGCGACCTACACGGTGTTGCAGAAAGACGTTGACGCCGGGCTCGTGCGCAACACGGCTACAAGCACAGGAACATCGCCGGCGGGCACCGTCGTCACCGCGGCGTCCCCTCGAGTGGATACCGCACTCCAGACGCGCACCCCGGCTGTGTCGCTGTCGAAAACAGGAACCCTCGTTGGCGGTTCAACGGCGGGCAGCACCGTCAACTACTCGTTCGTTCTGACCAACTCCGGAAACGTCACGCTCACGAATGCCGGAATCACTGACCCGCTAACCGGCCTTTCAGCGATAACCTATGGCACCTGGCCGAGCGGCACCGTCGGAACGCTTACACCGGGACAGTCAGTAACCGCCACGGCAACGTACACGGTGAAGCAGTCGGATGTTGATGCCGGAGCAATCGCTAACAGTGCGACCGCGAAGGGCACGCCGCCGACCGGTGCCGATGTCACTCGCACTGCGCCGGCAACTGTGCCGATTACGGCTGACGCCAAGATGCTTGTCACCAAGTCTGGCTCCTACTCGACCGGGACTGGCGCTGTCGGCTCAGTAATTACCTACACCTTCAGTGTCAAGAACGACGGAAACGTCACGCTCAGCCAAGTTGTGCTCGCTGACCCCTTGTCTGGCCTTAGCCCGATCGTCGTAACCTGGCCAGGAGCAGCAGGGGTTCTCACTCCCGGTCAAACTGCCACCGGTACCGCAAGCTACACGGTGAAGCAGTCTGATGTGGATGCTGGTTCGGTCAAGAACACGGCAACCGCTACCGCGAAGACTCCGAGCGGCGCAACAGCGACGCAGCCGTCAGCGCAGTCGGTTGTGCCAACGATCGCTCAAATCCGCGCCATTGACACCACCAAATCTGCTGCCATCGCGGGTGCCGGAATCGGTGCCGTTGGCGATGTCATCAACTATTCGTTCCGTGCTCAGAACAATGGAAACGTGACGCTCACGGGCGTAACGATTGCTGACCCGCACGTTGGGCTTTCGGCGTTGACCTACACCTGGCCTGGCGCCGCGGGCGTTCTCGCTCCCGGTCAAGCGGTGACGGCGGTCGCGACGTACACGATCAAGCAGTCTGATGTGGATGCTGGCTCGGTCAAAAACATTGCAACCGGTAGCGGAACCCACGCCGGTATCACCGTGTCTAAGCCCTCGAGTGAAGTGACGGTCCCGACCGTTTCGGCGAACCCGGTCATCACGACCGTTAAGTCGGGCGCGCTCGCTGCCGGAGCAACCGGCCGAGCTGGCGACACCGTCAACTTCTCGGTGAAGCTCACCAACTCCGGCAATGTCACCCTCACTGCGGTGTCGGCGACCGATACCCTTCCCGGGCTCTCCGCTCTCAGCTACGGAACGTGGCCGTCTGGCGTGACCGGAACATTGAAACCGGGCGAGTCGGTTACGGCGACGGCTACGTACACGCTCAAACAAACGGACGTGGATGCTGGATCAGTGTCGAACACGGCAACGGGATCAGGTACACCTCCCACCGGCCCCGCCGTTTCGAGCACGAGTCCAGCGACTGTGCCGATTACTTCGGGACCGGCGCTGACCGTCTCCAAGTCTGGTGCCGTTACCTCAGGTAATGGCTCCGTCAATGACACCGTCACCTTCTCGTTCGTTGTGCGCAACACAGGTAACGTGACGCTTTCCAGCGTGGGAATCACTGACACTCTCGCTGGCTTGTCGCCCGTTACCTTCGGCACGTGGCCGAGTGGCACCACTGGCACACTTGCTCCGAACACTCAGGTCACCGCTACGGCGACCTACACAATCCTGCAGGGTGACGTGAACGCTGGTTCCGTAAAGAACACGGCTACGGCATCCGGAACACCTCCGATCGGCGCTGCGATTTCGGCGACGTCATCGCAAGCCGTTGTGCCTACTGTTGCCGCAGCGCCGGCAGTTACCACGACCAAATCGGCGAGCGTCTCGGGAACCGGCGCGGTCGGTGACGTCATCACTTACACGTTCGTCACCCGGAACACCGGTAACGTCTCGCTGACTGGCGTTGCGGTAACCGATCCGCTGGTCGGGCTGTCTTCCGTGACCTATGGCACATGGCCAGGCGGAGTTGCCGGAACCCTCGCTCCCGGCACGCAGGTAACTTCTACCGCGACCTACACAATCAAGCAGTCGGATGTTAACGCTGGCTCGGTCAAGAACACCGCGACCTCACAGGGCACGTATGGCGGCACGACCGTATCTGGTTCGTCACCTCAAGTCACGACACCGACAGTTGCGCCCATTCGCACAATCACTCTTACGAAGAGTGGCGCTCTTGCCATTGGCGCTATAGGAAAAGCTGGCGATACCGTCAACTACGATTTTGTCGTTCGTAATACTGGCAATGTGACGCTGACCGGTGTCGGAGTAACCGATCCGCTTTCGGGTATCTCGGCGATCACGTTCGGCAGCTGGCCGAGCGGAACCGCCGGTACGCTACAACCGAATACTCAGGTCACGGCCACCGCGACCTATGTTGTGAAGCAGTCGGATGTCGATGCTGGCTCAATCGCCAACACCGCGACAACGATTGGTACTCCTCCGACCGGTGCCGCAGTGTCAGCCACTTCTCCTGCCACTGTCGCACTCGCCTCACAGGCCGCTCTCGCGGTGGCGAAGGCTGGATCAGTTACGTCAGGAACGGGTGGCGTTGGCAGCACGATGACCTTCACGTTCAGCATCACCAACCCTGGCAACGTCACGATGACGAGTGTTGAGATTGCGGACTCCCTCGTTGGTCTTTCGGCTCCGGTTTACACGTGGCCGACGACTGTTGCCGGTCGAATCGCACCAAGTCAGACGGCGACGGCGACGGCGACGTACACGGTCAAGCAGGCCGATGTTGATGCGGGAACTGTTTCGAATACGGCGACAGTGTCGGGTAAGACTCCGACAAATGCCACGGTCACTTCACCGAGTTCTACGGCGGTTGTTCCGACTGCCGCAGCGGCACCGCAGCTCACCACAACGAAGTCGGCAAACCTGACTGCTGGCGCCAAAGTTGGCGACGTAATCACGTACTCGATCACGATCAATAACAGCGGAAACCAGACCCTCACGAGCGTTACCCTGACTGATTCTCTCGCTGGGCTCGCCACTCCGGTCATCACGTGGCCGGGAGTCACCGGGCGTTTGGCTCCAGGACAATCCGCGACGGCGACCGCGAACTACACGGTGAAGCAGGCGGATGTTGACTCCGGTTCGATCACGAACCGTGCGACAGCAGACGCAACAGCTCCTGGCGCCACTCCCGTCACTGACGACTCCGACGATGTTGTGACAACGACCGCGACCCCGGCTCCCACCCTCTCGCTTGCGAAGTCTGGCGCGCTGCCCTCGGGTTCTACGGCTCGCGCTGGTGAAGTCGTCACCTATAGCTTCGTGTTGCGCAACACGGGCAACGTGACGATCACGGGTGCTGCAATAACTGACCCACTTCCGGATCTTTCGACGATAACCTTCGGCACGTGGCCTTCTGGTGTGGCCGGAACGCTGGCGCCGGGCACCCAGGTGACGGCAACGGCAATGTACACGGTCAAGCAAGCTGATGTTAATGCGGGATCAATCGCAAACACCGCTAGTGCAACAGGCACTGGTGCTCGTGGCGGTTCGGCAGGGGCCACCAGTAATGCCACGGTTCCGCTCGTGTCGAGCGCCAAACTCACCGTCTCCAAATCGGGTGCCGTTACCGCGGGAACGGGGCGCGTTGGCGACACCGTCACCTTCTCGTTTGTTGTGCGGAACACCGGAAACGTCACGCTGACGTCCGTGGGAATCGCTGACACCCTGCCCGACCTCGGCACGGTGAATTTCGGAACGTGGCCTGACGGAACAACGGGCACTCTCGCTCCGAACGCCCAAGTCACGGCAACCGCAACGTACACAATCAAGCAATCCGATGTGAACGCGGGATCGGTGCGCAACACGGCCACGGCATCCGGTACGCCGCCATCGGGACCAGTAGCGACCGCCACCTCGACCGAAGCCCTTGTGCCGACGGTTGCTTCATCTCCCGCTCTGGAGACAACTAAGAGCGCCGTTGTTGGTGGCACCGGAACCGGTGCGATCGGCGACACGATCACTTACACCTTCACCGCGCGCAATACCGGTAACGTCACGCTCACCGGTGTCACTCTCACGGACCCCCTGCCCGGACTCTCGACACCCACCTACGTGTGGTCAGGTGGCGTCTCTGGTCAGCTGAACCCGAACGGAACCGTCACCGGAACCGCCACCTACACAATCAGTCAGGCGGATGTCGACGCCGGCTCGATCAAGAACATTGCGACCGCCTCGGGAACGCCTCCCACCGGCGCCGTCGTGACGACGCCGTCGTCGCAGCTCGTCACCCCGACTATCACGTCAACACCGAAAATCGCTGTGACAAAGTCTGGCGCACTCGCGCCCGGCGCGCAGGGCGTTGCGGGAGACATTGTGACGTGGAGCATCACGCTGACGAACTCGGGAAACGTGACGCTCACCTCCGTATCTGTCACCGACACCCTGCCCGACATTTCTGCTGTCAGCTATGGCACGTGGCCGTCGACGGCCGGTACGTTGGCTCCGGGCCAGAGCGTCTCGGCCACGGCCACGTACGTTCTCAAACAGGCTGATATAGACGCCGGCGCTGTATCGAATACGGCGAACGGTGCGGGAACCCCGCCGCGCGGATCACCCGCGACGGCGACAGCTCCGGCAACCCTTGCTCTTGCTTCTAACGCGAGCATCACGCTCGACAAGACCGCCGCCATCGTTTCCCCAGGAACTGGTGTCGTTGGCGACACGATTCGCTACACCTTCACGGCGCAAAACACCGGTAATGTCACGCTCACCAATGTCATCATTGCTGATCCGCGCCCCGGACTTAGCGCACTGACCTACGGCACCTGGACGAGCGGCACTGTTGGCCGCCTAGCACCGGGCCAAATCATCACAGCAACCGCTGACTATGTGATCCGTCAGACCGACCAGAACGCTGGGGTCGTAAATAACACGGCATCCGTCTCGGGCACGTCGCCAACTGGCGCGAACACGACGGCCTCATCGGCTGCGGTATCGACTCCGACGGCAACCAGAGCCCCGGGCATCCTGACAACAAAATCGTCGAGCGTTGCAGGAGCGGGTGCTGTCGGCGACGTCATCACCTACACGATCACCGTGCGCAACACGGGAAACACGACGCTCACCTCGGTCTCGGCGAGCGACCCGCTCTCGGGTTTGAGCGCGCTGACCTACGGTACTTGGCCGGGTGGCGTCACAGGAACGCTGCAGCCGAGCACGCAGGTTGTTGCGACGGCGAAGTACACGATCAAGCAGTCCGACGTGAACACTGGGTCGGTAACGAACACGGCAACAGGCCAGGGCACTTCACCCTCCGCCGGAGTCATCACTGACCCGTCTGATGAAGTCGTTACTCCGACAGTTGCTGCAAATCCGCTTGCGACGTTCGCGAAGACCGGTGCGCTCGCTCCCGGCTCGGTGGGCGTCGCTGGCGACACGATTCGGTACACGTTCACTGCAAAGAACACAGGAAACGTGACGCTCACGGGTGTGCTGGTCACGGATCCTTTGACCGGCCTCGGAGTGATCACCTATACGTGGCCAGGTGCCGATGGCACCCTCGCGCCCGGACAGACCGTAACCGCGACCGCAAACTACACGGTCAAGCAATCGGATGTTGATGCCGGAAGCGTCGCCAACGAAGCGACGCTCGCGGCCACACCCCCGTCGGGTACCGAGTTCACTCTCACAGATCCGGAGACCGTGGCGATCACAGCTGCCCCACGGATTGACGTTGAGAAGACAGCGACGGTTGGAGGCACCGGTCAAGCCGGCGATGAAATTACCTTCACGATGACAATTCGCAACACGGGAAATCAGACCTTGAGTGTTGTCACGCTCATCGATAGCCTTCCTGGGCTGTCAGAGCCGATCTTCACTTGGCCAGGAACGCCAAACACTCTTGCACCAGGCCAGACGGCGGTCGCGGTCGCGAAGTACACAATTTTGCAGGATGACGTCAACTTTGGCAGTGTGACCAACGAAGCTTCGGTCACAGCAAGCCCGCCAAATGGGGCCCCACAAATCTCTGACAGTTCGGGTGATGTCGTAGTCGCTACCGGTGCAAGCCGACCTGAACTCAAGGTTGTCAAGACGACTAGCGCGGTACCTAACCCCGCCATTGTTGGCTCGACGATCACCTACTCATTCGTTGTGACGAATACGGGAAACGTCACTATCGAGAACACCGTACTCAACGACCCCATGCTTGGCGCTCTTACGCCAGCGCTTCCGCTGACGACTCTCGATCCTGGAGACACAACGTCAGTAGCGGTCGATTATGCGATCACTCAAGCCGATGTGGATGCCGGCTCAGTAACGAACACTGCCAAAGCTGTCGGTCAGACCACGGCAGATCCCGCGGTCCCGGTTGAAAGCCCGATCTCATCAGTAACGACTCAGACAGAAGCTGCAGCCCCAGCCATCTCCGTGACAAAGTCGGGCACTGCCGCCAGTAAAGCTGACGACCTGATCGACTGGTCGTTTGCGGTAACCAACACAGGAAACGTCACGCTCAGTGGCGTGACCCTCAACGATGCTCTCGCGGGAGTTACTCCGGTCTTTGGCGCGTTCCCCAGTGGAATCTCCGGTCAGTTGAACCCGGGTGACACTGTCTTGGCAACAGCAGACGGCTACGTCGTCACCCAAGCCGATGTGGACTCCGGTTCAGTTGTGAACTCGGTAACGGCATCCGGAACTCCGTCCCGTGGTGCAGTAGCCCGGGCCACGACCGCGGCAACAGTGCCGCTCGTGCCTGCTCCGGCCATCACGATTGTGAAGTCGGAGAACGCGACTCCCGCAGCTCGCGGTGAGGGTGACACTGTGGGATTCACATTCACCGTGACCAACACGGGAAACGTCACGCTGAGCTCGATCAGCATCATCGATCCGCTCGATGGAGTCTCGACAATCAGCTACGGCACGTGGGAGAGCGGCACTGTCGGCACGCTCGCTCCGAATCAGACCGTTACGGCCACCGCTACCTATAACCTCACCCAGGGGGACATCGACCGGGGGCTCGTCGATAACGACTCCAGTGTGCTCGCCTCCACCCCTGCTGGCGCGATTCTCGACGAAGACTCCAACACCGTCACGGTCACGACGGAAGCTTCAGCACCCCTCCTCGTCACGACGAAGGACGCTGTGCTCAACGGGGCAGGCAACGTTGGCGACACGATCAGTTACACGATCACCCTCACTAACGGCGGAAACGTCACCGTGACGGATGCCGCGATCACCGACACTCTCGCAGGGCTCAGCGACCTCGTGTACGGCGAATGGCCATCCGGCGTTGCTGGCGAACTCGCCCCGACTGATTCTGTTTCGGCGACCGCGAATTACACGATTACCCAGGCGGATGTTGACGCTGGCTCCGTGAGTAACGTCGCTACCGGCGATGCTGTATCTGCTCGCGATAATGCCGCTGTCACTGATGACTCGCCCGCCGCGGTCACGCCACTCGTCCTGCAGTCCGCTGCCATCTCGGCAACGAAGACCGGAGCGCTGGAATCTGGTTCAGAGGGCGACGCCGGCGACACTGTTGAGTTCTCGTTCACGATCACCAACGATGGCAACGTCACGCTGACCGGTGTTACCTTGACTGACCCGCTTGTTGGTCTCTCCGCTATTGCCTATACGTGGCCGACCGCGACCGCCGGCGAGCTTGCTCCCGGTGCTACCGCCACTGCCGTAGCAACGTACATTCTGAAGCAGAGCGACGTTGACTCCGGATCGGTTGTCAACCTGGTGACGCCGTCTGCTCTCGATCCTGACGCCGGGGATGTCGATGGCGCCGAGGTCGCTGCGACGGTCATCGTTGAGCCAAACGCGAGCCTGAGCGCCACCAAGTTCGGCGAACTCCGAAGTGGCGGAATCGGTCAAGTCGGAGACATCATTGACTACACTCTCATCGCCACGAACACGGGTAACGTCACGCTCCACGACGGCAAGTTGCTTGACCCGCTTCCCGGCATTACCCCTCCCGTCATTACGTGGCCGAATCCAGCAGAACCCGGCGTTCTGAAGGTAGGCGAGTCCGTAACGGGAACCGCGTCCTATGCTCTCACTCAGGAAGATGTGGACCGTGGCTACCGCGACAACACCGCGCGTGTTCAGGCCCTGACCCCGAACAACGTTGTTGTCCCCGCGACCACAAACACGGTCATAATCCCGACGGTTCGTCCCGCTCCTATCCTTACCGTCGACAAGACGGCAGTGGTCGGTGGCTCCGGAGAGCTTGGCGACGAAATCGCCTACTCGTTCACGATCACCAACAACGGCAACATCAGCGTCTCGGGAATCACCCTCACCGACCCGCTGCCAGGCCTCACCGACCTCACCGTCAATTGGGATGCCGCAAACACCACTCGCACCCTCGCACCAACGGAGAGCGTCACGGCCACCGCGACCTACATCATCACTCAAGATGACGTAAACAACGGAGACGTCAGCAACACTGCGACGGCTAGCGGAACGGGTGCGCAAGACACGCCAGTCTCTGGCAGCTCCCCTGAGGTAGTGACAGCGGTCGTCGCTCCGAATTCATCGCTCAGCGCCACGAAAAGTGCGGCACTAGCTGTTGGCGCTACCGGAGTCGCGGGCGACACCGTCAACTACAGCTTCACCGTGACGAACGATGGAAACGTCTCTCTGACATCCGTCGGCATCGTCGACCAGCTCCCTGGCCTCTCGGCGCTGACCTTCGGAACGTGGCCGAGTGGCACGACCGGTCTGCTCAACCCCGGCGACGAAGTTACGGCAACCGCAACGTACACGCTTCTTCAGAGTGACATTGATGCTGGGGCGATCGCGAACAGCGTGAACGCTTCGGGGCTTCCGCCAGCGGGTTCCGCCGTGACTGAACCTGCATCGGCGACCCTGCCCCTCACTCCGGCGCCAAACTTTACCGTGACTAAGAGCGGATCGCTCGGTGCCCAGCTAGGCAATGTTGGCGACGTCATTGACTACTCATTCTCGATTGCGAACTCTGGCAACGTCACACTGTCGGGTGTTGTTCTGCTTGATTCCCTGGCTGGCGTGAGCACGCCAGTGATTACCTGGCCCGGCGCTGAAGGAGTGCTCGCTCCTGGCGAGGTTGCTACCGCCACCGCGAACTACACGATCACTCAAGACGATGTCGACGCGGGCACGGTCACCAACACCGCTCAGGCGCTTGGGGCAACACCAGACGGAGACTGGTACTTCGAATTCTCTGACGCGGCGACCAACCCGACAGTGGAACGCACGTCATCGGCAACGATCGACAAGGTTGGCTCCACCCCAGACGGCGCATCGCTTGGCGATCTGGTGAGATTCGATTTCACGATTGAGAACACGGGAAACACCACCCTGTCGGATGTCGCAATTTACGACCCGCTTGATGGCTTGACGACAATCGTTTACTCGTGGCCCGGAACCGCTGGTGAGCTGGCTCCTGCCGCAATCGCAACAGCGACAGCATGGTTTGCAATTACCCAGCCCGACCTTGACCGTGGATTCGTACGAAACACTGCAGAAGTCGATGCCACCTCGCCGATCGGCGCGGTGAATGATGCCGTTGGTCCCGTCGACGTTCCGACCGATGCTTCGACTCCCACCATTGTTGTCACTAAGAATGGAGCGCTTGAAGCGGGAGCAATAGGTTTCGCCGACGACATCGTTGACTACTCGTTCACCGTGCGCAATGCCGGAAACGTGACGTTGACCGCGGTAACACTGACCGACCTGCTGCCCAATCTCAGCGCGCTCACCTACACGTGGCCGACAGCCACTGATGGCACCCTTGCTCCAGGCCAGAGCGCCACGGCCGTTGCGACGTACTCCCTCACCCAAGCCGATGTAGATGCAGGGCAGGTCGACAACACGGTTACCGCCGCTGGCACCGCGCCCGACACGAGCACGGTGGGCGATACCGCCGACGAGACTGTCACGATCACGCCCGTCCCCGTTCTGACCCCCTTCAAGGAGGGCATCATCTTGAACGGCGGTATTGGCGCTGTTGGTGACACCGTTCAATACACGCTCACCGTCAAGAACGACGGAAACGTCACGCTCTACGATGGCAAGCTGCTCGATCCTCTTCCCGGATTGTCGGTGCCGGTTATTACTTGGCCGGATGAGAACAGGCCAGGGGTAATCCCGGTTGGCGAATCCGTTGTTGGGGTTGCGACGTACGTGATCACTCAGGCGGATGTCGACCTCGGCTACATCCCCAACACCGCAGACATGTCAGCAGAGACACCCAAGGGTGCGCTCATTGTCGAAGCGTCCAACGAAGTTATTGTGCCGATGGTGTTGCCTGCTCCGAACATCACCGTGACCAAGGCGGGAGACCCGCGCGGTTCTGGCGATGAGGGCGACACGATCGACTACACGTTCGAGATTCTCAACTCGGGAAACGTCACACTCAACACCGTCACGCTGAGCGACCCGCTGCCGAACCTCTCGGCGATCACTATTACGTGGCCAACGCCGACGACGCCTGGCGTTCTTGCTCCGGGTGAAGTCGCAACAGCAACCGCTACCTACCTTGTTACTCAAGACGATGTGGATGCTGGTGCCGTGGTGAATATCGCCACCGCCGATGGCATTGACCCCCACGACACCGCTGTCACGGATGATTCCGAAGCGAACACGGTTGCGACGGAATCAATTCGAGCCGTCGTTGACCTCACCAAGAGCGGCGTCCTCGCTGACCCAGCTCGCGCGGATGAGGGCGACACCGTTAACTGGTCATTCGAACTAACCAATACGGGAAACGTGTCGCTCACCGGTGTAGAAATCGTAGATACCCTTCCCGGGATATCGGCATTGACCTACACCTGGCCGGTAACCTCGGGGGAACTCGCTCCCGGTGGATCAGTTACAGCGACGGCAACCTCCGCTCTCACACAGGAGCAGATCGATGCCGGAACAGTCGCGAACACTGCGACCGGAGCTGGCACGCCCCCACGCGGGGACGCCGTAAGTGACCCGGCAACGGCATCCGTCGTTCTTGCTCCCCAAGCGGGCATGGCCGTAACCAAGGCCGGAACCGTTGATGGCGCAGGCAATGCCGGCGACACAATCGACTACAACTTCGGAATCACCAACACCGGTAACGTCACGCTTACGCTTGTCGACCTCGTTGATGCCCTTGTTGGAGTAAGCAATCCCGTATTCACGTGGCCAGGAACACCCGGAGAGCTGCAACCGGGCGAGACGGTTACGGCAACCGCTGATTACACGATCACGCAGAGTGACGTGGACCGTGGCACCGTGTCGAACGTCGCTACCGCAAGCGGAAAGCCCCCCATCGGCGACACGATCACTGTGGGCACGACAGTCACCGAGACAACTGTCGCGCCCTCAGCTCCCGTGCTCACTCTGACGAAGACGGGAAGCACTGGCGCAACGGCGGCTGTCGGCGACATCATCACCTACACCTTCGTCGTAACGAATGACGGAAACGTCACCGTTGACGGCATCGTCATCACTGACCCATTGCCCGGGCTCAGCACGCCCGTCGTGAACTGGCCAGGCGCTAACGGTGTTCTTGCTCCAACAGAGACGGCTACGGCAACGGCGACCTACGCCATTACGCAGGCTGACGTAAACGTTGGCCGCGTCGACAACTCGGCAATCGCCAATGGAACCTCCCCGACTGACGTGCCGGTACCGAGCAACACCGCGGAAGAATCAACGCCGACGGATGCTGCAGCTGCCGACATCCTCGTCACAAAGAGCGGAGCACTAGCTCCAGGTTCGACGGGATTCGAAGGCGACCTCGTCGAGTTCACCTTCTCGCTGACCAACAACGGAAACCAAACGTTGACTGCTGTTGAGCTGGTTGACGGCCTCACGGGAGTCTCGGCGCTGACCTACTCGTGGCCAACCGCGACGGAGGGCACCCTTGAGCCCGGCCAGACTGTTAGGGCAACGGCCACCTACGCTTTGACTCAAGCTGACATCGATTCTGGCTCGGTAATCAACACCGTGCGCGGTGACGCTACTCCGCCATCCGGCGTTGTCTTCAGCGAGACGGCCCCCGCAACCGTTCCGATCATTGCCGCAGGTGAGCTTGAGGCTCTCAAGTTCGGCCAGCTGCGCGCCGGCGGTATCGGTCTTGTAGGTGACTGGGTTGATTTCCGCCTTGAGGTCATCAACATCGGCAACGTCACATTGCACGATGGCGAGCTGCGTGACCCATTGCCGGGACTCAGTGTTCCCGTAATCACGTGGCCGAACCCTGCAGAGCCAGGCGTTGTGCGACCCGGTGAAATGGTGATCGGTGAAGCATCCGTTCAGCTCACTCAGGCTGACGTTGACCTCGGTTACATTGCCAACATCGCGGATGTCGGAGCAACCGACCCGAATGATAGCGACGTTGCGGCGACCTCCAACCAGGTCATTGTTTACACAGTCCAGCCGCAACCCAGCGTCACGATCGTGAAGACGGGGGCCGTCGCCACCGTCGGCGAAGAAGGCCTTGGCGACACCGTCAACTTCGAGTTCGAGATTCGCAATACCGGAAATGTGACGATCGGCTCAATCATCGTCACCGATCCGTTGCCGGGGATGACAACTCCAGTCGTGCAGTGGCCGGTCGACAATACGACAGAAACCCTTGCACCCAACGAGACCGTTGTGGCGACCGCCAGCTACGACATCCGTCAGTCGGATGTCGACCGTGGATTTGTGCAGAACACAGCGAACGTCGATGCGACTCCGGTTCGCGGCGACCCCGTTTCTGCCGTGTCCAACACGGCGCAGGTTCCCACTGAGGAACCCAACGTTGTCGTTGCCGTCACGAACTCTGGTGCCTTGACCAATGCCGGACCAGCGGTCGCCGGCGACACCGTTACGTGGAACTACAGCTTTACCAACAACAGCAACGTCACGCTTTCTGGTGTGGAGTTGAGCGACTTCATTGATTCACTCCCGGCTGGCGACTACACGTGGCCAGGCGAAGTTGGCGTACTGACCCCCGGCCAGACGGTGACCGCTGTGCGCGTTCAACCGCTGACGCAGGTCGACATTGATGCAGGAGCTGTCTCCAGTGTTGTCACCGGAGAAGGAACCCCCGCAGTGGGAGCCGCCGCAATTGCGAGCGCACCAGCCACTGTCACCTTGGCGGCGAATGGGTTGCTCACAGTGAGCAAATCCAGCGAGCTCGCAGTCGCGGGTGAAAACGGTCCTGGCGACACGGTCAACTACACAATCGTGGTGACGAACACGGGAAACGTGACTCTGCGGTCGGTCACGATCAGCGACAGTATCGACAACGTTTCGATCAATTCGATCGTCTGGCCCGCAAACAGCGGCGTGCTCGCTCCAGGGCAGACCGCCACAGCGAGTGCAACCTACATTCTCGAACAGGATGATGTTGACCGCGGCTACGTAGATAACACGGCCTCCGTTCGTGGCGAGACTCCGCAGCTTGAGGCTGTCACAGCTAACTCGAGCGTTGATCGCGAACTGACGGAGTCAGCCAACCCCAGCATTACGGCTCAGAAGTCGGGCGTGATGACGTCGGGTTCTGGCGGAGTGGGTTCAGAAATCACCTACAGCTTCATTGTGAAGAACACGGGCAACGTGACGCTGCGACTGGTCGGCGTGATTGATCCGCTTATCGACGTTGTGCCCTCCGACCTCACGTTCCCCTCGGCCACCGGTATTCTCGGCCCGGGAGAAGAGGCGGTTGGATCTGTTATTTACACGGTTACCCAGCAGAACGTTGATGACGGAACTGTTTTCAACACCGCTAAAGCCATCGGTACTTCGCCAGATGGCACCGAGGTGACTGGCGTTTCGAACACCGTCGAGAACCCGACTGAGTTGGCTGAGCCGTCGATCGTGACCACCCACACCGCCGCGCTCGCTCTCGGATCAGCCGGGGTGCTTGGCGACGGTATGAATTACAGCTTCCGTATCGCTAACAACGGAAACGTGACGCTCGACGGCGTTACGCTCTCGAACACGATTCCGGGTCTGACGAACTTCGTTTATACGTGGCCAACCCCGGCAACGCCCGGCGTTCTTGCACCAGGTGAAAGCGTCACCGTCACGGCTACTCGACTCGTTGATCAAGCGGATGTCGACGCTGGTGAAGTGCGCAATGTCGCGACCGGCGAGGGCAACTCTCCCGCCGCGACAGCGGTAGACGCCGATTCGGCAGTGACTGTTGTTCCTCTCGTCGCGGCAATCTCAAGTTTGGATATTGGCAAGGTTGGTTCGGTTCGCGATCCCGGTAACCCCGTGGTTGTTGGCTCGTGGATCGACTACACGTTTACGGTGCTCAACGATGGCGAAACCACTATTAGTGGTGTGACTGTTTCGGATCCCAAGGTCGGCACTACCGCTGTTGTGTATGGCACGTGGCCTGCCGCTGTTGGTGTTTTGGCTCCGGGCCAGTCGGTCACGGCGACGGCAAGCTATCCAGTGACGCAGGCTGAGTTTGATGCCGGTTCGGCGTCCAACACGGCAACTGTCGCAGGCACGAACCCGGGCGGCGGGGCAGTGAGCAGCGCGTCAAATACTGTCGTGACGCCGACTGCTTCGGGTGCTCCCAGCATCCAGATCACGAAAACTCAGGCGCTCGCTGCTGCGGCAACCGGTCGCGCTGGGGACACTGTGACGTTCAACTTCGAAGTGACAAACACTGGCGATGTCACCCTGAATGGTGTGACGATCGTCGATGACCAGATCGATCTGAGTTCGGTGACGATCACGTGGCCGGGAACACCGGGCGTTCTCGCTCCTGGCCAGATCGCGACTGCGACAGCCACCTATGTGCTCACTCAAGATGATGTGGATGCCGGCTCGATTAGTTCTGACGCCTCAACTTCTGGCACGCCCGTTGTTGGGTCTGTCGTGATCGACTCGACTCCCGGCTCGACCCCGATTGCGGAGAACCCGTCGATGACGATTGCGAAGACGAGTTCCTTCGCGACCTTCGCTCAGCAGGGCGCAATAGTGAACTACCGCATCGAAGTCGTGAACACCGGAAACGTGACCATCACTTCTGTGGCGATTGCCGACATCAAGGTGGGCCTCTCGGCTCTCAACTACACCTGGCCGGGCACCGCTGGCGAACTTGCCCCAGGGCAGAAGCTCGTCGCGACAGCAACCTACGTCATCACTCAGAGCGATGTGGATGCCGAGCAGACCGCGAACGAAGCAATCGTGAACGCGAACGCACCGTCGGGCCCCATCGCTCCGGAATCGGCAACGAACACTTTGGCAATCCCCAACCTCCCGAGCATCGCACTGCGGCTGTCTGGTGCGCTCGGAGCAGGGCAGAAGGGCTTCCCGGGAGACATTGTGACGTTTACGTATGTCGCGACGAATACCGGAACGCTGCCGCTGAGCAACGTCACGATTGCTGACCCGCGCTTGGGGCTCTCAGCGATGCGCTACGGCGTCTGGCCTGGCGGCATCGGTCAGCTCGCGCCTGGCGAATCGATCACGGCAACGGCAACGTATGTCATCCGCGAAAGTGATGCCGGAACGATGCTCTATGAGACAGCCACTGTCACAAGCACCGAGATCAACTCGGGTGATCCGGTATTCGCTACAGCGCAAACAAGTTTGCAGCTACCTACCAAGGCGCTCTCTTACACTGGGTCAGATCCGCGAGGAACGCTCGCCACCGGGCTCGGCGCACTGCTCGCCGGCCTCGCACTGATCCTGCTCGCACGCAGAAGACAACGACAGGAAACATCATGAACCTCCGCACACGACTGACAGCCACCGCCATACCTGTGGCGATTCTCGCACTCGCGCTCGCTGGCTGCACCAACAACGGAACGGATGCTCAACCCGAGCCCACCGAGAGTTCAGCCGCGGCAGAACAGACCCCAGGTATCACCGACATCACGGATGCTCCGGGAACCGGCGAGAACCTGCAGGGAGCGCTCGCAGACTCCACGGTTGACGAATGCAAGCGGGCTGGCGACGAATGGACCGTGTCCGGCAACGTAACCAACTCAACGGCGGCCAGCGTCACGTACCGCATCTACGTTTCGCTGCTCAATGGGGCAAACGACACCCGCGCGCTCACTCAGGTGGATGTTGAAGCCACCGAGCCTGGGGCCACCACCGAGTGGAGCACCACAATTCCTGTCGCCGAAGATGAGCTCAGCTGTGTACTGCGGGTCGAGCGCTACGAAGGCTAGCCTGCGTCAGCGCGAACGCGGTACCGGGGCTGGGCTCACGGCGAGTATCGTGGAACGGTGACTGAACCGAACCCCAGCGTCGAGCTGTCGACCAACGGGGTGGGGCCGTGGCGGGGCGAATTTCCCACCGATCCCCACTTTGATCCTGAACTTCTGGCGCGTGGCGATAGCCGCAATGTTATTGACCGGTATCGCTACTGGAATATGGAAGCGATCGTTGCCGATCTTGATGTGACGCGTCATCCATTCCACGTCGCTATCGAAAACTGGCAGCACGACATGAACATCGGCTCCATCGTGCGCAGTGCGAATGCGTTCGGTGCCGACACCGTGCACATCATTGGGCGGCGGCGCTGGAACAAACGCGGCGCCATGGTCACTGACCGCTACCAGCACGTGTTGCATCATCCGGATGTCGCAGCCTTCGTGGAGTGGACTGAAGCCAACGATCTGCCGATCATCGCGATCGACAACGTGCCCGGCAGCGTCATCATCGAAACCTTCGATATGCCCAAACGCTGCGTGCTGCTCTTCGGCCAAGAGGGCCCGGGCTTGTCGCCCGAAGCCATCGAAGCAGCGACGGATGTCGTGGAGATCAGCCAGTTCGGTTCCACCCGATCGATCAACGCTTCAGCCGCGGCTGCCGTTGCGATGCACAACTGGATCACCCAGCACGTCAGCTTCTCGAAGTAGGACTCTGGCGGCGGCGGAAACGCGCCGGTAACGCGGCGAGGGTTAGTCTGAAGGTTCGACCCGATGAGGAGTGAGCCATGTCGCAACCCACCCGTGTCACGATTATTGGTGCCGGAATGGTCGGGCTCTGCACCGCCTGGTTCCTTCAAGAACGCGGTGTTGACGTTACAGTTCTTGATCGCACGGGCATTGCTGCCGGATCATCGTGGGGCAACGCCGGGTGGATCGCTCCCGCGCTCACCTTGCCGTTGCCAGAGCCGTCGATATTCCGCTTCGGAGTGAAGGCGATTGTTAGCCCCTCCTCGCCGGTGTACGTTCCGCTTGCCGCCAATGCCACCCTGCTGCGTTTTCTCGCGGGCTTCGCCCGTCACTCACTCCCTGGCGCGTGGCGCAAGAACATGGCGACGTTTGCTGAGATCAACAAGTGGGGGCTTGATTCCTTCGACCGTATGGAAGACGGAGGCGTCGCGGCCTCGCTTACCCAAGCTGACCCGTTTCTCGCAGCATTTGTCAACGAACGCGACCAGCAAACAATCGTGCACGAGTTCGACGAAGTCGCCGCACGTGGAGGCCACGTCAGCTTCCAGAAAATTACCGGCGACGAGTTGCGCGAAATCGAGCCGAGCATCTCGGGCCTCGTGACTCATGGGCTGCGCATTGAAGGCCAACGTTTCATCAACCCGCCCCAGTTCATGCAGGTGCTCGCGGCATCCGTTCGGGCCAGAGGCGCTCGAATCATTGAGGGCGCCAACGTTACCGGCGTGCGCGATCTTGGTACCGAGGGTGTCGTCGTTGATGTTGAGGGCCAAGACTCTGTGAAGGGCGACCAGCTGGTCATCGCGACCGGAACGTGGCTTTCGTCGCTCGCCCGCCAGTTTGGGGTGCGGCAAGTCATTCAGGCCGGTCGGGGTTACAGCTTCAGCGTGAAACCGCCGGTGATCCCGACGCACCCCATCTACTTGGCCGCGCAGCGTGTTGCTTGCACCCCGCTTGGCGACCGACTGCGAGTGGGAGGCATGATGGAGTTCCGTCGCCCCGACGCTCCAGCAGACCCTCGCCGTATCCAAACCATCGTGAACGCAGCAAGCCCCATGTTTGACGGCGTGGACTGGGAAGCGCGCGAAGAAGAATGGGTCGGCTCACGACCCTGCACCGCCGACGGGCTTCCGCTGGTTGGTCGCACACGTTCGCCGCGCGTTCATGTTGCTGGCGGGCACGGCATGTGGGGCATTGCCCTTGGTCCCCTAACCGGGCGGATGCTCGCAGATTCCATCACCGGCAATGGCGAGCATCCCCTGCTCACTTCCTTCGACCCGCTGCGCTAGCAATCGCTGACGTGCGAGGTTAGCGCTCGCCGTCGAGTGCGTCGTGTTGGTTATGATTCGGCTCGCGGACGTGGTCGACAGGGCTGGGTTGCTGTGCGGCGTCGGGGCGCACTTCGGACTGCGCGTTGGCCTCGCGCACGCGGTCAACTAGTTCGCGCCACGGGCCAACTAGGTCTTGCTCGGGGATGACGACTTCGTGCGGATCGCAGTGGATCTCGTACGTGTACCGATCCGGCATCGGGTTTGTCGTTACTCGCTTCTCCCAGGGCAGCTCGGCAATGAGGAGGTACCACTGTTCGGGATCGGGTTGTTCGTCGACAATGACATCCCATTCGATGCGTCGACCGAGTAGGCCTCCGCTGCGCCACACCTGAACCTTCACACGTGCATGCTATCCCGCGCCCGCGCTTATTTGACAGTGCTTATTCGTCGGTGGTGATGCCGACCAGAGCCCAGCCGCCGACGACAGCTTCATGCTCAGGGGAGCTGAACCCGTATCGTGCCACAGTTGTCTCGACTGTTGCTGCCGCGAATTCGGCGAAGTTACTGCGGGGCGTAAGGGAGTTGCCGGTGAGGGTGTCGTACCAGATCTGCCCCGCGCGTTCCCACGCATTGCCGCCCAGGGTATTGGCGACGCTCCAGAACGCCCGATTGGGAATGCCTGAGTTCAGGTGCACGCCACCGTTGTCGTCGAGAGTTTCGATGTAGCCATCTAGATGGTCGGGCTGCGGGTCTTTTCCGAGCACATCGTCGTCATAGGCCGTTCCGGGTGCTTTCAGCGAGCGCAGCGCGTTTCCTTCGACTTGTTCGGTGAAGATGCCTTCTCCGACAAGCCAAGATGCAGTTGCTGCGTTCTGGCCGCGAGCATGCTGCTCGACTAATGATCCGAACACATCGGACAGGTGTTCATTGAGTGCGCCGCTCTGGCCTTGGTAGATCAGGCCGGCCGTGTATTCGGTCACGCCGTGGGCGAGTTCGTGGCCGATCACGCTGAGCGAGCGTGTAAATCCATCGAAGATCTCGCCGTCGCCGTCGCCGAACACCATGCGTGTGCCATCCCAGAACGCGTTGTCGTAGCGATTTCCGTAGTGCACGGTAGCTTCAAGTGGGGCAGAGCGATCGTTGATCGAGTCACGCGCGAACACTTCCCAAAAGAGGGCAAATGTGCTGCCCAGACCGTCATAGGCCTCGGAGACGGATGCATCGTCGGTCTCCGGTTCACCCTCGGTGCGCACTAACGTTCCGGGCAATGCTTCAGCACCGTGCGCGTCGTAGAGAGAACGACTGATCTGCCCACGCACGCTCGGCTCACCTGGGCGCAGCGACCGGCGGGGCAACACGTTGTGACTGCGGCCATGGTCGAGGTGATCGTGGACGACATCGGTCAGCGACCGCCGTGCGGCGTGTGCGGCCCGTTCGAAGCGGGGATCCTCCAGCGTCGCGATCCGCGCCAGAAGGAACGGGGGCACGATCGAGCAGATGGGTTGCGGAAGCGCAACAGGCGAAACGTGGTGCTGAGTAATCCGGAACATGCTCCATGCTGACACGGGCCGACGACACCGACAACACCGACAACACTGACTAAGCCATTTACGAGATCGGCCTGCACAAGGGTGAACGGACCCCGGCCCAGATGCCGGAGTCCGCTCACTAGTTTGTTGCTTGTTGGCCTAGCTACTTGCGGACGAACATTGCGGCGTCCTCAGGAGAGTTCTCTCGTGTGGCGAAATCTGGGTCATCATCGAACGACTTCATGCGGGCGACGTAGAAGATGATCAACGCGTAGACGGCCTTCGCCAGTATGTCGGCTATCGAGTATCCGATCTGTTTGCCCACCCAAGCATCCGCCCCACTTATGTCGAGCATCGGGAGGATGTAGGCAATGGGGTAAACGCCCCAGCTGAGCAGCAGGAGGAAGCGCAACTGACTGAGGGTGCGGCGCACCGAGACTGGCTGCTTGTTAAGTGACTTACCCAACTGCACGAAGAGCACGTACAGGATGTACGCGAAGGGGATTGTGGACAGCAGGCCGAAGATTCCGCGTACGGTGTTGTCGCCGCTGATCTCGCCGGGGTATCCGAGGATGATCATGAGCGCGGCAGCGGGCAGCAGACGAATGATCAGCCCGGTCTGCACCTTGCGGGCGAGAGCTAGTACAGCAATGAGCTCAAGCAGCAGAAGAGGCACGGTCAGAAGCCAGTCAACGTACCGGTATCCCTCATTGAAGGATGCCCCAACAGCTTGCGTATATACGCCCGCGCCACCGACAGAGTCCGACACGAAGGCCTCTTTGAATGAGTCGAAGATTCGGAAGTAGTGGTAGGCCGCAATTGCGCAGACAACAATCGCCACCGTGATTGCCTGCCGGTAGCGAGGCAAGACTCGCGGCAGAGCGATTGTCAGGAACACAGCGGTGAAGAGCTGCGAAGCGATGACGAGCGAAAGGAAGTTATAGACGGTGTCGTACTGCCCTTGGGTAAGGGTGTCAGGAATCATTAGAGCCTCCGGTAGAGAGTGGATTACGAACTCCCAGAATAGTACCTCAATTAGTAAGTAACTTACCTATTAAGTTATTTACTAATTTTCCTGATTCTGCAATAAAGTTGGGTGCTATGACTAGCGCGAACGAGAAGCATGCCCTCGAGGGTTTTCCGGCGGCGGCGGTGCGTTTCGTGCGCGCTCTCGAAAGGAATCGAGAGCAGATTGCCATCGACAACGGACTGTCCGCCAGCGATCTTCGCGCACTTTTTTGGATCGCCGAACACAGCAACGTGACGCCCAAAGCAGTCGCTGAACATATGGAGATGACGACGGGTGCGATAACCGCGATAACCAATCGGCTCTCGGACCGCGGGTTGTTGCAGCGGGTCGCGCATCCCTCAGATCGACGAAGCAACTTTCTGGAACTCACCGAAACTGGCCACGTTCTAATGCGAGAAATTCACACTGATTTCAATCACATGGTTTCGGAATCGACGTCATGTCTCGCACCGGAAGAACTCATCGTGTTCGAGTCAGCGCTCACCCGAGTTGCCGCCGAAGTGGCCGCGCGAACCGGGCGCTAGCTCGTCAGAGTGCCAGGCTCTCAGCCTCGTAATTGACTCACGGGGAACTCGTTGCCATCAGGATCAGGGAGTACCGCTTCGCGGAACTGTCTAAGTCCCGCACTGGGCAGGTTGTCCAGTGGGGTACACCTCACTCTGTCGCGCTGCTGGTATTGACCGAGAGACATGAACCGATTGAGGCGAGAACTGCCCGACCCTCATTTGGGACCGATTAACCGCCGCCTAGCGGCAACCGCGTACCTAGGCCATCTATACAGCGGAGCTGTACTACACACAGCTGATTATGCACCCGAGTTAGAGAGGTCAAGTTCGCACTTGAGATCGACAGGGGGGGATTGCGACATCGAACGCAGATCGGAAGCTGGATATCGAAGTTCTGATCCCTGATATTGCGCGAGCGAAATATTCGGCCTGTTGTAGCGCGTTGCTGCCGCTAAAAGTCCGCCATAGATAGGGTGCTGGTCAGTCTCGGTGAGCTGTGCTTGTGCCTGTCGTTCCCGCGTGCCCTAAGTACTTTCTCAATGCCTTTATCGAGAGCAGGAGTGCCCATATGGAGAGAATGATGAGGACAGCGATTGCGGCGAAGGAAAGCACGTTGATGACAATTCCAAGGATCCCAATTTGACTAAGCATCTGTCCACCCTACGTATGCAGGAAGACAATCTCCAATAGACCTGAGCATTACTCTCAACATTTACTCATGTCTGAGACCATTGCCGGGCAACAACACCTTATGAGTCAAAAATTCGAAAGGTTGGATATTCAAATTGTTGAAAAGTAAAGCGATCCTTGCGTTCGCAGGAGTAGGCCTCATGCTCTTAGGCGCTGCACCCGCGAGTGCCGCTGAGGCCAACGGTCTCAGCTCAGATGAACTAGCCCAGGTAGAACAAAACATCGAGAATGCCGACGTTGTCATTAGTGACGATGATCGAGAAAGCATTCTCGCGAAATTGGCCGCCGGAGGAACACTCGATTCGACTAGCCCCAACGCAGTCCCGGTCAGTGTCGACGAGTCGGAAGCGGACGGCTGGAAGGTCACCAAATACTCATTTAGCGATGGCAGCTATTCGCTCTCATCCGAAGAAGTTCCAACCGAAATTTCGGGCTCGGACCCCAATGCGCGTTCGATCACTGGATGCACTAACAGCCAGTCTGGCTCGAAGTACATCCGCACAAACTGCACAGTGAAATTCTCTGATGCGATTTCGATGGTCAAGTTCCGCCTGAGCTACTACTTCGTCGGCGGTGGTGGTGGCGGATATGGGCACATCACTTCGATCTCAGGAAAGAGCTATGACGCAATCGGCTACAACGCCGGTTCAGGATACGTGAACATCCTTACGCAAACAGGGAGCCCAGCGACGCTTGAGGCGGGACTCAGCTACACCACAGCGGTAGGTGGAGGCACCGCAGTAGGTTTCGGCTACGTCGGATCGGGTGGCTTTTCACAAACCGCTTGGCCCTACTAACAAATAGAGTTCAGGGGCAATTTAGGGTAGGTGGCCGCGACATGTCGGATTGTCGCGGCCACCTCATGTTCCATTCTCCGCATCTCCGACCTGCTTCGGCACTCCACTCTTTGCATGCTCGCCTCGAGCTCCTGCAAATCGCCAGTGAACACCGCGGGGCACCGCTTCGTGTGGACGAGAAGTTTTGTTGCAGGATGACCAGCTGGGGTACACCGTGGGGATATCCGTCTCGCTCGCTCAAGCAAGGACTCTTGCCTTCCCGCCCGCCAGGATGCCGCTCTCGGGTAGACTGAGGTGTAATCCCCCCACATTTTCGAAGGGATCCACTATGCCAGCAATCGTGATCATCGGCGCCCAATGGGGCGACGAGGGCAAGGGAAAAGCAACCGACCTCCTCGGTAGCCGCATCGACTACGTCGTGAAGTTCAATGGCGGAAACAACGCCGGACACACCGTAGTCATCGGCAGCGAAAAGTATGCGCTGCACCTACTGCCGTCTGGCATCCTCACAGAGGGTGTCACTCCGATCATTTCCAACGGAGTCGTTATCGACCCCGAGGTGCTCTTTGAGGAGCTCGACGCCCTCATCGCTCGCGGAGTCGACGTCTCCAAGCTGCTGGTGAGCGCCAACGCGCACATCATCACCAACTACCACCGCACCCTCGACAAGGTGACGGAACGCTTCCTCGGCAAGCGTCAGATCGGCACAACCGGTCGCGGAATTGGCCCGGCGTATGCCGACAAGATCAACCGGGTCGGCATCCGAGTTCAAGACCTCTTTGACGAAAACATTCTTCGCCAAAAGGTTGAGGGCGCTCTCGACCAGAAGAACCACCTGCTCGTGAAGGTCTACAACCGTCGCGCAATCGAGGTTGAAGAGATCGTCACCGAGCTGCTCAGCTATGCCGACCGTCTGCGCCCCATGGTCGCCGACACCGGTCTGCTGCTGAACCAGGCGCTCGATAAGGGCGAGATCGTACTCTTCGAGGGCGGCCAGGCCACGATGCTGGATGTTGACCACGGCACGTACCCGTTCGTCACGTCATCCAACTCCACTTCGGGTGGCGCGGCTACCGGTTCGGGTGTTGCTCCCAACCGTCTTGAACGCATCATCGGGATCGTCAAGGCCTACACAACACGTGTCGGAGCTGGCCCGTTCCCGACCGAACTGCACGACGAGTCCGGCGAGTTCTTGCGCTCCAACGGTTTCGAGTTCGGCACCACCACCGGCCGTCCGCGCCGCTGTGGTTGGTACGACGCCCCCATCGCCCGCTACACGGCGCGCGTCAACGGTGTCACCGACTTCGTGCTCACCAAGCTCGATGTGCTCACCGGTCTCAAGACGATTCCTGTCTGTGTGGCCTATGACGTTGATGGCACCCGCCACGATGAAATGCCCGTGTCGCAGTCCGACTTTCACCACGCTGTGCCGATCTACGAAGAGTTCCCCGGCTGGGAAGAAGACATCACGGGTGCTCGCGCCTTCGAAGACCTCCCCAAGAACGCGCAAGACTACGTGCTCGCCATCGAAAAGATGAGCGGCGCCCGCATGTCAGCGATCGGTGTTGGCCCCGGCCGCGACGAGATCATCGTTCGTCACGACCTCGTCGACTAAGCACTTCAGCAACTCGTTCGCACTCAAGCGGCACGCACCGGAGAGATTCGGGGCGTGCCGCTTGTGCGTGCGCGGGTAGCCAATCGGGAATTGCTGGACTCAACGTCAGTAATCGGTGGGTGAAAGTCCGAAATCCGCGCGTGGAGAGGGTGTGCCGGTGGGAGTATTTGTAGGTGACCCTAACGCGCCCGCAGCCCCGCATCCTTCTGGGAACTTTCGTTTCCGTTGAGCCCCTGACGGAAGCGCACCTCGCTGCGCTCTGGCCAGCCCTCAGTGTGCCAGAAGTCTTCGCGGGAGGCTATGGCGGAGGCCCAGCCGGGTTGCCGGCAGACGAGGCATCCTTTATGAAGTGGATGCGCGCCGGCTACCTCGGTTATGCCGACCGGATGCCGTTCGCCGTGCGCCTCCGTTCTGGTTCTGGGGCTGAGCCCGGCCCTGACGCTGGTCGGCTCATTGGCGTGAGCACCCTCGGCGACCTCGACGAAACCAACGCCAACGCCCACCTCGGCTGGACCGCCTACGACCCCACCGTGTGGGGAACCGCAGTGAACCCCGAGACGAAACTCCTGCTCCTCGGCTTCGCCTTCGAGAACGGCTACAACCGAGTGCGTCTCCAAGCGGACTCCATCAACGATCGTTCGCGCGCCGCGATCCTCAAGCTCGGAGCCACTTTCGAGGGGATTCATCGCAAACACCTCCTGCGGGCTGACGGCTCGTGGCGAGACACCGCCGTGTATTCCATCATCGACACCGAGTGGCCGGCCGTGAAAACGGGGCTGCTCGCGCGTCTCGGGCAGGAGCCGCGCTCGTGAGCGCCCCCGTCATCAAGCCGGGGCGTGAAGAAAAACACGACAACGCATCCCCGCTGGGAACCTGGCTACGGTTTGCGGGCGCCGGGCTTGTGTGGGGTTCAAGCTTTCTCTTCATGAAGGTGGCTTTGGATGGCGTGAGCTTTGGGCAGGTCGCCTGGAGTCGGGCCGTGCTGGGCGCAATCGCGCTGGTCGTCGTCTTCGCGGTCAGTCGCCGCAGGCTCCCACGCAAGCCCATCGTCTGGGCGCACTTCACCGTGCTCGCATTTCTCTTCGCCGTGTTCCCCTACCTACTGTTTGCGTGGGCAGAACAGTATGTGAGCTCGGGCCTCGCCAGCATCTACAACGCAACAACCCCCATCATGACGGCCATCTTTGCAACCCTCGTATTCCGGGTTGAGAAGCTGACGCGCTCGCAAATTGCCGGTGTCACCCTCGGCATCTTCGGGGTGTTCGTGATCATCGCACCCTGGCAAGCTGGCGACATCAGCGGCAGCCTCCTCGGGCAGCTCGCATGCTTGGGTGCCGCCCTCTGTTACGGCGCGGCGATGAGTTATCAGCGCAGATTTGTGGCGCCATACAAGGTTCCCGGCGTGACCTCCGCAACCATGAATATCGGCATTGCCGCTGTCATTTACATTCTGCTCACCCCACTCGTTGCAGTTGGCCCCGTGAACCTCACGCTTCCCGTGCTCGCAAGCCTGCTTGCGCTCGGTGTGCTCGGCACCGGCATGGCCTACGTCTGGAACTACCGGGTGCTCGCCGAATGGGGACCAACCCGCACGTCAACCGTCACCTACATCACGCCAGTGATCGGCGTCATCCTCGGCTTCGTCATCCTCAAAGAGACCATGTCGTGGCACGAACCCGTTGGAGCCGTTCTCGTCATCATTGGGGTACTCCTCGCGCAGGGGCGGCTGAAGTGGCCAGTCGGGGCGAAACAGTCGCGCGCGCCGCTCACGTAACTAATTCCTATGGATCAGTCGGAATAGACACTGTGAAGCAGCACAACCCACCATCTTCTGGGAAACTGTCTTAGTGCCTTCCACCTTTCTGATCCGCCGCCTGGGCGTTGCCGCTGCCGCTCTCGGTGTCGTGGCAGCCATCACCGCCTTTGTGATTCTGGCGGCTCCGGTTCCAGAAACCGCCGCACCGATAGGCGAAGATGTTGCAGAAGTAGCACCGCCAACACCCGAAGTTCTGGGGGCCAGTGCGCTGACAGGAACACTCGTCGGGGGCGAGTCGATCGAGATCACCGGCGTGGCTCTCGACGACGTTACCGCCGTCACTTTCGGCGGCATCCCCGCCACCAACATTGTTGTTACTGACAGCGAAACACTGACGGCCATCGTGCCCTCAGCTCTAGATTTCCAGCCAGCAACCGTAGCCATCGAAGTGATGGTGGATGCGGAAGTCCTCCCCTCTGAGACACCTCTCGAATACAGCTACGCCGCATCCACCCCGGTCGACAAACAGATGCAGTATCTGCTGGCTCACTGGCAGGACTACAACATCGCTGAATACGGTGACCTCAACCCTGTCGGCGGCGACTGCGCCAACTTCGCCAGCCAGTCACTGCTCATGCGCGGCTGGACAATGACCTCGGAATGGTTCAACCACAACGCCGCCGCAGACTGGAGCGGAGCCTGGGGCTACGTGCCAACCATGGAGAACTGGCTGCTCTCGAACCCCGAGCTCGGCGCAACCCAATTGAGCTTCGACCAGCGCGATCAAGCGAAAGTCGGCGACCTCGTAGTGTTCGACTGGAACGACAACAACTACCTCGACCACATTCAAGTGGTGTCGGCAGTATCAACCGTTGACGGCGTGACCACCATCAAAATGGTTGGCCACAATCTTGACACCAACTATCGCGATCTCGACACAACCATCACGGTCGATCACCCGGGCGCTACTGGGCACTTCTGGAGCATTCCGTAACGAGCGGCGAAACTACGCGTTCAGGGCCGCATCCACGATCGACTTCGCCTCGGCCTGCACTCGACGCAAGTGTTCAGCACCCTTGAACGATTCGCCGTAGATCTTGTAGACATCCTCGGTGCCGCTCGGGCGAGCAGCGAACCACGCAAACTCGGTCGTCACCTTCACCCCGCCGATTGATGCTCCATTGCCCGGTGCCTCCGAAAGCTTTGCTGTGATCGGATCACCCGCGAGCTCGGTGGCCGCGATTGCCGCACCGCTCAACTTGCCCAGCTTCGCTTTCTGCGCCTTCGTGGCTACGGCATCCACTCGTTCATAGGCGGGGTCGCCGAACTCTTCGACGAGTTCTGCGTAGAGCACTGACGGAGTCTTTCCGGTGACCGCAAGAATTTCGCTCGCCAGGAGAGCGAGCAGGATGCCGTCTTTGTCTGTCGTCCACGTCGATCCATCTTTTCGCAGAAAACTTGCACCCGCGCTCTCCTCGCCGCCGAACGCGACTGACCCGTCGACCAGACCGGGAACAAACCACTTGAAGCCGACCGGCACCTCCCAGAGGTCGCGGCCCAGTGCGGCCGCAACCCGGTCGATCATCGAGCTGGAGACCAGGGTTTTGCCGATCGCGGCATCCAGATTCCACCCCTCGCGGTGCGTGTAGAGGTAGTGGATCGCAACGGCTAAATAGTGGTTGGGGTTCATGAGGCCGCCGTCGGGAGTGACGATTCCGTGACGGTCGGCGTCGGCATCGTTGCCGGTGAGGATGTCGTACTCCTCACGGCGGGCAACGACGGAGGCCATTGCAGACTGTGACGACGGATCCATGCGGATCTTGCCATCCCAGTCGAGCGTCATGAACGACCACGTCGGGTCGACTGTGGGATTAACCACCGTCAGATCGAGGTTGTACTTCTCGGCGATGAGCTTCCAATAGTTGACGCTGGCACCACCGAGCGGATCAGCGCCGATGCGGATGCCGGCCGTGCGAATTGCGTCGATATCGATAATGTTTTCGAGATCGTCAACATAGCGTCCGCGAAAGTCGTAGCTGCCCGCTGGCGTGTATTCGGCCCCCGCGGCGACCGCGCGCTTCACATCGTGGTTGCCCGCGGCGATGATCGTGTTTGCCCGATCGGCGATCCATCCCGTGGCATCGCTGTCGGCTGGCCCACCGTGGGGCGGATTGTATTTGAAGCCGCCGTCACGAGGAGGATTGTGGCTGGGGGTGATGATGATGCCATCTGCCTGGTCAGTGTGACCCGCTGCGTTGTAGGCGATAATCGCGTGGCTGAGGGCCGGGGTAGGAACGTAGTCGTCGAACGTGTCTTTGAGCGCGTGCACATCGTTTGCGGCAAGCACTTCGAGGGCTGTGGTTTCGGCTGGTCGGGACAGCGCATGGGTGTCGCGGCCAATAAACAGTGGCCCTGAGATGCCTTGGGAGGCGCGATATTCCACGATCGCCTGCGTGATGGCCGCGATGTGCACTTCATTGAAAGCAGTATCGAGCGAGGAACCACGGTGGCCGCTCGTGCCGAACACAACGCGCTGCTCCGCGATCGACACATCCGGAACCAGCGCGTAATACGCCCCCACAAGTTCGTTCACATCAATGAGGTCGGATGCCTGGGCCGTTGTGCCTGCGCGATCATTCATGCGAACCAGTCTTCCACCTTCAACTGGCCGCAGGCACGTCATGTGGCAAACACGCAGCCCCCACACGCTCTAAAGTCGTTGTATGGCAGCAGGAGAGCAGGGCGCAGAAGACACCGGCATCGACAGCACCCCCACCGAGGTTGACCCCGAGGTTCGGGAGCAGCTGTTGGGTGCGCGACGCAGCATCGACAACATTGATGCAGCCCTCATCCATTTGCTTGCTGAGCGTTTCAAGTACACGCAGCAGGTTGGTCGGCTCAAAGCTACTAAGGGCTTGCCGGCATCTGACCCCACTCGTGAACGCACCCAGATTGCACGGCTACGGTCGCTCGCTGAGGAATCGCACCTCGACCCGGCGTTCGCCGAGAAGTGGTTCAACTTTGTGGTCGCCGAAGTTATTCATCACCACGAACAGTTCGCCTCGGGCGGCGAGCCAACGTCTGACGAACCCAGCAACTAGACCACGAACTAGATACTCTGCCAGGCGGGTCGATTTGCCCAGGTGTAGCGGTAGTAGTCAGCATTCTGAAGCTGGGATGCCGCGGCTTCGTCGACAAGCACAGTGACGTGGGGATGCAGCTGAATTGCACTCCCGGGTTGGCTCGCGGTCAGCGGCCCCTCAACAGCCGCCGCGATCGCATGTGCCTTGCCTTCGCCGAAAGCGAGCAGCACGAGGTGTCGCGCGCGCAGAATGGTGCCGAGACCTTGAGTGAGGCAGTGCCGCGGAACATCGTCGATGCTGTCAAAAAACCGCGCGTTGTCCTGACGTGTTCGCTCGGTCAGTGTCTTGATTCGTGTGAGCGAGGCGAATGATGAACCGGGTTCGTTGAAGCCGATGTGGCCTGTGCCGCCAATTCCGAGAATCTGAAGGTCGATTCCGCCAGCATCAACGATGTCACGTTCGTAGTCACTTCCTGCGGATTCGATGGATGCGCTGGTGTCTCCCGGCAGTCGCACCAGAGTGGGGTTAAGGCCGAGGGGTTCAACGACTTCGCGGGTGATGACCGCGCGGTAGCTCTCGGGGTGTCCTTCAGGAAGACCAACGTACTCGTCGAGGGCGAACCCTCTGACAGCGGAAACATCGAGTGGATGCTCGCGGAGGGAATGGGCCAGTGCGTGGTAAATGGGCAATGGCGTTGATCCTGTTGCGAGGCCGAGCACAGCATTCGGGCGCTGCGTGATGAGCGAACGGATGGCAGCTGAAGCGAGTGCACCTGCGTGCTCGCGGTTGTCGACAATGACGACTTCGGCCATAGGGGTACTCCTTAGAGGTGACGGTGACGAGGGGGAAACTTCGAGGCGAAGGGCTAAAACAGTGTGTAGCCGCCGTCGACCGTAACGATTGATCCGGTCATGAAACTCGACGCGTCACTGGCGAGGAGCACTGTTATTGGGCCCAGTTCTGAGGGCAGTCCGTAGCGTTTGAGCGCGGCCGGTTCAACGCACGTTGCCTGATATTCGGGTTGATCGACGGGGGATGCTTCGGTGAGGATGTAGCCCGGCGCGATCGCGTTCACGCGGATTCCGTGGGGTGCCCATTCGGCGGCGAGCGCTTTAGTGAGCTGGTGCACTCCGGCTTTTGACGCAAGGTAGGAGGCTTGCCAGCGCGGTTGGTTGACGATCTCCGCCGACATTGAACCGACGTTGACGATGGTGCCACCGCCGTGAGCGGCCATGTGGCGACCGGCAGCTCGACTGCAGTTCCACACGCCGTCAAGATTCGTAGACATCACTTCGCGCCACACCTCGTCAGCGACGTCAAACGCGGCTCCGCCAATACTGATGCCGGCATTGTTGACAAGGATGTCGAGGCTTCCGAGTTCCTGGATAACCCGCGAGATTGCCGTGTCGACAGAGCTCACATCAGTGACATCGAGGGCGATCCCGATAGCACGGATACCCAGCTGAGTTAGCTCTGCGGCAGCTGCATCCGCATCACTTTGGGCTCGCGCCGTGACGGCTACCGTAGCGCCTGCCTCACCGAGAGCCTGAGCTAGGGCGCGGCCGATGCCGCGGTTCGCTCCGGTCACGAGCGCAACCCGCCCGTCGAGGGCGAAGGAGTCGAGTACCCCGCTCATTCAGATACTCGCCGATTGACGGTTTCAGCATCGAGGAGCTTGTCGAGCACTACACGGGCGGCGCCGATGATTCCGCCGTTTTCTTTGGCCTGACTGACTTCGACTTCTAGTCCCTCGGTGGCAAGCGGGAGGCACTCTGTGTAGATTGCCGATTTCACGCCGCCGAGGAAGGCTCCAGCCTCACTCAAGGTTCCGCCAAGAACAATGCGCTGCGGGTTGGAGAAGTTGACGACTGTCGCCAGTACGGTGCCGGTGCGGATGCCCGCTTCTCGCAGCATTTGGGTGGCGAGTGGGTGTCCGTTTCGGGCGAGTTCGAGCACGTCGAGGGTGTCGCTGACGGTGACCGAAGCTGCCTGAAGGCTGGTGACGATTGCTGCCCCACCTGCGACGGCATCCAAGCATCCGTTCCTGCCGCACGAGCAGGGTGTTGCGGGTGCACCATGAACGGTGACGTGGCTGATATCGCCAGCCATTCCGTGGTGACCGTGGTGCAGCTCGCCGCCAACGATCACGCCCCCGCCGATGCTGGAGCCTGCCTTGATGAAAACAAAGTCGTCGACATCTTCGCCGCGGCTGATGTGTTCGCCCAGCGCCATGAGGTTGGCGTCGTTATCGACAACGGCAGGTACGCCAGAAAGTCGAGTGATTTCGGCGGCGACGTCGAGCCCGTCCCATCCGGGCATTCGCGATGGTGAGGTCAGAATGCCCTCTGGCTGGCTAACGGGCCCCGGGAGCCCCAGCCCGATACCGATAAGTCGTTGGCCGGACGGCGCGTTTTCGGTTACCAATCGTTGCGCGAGTGCCACAACCCACGGAAGGATCACATCCGGACCTTCCGCAATGTCAATGTCGACATGATGGTCAGCAATTCGCTGTGCTCGCATATCGAAGAGCCCGAATGACGCATGGCGAGCGCCGAGGTCGACGCCAATGATGAGGCCTCCGCTGGGATCGACTTCAAGTTGCCGGGGCCGTCGGCCTCCATGAGAATCGCCATTCCCCGCCTCCCGGAGGTACCCAGCCTCGATGAGGAGTTCGACTCTCGCAGCGACCGTTGTCGGGGAGAGTCCGGTTGCTCGAGCGACCTCGGCGCGAGAAGTAGCGCGGCCGTTTCTTACAAGGGTGAGGATGCCGCCCGGGGATCCAGCCGTCGTAGACGGTAGTGGTGTCGCAGGTTTCGGCATCGTGAACCAATCAGATCGGGTTGCGTACGAGTGTACTGAGTCATGTTAGTGCATTATTGGACTAAGTATCACCAAAATTGCACACAACACAAAAAGTTAGTACGCTCAACACCACCCGAAGGCGGGTCCAGCAATACCCCCGAAATAGATGCACCGGCGCATGCAAGGAGTGAACTGATGAGCGAGAGCGAAAAGCCCCAGACACAGGCGGCGACGCCCGCAATGGTGAGCCTGCGTGCCGTCGACAAGCACTACGGCCAACTGCACGTTCTGCAGAACATCAACCTTGAGGTCGCCGAGCGCGAAGTCGTTGTGGTCGTTGGTCCATCCGGTTCTGGCAAGTCCACCCTCTGCCGCACCATCAACCGACTCGAAACAATCGACTCCGGTCAGATCGCCCTCGATGGCAAACCACTGCCCGTTGAAGGCGCCCAACTGGCCCAGCTGCGCTCCGAAGTCGGAATGGTCTTCCAATCCTTCAACCTCTTCGCGCACCTCAGCATCCTCGAGAACATCACTCTCGCCCCGATCAACGTGCTCAAAACGACCAAGGCCGACGCCAAGCGCGAAGCACTTGAACTGCTCGCCCGGGTTGGTATTGCCGACAAAGCAGACCAGTTTCCCGCCCAACTTTCCGGCGGTCAGCAGCAGCGTGCGGCCATCGCCCGCGCCCTGGCGATGCACCCCAAAGTGATGCTCTTCGATGAGCCCACCTCGGCGCTCGACCCCGAAATGGTCGGTGAGGTTCTTGAAGTGATGACGTCGCTTGCCGCAGAAGGAATGACGATGGTTGTCGTCACCCACGAGATGGGTTTTGCCCGCAGAGCTGCCCATCGCGTCGTCTTCATGGATGCCGGTCAGATCGTCGAAGAGAACACGCCGGCCGAGTTCTTTGACCACCCCGAGTCTGAGCGAGCGCGCACGTTCCTGGCGTCGATCCTCGCCCACTAACTTCTATCCCGCACAAACGCACCACTGCATCACTGAACCACGCACCATCAACCACGAGAGAAAAGGAATCACATGTTCACATCAGGATCCTCACGCCGACGGGTTGCCGTCCTCGGCGCTGCTGTCGCCGTGACGGCGCTGGCCCTCAGCGCTTGCTCCACCGACTCGTCAAGCAACGTTCCCGGTGGCAACGACGCCGCAGACATGACCGACGTTCAGGCGATGCTCGCCGGTGCGCCCGTTGCCGATGACGCCCTCTTCACCCCCGGCTCGACCATGGAGAAGATCCGCGACCGCGGAACCCTCATCGTGGGCGAAGCTCTCGACGCACCCCTGCTTTCTCAGCAGGACCCCACCAACCCGGATGATGTTGCTGGCTTCGACGCGTACCTCGCGCAGCTGCTCTCGGTCTACATCTTCGGTGAGCCCAGCGTTGAGATCGTGCCACCGGCATCCGAGACTCGTGAAGCTCTGCTCCAGAACGGCACCGTCGACGTTGTCTTCAACACCTACACGATCACTGAAGAGCGTGCCGCGCAGATCAGCTTCGCTGGACCCTACTTCAGCTCGGGACTTGCCGTTGCCGTGAAGGCCGACAACGACGACATCACGGGAATCGACGACCTCGGCGGCAAGACCGTCATCGTTGGCGCCAACACTCCGGCCGTTCTTGCCGTACCAGAAGAGCAGCCAACGGCAGAGCTCGTTGACTTCGCAACCGACCCGCAGGCAGTTCAGGCGCTCCTCCAGGGCCGTGGCGATGCTTACGTTCAGGACTACACCCTGCTCGCCAGCAACGCAGCAGCGAACTCCGACCTCAAGGTTGTTGGACAGCCGTTCACGGCTGAGCCCTACGGCATTGGTCTCGGCTTCGGCGATGCTGAGTTCAAAGAGTTCATCAATAACTGGCTCCTCGAAATCCAAGAGGGTGGACAGTGGGGCCAAGCATGGACGTACAGCCTAGGAACCGTCGTCGAATCTGAAATCCCGACGCCGCCAACCATCGGATCGGTTCCCGGCTCCTAACGAGCACGGAGCAACGCCAGGAGATAACAGATGGAAATATTCACGGAGAACGCAGGGCTTCTCCTCGACGCAATCGGCACGACGCTCCTTATGGTGCTCGTCGCCGGCGTCGGGTCCCTGATTCTCGGAGTGCTTGTGACGGTGGCTCGAGTGAGCCCCATCCCAATCCTCCGGCGGGCAGCATTCCTGTACGTGCAATTCTTCATCAACGTTCCGCTCTTGGCGTTGCTCCTCCTCGCCGTCTTTGCTCTTCCGGATGCCGGCCTCATCCTTCCGCTACTGCCGACGGCGATCATCGTGCTCACTGTCTACGAAGCGGCCTATGTTGCCGAGGCAGTGCGCAGTGGAATCAATACGGTCTCGGTCGGACAGATCGAAGCAAGCCGTGCGCTCGGTCTTACGCTGTGGCAAAGCCTGCGGTTGATTGTTATTCCCCAGTCACTCCGCGCCGTTGTGCAACCCCTCGGAAACGTCATGATCGCGCTCGCCATGAACACCGCTCTTGCTGCAGTCGTCGGCGTCGTTGAGCTGACGTCTCGCGTCAACAAGATCAACCTTGTCTATGCACAGCCGATTGAAATCTTCACCGGCGCTGGTCTCGCGTACATGCTGATTGCTCTCGCCATCGGCCTCACGGCCGGCCGAATCGAACGCAAGGTGGCGATCCTCCGATGAGTACTTCCAACACCAACGTTGCCTCCTATCTCTATGAGGTTCCCGGCCCCCGCGGTCGTCGTCGAATCATCATCGGCTCGATCATCAGCGCCCTCGTTATTGGCGGCATTATTTTTGCCGGACTCTGGCAGTTTGGCAGCAGGGGCCAGCTCGACGCCGATAAGTGGGCCCCCTTCCTCGACCTCGCAATCTGGAAGTATCTGGGCGTCGGCCTCCTCGGCACCCTCCAAGCCGCAGCAATTGTCGCCATTCTTGGCGCTGCCTTCGGAACACTTCTCGCTCTTGGCCGGGTCAGCAAAGTTCGCTGGTTGAGCTGGCTCTGCGCTGGCTACATTGAGATCGCCCGCACCGTGCCGGTGCTGCTACTGATCTACCTGATGCTTTTTGGGCTGCCCCAGTTGGGCATCAACTTTCCGGTGCTCTGGAAACTTGCCATTCCTCTCACTCTGGCCAATGCCGCTGTCTTCGCCGAAATCGTTCGTGCGGGCATCCTGAGCTTGCCGCGTGGTCAAGCCGAAGCTGCCTTTAGCTTGGGCCTTCGCAGCAGCCAAGTCATGAGATTGGTCGTGTTGCCGCAGGCCGTGCGTAACGTCACCCCATCGCTGATCACGCAACTGGTCAGCCTGATGAAAGACACATCGCTCGGGTTTATCGTCGCGTTCACCGAACTTCTCTACCGCGGTCAAGTGCTGTCAAGCTTCAACCACTTGCTCATTCAGACTTACCTCGTAGTGACGATCATCTATTTGCTGGTCAACGGAAGCCTTTCGGGGCTAGCCTCTCGACTGCAGAAGAAGCCCGGTCGCACCCGCACCACTGTCGCCAGCGCCACGATGGCACTGCCCCTCCCCACTCCTGGTGGGTCATCACCACAGAAAGCACCCCATGTCTGATCTCACCGCTGGCGCCCTTGCCGAACTTGCCATCATCCGTCGTTCAGGCATGATCGAGAGCCGCCATTACGGTTCGCTTCTCGCTTTCAACGCCGACGGGAGTGTTGCCTGGGAACTTGGCGCGCCCGATGTCGAAGTGTTGCCGCGGTCGACTGTGAAGCCCTTGCAGGCGATGGCCTGTCTCGTTGCCGGTGCCGAACTTTCGGGGCCAGAGTTGGCGATCGCCGCCGGTAGCCACACCGGAGAAGATGCCCACGTCGCCATTGTCTCCGCCATTCTTAAGCGGGCTGGGCTCGATGAACATGCACTCGGATGCCCCATCGACCGCCCGGAAGATGAAGAAACTTTTGAGCGCATGATTCGTGAGGGCGAAGGCCGCAACCGTCTCCGGATGAACTGCTCGGGCAAGCACGCCGCGATGTTGCTCGCTTGCGCTGTGAACGGATGGTCAACCGACGACTACTTGGAGCCGTCGCACCCACTGCAGCAGCAAGTTCAGAAGACGATGGCCGAAATGACCGGTGTTGTCGCTACGCATACCGCGGTTGACGGATGCGGGGCTCCCCTCTTCGGAACGACCGTGCGCGGAGTCGCAGCGTCGTTCCGCGCGCTCGTGCTCGCCGACCCTGAGTCCCCCGCAGGTCGGGTCGCCGCAGCGATGCGTGAGAACCCGTTCTATGTGGGAGGCAGCGGTCACGCTAACAGCGAGCTCATGGTGAACATGCCCGGTGCGCTTTCTAAGGGTGGCGCTGAGGGTGTTATCGGAGTGGCTACGAGCGATGGTGCTGCTGTGTCAATGAAGATCATCGACGGTAGCCCGCGGGCCACTACCGTGATCGCGCTGGCAGTTCTTGATTCGCTCGGCTACGACACCGAAGCGGCCGCTCGGTTCGCTCAAGTGCCTGTGCTCGGCGGCGGAAAGCCAGTCGGTCAGATCGAAATCGGGGCCGACCTTCGTAGCGCCATCACAGCAGGGCGAGCATAACGTGACGATTCTCGAAGTATGCCTTGACGATATTGGCGGAGCACTTGATGCGGAGAAGGCCGGAGCTCAACGTATTGAGCTGTGCGCGGCTCTCGATACTGGCGGCATAACGCCCAGTCTCGGTACGGTGTCGTCGATACTTGCCTCGCTGACTTCGATGACCGTGATGGTGCTGATTCGTCAACGCGGGGGAGACTTCGTGTACTCCCCGGCCGAAGTTGATGCGATGGTTGCCGATATCCACTCGATGCGGGACCTGCCTCGCGGGGAGGGCGTCACTCTGGGCTTCGTCATCGGCGCCCTCACACCGGAGGGAACGGTGGACGTGACGGTGACGTCAGCACTTGTTGAGGTATGCCACGTGCATCCGGTCACCTTCCATAAAGCATTTGACCTTGTTGTTGACCAGCCTGCGGCCCTAGAAACGCTCATTTCTTTGGGCATTGCCCGAGTACTGACTTCCGGCGGAGCGTCAAGTGTTCTCGAGGGTGCCGATGTTATGGCCACCCTCGTGGCGCAGGCAGGCGAACGCATCACGATTCTCGCGGGCGGTGGCGTTCGGGCGCACAATGCTCAAGAGATCCTGAACCGCACGGGTGTCTCCGAACTCCACTTTCGGGCAGCCGTCGAGATCGCGAGCAACGGCTATCAGGGGGGAGCATCCGCCCTGTATGACAGCGGAAGCCGCACCGTGACGTCACCAGAACTGGTTCGCGCCATGCACGCTGCGGTGGCACCATTGTGAGTGCTGCGAGCGAGAGCGAGTTGTCCGATGTCGTTGTCGCCGTCGATCTTGGTGGCACCGCGCTAAAAGGTTCGCTGGTTTCGGCGAAGGGAGAGACGGTAGCGACGAGAACCCAACCGACCCCCGCCGAAGGAATCATCGAAGCACTGCTGTTGCTTATCGCAGAACTGCTGGATGACGCAGTGAGTCACTCGTGCCGGGTCGTTGCCGCCGGCGTTGTCACTCCTGGCATGGTCGACGAGCTTGCCGGGGTCGTTACATATGCCTCGAATCTGAACTGGCGAAACGTGCCGCTGCTCGCTGAGCTGCAAAGCAAACTCAGCATCCCCGTTGCTGTGGGGCACGACGTGCGCGCCGCGGGACTGGCCGAAAGCCGACTAGGGGCAGCTAGAGGCATTGAGGATTTCACCCTCATCCCCATCGGTACTGGAATGGCGGCGGCGCTGGTCTCCGCCACCGGCCCCATCCGTGGAGCTCTCGGAGCTGCCGGCGAGATCGGGCACATCCCGATCGTTCAAGGCGGAGAGTTGTGTGCCTGTGGCCAGCGCGGCTGCCTCGAAGTGTACGTCTCAGGTGCCGGCGTTGCTCGTCGCTATGCTGCCCGCTCAGGGCACAAACTGTCATCGCGCGAGATCGTCGCTCGGCTCGGAACTGATCCAGACGCCGATGCGGTGTGGGATGACGCTACCCGAGCGTTGGCTCAGGGGCTCGCGACGGTCACGTTGCTGCTCGATCCCGGCGTCATCGTTCTCGGGGGAGGCTTCTCGCAGGCCGGTTCTGCGTTGCTCGACCCCGTTACCCACCACCTTCGTGAAAACCTCGTCTGGCGCGATGCGCCAGAGGTCGTGCTCTCTAGCCTTGGCGGGGATGCGGGCCGAATCGGTGCCGCTCTCCTAGCGTTCGCGAAAGTAGGACGCCTCGAGGTGGCGGACAGCTGGGTGCGCGACGCGGAACGAGTGCCGCTCTAACCTGGTAGCCGCGCTGCTCTCGGGCGCGCGAAAGGCCAGGCAACGTGTTCGAGAGGAAACCATGACAGGGATCGCGATCGTTGGTCGTGGCGCGATGGGGTCAACCCATGTCCGCGCTCTGGCATCCCTCGGCCGGGCTGAGCAGATCAAGTATGTTGTTGCCCGTACGACAGGGGGTGTGGCGGAAGCGGCACCGGTGGCATCCGTCATCAGTGACTTCGGGGCTGTGCTCAACGATCCAGAGGTTGATGTGGTGTCAATTTGCACCCCAACCGGAACGCATCGCGAGCTGGCAGTGAGCGCATTGCGGGCAGGCAAAAACGTTCTGCTTGAGAAGCCGATCGCATTGACGATGGATGACGCCCGGGCTATCCGCGATGAGGCTCAACGCAGCGGAAAAGTGTTCATGGTCGCGCAGGTGGTGCGGTTCTTTGACGGGTACCGGCAGCTTGCCGACGATGTCGCCGCCGGAAAAATTGGTCGGCTCGTGTCAGCACGTGCCACCCGACTCAGCAGCAAACCCGACTGGGCGGACTGGTTGCGAGACTTTGCCGAAGCTGGCGGAATGCTCGTCGACTTTGGCATCCACGACTTCGACCAAATGAATCTGCTTCTCGGCGACCCCGTCGAGGTGTCCGCAATCGGCGAGGCAGTGACGGGCCCGGTGGAGACAACAATCACGTACCGTGACGGTGGAATTGGGCAAGTGTTGAGCTACGCCGACCTGCCCAGCGGTGCGCCGTTTCGCAGCTCTCTCGAGGTAGTGGGCACGGGAGGTTTCGCGCAGTACGAGTATGCGGCCGCATCGGTGAACTCTTCAGCGGTGTCGCGCTACTCGCTCTCGGCAGTGGCGTATGACTCTCGAGTAGTTTTGGGAGCCGATGATCCGTATGCGCGTCAGTTGGAGTACTTTCTTGACTGCGTCGCCCAGGGCACCGAACCCGGTTTCTGCCCGACACCGTCTGCTCTCACGGCGTTAGAGGTCGCTCTCGCAGCGACTACGTCGTTAGAGCTGGGCGCGCCAGTTCGAGTCGCCTCTGGGGCGATCGGTAGCTAGCGCGCGCGGATGCCGTGCTGATCGAACACGTCAAGGAACGTGGTCGGTTCAGGGCGCACACGATGGTTGTCGGTGTGTTCTGCCCAGAGGACTGTTCCGTCGCGGTCGGTGAGGATCACGGTGGGCACAACGGTGTCGAGGTCGGTGCCGGTGCTGAACATGACGGGGGTGCCGCCGGACTGCACGATGTCGAGTGCTTCGGCGGCCGCGCCATCCGCGTCGATGTAATAGGTCATCGGGATGTCGAAGCGCGTGGCGAGTTCGATGGTGTCTTGCGGCTTTTGGGGGCTAATTATTGCGATCGCGACTCCGCGTTTATCGAGTTCGCGGTATTGGGCGGCAATTGTGTTGACCTGGGCCATGCAGAAGGGGCACCAGTTGCCACGGATGAACATGATCACGTGTGGTTGGTGGGTGAGTACGCTGCTGTCGATTTGTTCGCCGGTGGTGGTGGTGAGCGGAAACAGGGGCAGTGGTTCATCGATGCGCACGGGGCCTGCGGAGAGGTGTTGCGCGGAGTACCAGTAGTTGTAGCCGAGGATCACGGCTAGCCCGAGAACGGCAACGAGCACGGCGAGTGGCCCGGCGATGATTGATGCGACTATGCCGATGAGCGAAACGGAGAGCTGCACCCATGGATGCCGGCGTGGCACAACAACGAGTCGTGTCATGAGCAGCGCCAAATAGAGCGCGTACGCGACCCACGGTAGGGCGGCGGCGAGCCACCACGGTTGTGATTCTACGAGGGCGCGTACGACGACGAGCGCGATCACCAAGAGGGAGAGCGTTGCCGTGGCCTCGCCGTAGACCGCCTTGATGAGTCGCATATTAGGCGCCGAATGCCTCCACGAGGGTTCCGCGGTGGGCGGTGAGCAGCTCTTCGAGGGTGAGGGTGAACTGGTCTTGCACTTCGAGGGCGGGTGCCGCGGCATCCGTTACTCCGATGCGCACGGCGGGGTAGTTGCGGCCTTCGCAGAGTCCGCGGAATTTCACGTCGTCTTCGCGGGGGATGGAGACGATCATGCGACCGGTTGATTCGCTGAAGAGTGCGGTGGCGGCGTCGATTCCGTCGCGTTCGAGCAGTTCGCCCAGCCAGACGCGAGCGCCAACGCCGAAGCGCATGACGGATTCGGCGAGGGTTTGGGCAAGCCCGCCGTCGGCGAGGTCGTGGGCGCTCGCGATGATGTTTTGCTCGTTGCCGGCTTTGATGAGGTCGGCGAGACGACGCTCGGCAGCAAGATCAACTGTGGGCGGGAGGCCACCGAGGTGGTCGTGGATGGTGCCGGCCCAGGCTGATCCGTCGAGTTCGAGCTTGGTGGTGCCGAGCAGGTAAATGTTGTTGCCTTCGTCTTGCCAGCCGCTCGGGATGCGCTCGGCAACGTCGCGGATCAGGCCGAGCACCGCAACCACGGGGGTGGGGTGGATGGGCACATCGCCGGTCTGGTTGTAGAAGGAGACGTTTCCGCCGGTGACGGGGATTTCCATCTCGAGGCAACCATCGGCGAGACCTTCAACAGCACGGCTGAACTGCCACATCACTTCGGGGTTCTCGGGGCTGCCGAAGTTGAGGCAGTCACTGACGGCAACGGGGTTGGCGCCGGTGGCGGCAACGTTGCGGAACGCTTCGGCGAGAGCGATTTGGGCTCCGGCGTAGGGGTCGAGTTGGCAGAAGCGACCATTGGCGTCGGTCGCGACAGAGAAGCCGAGGCCACTCTCTTCGTCGATGCGCACCATGCCGGCGTCATCCGGGAAGCTCAGGGCGGTGTTGCCGAGGACGTAGCGGTCGTACTGGCTGGTGATCCAGCTCTTGTCGGCCAGGTTGGGGCTCGCGAGCAACTGCAGCATCTGGTCGCGCAACTCGATGCCATCCTTGGGGCGGGCGAGTCCGGATGCGCTGTCGGCCTGAAGCTTGTCGATCCACTTGGGGTAGACGACGGGGCGGTCGTAGACGGGGCCATCGATCGCGACGGTGCGCGGCTCGACGTTGACGATTTCTTCGTCGTGCCAGTTGATGATGAGGCGGCCGGTGTCGGTGACTTCTCCGAGCACGCTGGTTTCGACATCCCACTTCTCGACGACCTTGAGGAAGCCTTCGAGCTTCTCCGGCTTCACGATTGCCATCATGCGTTCTTGGCTTTCGGACATCAGAATTTCTTCTGCCGTGAGGGTGGGGTCGCGCAGCAAGACCTTTTCGAGTTCGATGAACATGCCACCGTCACCGTTGGAGGCGAGCTCGCTCGTGGCACAGCTGATGCCGGCAGCGCCGAGGTCTTGGATGCCTTCAACAAGGTCACCTTGGAAGAGCTCGAGGCAGCACTCGATGAGTACCTTCTCGGCGAAGGGGTCGCCGACCTGAACGGCTGGACGCTTGGTTGGGCCGCCTTCTGAGAAGGAATCGGAAGCGAGGATGGATGCTCCGCCGATGCCATCGCCACCGGTGCGGGCACCGAACAGCACAACCTTGTTGCCAACGCCGCGAGCGTTCGCCAGGTGGAGGTCTTCGTGGCGCAGCACTCCAACGGCGAGTGCGTTGACGAGCGGGTTGGCTTGGTAGACGGAGTCGAAGTAGGTTTCGCCACCGATGTTGGGGAGGCCGAGGCAGTTGCCGTAGAAGCTGATGCCCGAGACGACACCTTTGGCGACGCGGGCGGTGTCGGGGTTGTCGATGGCGCCGAAGCGGAGCGCATCCATGACGGCGACGGGGCGAGCACCCATGGAGATGATGTCGCGAACAATTCCGCCGACACCGGTTGCTGCACCTTGGAAGGGTTCGATGTAGCTGGGGTGGTTGTGGCTTTCGATCTTGAAGGTCACAGCCCACCCTTCGCCAACGTCAATGACGCCGGCGTTTTCGCCCATGCCGACCATGAGGTTCTTGGTCATGTTCTCGCTGACCTTCTTGCCAAACTGGCGAAGGTAGTTCTTGGAGGACTTGTAGGAGCAGTGCTCGCTCCACATGACGGAGTACATGGCGAGCTCGCCGCTGGTGGGGCGGCGGCCGAGAATCTCACGAATTTTCGCGTACTCGTCGTCTTTCAAGCCAAGAGCGCCGTACGGCTGCTCTTTCTCGGGGGTTGCGGCGGCGTTCGACACCGTGTCGGCAACATGCTGGCGGGAATTGGTTGAGACGTCAGTCACGAGGGGCTTCTCCCAGAAGATTATGGATGCCGGGGTGCTCACGCCGGCTGGCTCCAGTCTACCTAGGTGCGCGAGCGCACTTCAGCGCGTCAGAACGCCATCAGAACGAATCCCGCAACGATGCTCAAGAGGCCGATTCCTGTGAGGATCGAGCCGATGAGGAGGCCACTGTTCGTGCGACGCGGCGGTGCAAGACGCCAGCGAGCGGGATGGCACTGGTCGTAGTACAGATCGACCTGGGCGCCGACATCCATGATGGGAACTTCTGACGGCTCGTGAAGGATGGAGTACTGCCTACCGTCGCCGTCAGACCAGCGGAAACCTTGAAAGCCACCGGCTTCGAAAACCTCGGCACTGGTCGCGACCCATTTGCATGCCCGCAGAGCGAGAATCCAGCCGAAAAGGAGCAGCGGGATGCCGGGAACGAGGCCGACCCACGACATCGTTTCGAGTACCGTTCCCCACGCGCTCTCAGGTTCGGTCATCCTCCGATATTATCGGCTGCCGGGGTTCTGGATGGTGCACCCGGTGGCGTTGAGGATGACGTTGCAGCGGGCCGCGCGGTCCAGCCGTCGGAGGGATCGCGAAGGATGGGCTTGGCCGCATTTCTAGCGACCCTCCACGCATGCGAGTATGAGTAATGTGACGGCTCTGGAGACGGATGGCATTATCGCGGCGGCGTCGGAAACGTTGCGGCGCACGGTCACGCTCGTGCGCCCGCTGGCTGGCGGACAGCACGCGAAGACGCTTGTGGTCGCGGACTCGACCACTGAGTACGTCGTCAGAGTGTTTCCGCCATTGGACGATGCGGTCGGGCACGAGCCACGGATCCTCGACCGGGTCGCCGCTCTGTGCGATCGCGTGCCGCGGCTCGTCGCTACGGGGCAGTTCGGCGAATGTTCGTTCATTGTCACTTCGGTGGTCGCTGGCGGACCGCCCTCACCCGACTTGCCGCTGCGCAGGGTTGCCGAGCAAATGGCGGCCGTGTTGGCGCAGATTCACCAACTCGACAGTGTCGGCCTTCGAACCCTGTCCTGGGAAACCCCGCGCGGTGACAGCACGATAGAGGCGCTCGGACGCAGAGCGTGGAAGCAACTTGATCTGGCCGACCACGTTCTCACTCACTACGATTTCTGGTGCGGAAACGCCATGTGGGAGGGTGACACGCTCACCGGTGTCGTCGATTGGTCGGGCGCTCGCAGCGCCCCACGCGGCTTGGATGTGTCATGGTGCCGCCTCGACCTCGTGCTCCTCGGGTCCAGCGATGCAGCAGATCATTTTCTCGCGGAATACGAGCGCGAATCGGGGCACCCTCTTCCCGATAGCCATGCTTGGGATCTGGTGGCTGCCGCGCGATCGGCCTCTCGTGTTGAAACCTGGGCCCCGAACTATCTCGGTGTCGGATACAGCGACCTCACTGAGAGCACCCTCCGCGAGCGGATGGACGACTGGACCTCACTCCTTTGCCTCAGCTGATCGTGCCCAGTCGGCATCCGCTTTGACGTCACCACAAATGCGGCGATGAGGGCGACCCTCAGCGCCGTGGTTCGCTGATCTCATCCCCAGCGATCAGGCGGCTGAGGTTCCATTCCATGCCGTCGAGAAGGCCGGGCGAAATGCCTGCGGGTGGCCGAGTGCTGTTGAGTGCTGAGCTGAACGCCGCGAAGGTTTCTGTCACCGTTTTTTCGATTGATCTCGGCGTCATGACTCCCCAACCTGTGGCTTCGTTGATGAGCCTTTCGGCGCTGATGCGGCGGTGGTCAAATTGCCCGTCGATCGCTAAGGCCATGGTCCAGTCGATACGGCCGTCCTGGTAGAGGTTGGGCACCGAGTCGTAGAGCTGGGTGAGGGTATCTTCGCCGGGGAGGTGAAGGATTCCGGTGTTCTTTGCGTGGCCATCGTTGTCGCCAACGAGCACCCGGTAGGTGAGCTGGCGCAACCACTCCGAGAGCGGGTTCTCTCCGTTTAAGCTTGCCGCAGCTTCAGCGATCCTCGCCGCACTGGGGCGTTGCGGGTTCGAGGGCCAGTTCTTGTCTTGAAACTTTGAGCTCGCGTTTACCCAGTCGAGCCCGAGGGCCTGCGCGCAGTCTTCTTGGTGAACGAGGGTGACAGTTTCGCCATGAACGGAGCGGTCAAAGCGTTCGATCGCCAGATAGGGGGTGCGGCCGACGGTGTGGAGTTCACTTTCGAAACGCGATAGCCCCATGGCGCGGGTGAGCTGGTGGCTGAAGTATTCGTCCGCGATCACATGAGGGCGCGACGACACTTGGGGTTTGATGATGTGGGTGGAATGAGCGCTGCCGTGCGGCTGAAGCCAGCCGGTTCCGAAGTTCGCCAACAGAAGTTTGGGCTGGAAGCCGGGGATCATCGAGCGACTGTCCTCCCGCTGGCCAAGGTCGTGATCCTCAACTGCCCTCTTCAGCATCCGGTTCAGTTCGGCGTCGCTCAGTGGTTCGTAGTATGGCGAGCTCGCGGGCTTGTCTCCGGCCGGGAGAAAGGTCAGGGCACCGGCGATCGATCCACCGAATTCGCGAAGGATGCCGAAAAGATCGTTCGGAAGTATCCCGCGCTCCGAAGTCATCGCTTCGCGCTGGTTGCCCTCGGGCCCGTAACCTCCGAGGAGCCTTGACACAAGGTTCACGTCGGTTCGAGCGCCGGGGACGGTGGTGAAGCTTTCGGTTAAACGCACTGCGCCTGGCTGGTAGTCCGCAGCCCACGTGAGTTGGACCTGCTCGGCAGACCCTCGTGCGGCCCGCGTTAGCGTTCCGATGCGCTGTTCATGAAGAAATACTGCGAGTTCACTCGCCATCGCGTGCTCCGGACTCGCTCTGTTCCTCGTCGAATTCTGAGCCCTGATGCGTCAGTTCGTACGTGACGGTGACGCGGATGCCGAGCTTATTGAGGGTGCGGAACAGCCTCGACGCGAAGAGGTTCGGTTTGCCGGATTCGATTTCGCGCAAGTAGTTGCGCGAGAACCCCAACGTTTCTGCGATGTCCTCTTGGCGGATGCCCTGTGCTTGGCGCGCGACCTTCACGACCGCGCCGAGGTCTTTGAAGTTAGTGATCCCAATGGTGGGCATCTGATGCTCCTGTCCCTCTTGTCTCTGCCTGGCTCGAAACTACGATGTACGGATAACAGTGCATAGCGCAATGCACGCTTATTCTAGCATCAATAAATGCACGGATAAGCAGTCATTTGTTTGGGGTGAAGGAGGGGATGCGTTGCTGCGCGCGGGCGTCCGCTCAGGGATCGTTTTGCGGGCACGGGAGTGCGTGCAGTTCGGTGCCGCAGAACGGCGACGCGCATCGGTGAGGCAACGGCATCCGTTGGGGCGTGTTGAGGCGACTGGGGTAAAAATTCACTGCAAGTTGTCTTGAATTATTCAAAACAACTGATACCGTCTTAACCATGGAAACAGTGACGGATGCGGCGCTCGCCGACACTCTGCGAGAGGCCGGTCTGAAAGTGACTGAGCCCCGCATCGCTGTGCTGAGCGCCCTCACCGATATCCCGCATTCCAATGCCGACACGGTGTTCAGCGCTGTGCTTCCGAGTGTGCCCGGCACCTCCCTCCAAGCGATGTACGGAGTGCTGGCGGCGCTGACGACGGCGGGCTTGCTGCGAAAGATCGAACCGGCAGGGTCATCCGCCCTTTATGAGCGTCGTATCGGCGACAACCATCACCACATCGTGTGCACCGAATGCAGCGCTGTGCGCGACGTGGACTGTGTTGTTGGCCACGCGCCGTGCCTCGCTCCCTCCGACGCGGGCGGCTTCGCCGTGCACACCGCCGAAGTGAACTTCTGGGGCGTCTGCCCCGATTGCCAGAACGTGCTGAATAATCCCACCCACACAAAGGAGACATCGTGACTGAACCCACGACAACCCAGGCCGGCGCACCCATTGCGAGCGACGAACATTCGCTCACCACGGGTCCCGATGGCGTAACCGCACTTCACGACCGCTTTCTGGTCGAGAAGCTTGCCTCGTTCAACCGTGAGCGTGTGCCGGAGCGCAACCCCCACGCCAAGGGTGGTGGAGCATTTGGAGAATTCGTCGTCACCGAAGACGTATCGAAGTACACCAAAGCTGCCGTCTTCCAGAAGGGCGCAACAAGCGAAACCATTCTGCGGTTCTCGTCCGTAGCCGGTGAGCAGGGTTCCCCAGATACCTGGCGCGACGTTCGTGGATTCGCACTGCGTTTCTACAGCACCGAGGGCAACTACGACATCGTCGGAAACAACACCCCCATCTTCTTCCTCCGCGACGCCATGAAGTTCCCCGACTTCATCCACTCGCAGAAGCGCATGGGCGACTCCGGCCTGCGCAACGGCGACATGCAGTGGGACTTCTGGACCCTCTCGCCCGAAAGCGCCCACCAGGTCACCTACCTCATGGGTGACCGTGGCCTCAGCAAGTCATGGCGCCACATCAATGGTTACGGATCGCACACCTACCAGTGGATCAACGCCGAAGGCGAACGCTTCTGGGTGCAGTACCACTTCCACTCGCGCCAGGGCGTCGAACTGATGGAAGCCGCGGATGCCGAGCGCATCGCTGGTGAGGACGCCGACTACTACCGTCGCGACCTCTTCGACTCCATCGCCAACGGCGACTACCCCACCTGGGACGTTTCCGTTCAGATCATGCCCTACGAAGAAGCAAAGACCTACCGCTTCAACCCGTTCGACATGACCAAGACCTGGTCGCACAAGGACTACCCGCTGATTCCGGTCGGCCACTTCACGCTCAACCGCAACCCGGAAAGCTTCTTCGCGCAGATCGAACAGTCAGCGTTCTCGCCGTCGAATATGGTTCCCGGCACCGACATCAGCCCAGACAAGATGCTGATGGCGCGTGTGTTCTCCTACCCGGATGCCCAGCGCAACCGCATCGGAGCCAACTACAACCAGCTCCCCGTCAACCAGCCGCACGCCTCCGAATCGCGCAACTACCAGCACGAAGGCGCCATGAACTACAAGATCGGTGATGCCGCCGATCGCACCTACACGCCCAACTCCTTCGGTGGTCCAGCAGCTCAGCCCGAGCTTGCCGGCGAAGGCGGCTGGGCAAGCGACGGCGAACTCATGCGCAGTGCCCAAACCCTGCACTCTGAAGATGACGACTTCGGCCAGGCAGGCACGCTCTACCGCGATGTCTTCTCCGCAGAGTCGAAGGCTCGCTTCATTGAAACCCTCACCGGCCAGGGCCGCGGCATCACCGTTCCCGAAATCCTCGAGCGTTTCTACTGGTACTGGGGCAGCGTGGATGCAGAACTCGGCGCCACCCTTCGCCAAACAGTTCCCAGCAATGGCGAAACCCCCAACGAAGAAGCCGACCCCGTCGGAGTTGGTCCAGCCAACTAGCACCGCTTAGCAAGAAGTAGAGCTGCTCGCGCTAGCGAACTGCCGAACTCCGGATGCCCGGTCCCCGAAAGTTGGGGGCCGGGCATCCGTTCGTTAGGGCTGCACCCACGGCGTGATGCCGAGCGCGAATCGCCGTTCGAGTGGTGTGCTCTGGCTAGGATGCGAGGCCGAGGGCCCCATCGATTACAGCAACCGTGCCGCCAACGTAGGCGACGATGATGACTGCGGTCCGCGCGACTCCGTGGCTCACATGGCGGTTGAGTACTTCGCCCAGGGCGAGCCCTACCAGCAATGCAGCCACGATGATGATCCAGCTCACAGCGTCCAAGTCAGGAAGTTGTCCGCCAGAGAAAACGGCTTTAGTCGCAAGCGACGCCGTGCCAACAATCACAAAATAGGGCTGTAGTGTCGCGGCAAAGTTCACTTGCGGCCACCGCATAATCACCGCATAGATACTGAGCGCTGGACCGCCAACGCCCGCAGCAGTGTTCATGAATCCGGATGCCGCTCCCGCCACAATTGCTGCTGGCCGCGCCGGAACAACATGTTCCGCGCGCCTGATGAGCAAAGTCGCCGTGAGGGCAACAATCACCAGCACCCCAACACCAAGCTGCATGACAGCGCCGGGAAGACGCGTCACCAAGAACGAACCAGGAACGATCGCGACCAATGCGGGGATCGCAAGCCACGCCAGCGTGCGCCACTCAATGTGTCGCCACACTCGCGGGATAATCAGTAGCGAAGAAACGACGCCACACAGGTTGACGACGAGCACGCCATCAAAAGGACCAAGCAGGATCACCACAAGGGGCGATGCGACAAGGGCAAAGCCCATTCCTGTTATTCGTTGTGAGAGTGCTCCGACCGCAACGGAGAGAGCAACGAGAGCGAGCACTGAATAAGCTTAGAGCGCGACGCGCGCGTAGCCCGGCGATCGACGTTCCGTATTCGGCGAGCTAGAGCGCCTTTGAGTAACAGACGCTGAGCGGCTCGCCCACGTAGGCATCGAAGTTCTCGACGCGGGTGTAGCCCTCGCGCTCATAAAAACGCATGGCGTCAGGCTGCGCGGTTCCCGTCTCGAGAACGAGTTCAGCGGCCGACTGAGCGCGAGCCCACTCCTCGAGCCCCTTGAGCACAGCGATCGCGATACCGGTGCCACGCTGAGCGGGAGTGACGTACATCCGCTTCACTTCGAAATTGCCGTTATCGAGCTCGCGGAGCCCGCCACAGCCGGCCGGAACACCATCAACGTAGGCGATCAAGAAGACGACAACCGAGTCCGAGTTGGGCTTGATGCCTGGCTCGCTGTCTTCTGTTCCGTAGCGAGCCGTGAGCTCAGCTCGTTGCGCAGAACGCAGCATCACCGAGTCAGCGTGCTCGAAAGGAACGCTACGGAGTTCGAGTTCGTAAGTGTCTTCCACGTCAGAAGCCTAGTCTGCGCGGCTGACTATGCCACTCAGATTTTGCGAGAGCACAGCTAGAGGGTGCAGACTTCGAATCATGGAGAATGCGAACGGCATCGTGCCGAGCGTCGGTGGTGGGGCGATCAGTGACCACGCCGTGCCGGTCGCGATGAAAGCCTCAGTTCACGCATTCGACGACGCGGTGCACGCTGTTCGCGTAGGTGAGATCGATGCGGATGCCGCCTCAGACCAACTCATTGGCCTGCTAACCGACAAAGAACTCCTCGGTTTGCTCGACGGAGACTCTCCGCGACGCCTCCTGCCCTTCATCCCCGCACTTCTCGGGCGACGACCCTTCGTGGCCGGTGCGGTGTCGCGGCTCGGCATCCCGGGCATCCGCTTCAGCGACGGTGCTCGTGGTGTCGTGATCGGTGCCGCTACAGCGTTCCCGGTGACGATGGCGCGAGCAGCAACCTGGGATCCGGCTCTGGAGGAGCGAGTCGGGGTGGTGATCGGTGCCGAGACCCGCGCGCGGGGCGCCAACTACTCTGCTTCGGTGTGTGTGAACTTGTTGCGGCATCCCGCTTGGGGTCGCGCGCAGGAGTGTTACGGCGAAGATCCGGTGCTGGTCGGGCAGATGGGCTCGGCCCTCACTCGCGGTGTTCGGGTCCATACGATGGCGTGTGTGAAACATTTCGCGCTCAACTCGATGGAGAACGAGCGTTTCGAGGTCGACGTCGCCGTCGATGACCACGCGCTGCATGAGGTGTATTTGCCCCATTTCAAAGCGGTGGTGGATGCCGGAGCCGACTCCGTGATGAGTGCCTATAACCAAGTGCGCGGCGAATATATGGATGTCAATCGTGCCCTGCTCACAGATGTGCTGCGAGACGAATGGGGTTTTACCGGGTTCGTGACAAGCGACTGGGTGTTCGGAACTCACGATGCGGTTGTGAGTCTGCAGGCCGGAATGGACGTCGAGATGCCGCTACGGATGTTGCGAGCGCGCGCGCTGCCTGCCGCACTGCGCCGTGGCGAGCTTGACCGTGCGACCGTGCTGCAGTCGGCGCACCGCATTCTGCGGACCAGCATCCTTCACGCGGCAACGCGCGAGCAGCAGGAGCCGAATGTGGCCGTCATCGCCTCTGCCGCACATCGAGCCCTTGCCCTCCAAGCCGCTGCAGAGTCGATCGTGCTGCTCAAGAACGATGCCGTCGGCGAGGCGCCGCTGCTTCCCTTGTCTTCCGGCACGCGGCGGCTTGCCGTCATCGGCCGCCTCGCTGACGAACCGAATCTCGGCGATCATGGCTCCTCTCGCGTTCGGCCACCATCCACCGTTTCGCCGCTGCAAGGATTGCGCGAAGCGTTCCCGGAGGCGCAGATCACGACTGACACAGGCAAGAACGAGAGCGCTGCTGCCGAGCTCGCGGCGCAGGCAGAATCTGTTGTCGTTGTCGTGGGCCTCGACCAGCACGACGAGGGTGAGTCGGTCGTTACAGGGGGAGTCGACGTCGGGATATTGGGCCGCGCGTTCAACTCCGGATTGTCTCGCCACCTCTTCATTGGGCTTGCGCACGTGGCGGCACGCTTCGTGCGTGGCGGCGATCGGAGCTCGCTCGAACTTCGTCCTTCCGATGTGAGTCTCATCCGTGCCGTTACCGCAGCGAATCCGCGCACCGTTGTGGTGCTGATCGGTGGCAGCGCGATCCTGACCGACGAGTGGCGGGATCGCGTTCCTGCGCTTGTCCTCGCCTGGTACGGCGGCATGGAGGGCGGGCATGCTCTCGCGAGCGTGCTCACGGGAGACACCGAACCCGGAGGGCGCTTGCCGTTTGTTATACCGAGCGATGCGGCACATTTGCCGCCGTTCGACAGCACAGCAAAGGCGGTTGTCTACGACGATAAGTGGGGCCAGCGACACCTTGATGGCCAGGGCTTTGCTCCCGCGTTCCCATTCGGTTTCGGGTTGGGCTACACGACGATGACCCACGAGCTACTGGACCACACGTTTGCTGACGTGGGCGGCACCGCTCGCGTTCTCGTGACCAATACGGGCGATCGCGACGGTTCTTCTGTCGTGCAGCTCTACGCCGCCGATCTGTCGGCCGGGCATCCCGTAGCCCAGCTAGTGGGTTTTCAGAAAGTGACTGTGCAGCGCGGGGCGAGCACGACCGTGCAGATTGCGTTGGATGCGAGGCCGACGTTTCAGCGTGATCCGAGCACCCGGCAGTGGCACCCGCGAGCGGGCGATTGGGCGCTGATCGCTGCTCAACACAGCCCCTCGCAGTGGACCGGAGCAGTGCCGTTGCGGCCCGCTGCAGCCTAGTGGATTACAGATTGCGGCTTGCGACTGCGGCTGCGATTACGCCCGCGACTGTGCCTGCCCCTGCGGAAGGGCGTCGATGCGAACACGCAGCGCATCGTCGTTGCGGAGCACTGCCCGAATGAGTCGGCGGCCCTCCCAGCGCACTGAGGCGAGCGTCTTGTCGGGTCTCAGCACTAGGTCTCCACCAGAAGACGCGTACCGCTTCTGCAGGTCTTCCAGCTCATCTGCTTTCAGGAGTGCCACCGTGCTGTTGTCTGTGAGATCAGTCAGTCGAACTAGGGCGGACGCTCCCCTGAGATCGCTCGCCACCATTTGTCGTTCGCTGGCGGCAAGAATAGATTTTTGAGCAGCGCGAGTCACGACGATCGGCCGGGCCGGGCCATCAAGCAGGCCAGTGAGAACGTCTGCCGCGGCATCCGGTCGGCCGGTGCTCTTCGCTGCAGCTTGCATCCGCTGGAGGCGATCAGGTTCGCGCAAGATCTGGTCGATCTTCCAGCCGAGGGTGGTGACGTCGTTGCAACGAACAGCAGCACCCTGTTCCATCAGGTAGTCACCGTTGCGAACTTCTTGGCCCGGGATGGGGTTCACCAGCACCATGGGCAAACCTGCCGCCATGCATTCGGACGCTGTTAATCCGCCCGGTTTTCCGACGAAGAGGTCAGCGCTCTGCAGCAATGATGGCATCTCTGTCGTAAACCCCAGCACACGGTAGCGATCGTCAGCCCCTACTAGTTGCTCGATGCTCGTGCGAGTCTCGTCGTTGTGCCCGCACACGACCGTGGCCGTGAACGGAGAGCGCAGATGAAGTGTCTGCCGCACTGCGGCGATGGCATAATCTCCGCCCGCTGCGCCAGCGGAAATCAAGATATTGGGGGTGTCGTGGGCGATACGGTCGGGCGCGACATCCGGGTGCGTTGCAATCGGGATGCCGGTGGCTGCGATGCGGTCTGGCGGTAAGCCGAGCGCTGTCAGTTCTACCCTTCCTTCCTCTCGAGCCACATTGAAAGAGTGAAACGCGCTGGTCATCCACAGGCCTTGGGGATCATAATCAGTCGTGACAACCGCTGTCTTGGCATCGATCACGCCACGCATCAGCAGTGTTGCCATCAGTTGGGCCGGAAGAAAGTGGGTGCTCACGATCGCGGTTGGCTGGAAGCGTTTGATCGCGCGGATCACGGGAAGAGAGTTTGCCTGCGTCCACGGGTCGATCGGTCCGCGGCGCCAAAACGGTGCGTCGCTGACGTCGTAAGCCCACTCGAGGAGCCAGGGCAAACCCTTCGCGAGTACAAAGTAGCCTTTCGCCAGCACGTCGCGGTAGAGAGCGCTGCTTATCTGTAACACGTCGAGCACCTCCACTTCAACGATATCGGTGCGTGTGGCACAGGCTTGGCGCACTGCCGCCGCCGCGCTGTTATGACCCGATCCCACCCCGGCTGACAAAATCAGTACCCGCTCTGCTCCGTAAGCATCGGGGCGTGAAGAGGAGGTCGGCGGCATGGGGAAATAATAGTCGAGGCGACTTCGGCACACCCGACCGTGAGCCTTTTACACCCAGCGGTGTTCCGTGGCCGCAGCGCGAGCGGCCTCGGCAAATCTGACGAATCGTTCGCGCTCCACCGCGTCATACGTTTCCGCAGCAACGGAGGCTTCGAGTCGCTCAATCTGTTGAAGCACGGCCGCCGTCTGGTCGGTTCGTTGCGCCCGGTAGCCCACCTCTTGCAGCAGCTGGAACAGGCGCTCCACTACTCCGGGGTCGCTCGCGCCATACCGGCGCGGTTGGGTCAGGGCGATGTCGAGCAGGCTCACGAAATCGTGGGGCTTGATGATGACCCGCACGAGATCGTCTTCATCGGTGAGTCCCATCGATTGGATGGGCAACTCAGCCAGCGAGCAGAGCGTCGCCGAAATGTGGCCAAGCGTGTGCACCGCGGTCGTCGGGTCATTGACCCCTGGCGACAGCGCGCGTGCAGTAATGTCGACGAGTTGCCGGATGCCAAAACCGATATCCTGGCTGGCCGTGCGCTCATAGGCGAGGTCAACAGCGCCCGCGATCGCACGGCTGATGGTATCGCGCTCTTCGTCATCCAGATGCTGCATCGGGTCACGCGGCCACCACCGAGCTACGGGAGTTTTGCTGACGACATGGTGCCCGACGGTGTGCTCTTCGCGCACCACAATGTCGTACTTGATCGCTGTCGTGAGCAGCCGCGAACGATCGGTGGAACGGATGAACCCCGACCGTGTAGCCAAGCTGAACTCGATGCGTTCATCTGGTGGCCACTGGGGAAGCTCTGTGCGACCGACCGCCATAGTGGACGCCACTAGGTTGATCGTGCTGCTGGTCTCCAAATAGACCTGACGCATCGTGGTTTCAATGCGCAGTTGCCGGGCGAGATGCGCTAAAAACAGTACGAGCATGACAACGCTGGCCAGAGTCAGTAAAGATGCAAGTGTGACGGCCAATCGGGGCACAATGGGATCGAAACTGTCAGAGCCATCCTGAATCGTGCGCAGCACCGTCAACGAGTAGGCGAAAGTTCCCACAAAGACCGCGAGAGTCCAATGCACCGTCGGATCTTTGAGGAAGGTCCGCAACACGCGTGGTGAGGCCTGGCTGCTGGCCAATTGGAGTGCAACAACCGTCAACGAGAATGTCAGCGAGGTTGCCGTGATGAGCGATCCAGCAACGGCAGAGAGCACCGCTCGGGCTGCCTCCGGCCCGCCAGCGAACAGTATGCGCTGAAATCCGGGAGCAAGAGACGAGTCAACGGCACGATCGATGAGGGGAAGAACAACCCCCAGGGCGACCGCGATGATGATGAAGAGAGTTGGCAGCGGCCACAACTCTGTGGCGATCGATTCGCGAAACGTTGCCGTCCACCGGCGCAGCGAGCTGCGTCGTGCACTCTGCGTTGCTGCCTCGCTCATAGCGCCCCTCTCGAATCGCCCTAGTTAATCACGGCAGGCGCCATGAAGGTAAGTGCCCGTAGGCTGGTGCGACGCCAATGAAAGGAAATCACTCGAGTGTTTGAATGGGTATCGTGGCTGGGTCTCGCCGTAGCTGTACTGATTGCGCTTGTCACGGTCGTCATTGCCGTCGGGGTGATCTCTCTCATTGTGCGAGGTATCGCACGGCTTCGGCCGGGGGTATATCAAACGCTCGCGCCGGTTCGGCAGCGTTTGCGCGTGCTCATGGCACTCCTCGCCGTGTGGGCGGCGATCTCGATCACTCTTCCCCTTGAGGGCCTGCGCGGCGTCATCGATGGGGTGATTCTCGTCGTGGTGATCGCCACGAGCGGTTGGTTGCTCATCGCCGTAATCAACCTGCTGCTCAATCGCACGCTTACCCGCTACCCCACCGACGTTCCGGATAACCGGGCCGCCCGCCGCATCCGCACTCAGGTTCAACTGATTCGTCGAGTGCTTGCCGCCGTCATCATCATCGTCACAATCGGGGCCATTCTGTTGACCCTGCCAGGTGCTGAAGCTCTCGGCGCGAGCGTTCTGGCCTCCGCTGGCCTCGTCAGCGTCGTTGCCGGCATCGCCGCTCAGTCGGCTCTCGCCAACGTTTTTGCCGGAATGCAGCTCGCCTTCAGCGACGCCATCCGAGTGGATGATGTTGTCATTGCCGACGGCGAATGGGGTCGCATCGAAGAGATCACCCTCACCTACATTGTGGTGAGCATTTGGGACCAGCGCCGCCTCGTGCTGCCATCCACCTACTTCACGACAACGCCGTTCCAGAACTGGACCCGCAATGCCACCGAACTTCTTGGTGAGATCAACTTCGATCTCGACTGGCACGTCAATATCGACCAAATGCGCGCGCAGCTCAAAAAGATCGTTGCCGACTCTGACCTGTGGGATGGCCGTACCGCCAACATCCAAGTCGTGGATGCCACGGGTGGTTTCGTGCGCGTGCGCGTACTGATCAGTGCCGCAGACTCTGGCGCGCAGTGGGATCTCCGCACTCTCGTTCGCGAAGAGATGGTCGGCTGGTTGCAGCAGAAGAACCCCGCAGCCCTGCCTCGCACGCGCGTGCTCATGGTGGAGAACGAAGCCCGACCGCGCGGTCGTGCCTCCATTGATCCTCAGGAGCGCGGGCTGTTCAGCGGAAGCGTTGAAGCAGAGGCCCGTCGCCAAGAGTTCACGGGAGCCATTCCCGTTCAGGAGAACATTCCCGAGAACTTGGTCGGGCCAGAAGAGACCGACGCCGAAGAGGCTCAGGCTTCCACCGACAAGCGCGTCATCAACGATTAGGAACCTTTCACGATGCCTGCCCTCGACAGCGCTGTCAGTTCGCCGCCCCTCAGCTCACGCAGTTGGGGTCTGATTCCCGCAGCGCTGCTGAGTGGATCAGCGGTGCTCATGTTCTCGCTGCGTTTGCCACTGCTCGGCTACGTCGTTGTGGCGGTCGCGCTCGCTGGCGCCTGGTTCACTGACAGTCGCAAGCTCAGCGAGGGTCTCGCAAAAGACCTGTTCCTTATCGCCACAGGCATGGTCATCGTCTCCACCATTTCGGTGGCCGCCGACATCAGCTGGGGCAACTTCTTTCTCATGGGGTTCGTGCTGTCGGCGGCCGTAGCCGTGCCCTACGCACTGTCACGCTTTGTGTTCAAGGATCGCGTCATCCGCTTTCCGTGGCGGGGCGGATGGCCGTGGAACCGTGTTCAGTGGGGCTACCTGTTCCTCGTGCTCTTCTTGGGCTGGCTCATCCTGCCGTTCTACTTCATCACGAGCGGCGTGTACCTCAACTGGCCTGCGGTCACCGCGGCAGATGAGATCGGTCGACTCTTCGTGGGCGTGAATGCTGTCGGCACGTGGGACGAGCTGTTCTTCATCCTCACCGTTTTCGTGCTCTTCCGGAGGCACTTCCCGGTCTGGCAGGCGAACCTGCTGCAGATGGTGATCTTCGTGTCGTTCCTGTGGGAACTCGGCTACCAGTCGTGGGGCCCTCTGCTGACAATCCCGTTCGCCCTGCTGCAGGGCTGGATCTTCTCGACCACGAAGTCGCTCGTGTATGTGCTGAGCGTGCACCTACTGTTTGATGCGGTTGTATTTCTGGTGATCGTGCACGCCCGCAACCCGGGAGTGATCGGGTTCTTCTTGCTGTAGTCGGGTGCTCCGAACCGGGGTGCCGCGCGCCGAGCGCGACTCGTTACTCGCCGCCGCCGGGAGGGCCGAGGGTGATCAGCACAACGTAAAGCACAACGACCGCCGCAACGATCACGCTGGCAAGCAGAACCGGGTGGTTGAGGGCCCAGCGCATCGTGCGGTCGACCCAGCCAGCGTCACGCGGGTGGTCGGAGGCTTCGGTGCGCCACTCGCCAGCAAGGCGATCCGTGCGGGCAAGCCACAACTCAACGGGGATCGTGGCATACGGAATAACAGCACTACCGATAGTGAGAACGGCGGCGCCGACGCTCCAGCGCTGGTTCACCGTCAACAACACGGCCGTGGCACCGTAGGCCAGGAAGACGAAACCGTGAATGGCTCCACCGATCGACACCGCGACATCCAGCCCCATTGTGGCGCGCAAAACGAGGCCGGTAATGAGCAACGTCCAGGTAACCGCTTCAGCAAAAGCGAGCACGCGGAAAAGTGACTTGGGGGTCGCAAACATTGTGAAGAAGCCGCCAGCCTTAGGCGTTGGCCATCAACGAGCTGATGGCGCTCGTGAAGAACGTGAGGCCGTCAGTGCCCGACCGCATCGCAGCACGAGTGTCTGGCCCAAAGCCAGGCTCGGTAGCGTGCTCGGGATGCGGCATCAAACCAACAACGTTGCCTCGCGCATTTGAGATGCCGGCAATGTCATTCGCCGAACCGTTGGGGTTGACCTCGAGGTAGCGGAACACCACCTGGCCTTCACCCTCAAGACGATCAAGAGTGTCTTGGTCGGCGATGTAGCCACCCTCGCCGTTCTTCAACGGGATGATGATCTCTTCGTCCTCTCTGAAGCCGTTGCTCCAGGCCGTGTTGACGTTTTCGACGCGCAGCTTCTGGTCGCGGCACACAAAGTCGCCGTGGTCGTTGCGCACAAGGCCACCGGGAAGAAGGTGGGACTCCACCAAGATCTGGAACCCGTTGCAGATGCCCAGAACGGGCATTCCGGCATTAGCGGCCGTGATGACTTCGCTCATGATGGGCGAGTGGGCTGCGATTGCGCCGGCACGGAGGTAGTCGCCGTAGCTGAACCCGCCGGGCAGAACGATGGCATCCACGTTTTTGAGGTCGTGGTCGCCGTGCCACAGGGCTACCGGCTCACCGCCACCCAGCTTGACCGCACGCTGCGCGTCACGGTCGTCGAGCGAGCCCGGAAAGGTGATGACTCCGACGCGCACTATGCGCCCTGAGCGTCGTTGGCGGGACGAGCCTCGCCGACATAAATAACATCTTCGATCACCGTGTTGGCCAGAAGATCGTTAGCGATCTCGCGGGCCTCAGCTAGCAACTCGTCAGTGATCGGTCCCTCAACGGTGAGCTCAAAACGCTTACCGATGCGCACCGCACTGAACTCGTTCTTGTCGAGACGGACGAGGGCGCCGGCTACAGCCTTGCCCTGAGGATCGAGGATTTCAGCCTTAGGCATTACCTCGACAACGATTATTGGCACCGAATCACTCCATGATTTCGCGCGGGCGGATTACTCCCAGTCTAGCGGAGGCCAGTGGTGCGCCAGACTGTACCCATGGACATTGACCGCGCAGTGCAATCTCGCATCGTCAGAACCCTGGTTGCCGGCCAAGTGCTTGCCGGGTTGGGGCTGGGCGCTACCGTCGCCGTTGGCGCAATTCTGGCCGCCGATTTGGGCGGCGAGACGCTCTCGGGGGCGGCTGCGACATCCAGCACGCTCGGTGCAGCGCTTGTTTCGATTCCGCTCGCTCGGCTCGCCGCCCGCTGGGGTCGCCGACCGGCACTGGCACTCGGTGCCGGTGTTGCGGCAGGCGGCTCGCTCATCACCGTGATCGCAATTGGTGTCGCATTCTTCCCGCTACTCATTCTTGGCTTTGCAATGCTCGGCGTCGGTACGGCGGTCGGCTTGCAGGCGCGCTTTGCGGCGACGGATGTTGCGGCTCCCGAACACCGCGGTCGTGACCTCTCACTCGTGGTCTGGTCAACGACTATCGGTGCTGTTGCCGGCCCGAACCTCATTGGACCAGGCGAGGCCGTTGCGCAGTGGTTGTCGCTGCCAACCAATACGGGATCGTTTGTGTTCGCGATTGCGGCGCAACTGGCCGCGATGGTGCTCTATCTTGTGGTGTTGCGGCCCGATCCGTTGACGCTCGCCGGCCAACGCCCGGTTGAACCTGCTGCTGCGGCGGATGCCGGAATAGTTCGCGGACGCGGCCCGATCGTCTTCGCTGTCGCTGCCATCGCGATCAGCCATGCGGTGATGGTCTCGATCATGGCCATGACGCCTGTTCACCTCAGCCACCAGGGAGCGAGCCTCACGATCATCGGCTTCACCATCAGTCTTCACATTGCGGGAATGTATGCGCTGTCGCCGGTCTTCGGATGGGCGAGCGACCATTTCGGTCGCATCCCGACGATCCTCATCGGTCAAGCGTTCTTTGCTGCCGCCGTTCTTGTGGTCGCACTGGGTCAACTGAGCAACGCGGCTGTCACTGTCGGACTCGTCTTACTGGGCCTCGGCTGGAGCGCGTCGACCGTTGGCGGGTCTGCACTCGTTGCTGACCTTGCGACGGGAAAAACTAAATTGCGCGTTCAGGGCCGCAGCGACACCATCATGAGTCTCGCCGGGGCACTCGGTGGAGGCTTTGCCGGGCCGATTCTGGCAATGGTCGGCTACGCGGGACTCGCGTGGGGTGCCGGAATTCTCGTTCTTATCGTTACAGCGGCCGCACTTGTGGTGTGGCGGAGCGCCGCCGTTGCCGCAGCCGAGAAAGTGTTGCTCGATACTGCGGCTGGCACGTCATGACAAAGGCCTCTCCGCGCGGTGCGCAGAGAGGCCTCATCAGTTGTTCGGGTGGTTTTGCTTACTGCTGAAGTGCAGCCTGAAGGTCGAAGTTGAGGGTGATGTTCTCGCCGAGAAGAACGCCGCCAGTTTCGAGTGCAGCGTTGTAATTGACGCCGAAGTCGGTGCGGTTGATGACGGTGCTGGCGCTTGCCGCGGCAATCGTCTGGCCGTAGGGGTTTGTAGCGATTCCGCCGAACTCGCCCTTCAGGGTTACGGGCTTGGTGACACCGCGCAACGTGAGGTCGCCCTCGATGGTGATGTCGTCGCCGACGATGGCCACCGAAGTTGAGGTGAACGTTGCAGTGGGGAACTGCTCCACGTTAAAGAAGTCGTTGGTGCGCAGGTGGCCATCGCGGTCAGCCTGGTTGGTGTTGATCGTCGACATGTCGATCTCTGCCGTCACCGAGTTGGCGGCGGGCGTTTCGGAAGTGACGATGGTGCCAGAGAAGCCATCGAAAGTTCCACGGACCTTGCTGATCATGAGGTGCTTGACGGTGAAGGAAACCGTCGAGTGAGCAGCATCGATCTGCCAAGTGCCGGTGGTGAAGCTGGGGTGTTCAAGAAGTGAAGTAGTCATGTCACTCAGCAACTAACCCCAGTCGATGTTTATTCCACGAATGACACAGAAGTTCTCGGTAGGCTCACCGTATGGACACCACCGAGCTCAATGAATTTCTTGAGCAAAACGACTTCTCTGGCACGGTCTTGATCAAGCGAGGCAATGCCACAATTTTTGAAGCCGTGATGGGCAAGGCAAGCCACCGGTGGGATGTGCCGAACACGGCAGACACCCGTTTCGATTCGAGCTCCATCACGAAGCTCTTCACCAGCATTGCCGTCCTACAGCAGGCGTCGAAGGGTGAGCTCGACCTCGAAACTTCCATCCATCACTATGTTGACCTGGCCGAATCGCAAATCGACCCAGCCGTCACGCTGCTGCATGTTCTCACCCACACGAGTGGTATCGCGGATGACGTGGATGAAGAAGAGGGTGAAACCTACGCCGAACTGTGGTCGGAGTTCCCCAGTTACACGATCATGGAACCGGCTGATCAGTTGCCGTTGTTCATCAACAAAGAATCGCTGGCCGCACCTGGAGTTGAGTGCGTGTACAGCAACGCCGGCTACGTGCTCGCCGGCCTCGCCCTCGAGAAGGTCACCGAAGAGAACTACCGTCAGCTGATTTTTGACGACGTCTTCACGCCGGCAGGCATGATCGATTCTGGTTTCTATGACCGTCGGGATGCCGCACCGCGAGTTGCTGAGGGCTGGGATTTCATCGACGGGCGCTGGGTTTCGAACGTGTACAGCATGCCCCCGATCGGTCTTCCCGATGGTGGGGCTCACGTGACGGCGGCCGATCTCATCCGCTTCATTCAGGCCGTTCGCGCTGGTGAGCTCCTCAACGCAGAATTCACGGAGGAGTTCCTCACCCCGCAAGTGCAGTACGACGAAGAGACCTGGTACGGCTTTGGTCTTGAGTTCGATATGAATGAAGACGGCACTGTGCGCAGCTACTTTGCTGATGGTGTGGGGCCGGGAGCATCCGGAATCGTTCGTCACTATCTTGAAGCGGATCTCGACGTTGTTGTGCTCTCCAACTCAGAAGAGTGCGCGTGGCCGATCATCCGCGAGATCGACGAACTTCTCGGAGGGTAGGGCGCGCACCTAGCGGAACGGCTGAACGGCTGAACGGCTGAGCGGCTGAGGCGAGGCCGAGCGGCTGAAAGGCCGAGCTGTTCCGGTGGTGTTAGGCCGGGCCGATCCATTCGCCTGGTTTTGCCTCGCTGGTTTCCTCGCTGCGAGGGCCGGCATCCTTCAGTTCCACAAACATTACGTGGGTGGGGGTGTCACCAATGTTTTCGCCGGCATGACGTTGCGCGGGGAGCCAGACGGCTGCTCCCGATGCCAACTCAACATCACGATGACCTTCGCCAGCGTGGAGGCGGCGGCGAAAGTCACTGAGGGTGATCATCAGGCTGTCAGGATGCTCGTGCGGTGTCGTCTTGTCGCCGGCCGCATCGGTGTACTCAAGCACTCGTACGCGGTCATTCTCGAACACCACTGAATAGTGTTCCGGATTCGTTGTTACAGGATCGGCGTCCATGGGAGATAGTGTGCGCCTCGATTCGGGCATTGGCAAGCACTATTTTTGGCGTGAGCCGTTGCCCTATTTCGCCGCGGTGCTCACGCGAATGGTGTTGGCCCAGGGGTCATCGAAACTGACGGTCTCGCCATCGTTTCGTAGCGGGATGCCGTGGTGCGTCATCCGTTCGCTCAGCGCGCCGAGGTCGTCGGCGCTCGGCACCGCAATGTCGACTTTGGCGAGTCCGAGTGCTGGCAACCGCGGACCAGCGCCGCTGGAGTTCCACGTGTTCATGGCCATGTGGTGGTGGTAGCCACCGGCGCTGACGAAGACGGCGCTTCCGGGGATTTCTGTGGTCGCTTCGAAACCGAGCTGGTTGACGTAGAACTCGCGGGCGGTGGTGATATCGCCAACTTGGAGGTGCACGTGGCCGACGCGGGCGCCGCCAATAACGGGCTGCTCGACGGCTGCCTCCGTGAGGTTCTCTTGGAGGAACCCGTTGGGGTCAAGAAAGAGGGTCCCCATTTCGACGGTGCCGTGAGTCCAGCTCCACTGGGTGCGGTCGCGATCCCAATACAGTTCGACACCGTTGCCTTCGGGATCGGTGAAGTAGAAGGCTTTGCTGACCAGGTGGTCGGCGCTGCCCGTGAACGTCTTCGGGTAGCGAGTCGCCACCGAGTACACGGATGCCGCCAGCGCCTCTTCAGTATCGAACAGGATGGCCGTGTGGAAGAGTCCGGCATCGCGCGGGCTCGCATGCTTGAGTGCAGGCGAATGCTTGAGGATCACGACGGGCGTGGTGCCGCGACCGAGAACGACTGTGTCGGAGGACTCGCTGAGCACCGTCAGAGCCACGGCATCCCGGTAATACGCTGTGAGGGCGTCGAGGTTCGCGACGCTGAGCGTCACAGCGCCCATGGCAGTGTCGGGAGCAAGCAGGTCGGTCATGTCCCGTACAACCTTGCAGGGTTTGCTGATATTCCTCCACGAAGCAAGCGCTTCGCGGGAGAATGGGCAGGTGAGGCTACACTAATGACATGAACTCACTATCCGTGATTCCCCGTCTCATTGTTGCGTCGTTGCTGGCTCTCACTCTCGCTGGATGTGGCCCCTCCGAAGCTCCGGCTAACAGTGAGGCTCCATCATCGGTTGCTGCGACTCCGACCGCAGATCCAGAGCCCTCCGAAGCTCCGGTTGAGCTCGCGACTGAGTGCAGTCAGCTTGTGGATGCGGACACTCTCGCTCAAATGGAGAGTGCTCTTCCATTGCAGGATGCGGAAAGCACTACGAGATACGTCGACAAAACTCGTAGCGAAGCGGAGATGTACGGGTCGTCCGTCGGAAACGCTATGTTTGTCGACAATGGCGGGCTCTTGTGCCTCACTTCGAATGGCTACGCCGTGGGGGAGCTCTTCGGCTACTCGCCCATCACGCCGGATCAGGCCGCTGCGCAGCAAGATCAGCTGCTTGAGCAGGGATACACCATTACTGCGTATCGTGGTGGCGACCTCTATAGTCAGTTGACGCAAAGCGACGGGGTTGTTTTCGAGTACCTCTTTGCTGGCGGTTATTGGTTCTGCGCCAAGACAATGGATCGCCTCGATGAAACCATCGCGAACTCAGGGGTGCCCCTCTAAGTAAAGGGCAACCCCCGCGTTGCAACGGGGGATGCGAGCCTAAACGGCTGCGCTCACACCTGTGAGTTCGGCGAACTCGCGGAGCCCAGCGGCCAAGCGCGCGACGCCTTCCCGGAAGACTTCATCACGACCGTTCGAGCCGTACATGACGCGGATGTAGCCTTCGCCGACGTTGCCGAACCAGTTTCCGGGCGAGACGCCGAGCTGCTGGGTATCCACGAGGTGCTTGACGACTTCGAGCGACGTGCCGAGCTCGGAGATGTTGACCCAGTGATAGAAACCACCGGCCGGCATCGTTACGCCTACGCCCGGGATGCCCTGGAGCGCATCGAAGATGGCGTGCCGGCGCTGGTCATAAATCGTGAACCACTCGTCGGTGTAGGCGGGGTTCTCGTAGGCTGCCGCAACGCCGTATTGAGCGAACGTATTGGTCGGGCCGACGTAGTTGAAGGTCGCGATCTTGAGTATCGGCATAATCTCGGCTGGAGCAACAAGGTAGCCCACGCGGAACCCGGTGAGCCCGAGGTCTTTCGAGGTGCCAAACACGGTGAGGGTGCGTTCGCGCATTCCGGGCAGAGTCGCGAAGTTCACGTACTCGGCTCCGTCGTACACCTGGCGCTCGAAGTCCTGGTCAACGATCACTCCGAGATCGAACTCTTCAGCCAGCGCTGCAAGCTCCATGAGGTTCTCGCGCGTGTAGACGGTTCCGGTGGGGTTGTTGGGGTTAGTGATCACGATGGCGCGAGTGCGGTCCGTGATGCGCGAGCGGAATTCATCCATCCGCAGGGCGAAGCCATCTTCTTCGTAGGTCGGAACCTGCACGCACACCGCACCCATCTGGTGGATGTCGTTAATGTTCTCGGCGAAGCCGGGGCTCGTCACGAGCACTTCGTCGCCCTGACCGGGTCGGATGCAGATGCGAATTGAGAGGAAGAGGGTGAAGGCTGAGCTTGGCCCAACCATCAACTCCGTTTCGGGGTCGATCTGCATCCCGTTGAAGTCGCGAAGTTTGTTGACGAGAGCGGTTTTGAGTCGGGGTTCGGCGTAGCCATTGTCGAGCGAGTAGTGAGTCTTGCCGTCATCGAGCGCTTGCTTGGTGGCGTCAATGACGTGGTCGGGCAGACACTTGTCTGGCGCAAAAGGGTCGGCACCCATCATCATGATTCGACGCTCGGGATCGAGCCCCGCGTAGAGGGAAAAATCGGGAGCGGCGAGTTCTCGCCACGAATCATCAATGCGCACGGAGTTACTTTCTGTAGAAGCGGTTATTCGTCAATGCCAAGAATGTGAGTGAGCGGCGAGGTGTCGTTGACCCGGCCGAGACTGATCATCGCTTCCACACGTTGGAGCCCAGGGACTGCGCCCAACTTCTCAAGCAGAAGGGTCTGCAGCTCGGCGTGATCCCTAAGGCGGAAGCGCGCCATCATGTCGTAGGTGCCACTGAGGATGAGGATTTCGGTGAGAGAGGGAATTGACTGCAGAGCCTCAATGACGGTGAGCATCTTGGCATCGGAGGTGATCTTAATCGGGATCACGACGAGCATCGGTCGGCCCATAGCCGACCAGTCCATCTCAATGCTGCGTCGGCGGATGACACCCGTGCGTTCGAGGCGGGCGACGCGCTCACCGACGCTGGGCGCCGACATCCCGACCATCGCCCCCAAGCTGCGAAGCGAAATGCTTGAGTCCTCGTGCAAGTGACGGATTAGCTGCAAGTCCACTCTGTCGAGTTCGACCTGTGGCGTGCTCTGCACGAGCAGATCGATGATTGTGGTTGCTTCGCTGTCTGGGGTCGACTCAGCCATGCTCTGCGAACCCATTCGCTTCGAGGTTCTGCAACAGTTCGAGCGTGAACTGGATGTGGGTGAGGTAGTCCTCGAGGTAGCCGTGTTCGTTGTAGCCGTGCATGTTTCCCTCCGGTCGCAAAGTTCCGGTGGGCGAGATCAGCGGAGCCCCAAGATGCTCAAGGAAAAATGCTCCGGGACCGGAACCAGTCATCACATCGTAGATGACGGGTTCTGCCTCGAAAGCTTTCGTTGCAGCCTCAAGAACAGACACGGCAAACGGAGTATCTACCGGTGAGAACGCTGGCTGCATCGTGCGGATGAGTTCGACCTGAATATCGGGCGCGGTGTCGCCGAGGAACGACTTCACTGTCTCGAAGCACGCGTGCGGATCCATGCCAGGAATGAGCCCGAAGCGTACCCGCGCTGCGGCATTCGCCGGAACGGTCTGCCGTACGCTCGGGTCAAGGTCAAAACCCGAGAGGCTCATCGAGGGAGCGAAGATGAAGCGCTCCTTGAGCTCTGCCTCCGGCAGGTCCTTGAGGGGGCTAATGCCGGGGAGGCTGATAGCGTCGCCGGGCAGCGAAAGCTCCTGCGTGCGCGCCTTCGCTGCGGCATCCGGACGCAACGCAGAATCCGTGAAACCGGGAACAGCGATGAGCCCGTCCTCGGTGACGAGAGACGTGATCGCCCGCATCAACTCGAGCGGTGCGGACCGCAGTATCTGCGAATACGAGGGGTGCTGATCGGAGGCCAAGATGTTCAGGCTCAGGCTGATCTCCATGCCGCCACGGCATCCGAAACCAACCGCAGGGCGCCCATCATCTTCGCGAAGGTAGCTTTCCCACAGCACGGCGTCGGAACTCAGTCGTTCGGCGTTCTCGGCCAACACTGTTTCGAGGCCGGGGCTACCGATCTCCTCACACGGGTCGGCGAGGTAGATCATGCTGTAGGGCAGACCGCCGGGGTGATCCTCGATGAAGAGTTCGAGCGCGCGGAGGCGACTCGTGACATCCGCTTTGTCATCGCAGGCACCACGGCCCCACATGGCACCGTCGCGAATTTCGGAGTCGAACGGGCCTGAAGTCCACTGCTCGAGGTCGCCGGCGGGTTGCACGTCATAGTGGTTGTAGAGCATGAGCGTTTTGGCGCTCGCTCCGGGGAAGTAGGCGACAACGACCGGCCCGTATTCGGGAATCTCGATGCGTTCGACGCGCTCGCTGAGGCGGCGGAGTTTCTGCTCCAACCAGTCGGCGGCAGCTTCGATTGCAACACGATCGCCAGCCACCGAGGGAAAGCGACAGAATTCCTGCCATTCGCGGATGCTCTGCTCGCGAGCGGCATCAATACGGGGGTCGCGCACTTTAGACTCCTCGCGAAATCGCGACGGGGGCGAGTTCGTAAGGGTAGTCGGTGATCAACTCGGCACCATCTTCGGTCACGAGAACGATGTCTTCGAGACGCACGCCGCCGAAACCCTGGCGGTAGCAGCCGGGCTCGATCGCGATGACGTCACCGGCAACGAGCACGGCGTCGTTCTGGCCGAGGCCGGGAGCTTCGTGAACTTCGAGGCCGATTCCGTGGCCGAGGCTGTGGAAGTAGCCCTCGGTGAGAACCTCACCGGGCTTCTTGGTGAGCTGCGTGGGGAAGCCAGCGTTGCTGATGGGCTCACACGAGATGCGGTGCAGTTCGGCGACCGGAAGGCCGGGGCGGATGGCTGCGAGCGTATTGTCGAATGCTTCCTTGACGATGCGCCAGTAGGTAGCGAGCTCGTCGTTGACTTCGCCCTTGACGAAGGTGCGCGTCATGTCTGAGTTTCCACCGGACTCGGTGTCGCGGGGGCAGATGTCGACCGTGACGGGCTCGCCCTCGAAGATCTGGCCCGAGCCAGCGTGATGGCCGATGCAGGTCTGCTCGCCGTGAGCCACGATGAGGCCGGCGTCTTCGCAGCCGTTGCGCAAGAAGGCGGCGCGGATGCCCGTCTTCAGGTCTTCGCAGGTGAGCGGCTTGCCGTCGATGAGCAATCCGCCATCGGCGCCGATCGTCGCGGCTTCCATCTGGGTAGCGACGTGGGCAACGCCTGCCTCGGCAGCGATCTGAGCGCGGCGCATGCCGGCCAGCTCGGCGGGTGACTTCACGCGGCGGCGCATTTCGAAGAGGTGGTTGTCGACGTTCAGTTCGATGCCAGCGGCACGGAGGTGATCGGCGACGCCGAGCGGGAAGGTGGACGGAACGCTGGCGCTCGTCGCGCCGGTGCGAACGCATGCCTCAACCAAACAGTTGAGCTCGGCGAGGTCGGGGCCCTGTCCAGCGGCGCGGAAGTCATCGAAACCGAGTTCTTCAAGCGGGAACACGGTCATGCTGTCGACGTCGCGCATCCGGGCCGCTTCGAGAGACTTGATGGCGGTGTACCGCTTTCCATCAACCTCAATGTAGAGGAATGGGTCGTGCACCTCGTGGGTGATTACGTGTCGCATGTCGGCGGACATCGTGCTCGAAAACATGAGGATTGGCGCGCTCGTCATCGTCTCTACTTCTTTCTGTGCTCAGTGTGGCTGAGTGCCTTTGTCGCGAATCTTTGCGGAATTTGTCTAAAAGTAATGGTAGGCCATGTGTCGGTTTTGTAAATTGTTTGTAAGGCAACTAGGTAATCTAACCTAACAACGAGATAACATTATTACACTTTACGTTAGGTCACAGTTTCAGGGCCCTAAAGTAATTCCAACGCCCGGAGCCGCTCACTGCCGGCACCGTAGGCGCTCACTGCACAGGAGGAAGCATGAAGACATCACGTTTCGGGCTGGGCGCTGTCGCGCTCGCCTCGGCGGTCTCGCTCACTCTCGCCGGCTGCGCTAGCAGCGATGGTGGAGACTCGGGCGACGTCAACCAGATCATCACCACCAACGGAAGCGAGCCGCTTGGTCCGCTGATCACCGTCGGCACCACCGAGACCGGTGGTGGAAAGATCCTGACGTCCATCTACGCGGGTCTGGTTTCGTATGAGGCAGACGGAAGCATCCGCAATGATGTTGCGAAGTCGATCGAATCGGAAGACGGCCAACACTGGACGGTCACGCTCAATGACGGGTGGACATTCACCAATGGTGAAGCAGTAACCGCGAACTCGTTCGTGGATGCGTGGACGTATGGCGCGACGTTCAGCAACGCGCAGGCATCGTCGTACTTCTTCGATGACATCGAGGGCTTCAGCTACGAAGCAGACTCGGAACTGACCGGACTCAGCGTCGTTGACGACCTGACGTTTGATGTCACTCTTGTTGCTCCTGAAGCTGACTGGCCGTTGCGTCTCGGCTATACGGCATTCATGCCGCTTCCGTCAGTCGCCTTTGATGACTTGGAAGCCTTCGGGGAGAACCCCATCGGCAACGGTCCGTACATGATGGACGGTGATGACGCGTGGCAGCACGACGAGCAGATCGCGCTCGTCACTAACCCCGACTACGAGGGTGTTCGTAAGCCGGCCAACGGTGGAGTCACGTTCAAGTTCTACACCTCACAGGATGCTGCCTATGCGGATGTGCTTGGTGGAAACCTTGATGTTCTCGATGCTGTCCCCGATAGTGCTTTCGGCATTTTCGAGGATGAGTTCGGTGACCGCGCTATCAACCAGCCGGCTGCCATCTTCCAGGCATTCAACATTCCTTACTACCTCGACCACTTCAGTGGCGAGGAAGGAAAGCTGCGTCGTGCGGCAATCTCGATGTCGATCAACCGTGACGAGATCACTGACGTGATCTTCCAGGGAACCCGCACACCGGCGACCGACTTCACTTCCCCGGTCATCGACGGCTACTCAAGCTCGCTTGAGGGTGCCGATGTACTGAGCTACAACCCTGACGAAGCGCAGAAGCTGTGGGCGGAAGCCGACGCAATCTCGCCGTTCGGCGACAGCACGTTCGACATCGCCTACAACGCAGACGGTGGCCACCAAGGATGGGTTGACGCTGTAGCTAACAGCATCAAGAACACCCTGGGTATTGAGGCGATTGGCAAGTCCTACCCCGACTTCAAGTCGTCGCTTGAAGATCGCGTCGCTGGCACCTTGACCGGTGCAACTCGCGCCGGATGGCAGGCGGACTACCCGTCGCTGTACAACTTCCTCGCACCGCTTTACCAGACCGGTGCTGGCTCCAACTATGAGGGCTACAGCAGCTCTGAGTTCGACGGCCTCCTCAAGGAGGGCGCTGCAGCTCAGACAGTTGATGACGCAACGGCGCTCTATCAGGACGCTCAGGAAGTTCTGTTGAAGGACCTGCCCAGCATCCCGCTGTGGTACTCCAACGCGACCGGTGTGTACGCAGAAACCGTTAGCAATGTGAAGTTCGGTTGGGACTCAGTCCCGCTGTATTACGAGGTCACCAAGGGCTAATAGCCTTCGCGTGAACTAGCACCAGGGATCGAGCCCGGGTCGACTTCGGTCGGCCCGGGCTTTCTCGCTTCCCGGACTCGTTTGGTGGTCGAGCGCATCGTTTTCTGGGAGTCCACCGCACGGCTTGACCTAGAGTGCACTCCAACTCTTAGAGTCCTAAGCATGATCTCCCTCGAAGAAATGACAGCCCGCCAACAGCCCCTCGAATCGAACTTCGGCTACCGCAGCACGGCATCCGAAGTGATCGCCGGATTCGACCTCGCCGGCAAGACCGCCGTTGTCACCGGTGGCTATTCAGGGCTTGGCTACGAGACCGTGAAGGCGCTCGCCGAAGCCGGTGTCTCCGTGATCGTTCCGGCCCGTCGCCCCGAGAAAGCCGCCGACGCGCTTGCCGGTATCGCCGGTGTTCAGATTGAGCCGATGGACCTTGGCGATCTTGATTCTGTTGCCGCCTTCACTGAACGGATGCGCGACGCTGGCACTGCCGTTGACCTGATGATCAACGCTGCCGGAGTCATGGCCACGCCAGAACAGCAGACCCCTCAGGGGTGGGAGATGCAGTTCGGAACCAACCTGCTCGGGCATTTTGCTCTCGTCGCTGGCCTCGAGCCGCTGCTTCAGGATGGTGCCCGTATCGTCTCGTACTCGTCGGTGGGTCACTGGCGTTCGCCCGTGCTCTTCGACGATGTGAACTTCGAGACCACCCCCTACGACCCTTGGGTTGCTTACGGTCAGTCAAAGTCAGCGGATGCCCTGCTCGCCGTTGCGCTGGACGCTCGTCTTGCCGGCCGCGGCATCCACGCGTTCTCGGTGCACCCCGGTGGCATCATGACTGAGCTGCAGCGGAATATGCCCCGCGAGGAGTTGCTAGCCCGCCAGTGGATCGATGAAGAGGGTAACCCCAACCCGATGTTCAAGACCCCGGCCCAAGGTGCATCAACCGGGCTCTGGGCGGCCACCGCTCTCGAGCTCGCCGACCGTGGTGGCGCGTACTGCGAAGACTGCTCCATCAAGGGCGTCGTTGCAGATGACCACGCCGACATGAGCGTCGGTGGGGCGAAAGGGTGGGCGATTGACCCTGCCGCGGCGGAACAACTGTGGGCGCTGTCGGTGAAGGCGACCGGCTTGGATCCGTTCAGCCGCTAGCACGCAACGTGAAGGCGTAGGCCTAGTCGAATTACCGAGCTTCGCTCAGGTTATCGCGCACTGCTTGTCGGTCAACGGAGAGTGCAGAAAAGAGTGCCGCGGCCGAATCGGGTTCTTCGCGGTCGAGGAGCGCGAGAAGCATGTGCCGCGAGGTGATCGTTCGCGCTTTTTCGGCGGCGGCGAATGCAAGAGTGTGCCGGAGCACGGTCTTAGCGCCGGCGGTCATCGGGATTCGTTGTGAGGATGCCGCTTCGGCAGCCGGCTGGAATGTGCCGAGCTCGACGCCGATCGAAAGTAAGGCGCTCCGGTCGAGGCGATCGGCTGCATCAGCGGCGGTTTCTGCGTCAACGCCAACTGCCTGAGCGAGATCCTTTTCGCGGAGAAGCGCGAGGAGGAGATGATCAGTGCCGATGCGTCGGTCGCCGCGGAGGGCGGCTTCACTCCGGGCATCCTCAACGCTGGTTCTCGCGGATTGCGCAAATTTCTCAAACATTGTTTCCCTGCTTTCCGTATTTCGTGTGGACGGATTGACGGGTTACGCCGAGAGCATCGCCGATCTGCTCCCAGGACCAGCCTTCACGCCTCGCCTGCGCAACATGCGTCGCCTCCACGCGTTCAGCGAGGCGGTGAAGCGCGCCGACTGCGCGTAGTCCGGTCGCGGCATCCGCGCTGCGGAGGTGATCGCCTAAGTTCCCTGATTCCATGTTGTCAGTTTCATTTGACATGGAACATTTGTCAAGTGAAACTGACAAATTCACGGCCTTGCGCCCGGCGCCCGCACGGTGACGAATGGGGCTTAGTCGCCTTTGCGCTGCGAGGCCCAGATAGCACGCAGTACTCGTGTGGTCTCTTCGAGGTCAACGCCGCCGCGAATGCTGGTGTCGGCAAGGATGCGGGCAGCTTCGACTACGGCGAGAGGGGTGGCCGCCGCCGTTGCGCTAACGCGGGTTCCACCTCCGGTGTGGGTGCGTAAGTGCCCCTCGGTTTCGAGAGCTTTGTAGGCTTTTGCGACGGTCCCTGGAGCAACGCCGAGATCTTTTGCGAGCTGACGAACTGAGGGGATCCGCTCGCCCGCTGCCAGAGTTCCGGCGGCTATGAGGCCTCGAATTTGGTCCCGAATTTGGTCGACGGCGGGGGATGACCCCGCCAGGCTAATCATCATGATCGAACCGTGGCGATGCTGGCGCGACGGCTGAAAAGCGCGGAAAGCAGCACGCCGAACCAGAATGCATAGCCGAGCGCGGAGATACCCAGGCCGAGCAGCAAGAGAGCTGGCTGTATAGCGGCAAAGGGGGTCGTCCAAGAGCCCCAGCCGCTATCGCCAATGGCTGCTCCTCCTCGCAGCGATGCTGTCGACGACAGCGACGTGAATATCGAACCGAGGTGGATCAGGAGTGCCCCGCTTGCGACCGCCAAGGTGTTTCGTGTTCTGAGCTGACGTATTCGCACATCATTGTCGTGGTCGATGGTGAGCGAAGGCCGGGCGATGAGCCAAAGAACGACGATCGTGACCGCAATGAGGGTGGTGAGCAGTATCAAGGCGGGAATCGAGTAATACCACCCGTAAATGGAAGTTCCGAATGAAATAGAGCTTCCGGCATCCACGGTGTAGTTCCGCCAATGGCCTTCTTCGTCTGGTTCGGATGCAATGCCCGCCAGCACAGAAATCGTGACGATCGCACCGACAATTGCGGTGAGGCCAGCGAACCACCTCCGCCGGCCGAAGCTGAACGGTGTTCGCCGCGTGAGGCTTGCGTGACCACGCGGGGCGTGAGCGCCGATAGGGATGGCGAGGAGTGCGACGGCGAGGGTTCCCACCGCGAGAGCCCACAGGATGCGCATCTCGAACACCCATGGCGGAAGTTGCTCCGACAGCGGAGGTCGGAGTACGGAAAATCCGATAGCCGCATTCAGGTAAAGGATGCAGGCCAGGGCCAGTGAAGCCGCTGTCGCCGTGACCGCAGCGGTGAGCCCGGTGGGTAGCTGGCTTTTGCGCCCCTGTGCCAGCCACCACACAACTGCCAGCGCCAGCCCGATGATTAAGGAGCGGAAACTGAACCAGATGAGAACGACGAAATCGGGCATTGAGGGGGCTCCATGAACAATAAATGTACTAGTGGTGAAGTACATTCAATGTAACACGCGGCTGGTACATTTGCGCGACTAGGTGTCATCCAGACTCCATTAACGTGATTCGCGGCCGGCCGCGCTGCCGGTCGCGCGGCCGCCGCGTTAGCTTGGCTCGAAGGTCGGGTAGTCGGTGTAGCCTTCGGGCCCTCCGCCGTAGAAAGTTGAAGCATCGGGGCTGTTCAGCGGTAGGTTTTCCTGCCAGCGATAGGCCAAGTCAGGGTTTGCGATAGCCGGACGGCCCACGACAACGCCCTCGGCGTGACCGTCGCGAACCAGGCTGAGGGCCTCATCACGAGTCGTCATCTGCGCGAAGCCACTGTTGAGCAGCACCGGTCCGCCGAAGCGGGCACGCAGCTCTTGAGCGAAAGAACCGGTGGGTTCGGCGTGCAACACGCTGAGGTAGGCAATGCCGAGCGGGGAGAGGGCGTCGACCAGGGCGCCGTAGGTTGCGAGCGCATCGGCGCTATCCGTTTCCAGTGCGTCTTGGATGTTGTGCTCAGGGGAAATGCGCAGGCCAACACGGCCGGCACCGATTGCATCCGCCACCGCCGTCACGACCTCGATCACGAAGCGAGCGCGATTCTCGGGGGAACCGCCGTACTGGTCGTCGCGCTGGTTGGAGGCGGGGGAGAGAAATTCGTGCAGAAGGTATCCGTTTGCGGAGTGAAGCTCCACGCCATCGAAGCCCGCCTCGATAGCGTTGCGTGAGGCTGTCACAAATTCGTCGACCACGCCTGCGAGTTCACTCTCGGTGAGTGCGTGCGGCACCGGGTAGGGCTGCTTGCCGTCGTAGGTGCGGGTTTGGCCGTTGATCGCGATCGCGCTGGGGCCGACCACGGTGTATCCGCCGTTGGTGCTCTCGTGGCTCACCCGCCCGGCGTGCATTACTTGCGCGACGATCTGGCCGCCTTCCGCGTGAACTCCGGCGGTAACGTGCTTCCACACCTCGAGCTGTTCGGGCGTGACCAGACCGGGCTGGCCGGGGAAACCCTGCCCGGCGTGGCTTGGGTAGGTGCCCTCGGACACAATCAGACCGAGCGAGGCTCGCTGGGCGTAGTGCTCGGCGACCATCGGGCCCGGAACGCCGGCTTTTCCTGATCGGGTGCGAGTGAGTGGCGCCATTACTAAGCGGTTGCTGAGGCGTAGCTCACCGAGGGTCGTGGGGGAAAACAAGTTCACAGCAGATCTCTTTCTGTTGGTCGTATCAAGTCCAACATCGGGAGGTGGGCACTATTCCTCCCTGAGAAAATGCGCGGTTCGGCGGGGGCAATCAGTGCGAGGGCGTGAAGGTGACCGAGTTGGATCAGTTCGCGCGCTAGGGCAGGCGTGTCCAGTCGGTAGGGATTCTGCGGTGACCTCCTTGAGGAAGTTCGCGGAGGGTTCCCACGATGGCGATAACGGAGACGGTGGCGATAATGATTGCACTGAACATGGCATAAACACTATGATCGAGTAAAACCTGCCAAAAGTGGCAGGTGTGCCACCTATCGAATGAATACTGCCAACTTTGAGAATGGTGGATTCAACGAAAAGTAGAGGACCTCATGGAACGCGTCGCGGTCATCGTGCAAGACGGATTCACCCCGTTTGAGTTCGGACTGGCCTGCGAAGCGTTCGGCCTTGACCGCACCGATGACGGCATCCAATCATTCGACTTTCGAGTGCTCACGCCCGAACCCGGTGCTATCCGCAGCAGCATCGGCTACACGATGAACGTCGAAGACGACCTCTCCTTCGCTGATGACGCCGACGTGATCGTGCTCACTCCCGTTCCGCGTGCCACGTGGGGCACGGTGGATGCCCGAATCTCCGCAGCGCTCGAACGGGCGGTCGCTCGCGGGGCCTGGGTGCTGGCCATCTGTAGCGGCTCGTTCACCCTGGCGGCATCCGGATTGCTCGATGGGCGCCGTGCAACGACGCACTGGATGTACGCGCAGACCTTTGCTGACATGTACCCCAAGATCGACGTCGACCCCGACGTGCTTTATGTGCAGGATGACCGCATCATCACGAGCGCGGGAACGGCAGCGGGGATCGACGCCTGCTTGCACCTCTTTCGGCAAGAGCTCGGGGCGGAAATCACGAATCGCATCGCACGCCGCATGGTGATCGCTCCGCAGCGCGACGGTGGCCAAGCGCAGTTCATCGACAAGCCGTTGCCGGTTGTTCAATCCGAATCATTCGCCGCTGTGACCGAATGGATGCTGCAGAACCTGCGCGATGAGCTTCCCGTCGAGGAGCTCGCGCGTCGGGCCCAGATGTCTCCTCGCACCTTCGCGCGGCGTTTCAAAACGGATCTCGGCACCACGCCCGCGGCCTGGCTTGGGCGGCAGCGACTGCTCCACGCGCAACGGCTTCTCGAAGAGACGTCACTCGGGCTTGAGCAAGTGGCGTGGGAGAGCGGGTTCGGTTCTGCGGCTGTTTTGCGTCAGAACTTCGCGCGCAAACTGGGGATGACTCCCAGCGCCTATCGCAGTCGCTTCAGCTGCGCAATGGACGCGAAAGCTTCGGCCTGAGGGCGATTAGGAGCCTAAAGCTGTGTCGAATATTTCTCACTGATACTCTTCCCTCTTGCGGCCCACGTTCATAGACTGGCCGCTGTGGACGACAACACGAGCGAGATTCCTGCCGAGCAGACCGACACAGTGACGAATGCTGCGGAGGTAGAGCATCCCGCGGAGCTGGCAGGCGAGGCATCCGCTCATCGTTCTGTGACCGTGTGGATGAGCGCCCTCCTCGGTGTGGGCGCGGCTGTGGTTGGGCTGCTGCCGTGGCTACTTCAGGGACTGCGATTGCCGTTGCAAAACCTGTGGGCGGTCGAGGTTGCGCCTGATGAAATGCCGCTCGTGCTGCTGCCATTTAGCCAATATGCGTTGACCACAGAGATCGGGCTGATGGTGGTTGGAGCTGCGGTCGCGGGGCTTCTCGCACGCCTGTTGCGATCCCGGATGCCGCGGCGCGGAGTTCTGGTGATGTTCCTTTCGCTCATCGTGGTGCAACTGGGCGCGATCGTTCAGGCCTACGTTGTCGTACAGGGCGGGCTTCAAGAGCGGCGCGAGGCGACGTTCTATCTTGCGGCTGTCACTGGCGTTGCCGTGCTTGCGATGCTGGTGGGAATTGCGGTGTTTTGGTTGATCGCCCGCGCTCCTCGCGCGGGCGCACTGATCGGCTACGCGATGGCCGCAGTTGCGTTGGCGCCGTGGTTGGGGGAGATCCTGCATCCGCTCACCAACCAGCAGTATGGGGCGATTGACGATTTCCGGCGCTGGGCGGCCAGCGTGCTGCGTTGGGTACCAGCGATACTGGTCGGGCTTGCGGTGGGATGGTGTGGCATCCGCTCGGTGGGGCGTGTAATTGCGGTGCTGGTGAGCTTCGGGTTGCTCTGGATCGTGCCGGCCGTGGCGACAGCGATCAGCTATGCCGCCGGGAGCCGGGTGTACGCGCATGATCTTCGGGAGATGGCCAGCGCCGGATTTGAAGTGTTTCGCCAAGCGGCGACGCTGCCAGAAATTGTGGTGCCGCCGCTAGCGGTCGCGGTCGTCGTTGCTGTGCTGGTTGGCGTGGTGCTGCACGTGTTTCACCGCCGCAGTAGTCGCCCGGCGGCAACTCTTTCCTCAGGCCAATTTTCCTAGGGTCGACGCCGTGGATGCTTGGCGCTAACGATCAGGGAACTCGCCCTCATAATCGTTCCAGGTCCCGGCCACGGCCTGCATCGCCCACAGCTGGTGCTCGACCGAGGCATCCTTGCCCTCAAAATCCATCACGATGAAGTTGATGACAAAGCCATCCTCGAGAGTGGCTCCGTATTCTTCAGCACCCTGTCGAGTGTCAAACCGAAAGTAGTCAGCCTCCGCGGTGCTGTACGCCTCCACGCAGTCGAGCCCGGAGCCGCAGGCCGTGTCCGTAATCTCGGCAACGTCAGTCGTGACATCAGGAGCATCGTATTGGGAGTCCATTACGTCGCCAAGGGTGAGGACGCTCTGGGGATCGAAGATCGCGCATCCGGAGAGCGATAGTGCGGCGACTGCGATGGTGATCGCACGCCAAGGAATCGGCGGTCGATTATTGCCCCGACTAGTCACATCCGTCGAATTGACCATAGGGCGAGAGTAGAGCATTAATCACTCAAGCGGCGTTGCCTTGTCGATCGTTGGCGAGGTGCCCGTTGACCGGGGTTTTCCCCAGAGCCTGAAAACTTGGTGCTCGGCCCCCAGTCTGAGGCTCGAGGGTGTGTGTCCATGTAATGATGAGCGGGTGGTCGAACCCCAGCCGTCAACAGGCGCAATCGTGAACGAGTCGGTCTACCGGCGCGTGCTCGGCGCTGAACTCGACCTGCTGGCCCCCGAGCTTCGCCCCTACTTCGACGGCGGGCAACGAGTCGGCGTTGGCAGCGGAGTCTTCGACGTGGCGGGGTCGCCGCTGCGCATCCTGAAACCGGTGCTGGCGTTTATGGCGTGGCAGCGCATCCTCTTCCCGGAGTACGCGCGCAACGTACCCTTCGATGTCGTCAACACCCCGACCGCGGATGGTGGTCTCGGCGCGGTGCGCACCTTCCACTTTCCGGGCCGCGATCGTCCGCTGCAGGACATGATGCGCGTTGTCGACGGTCACCTGCACGACTTCTTGGGGCGACGCGGTGGCTACGAAGTGCGCATGACACTCACCGTCACCGATGGCCGCATGCAGTTGCGCTCCGATCGCCAGTGGCTGCATCTGGCTGGCCTCCGCCTCCGCATTCCCGCGCTTGCCACCGTTACGGTCGACGAATCGTGGGCAGACGGACAGCAGCATGTGGATGTTCGGCTCCACACCCCGCTGTTGGGCGACTGGTTCCGCTACGCCGGGCTCTTCACCTACGGCTACAACTAGAGTCCCCGAGGTTGGGGGAATGGTCCGTTCACAACTCGTAATTCCGGGGGCACTATGGAGTGCACTAGTACGTTGACCCATCTCACAGGCTACGGCTGTCCTGTGCCTCGCGACCGTTCAGCAGTACGACGACTAAGGATCGCGCCGCCAATCAGCACAAAGCCTTCGATCCACGTTGCCCGGTTCATGATCCCCCGATCAGCGAGTCGGAGCAGCCGACCCATAGCTGAAGATTACTTCCTAATTGAGCGGCATGAGTGGCTCACCTTCAGGCTCCCAAAGTGACAGCGCAAACCAAGCTTCTGGGAATCCCATCGACTCAACCCCGAGCTGGTTCTCTGTTGGAAACGAATCGATCAAATTTACAAGGCGTTCGGCCCATCCGCTATTGGCATCCACGGTGCGCAGGAGATACGTCATGACTGCCAAGGCGTTGTAGATGCCGAAAGTCTGCTTGGCTGAATCTTGGTCTTTCATGTGCCCGAGCAACGGCACTTGAACGCGACTCGGGCGAGCGGGTGCCGCGACGAGTTTGCGATTGAAGAGCCGAGCATGGTGCGCCGACAGGTTGCGCACGTAGTTGAGGCTCGAAATCCAGCTGTGCATCATTTTCTTAGTTGGGACTTTGTAGTAGTCGGCTATCTCGGTGGCGATCGAATTGTTGAGGCCGTTGTATAGACGATTGACTTGCCCCAACTCGAGAATCTCCGTGAGCGCCCAGGTGGGCATTGTGTCGTTGTAGTTTTCACGGAAATGCGCCACGAACGCTTCGCGGGAGTCCGCGCGACGCTCGTCGACTTTTTCTAACCATTCTTGGTGCGGACTGAGCAAGGGCGCTCCCGCTGCCTGGTCAACCTTTGGTTCAGTGAATGAGCTTACGAAACAGGTGGGATCTAGATGGGCGAATGCGGAGTTGCGCCCGAGCGTATAAGCGAGACGGGTTCTCAGGGAGATTTCGATCCGTTCGATGCCGTCAAGCACCAGCATGCGAAGCTCGCGATCAAAGTTAATCAACTCAGCGGCGTACTCGAGTGTCGTGCCGGTCCGGTATTCGTTGAGAACGCGCACTCGTGGACGGCCGTGTTCATCCACGTAACTCTCGGATTCGCGAAGCGGATACAGATAGCCCGTGACGCGGTAATAGCCCACCGCGCTGAGCAACTGATACCCCGCCTGCCGATCCAGAATAGTGACACCATGAGACTCGAGTTTGTCGAGCTGACCGTCGATCGAGAGCCACTTCTTTGTGTATTTAGCCACGAGCTTCCCTAGTTAAAGAAAATCAGCCCGAGCCGAAAGGCGAGCGGGCTGATCGTGATAGACAAAACTTACCACGGACGGTAAACAGCTGGTAGGCGTTGTGGAAAACCTGTGAGGAGAGTCATTAAGGGCAGTGTCTTACATCTGCCGCGCTGAGTCGACTACGCCGTAAGCCGCTCAATCAGCTCGCGATACCGCGCAGCGGTCTGCTCCACGATGTCGGTGGGCAGCTCGGGCGGAACGCCCTGCTTGTCCCAGTGGGCGGAAAGCCAGTTGCGCACGATCTGCTTGTCAAAGCTCGCCAGACGACCAGGTCCTCCGGCGGCGTAGAGTTCGGCATCCCAGTAGCGACTTGAGTCGCTCGTCAGAACTTCGTCGGCCAGCACGAGAGCACCGGTCTCCGGGTCGGCCCCGAATTCGAACTTGGTGTCAGCGAGAATCACCCCACGCGTCTCAGCGATAGCTGAAGCCCGCGCAAAAATGTCGAGCGAAGCATCCCGAAGCGCAGTCGCAACCTCCGAACCCACGAGTTCAATGGTGCGCTCAAAGCTGATGTTCTCGTCGTGCTCACCCATCGGCGCTTTCCACGCCGGAGTGTAAATCGGTTCGGGCAAGCGGTCGCCATCGCTCAAACCAGCAGGCAGCGCAATGCCGCACACGCTTTGTGATTCCTGATACTCCAACCAGCCACTGCCCGACAGGTAGCCGCGAACGACACACTCCACCGGATACATCTCGAGCCGCTTCACAATCATCGACCGGTCAGCCAGTTCAGCGGGAGCCTCCACAGCAGCAGCATCCGCCAAATGGTTCGGCATATCAGCCAACTGCTCGAACCACCACTTGCTCAGTTGCGTCAGCAAAGCGCCCTTGCTCGGGATGCCCGGCTCCAGCACATGGTCAAACGCACTGACCCGATCACTGGCAACCATGAGCACAAGCTGTGGCTCGTCGGACCGCACATACAGGTCGCGGACTTTGCCGGAATACTTGAGCGTCCAGGCGCTCTCGGCAGCAGCATCCGCCCCAGCCGCATCGTTCACAGCGTCACTCACTTCGCGACGCGCAAAGCGATATCGCTGCGGAAGTGTGAGCCCTCGAGGTGAATGTGTCCGAGAGCTTCGTAGGCACGTTCGCGGGCGACGGCGAAGGTCTCGCCGGTCGCGACAACGCTGAGCACGCGTCCGCCGGTGGCGACAAACTCGTCACCCTTTTTGGCGGTCGCAGCGTGGGCGATGGTGATTCCGGGAACGGCGAGTGCGGCATCCAACCCGGTAATCGGGCGACCGATCTTGGGGTTCTCGGGGTAGCCCTCGCTCGCGAGCACAACCGTCACAGTAACGTCGTCGCTGAAGACGGGCGCTGCGTGGTCGGCAAGGCCGCCAGTTGCTGCGGCGTAAAGCAGCGAGCTGAGCGGGGTGACCAAACGGGGCAGAACAACCTGCGTCTCGGGGTCACCGAAGCGAGCGTTGAACTCAATAACGCGGATGCCGTCCTTGGTGACAATGAGGCCGCAGTAGAGCAGCCCGATGAAGGGTGTTTGCTCCTCAGCGAGCTGACGGATCGTGGGCAGTGCAATGGTGTCAATCACTTCATCAACGAAGCCCTCGGGGAGCCAGTTGAGCGGGGAATACGCGCCCATGCCGCCCGTATTTGGTCCGTCGTCGCCGTCATAGGCGCGCTTGTAATCCTGCGCGGGAGACAGCGGAACAACGCTGTGGCCATCGCTCAATAAGAAGAGGGAAACCTCTTCGCCAGCGAGATACTCCTCAACGAGCACGCTGCCATAGGTGAGCCAATGCTTGGCATGATCGACGGCCGCATTGCGCTCGCCGGTAACGAGAACGCCCTTGCCGGCAGCGAGGCCGTCAGCCTTCACGACATAAGGAGCACCGAATTCGTCGAGAGCCTCAATGGCTTCATCGATCGAGCCGGCGCGGTGGGCGCGGCCGGTAGGGACATTGGCGGCATCCATGATGCGCTTCGCAAAAGTCTTGCTGCCTTCAAGGGCTGCGGCAGCCTTGCCCGGGCCGAACACGGCAATGCCTCGGCGGCGAAGATCATCAGCGACGCCCTCAACGAGAGGAGCCTCTGGCCCGATGATGACGAGTTCGATGTCATTGTCGAGGGCGTATTCGGTAACAACGCTTCCCCGAGTGGGGTCAAGCGCGACAGTTTCAACAACAGACGCAATGCCGGCATTACCGGGCGCAGCCGTGATTTCGTGCGTCTCCTCCTCACTGAGAAGTGACGTCACAATGGCGTGCTCGCGGGCACCGGATCCAAGAACAAGAATTCGCACAAGCACAGCCTAACCAAGCGTTCAGTGTTCCTTGCTAGCGTTTAGGTATGGCACAGCTGAAGATTGCCGCAATTGCTGGCGAAGCAAGCATCCGAATGGTCAAAGACGGTAGAGCAGATCGCGATGCGACCGCCACCGCAGTGAGATATCTCCTGCAAGTTCTCGGGCGCGATGCCGAGGGCAACTCCGTCGAGGTGCGGGTTCCCCCATACGGCGCGGTTCAAGCGATCGAAGGCCCCAACCACACGCGTGGCACCCCGCCCAACGTGGTCGAAATGAATGCCGAAACCTGGATTGCCCTAGCCACGGGAACACGAGAGTGGGCCGAAGCCCTCGACTCCGGCGATATCAGTGCCTCGGGGTCGCGTGCCGACCTCAGCGAATACCTCCCAGTTGTGTGGGAGAGAATAGTGCCGTGAGTATTACGCCAGAACACGAGCCCGCGGCATCCGAACCGCAGCAGCCTGTGATCAAGACCACGGTTGAATCAACGGGTGTGAGCATCCGCCGCGCGCCCAAGTACGGCGCGTTCATGATCGTCGGCGGCGGACTCGGTGCCGTAGCCACGTTCATTCTCACGATGGCGTTCCCTGTTGATCCTTCGGTCGGATTCGGGGCGCTCTTTGGCTACTTCAGTCTCTTTGGTATTCCTGCCGGTGTCGCAGTCGGTGCTCTCGTTGCGCTGATCGCCGACCGTTCATCGCGCCGTCGCGCCAAGTCGGGAACAGCCGAGCACGAGATCTCAGAACCAGAAGCATACGAGGGCACGCTCGAATAACGGCGATTAGCCGGTTCTCGCTAAGTCGAAGATTTCTTAGCGAAGAGGATTAATGTTCTGCTTCAACTGGCATACTCCACTTTATGAAGCGCACGACGTTTGCTGCGGTGGGGAAGCGCGCGGTGGCCGCAGGAACGATTTTGCTCGTTGCCGGCTCGCTCAGCGGTTGCTATTTGTTCGACCCGAATGGGAAGCAAGATCGTCTGGACAATCTCGAGGGTGCTGTGGCTGATTTTGAGGCAGCGACCGTTGGTGATGTTATTTGTGAAGGGGCTGGCGGCGAACCAACTCCGAAGAATGGGTACACACATTACTTCGTCTTTGTGGGAGCCGATATTCCCGCAGCGGTCGGCGCCCGACTCGAAATGCTGGAGTACACCGGGTTCACTCGGCCAGATTCGCTGAGCTACACACGGTCCGACGGAATTGCGGCCGTTGGGTATGTGATGGACGACAGCGATGAAGCCGGCCGAATTGAAGTGTGGCTGGCCGAAGACGGTTGCGAGTTCCCGAGTACCGATGCGATGTGGGTGGAGTTTCAAGAGTCGCCCTAGGCGGAAGGCGCTCACCGGCAGGTGATTCGGACGAAGGCGCCGCTGCTTTCGAGCGAAACCGATGCAGTTAGTCTGGCTGCTTATGCACGAGCCATTCGAGGTTGTCGGGCGTGATATCACCCGCGACGCACCAGTCGTTACTAAGTCGAGGATCTTTTTAAAAACGGGCTCAATTCGGTATTTCGGCTGCGATACTTTTCTGCATGACACAGGCGAGTATGAAGATGATGGGGAAGCGCGCGGTGGCCGCAGGAACGATACTTCTCGTCTCCATTTCGCTCAGTGGCTGCTATTTGTTCGACCAGAGTTGGAGGCAAGATCGTCTGGACAATCTCGACGGTGCTGTGGCTGATTTTGAGGCAGCGACCGTTGGCGAAGTTATTTGCGAAGGAGCGGGCGGTGAGCCCACACCAAGGAACGGTTACACCCACTACTTCGTCTTCGTAGGAGCTGATGCTCTGGCTGAAGTAGGCACACGACTCGAACTGCTGGAGTACACCGGATCCACTCGGCCGGATTCTCTCAGCTACAGACGCGCGGGCGGAATCGGAGTCACCGGGCATGTCATGGACGACAGCGACGAAGCTGGCCGAATAGAAGTGTGGCTGGCAGAAGACGACTGCGACTTCCCGAGCTCCGGTGCGACGTGGGTTCAGCTTCAAGAGGCGCCCACGGAAACCGAGCCCGACTAACGTGCCGTTCGATTCGTCACGGCCAACGCTCTCCTACAGCGGTTTGTGCCGCAGCCTAACTAGCTCAGCTGGCTTTTCTCGAGCCAGTCGAGGTACTCGGGCGTGATGTTGCCGGAGATGTACTCACCGGTGAAGCAGCTCATTTCGAGCGCCGTCACGTCGGAGCCTTCGATGATCGCAGCCTGCATGTCGGCTACCTCTTGGTAGATGAGGGCGTCGGCGCCGAGTTCCATCGCGATTTCGGGAATCTTGCGGCCGTGACCGATGAGCTCGGCGCGGCTGGGCATGTTGATGCCATAGACGTGTGGGAAGCGCACGGGCGGTGCTGCTGACGTGAAAGTGACCTTGTTGGCGCCAGCTTCGCGAGCCATCTGAACGATCTCCTTGGAGGTCGTTCCGCGCACGATGGAGTCATCCACAATGAGGATGTTTTTGCCCTTGAACTCGCTGCTCATTGCGTTGAGCTTCTGCTTGACGCTCTTTTTGCGTTCGGCCTGGCCGGGCATGATGAAGGTGCGGCCAACGTAGCGGTTCTTGTAGAAACCTTCGCGGTATTCAACACCGAGCTTCTGCGCCACCTGCATGGCAGCCGGCCGTGAGGAGTCAGGAATCGGCATGACAACGTCGATGTCGCCCATCGGCGTGTACTTGGCAATAGTGTCGGCGAGCTTGTTGCCCAAACGCAGTCGAGCTTCATAAACGGAGATGCCGTTCATGATCGAGTCGGGGCGAGCAAGGTAAACGTATTCGAACGAGCACGGAATCAGCACCGGAGCTTTGGCGCACTGCTTGGAGAACATTTCGCCATCGGGCGTGATGAAGATTGCTTCACCAGGGGCAACATCCCGCACCAGTTCGTAGCCAGCACTCTCGAGTACGAGAGATTCGGATGCCACGATCCATTCGTTTCCGACAAGTCCGGTCTGGCGGCGACCCAAAACGAGCGGGCGGATGCCGTACGGGTCACGGAACGCGAGCAAGCCGTGACCAGCGATCAGGGCGATCGCGGCATAGGAGCCCTCGACGCGGTCGTGCACGCGGGAGATAGCGGTGAAGACCTGCTCGGGATCGAGGTCGTTGCCCGAAACCTGCTCTTGAAGTTCATTAGCCAACACGTTGACGAGCAGTTCAGTGTCACTCGTGGTGTTGAGGTGGCGGCGGTCAATGCGGAATAGTTCGTCAGTGAGCTGCTGCGTATTGGTGAGGTTGCCGTTGTGAACAAGGATGATGCCGTAGGGCGCGTTCACGTAGAACGGCTGGGCTTCATTCTCGTTAAAGGCATTGCCTTTGGTGGCGTAGCGCACGTGACCGAGGCCGGAGGTTCCGACAAGGTTGCGCATGTCGCGAGTGCGGTAGGCCTCACGAACTTGGCCGTTGGCTTTCTGCAAGTGCAGGGTGCTGCCGTCGGCAGTGGCTATCCCTGTGGAGTCTTGGCCGCGGTGTTGCAATAGCAACAGTGCGTCATAGACCTGCTGGTTGACGGGCTGAGAAGAGACGATACCGACAATGCCGCACATGCTTTCGCGTGGCTCCCTGAGGTCGAAGAGACCGTACCCGGTGTGAGTACGGTCTAGTTTCTCACACCCTAGAGAGACTGCTTTCAGCTGGGCGGGCGGGCGGGCGGGTGCGAGCTGCCGGTACGCTTGAGCCGTGACCGAGAACTCTTCCTCCAGTTATGCCGCAGCCGGTGTTGATACCGCCGCTGGTGACCGTGCCGTCGAACTCATGAAGGCGGCCGTCAGTGCCACTCATGGGCCCAATGTGGTCGGAGGATTCGGCGGATTCGCTGGTCTCTATGACGTTGCGTTCCTCAAGGATTACAAGCACCCCCTGATGGCGACATCAACGGATGGCGTTGGCACGAAGGTCGCAATCGCTCAGGCGATCGATAAGCACGACACCATCGGTCAGGACCTCGTGGGCATGGTCGTTGACGACATCATTGTTGTTGGTGCGAAGCCTCTTTTCATGACCGACTACATTGCGTGCGGCAAAGTTGTACCGTCTCGTATCGCCGACATCGTTGCCGGTATTGCGCGTGGATGCTCGGCTACCGGCACTGCGCTGGTGGGCGGCGAAACAGCAGAACACCCCGGCCTTCTTGGTCCAGACGACTACGACGTTGCCGGTGCTGCCACTGGCGTTGTTGAAGCGGATGCCCAGCTGGGCCCGCACCTTGTTGCGGATGGCGATGTCGTGATCGCGATGGAATCATCCGGCATCCACTCCAACGGTTTCTCTCTCGTGCGCCACATTTTGGCCAACAACAAGATCAGCTACACCGACCGTCTTGACGAGCTCGGTGGAGTCGTGGGTGAAGTGCTCCTCGAGCCCACCCGCCTCTACACAATGCCGCTGCTTAACCTGCTCGATGCGCAGCCGGGTGCCGTGCACTCGCTCAGTCATGTCACCGGTGGCGGAATCGCCGCCAACCTTGCTCGCGTGCTTCCTGTCGGTTCGTGGGTCGAAGTTGAACGTTCGACCTGGTCGCCGCCCGCCGTTTTCCGGGTGCTCTCTGACCTGGCTGGATCCAGCCTCGAGAGTGCTGAAGGAACCTGGAACCTCGGCATCGGCATGATCGCGATTGTGGCTGCAGACGCCGCCGACGCAACGATCGCCGCCCTGACCGCCGACGGCATCCCCTCGTGGGAAGTTGGTCGTGTTTCGATGGCCGCCCATGATCTTTCGGGCTTCGAACAGGGCGCCAAGGGTGTCAACGGTGGCGCTGTGCGACTGAGCGGAAGCTTCGCCCGCTAGCCGTTTGTTAGACGTTTTCCGCGATTGCGGGCGCCCTCAGTAGTGTGTGGATCGCGCGCACGGCAGGTGCCTCTGTCATCGTCGCTCGCCAGATGAGCGAGATCGGTCGAGTGGGCACAGGTTCGCGCAGCGGGATCGCCACAACACCATCAGGAAGGCGTCCGCGCCCGAGTCGAGGCACGAGAGCAACAGCGACGCCTGCCGCAACGAGTTCCACTTGAGAAGCGAACTCTAAGCAGCGATAGTCGATGCGTGGCGGGTGGGGATCACCGCGATACATGTGGCAAAACCACTCGTAACAAATGGTGCCATCCGGCGTACACGCCCAGGTGTGATCCCGCACATCCCCCGGTGTCACGAACGCGTTGAGAGTGAGCGGATCATCTTTGTGAACTAGAACGTCAGCGACGTCGCGAAACAATTCTTCGCTGCAGAGGCTCGGGGGAAGCGTCATCCCTACGCCTTCCCAATGGTGCACAAGCGCAAGGTCGAGGGTGCCAGCGGCAACGGCAGCGATCGCATCCCACGGTTCGAGTTCGGTTACAGTAACGCGAAGCTCCGGGTAGTCGGCGTTGACCTGCGCGAGGAGCGCCGGCAACATCCCACGTACCGCGGTAGAGAAGGCCCCAAGCTTGAGGGTTCCCGCAGGGCGCGCACCTGCGTCATGCAACCGCGAACGGAGCTCTTCGACACGTTCGCGGAGTGTCCCGCCTTCATCCACAACGCGGCGCCCCGCAGCGGTGAGTACGACCCCGCGACCCTCACGATCGAGCAATCGTGCGCCAAGGTCGCGCTCAAGGCGCTTGATTTGTTGTGACACCGCAGAGGGAGTAAAGCCAAGACCGGCGGCAGCCGCGTGCACCGTCCCCGTGCGGGAGACGGCAATCAGAGCGTCGACGGCAGCGAGATCGATCATTACGCCATTATGTAACAAACCCACTGGGTAACATGCAAAATCGTGCGCTGGTGTTACATGGTTGAGAGAAGCAGACTCGAACCATGCCCCTTCGTTCCGCGCTTGCTGCTGTTCTTGTCGCCATTATCTGGGGGCTGAACTTTGTGGTCATTGACCTCGGGCTTGAAGACATGCCGCCTGCACTCTTCGTCGCTATCCGTTTCGCCGCCGTCATTGTGCCCGCCATCTTCTTCGTGCCGCGACCAACAGCACGCTTTCGCGACGTTGTGCTCGTCGGACTCTTCATGAGCCTTGGCCAGTTTGGCCTTCTCTACACGGCGCTCGCGATCGGTATGCCTGCGGGCTTAGCCTCGCTCGTTCTACAAGCACAGGTCGTTCTCACCGTGGTATTTGCGGCGCTCGCACTGCACGAAATCCCCACTCGCAGCCAACTCGTCGGGGTGAGCCTCGGAGCATTCGGCCTCGTCGTCGTCGGTAGCGGGCGCGGGGTAGACACGCCAGCGCTGGCCTTTATGGTGACGATTGCCGCAGCCGCCTCTTGGGCAATCGGCAATGTCATTGCCCGTCGAATCGGGCGAGATGGCGCAACGCCGTCACGGCTGGCAGGACTGTCACTCACTGTCTGGTCGGCGCTTGTGGTTCCCGTGCCCATGGTGCTGCTCGCCCTTGCACTCAACGGTGCGAATGCTGTGGGCTTCGCCCTCACTCACCTCACAGTTCCGCAACTGCTGTCGACGGCGTATACGGCTTGGCTTGCGAGCCTCGTGGGTTACGGAATCTGGAATACCTTGCTCGCGCGTCATTCCGCATCTGCCGTAGTGCCGTTCACAATGCTCGTGCCAATCGTCGGGATGGTCACCGCGTGGATAGTTTTGGGCGAGGTCCCCACTCTTGCCGAGGCAGGCGGCGGCGTGATGCTGCTTCTCGGCGTCGCAATCACCACAGGATTGCTCCGTCGTCGCCGCGCCCGAACGCAAAGAGTGTGAATCGCTGGTGCCGTGGGGTTGAATGGGCACTATGGCACCTAAGAAGCCCGAAACTTCGGTTGACGTCGAAACCATCGCTGACGTCGAAACCACCGCTGACGTCGAAACCCCTATTGACGCTGAGCCCGTTGGATCCGCTGAGCCCGCGCAGCCGGAAGAGCTGAGCCGCCCCGAGCCACTAGAGGCGCGAGACGGGTCGCCGGCTGCCGCGCTCTGGAGCCTCAACACGCGCTGGCGCCACATCAACCACGGCTCTTTCGGTGCGGTGCCCGTTTTTGCTCAGCTGCGCCGCATGGCCTACCTGCAAGAGGCCGAAGGCGCCCCCCAACGCTGGTTCATGGCCGCCCCTGCGCGCGTTGCGCAGGCCCGAGCGGACCTAGCCGACTTCATTGGTGTGGATGCCGAGCACTTCGGTTTCGTGCCCAACGCCAGTGCCGGAATGACAGCATCCATTCGCGCTCTCGGGTTGAGTGCTGGCGACGAGATTCTCGTCACCGACCACACCTACGGTGCCGTCGCATTTTCGGCGAAGCGCGAAGCGCGCGAGCGCGGCGCAAAAGTGCGCACCGTGCCCATCGAACTGGATGCGTCAGCGGATGAGGTGCTCGCCAAGCTCGGCAAAGCCCTCGCCAAGAAACCAGCTGGTCTCGTCATTGACGCCTCAAGTTCCTCAACGGCACGCGAGTTTCCGGTGGCGCCCCTCGCAGAACTCGCCGCCAAGCACGGAGTTCCGCTGCTCGTGGATGCCGCCCACGCCCCCGGCGTGAAGAACCGCCCAGCAGAGGGTGTCGCGGCATCCGCGTGGGTGGGAAATTTGCACAAGTTTGCGTGCGGTTTTCGAGGAACCGCAGTGCTCGTTGCTGAGAAGGGGTTCGCTAAGAACCTGTATCCCGTGATCGATTCCTGGGGAATGGACGAGCCATTCCCTTCGCGCTTCGACCACCAAGGAACCCTCGACTACACGCCCTACCTCGCTACGGTAGATGCGATTACAGGTCTCGAAGATCGAATCGGTTGGGATGCCATCCGGGCCTACATTGAGTCGCTGCTCGACTACTCCACTGAGGTCGTGGCTGACGCGCTCGATGCGGCATCAGGCCAAGAGTCACGCGTAGCGGTCGGCACGCCCGCCCCCGGAATGCGACTGCTGCGCCTGCCAGGAACGCTAGGAGCAACCGGCCCGCAGGCGAACGACGTGCGTCAACGCATCACCGACGAACTCGGGTTCGAAACCCAGATCACCAACTGGCGCGACACCGGCTACCTGCGTCTCGCCGCGCACGCCTACAACTCAGCAGACGACTACGAACGATTCGCCGAAGATGTTGTGCCGACACTCGTGAGCTGGAGTCGCCAGGCCTAAGGTCATAACCCGGATGCCGCGCTCGCGGCGCGAACACGATCCCCATCGACAGCAATACCCAAACCGGGTTCGGTGAGGGAGGAGAGCCGCCCAACGCTCGAATGAAGTTCTGGCGCACCAACAAAGTCATACAGTTCGTTACGGGTCGGAGCAAGCTCGAACTCGGAGCACGCCTCACTCGCTAATGACAATGCGAGCGATGAGGCGTAGACCAAAGGTCCAGCAAAAGCATGAGCATTCGCCTTGACCCCGGCAGCGCCACACAGCGCGGCCGCAGCTCGAAAACCACTCACGCCATCGATGCGCCCCGGATCCATGCCGACGACATCCACCGTTCCTGTGCTCACTATCTCCTGCACCCCGGTGACATTCCACTCGCGCTCGCCGTAGGCAATGAGCACGCCGCGGGCATTGTCGTGAAGCTGACGGTACCCCTCAGGGTTTCGAGCCCCGAGCGGTTCCTCAAGCCACGCGAGACCAAGCGGGGCGAGGGTATCGATGCGTGCCTGAGCTTGCTCGACATTCCAGCCAACGCGGGGACCCACATCGATCATGACGGGGGTGTCATCGCCCAGCGCACCGCGAAGCGCAGTCATGAAGGCAATATCGCGTTCCAGTTCCACGCCCAAACGTGAGGCTCCCGTTTTGCCAAACGCAATTTTGATTCCGGATGCTCCGCGATGCGCCACCCACTCAGCCATCTCAGCAGTCATCTCGCCCAGATCTTCCACAGAGGCATGGCAGGTGATGATCGTGTCGAGGCTCGCATCGGAGACCGCCCCGAGAAGCACCGCCAGATTGGTTCCCTCACGACGGCCGACCAGATCCCACAGCGCCATATCAATCGCCGACACCGCAAAGCTCGCAATCCCCGCACCGCCGTGCCACCACGCATGAGCCGTCATCGTTGCGCTCGCCGACTCCGGGTTCGCCGGGGTGCCCGCGAGTGCGTCAGCAAAACCCCGAACCAGAACGGCAGTCGCGCTTGCAGCCTCGCGCACGATCGTGGCGGCCTCGCCCCAGCCGACAGTGCCAGCGGCATCCTCGACTCGCACAAGGCAGCTGTAGCGGGTGCTGTCGTGGTCGTTGGTTTCGCGGTACGGCAGGGGGTAGGCGTCGATGCGCGCAATTGTGGGGATGCTCATCGGGCGACGCTCCCGCCCTGGGCGGCACTTCGGTACACAAGTTCGAGCGCCTCTGCAGTGAGGGCGCCAAGCGTTCCGGGGGCGGGGTTGTCTCCGCGCCCGAGGGCTATCTCGATGAGCGCGTTGGCTGGACCTTCTGCCTGATACGCACCATCGCCCGGCGAAAGATCGAGGCGATGTTCTCCGCTGTCTGGCCGATAAATCCAGGCCTCTTCGCGCAGAACATCAACCATGGCCTGCCCCTCGCTGCCGACCGCGCGCACCTGCAAATCGTGCTTATCTTTCCACGCCCCCGCGTGAGCCGAAGCCCCCGAGAGCACTCCAATCGCCCCACTCTCAAAGTTCAGCACTGCCGCATCGTGCAGCTCGACCGGGGTCGTCGCGGCACCAAACATCTGGGCGGATGCCGCAACAATGCGGTCGGGAAACAAGGCGAGGGTCAGCCCGAGGGCATGACTCAATTGTGCTTGACCGTAGCCCCCACCCGAAACAAGCGGGTCAGTCCACGTCGCGGTCTGGGGCACAGAATCCGGGGCCGAATCGGGATAAGAGCCTGTGCCGCTCAGTAGTTCGCGAGTGCTCGACGACATGTGCACGGTGACATGCTCCAAGGTTCCGATGCCCACCCGGGCGATCATCTCCTTTGCGTTGCGGATCATCGCCATGAAGTTCCAACCAAACGCGATCAGCAGCTCGCGGTCGTGTTCACGGGCAATCTCCACCAGATCCCACGCCTCCGCCGACGCAATCGTCATCGGCTTCTCGCACAAAACATGCGCGCCAGACCGCAGCGCGGCAGCGGCATGCTCATGATGCAGCGATGACGGCGACGCGACAATAACGGCATCCACCCCCGGCGTGAGAACGTCGCGATAGTCGGCCGAGGCAAACTCGAAACCGAAAGTGTCTCGGATGCGTTCGGCGGCATCCAGATTCGACCGGCACACGCCAACCAGCTCAACATCGTCACGAGACTTCAGGGCGGGCAGGTGGGCAGCAAGGGCCCACGAGCCTGCACCAATTACTGAGACGCGGATCTTCTTCATTGAACTCCTCCGGATGCCTGACCGGTTGACGGGTTAGTAGGTGAGCAGGTTAGCGGGTGGGCCCGCTAGTTGGTGGCGCGATAGCGACTGAGTGCCGAAGCGAGAACGCTGAAGCCTTCAACAAGCTGGCCTTCATAACCGCTTGGCGTGCCGTCTTTCATTCGCCAGTCGTTACCGGAGCCAAGCCCGCCGAACGAGGTGTCATCAGCAATTGTTGTCGCGAGGTTTTCCAACACTTGGGCCGACTTCTCGGTGAGCCCGACACGATCGAGCGCATCGACAATGACGCGTGCTCCGTGGTGCGAATACCCACCCTGCTGGTAGCTGCCCATCGGCAGGCCGAACACAACCCCACCGATGTCGTATTCCGGAATGCGCCAGATGTTGAGAGGGATGCCGTTGCGAAAGTCATCGAGCCCGATTGATTCCCAGGCGGCGACGAGGGACTCCATCACGCCACGAGCCTTATCGACGGGCAACAGCTCTGTCATGCAGGCCATGCCGTTGAGTTGTGAGAATCCGTAGTCGTGCAGGGTGCCATCTTTCGAACGCCAGCCGGCAATAATTCCGGTTTCAGGGTTGTAGAAGGTGTCGAAGTACACACTCTGAAGTTTGCTGCGGCTTTCTGCGATTCGTGCCGCAAGCTCGTTCTCTCCCTGTGCTTCGAGCACCGGGATCCAGAGGGTCCACGTTTCGAAGACGACAGCGTTGGCCCACGCATCTTTCCAACCAAACGACAGCACGTCTGCCCAGCAAGTGCTCCACTGGTGGTCGCCACTATTGCCGATGCGCAGGGTTGACTCGACTAGGCCGTCACCGTCAACATCGCGGGCGAGCATCCCTTCAAGTTCACGGATGAGCACGGTGCGGTTGCGAGCAAACCAATCACCGGACTTTTCCCACGCCGCAAAGCGGGCGGCAGCACCGAGGGTGTTGCCGCTCATGTGCACGTACTCGTCGTCGAGGCGGTGGTCGCCGTGCGAGGTGGTGCCACTTCCGTAACTGGGTGCGCCGTCGAGCCAGCGCTGCAGGGAACGACCAACCCATTCCATTGCGGGCAGGGAGGTGGTCTCGACGAGCTGCTCGGCGATGACGGAGACATCGGCCAGGGATGTCGTGCAGTGCATCGAGGCACCATTGTTTGAGTAGGTGGCGGTGTCGCCGCGGAACGGTAACGCCGTGAGGGTGTGACGTTCGAGCATCCGGCGAATCGCATCAGGAGTGTCTTCGGCCAGCGTTGCGAGCGCAGGCGTCTCTACGATCAACTCAATGTCTGCCGTGTGCTTACCGGCCGGGAGAATGTAGTCGCCAAAGTCGGTGGCGATCTCGCCCACCTTGAGTTCAAGCGTGTTGGTGTCGAGGGGGCGCACCGAGTCGCTTCTCCACTGGGCACCGTCGCTCGCCGAAATATTGAGGGTGCCGTGGCGCGGAAAATGCCACGCGACAGCGCCGGTGAGGAGCCCGGTTTCGCCACGGTAGGCGAGCGGGCCGAGCGCGCACGATGGAGTCACGCGATTGTTCGTAGCGACGTGCCAAGCAGAGCTGGTCCAGGCGCGGCGTTCGGTGTCGCTGGTGCGTTCGACGTGCATCCGGATGCGGTCTGCTTCGACGGTGAACTCAAGAACGTAACGCTGAGATGCGGCGTCACTCACGAACTCATAGCGCACTGTTGACCCGTTCACCGTGGTGGTGCCGACGTAGTCAGTGTGCAGAAAACCGAGCGGCATGAGGCCGCCGATTGCCGTGAATCGCGGCCCCTGAGCAAGGTATTCGGCGTTTTGGTCGCGCAGCACTGGATAGACGCCGGAGGGGTAAACGCCGCTGCGCACGATGTCCATCGAGCGGGGCATCTGCAGCAGGTTGACGTGGGTCTTTCCGTCGCCATCAGCATCGAGAGCGAGGTACGACCAGGCGGGGGAGGTGAGGCGAAAGCCGACCTGCAGGTGGTCTGTCGTGAATCGCACTTCGGTCTGAGTTGTTCGCGCGCTGACGCCGGCCGATTGGCCGGTGAGGTCGATTGCAGCAACGGTGAGGCTGCCTTCGTTGTCAGGTTCCCACTGGTTGTTGGTTTCACCCTCGAGAATCATGCCGGTGGACGCAAGGTTCCAGCCCGGCCACCATTCATCGGTCGCTGCGCGCCGCACTTGAGCTACGAGGGAACTGGCTTCGAGCCCGCCGAGGTCAAGGCTGGCTCCATTCGCGAGAACCTCTTCGGCGGTGGACCGCAAGTGGCCTACTTCACGCCACTCGTTTTCGCCGTCGGCAGTGAAGACCACTACGTCGAGGGCAGCATCGATTTCTTGACCGCTCGCACACTTGTGATAGCCGGGAGCTTGGGCCACCGAGAGACGGTTAAAAGTCGCTGGTTTGTTCGTAAAAATCGCCCGCTGGTGAATGATTCGCTCAGCCGGGGCGCCTACTTCGTGCTCTGTCGGGACGCTCCACAGTGAGCGCGTATGGAGCCGCATCGGGGCAGCTTGTTCCATCTCCCACGACGGTGTGGCGAGAGGATGCGAGAAGAGGTTCATCAAAACCGGTAACCTTTCCAGAAACGTTGACAGGACGAATGTAACCAACTTACGCTCTCAACGAAAGCCCAATTGCGAACTCCCGAGGAAATCCACGAATGGCAGCAAAGACGCGCACCCGATCGAAAGTGACCAGCCCCGGTCAAGCTTTCGTCCTGCCCCAACTGCTGCTCATCTTGGCGTTCATCTTCTGGCCCCTTTGCGCTGTCCTCTATTACTCCACGACTCAATACGACGGCCTCTCCGAGCCCATCAACGTCGGGCTCGACAACTTCATCTTCTTGGCAACCTGGCCAGATTTCTACCGCATCCTCCTCAACAACCTCCTCCTCGTTGGCGGCGTCGTGGTTTGGGTGCTTGTGCCCTTCGTGATGGCCATCGCGGTCTTTCCTATGAAGGCTGCTTCAACCATTCGCGCGATCCTTTACATTCCCGCGATGCTCCCACCCATCATCGTCGGTGGTGTCTTTCGCATCGTTCTCGCCGACGAAGGCCCGGTCAACTCCGGCCTTCGCGCGGCGGGACTGGGATTTCTTGCTCCCGGCTGGTTCACCGACCCCAACTTTGTGCTCATCACCGTTGTGGTCGTGATCGGCTGGGCAACACTCGGAAGTGGAGTTCTGTTTTACTCCACCGGGCTCGCCGCAATCTCCCCAAGCTTCATTGAAGCCGCTCAACTCGACGGCGTGAACCGCTGGCAGATGATCTGGCACATCTACCGCCCGGCGCTTCGGCCCATCACGCGTTTCTGGATCCTGCTGCTCACGATCTCCACGGTCACCGGATTCTTCCCCTGGATCTATGGGCTCACCCAGGGCGGCCCCGGTGTGGCATCAACCACTCTCGACTATGCGATCTATGCCACGCTCAATCAGGGATCAACGCTGGGGCGCGGAGCCGCGATCGCCGTTGTCAGCCTCGTGTTTATCGCGCTTATTGTGCTCATCCAGGCGGGAATGCGACGCATCCGCAAGACGGAGGAGTGGAACTAGTCATGAAGAAAAACAACTGGTTCGAGACCGTTATTGTCGCCGTCGCTCTCGTCGTCGTACTTGGCCCGATCCTGTGGGTGGTGCGGGTAGCACTCAAGCCCACCGCGGAATACGTGGGTGAACCGGCCAACTTCGGCGGCACCTGGACCTTCGAGAACCTGACTACCGTGTGGGTCACCGGCGGGATGGCTCAAGCAATCCTGCACTCCACGATCACCGTCGGGGTCGGGGCAACACTCGCGGTCGCCCTCGCTACCTGCACCGGATTCGCCCTAGCGCGCTATCAATTCATGGGCCGCCGGCTCACCATTGCATTGACGACCGGGGCAATGTTCCTGCCTGCTGCAGCCCTCGTCATCCCCATGTTCGAACTCCTCCAAGTGTGGGGAATGCTCGACTCGCTCGTCTGGCTTGGAGTCGTTTACGGGGTCATGTTCTCGGCATGGGCAACCGTCTTCATGCGCTCGTTCTTCTCACAATTGCCGTCTGAAGTTTTCGAAGCGGGAGATGTGGATGGCGCTGGCCCGATCCGGCAATTCGTCTCCATTGCACTGCCCATGGCTCGTCCCGCTCTAGCAACCGCATTCATCCTCACGTGCTTCTTGCAGTGGAGTGAGCTGCTACTTGCTCTGCTGTTGCTTCCCTCAGGGGACACGCCAACTGTCGCTGTTGCGATCGCGCAGTTTTCGTCACAGTTCCGCACCGGGGGACCGCTCACGGCGGCCGCCATGCTCGTGGGCACTGCCCCGGTGTTATTGCTCTTTGTCGTAGGACAGAGATGGCTGCAAGCAGGGGCCATATCGGGGGCGGTCAAGGACTGAATCTCAGACCGCCCCCTACCCCATGGGTTGATCGCAAGACCATCCCCGCACGACCCCAAGGTGGGCAAGGAAGCACATCACAATCACACTATGGAGGTAAGACCAGTGTCACAGATATTTACGAAACGACGTGGGCTCTCGATTGCTGCGGCAATCGGTGTCGGCGCACTGCTCGCAGGCTGCGCCGGTGGCGACAGCACAGGGTCGGCCGACGGCCCCATCACCCTTCTCACCAGCGGAGACGCTGACACAACTCAGGGCCAAGGCAAGGCAATGAACGACATCATTGCGCTGTTCACAGAACAAAACGGAATCGAGGCAGAACAGGATCGAGTTCCCTTCGATCAGTTCTTGGCATCCGCAACAACAAAGGCTCGAGCAGGAAAACTGGGCGACGTTGTCGAAATGCTGCCCGGTGCCAACTTTGAGTCACTGTTCAGCTCGGTAGCCGACCTCAGCAAAGACCAATTCGCCGACGCTGATCTTCTCAGTGGATGGTCCGCCACCGTCAAGGATGTCGCCGACGACTCCGTATTCGCGGGCGTTCCGGTTGGCGCCCAGGGCGTCGTTTGGTACTACAACAAGGCGCTCTTTGAGCAGGTTGGGCTCGACCCCGAAACGCCACCGGCAACGTGGGACGACATGCTCGCAACGTGTGACGCCTTCAAGGCCGAAGGTATCTCCCCGATCGGAATGTCGGGAAGCGACTCGTTCATCCTCTGGTGGGCCTGGTCGTCACTCTCCCCGCAGTTCTTCTCCACCGACGACGTGAACGCTGTTCGCTCGGGAGACATCGCCCTCAACGACGACCGCTTCCTGGAATCGTTGCAGCCACTGCTCGACTCCTACAACGCTGACTGCTGGAACGACGACTACGCCGGCAAGAAGTTCACGGATGTCGAAGCAGACTTTGCTGCAGGCAAGGTCGCGATGGTCCCAGGGCTTGTTTCTAACGCAATCAACTGGAAGGTGTGGGACGACAAACTCGGTACCGACGCCTATGGAGTCTTCAACGCACCCAAGGTTGCCGGAACAACCCTTCAGGGTCAGTTCTTCAACCCGGTCTTGATGTACGGAGTTAGCGCAAAGTCGGCGAATCCCGAGGCTGCTCTGAAGCTCATCGAGACCATGGCATCCGCTGAGGGTCAAACCATTCTGCTGAAGGAAGCAAGCCAGTTTCCGAACCGCACCGACGTTGATGTTGTTGGCGTGACCGGGAGCACTGGCGCAGGCCAGATTCTCGACATCGTTGATGCCGTCGGCGGCGTCGATGTTGCTCAGAACCAGTTCAACGGTGCTGCGCAGTCTGCTTCTTGGACGAACCTCACCCAGACGATGATCTCGGGTGACCTGGCTGCCTTCCTCGACAACCTCGAAAAGCAGCAACGCGGCTAACTGCGATTGACGACGAGACCGAGCCATCACACTCACCACACGCGTGGTGGGCGAATAACGGAGTTCACAGAATATGCATGATCAACGAGTTCACGCTGAACGCGATCCGCTGGATCCACAAGCGCACGGCCTGACGATAACCCGCATCGAGACGATCCCCATGGTCGCACCGCTTGCCCGAGAGTTTCGCGGTAGCCACTACCACATGACTCATCGCGCAACCATTGTGACCAGGGTCCATACCGATGCGGGGATCATTGGAGAGGCCTATACCGGGGATGAACACGAGACGATGTTCGACATCGATCGCATCATTCACGAAGAACTTGCGCCAACGCTGATTGGCCAAGATGCAATGGCCATTGAACGCTTGTGGGATTCCGGGTACAAAGTGACCTTCGATATTCTCCGTGACCGCCGGCTCGGTCTCGTCGCCCTCGCCGCAGTAAACACCGCCATCTGGGATGCCGTAGGTAAAGCCCTAAAAATGCCCCTCTGGAAACTGTGGGGTGGGTATCGCAATGAGCTACCGATGATCGCCATCGGTGGTTACTACGGCGAACCCCTCGGAAGCATTGCCGACGAAATGCACAACTATCAGGAGCTCGGCCTCGCCGGCGTGAAATTCAAAGTTGGTGGGCTCAGCGCGGCAGAAGACGCGGCACGCATCACCGCAGCCCGCGAGGCCGCTGGCGATGACTTCATCATCTGCATCGACGCCAATCAGGGATACAAACCTGCCGTCGCTGTCGACCTGAGTCGTCGGATTGCTGACCTCAACATCCGCTGGTTCGAAGAGCCCGTGGAGTGGCACAACGATAAACGGTCGATGCGCGACGTGCGCTATCAGGGCTCAGTCCCAGTCTGTGCTGGCCAAACCGAATTCAGTGCAAGCGGATGCCGCGACCTCATGGAGACCGGAGCAATCGACGTGTGCAACTTTGACTCGTCGTGGTCAGGCGGACCGACCGCATGGTTGCGAACCGCCGCGATCGCCACCTCCTACGACGTGCAAATGGGGCACCATGAAGAACCGCAGGTGTCTACGCACTTGCTGGCGAGCCAGCCTCACGGCACAATCGCCGAGTGTTTCCACCCCGATCGCGACCCGTTCTGGTGGAACATGATCACTAACAGGCCAAAACTCAACAACGGCACCCTGACCCTGAGCGATCGCCCGGGGCTGGGCTGGGATCTGAACTGGGACTACATCGACCAGTATCGGGTCTCGAAAGACTAGGTGGACAAGAACATGAACGATCACTCTGGAAACCGGCGAGGCGCTAACGAGCGTCGGTCAACGCCGCCACTTCGCCGAGCAGGTATGCGTGAAGTGGCTGAGCGTGCTGGCGTCGCTATCTCGTCGGTTTCTCGAGTGATCTCCGATCATCCTGATGTCAGCGACAAGATGCGCGAACGCGTTCTCGCTGCGATCGAGGAGCTGGGTTTTCAGCCGGACGCGTTGGCGCAAAGCCTGCGCACTGGCGAGAGCTTCACGATCGGGTTCGTTGCCGCCGACATTGGCAACCCACTGTTGGCACAGATCGCGATGGGCGCTGAGCGGGTGCTTCGTCAGCGCGGATATTCGATGCTGGTCGCCAACTCATTCAACGAACCTGGTCTCGCGCTCGAACAATTGAGGTCGATGGAGCAACGGCGCATTGATGGGCTGCTGATTTCGGTCAGCGATGAGACTGATGAAGCGCTCAATAAGGCACTGGAATCGGCGCACTATCCCATCACGCTCATTGACCGTGAGATCGCAGCAACCTCAGCCGCTGCCGTGCTCAGCGACCATGCCACCGGCATCCGTGCTGCTGTCGAGCACCTGATTTCTCTGGGGCACCAATCCATTGCCCTCGTGAATGGCAGCTCGCAAGTGCGCCCGTCGCGGGAACGAGCCGAGACTCTCGCAAGAGTTGCTGGCGAGCATCCGAATATCACCTCAACGATTCGCATGGGTGACTTCAGCGCTGAGCACGGCTACAACGCCACTAAAGAACTCATGACAGCGTCGGATGCTCCTACCGCTCTCATCGCGGGAAGCAACCAGATTCTCGTGGGGGTACTCCGCGCGCTGCGCGAACTCTCGCTCAGCATCCCCGCGGATGTCAGCCTCGTGACGTGCGATGACGTTGCGCTGTCAGAGTTTCTTACCCCTGCAATCAGCACCATTTCGCGTGACCCGGCCTTGATTGGGCGCACAGCAGCTGAGCTTGTGCTTGCTCAACTTTCTGGCGATGCCGGTGCAGAAACCCATCTGCCCACAGGATTCCGAACCACAGACAGTTGCGGTCCGCCGCGACAGAAGTAGAAAGTTTAAACCCATGACCTATCATTCCGTGAGCCCCACGCTTGCCGATCCGATGCCCGCAGACGCCCTTGAGCTGTTGCGTTCCATGTATGAGATTCGTTTCTTCGAAGACGAAATCATGGGGCTATTCAGTCAGAATTTGGTGCGCGGAAGCACCCACCTGTGCCAGGGGCAGGAAGCGGTGACGGTGGGTGTGTGCAGTGCGCTGAGCCCAGGCGACACCATGACGTGCACCTATCGCGGCCACGGAGCCGTGCTCGCTATGGGCGCCCCTCTAGACCGCGCCTTTGGAGAAATTTTGGGGCGTGCGGGTGGGTTGTGTGGAGGCAAAGGCGGCTCCATGCATCTTGCCGACGTTTCCGTTGGTGCGCTGGGATCGAACGCGATCGTCGGCGGCCATCTCCCGACAACGGTGGGCGCAGCGCTGGCAGCGAGCTATCGCGGGACCTCCGAGGTGAGCGTCGCCTTCTTCGGTGACGGATCAACAAACATTGGCGCATTCCACGAGTCGCTCAACCTGGCATCCATTTGGAAGCTGCCCGCCATCTTCGTGATCGAGAACAATCAGTACGGCGAATACTCGACCGTGGCATCAACGACCCCCATTGATCGCTTGAGCGATCGTGCAGCGTCCTACGGAATGCCCGGCGTCTTCGTCGATGGCAACGACGTGATTGCCATGCGCTCGGCAACCAAGACCGCCGTCGAGCGTGCGCGTGCCGGCGAAGGCCCGACACTAATCGAGGCCGATACCTATCGCCACAGCGGACACTCGCGAAGCGACCCCGCGAAGTATCGCCCAGAAGACGAAGTGAAGTCGTGGTTCGCGCGCGACCCGATTGTGCAATTGCGAAATGCCATTGAAGCGACTGGTGGAGCGGATGCTGCTGCCGCAGTGGAGCGCACGGCTCACGCCGATGTCGAAGCTGCCCGCGATCTCGCCCTTACCTGGCCCGAACCCGAACTTTCTGCCGGAATGGAGCACATCTACTCATGAGCGACACCCTCAACTATCGCCAAGTCATCGCGCGCGCCATTGCTGACGAGATGCGCGAAGATCCCGACGTGTTCATGATCGGTGAAGACATCGGTGCGGCCGGTGGCGCGTTCAAAACCGCTGCTGGGCTGTTCGAAGAGTTCGGTCCGCGCCGCGTGCGCGATACCCCGATTTCAGAGCAGGCAATTGTCGGAGCGGCTCTTGGTGCTGCGATCATGGGACTTCGCCCGGTGGCCGAAATCATGTTCGCCGACTTTGCGGGGGTTTGCTACGACCAGATCGTTAATCAGGTCGCTAAGCACCGCTATATGACGGGTGGCCAAGTCACCGTGCCGCTGACCATCAGAATGGCAAACGGTGCCGGTACTGGTTTCGCGGCTCAACATTCTCAGGCTGGCGAGAACTGGTTCCTCAACGTTCCGGGCCTCAAGATCGTGGTTCCGGCCACAGTAGAAGACCTTTACGGACTGTTGCGTGGCTCTATTCGCGACAACGACCCGGTGCTCTTCTTCGAGCACAAGGGGCTCTTCTCACTGAAAGGCTCGGTGCCAACGGGAGACGCAGCGGTTCTTCCGCTGGGGGTGGCATCCGTCGTCCGTGCCGGTAGCGACATCACTATTGTTGCGACCCAGCAGATGCGGCACCGTTCTGTCGAGGCGGCCGAGGCGCTCGCCGCGGTTGGCATCGCGGCTGAAGTTATTGATCCTCGAACGCTGATTCCGTTCGATGATGACGCGGTTGCTCGTTCACTGGCGAAAACTTCGCGGCTATTGGTCGTTCAGGAATCCCCGCAAGACGGCAGTTGGGGCGCATCGTTGGTCTCCCGCATGACTACACAACATTTCACGCTTCTGGATGCTCCGCCGTCGCTGCTCTCCAGCCCCGACTCACCTGTGCCCTATGCCGGTGTGCTGGAAGAGGCATGGTTGCCCTCGGTTGAGGCGATTGTGGCGAAGGCAAAAGAATTGGTGGCGTTTTAGCCGAAAGCCCACGCACAAAAAGTCGAACGCCCGGCCCTCGAGGGGCTAGGCGTTCGACTTTTGTGGTGAAACTGCGTTTATCGTGAAGTTTCGTGTGTGGCAAAGGATGTTGTTAGGCGCTTCGAGTTTCCTCGTCGTCTTCGTCATCTTCGACATCGTATTCATCGCTGGAGGAAGCTCCAGCTGAATACTCAGGCCACTTTTCACTATCTTCGGAGACAGGAGCTGAACTCTCTGACCCACTTAATTCTCGGGCAAGCGCGCCATAGTTTGTGTCTGGGCTGAAGTACTTCAAATCCCGAGCAACCTTGGTGTGCTTTGCCTTCTGACGGCCGCGTCCCATGCGAGACCCCCTCATACTTCTGTCCCGGTGCACTGACGGTGGCCAGCGAACGAGCGAACAGGGATGGATGAAAACTAACCCACAGTTTAGCACGACGGTTACCTATCTCTTCGTGGCCTATGCACAGGTGGCCCGGTGGCGGGTAACGTTAGCGCGTGACATCCACTCTCGAAACCGACACTTCAGTCGTCGTCATCGGTGCAGGTCAGGCAGGCCTCTCTGTTGCCTACTACTTGCGTCGGCTCGGGCTAGACCCGGGTAACGACTTTGTGTTGCTCGACCGCGGCCCAAACACGGGTGGTGCGTGGCAGTTTCGGTGGGAAGCATTGCGCATTGGTTCGGCCCACCGCATCAACGATCTTCCGGGCTTTGACGAGTTGGGTTTGAGTTTCGAGACCGCTGACAAACACATGCCAGCAAAAAAGGTTGTCGCAGACTATTACCGCGAATACGAAAAGCACTACGACTTCCAAGTGGTTCGCGACGCTGACGTCATCTCTGTCGAAAACGAGGGCGAGCACTTGCGAGTCACCTTCGTCCTCGACGGCGAAGAAACGAAATCGGTCACGACCACGACCGTTGTGAACGCGACAGGCACGTGGGGTGCTCCGTTCATCCCCTGGTACCCGGGCCTCAAGTCATTCGACGGTCGCCACCTCCACACGAGCGAGTACAAGAGCGCCCGAGAGTTCACCGATCAGAGCGTTGTTGTTGTTGGAGGCGGAACCTCGGCAATCGGCTTCTTGCTTGAGCTCGAAAATGTTGCCAAGAACCTGACGTGGGTCAGTCGCCGCCCCATCGATTTTCTTGAAGACGGCGGGCTCAACCTTGAAGCTCGCAAAGAAGCAGTACAGATGCAAGACGAAGCGGCCCGGGCGGGACGAGCGCTTCCCAGCATTGTTAGTGGCACCGGCGTTCCGCGCACCCGTCGTATCCAAGCCGGTATCGAACGCGGTGTGCTGACCCCGCGCCCCATGTTCTCCAGCATCGAGCCAGACGGGGTGCGGTGGAAAGACGGCGCCTTCCAGCAAGCGGATGCCATCATCTGGTCGACAGGATTCCGCCCAGAATTGCGTCACCTCGCGCCCCTCAAGCTTCGCGAGAAAGAGGGCGGGGTCTCTGTCGGGCAAGGCGTTGCCTGGAAAGATCCTCGCGTCTTCTTTGCCGGGTACGGACCTCAAGCATCCACAATTGGGGCGAACCGGGCGGGGCGGATGATCGCCAGACAGGTCATCGCTACGCTCAGCAAAATTCAGGCAATGAAAAACGGCCGCTAAAACGCAATGACTCGTTACGGTGGGGAGTGAGGCGAGCCTCCATCCGTGCATCAGCGAAGAGCATCTGTGAAGAAAGTGATCGACTATGTCTGAACCCGTCATCCATGTCGCCCAAGAAGTTCAGGATGCGGTTCGTGAGAATCGTCCTGTTGTCGCTCTCGAGTCCACGATCTTCACTCACGGACTCCCTCGACCGCGCAATCTTGAGGTCGCGTTGGAAGCCGAAGCCAGCCTTCGCGCGCAGGGAGTCACTCCGGCGACGATTGGTGTCTATAACGGCGTACCAACGGTAGGACTCAGCACGGAGCAGATCACGACTCTGTCGAACTCGGATGACATTGCCAAAGTGAGCCTGCGCGACCTGCCAGTCGTGCGTGCACTCGGCAAACACGGCGGCACCACTGTGGCAGCGACGGCATTTCTCGCCCATCACGCGGGAGTGAAGGTGTTCTCGACCGGCGGCCTCGGCGGGGTGCATCACGGAGCCTCCGAGACTTTCGATGAGTCCGCGGACATGACGACACTGGCCCAGATTCCGATACTGGTCATCAGCGCCGGGGTGAAATCAATTCTTGATATCCCCGCAACGCTCGAACGCTTCGAGACCCTCAACATCCCCGTCATCGGCTATGGAACGACGAAGTATCCGGGCTTCTACGTCACTGACTCAGGATTCACGATCGGCTACTCGGTTGACACCCCCGAGGAGGCTGCTGCGATTGTCACGGCACGCGACGAACTCGGGCTGCCGCAGTCTGTGCTGCTGGCTAACCCCGTTGCCGCCGACAAGCAACTGCCGCCAGAGCAACTTGACGACATCCTTGCGCGGGCGTGGGCTGAGGCCGACAAGCAGGGCATTAGTGGCAATGCATCGACACCGTTCTTGCTCGACTTCATTCAGAGGGATACCCACGGCGTGAGCCTGGATGTCAATGTCGAGGTCTATCGAGGCAACGTTGCTCTCGGCGGGCTCGTTGCCGCGGCGCTGACCCGCTAGGGGCAGGGAGCAATCGTGTTGGGAATCCTCGGAGATCTCGTCGAAGACGTCGTTGTTTGGTTGTCGGAACCACTCAGGCATGGCACAGATACGGATGTCGAAATTTTTCACACTCGGGGCGGCAGCGGGGCGAATGTTGCCAGCTTTGCCGCACGGCTCGCCCCAACCCGATTCATCGGGTGCGTTGGTGATGACAATCTCGGGGACTCGCTGGTTCGCGACCTCGAGGCTGAGGGCGTTGATGTGCGTGTGCAGCGCGCAGGGGCTACCGGAACTATCGTCATTCTGATTGAACAGGATGGCGAGCGCAGCATGCTGCCGAACCGGGGAGCGGCGACGCTGCTCGATGAGGTGCCTGATGAGTGGCTTGATGGGCTTGAGCTTCTGCACGTCTCGGCGTACTCCTTCAACGGCAGTCCGGTTGGCGAGACCACAGTCGACGTGATCCGTCGTGCCAAGGCGAGGGGAATTCTGGTGTCCATCGATGTCGCTTCCACGGGGATGCTCGCCCAATTCGGGGTCGAACCGTTTCTTGAGTTGATGGCTGATCTTCGCCCTGACTTTCTTGTGGGAAATAGGAGCGAAACGGCGTTTCTGGGTTTGGTCGTTGACGGCGAGCTCGGCCCTCACGCCGCTCGGCTTCCGGACACCATCGTGGTCACCAAAGCGGGCGCCGATCCCACCGTCGTGCACCGACCCCACGGCGAGCGAGTTGAGGTTTCGGTGCCGATCGTGCAGGAGATTCGCGACCTCACGGGTGCCGGCGACGCCTTTGCTGCGGGATTTCTGATTGCCTATCTCGCGACTCGTGGCCTGCACGAAGCCTGCGTCGGCGGTCACGAGTCTGCCGCCCTCGTTCTCGCGTCCCCGGGAGCATCAATCAGATGAGTCAACTATTTGTAAAGATTTGCGGGATCTCTACCGAGGATGCCACCGCCGCGGTAGCTGAGAGCAGAGCCGACGCTATCGGCTTCGTATTTGCGCCAGGCAGCCCACGCTTCGTCACTGCCGAGCATGCACGTTCACTCGCCGCTGAGTTGCCGTCATCGATCGAAACCGTGGGAGTCTTTCGCAATCAGCCCATCGAAAGCGTGCTGCGCACCGCGAGCAGCGCTCGCCTCGCAACCGTGCAGCTGCACGGCGACGAGACCGTTGCCGATTTCGATCGTCTTCGTGCCGAGGGCTTTGGCACCATTCGGGCGATCTCGATCGATGACTACCGCAAGCTCAGCGGCACCGGCGAACTGCAGTCAGACGACCGGCTGCTGATCGATGCCGTCACGCCCGGAGGTGGAGCCACTTTCGACCCCGGCTTGCTTGAGGGCGGCGACCTGCCAAGATCGTGGGTCCTTGCGGGCGGATTGACGCCGATCAACGTCGTGGAATTGGTTCGAGCCGCGCATCCGACCGGTGTTGATGTCTCAAGCGGTGTCGAATCACGTCGTGGAGTGAAAGACCCTGCCCTGATTCGCGCTTTCGTTGACGCAGCGCGCAGGGTCTAAGTCGCGCAGGGTGTGAGCGGCGCAGAGCCTAGCGCTCGGTGGCGAGAGCGATGAGCCAAAAGTAGGTTGCTGCTGCAGCACCGATACCAACGATGAGGTTGGCCGCAATGCTGAGGAGTGCGGTGCGAACCCGCTTCATTGTGATGAATTGCACCGTCTCAACGCTGAGAGTGCTGAAGGTGGTGAGTCCGCCGCAAAGTCCAGTGAGGAGCACAACCTCAAGGTTTGGGTCGATGGTGCCGACGTGCGCGAGGCCGGCGAGAAGTCCACCGAGCGCCGAGCCAACTACGTTCACGGTGAGCACGGCCCAGGGGAAAGTTGTGTTCGAGGCGAAGGCGCGAGATGTGAGATAGCGCAAGACTGCCCCGGCGGCACCCGCGCCAAGGATTGCGACAACTACCCCGGAGGTCACTCGTTCACCAAGTCCGCCTGCATAGGTTCACTCACAACAGGCGCACGAGAGTCGTCATCGTTGAGGGGCGCTCGACGAGTGCCAAGCCACAGCCCGAAAGCTGCTGCGGCCAAACCGAGAACCATTGTCGCGGCGATGTAGATGACAGCAAGGATCCACTGGTCGACACCGAGGAGGTGCACTGCGGCGACAGCGAGCGCCGAGAACGTCGTGAATGAGCCAAGCATCCCGGCACCGAGCCCAGCGCGTGCCCATGACGGCGAAGGGCGCCACATCGCTGCCACGATGAAGGCAAGCACAAAGCTGCCAATGATGTTTGCGATGAGTGTAGACACCGGGAAAAGATCGTCACTCGTCATAAAGGCGAGATCGAGAGCGAAACGCATTCCCGTGCCGAGCGCGCCACCAATCGCAACAGCAACAAGGTCCCGAATCATCGCGTGCCCTTTCGGTGGTCCGTGGCGGTTGGCTCGCACTGTCACCTTATGACAAAACGGCACCTCGCCGTGGGGTGTTGCGGCCCTAGACTTGCTCCATGCCCCGCACTGCGTCACGTCGCCGCTTGTGGCCGTGGATCGTACTGGTTGTTGTTCTGGTGCTTCTCGTGCCGATCGCCATAATTGTGGTGCCGATCCTTACGCACGAGAGTGCTGGTCAATCGAATCAGCAGCAGACGGATGAGCAGTGGCCGCTCTCCGTAACGGCCAAGGGCGACGATGGGCGAACGCGCACTCTCAGCGTTGCCGGTGAGGACGGTGAGCCGATCGACACTGAGGCTCTCGTGCGCGGAGAACGGGTAGTCGTGACCGGTACCGGCTATGACGGTTCGCAGGGCATTTATGTTGCTGTGTGCGTCATCCCCGAAAGCGCCGCCGAAAAGCCGGGCCCCTGCATTGGCGGTGTACCCAGTCAGCAGCAAGAAGATGTTGCCGCAGGCACCGTGCAGTGGGCTCCCAGCAATTGGATCAACGCCGACTGGGCGTGGCGACTCTTCGGCGCTCGCAGTTTTGATGACAGTTCTGCCGGCACCTTCACCGCCTACCTGGAACTGGGCGACCCCCTCGGTGAGGATGCCGATTGCATCACTAATGCCTGCGGCATCTACACGCGCAATGACCACACGGCACTCAATGATCGTGTTCAGGATGTCTACGTTCCGGTGCAGTTCAGCGAATAGCGGCCTCGGCCGCCGTCTCCGCAGTGGGGCTGATCGCAGCAGGCACCATCAGCCGGGGGATCGTAAAGTGCACGATCGGGCCAATAAGCAGCGCGAATGCGAGCGTGCCCCAGCCCAGGTTTCCCCCTAGGACGGCACCGATGGTGAGCACCACTAGTTCGATGCTGCTGCGAACAACCCAAATCTTGCCACCATATTTGCGGTGGATGCCCGTCATGAGGCCATCGCGGGGCCCCGGCCCGAATCGCGCACCCAGATAGAGGCCGGTTGCGATGCCGAGGAGCAGCAAGCCAGCGACGAAGAGCAGGATGCGGGGGAGGAGCCCCTCAACATCGGGCAGTAACCAGAGCCCGATTTGAGCACTCGGCCCGACGAGGGCAACGTTGAAGACGGTGCCGATTCCGGGTTTCTGGCGAATCGGGATCCACAGCAGCAGCACGATTAGGCCAATGATGTTGGTGACGAAGCCAAAGGGAATGCCGGTGGTGAGCGAGACACCTTGGCCGAGAACATCCCAGGGGGCGACTCCGATTTCGGCGCGGATCATGAGCGCAATGGCGAAGCCGTACAAGAAGAGCCCGAAGGCGAGTTGGAGCACACGGCGAGCCATGATGAGGCGAGGAGTCATAAAGATATCCAATTACGCGATTGGACTCTGAACAAGAGGCCAATTCGGCTATTCTGGCCTCATGAATAGCCTTTCTGCGCGTGCATTGGTTGTGATGATGGGCGAATGGAGGTCCGCAGCATCCACTTCGGCTTATGTGGCTGTTGCCGACCGCATCCGTCTCCTTGTCATGGATGGCCGCATCCTGACCTCAACGCGACTTCCTGCTGAGCGGGAGTTGGCTCTCGCTCTCGGGGTGAGCCGCACCACGGTGACGGCGGCGTACTCGTCGCTGCGCGAGGGCGGTTACGTCGAGAGCACGCGTGGTTCAGGAAGTGTTGCGCAGCTACCGCACCGATCGTCGCTGATCCCCGATGCTGCAGCCCCGCAGATGCTCGATTTCAGCAAATCCACTATGTCGGCGGCGCCCGAAGTGATTGCCGCGTCTCGCCTCGCAGCCGAACAGCTTCCCGCCTATCTGGGCGAGTCGGGTTTCGATCCGGTGGGAATCCCGGTGTTGCGGGAGGCCATCGCGCAGCGCTATGCCGACCGCGGTCTGCCAACGAGTCCCGACCAGATCATGGTTACCCTTGGCGCCCAGCACGCGATCGCACTCATCTCCCGCACCCTCATGTCTCGCGGTGACCGCGCGCTCATGGAGAATCCGAGCTACCCGCACGCCCTCGATGCGCTCCGTGCTGCCGGTGCTCGTCTGGTTCCCGTTGGTGTCTCGACCGAGACGGGGTGGGATGCGCTCGCCGTCGAGCAGGCCATCCAGCGCACCAGTCCGTCGCTGGCCTACTTGATGCCCGACTTTCACAACCCCACCGGGCAATCGATGCCCGATGAACTTCGCGGAAAGCTGCTCTCGCTTGCCGCACGCCACGGCACTGCCGTGATTGCTGACGAGACGATGGCTGAGCTCAACCTCGATGGCACCGGCAACCGACTGCCATTCGCTGCTCATGGCAATGCGATCTCGGTGGGGTCGGTCGGCAAGACGGTGTGGGGTGGTTTGCGCACCGGCTGGATCCGCGCCGACCACGCCACCATTCGCCAACTCGTTCGCGCCCGCTCTGCTGGTGACCTCGGAACCCCACTGCTTGAGCAACTTGTCGTCACCAACGTTCTCAAAGATTTCCCGTCAATTCTGGATGCCCGACGCACATCACTGCGCGCCGGTCGCGAGCACCTCTCCTCCCTCCTCGCCGAGCAACTGCCGTCCTGGCAAGTGCCCCACACCCCGGGTGGAATGACCGCCTGGGTTGGGCTCGGCCAACCCGTGAGCTCTCAACTCGTTTTGGCGGCCCGCAACGAAGGGCTCGTGATTGCTGCCGGACCGCGCTTCGGCATGGACGGGGCCTTTGAGAGATTCCTGCGCATTCCTTTCAGCGGAAACTCTGCAGAACTGGAACAGGGTGTCTCGGCACTGGCCGCCGCCTGGTCGACAGTGATGCGGCATCCGTTCTCACCGGCAAGTAGCGAACTCGCCAACGTCGTTTAGTTCACAAGTAATCTCGCGAGAGTACGCGGAATACCAAACGTGCTGAGAGAATTGACTGAACCAGCATGTGGTTGCCCGTGAAAATGGTCGGCCGTGTGTGAACCGACGCGTCCGCGACCCACAGCAACGAAAGTCTCCTCGTGCATCTGCTCTCCGTATTCTCTTTGCGCAACCGAGCCCTCATTGCGCTCGTCACCATCGTCATCGGAATTTTCGGTGGGGTGGCGCTGACGTCGCTCAAGCAAGAACTCATCCCATCGCTCTCGCTGCCGCAGATCTTCATCATCTCGACCTACCCGGGTGCTTCACCCGCCGTCGTTGATAAGGATGTCTCCGCGCCCATCGAGGCCGCGATTCAGGGAGTGCCCGGTCTCGAATCAACCACGGCAACATCGAACTCCAACTTCTCGAACATCTCCGCGTCGTTCGACTACGGCACCAACATCGCCACCGCCGAGCAGAAAATCCAGCTCGCAATCAACCGCATCTCAGGCCAGTTACCTGACTCTGCCACCACTCAGGTCTTCACGTTCAACTTCACCGACCTGCCCGTCGTTCAGATTGCTGTCTCGAGCGACCTCGATGCCAAAGAACTTTCTCGCAAGCTCGAAGCATCAACGCTCGTTGAACTCAACAAGCTGGATGGCGTCAGTGATGCCAGCCTGCTTGGCACGTCGACGCAACGTGTGGTCATCACTCCCGATGCCGAGAAGCTGTTTGCGAATGGCCTAACCAACGCAGACATTCGCTCGGCCCTCGACGACAACGGTGTTCTCTTGCCGGCCGGTGAGATTACCGAAGACGGCCAGACCCTCACCGTTCAGGCCGGAAACCGCATCACTTCAACCGATGCGATCGCTGCTCTTCCGCTGCTCGGCGGTACGAACACCGAAGTCGTGACTCTCGCAGATGTTTCTACGGTCGAGGTGATCGATGATCCCCAGACTGGAATCTCGCGAGTCGATGGTCAAGATGCGCTCACGATCGCCATCACCAAGAGCCCGGCAGGCAACACGGTTGCGGTATCGCAAGCCGTAAACGACCTCATCCCCGAACTCGAAAGTGCTCTCGGGAGCAACACCACGTTCACGGTGGTCTTTGACCAGGCTCCCTTTATTCAGGAATCAATCAACAGCCTCACGACCGAAGGCCTCCTCGGGCTCGTCTTCGCCGTGATCATCATTTTGGTGTTCCTGCTGTCGATCCGCTCGACACTAGTTACCGCAATCTCGATCCCGGCATCCGTGCTCATCACCTTCATTGGAATGCAGGTCTCGGGCTACACGCTCAACATCATCACACTCGGTGCGCTCACCATCTCCATTGGTCGTGTGGTGGATGACTCGATTGTGGTCATTGAGAACATCAAGCGCCACGTGTCGATGGGCGAGCCAAAACTGCAAGCCATCCAGACTGCCGTCAAGGAAGTTGCGGGAGCCATCACGGCATCCACCGTGACCACAATCGCTGTGTTCTTGCCGCTCGCGCTCGTCGGAGACATCACGGGCGAACTGTTCCGCCCGTTCGCTCTGACGACGGCAATTGCTCTCGCGGCATCACTCTTCGTTTCACTCACGATCGTTCCGGTGCTCGCCTACTGGTTCCTCGGAAACAAGGTGGCACCGCGTCACACCGAGGAAGCCGTCGAGCACGCTCATGCCGTCAGCATGCCTCAGGCGGAGAAGATAACCGCGTTGCAGCGCGGGTACCTCCCCGTAATCAATTGGACGCTCAAGCGCCCCGTTGCGACTCTTCTTGTTGCCGTTCTCCTGCTGGGCGGAACCGTTGCCCTCATCCCTTTCATGAAGACCAACTTCATCGGTGACAGCGGCCAAAACACTCTCACCGTCAGCCAGACGTTGCCGCTCGGTGCAAGCCTTGAAGCGCGCGACGAAGCAGCGAAGAAGGTCGAAGAGGTGCTCATCGACCTCGACGGTGTCGAGACCGTGCAACTATCCATCGGTTCAAGTGGCGGATCGTTGCGGGCAGCATTCTCGAGCGGCGGTGCGAGCACCTTCTCACTCACCACAGACCCTGAAGTCGACCAGGTCGAGCTTCAAGCAGCTGTGCGTGATGCTGTCGCCAAAATCGACGACGCCGGCGAAGTAACCCTTGCTTCGGCATCCAGCGGATTCGCCTCGAGTGACATCGAGATCAACATCACCGCAACGAGCGATGCCGAACTGCGTGAAGCATCGGATGCCCTGCTCGAGCAGGTGCGCGACCTCGATGTCGTTGCCGAAGCAACAAGCAACCTCTCGGAACAGCAGCCCTTCATCTCGATCACGGTAGATCGTGACAAGGCTGCAGCCCTGGGACTTAGTGAAATTGCTGTCGGCGGAATTGTTGCCGGTGCGATGAACCCCAGCGCTGTCGGCAGCGCCGTCATCGACGAATCGACTCTGTCGATCTACATCCTGAACGAGATCGCGCCCGTCACGATTCAAGAGTTGCGCGACTTCCAGATTCCGAGTGCCGCCGGTCTTGTTCCGCTCACCGACGTTGCCACCGTCGACGTCGAAGACGGACCAGCGAGCATCACCTCGGTGAAGGGAGTGCGCAGTGCGACTCTCAGCGTGACACCGGGCAGCGACGACGTGGGTACGGCATCCGCTCTGGTTGCCGCAGCTGTTGATGAGGCTGACCTGCCTGCTGGTGCTTCGGCATCACTGGGTGGTGTGGCAACAGAGCAGTCGGATGCGTTCCAGCAACTCGGACTTGCCCTACTGATCGCGATTCTGATCGTCTACGTTGTGATGGTTGCGACCTTCAAGAGCTTGCGTCAACCACTGCTCTTGCTCGTCTCGGTGCCCTTCGCGGCGACCGGTGCGATTGCGCTCCAGGTCATCTCTGGCATCCCTCTCGGTGTTGCATCGTTGATTGGTGTGCTCATGCTGATCGGTATTGTCGTGACGAACGCGATCGTGCTTGTCGACCTCATCAACCAGTACCGAGTGAAGGGTATGCGCGCTCGCGAAGCCATCATTGAGGGCTCGTCTCGTCGACTTCGCCCGATCCTGATGACGGCCGCGGCGACAATTTTCGCTCTGCTACCTCTCGGCATTGGCCTCACGGGTGAAGGCGGATTCATTTCGCAGCCGCTCGCGATCATCGTGATCGGTGGCCTGGTCTCGTCGACACTCCTCACGTTGGTCGTGCTTCCGGTTCTCTACTACCTCGTTGAGGGTGCCAAGGAACGTCGCGAAGATCGCAAGGCCGCTGGTACGGATCGCAAGAGTCGTCGCGCCGCCAAAAAGGCTGGTCGCGAAACTAGCGCAGTGGGTGTCACCGGCTAAGGTTTCTAGCTAATCCATTTTCCTCAGATGGCCTAGGCTGATCTGGGGGAAATGGAGATTCTGTCATGAATTTTATTGGGGGAAATAGCACAATCGGGCGCTCGATTCCGGTGCCGAATGTGCGTGCCGAACAGTTCGATTGGGCTCAGAAACGATGGCCTGATCAGGCGACGGTCTGGCCGAAATCGCCACCCACCTTTGCGCCTCTCACGGTGATCACTCACGTGTTGTTTGCACTGTTCCTCGTTGTTGCTGTTGGCAGCGTCGCCATTTTCCTCGTCGAGTACCTTGGTGCTCCAGCCGCTGATGCAAATCGTCAGCTTGTGCTTGGGACGATTGTGGCCGACCTCGTTATCGTTCTTATTGCCATCACCCTCGCCCGACTCAATCTCGCGGTGGGTGTAGCCCGATTCATCTTCTTATTCTTCGCAGTGACGGCGATTCTTGGTCTGGTGTCTGCCGGACTGGCTGTCGTTCTGGATTCGGATTTGGCATCCGAATTTATGACTATCCCGCAGCTGGCCACTCTGCCGCTGCTGATCACTGGAGCGGTCTTTGTCGGACTTGCGATTGTCGTGTGGATGAAACTGAATACGCAAGTCAGTAGTTTTGCGCACTGGCGCGGCAACGTGGTCGCGGCCAGTAAGACAGTGTTTCCTCAGGGCCAGCGTGAACGTACGTTCGCTGGTGAGCCCGTAATGATCGATGAGAACTCGGGCGAACTGGAACGTCGCCTCGCCGTTGCCGAAAGCCTCAGCGCACCGCTACTCGAACAGCTTCTGCGGATGCCCGGCGTCACTATTGTTCAGGGCATTTCAATTCCTGGGTCGCGCACCGCGCACGTCGGGCATGCGGTTGTCGCCGGCAATCATGTCGCCTTCATTGACTCCCTACTGTGGGCGCCGGGTCAGTATGTTTTGGATGTGTGGGGTCGCGTTGTGCGCGACGGCAAGATCGACGAACACATCAACGTCACCACCGCGATTGCAGCCGAGCGTCATGCCGCCGATCGACCCCAGCTCACCATCCGTTCGTGGGCTGTTGTTCACCGACTTGCGGATGCTCCGCTCACGATCGCCACCGAACCCCAGAATGCCGTGCGGTTAGTGACCCCAGAAGAGCTGCTCCGCGAAGTTGGCGACTGGCTTGCCCCGGTCGGAGAGCAGATCGACACCTTCGCGTTGCAATTCGCGGTGAACTCGCGCCTCAAATAGCGCGGAGCCTCCAATCGATCCTCGCTATCGAGAGCGCAATGAAGTAATGTGGATAAGTCGGCTCAAGACAGCGCGAAATCTCGCGTATGGGTTTGTAAGTCTTGCGGGCCGGTTTGTCAGCCAATCCAGCTGATGACAATCACACGAATGTATGTGACGGCCTCGGTCAAAGACTGCCCGGGTTCAGAAGTGCAGTGCACGAATGCTCAAGCTAGTTGGAAGATGCCTAATCAGCGTCTACCTAATTAAATTGGTGAGCGTTAGCGTGCGCGCGTACTCCACGCACTAGATGTGTTCCATCTACGAATAACCCGGAAAGAACTATGCCTAATTTCAATAAACCTGCCACCGGCCGTGGCGGAAAAAACTTCAAGTCTGCCCCTAAGGGCGGCGGCGGAGCACGCAGCGAAGGCCACCGCGGATTCCGCCCAGACCAGGGCGAAGCGCCCAAGCGTCGCTGGAGTGCCGACGACCGCGCTGCACGTACCGGGGACCGCAACACGGGTGGAGCCCGTGGCGGCCGCGACGAACGTCGCCCCGACTGGACTCCCCGCGAAAAGCCTGCCCGTGGTGGACGCCCCGAAAACGGCGACCGCAACGATCGTCCCTCCTACGGTGACCGCCCGCAGCGCAACGAACGCGGAGCATATGGCGACCGCCCACAGCGCAGCAGCGATCGTCCTTCCTACGGTGACCGTCCCGAGCGTGGAGGCCGCCCGTCCCACGGCGACCGCAACGAGCGCCCCGAGCGTGGCGGCTACGCCGGTCGTTCAGAGCGTCCCCCGTACGGTGACCGTCCCGACCGCGGTGCATCTGCTGGTCGCAGCGCGCGTCCGTCCTACAACGATCGCAACAGCTCTGGCCGCAGCGAGCGTCCGTCTTACAACGACCGCAATGCCGGCGGCCGCAGCGAGCGTCCCCCGTACGGCGACCGCCCCGACCGCGGTGCATCCGCTGGTCGTTCAGAGCGCCCGTCTTACGGTGACCGTCCCGACCGCGGCTCGCGTCCCTCCTACAACGATCGCAACAACTCTGGCCGCACTGAGCGTCCGTCGTACAGCGACCGCAACGACCGCACTGAGCGTCCCCAGCGCAGCGAGCGCCCGTCTTACGGTAACCGTCCCGACCGTGGCGCCTCTGCTGGTCGCAGCGAACGTCCGTCGTACAACGATCGTGCCCAGCGCACTGAGCGCCCCGCCTACAACGAGCGCCCCCAGCGTTCAGAGCGTCCCTCCTACAGTGACCGTCCTGACCGTGGCTCGCGTCCGTCGTACAACGACCGCAACGACCGCCCGCAGCGTTCCGAGCCGCGCGAAAGCTCGTACTACCCGGCCCGCGATGGCAAGTCGTCCCACTCGCAGCAAGAAGATGTTGTTCTTGAGCGTCTCGTAGCCAAGACCGTTACCGCCAGCGATGTTGAAGGCAAGTCCTTCATCGACTTGGGTATCGGCTCGAACATTTCGCGTCAGCTCGCATCCATGGGTGCAGAGTCGCCGTTCCCCATTCAGGCAGCAACCATTCCAGACGTTCTCGCCGGCAAAGATGTTCTTGGCCGCGGAAAGACCGGATCGGGCAAAACCATCGCTTTCGGTGCGCCCCTCGTAGAGCGCCTTATGGAGAACAATGGTGGCAAGGACCGTCAGATGGGTCGCAAGCCGCGCGCCCTCATCCTGGCTCCGACCCGCGAGCTTGCTCAGCAGATCGACCGCACCATTCAGCCCATCGCTCGCAGCGTTGGCCTGTTCACCACGACCATCGTGGGTGGCGTTCCCCAGTACAAGCAGGTTGCAGCCCTCACCCGTGGCGTCGATGTCATCATCGCGACCCCCGGCCGTGTTGAAGACCTCATCGAGCAGGGTCGTCTCGACCTCAGCCAGGTGAAGGTCACTGTTCTCGACGAAGCAGACCACATGTGCGACCTCGGGTTCCTCGAGCCCGTTCAGCGCATCCTGCGTGAAACCAGCGAGGGCGGCCAGAAGCTGCTGTTCTCGGCAACCCTCGACAAGGGTGTTGCCACTCTCGTCAAGGAATTCCTTGTTGACCCGGCCGTGCACGAGGTTGCTGGCGAAGACCAGGCTTCTTCCACGATCGACCACAAGGTTCTGCTCATCGAACAGCGCGACAAGCGTGCGATCATCAAGCAGCTTTCCGCTGGTACGGGCAAGACTCTCGTGTTCACCCGCACGCGTGCGTTTGCTGAAGAGATGGCCGAATTCTTGAGCATGGGGGGAACCCCGGCGACGAGCCTTCACGGTGACCTCAACCAGTCGCGTCGTACCCGCAACCTGCAGATGCTTACGAGTGGCAAGGTCAACGTGCTCGTCGCGACAGACGTTGCAGCCCGCGGCATCCACGTGGATGACATCAGCCTCGTTATTCAGGCCGATGCTCCTGAGGAGTACAAGACGTACCTGCACCGCGCTGGCCGTACCGGTCGCGCAGGCAAGGCCGGAACCGTTGTCACGCTCATCCCCCGCAACCGTCGTCGCAAGATGGACGAACTCCTCGGCCGCGCCGAGATCGATGCAGAGTCGGTCGACGTAGCGCCTGGTGATTCGTTCGTCGACAAGCTGGCTGCGCTCTAACAAGCAGACCGCTCACTCGAGCACACGAAAGCCCCGGATGCCCCACTCATGTGGTCGGCAGCCGGGGTTTTCTGCATTCGTGGGGTGTGGAAAAGTTCCGTAGTCTGTAGTATCAATAGTGATATCAAGTGCTGTGACGAGTACAGAGAAGTTGTTAGCTCAAATGAGGCGCTCTCCGAAAGGGGTGCGGTTCGCAGATCTTGCAAAAGTCTGCGATCAGTACTTCGGCGAGGCACGGCAGGTCGGCACATCGCACCGCGTGTATCGGATGCTGTGGCACGGTGATCCGCGCGTCAATATTCAGAACGACCATGGCAAAGCAAAGCCATATCAGGTGAAGCAAGTCCTAGCCGCGATTGCGAAATTGGAGGGAGAAAAGCTGTGAACATTTCACGTGCGGAGCACTACACCTACCGCGTGCGATGGTCTCCAGAAGATGAAGCATTCGTAGGAACAGTGGCAGAAATGCCATCTCTGTCCTGGGTCGACGACCTCTCGGAGGGCGCCTTTGCAGGCATTAGAGACTTGGCCCAAAGCGTGATTGACGACATGCTCGAAACCGGTGAGATTCCACCCCCCGCGATTGCAGACCGCACGTACTCAGGCAAATTTATGGTGCGTGTCACCCCTGAGTCCCACCGACAGTTAGTGATCGAGGCCGCTGAGCAGAACGTTTCGCTCAATCGGCTCGCTGCGAGCCGTCTCGTTTCTTGAGCTACGGCACTCTCGTAGAATCGCATCATGAACGAGAAGCCATCGCCTGCTGCACGAGCGGGTTCAGTGCTGGGGCATGCAGCCAGTTCGGCTGCGCATGGAACGCGCGAAGCGATCCGCAAGAACCCCACGGTGAACCGCGTTTATCGCACCACCGTTGGCGTCGTGGGCGGAACAACCGTCGCGCTCGGTGTGGTGCTCATCCCACTGCCGGGCCCCGGTTCTCTGGTTGCTATCGGAGGGCTTGCGTTACTCGGCACCGAGTTTGAGCCTGCGAAGAAGGCTAGCGCCAAAGCAAATGCTCTCGCCCGCAAAGCTCTCTCGGCAGCGAACGAGAAGCGCAAGCGACGTGCGGCTCAACGTGCCGAAGCCGAAGCCGAAGCCGAAGCCGAAGCCGAAGCCGAAACCGACAGCGACGCTATAGCTCCACGAGCCGGTCGTTCGTGAAGTAGTAACTGTTCTCGTGCTTGAAGCCATCAGCACGTCCGGGGCGACGGATGTGAGGCGCGAACGTAAAGAGAGCAGTGTCGCCGATCCGTGCAGCGTTTCCCTTCTCTAGGTAAATGCGATCTGTGCTCCGCTGTTCGATCAAGTCGCTATGCAGCTGTGCTTCGGCGAGCACACCAGCCCTCCAATCGTCGCGCGCAGCAAGCCGCGCATCCTCGATGGCCGAACTGTTCTCGACGATGATCGTGCGTGCAAAGTCACCCCTGAAGCCGTCCCGCTCGGAGCTCAGGTCAATCGTGATGATCTCTTCGGCTCGGATGATGCCGTCGGCTGTGGTGTATTCGCGCCCGGATACCGAGCTGAAGGTGTCTTCGCCGCACAACACGAGGGTTTGGCTGGCGCGGATATTCTGGCGCGCGACATCCATCGTCTCTCGTGCGATCGACTACATTGCCCGGTTGTCAGTCATCACTTGATGTCGCTTTCAGTCACCGCGGCCACAGCTGTTGTCGGATCAGCCTGTCGTGTGGCTCGCAATGTCGTCACTGCGGCCAGGCGCGCCGGAAAGTTGTCGGGCACTGCGGCGGGCAGCGCGTTGGTGGGGAACCAGCGCACGTCTTCGCTTTCTTCACTGGCCGCGAAATCTACATCTGGCGCGGCGACGGCAACGAAGCCCACATCCCAATGAGCGGCGCACGCGAAGCCGCCGTGCAACTCGTGGCGGTCGAGATCGGCAATCACGTCAGAGCGGAGGGTGAGGTCAGTGATGCCCGACTCCTCACGAGCTTCGCGTAGTGCGGCATCCGCGACGGACGCATCCTGCGGCTCAATGTGGCCACCGAACTGCACCCAAAACTGTCCTTTGCGGTGAAAGCACAACAGCACGCGCTCGAAGTCAGGCGAGAAGACGAAACAGGATGCCGTCACATGCTCGGGCCCACCATCGCGCTTGAGCACATCCGACCCGCCCGCCGTAACAAAGGAGAGATAGGACTCGCGGACGGGTGAAGCCGGGAGTGCGGCAAGGCTGGTCAGGAAGTCGTCGATGATCACTTGGCCATTATCCGATACGAAGATCTCGGCGTCGGAGCGGCAACTGCGGGAGACTTCATATGCACTAGTGCAGAGTAGTTGCGCAGAAACACGCGAACAGAAGTGTGGCGGCCGTCGCAAAAGTGCAATAAGGTGTCGTCATGTCGGATACTCACAACGAACGCGCCCTTGAAGACGAGATAGTTACCGACTTTAGCGAGCGGATGTCGTACGGCTCATACCTAGAGCTCGATACGTTGCTGAGTGCGCAGACTCCGCAGAGCACCCCCGAGCACCACGACGAGATGTTGTTCATCATCCAGCATCAGACCACTGAGCTATGGCTCAAGCTCGTGATCCACGAACTCACTTCTGCCCGCGATCTGATCGCGAACGACAACCTCTCTATTGCGCTCAAGCGCATTGCCCGCGTCAAGCACATCCAACGCACCCTCACCGAGCAGTGGTCGGTGCTCGCGACTCTGACTCCGAGTGAGTATTCGCAGTTCCGTGACTACCTTGGTAGCTCCTCCGGATTCCAGTCATATCAGTACCGCGCGGTGGAATTTCTGCTTGGCAACAAAAACGCGGGAATGCTGAAAGTCTTCGAAGCGCATCCCGAAGCCCACGCTTTGCTGAGCAAGCTACTCGCGGAGCCGAGCGTTTACGACGAGTTCTTGCGCTACCTCAGTCGCCACGGCTATGACATTCCCGACGCGGTACTCAATCGCGACGTCACTCGTGGCTACGAGCAAAACGATGAACTGATCGATACCTTCCGCCACATCTACGACAACGAGAGCGAACACTGGCTCGCCTACGAAGCGTGCGAAGAGTTCGTCGACCTCGAAGACAACTTCCAACTCTGGCGCTTCCGTCACATGAAAACCGTCATGCGCATTATCGGCATGAAGCGCGGTACGGGCGGATCGAGCGGCGTCGGCTTTCTTCAGAAGGCCCTCGACCTCACCTTCTTTCCCGAACTCTTCGCCGTGCGCACCGAGATCGGCCGCTCGTGACCGAACAACCGAACCCAGCTCCAACCTCAGATGCGGGACCGGAATCAGCGCCCGACTCCGCCCTCACCGTCGATTACGCCGTCGATGGCTACTGGCTGCGTGAATGGCACGGTCCCGCAACAGTTCGTGTCAGCTCCCACGGCATCCGAGCAATAGCGGATGCCCCGATTCCCACCGCAGTCCGTCTTCCGGGAGTGCTGCTTCCGGGCTTTCGCGACTCGCACGTGCACCTCGGATTGACGGAGCCGCGCGCTCTCATCGCCGGCGGTCTCGCTGCTGTTGACGACTTGGGCGGGCACCCTGATCGGCTTCACGAGTGGTCCTCTGATGATGCGGTTCCTGCCCTCAACTATGCGGGGGCGTTCATTGCGGCGCCTCACGCTTACCCGGCGAACCGGGCGTGGGCTGCGACACTCGCTGTCGCTGAAGTCTCAACGGGCGAGGAAGCAATGCTCGCCGTCGCGCAACAGTTGGCGGCGGGGGCAACCCTCGTGAAGGTTGCGTTGAATGCGGAAGACGGCGCCGTCATTGACGATGACACTCTGCATGCCATGGTCGAATACGCTCACAGTCGGGCGGCAGAAGTTGTCGCCCATGTGCAGGGAGCTGGCCAAGCACAGCGAGCTTTTGCTGCCGGTGTTGACCGGCTGGCGCACACGCCGTGGACAGAGAAACTCAGTGACGCCCTCATCGACGAGATGGCGCAACCAAACTCCCGGTTTTTGGCCGGGCGCCACTCGTGGATCAGCACCCTCGACATCCACGGCTATGGTCAGCGCGGCCCAGACTTCGAGCGTGCGAGCGACAATCTGCACCGCTTCCACATCGCTGGCGGCACCGTGCGCTATGGAACAGACCTGGGCAATGGCGACTTGCCACCCGGTCTCAACCAGCGTGAATTGACAGCACTGCAGGATGCCGGGGTGCGCTACGACGCCCTGTTGCGTTCACTGTGTCTCCCCAGTTTCGGCAGCACCGTTAGTTACTTGCCGACGGTTCCTCTGGCCAACACTGATTTGGCGTCGTGGTTGATGACAGCCACCGTCGTCAGCGCTCACGAACTGCTCCACCCCAGCTTTGCGGAGAGTGCGACCCGCGCGCGCTCCGCTCGCGATGTCGACGATGCCGTCCCCACCGCAACGACCCCCATCCCGATCACGTGGAGGAACGACCTATGACCGACACCAGCATTCAGGCTGCCGAAGTACTCGATGCCGCTGACCCGCTGAAGGAGTACCCTGCGAAGTTTGTGCGGTCGGCTGAGGTGCGCGCGTACCTCGACGGCAACTCGCTTGGACGACCGACAACGGCGAGTGCGGCCCGTCTCGCCGAATTCGTCGACGAGCAGTGGGGCGGACGCCTCATCCGCGGCTGGGATGAGTCGTGGTACAACCTGCCCCTAACGCTCGGTGACCGCCTCGGCGCTGCCACTCTCGGTGCTGCGCCAGGCCAAACCTTCATCGGCGACTCAACGACAGTCGTGCTCTACAAACTGATCCGCGCTGGCCTCACGGCGCGCCCCGAGCGCAACGAGATCGTGATCGACACCGGCAACTTCCCGACCGACCGCTACCTGGTCGAAGGCATCGCCGCCGAACTCGGCAAGACGCTGCGCTGGATCGACCCTGCGAGTGACGGGGGAGTCACCGCCGACGAAGTGAAGGCCGCTCTCAACGAGAACACGGCCCTCGTCGTCATCAGTCACGTCGCCTACCGCTCCGGCTACCTCGCCGATATGCCCGGCATCACCGCCCTCGCCCACGAGGCGGGAGCACTTGTGCTCTGGGACCTCTGCCACTCCGCCGGCGTCGTCGAAACCGAACTGGACAAGTGGGGCGTCGATCTTGCCGCCGGATGCACCTACAAATACCTCAACGGAGGCCCGGGTTCACCAGCTTTCGGCTACGTGCGCGCCGAGCACATCGAGGCGATGACGCAACCGATCCAGGGCTGGATGGGCAGCAACAACCCCTTCGAAATGGGGCCGGGCTATGCGCCGCATCAGGGCATCCGTCGCTTCATCAGCGGCACGCCATCGGTCGTCGGTTCGCTCGCGATGCAAGACATGCTCGGGCTCATCGAAGAAGCGGGCATTCCGGCGATCCGTGCCAAGTCGATCGCTCTCACTGAGTACGCCCTCGCACTTGTCGACGAGCTACTCGTGCCCCTCGGCGTCACAGTGAGCTCCCCGCGCGACGCCGCCGAACGGGGCAGCCACGTCACAATTGACCACGAGAGCTTCGCGACCGTAAATGCCGAACTGTGGAAGCAGGGGATCATTCCTGACTTCCGGCGACCAAGCGGCATTCGTCTAGGGTTGTCGCCGCTCACTACGACTTTCGCCGAAGTGCAGCTGGGCATCGACGCCATTCACGCACAGCTCACCAAGTAGCCGCCCATGATTCTGGATGACTTCGACTCCCGCCCCGGAAGCGCCACCTCACTGCTGCGCACCTTTGTTGGCTCGCAGCTGCGTCAGCTCGGTGGCTGGATCTCGTCGGCGCAACTCGTGCACGTCCTCGAGGCGTTGGGAGTGCCTGCGAATGGCGCTCGCAGTGCCATCGCACGAGTGAAATCAAAGGGCCTTCTTGTGCCCGAAATGGTCAACGGCCAACAGGGTTATCGAGTCAATGCGGATGCCGTCCCCATGTTGGAAAGCGGCGACCGTCGCATCTTCAATTTCCGCCAGCAACGCGAGAACGACCCGTGGTGCCTGATCTCGTTTTCCATCCCTGAGTCGCGCCGAGATGCCCGCCACCAGCTGCGGCGTCGTCTCGGTTGGATTGGATGCGGAACGGTTGCTACCGGTCTCTGGATTTGCCCTTCCCACCTCAAGGATGAGGTGTCGGAGATCCTTAACGATCTTGAACTGAGCGAGTGCGCAACGCTGTTCATTGCGGGGGCTCCTGAAGCTGAGCGCTCATTGGCGGATGCCGCGGCTCAGTGGTGGGACTTGGATCGTTTGCGTGAGCTCCATGAACGTTTCCTTGCTCAACACTCGGCGCAGGTAGGTCCGGCCGCGAGTGATGCTGAGGCTTTCGCTCGCTACATTCAGGCGCTCGACCAGTGGCGAGTCGTCCCCTATTTGGATCCGGGATTGCCGGACTCGGCGTTGCCAGAAAACTGGCCGGGACAGGCGAGCCTTGACCTCTTTGGTCGCATCTCCCGTTCGCTGGCAGCGCGCGCTCATGCGTTCGCTCGGTCGACTGCGCACTGAGGCTGCTGACCTGCCGGTTGCACTTGGCGACCCCCAGTCGGGCTCGGCTGAGCGGCAAGAGACTGATCTGAAGTTCAGCAGGACGGTGTCTAAAAGTGCACAAGAACAACGGGTTACGCGCACATGAGCATTTGATTTAAACCCTTGGAATGGGCTGTGAGCAGGGCTATGGTCTCAGGTACCCCTGTTAAGGGGGTAGACCGCAGATTTCACAATTCTCGAGGGGACTGCCCGTTATGCACTATCAACGCAGCAGGTCAACGCGATTCTCGGTAGGGGCAATTGCCACCTCCTGCGCTATCGCTCTGGCCACGCTTACCGCTCCGGCCGCATTCGCAGCCGATGCAACGGCGACGATTGCCGATGTCCAAGGCACTTCAGCATCTAGCACAATGGTCGGCGTTTCCGTCACCGTTGAGGGTGTTGTCACAGCCGACTATCGCGGAGCTTCCGGCTACCGCGGAATTGTCATCCAGACTCCAGGATCGGGTGGGGCTAGCGACGCCACTCCCGGCGCGTCAGACGGAATCTTCCTCTACCTCAATAACCTCAACCCGGCAGTCGCTATTGGTGACAAGGTCACAGCAACCGGCCCCGTTGACGAACGTTTCGGTCAAACCCAGATCGGTGCCGGCTCAACGCCAGCAACCGTCGAATTGGTGACCGCAGCAGCTGACCTCGACCCCGCTGACCTGATTCAAGCAACGGCGCTTGACTCCAGTGTTGTCGGAGACAACCGTGAACCTCTTGAGTCGATGCTCGTCGCCCCTACCGGTGACTACCTCGTCAGCTCGAGCCACCAGCTCTACAACTTCGGTACCCTCTGGCTCAGCCCAGAAGAGCTTGCCGTCAAGAGCACCGAAACCACGGATGCCGGAGCTGCCGCCACCGCGATCGCTGCAGCAAACCGTGCCAGCCGAATCTTCCTCGATGACGGCTACAGCATCCAAATCTCGAACGGGTCGCACCCCGGTGAGCAGCCCTACTTCTCGGCTGACACTGTTGTACGCAACGGTGACACCGTTGAGTTCCCGGCAAACCCTTACATTCTGAGCTATGGCTTCGACGACTGGCGTTTGCAGCCGACTATCGCGATCAACGAAGCGAGCCCGGCGGAATACCGTCCAACGTTCACGTCGACGAACCCCCGCGAAGCGTCGGCTCCCGTAGTTGGCGGAGACTTCAAGGTTTCGGCCTTCAACGTCTACAACTACTTCACGACGCTGACGAGTGAAGACTCGGATGCTCGTGGCGCAGACACCGCTGAAGAGTTCGCTATCCAGCAGTCGAAGATTGTTGCCGCCATCAACTCGCTCGATGCTGATGTTGTTGGTCTCATGGAGATCGAGAACTCGGTCAAGCTCGGTGGAGACCTCGACGAAGCGCTCATGGATCTCGTCGGTGCGCTCAATGCGGCCGCCGGTGAGGGAACCTGGGATTACGTTCGTACGCCAGCAGCGCTCAACGATGCAGCGATCACTGACTTCATCACGAACGCGATCATCTTCAAGCCAGCAGCAGCCACTCCCGTTGGCGAAAGCTTCACTGCCGTTGATGAGACGGTGTGGGACATCGCGCGTGAGCCGATCGCTCAAACCTTTGAGTCGAACGGCGAACTCGTCACGGTGATCGCTAACCACTTCAAGTCGAAGGGTGGTTCGGGAACCGAGCCAAGCGATGGTCAGGGATTCTTCAACATTGAGCGTGTTGAGCAGGCTAACGCCGTCAAGGACCTCGTTGACTCGATCTCCGCTGACCCAGCCAAGAGCGACCAGGTAGTGCTCGTTGGCGACTTCAACGCCTACTCCGAAGAAGACCCCATTCAGGTCTTCACTTCGGCGGGTTATGTTGACACTCTCGCGGCCATGACCGATGACCAGTACACCTACACGTTCGACGGTGAACTGGGATCGCTTGACCATATCATCGTCTCGCCGTCGCTCGCCGACCACGTGACGGATGCTGCTGTCTGGAACATCAACTCGCCTGAATGGTCTGACCGCGGTTACGCCTATGCGGCTACCGAAGCGGGCACCGTGTTCCGTTCCAGTGACCACGACCCGATCAGCATTGGTCTCAGTACCGAGGCTGCACCGGTCGAGATCGAGATCCTCACGACGAACGACTTCCACGGCCGCATTGAAGCTGATCGCGGCATCCCTGGCGCAGCTCAGCTCGGTGGAATGGTGAACTACTGGGAAGCTCTGAACCCCAACACTACGTTTGTCGGTGCTGGTGACTTCATTGGTGCATCCACGTTCACGTCGTTCATTCAGAACGACCAGCCCACGATTGACGTGCTCAACGAAATCGGACTCGACACGAGCTCCTTCGGTAACCACGAATTCGATCAGGGTCGCGCAGATGTTGACGACCGCATCTTGGATGCCGCCGACTGGCCCTACCTTGCAGCGAACCTCTACGACCGGGCAACAAATGCTCCGGCCTATGACGAGTTCTTCCTGCAGGAGTTCGATGGAGTGACCGTTGGATTCATCGGTGCCGTTACCGAAGACCTCAACGAGTTGGTCAGCCCCGCTGGCATCGCTTCGCTTGAGGTTCGCGGAATCGTCAGCGAGGTGGATCGGGTAGCCGACTACCTCACCGACGGTAACGACGCCAATGGTGAAGCCGATGTTCTCGTTCTGCTTGTGCACGAGGGTGCCGCCACCACGGATATCTCGTCCTCGACCGACGACTCGGCCTTTGGTCAGATCGTCACGGACCTGAGCCCGAAGGTTGACGCGATCGTTTCCGGTCACACTCACCTCGCGTACGATCACGAGGTTGCAGTGGCAGGCATGGACCGCCCACGTTTGGTCGTTTCGGCTGGACAGTACGGTGCCAATTACGGTCACTTCGACCTGACGGTTGATCCGGCAACGCAGGAGATCATCTCCTTCAGCGCCGAGGTGCTTCCGATCGCGGGCTTCGAGCCAGACACAGCCGTGCAGGCGATCGTTGATGAGGCCGCTGCGCTCGCCAACGTTCTTGGCTCGGTCAAGGTTGGTGAAATCTCCGACAGCATGTTCCGTGCGGTGCAGAACCCTGCAGGCACAACAACGTTCCCGGAGAACCGCGGTGGAGAGTCAACACTTGGCAACTTTGTTGCTGATGTTCAGCTCTGGGCAGCATCCGAGTTGGGCGCAGAGGTTGCGTTCATGAACCCGGGTGGTTTGCGTACTGACCTCGTCTACGAGTCCTCAGGCGCTGGCGATCCGGACGGAAACGTGACGTACCGTGAGGCCGCGAACGTGCAGCCTTTCGCCAACACGCTCACGACCATGTCGCTGACAGGAGCCCAGATCAAAATGGTTCTTGAAGAGCAGTGGCAGCCGGCCGGTGCCCAGCGCCCGTTCCTCAAGCTTGGAGTTTCGGAAGGGTTGACCTACGCGTACGACCCCACCGCAGCGCAGGGTGAGCGGATAACGGCGATGTACCTCAACGGTGTCGCAGTGGATGCCGCAGCAAGCTACAAGATTGTTGCTAACTCCTTCCTCGCAGCGGGCGGCGACAACTTCGCCACTCTCGCAGCGGGAACGAACCGTGCCGACAGTGGACGCGTCGACCTGCAGGCCATGGTCGACTACTTCGAAGAGAACACGGTGGCTTCGCCTCCGCTCGAACAGCGTGCCATTGGTGTTGTTGTATCGGCTCCGGATGCTGACGGCTACAACCCCGGTGATGCCGTCACGCTCGATCTGTCGTCGCTCACCTTCAGCCGCGGCGGCTCAGGCGCCACCACGGTCGAGGTTTCGGTTGACGGCACTGTGCTCGGTTCGGCAACGATCGACCGCACCATCGTCGACACCACGGATGAGCAGGGTCGCGCCAGCGTGACTGTCACGATTCCGGCCGGCACACCAGCAGGCGCGCTCGCGCTCACCGTGATGATCCCCGGAACGGAAACCGCAATTGCGGTGCCGATCGAGGTCACCACGACTGCCGAGGCCATCGAGAACACGAAGGCTCCGAGCATCCGTGGAAAGGTCGAAGTTGGTAAGACAGTCAAGGCTGTTCACGGTAACTGGAGCGTGCGGTCTGTTGACTACAGCTACCAGTGGCTGCGAGATGGTGCACCAATCGCTGGTGCAACAGACAGCCGCTACCGCATCACCACTGAGGACATCGGCACCGAACTGAGCGTGCAAGTCACGGCCAGCAAAGACGGTTACTCGGATGGTGTGGCTGTCTCCGCCTCACAATCAGTAGAGAAGATCTCGTCGAAAGTCAGCGCGAGTCCGTCAAGCTGGTTGGTGTGGGGCAACCGTTCGATCACGGTCGACACGAAAGTGACGGTCGGCAAGGATGGCACTACGGCGGGCGACGTGACTGTGTATGACGGTCGCACCGCTGTGGCGACAACCGAGGTCGGCAACAAGGGCAAGAACTCGGTGAAGCTGCCGAAGTTGAGCCGTGGTGTTCACTTCATCTGGGTCGAATACTCCGGTAACGACACTGTGGAGTCCAGTTCAAGCTGGCCGCGACTGGTGCTCGTCTTCTAGAGAGCACCTCGCAACTAAGCGAATAACGCGAAGAGGGCCCCGCACTGCGGGGCCCTCTTTTCGTTGGTTACTCAGTTTGATGAAATAAATTTGGCCTGCTGAGTGCTAGTAACTATGGTGAGCAAGCTCCCATCGATCTCCTACCTGCGAAGGAACCCCTGAATCATGGCAAGTCGTATCTACAAAAACGTCACCGAACTCGTCGGGAACACCCCTCTGGTTCAACTCAACGCTGTAACAGAGGGAGCTGGCGCAACGGTGTTGGCCAAGCTCGAGTTCCAGAACCCTTCCGCCAGTGTGAAGGACCGTATCGGCGTTGCCATCATTGACGCTGCCGAGAAAGCCGGCGCACTGAAGCCAGGCGGAACTATCGTTGAGGGCACAAGCGGAAACACCGGAATTGCTTTGGCAATGGTTGGAGCGGCTCGCGGTTACCGCGTTGTGCTCACCATGCCAGAGAGCATGAGCAAGGAGCGCCGGATGCTGCTTCGCGCGTTCGGTGCAGAACTCGTCTTGACTCCAGCAGGGGAGGGCATGCGTGGCGCTGTAGAGAAGGCAGCCGAGATTGTGGCGAACACTGAGGGTGCCGTTGCGGCCCAGCAGTTCGCGAACGCGGCGAACCCCGCCATTCACCGCGCGACCACTGGCCCCGAGATTTGGGCTGACACCGATGGTGCAGTCGACATCTTCGTCGCTGGCATCGGAACCGGTGGAACAATCACTGGTGCTGGTGGCTACCTCAAGGAGCAGAACCCCGAAATCAAGGTTGTTGCTGTTGAGCCTGAAGAATCTGCCATCCTCAACGGCGGAGCACCTGGCCCCCACAAAATTCAGGGAATCGGCGCCAACTTTGTGCCCGAGATTCTCGACCGCGATGTGTACGACGAGGTTCTTGACGTCAACATCACCCAGTCAGTGACGATGGCTCGTCGCCTTGCCGCAGAAGAGGGTATCCTCGCTGGAATCTCCTCCGGAGCGACCGTTCACGCGGCCCTCGAATTGGCTAAGCGCCCCGAGAACGCGGGAAAGACGATTGTCGTGATCATCGCGAGCTTTGGTGAGCGCTACCTCTCGACTCTGCTGTACGAAGACCTCGTCGACTAATAGAGCGTCTCGCTAGCTCAATCACCGACCATCCCAACAGACGGATAGCCCTATTGTTTCCTCGAACCCGTGAAGATATTGCTGCTGTGCGCCAGCGCGACCCTGCAGCTCGGGGCTCTTTCGAGATTTGGCTAACCTACTCAGGGATGCATGCGATCTGGGGTTACCGCTTCACGCACTGGTTGTGGACCGCGCGGGCTTTTTTCCTTGCCCGCGTGGTTTCTCAGTTCGTTCGCTTCTTGACCGGTGTGGAAATTCACCCTGCGGCCCAAATCGGTCGCCGGGTAATCATTGACCACGGTTCCGGTGTTGTTATAGGAGAGACCGCGATCGTTGGCGATGACGTTTTGATTTATCACGGTGTCACTCTTGGCGGCACAAGCTCCCACGGAGGCAAACGGCATCCAACTCTGGGCAACGACATCGTTGTTGGGGCTGGTGCCGCAGTTCTCGGCGACATTACTGTCGGCTCAGGCTCAGTAGTGGGGGCTGGAGCAGTCGTAGTCTCGAGCGCACCCGCCGACTCCCTGCTCGTCGGTGCTCCTGCGGTAGCGCGCCCCAAGCGCGGCACGAAGGTCTCAAAAGACAACTTCAACTACACCGATCCCGCGATCTATATCTAGCCTGCCGCTCCCCCTTGGGGGTCGAGCGGGGTGCCTTTCTGTAAGTTATGCTCAGTTGCATGACGTCAGTTGAGGCATCACCTATCCCGCCAGGCCCTCGCGATCCTGCGCTCACAGAGTCAGCGCCGACCGGCATCGTTGTCGAAGGCGTTGGTCGCTCATTCGGCACGGTTCATGCCGTGCGTGACGCCAGCTTCATTGCCAAGCCGGGTACCGTAACGGGGCTGATCGGCCCCAACGGTTCGGGCAAGACAACGCTCATGCTCATGTTGGCGTCGCTCTTGCAACCGGATGCCGGCAGCATTCGCATCTCTGGTCATGATCCTGTGACCGAGACGGCAGCGGTACGCGCGCGACTGGGATGGATGCCCGACGTGCTCGGCTCGTGGCCTAGCCTCAGCGTTCGCGACACCCTCATCTACACGGCACGCATGTACGCGATGGATAAACCTGCCGCTGCAACGCGTGCGGCAGAGCTGATCACTCTGGTTGACCTTCCCGAGCTCGCAGATAGCCCCACCCGGGTGCTTTCGCGCGGGCAAAAGCAGCGACTCAGTTTGGCTCGCGCTCTTGTGCACGAACCCGATGTGTTGTTGCTTGATGAACCAGCATCGGGACTCGACCCGGTAGCGCGCGCCAGCCTACGAACCCTCGTGAGGCGCCTCGCTTCTGAAGGCAAGACGCTCCTAGTCTCCAGCCACGTGCTCTCCGAACTCGACGAGATGGCTGATGGCGCCGTCTATATCTCCCAAGGGGTGACGGCATCAGCCGAGGCGCTTGCGCGCAGTCGCGCCAGTGCTCGGCCGTGGCGTATCCGCTCGAGCGACGTCGTGGCCCTGCGTGCGGCGCTCATCGCCGACGGCATCGATGACGCCGCGATTGCGACCGATCGCACGGAACTCATCGTTGCCCTTGAGGGGGAAGCCGAGGCATCCGCTCTGCTAGCACGCTTGGTCGGCGCCGGTGTTGAGATCAGTACCTTCGCTCCCGCCGTTGGTGACCTCGAACATGCCTTTATCGACCTGAGCTCGGGAGAAACCACATGAGCGCATTCTTCTCCGGAGTCGGGGTAATTCTTTCGCTAGAACTGCGCCAGCGGGTGCGCACCGTGAGCTGGTACATCCTGCTCGCGGTATTTGTCGCACTGATTCTTGTCGTCACCGTGTTGCTCTCCTTCGCCCTCAACGGGTTCGGGAGCACGAGCGGCGGTGGCGGTGGCGTGTACTCCACGATCATCTACTTTGTGCTGCTGCTCGGCACGCTCGTGGCCCCAGCTCTCAGCGGCAATGCCATCAATGGCGACCGGGATGCCGGAACTCTTGCCACCACTCAAGTGACGCTCATCACGACCGGTCAACTGATCATGGGCAAATTTCTCTCCGCGTGGATTACCGCGCTCGCCTTCTTGGTCGCCGCGGTGCCGTTTCTGATCTACGCCGCGATTGTCGGGCAGCTCTCCGCAAATACAATTCTGGTCTCGATCATTGTTTTGGCGATTGAGCTCGGCGTCGTCGCTGCAGTTGGTGTTGGTCTTTCCGGACTCATGAATCGACCACTGTTTTCGATCGTCGTGACCTACCTTGTCGTTGCCGCCCTCAGCGTCGGCACGCTTATTGCCTTTACGCTTGGCGGTCTCGCACTACAAACCACCGTCACTACGGTGTCGAGCTACGCCCTCGAATACGACTCCAAGGGCGTTCCGACATCGTGTTCGACGCCAGAAGAGTACGAATACCAAACGCCCCGATTTGATCTCTTCTGGGGAGCACTCGCCGCCAACCCCTATGTGATCTTGGCGGATGCCGTGCCAACAACGTATGACTCGGACGATCAACCGACGGATCTCTTCGGCTACTTCAAGTTCTCGGTTCGACTGGCGCAGCTGTCTCAGGCTGACGGTTACGGGGGGTCCGAGTGCGTCGTAGGGCAGGTTGATCAGTCATCGCCGTACTCAAACCCGCGGACCGTTATCGAGTCCACGACTCCCGGTTGGGCAGTGGGGCTCGCGACTCACCTAGTGCTTGCCAGTGCACTGCTCGCGGGAGCGTTGGCGCGAACGCGAACTCCAGCAGCCAAGTTGAGCCGCGGCAGTCGCATCGCCTAAAGCGGCGACTTTCGTGTTAGCCCATCGTGTTGACGATAAGACCGATGTGGGTAAAGAAGTTGAGAGCGCCGAAGAGCAGGAATGCGACGCCGCCGAGGGCTAGTGCAACTCCTGCGACCCACTGCACCTTGGTGGGCGTACTGCGCACAGCAAAAACGCGGGTGGCGAAGGGGAAGAGCAGCGCTCCGACACCGACGAGGCCAAAGAGCCCTGACATGAAAATTGCCTCAACCCACGGCCATTCGGCGAAAGCGCCAGAGATGGGTTCCTCCGGCGGAGCAGCGAAGAGCTGGAAGATGATTCCCGCGAAGGCAATTGCGATAAGCGAAAGTCCGAGACCGAAGATGAGCACGCCGAGCGGTTGCGCGGTTTTGGCAACGGAGCGTGCGGCATCCGCTGATTCTTCAAATGCGTCGGCGCGACGCCAGAGCACGAAGCTGGCGGCCAGCAGGAGAACTCCAAACGCGAGGCTTGGCTCCCCGAAGATGATGTTGTCGAACGGGAAATACGCGGCGAACGGCCACGTGAGCGTCATATGGGCGCCGGTGATCGTCAGGATCAGACCAAGCACCCCAAAATTGACAGCGTAGCCGCGGAACTCAACCTCGGTCCCCGCCATGAGCCTTCGCGCGAACAAGACAAGGCTGATCAGGCCCGCTCCGGCAGCCACCGCCATGATGGTGTTGTAGGTCGGCATCTGAGTCCAGTCAATTACTAGTCCTTGTTCCATGAATCCAGTGAACACCCGCACTCGTGAATACTCAACTTTGCCTAGAAGAGGGCCCCAATTGCCGAGTCCGCATCGCCTAATGTCTCATTCCGGTTTCGGTCGATGAATCTGAACCGTAAGCGCTTGCAGAACCCTCTCGGGGTGGCCTAGCGTGATAAATGAACACGCTCTCTGGAGGTTTTGTCACTCTGATGGGGCAGGTTCAGAGCTGCAGTTGTTCCCCCGCATGCTGCTCGGCTTGCGGGCAAAACCTCGACGAGGAGGATTTGTATGATTTCCCACCACTATCGACGAGCCCTACTTCCGATTGCCACTCTCGGCATCGCAGGTATGGTTCTCACCGGTTGCGCATCAGGATCTGGTGGCACAGGTGGCCCTGGCGACTCGGGTGATGCGGATGGCGTCGTTACCATCTACGGCACGATCGCAGACACCGAAGCTGAACTTCTCGAAGAATCCTGGGCTGACTGGGAAGAAGCGAATGACATCGACATTCAGTACGAATCGAGCAAAGAGTTTGAAGCTCAGATCAGCATCCGTGCTCAGGGTGGCAACGCACCCGACCTAGCGATCTTCCCGCAGCCAGGTCTTCTCGCTGACCTCGCATCACGCGACTACATCCAACCGGCACCTGAAGGCGTCCAGGCCAATGTCGACGAATTCTGGTCAGCAGACTGGGCCGCGTATGCCACCACAGGCGACACCCTCTACGGTGCGCCCCTCATGGCCAGCGTCAAGGGCTTCGTCTGGTATTCGCCGTCAGACTTCACAGACTGGGGCGTAGAAGTGCCGGAGACGTGGGATGAACTTCTCGCGCTCACCCAGACCATCGCGGACAAGACCGGTACGGCACCGTGGTGTGCCGGATTCGGTTCGGATGCCGCAACAGGCTGGCCAGGAACCGACTGGGTAGAAGACCTCGTGCTTCGCGAGGCCGGACCAGAAACCTACGACAAGTGGGTTTCTCACGAGATCCCGTTCAGCGATCCTGCGATCGTTTCGGCGTTCGACTCCGTTGGCGACATCCTCTTGAACCCTGAATTCGTGAACGCGGGATTCGGCGACGTGAAGTCGATCAACTCCACGCCGTTTGGTGACCCCGCTCGCGCCCTCGGCGACGGCACGTGTGCACTCCACCACCAGGCATCCTTCTTCGATGGGTTCATTCAGGACCCCAAGAACGGAAACGCCTCGGTGGGACCGGATGCTGACATCTGGGCCTTCGTCACTCCTTCCGTTGAAGCCGGCGGCAATGCTGTCACCGGTGGTGGCGAAATCGTGGGTGCCTTCTCGAACGACGAAGACACGATCGCCGTGCAGGAATACCTGTCGAGCGCTGAGTGGGCTAACTCTCGAGTGAAGTTGGGTGGTGTCATTAGCGCTAACAATGGCCTTGACCCTGCCAGCGCAAGCAGCCCCATCCTGCAGCAGGCCATCACGATTCTGCAGGACCCCGACACTACGTTCCGCTTCGATGCATCCGACCTCATGCCGGGTGTTGTTGGTGCTGGATCGTTCTGGACCGGAATGGTCGACTGGGTCAACGGCAAGTCAACTGAAGAGGTGCTGTCGACTATCGATGCCTCATGGCCATCTGAGTAGCACCGTCTAACGATGAGCGTGGGCTGGAAATTTTAGCTTCCAGCCCACGCTCTCTTTTCTCCCGCTCGTGCCCACTCCTCGGTAGAGTCGAAACAGCAGTACTGCCTGTGAAGTGAAGAGTCCAGTGATGCACTCGAAAGGTCGCTAATGTCAGCTTTTCTTGCGTGGATTTCCACGCTCCCCGCGCTCGCTCAAATACCGCTTGTGCTTTTGGCATTCTTCGCGGTGATCGCCCTGCTGATTTTCTTCATTGAGATCGCCCCACGCAGTGGCCGTAGGTACACGATCATCCGTGCCGCCGCCTGCGTGCTGATCCCGACACTCATCTTCTTGGCCCTTGGGTCTGTGTACTGGGCGGCGGGAGCAGCAGCCGTTTTCGGCGGGCTCTTCTTCATCCTCGATTACCGCTCGAAGCAGGGCGCGGGCTACCTCTTCCAGCTCATTGGCTTCATGAGTCCGGCGTTTTTCTTGCTCGCGATTGGCCTCATCTACCCGACCATCCAGACCACGATTCAGGCCTTCATGAATAGCCGCGGAACGCGATTCGTGGGCCTCGAAAACTTCATCTGGATCTTCACTCAAGACACCGGCATCCGCACCGTTCTTAACACGGTCGTGTGGGTCTTGATCGTTCCCACGGTTTCGACCATTTTCGGTCTCGCCTATGCCGTCTTCATCGACAAGTCGCGCGGCGAGAAGATCTTCAAAGTGCTCGTCTTCATGCCGATGGCCATCTCGTTCGTCGGCGCGAGCATCATCTGGCGCTTCGTGTACGCGGTGCGCCCGGCCGACCAAGAGCAAATCGGGCTACTCAACCAGATTGTGGTCTGGATGGGCGGGCAACCGGTCGACTGGATCTCGAATTCCCCATGGAACACTTTCTTTCTCATCGTCGTGCTGATTTGGATTCAGACCGGTTTCGCCATGGTGATCCTGTCGGCCGCGATCAAGGGTGTTCCCGCCGAGCAACTGGAGGCCGCGGAGCTTGACGGAACGAACGCGTGGCAGAGTTTCATCAATGTGACAGTGCCGGGCATCCGCAGCTCCCTTGTTGTTGTGCTCACCACGATCTCGATTGCCTCACTGAAAGTCTTCGACATTGTGCGCACCATGACTGCCGGAGCGAACGAGACCAGCGTTATCGCCAACGAAATGTACTCGCAGTGGCAAGGCTTCGAGGTGGGCAGGTCTGCCGCCTTCGCGGTCGTGCTGTTCGTGATGGTGCTGCCGATTGTCGTGTATAACGCGAGACAGATTGCCAAGCAGAGGGAGATCCGATGACCGCGACAGTGCCCGCGAAGCTTCCACTCGGCAAGAAGACCGAGAAGCAACTGGCTCGTGGCGAAAAAATGGGAGCAGCCAAGCGCACCAAGAAGCGCCTCACGAGCCGAGGTGCCACGATCGCGGCTCTCGTGATCGCGGTGCTGTGGACAACTCCCACGTTCGGACTCTTCGTCTCCTCGCTGCGCCCGCCGGAGGAAATTCTGCGTAACGGCTGGTGGACGATCTTCCAAAACCCTGGCTTCACACTCAACAACTACACCGAGGTGTTGGCGGCCGGAAACAGCACGCTGAACCTTGCTGGCGCGTTTATCAACTCGATCGCCATCACGTTGCCAGCCACGATTTTCCCGCTCGTCATTGCGAGCCTGGCAGCCTACGCATTCGCTTGGATAAAATTTCCTGGTCGCAACTGGATGTTCATCGGAGTCTTCGCACTACAGATCGTTCCCCTGCAGATGGCGCTAGTTCCGCTGCTGAGTCTCTTCTCTCGTGGGCTATCGATCGGCGACATCGAGCTGTTCTCGAGCCTCAACGCCTCTAACTCGTATTCGCAGGTGTGGATTGCGCACACGATCTTTGCGCTGCCGTTGGCGATCTTCCTACTGCACAACTTCGTCTCCGAGATTCCTTCCGAGCTGATTGAAGCAGCCAGAGTGGATGGCGCGGGCCACGGTCAAGTCTTCTTCCGCATCGTTCTCCCGCTCACCATGCCGGCGATCGCCTCCTTTGCGATCTTCCAGTTCCTGTGGGTCTGGAACGACCTCCTCGTGGCGCTCGTGTTTGCCGATGGAAGAGTCGCGCCGATGACGAAACTCTTGGCAGAGATCACCGGTAGCCGCGGTCAAGACTGGAACCTGCTTACCGCAGGCGCCTTCATCTCGATCCTCGTGCCGCTCATCGTGTTCTTTGCGCTGCAGCGCTACTTCGTGCGCGGACTGCTCGCTGGTTCGACGAAGGGATAGTGCTCTAGCCGCCCACCACAAGCAATACGCTCGCGGTGATACCCAACGCAATACCGACATATTGCAGGGGCGCGATTCGCTCGCGCAACACGATCGCCGCAAGCAGCACAGTGCCTGCCGGGTAGAGCGCAGTCAGTACGGCAATGACCGAAAGGTCGCCGATGCGAACTCCCGTGATGATCGCCATGTTGGCGATTACGTCGAGAGTGCCGCCGACCATCGCGAAATAGATGCCGCGGCGCCAGAGTGACGAGCGGCCCGGAGCTGGCGCTCCGGCTCGGCGGCGCTTAGCCAACGCCGCCATCACAAAGAACAGCGTGAACATGACGAGCGCGTTGACGACGCGGTTGCCGAGAACCGGGATGATGCCAGAGTTGTCGGGGGCGGCATCCAGAATCACAAAAAACATCCCAATGGCGGTGCCCGCACCAACCGCCATGAGCAGTGCTTTGGTGCTCGGTCGCACGGCATCTTTTTCGGGAACGAATCCCACAAGCACGACGGCGATGAGCGCGACAGGAATCGCGACGAAACCAAACGCCCCGAGCGATTCTCCGCGCAGCAGACCGACGGTCACTGGCACGATTGCCGACATGACCGCGGTCACAGGAGACAGGATGCTCATGGGCCCGATCGCGAGGCAGGCATAGAGCAGACCGATCGCCACCGCGCTATTGACGCCGGCGATGGCGCCGTAGATCACGGCCTCTGTCGACCACACGTTCGAGACGAACGGGAAGATGAGGAGCAACACGGCAAGGCCCGCAACGGCTCCCACTGCAGTAGCCAGAATCGGGCTAATTCGCTTGGCTGCCATACCGCCGAAGAAGTCAGCGGCACCGAACGTGAGCGCGCTAGAAAGCCCGAGAAATACGGTGAACATGGTGCCTGTCGCTATGGGGACGAATCATGCCAATGGTAGTGGCTGCGCCTAGACTTCTCGGCATGGTGTCTGCCCAGTCTGTTCTTGAGTCCACGTTCGGTTACGACTCGTTCCGGGGGCAGCAAGGCGAAATCATCGACACCATCGTGCAGGGTCGTGATGCCCTCGTGCTCATGCCCACCGGTGGCGGCAAGTCGCTGTGCTACCAAATTCCTGCGCTTGTTCGCGAAGGCACCGGCGTTGTCATTTCGCCCCTGATTGCATTGATGCAAGACCAAGTGGATGCTCTCGCAGCCGTCGGCGCGCGTGCGGAGTTTCTCAACTCCACCCAGTCCGCCGACGAGCGCACGCGCGTCGAAAACGCGTACCGGGCTGGTGAGTTGGATCTGCTCTACCTCGCGCCCGAACGCCTCCGCGTCTCGTCCACTGTGTCACTCCTCAAGCAGGGTCAGATCGGGCTCTTCGCCATCGACGAGGCGCACTGTGTGTCGCAGTGGGGCCACGACTTTCGCCCCGACTACCTGCAGCTCGACGTGCTGCATGACCTATGGCCTGATGTTCCGCGAATTGCCCTGACCGCGACCGCGACCGAAGCCACTCGCAAAGAGATCGCCCAGCGACTCAAGCTCACTGACGCAACGCAGTACGTTTCTAGTTTTGACCGGCCCAACATCCAGTACCGCATTGAGGCGAAGGCGCAGCCGTTGCAGCAGTTGCTGACCCTGTTGAACACCGAGCACTCGGGCGACGCTGGAATTGTGTATTGCCTATCGCGGGCCTCGGTCGAGAAGACGGCGCAGTTCCTGGTCGAGAACGGCATCCCGGCGCTGCCGTATCACGCGGGTCTCGACTCCAAGATTCGGGCAAGCAACCAGAGTCGTTTCTTGCGCGAAGAGGGCATGGTGATGGTGGCCACGATCGCGTTCGGCATGGGCATCGACAAGCCCGACGTGCGTTTTGTCGCGCACCTCGACCTGCCCAAGAGCGTTGAGGGCTACTACCAAGAAACAGGTCGTGCCGGTCGTGATGGACTGCCTGCGACGGCATGGCTCGCTTACGGCTTGCAGGATGTCATGCAGCAGCGCCGCATGATCGATCAGTCGGGTGGCGACCTGGCCCACCGTCGCAACTTGAGCGCGCACCTCGATGCGATGCTCGCGCTCTGCGAAACCGTGGAGTGCCGCCGCGTGCAGTTGCTCGGCTACTTCGGTCAAGAATCGACGGCGTGCGGCAACTGCGACACGTGCCTGTCTCCGCCCGAGTCGTGGGATGGCACGGTCGCGGCCCAGAAGCTAATGTCCACCATCGTGCGACTGGAGCGCGAGCGCAACCAAAAGTTTGGGGCTGGGCACCTGGTCGACATCCTCATCGGCAAGACCACGCCGCGGGTTACGCAGCAACGTCACGACGATCTGGCCACCTTCGGTATTGGTTCGGATGTCTCGGAGCAAGACTGGCGTTCGGTAGTGCGGCAGCTGCTCGCGCAATCGTTGTTAGCGGTGCAGGGGGAGTACGGCACGCTCGCGATCACCCCCGAAAGCGCGTCGGTGCTGAGCGGCGGGCGCACCGTGAAACTGCGCAAGGAAGCGCCTCGCAAGGCTCGCGGTTCCGGTGCAGCGGGCGGTGCGGCGAAGCGCAAGGTTATGACCGATTTGCCCGACTCTGCCACCGACCTGTTCGAGAATCTGCGCACGTGGCGTTCGGGGGTTGCGCGCGATAACGGCGTGCCCGCCTACGTCGTGTTCGCGGATGCCACGCTGCGCGGCATTGCCGTGACCAGACCCGAGTCGTTGGCCGAGCTTTCGGAGATCAGCGGAGTCGGCGAGAAAAAGCTCGAGACCTATGGAGCTGCCGTACTCGCGGTTGTTTCGGGGGAGCCGGTTGAGACGCCTAGTGGCACTGCGACGGATGACGCGGCTCCAGCATTTGCGGCAGCGCCTGCTACGGCGACCGCTCGTCAATCGCGTCATGCTGCTTCTCGGCCTGCGCCGTCACGACCTGCTGCTTCACGCTCTGCTGCTCGTCCATCGGTAGCTCCGGCAGTGTCAGTTCCCGGCGACGAAAACGACATTCCGTTCTACTCGGACGACGATGCACCCTATGACGGACCGCCCGAGCACTAACCTTTTCGTCCGAGGTTAGGTGTGCCATACTTAGGCAATGCTTACCTTAGAACGTGACATTGCGAAGGACGCCCGCCCGGGCTATCGACCCTTCGCTGCACGAGTGGAAAGCATCCGTGAACTTTCGCCTCGCTTTAGGCGCGTCACCTTCACTGGCACTGAGTTTGAGACCTTCGGAACTGACGGTTTCGACCAGCGAATCAAGATCGTCTTCCCGCTTCCGGGCATCGGCCTGAGCGACATCGGTGCCAACGATGCGCAGACCATCGCCGAGGGCACGTGGTACGCCCGTTGGCGTGCGCTTCCTGATGAGGCCCGCAACCCGTTCCGCACCTACACGATTCGTGCTGTGCGACCCGCGCTCCGTGAGATCGATGTCGACATGGTCTTCCACGGTGCCAACGGCCCCGCTGGGCAGTGGCTAGCGAACGCAGCGGTGGGCGACGAAGTCATCATCGTCGGGCCCGACGCGGCGAGCATCCAATCAAGGATCGGCATCGACTGGCATCCCGGCCCCGCCCGCACCGTGCTCCTCGCCGGAGACGAAACGTCCGCGCCTGCCATCTGCAGCATCCTCGAGCGCCTCGACCCCAGCGTTGAGGCCCACGCCTTCATCGAGATTCCGGATGCCGCAGACCGGCCACCACTGAATCTGCCGAGCAATTGCCACGTCACCTGGCTTCCGCGGGGAGAGCAGGCCGCAGGCTCAGCGCTCGACCCCGCCGTCCGGGCGTGGACGCAAGCCAACGCCTCACTCGTGTTGCCCGCACTCACGCCAGCCTCGCAACCACTCGGTGATATCGACGTCGATACGGAACTGCTCTGGGATTCGCCGGGCGAAGCATCCGGAAAGCACTTCTATGCTTGGCTTGCCGCCGAAGCGTGCGTCATCAAACTGCTGCGCCGTTTTCTTGTGAGCGAGACCGGTGTTGACCGCAAGCAGGTCGCGTTCATGGGGTACTGGCGTCTTGGCAAGTCCGAAGCGCAGTAACCCACACCACTACACCCGCACCCGACATGACACAGACCGTTTCGGCTCCGCGCACGACGCTGAGCCTCCGCCCCCAGCGTTGGATCACCCTCGGCGCAGCCGTGGGGCTACTCGCAATTGTGCTCGTGCTGAGTCTCGCGCTTGGCGCTCGCGGTGTCGAGTTCTCCCAAATTTGGCAAGCGCTCTTCGATCCTGAGGTTGGCAACAACGACCAGCTCGTGATTCGTGAATTGCGATTGCCGCGGACCATCGTCGGCCTGCTCGCCGGGCTCTCGCTCGGAGTCGCCGGAGCGGTCATGCAGGGGGTGACCCGCAACCCGCTCGCCGACCCAGGCCTCCTCGGCGTCAACGCGGGCGCCTCACTCGCCGTCGTTTTTGCGATCAGCGTGCTGTCAATCAGAAACCCCACCGGGTATATCTGGTTTGCGTTCGCCGGCGCAGCAATTGCCGCGAGCACTGTTTACGCGATTGGCTCCTTGGGCCGAGAGGGCGCAACCCCGGTAAAGCTTGTGCTCGCGGGAACCGCCGTCACCGCTGGCATAACCTCCGTGATCTCGCTCATCCTCATTTCCGATACCGACACTCTCAACACCTTTCGGTTCTGGTCGGTCGGGTCGCTTGCCAGCCGCGACCTCGAAGCCGTGCGCCTCACGATTGGCTTTGTCATCGGAGGGCTCATTCTCGCCGCAATTTCGGGGCGGATGCTCAACCTCGTTGCCCTCGGAGATGACCTGGCCCGCGGCCTCGGTCAGCGCATCTATCTGTCGCGCGCCATCGCGGCAGGAGCGGTCGTCTTGCTTTGCGGATCTGCAACCGCTCTTGCCGGGCCTATCGTTTTCGTCGGGCTCGTTGTGCCTCATGTCGTGCGCCCATTCACGGGCCCCGACTACCGGTGGATCATTGCGGTCTCCGCCGTTCTCGGGCCTGCACTGTTGCTTATCGCAGACATCGTGGGTCGCCTCATCGTTGCTCCCGCTGAGCTTGAAGCCGGCTTGGTAGTTGCCGTGATCGGGGCTCCCGTAATGATCGCGCTTGTGCGCCGCGTGAAGTTGGCTGGGCTATGAGCGGCGTGCTGAAAGTCCGCTCCCCGATTGCCCTAGAGCTAATGCCGCCGCGCACCCTGCGCATCGTCATCGGCCTAGCCCTCGTCGCCGTCGCGCTTACCCTTGTGAGTATTGCGGTTGGGGCATATACGCTCTCGCTGCCAGACCTCCTGGCCACTCTCTTCGGTGGCGGCACGACGTCCGATCGCTTCATCGTCGTCAAGCTGCGTCTGCCGCGAGTGGTACTGGCCATTCTCGTGGGTGTCGCCTTCGGGCTTGCCGGTGCACTCTTTCAGAGCCTGCTCCGCAACGCCCTCGCCAGCCCTGACATCATCGGTATCAGCGGCGGGGCGAGCGTCGCCGCCGTGTTGAGCCTGCTCGTATTCGGGGCAACCGGCCTAGCAGTCTCGATGTCGGCCCTGGTTGGGGCCCTCGTCGTGGCATTCGCCATCTACCTCTTGTCGTGGCGCTCCGGTATGAACGGCATGCGCTTCGTTCTCATCGGCGTTGGCATTGCCTTCATGGCCCAGGCGGTGCTCGGATACCTCATCACCCGCGGCGACGTGCGCGACGCGCAGCAAGCTCTCGTGTGGATGGTGGGTGGGCTCGGCGGTGCAAGCTGGGGCGACATCGTCATCATGGCCGTCAGTCTCGTTGTGCTGTTGCCCGCCGTCGCTGGGCTTGCATCGAAGCTCCGGATGTTACAGCTCGGCGATGATCTTGCTGCAAGCCTTGGTGTCTCAGTGCAGCGATCGCGGCTCGCGCTCATCATCGTTGCCGTTGCCCTCGTCGCGATCGCCACCGCTCTAGTAGGGCCGCTCGCGTTTGTCGCGTTCGTCTCGGCCCCCATCGCCCGACGGATGATCGGCGGCGGCACTCTCGCCCTCGTGCCGAGTGCCCTCGTGGCCGTGGTACTTGTCCTCGGTGCTGACTTTGTCGCGCAACATGCCTTTGCTACCGGAACCCAAGTGCCGGCCGGTATCGTCACCGGTCTCATCGGTGCCCCTTACCTGCTGTGGCTTATCTCCACTACCAACCGTGAAGGACGTACATCGTGACCAACGCAGACGCCCCTGACCACGCTCACCTCCAACCCGGCGATTCTGATTCGAAGCGGCCTGCACACGAACTTCGCGCCGACAATGTGACTCTGAACTATGGCGGGCGCGACATTGTGTCGAACGTGAGCTTGGCGATTCCAGACGGGATGGTGACCGTGATTGTCGGTGCCAATGCGTGTGGCAAGTCGACACTGCTGCGCGGACTGTCACGACTGCTGCGACCGGCATCGGGGCGCGTATTGCTCGACGGGCGAGACATCCACTCGGTGCCGTCGAAGGAGGTCGCTCGTGTTGTAGGAATTCTGCCGCAGTCGCCGATCGCACCGGAAGGCATCACCGTTCGTGACCTAGTGGCGCGCGGGCGTTACCCGCATCAGGGCTGGTTTCAGCAATGGTCGGCTGCGGATGAAGTGGCAGTCGAGCAGGCGTTGACCGCAACCGACACAGCCCAGTTGGCGTCGCGGCGCATCGAGGAACTCTCGGGAGGACAGCGCCAGCGCGTCTGGATTGCGATGGCGTTGAGCCAAGATCCCGACATTCTGTTGCTCGACGAACCCACCACTTTCCTGGATGTGCGCCACCAGCTTGATGCGCTTGATGTGCTTGCAGGCCTCAACCGTGAACGCGGAACGACGATCGTGATGGTCCTGCACGAACTGAATCTGGCCGCGCGCTATGCCGATCACATGGTGCTGATGGGCGAGGGGCAAATTCTCGCCGAGGGGTCGCCCGACGAAGTCGTGACCGCCGAGCGGATGCGCCAAGCATTTGGGCTCGAGGCGCAAATCATTGCCGACCCGGTGTCGCACTCGCCGATGGTGATTCCTGTCGGTCGGGCCTAGCCGGATCGCATTGCAGCGCATCGGTTCGCCGTTGCTTCGCTCATTGCGACGGTCCCGTCTTGCGCAATTGGATAAGGCAAGCCTATCCTTACTAAGCGCCGGAAACGGCTGCACGAGTGTTTTCAACCCACGTCTTGCCTAGGAGATCAATGTCACGCCGTCCACGCCTCGCCGCCTTCGCTGCGGCCACCGCTGCCCTCATCGCGCTGAGTGGTTGCGCCGCCTCAACCCCCGAAGGCGACTCCGGTGCCCCCGCAGCATCCGATACTTTCCCCGTCACGATCGAACACGCTTTCGGCGAAACCGTCATCGAGAGCGAACCGCAGCGTGTTCTCACTCTGGGTTGGGGAAGTGGTGACGCTGTGCTCGCGCTTGGTGTCGTACCCGTCGGTATGGAGGCGCAGAACTACGGTGGCGACGAGAACGGCGTTCTGCCGTGGGCGGCGGATGCTCTCACCGAGCTGGGAGCAGAGACCCCACTGATCTTCCCCGCCACCACGGATGCTCCCGCCTACGAACAGATTGCCGAAGCTGCCCCCGATCTGATCCTCGCAACGTACTCGGGAATCACCGAGGAACAGTACGACCTGCTCAGCGAGATCGCGCCGGTTGTCGCTTACCCCGAACTGCCGTGGTCGACCCCGTGGCGTGACGTGATCAGCACCACGGGAACCGCTCTGGGAAAGACAGCTGCAGCGGATGAGGTTCTCACCAACATCGACGCTCTCGTCGCCGAGAAGGCAGCCGAGCATCCTGAGTTCGAAGGCAAGACCGTTGCGGCAACCTTCGACGTAGGCGGAACCTTCTACGTCTACAAGCCCGCCGACCCGCGGGTCGAGTTCCTCCTCGACCTCGGCCTAAAGAATGCCCCCGCCGTCGACGCTCTCTCCAACGGTGACTCCACGTTCTTCTACACGCTCAGCTACGAGAAGCTCGATGAGTTGGACAGCGATCTGCTCATCGCCTACGCCGAGACTCAAGAAGTGGGCGACGCTTTCGCCGCCCAGCCCTACGCGCAGAGCATCCCCGCCGTTGCCAATGGTGGACTCGTCGCCGTCAACGGCGCATCGCTCGTCGCCTCGGTCTCGCCGCCCACGGCACTCTCGCTGCCGTGGGGTATTGACAGCTTTGTGGAGGCAATCGCTGCCGCGCTGAAGTAATTCCTCGCCGCGCGAGCAAGCAGAGAGCGCACAGAAAAGGGCCCGCCGACGAATTCGTCGGCGGGCCCTTTGTGGTCTGCGGGAGTTGCTTGTCTGTCAGCTAACTAGCTAGCAGGGGTTGCTGGCGCTTCGCCAGCTTCTGCTGCAGCCTGCTGCTCAGCAACCTGCTTGTGAACCTCAACCATGTCGAGGTTCTTGACACCCTCGATGACCTGCTCGAGGGCGGGGGCAGGAAGTGCGCCGGGCTGGGAGAACACAAGCACGCCGTCACGAAATGCCATGAGGGTAGGGATCGAGGTGATTCCTGCCGCGCCAGCAAGTTCCTGCTGGGCTTCGGTATCTACTTTTCCGAACGTGATGTCGGGGTGGGTTTCGCTTGCGGTCTCAAAGATGGGCCCGAATTGCTTACAGGGGCCGCACCATTCGGCCCAAAAATCTACGAGCGTGATTCCTTCTTTGGTGACCGTCTGGCCAAAGTCTTCTGAGGTGAGAGTGATAGTCGACATAGTTACATCCTTTCACGGAGGCCAACAACGTCACCTGAACAATGATTCCCACAACGCAACCGCAGCTGTTTTGCGGTTTCTTACAAAGGGATGCGGCGGGTGCGGCATCCGCTTCGTTGACGATGCACGACCCACTTTGCGCCAACGCACACCGGTCGTAGCGTGTAATTACCGAACTTTAGGAATCGAGATAGCCATGACCCAGGTTCACAACACGGCCGCCGATACGGCGCCGAGCCACCCCATCGCTGCGCCCGACGATGCCACCACATCTTCCGAAACCTCCTCCGAGGTTCCCGCCATCAACGTTGAATGGTTGGGCGAATATTTGCTCGGAAAGTGGGCGAAGGCGCGCAAAGAGTCGCGCGCGCTCATGACTAACCCTGAGTTGCATCAGGTCAACGGACTCTCGATGGCCGACCACCGCGAGCGTGTGCTGAGCCAAATGTCGATCCTCGTCGACAACGGCGCCATCCAGCGCGCTTTTCCGGCAGAGCTCGGTGGCAACGACGACCACGGTGGAAACATTGCCGCCTTCGAAGAGGTAGTGCTTGCTGACCCTTCGCTGCAGATCAAGTCTGGCGTTCAGTGGGGCCTTTTCGGGGCCGCAGTTCTCCACCTCGGCACCAAGGAACACCACGACAAGTGGCTCCCAGACATCATGAACTTGACGACGCCCGGTGCCTTTGCGATGACCGAGATCGGTCACGGATCGGATGTCGCGAGCATCGCCACCACTGCGACCTACGACCCCGACACCGATGAGTTCGTCATCAACACCCCGTTCCGCGCGGCGTGGAAGGACTACCTGGGCAACGCTGCGCTTCACGGCAAAGCGGCTACGGTCTTCGCTCAGCTCATCACCAAGGATGTCAACCACGGCGTGCACGCGTTCTACGTTCCGCTGCGCGACGACAACGGTTTCCTCCCCGGTATTTCGGGTGAAGATGATGGCCTCAAGGGTGGTCTGAACGGTATCGACAACGGCCGACTCGCGTTCGACCACGTTCGTGTTCCCCGCATCAACCTGCTCAACCGCTACGGCAACGTTGACGAGAACGGCGACTACACCTCCGACATTGACAGCCCAGGCCGTCGCTTCTTCACGATGCTCGGAACGCTCGTTCAGGGCCGCGTTTCGCTCGATGGTGCCGCAGTGCTTGCGAGCAAACTGGCCCTCACGATCGCGATCAAGTACGGCTCGGAGCGTCGACAGTTCACGGCATCCAGCAACACGAACGAAGAAGTGATTCTGGACTACCAGCGTCACCAACGGCGCCTTTTGCCGCGGTTGGCTCAGACCTATGCAATGTCGTTTGCGCATGAGGAGTTCCTCGAGAAGTTCGATGGAGTGTTCTCGGGCCGCACCGATAGCGAGTCTGACCGCCAAGATCTCGAAACTATCGCCGCAGCGCTCAAGCCCCTCAGCACGTGGGCTGCGCTCGACACGCTGCAAGAGGCTCGCGAGGCCTGTGGCGGGTCTGGCTTCATGGCCGAGAACCGGCTCACCCAGATGCGCGCTGACATGGATGTGTACGCCACCTTCGAGGGCGACAACAACGTGCTGCTTCAGTTGGTCGCCAAACGACTGCTCACCGACTACTCCCGCAAGTTTGCTGGCGCGGATGCTGGTGCCATGGCCCATTTCGTGGTGGATCAGGTCAACGAGGCTGCCGTCAATCGCTCGGGTCTTCGCCGCTTCGCGCAGAACGTCGTGGACTTTGGCTCAACCGCTCGCTCGATCGGTTACGTGCGCGATACCGATTCGCAGCGTCAGCTGCTCACCGACCGTGTTGAAACGATGGTGGCGGATGTCGCGGGCAAGCTGCGCGCGGCAACCAAACTTCCGCAGGCTGAGGCCGCCGCTCTCTTCAACAGTCACCAGAATCAGCTCATCCTGACGGCCTACGCCCATGCTGAACTGCTCCAGTGGGAGGCGTTCACTCGAGCCCTCGAGAAGATCGAAGACAAAGACACTGCTCAGGTCATGACCTGGCTGCGTGACCTCTTCGGCTTCTCACTCATCGAGAAGAACCTCGCCTGGTACCTCATGCACGGTCGCATTTCCACGAACCGCGCTCAGGCCATCACCGACTACATCGATGATCGCCTGCTGCCGCGTTTGCGCCCGCAGGCACTGGATCTCGTGGCCGCGTTCGGCCTGACCGACGAGTTGGTGCGTGCGCCGATCGCGTCAGGTGCTGAGGCTGTTCGTCAGAATGAGGCTCGCGACTACTACGCCGAGCGTCGCGCTTCTGGCGAAGAGCCCGTACATGAGAAGGATCTGAAGCAGAAGAAGCGCCGCTAGCAGCGCTGCTCAAAAAAGCCTGCCGCCCCACGCTGTGTGGGGCGGCAGGCTTTTTGCGGCGTTGCGGCATTGCCGCTTTGCGTCGCGCTATTCGTGCACTGGACTGTCGGATGACTCTGCGGATTGGCTTTCGCCGGGGCGAGAACCCGAGCCCTCGGTGTCGTCATCGCCGCGGCGTGAGCCGTCGAGACGGAGGCTGGCGAGGAATCCGATCGCCAGAAAACCGGCAGCCGCGAAGGCGGCATACCGTGTCGAGTCGGTGAAGGCTTGGCGGGCGTCGGCTGCGACATCCGGAGACTGAGCATCGAGGGCACTAATGCCGGTGCCGGCGGAGTCGACAACGAGGTTCACGATTTGGGTTCGGGTTTCGGTGGGGATCTCGGCGCGGTCGGCGAGCTTGGCATCGAGGCCGGAGCCGAGGCTCGCGAAGAGAACCGTGCCGAGGATGGCAATACCGAGGGCTGAACCGATTTGGCGTGCAGTGCTCTGGGTTCCTGATCCTTGGCCGGACTGGCTGAGGGGAACATCCTTGAGCACAACGCTGGTGAGTTGGGCGGTGGCGAGGCCGACACCGAAACCATAAACGAAGAGGCCGGGGGCGATCTGCCACCAGGCGGCATCCGGACTGAGACCGAACGCGACGATGAGTACGCCAACGATTTCGGCGCCGATACCGAAACGCACAATAGTGACGGGGGTGACTTTGTTGCCGAAGGCTCCCGCGAATCCACTCGCGACGAACGAACCGATAGCAAGTGCGAGGATCACGAAACCGGTCTGCAGTGCGTCATATCCGAGCACATTCTGCAGCCACAGCGGCAGTGACAGGATGATGCCGAACTCGCCAAGCGAGACGATCATCGCGGCAATGTTTCCATTGCGGAAGGAAGCAATTCGCAGCAGACCGAAGGCCAGCATCGTGGACTTGCCTGCCCGTTCGCGCGCAAAACCCCAGCGTACGAAAATGATGCCCGAAATCACGGCAAGGGCGAACGCAAACGGGATGGGCGAGATATCTAGCGTCCAAAAATCGGGTGGTGTGTCGCTGAAGAACCAGCCGTAGCTACGGCCTTCGATGAGAGCGAAAACGAGCGACGCGAACAGCACGACGGAGAGCGCGGCGCCGACAACATCCACTCGCCGCTGTGCTGATGCCTCCTTAGATTCGATAGTGAAAATGAGGACGCCGATGACGATGATCACGCCGAGAGGAACGTTGATTCCAAAAGCCCAGCGCCAAGAATAGTAGGTGGTGAGCCAGCCGCCGAGCAGGGGGCCAACTGCCGCCATTCCCCCAATCGTGGAACCCCAGACGGCAAAGGCGATGGCGCGTTCACGCCCGCGGAAGGTTGCATTGATAGTGGAGAGGGAGGCTGGCAGGATCATTGCTCCACCGACGCCTTGCACCAGGCGCGATGCGATGAGTAGCTCGCCAGTCGCAGCAGTAGCGGCGAGGATGGAGGAGAGCGCGAAGATCGCGACACCGATAAGCAAAACGCGGCGGCGGCCGTAGCGGTCCGCAAGGGTACCAAATACGAGGAGCAGCGCAGCGAAGACGAGAGTGTAGCTTTCCTGAACCCACTGCACCTGTGTTGAGTTCAGGTCGAGATCTTCAACAACGGAAGGGATGGCGACGTTGACGATCGTGGAGTCGACGATAATCAGCGCGACCGCGATGCTGATGAAGAGGAGCCCTAACCAGCGTTTGCGTGAGGCGCGACTGTCGTTCACTATGCGGTCTGTTCAGTGCGCAGTCGGGCGATGGTGAAAACGGCGGCACTCGCGAGCACTGCAACAACAGCCACGATCGCGGCGGTGGCGGTGGGGCCCGAGATGAGGTCTCCCGTGAGGCGGCCAACGGCCACCCAGGCAAGGCCCCAGCTCAGCGAGAGGGCTGGCGAAAAGTGTGCCCGACCACGCGCGGCAAGCGCGATGCCCACGGCACCGGCGACGAAAACGATCGCAACGCCCCACACATCTTCGGGGATGCCGAAGCCAGTGAACCCGATAGCGACCAGCCACGCGGTGATGTTGGCTGCAGTCGCGACACACACCCAGCCGAGGTAGAGGCCAATCGTGCCGTCAGTGATGATCGCATCGATAGCGCCGGCAGCTGGCAGTTTGACGGTGATCAAGTACGCCTGAATGAGAACAATCAACAGCAGGATGATCACGGGAACGCTGAGGGCGAGTAGTCCGTACTGGATAGAGAGAATCCAGGCGGCATTGAGCACGAGGGATGCGGCGACCCAGTAACCAACGCGGCGATGCAATTCTGCGGTCGTCTGTTTGGGCAGCATTTGCCAGACGGCGTAGGCGACGAGTCCTAAATAGATGATGCTCCAGATGCCGAATGCTGAGCCGGCGGGAGCGATGACTGTGGCGTCCGCGCTGAGCGCACCGCCCGCAGCATCCTGAATCGGGGTTCCACCTGCAGCACCCGAACCTACGAATGCTCCGATGAGGGCAAAGGTCGCGCTCGCGGCAACCGTTATCTGCCTGACTACGTCTCTGGATTCTCGCATGACGTTCTCCTTGGGTTGGCTGTAAGCCTAGAACTCCTGAGGCGGAGTTGACCGAAGAATCGCTGAGATGTGGGAGTCGCTCAGCTAGCGCGCCCGAAGACGTGAAGTGTCTAGTGCGTGAAGCCGGCGAGCAGGCTCGGAGCGGCTAGGTTCACGAGCAGAATGATGCCCGTGAGTGCAACGATCGCACCCATCGCGACGAGCACTGCCTTGCCGAGAACGGTGATTACGGAGATGAAGGTCATACCTCAAGGTTAGCGGAGGAGCGGATGCCATAGAGCCCGGCTCTGAACTAAAAGTCGTCGACTACTTCTGGCTGGAGTCTGTACGCGACGGCATCCACTCGATCCCTGCAAGCGCGGCTACGGTTTCGACTTGCCGCCCTGCTTGTTTTCCGACTTGCCGTGGCTTCCACCCTCGCCGCTGTCACTGTCAGCCTCTTCTGACTCGTTGTGATCGCCGCTGGGTGAATCGGATTCGGACTTCTTACTCTTTTCGTGTGCTGCCTCGGACGTCTCAGCGCCGAAAGTGCGGCCGACCTTGTCTAGATCCTGAGCGCGCTCGGAGACCCATCCACCGAAGTTATCGGGGTGCTCAGTCGCTTCGGCTTCTTCAGGCCCCTCGACTTCTTCAGTCACTTCGGTTTCTTCCGCCGGTTCAGACTCTGGTGTCGTGGTGGAATCTTCGGTCGATTCGTCACCGTCGTTGGTTTCACTGACAACTGTGGATATCACTGAGTCAAACGCGTCTTGCGCTCCGCTTGGCAGAATTCCTCCCGCTCCGGCCCCCGCCGTTGCGGCAACTGCCACTGTCGCGCCGAGCGCGATTTTCGAGGCTATCCCCAAGCCTGCAATCCATGAAAACATTGTTCTCCCCCTCTTACTCGCCCCGATTATCAGTAGCGAATCATGGTGAGATGATCCAGACGGAGCTTTGGTGAGGCCTAGCCGCACCATCAACTCTTCAGACGGCCGGGCAGTCGATTCGTAGGCCGCTTCGCGAAACTCGGCGATCGAGTTTGCGAGCGATGTCAGATCGGACCGCGATTCCGGCGCGCGTCCAGACAGAACCGCCTGCGCGACCCTGTCGGAAATTCGTTTGTTTCTCATCTCACTTCACGCCATCGCTCGAGAGCCTCGCAGGGATACGGGTAGGGGAAACTTTCTTTCTCAATCGTTCAAGAGCGCGTCGTTGCAGTGCTTTGACAGCCCCGGGGCGTTTGCCGATCACAGTGGCAATCTGGGCCACTGTCAGGTCCGCGACTATGCGCAACACCATCACATCGCGCTGATCCGTGGGGAGCGAGTTGAGCAGTGAGAGTGTCGTCTCGTCTTGCAAGCGGCTAAGCACTTCTTCCTCCGCACTGGGTGCGCTATTCGAGTCGTGGTCCGCGTTCCACTCCACACTCTCTCCTCGCCGCGCACGTTTTCGAAATTCATCGACGAGACGTCGATACGCAACCGAAAATACGAAAGAACGGAATTGCGATTCGTTGCCAATGAACTGCGGCAACCGCTCGAATACGTCAAGAAACACCTCGCTAGTGAGGTCTTCTGGTTCGCGCGAGCCGCGCGCGGTGAGGAAGGCTGTCACGGCTGGCGAATACTCGATCCAGAGGGTCGTGGAGCCCCATCCGGCTCCGGCCTGCGCGGCAGCAAGCAGGGCAGCAAAGTGCTTTGCTCGTGGATCGTCGTCAGCGCCGTGAGTCACGAGCAGAGGTTAGCAGGGCACTCCGATCAAGACGGATGCGAACCGCGACTCCGGCGCAGAGAATTACGATAGCTCCTCCGATGACTGTTGGAATGGTGAGTTCTTCCCCCAGGATCAGGGCTGCCCAGGTGATGCTCAACACCGGTTGTACGAGTTGCACTTGGCTGACTTGCGCCATTGGCCCAATGGCGAGCCCGTGGTACCAAGCGAAGAAGCCGAGAAACATGCTCACTACGGCCAGATATCCAAACGCGGCCCACTCGATTGGCTCGGCAGTCGGCGGCTCTTGGATTGCTGAGAATACCGCGAGGGGAATCATAAATGGCGCCGCGACGACAAGCGCCCAAGACACCGTCTGCCAGGCACCGAGTTCACGCGCGAGGAGGCCGCCTTCGGCGTACCCAATTGCTGCTGCAACGACCGCGCCGAAGAGGAGTAGATCAGAAAGCCCGAGTTGACCGAACACGCCACCCTGAATCGAGGCGAATCCAAGAGCGGCCACGGCGCCGATTGCGGCAAGCATCCAGAAGGACAGTGGCGGTCGCTCTCCCACACGAATAACCGCCAGCACCGCTGTAGCGGCGGGCAACAGCGCAATGACGACCGCCCCGTGGCTCGCAGGTGCCGTGACCAAGGCATACGACGTGAGCAAAGGGAAGCCGACAACAATGCCGCCGGCGACGGCAAGCAAGCGGACCCACTGCCGCCCTGTTGGCAGCCGCTGATGGGTGATGGCGAGCGCGGCAATGGCTAGGAGGGCAGCGATCACCGCTCGGCCAGACCCGATAAGTAGGGGGGATAGGCCGCCAACGGCCACGCGGGTGAAGGGGAGAGTGAACGAGAACGCGATCACTCCCACTAGCCCCCACAGGAGTCCGGAGCGGCTGAGGGGCATTCTCTGACGTTACCTGCAAAAACTCAGGATACGACGTCGCGGCTGGTAGTAAATTCTCTCTATGACGTTCAACGACGACGCCCGCATCAACCCAAACAAGGTTTCGCGACGCGGGCGCAACACCGGAATTGCCGTAGGTGGCGGCGGCAGTTTGCTTGTTATTGGCCTGATTATTGCGTCTCAGTTACTCGGCGTTGATCTAACAGGGCTTGTGAGCGGCGGAACGACCGGTGGACAAGAGCAACCAGGACAGCCACTTTCCGAATGCACAACGGCTGAAGCGGCGAACAGCAGCATCGATTGCCGCATCGCCGGAGCGGCAGATTCGCTCGATACCTACTGGGAGGGGCAGATCGACGGGTACCGCACCACTAACGTCGTGCTCTTCACCGGTCAAGTGAACACCGGATGCGGCGGTGCAACGAGCGCGAGTGGTCCGTTCTATTGCCCACCAGATGAGACCATCTACGTTGATACTGCTTTCTACGATGACCTGCGCAGCCGCTTTGGTTCCACGGGTGGGCCACTCGCCGAGATGTATGTCATTGCGCATGAGTGGGGGCACCACATTCAGAACTCCACCGGAATCATGGATGGCCTCGACCGTCAGAACACGGGCCCGTCCTCGGATTCGGTGCGGCTTGAGCTGCAGGCGGACTGTTTCGCGGGCGCCTGGGTGGGTGCGGCATCCACGATCACTAACGACGACGGGGTGGTCTTTCTTGACCCTGTGACGGACGCCCAAATTGCAGATGCTCTGAGTGCAGCTTCGGCTGTTGGCGACGACCGCATCCAAGAGTCAACTCAGGGCCAGGTAACTCCAGAGACGTGGACGCATGGGTCAAGCGACAAACGTCAGCAGTGGTTTACGACCGGACTCAATGGTGGCCCCCAGGCGTGCAACACCTTCGAGGTGGCGACGCCGTAGTTTTCGCGCGGCGTGCGGCGTGCGGCGTGCGGCTACTCGGGTGCAGCGTGGGGGCGCGGCGGAACTTTGAGCACCGCATAAACGGCAATCACGGTAAGACAGATATTTGCCCAGTCGATCTGAAAGTCATCGTTCGGCAGATAGCGCATCACAAAAACTCCGAGCCCCCGGACGACGAGTCCCCAGATGCTGAGTGTGAGAAACGCTTTGCTCGCCCAGGTTTGTCCTCGCTTGAGCAGTAACAGAAGGCCGAGATTGAAGATGCTCGCAGCGACGAGGGAAGCTCCTGACGCCGCACCGGGCACGAGGCTCCACGCGACAGCAATCGCTTGAGTGACTATCGCGATCGTGAGCCACGGGATGCGCGTTTCGTCGTCGGCAAGCGAGTCGACGGTCGGCTCTGCCTCGTTGTCAGTCACCTTCGAATTTTCGCATACGGCATCAGCCATGGTGCCGACCACTAGTCGCTGTGTTGCCCGGTTATTTCAGCGTCAGGCAGGAGAAGGTTGAGTATGTCGTCGGTAATGTATTCCGGAAAAGCCCACGCCAAGTCTCCACCTTGCGTAGAAATGACAAAGTGTGCGGACGTGCCCCACGGCACAGTAACTCCGAAGCTTGGCCCGTCTGGAGAGGGCTGAAGTTCGTACACGGGAATGTCCCGATCTCCCACGATTCCGATGCTGGGGACGAACTTCAGGTGACGGTTGGTGATTTCGCACACACCGATGCTCCACTCGGTGCCGATGTTGAGAACGCGAGCATCCGCCGCCCTTATCGCGCAGCGCACTTTATTTTCGGCCAAGAGGCGACGGTCGCGCCCTCTGTCGTTGACCGGCTGCCCAAAGACAGTGGCGCCAATAAGCATTCCGAGCATTTCGAGGATGACGCTCATGGCGCTGACTCCTCCTGCTGCTCGCGGTGTGCGGCAGCGTGCGTGCTGCCGGTGGATTTGAGCTTACTCACGCACCTGCGCATAGTCGTTGACGTCCGCACCCCGCGTGCGTGCTGTTGCCGTTCTGCCAATTTCCTCAGCTTGAGCAGTGCCTCGTGTTCAGCCGTTCGCTGCCTGCACCCTTCGGAAACTCAGGAAAACCTCGTCTTGCAGCAATGCCAACCCTGACTACTAGGGCATCGCCGCACGGATCTTTGAGGATTTCCTGAATTTCCGTGACGTTCGTTGCTGGGGCCATCAGGGGGTGCCCACCACTCGGTTATCTCTCACTCGCTCATGTCCGGCCTGAGCGCTGCAGGCAGACTGCTTCAGGGGAGCGTGGTTGGGGCGGCATCCACCATTTCTAGTGACCGTGAAGTGGTCTTTCTTGGCCATGCGGCGGGTAGCCAAATTGCGGATGCTCTGAGTCAAGCTTCGGCTCGTGGTGACGACAGCATCCAGAAATTAACTCAGGGCCAAGTGACTCCTGAGCCGTGGACGAATCAGTCACGTTCCCAACGCCAGCGGTAATTGATGACTGGGCTCAACGTCGGGCCACGGGCGTGCAACAACTTTTCGGGTGGCGACGCGATAGCTGCAGTGCATGCTTGCGTCATGCAGGCGTGCGCGCGGGGAAGGTTAGTTGCTCTGGAGGTAATCAATTCGTCGCACTTCATCCGAAATTGCTCTTGACATAGTTTTGACACTGGTTATAGTAAGTATTGAAATAAGCCAGAGTCACTGAACCGTCAACCCGAATGCGATCACCGATGACCGAGACCTCTCCCTCCGCACGGCTCACGGCTGAGCCTTCCCTCGAGACCCTCGGCACCTTCCCAACAGACTTCCGATGGGGGCTCGCGACAGCGGCATACCAAATCGAGGGCGCTGCATTCGAAGGCGGTCGTGGACCGAGCATCTGGGACACCTTCTCGCACACGCCAGGCCTCAGTTTGCATGGGGATACGGGTGACATTGCGTGTGACCACTACCACCGTTGGCAAGCAGACCTCGACCTATTGAAGAGTCTCGGCGTTACCGACTATCGGCTCTCCGTTTCGTGGTCACGCCTCCAGCCAAGCGGATGCGGTGAGTTGAATGAAATCGCCGTCGCGTTCTACCGCGACGTTCTGAACGGGCTTGCGGAACGCGGCATCCGAGCGCTAGTTACTCTTTACCACTGGGACCTGCCTCAGCCTCTCGAGGATGAGGGCGGCTGGCCTGTACGTAGCACCGCGTACCGCTTCGCAGAGTTTGCTACAAGAACTGTCGAAGCGCTTGGCGACCTTGCTACTGACTGGTTGACGCTCAATGAGCCATGGTGCAGTGCCTTCCTCGGCTACGGAAATGGCGCGCACGCTCCCGGCCGCACCGACTATCGGGCTGCGATTCACGCCGCGCACCACCTCAACCTCGCCCATGGGCTCGCAGTCGCTGGGATCAGAGTGGCGATGCCCAGCGCATCCGTCGGCATCACCAATATCGTGACCGACATCATTCCCGCGAGCGATTCGCCGGATGACGCGGCAGCAGTCGTACGCCTTGACGCCTCGAGCAACCGCGTCTTCCTTGACCCCGTCTACCTTGGTGCTTACTCGGATGCCGTGTGGGACACCCTGGGCAGCCGGGGGCTGAGCGATGTAGTGCAGGAGGGCGATCTTGAGATCATCTCCACACCCACCGACTTCGCTGGCATCAATCACTACCAGCGAGTGATCGCGTCTCATGACGAAACGGCACCATTCGGCGTCGCCGAAATGCCAGCCGAACCGGCAACGACATCGTTCGGATGGTCGGTCATCCCCGAATCGCTCACCGCAGTCTTGACCAGGGTCTCGCGCGAGTTCACTAGCGTTCCGCTCTTCGTCACCGAGAACGGAGCGAGTTACGAAGACTATGTGGACCCCAACGGCGACGTCGTTGATACCGAGCGAATTGCCTACCTGCGCGGTTACCTCGGCGCGGCCGCCGAGGCGATCGCAGCTGGTGTTGATCTTCGCGGCTACTACGCGTGGTCGTTCCTCGACAATTTCGAGTGGGCGGAAGGCTATAGCAAACGTTTCGGCCTTGTATGGGTCGACTACCGCACCCAGGAGCGGATCCCGAAATTGAGCGCGCACTGGTATCGGCGCCTCATCACAGAGCATCAGGAAGTCGTGGCGTACACAACAGCCTGACGCGGATGGTGCGAGTCTGGATGACTCGCCCATGCACCACTGCACAGCACACCAAAATACGAGAAGAAGGAATCTCAATGAAGAGAACAGCAACCTCCGTTGTCGCCGCCGTTGCGGCAGTGGGGCTCACAATAGGCATGAGCGCGTGCTCGACAACATCCGCAGCCGGAAGCGGCGACGCTGAAGGTCCACTCACCGTCTGGGTAATGGGCGATTCGGGTGCAAACTTCGAGATGCTTGTCGCTGACAGCGGCATCGAGGTAGAGGTCGTAGCGATACCGTGGGATTCGATCGACGAAAAACTCACCACGGCTGTCGCGTCCGGGTCCGGGCCTGACATCCTCCAGATTGGACTTTCGAAGCTGCGAACCTTCGCGGATGCCGGAGCCCTCCTGCCCCTCGACGACGAAATCGCTAACCACCCCGGCATTGACCCCGCGAACTTCCCCGCAGGAGTGTCTGGCACAGCGACTTCGGTCGGCGGAGAGATCGTGAGCGTCCCTTGGACCAGCGATACCCGAGTGCTCTTCACTCGTACCGACATCCTCTCGGAAGCTGGCATTGACGCACCCCCGGCCACGTGGGACGAACTACGCGCTGACGCTAAGACTCTCGCGGCACGCGGCGACGACCAGTACGGCTACTACATTCCTCAGTGGGATGCACCGCTGCCGATCGAGATGACCTGGAGCATGGGCGGCGAGGTCATCGACGCTGACGGAAACGTCAACTTCGATACTCCTGAGTTCCAGAAAGCTGTCGACGTCTACACCGGGCTCTACGCAGACGGAAGTGTGCCAGTGAATGGCGACTTCGATCAGACTCAGGGCTTTATCTCCGGTGTTGCACCGATGCTCGTGAGTGGACCCTACCTCGGCAGAGGAATCGCGGATTCGGCTCCAGAGCTCGACGGCAAGTGGCAAGCAAGCCCGCTGCCTGCAGGCGACGGTGGCTCCATCTCGCTGTTCGCCGGCTCGAACCTCGGTGTGTGGTTCAACACCGATCAGAAGGAAACCTCGCTCGATCTTCTCGAGTACGTTTCGCAGCCAGAGCAGCAGCTGGAGTGGTACAGCATGACTGGTGAACTGCCGACCGTGTCATCCGCGCTTGAAGATGGGGACCTGAACAGCGACCCCAACGTGCAGGTCTACACCGACCAGCTCAAGACGGCCAAGGTTCTTCCGCTCGTCTCAAATTGGGATGGCGCAGTGGGAACCGAGCTGCTGAATGCTCTCAACGCGATCGCGCTCACGGGAGCGGACACGAAGTCGTCACTTGACGGCCTCTACTCCACAACCGCTGGTCTCACGATTAACTAGCAAGTAACACCCCTCACTAACAATCTCGGCGTCGCGACGCGACACGAACAGGAAGGACGGCACGGTGCGCAATCGCCTTACTCCCTACCTGTTCGTGTCGCCCGCAATGCTCCTCCTCATCACCTTCGGGATCTTCCCGATCCTTGTCGCCGCGGTTATCAGCACGACAAACATGAATATCTCGGCGTTTGCCGACTGGAACAACGTCGAGTTCATTGGCATCGACAACTACACAAAGCTTTTTGCAGACCCAGACTTCTGGCAGGCCATCGGCAACACTGGTCTGTTCGCAGTGTTCGGGGTGCCGGCCATCGTGATCCTGTCACTCGGTGTCGCGTTACTGCTGAACCACAGCCAGAGCAGATTTTTCCGATCGCTCCGTGCGTTCTATTTCATCCCAGCAATCACCGCCATCGTCGCGATTTCGCTTGTCTGGGGTTACCTCTACAACACGCAATTCGGACTCCTCAACTACCTGTTCTCACTCGTAGGAGTTCCCCAGGTGCAGTGGTTGTCAGACCCGATCTTGGCAAAGTTCTCTGTGGCACTTGTCGCAATCTGGCGCGGAACCGGGCTCAACATCATCATCTTCCTTGCCGCACTCCAGGGCGTACCGAAGGAGTACCTAGAAGCGGCATCGCTCGATGGGGCTGGAGAATGGAAGAAGACGTTCTCGATAGTGATCCCCCTCATGCGCTTTGCGATTTTCTTCGTGAGCGTCACCACCACTATTGCGTGGCTCCAGTTTTTCGACGAGCCTTTCGTGCTCACCGACGGTGGGCCGCTCGGTGCCACCACCTCTGCGTCGATTTTTCTCTACAAGGAGGGATTCCGGCTCAACCAGTTCGGGTATGCCAGCGCCGGTTCGATCGTGCTGTTCGCGATCATCGCCGTGATTACACTCATCCAATTGCGAGTGAGACGGGCCGACGATGACTACTGATCGCACTCACGCCAAGCGGAGACGCGCGCTCACCGTAACGATCGGTATCGCGCTGGGGATTGGCGCCCTGATAACGGCGTTCCCTTTTTTGTGGATGCTCACGACAGCGTTCAAACCGCAGCGAGAATCGGTGACGTTTCCACCAACGATCCTGCCTCAGGCGCCGACTCTTGAGTGGTTCCAGATGCTCTTCACTGAGCTGGATTTCGGACGCTACCTCGTCAACACCATCCTGGTCGTTCTGATCGGATTCATCGGTTTGATGTTCATGGCGATGGCCGGGTACGCGTTCGCAAAGTTCGATTTCCGAGGTCGCAAGTGGATGTTCTTTCTCGTCCTCGCGACGATGATGATCCCGATCCAAGTCACGATGATTCCGACCTATTTGATCCTCAACGGCATGAAGCTCACCAACACCCTGCTCGGCATAGCCCTCCCGACGTTGGTGAGCGGATTTGCGATCTTCCTGTTCCGACAATTCATGACCACGATTCCCACGGAGATGCTCGAGGCCGCGCGCCTCGACGGTGCTGGGGAGTTCCGCACGTTCTGGCAGATCGTGCTGCCCATGTCGAAGCCGATCCTCGCGGTGCAAATCGTTCTGACATTTATTTCGGGTTGGAACAGCTTCTTGTGGCCACTCATCATTGCGTCTGATCAGAAGCTGTACACGCTGTCTGTCGGATTAGCCCTCCTCAACCAGCAGCTCGCCGTGAACCCCTCGCTGCAAATGGCCGCGGCGTCGGTGATGGTCATACCGATCCTCATCGTCTTCATCGTCTTCCAGCGCTACGTCATCCAGGGCTTCGCCCTCTCCGGTCTTAAGTAACGAAAGAAACCCATGACTGATCTCACGCTCGCCACGTCGGCGTTCGAACCCCGTCCCGCATCCTTTGAAGGATTTGTACGTGCGAAGGATGCTCGGCTTGTCGATGGCTCAGGCCGCGAGTTGCTTCTTCGCGGGGTGGGGCTGGGCAACTGGATGCTGCCAGAGGGCTACATGTGGAAGTTCGGTCCTGGTGCGGAGTCTCCTCGGGAAATCGAGCGGCTAACAGAGCGCCTCCTGGGAGCTGCGGGAGCGGAGCGATTCTGGGAGGGCTTTCGGGCGAACTTTATTGCTGAGGCTGACATCGCGCTCATTGCGGCATCCGGTTTCGACCACGTGCGGTTGCCGATCAATTCGCGCGCGATTCAGGATGAGCACGGTCAACCGATCGAAGCTGGATACGCGATGATCGACCGGCTCATCGAGTGGTGCCGTAAACATAAGCTGTGGGTGATGCTCGATTTGCATGGTGCGCCGGGCGGTCAGACGGGCACCAACATTGATGATTCGCCGAACAATCTACCTGAGTTGTTCATGGAGCCGCGCTATCGAGAGCTCACGGTGCGGTTATGGCAAGATCTTGCGACACGCTATCGCCACGAGACGGTCGTGATGGGATACGACCTGCTCAACGAACCGCTGCCAAACGAGTGGCAGCACACCTACGCGGATGCACTCACTGACCTGTATCGCGACCTCACCCGCGAGATCCGCGCGATCGACCCCGACCATCTCATCGTTTATGAGGGTGCGCACTGGGCCACGAACTGGGACATTTTCACCGAGGTGTGGGACGACAATTCGCTGCTCCAATTTCATAAGTACTGGTCTTCGCCAGACACCGAATCAATCTCCGCGTTCCTTGAGGTTCGGGATCGTCTCGGGCTACCCATTTACATGGGCGAAGGAGGCGAGAACACCCTCGAGTGGTTGTATGCGGCATTCCGCCTCTACGAGTCGCACAGTATCGGCTGGAACTTTTGGCCCTGGAAAAAGATCGACACCCGCACTTCGGCTGCGTCGATTATTGCGCCAGAAGGCTGGGACCGTGTCGTTGCCAGCATTGGTGACCCTTCAGCAATAACCACTGCCGAAGCGAAGACTGTCTTTAGTGACTTGCTTGATGCGATGAGGATTGAGAACTGCCAGTGGCAGCCTGACGTTGTTTCCGCTCTTCTTGCGTCACGGCCGGTCGTTGTTCCCGTGTGGGGCTATGGCTATCGAGGATCTGGCGAGTCCTATTCGATTGCTGTGACAGGCGGTGTCGACGCGATCCGAAGTGATGACTCTGTGCCGTTGCGCTGGGCTATTGAGGGCGGCAATCCCGCAAATCCCTTTGAGCAGACGGATGGTCGTGCCTACGGAATCGCTGAAGAACTGGTCGTCGATCTCTCCGAGGGGGACTGGCTCGAGTACGAGATGGTGGGCTCCTCTGGCGCCCACGTGGTCGACGACGAAGGTCGGGATGCTGCCGTACGCGTCGAGCAGGCTGCCCGCGGCATCCGCATCATCGCCACCGCCGAAACAACCGTATCGAGGATCTACCCGTCGGGAGGCGACAAGACTTGGTAGGGTCTGGATTTATGACCGGGCGTATCGCACTCACAACTTCGGCGCCGGCAACGGTGAGTGATGTGCGTCAACGTAATCGCTCGCAGGCGCTGCGCAGTGTGATTCTCACGGGAGAGACGTCGCGTGCGGCCATCGCGCGCGAGTCTGGACTGTCGGTCGCTTCGGTCACCAATCTGATCTCCGAGCTCATTTCGGAGGGGCTCGTCATGGAGGCCGGCTCAGTAGCCTCGAGCGGTGGGCGACCTGTAACTTTGTTGGCCCCCAACCCAAGCGGGGCCTATTTTCTGGGCGCGGATGTTGGCGAGCGTGGTGTCGCGGTCGAATTGTTTGATCTATCGATGACGCGCATTGATCGTGAATTTCGCGGCGGCCGTGAGGGTGAGCCCATTGAGGCGATCGCTGCCGATCTTGATGAAGCGCTCAACGCTTTGCGTGAGCGGAATGCAGCGGCGTGGGACCGCATGGTCGGCATCGGGCTCGGGCTGCCAGGAATTGTGGAGTCGGATGCTGAGGGCCGCCAGGTTCTGTACGCCCAGAGCCTTGGTTGGTCGCCTATCCCTGTCGCTGATCTCGTCTCTCACGACATTCCAGTCTTTGCCGAGAACGGCGCTAAGACCCAAGCAATGGCCGAATTGTGGGATGGGGCGGCCCGTGGTGTGAATGAAGCACTTGTGGTGTTGCTTGGTCGCGGTGTCGGGCTCGCAATTGTGTCGAATGGTGAACTTGCCCGCGGCCTCAACAGCAGTGCTGGCGAGTGGGGTCACGTGAAGATTGTCCGCGACGGGCGCCTCTGTCGCTGCGGTGGCCGCGGATGTGTTGAGGCGTACCTCGGTGCGGATGCGATTCTCGAGTTATGGCGCGAAGCTGGTGGCATCTTTGAGGGGTCTGGCTGGCGCGCTGTCGGTCAACTTCTCGAATCGACCGATCCGATCGCCGTTGGGGTCGTCGACGAACTTATCGAGACGCTCGGCTCTGCGCTGGGCGGGCTCGTCAACCTCACCAATCCTGAGCGCGTGATTGTCGGAGGCTGGGTGGGCCTACGGCTCATGGAAAAGGTGGCCACTCGGGTTGAGGACGCAACGCGAGCTGAAGCCCTCGTGCGCCCGGGCGGACAATTCTCGCTTCACGCGTGTCATTTTGGCGGTGACACCGTCGCTCTCGGTGCCGCGATCATGCCGCTCGAAGCGCTCCTTGCTTCGCCCCGAAAAAGCTCCGCTTCTCTGGCTTAGAGGCGCGCCAAAGACAGCGGTGGTCCGCGAATCGCTCGCGCACCTTCGGAAACTCAGGAAAAACGTTCCCCGGGGCGATTCGACCCCCGCTAGTCGACGATTCGAGGCGCCCGTACGCTCGCATCTCCTGAATTTCCATCGAAAGACACGCTTGGCCTGGAGGCCAATTCGAGCTAGTGCTGCGCTCTGTCTTGGGAAGAGATCTGATCGGTTGCCGTTGCTGCCGGTGCCGACACTGAGTCACTTAGGAGTCGCTCGTAACCCCCATGCTGCGCTACTGCCGTCTCAATGATCGCCCCAGCGTCTGTGCCGGGTATCGCGCCGGCGATAAGGGCGAGATCGTTCACCGAAGTGGGCGCATTGCCCGACAGCTTTTTCTGAAGGGTAACCGGCGACATGCCCGCGAGTCCTGAGAGAAAAGCCTGGTTGATCTTTGACCCGTCCGGTGCTCTGGCGCCTTGGAAAGCACCCGTGAGCAGGTCGCCGACCTTGGGGCGGGACGGCGTGATTGCAGACGGTTTGGCCGTCCTGTCCTGCGGCAGGGAGCAAGGATAGCGGGCTGTCACCTCTGGAAATTCAGGAAAAGCCAATCAGATAGCGGCGTGATCCCAACTATTTGGCGGGTCAGGGCGCAGGGAGCGCTCGAATCTCCTGAGTTTCCGAAGGCGTGCTGCCTGTAACTGCTTAAGCGCGAGAGCGCGAGAGCGCGAGAGCGCCGAGAGGAGGACGCGAGCCGGAAGCAGGCCCCGGAAAGGGCAAAAAAATGACCCTCGCCCAGTAGAAGCCCGGGAAAGGGTCAAGTGGCTCCGACGGGCGTCGATCCCGTGACCTCACGATTTTCAGTCGTGCGCTCTACCAACTGAGCTACAGAGCCGTAAGAGTTTCCTCTTACTCGCAAGGGCTTCCCCCTACTACACAAAAAGCCCCTCCTTTCGAAGAGGCATTCTGTTTTGCGACCCTGACCGGACTTGAACCGGCGACCTCCGCCGTGACAGGGCGGCGCGCTAACCAACTGCGCTACAGGGCCTAGCTATTTAATTCTGTGTTTTGTCTGGTGACCCCAACGGGATTCGAACCCGTGCTGCCGCCGTGAAAGGGCGGTGTCCTAGGCCACTAAACGATGGGGCCGAGAAGTCACAGAACTTCTTAGCTACCGAGGGAAAAGCATACGGTGACTTTCGTGATTTACCAAACTGAGAAGCAAGCTATTTGATATCTCGCGAAAACCGCGTTTTTCCAACAGGCTTAAATGTACTCGACTCTGAGGTCAACAAATACTACATTCATGGAAAGGTTGAGACTTTTGAGCCGCCTGTTGTTAGTGTGGTCAATGTTATTGCTGTGACTAATGGCCATTAGTCCGCGCACAACATGTTGAGGGGAACAATGAACGCCACGCATGCGAGTCGGGGGACCGCAGCACAGCTCACGCTGCGCGCACTAGTTTTTCGAGTAGTCGGTTTCACTGCCGTTCTCAGTCTTGTACTCGGAGGCGCGCTCTATGGCGACCCCAGCAAGGCCACGGCAGCTACTGACTACCCAACATGGAGTGACGTCACCGACGCCCGCAACAACGAGGCTGCAACCAAGAAGGTCGTTGCCCGCATCAAGGCTGCGCTCGTTCAGCTGGAGTCACAAGCCGTCGCCGCCCAGAAAGATGCCGAAGAAAAGGGCAACATCTGGCAAGAGGCCGACACCAAGTACCAGGCCAAGGCAGCCCAAACAGAAGCTTTGCAACAGCAGGCGGATGCCGCAAGCACTGAAGCTGATGAAGCTGAGAAGCGAATCGGTGAGCTTGCCGCGCGGCTCGTGCGTGCCGGTGGTGGCGACGTAACCACCAACCTGCTCACGAATTCGCAGGATGCGGACGCACTGCTCTACAACTTAGGCATGTCGTCGAAAATTTCGCAGCAGACATCCGCTCTCTTTGATCGTGCCGTTCAGGCGCGAAACACGGCGCAGTCCCTGAGTGATGCGGCTGAGGTTGCGCGCACTGAGCTTGAAGTGCTGAAGATCGCTGCTGAGAAGGCTTTCGCTGAGGCCCAGGAGGCCGCTCTGGCCGCCGCGGCCGCTCTCGCTGAGCAGCAGGAGCGCAAGATCGAGTTTGACGCTCAGCTCGCCGCCCTGACTTCCGCGCGTCAAGCGACCGAAGCTAGTTACTTGGCTGGTGTGCGTGTGCGTGAAGCCGCACGTGCCGCGGCGCAGGCAGCAGCAGAGGCTGCAGCGCAAGTTCCGAACATCGATGCGGGCGAGATCAGCCTCAGCGGGTGGGTTCGCCCGGCCGGTGGCTACATCACTTCCACGTATGGCTATAGCGCAAACTATGGTTCCAGCTTCCACAAGGGCGTTGACCTCGGTGCCGGTTGTGGCGCCCCGATCTACTCGGCATCGAGTGGAACCGTCGTCTATGCGGGCTACGGCTGGAACGGTGGCTACGGAAACTACATCATCATCGAACACGCCAACGGATTGCGCACCGCCTACGGTCACATCGTCGCAGGCGGCATCCTCGTCTCCTACGGCCAAAATGTGGCAGTCGGTACGAAGATCGCCAAGGTGGGTTCCACCGGAAACTCCACCGGATGCCACCTCCACTTCGAGGTTCGCCCCGGCGGCTGGAACACTACAGATCCGGTCTCGTTCATGTCTGGTCAGGGCATCCGCCTCGGCTAACCTCAGCACGGTTCGGGCCCGCCCGCTTCACCGTTAAACGCCAATGGCGGATGCTCGAGAGCATCCGCCATTGAACGTTAACGGGCCGCGCACGCTCAGCGCTCGCGACCCGATGTGCCGCCGAAGCAGCGGTGAAACCGGGTTTCGAAACCTAGTGGCCTTCGGCCTTGAGCTTCTCGAAGCCGGCGAGAACGATCGCGTCAGCTTCTGCTGCGTCGCCCCAACCGTCGATCTTGACCCACTTGCCGGGCTCGAGGTCTTTGTAGTGCTCGAAGAAGTGCTCGATCTCTTTGCGCGTGAACTCTGGAACATCGCCCAGGTCCTGAATGTGCGACCAGCGCGGGTCTTTCGCCTGAACGCAGATGACCTTGGAGTCGATGCCGCCGTCGTCGCTCATGTTGAGCACGGCAACGGGGCGAACCGAGATGCCGACACCGGGGAACGTGGGAGCGTCGAGCAGAATCAGAGCATCTACGGGGTCACCGTCGAGGCCGAGAGTGTTCTCGAAGAAGCCGTAGTCGGTGGGGTAGGCGAAGGTGGTGAAGAGGTAGCGGTCGAGATAAACACGACCAGTTTCGTGGTCTACTTCGTACTTGTTCCGGCTTCCGCGCGGAATCTCAACGACAACGTCGTATGCGGCCATGTAGCTGCTCCTAAGAAAAATGTGGGGTTGCTGCAATAACGTTACTGGATGCACTCCGAACGTCGTCCCCGGCTTACCCCCGCAATTGCTGATGTTCGTCGTGCCGTGCGCACTGCGCTTGCCGCGCTGCCCGAACTGAAAGTTCTGCCGCGCAACAGTTCTGCGGTTGTCAGCGCCCCGGTTTCGCCCGGATCTCTGCCGCTCGTACTTGTTGCACTGAGTGGTGGCCCTGACTCGCTTGCGCTTGCGGCGGCGACGGCCTTCGAGGCGTCCAAGGCTGGCGTGCGAGCCGGTGCCGTGATCGTGAATCACAACCTTCAAGAAGGGTCAGCGGATGTCGCAGCCGCCGCCGCCCAGCAGGCACGCGACCTCGGGCTTGACCCCGTCGACATCCGCTCGGTTCTCGTCGGTGACGCCGGAGGCCCAGAGTCTGCCGCCCGTGACGCGCGCTACGCGGCGCTCGCCGATGCCGCCGCCGAGCATGGTGCGATCCGCGTGCTGCTCGGCCACACCCTCGACGATCAGGCCGAAACGGTGCTGCTCGGTCTCGCCCGCGGCAGTGGTGCCGGCAGCCTCAAAGGAATGGCCAGCGACACCGGTCAGTACTTGCGCCCGCTGCTGGCCGTGCCGCGAACCATGACCGTTCAGTTCTGCACAGATTCCGAAATTGTGGCGTGGAATGACCCGCACAACCTCGATACGTCCTACACGCGAGTGAGGGTTCGGCAGACAATATTGCCGCTGCTCGAAAGCGAACTGGGGCCCGGCATCCGCGAAGCATTGGCGCGAACGGCTGACCAGGCTCGTGAAGATGCGCAAGCTCTCGATCACTTTGCGGAAGAAATGGCCGAAGATTTGGCCGACATTTCGGAGGCCGGAATCTCACTACCTGTGCGCGCTCTCGCCGCGAATCCGGCTGCGCTCCGCCAGCGTTTAATTAGGTTGGCGGTCGCGAGCGAGTTCCATGTCTCGCTGAGTCGCACCCACACGCTGGAGATCGCGCGCCTCGTCACCGACTGGAGAGGGCAGGGACCGATAGACGTTCCCGGCGTTAGGGTTGAACGACGAGAGAACCTTCTCCACTTTTCGGCCCACAGTGAGGAACGCGATGCAGTTTAGCGATGTCGAAGGAGACCTCAGCGAGGTCCTTCTGACCCAGGAAGAGATCCACGAGAAGATCGCCGTGATGGCGCGTCAGATCGAGGAAGACTATGCGGGCGAAAAGCTGTTGCTTGTCGGTGTGCTGCGCGGCGCTGTCATGGTGATGGCTGACCTCGCGCGTGAACTCAGCCTGCCGCTCGAAATGGACTGGATGGCCGTCTCCTCGTATGGCGCCGGCACCCAGTCCTCGGGTGTCGTTCGTATTCTCAAAGACCTCGACAGCGACCTTGAGGGCCGCAAGGTGCTCATCGTTGAAGACATCATCGACTCGGGTCTTACCCTCTCGTGGTTGCTTGGCAACCTCCGCAGCCGTGGCGCTGCCTCGGTGGAGATCTGCACGCTGCTGCGTAAGCCGGATGCCGCCAAGGTTGAAGTAGATGTGCGTTACGTCGGTTTCGACATCCCCAACGCGTTCGTTGTGGGTTATGGACTCGACTATGCCGAGAAGTATCGCAACCTGCGCGGCGTTGCAGTGCTCGCACCCCACGTCTACGCGTAGGGCTCGCTGAATGAGGGCGAAGGCAGCAATCGATCAGGCGACCGACGAAATTGTTGGTCTGTTTGAGAATCGGGTGACCGAGCAGAAGGCTCCGGGATCGTTTTTTGCGGTCTTTGGTCCGGATGGCATCGTGTTGGAGGGCGGCTACGGCGAGAAGGTTCTCGGCGAGGACGCTGCTCCCGATCGTGACACGGTGTTCCGCATCGCGTCGTGCACTAAGAGCTTCACGTGCACGCTGCTGCTCATGTTGCGCGACCGCGGCCAGCTGAATCTGGATGCGCCGATCACTGATTTCGTTCCGGCCTTCACCGCGCTCGAGCCCGCAGCTGCTCCTGTCACTCCGAGCGTGCGTCAGCTCATGACGATGTCGGCGGGGTTCCCGACCGATAACCCGGTTGGCGACCGCCTGGAGGAGATGACGCGGGCCGAACTCGACGAGTTCATGGCGGCGGGCATCCGCTATTCGAGCACGCCAGGCACCCGCTTTGAGTACTCGAATCTCGGCTACGCCCTGCTCGGTGAAGTGATCGCCGAGATCACGGGTCGTTCATACATCGAGGCTGTCGCTGCCGAAATTCTCGAACCGCTTGGCCTCACCTCGACCCGCTTCGAAGAAGATCCGGATGCCGATGTCGCCCTCGGCTACCGGCTCGCGAATGGGCAGTGGCAAGTTCAGCCGTTCACCGGGCCCGGAGTCTTTTCTTCTATGGGTGGTTTGTTTTCTAACGCCACTGACCTTGTGCGTTGGTCGCTGTGGCTCGCTGGCGCCCTCGATCCAGAGGACATCTCAGCCGGACCCTTGTCTGCCGCCAGCCGCCGCGAACTTCAGCAGATTCAGCGTGCGGTGCCGGGCAACATGTCGAAGGTTGCCGAGTTCTCGGAGCCGACAGCTCACGGCTATGGCTACGGTCTGTTTATCGATGAGGGCACGACGAAGATCATTTCGCACTCTGGCGGCTACCCGGGTGCGAGCGCTCACATGCGTTGGCACGCGCCGACGGGGCTTGGCATTGTTGCGTTCGAGAATGGCACCTTTGCGGCATCCTCGATTCCGGCAACTCAGGCACTCCAGGCTGCACTGAATGCGTATGGCGAACTGAACACGCCAGCTCCGGCATGGCCGGAGACACTCGCGGCGCGCGACATTTTCGATCGCCTCGTGCGTGACGGTCGCACGTCGACTGCTGACCAGCTCGCCGCGGTGAATCTTGCCCTCGATGTTCCGTGGGAAGAGCGCATCGCCGGTATCGCTAAAGCCATTGCCGACGTTGGTCCGCTCACCGGGGCGCCGCTGAAGGAAGTGCCGCGCGAACTCAGCGACACTCCCGCGGTAACCAACTGGACCATCGACGGCGAACGAGGCCGAATCAAGTGCCACATTCTGATGGGCCCCGAGCTGCCGCCGCTCGTTCAAACCTTCACCGTGACCACTGAAAGCCACTGAGACTCACAGAGTCGGCGCTCGCGGCATCCACCGCTCGCTGGTTTTGCCTTCGCCGAACCTCGCAACGCATTACGCCGAGGGAAAACACGCAGTCGTCTTGCAGCGCAGTAACGGTAACCTTGCAGCACGTTTCTTCAGAGAGAGGTACTGGGTCTCACGGCCCGGAACATCATGGATTTTAAGCGCATTTTTCGCGGCCCGGTTCCGTACATCATCATCGGCATCGCCGCAGTCTCCATCGCAGCGAGCTTGCTGCTTGGTGAGGGCTACAAAGAGGTAACCACTCAAGAGGGCCTCAGCTTGCTCGAAGGTTCGACGGTCACGTCTGCCACGATCATTGACGGCGAACAACGCGTTGATCTTGAACTCTCGAAGGCCGCTGGCGACAACGGAACCAAGGTGCAGTTCTACTATGTAGCGCCCCGTGGCACCGAGATCGTTTCAGCCGTTAATGGCGCAGACGTCAAGAAGTTCAACGACCAGGTTCCGCAAGAAAACTTCTTCATGTCGTTCTTGTCGATCATGCTGCCATTCCTCATCATCGGCATCATCTTCTTCTTCATTTTCAGCCGCATGCAGGGCGGCGGCGGCAAGGTCATGCAGTTCGGCAAGTCGAAGGCGAAGCTTGTCGGTAAAGACACTCCACAGACCACCTTTGCGGATGTCGCTGGTGCTGACGAAGCGATCGAAGAGCTTGAAGAGATCAAAGATTTCTTGAAAGAGCCAGCCAAGTTCTTGGCTGTTGGTGCCCGCATCCCGAAGGGCGTACTGCTGTACGGCCCTCCCGGAACCGGTAAGACCCTGTTGGCCAAGGCCACCGCGGGCGAAGCTGGCGTGCCCTTCTACACGATCTCTGGTTCTGACTTCGTAGAAATGTTTGTGGGCGTCGGTGCAAGCCGCGTTCGCGACCTCTTCGATCAGGCCAAGCAGAACTCTCCAGCCATCATCTTCATCGATGAGATTGATGCTGTTGGTCGTCACCGTGGCGCCGGCATCGGTGGTGGTAACGACGAGCGCGAGCAGACCCTCAACCAACTGTTGGTTGAAATGGACGGCTTCGATGTGAAGACCAACGTCATTCTGATCGCTGCCACCAACCGCCCTGACGTTCTCGACCCCGCGCTCCTTCGCCCTGGTCGTTTCGACCGTCAGATTGGGGTGGATGCTCCTGACATGCAGGGCCGCAAGCAGATTCTTGAGGTGCACGGCAAGGGCAAGCCCATGGCGGAAGGCGTCGACCTTGAGGTTCTTGCTCGCAAGACTCCCGGATTCACCGGTGCTGACCTCGCAAACGTGCTCAACGAAGCGGCACTGCTGACGGCTCGCTCCAATGCACAGCTCATCGACAACCGCGCCCTCGACGAGGCCGTAGACCGTGTGATGGCCGGACCGCAGCGTCGTTCGCGCCTCATGAACGACAAAGAGAAGCTCATCACGGCGTACCACGAAGGTGGACACGCAGTGGCGGCAGCATCGATGCGCAACACCGACCCCGTGACGAAGATCACGATCCTCCCTCGCGGTCGGGCGCTCGGCTACACGATGGTGATGCCGCTCGAAGACAAGTACTCGGTCACGCGCAACGAATTGCTCGATCAACTCGCCTACGCGATGGGCGGCCGCGTTGCCGAAGAAATTGTCTTCCACGACCCGACCACCGGGGCATCCAATGACATTGAAAAAGCAACCTCGATTGCTCGTCGAATGGTCACCGAATATGGCATGAGTGCCAGAATCGGCTCCGTGAAGTTGGGCACCGGATCGAGCGAACCCTTCATGGGTCGCGACATGGGCGCTACGCGTGAATATTCCGATGAGCTTGCCAAGATTATTGATGAGGAAGTGCGCGTGCTCATTGATCAAGCGCACGATGAGGCTTGGCAGATGCTCAATGAAAACCGCAAGGTGCTCGACAAGCTCGCTCGGGAACTCCTCGAAAAAGAAACTCTCGACCATGTAGAACTCGAGAAGATCTTCAAGGGCATCGCGAAGCTTCCCGAGCGCCCACAGTGGCTCTCGAGCGACGCCCGCCCCGTCTCTCAACTGCCTCCCATCAAGGTGCCCAAGAAGCGCGCCGAGACCGCCGAAGCAGCAGAGGGCGACGACAGCACACCGTCACAGCCGGCACGCAAGCCACGGCCACGCAAGTCGCCGGGCGTCGCGACCGCCTAGGCGCACAATGTCAATCGACGTCGCACGCATCGAAGCTGCGGTAGCCGAAATTCTTGCTGCCGTCGGCGAGGACCCCTCGCGAGCTGGCCTTACCGCCACGCCTCGCCGGGTCGCCGAGGCGTACTCCGAGTTCTTCGCCGGCAACAAGGTCAACGCTGTCGATCATCTGGCTGGCAGCATTGAGTTCACGGCCAATGCTGACCAAACCGGTGAGCTTGTGGTGCTGCGAGACCTCGAGTTCCGGTCAATGTGCGAGCACCATTTGCTGCCGTTTCTCGGTGTAGCTCACATTGCCTACGTGCCCGATGAGCGAATCATCGGCCTCGGCAATCTGGCCCGCGTCGTGGAGACCATTTCGGCTCGCGCTCAACTTCAAGAGCGACTCACCGAAGAAATCGCTGACGCCATTGACGAAGGGCTATCGCCGCGCGGTGTTCTCGTCGTCATCGATGCCGCCCACGGTTGTGTTTCTGCCCGCGGATCACGCCAAACCGCCAGTACAACGGTCACCCTCGCCTCACGTGGAGTGCTGAGCGACCCGATCGAACGGGCAGAAGTAATGGCGCTCATCGGCCGAGGCGGCGATGCGTAGAAGGCCCCAAGTGCCCGTTCCTCGGGTAATGGGCATTCTCAATGTGACCCCAGACTCGTTTAGCGACGGCGGGCAGTTCGAACACGTTGATCGTGCCATAGAGCACGGCATAGAGCTTCGCGAGCAGGGTGCAGACATCGTGGATGTCGGCGGAGAATCGACACGACCTGGCGCTGATCGGGTGCCGCCAGCCCAAGAGCAACAGCGGGTAATTCCCGTGATCAAAGCGCTCGTGGCTGAAGGCGTGACGGTGAGCATTGACACCATGAACGCCGAAACTGCGATGGCCGCAGCGAAGGCGGGAGCATCCATCATCAACGACGTTTCTGGTGGACTTGCCGACCCCGAAATGTATCGCACCGTTGCCGCGACCGATCTGCTCTACATCGCCATGCATTGGCGGGGCCACAGCACCGAAATGGCGAACCTTGCGCACTACGACGATGTCGTCACCGATGTGCGCACCGAGCTCAAGGACCGTCTTGCCGAGATGATGGTGTGGGGCGTAAACCCCGACCGCGTAGTGCTCGATCCCGGGCTTGGCTTTGCGAAAACCGCGCGCCACAATTGGCAACTGCTGGCCAGACTCGATGAACTCTCGTCGCTCTGCTACCCACTACTGATTGGAGCATCGCGCAAACGATTTCTCGGCAAACTTCTCCCGAAAGACGCCACCATTAGCGATCGCGACCTCGCGACCGCAGTGATCAGTTCGGCAGCGGCGCAAGCTAACGCTTGGGGCGTTCGGGTGCACGATGTACCGTCAACACAGGTCGCACTCGCTGTCTATACGGCGATGCAGAAGGGCAAAAAATAATGAACCCCGCACTGGACGAAATCACCCTCACTGGGCTGCGCGCCACCGCCTTCCACGGCGTCTTTGACCATGAACGTCGCACCGGCCAGGTCTTTATTGTGGATGCGACGGTGTACCTAGACCTGTCGGTCGCTGCACGAACCGATGCCCTGAGCAAGACCATCCACTATGGCGAGCTGGCGGAGCAAATTGTCTCTGCCGTCGAAACCAACCCCGTCGATCTCATCGAGACGGTAGCGGAACGTGTTGCCACCATTGTGCTTGCCCACGATGCAGCGGTGAGTACCAAGATCACCATCCACAAGCCTTCAGCGCCAATCACCGTGCCATTCGATGATGTTTCGGTCACCATCACTCGGCACCGCGCAGCTCAAGCACACACCGCCGGCTTCAGCGCAGAGCCGCAACAACTCTCGTGATTCGGCAGCAACGACTTCGAGTCGAGTTGCCCCTCGTACTTGCCCTCGGCAGCAACTTGGGCAACCGCGAGTCGACTCTGCGCGATGCCGTTCATGCCATCTCTCGCATCGACGGCGTCTCAGTGGATGCCGCATCCAGCGTCGTGCAAACCCCGGCGCTGAAGGTAGCCGGCGTCGACCACTCGGCACCGCCGTACCTCAACGCTGTCGTGTTGGCGCGAAGCGCGCTGGAGCCCCATGCCTTGCTCGAACAGTTGCAGCGCATCGAAACCGAGCATGGTCGCGTGCGCGATGAGCGTTGGGGTGACCGCACTCTCGATATCGACATCGTGACGTTCGCCCACTTGCTGATCGACGACGAAGTGCTGACAATTCCGCATCCGCGCGCTGCGGAGCGCGCGTTTGTGCTTGTGCCGTGGCTGCAACTCGACCCCGAGGCCGCGCTGCCGGGTCTCGGTCGCGCTTCAGAGTTGCTCGCGGGGATTGAGAATGACGCGACAGAGTTTGAGGCGGAGCCGCTGTGGTGAGCCGCACTTCGCCACTGCATTTGATCATGCTGGCGGCGGTAGGAGCTGCTGCCGGATGGTTGCTTGAGGTGCTGTTGACGGCATCCGGTCGCCCGATTGTCATCCCATCACTCTCGCTGGCGATTTCCGTTGTTGTCATCGCCGTTGTTGTCGTCGTGCTCGCTGTTCCCATCTACCGTTCCTCTCGCGGATTGCGCCGCCAGCGGGTGAATCCCTTTTATGCTCTGCGCGTGGTGGTGTTGGCCAAGGCGTCGAGTTTCTCGGGCGCACTGCTCGGAGGTGGTGCTGTGGCGATTGCGGTGTACCTGCTGAGCCGCACAGTCTCGACGGGCGCGAGCTCTATTACCGTAAGTTTTGTCGTTTCTGGCGCCGCGATAGGGTTACTGATCGCGGGACTCGTTGCCGAACATTTGTGCACGCTCCCGCCCGATGACGAAGACTCGTCGTCGAAGAATCCGATGGATCCCCAAGGAGCAGCGTGACCGAGCGACTGGACCTACCTGACACTGAGTGGCGCGGAGTTTCGCGAAAGTACATCGTTGTTGAAGTTGTCGGACTCATCATTTTTGGGCTCATAGTGTCAGCAGCAACCTCGATCCCCACCTTTGTGACGGGCATCCAATGGTTTGCCGCGATCCCCATTTCGCTTGGCGTTATCTTCCTCATCAACATCCTTCTTACGCCACGACGCGTGCGCGCCATCGGCTACATGCTGCGTGATGATGACCTCGTATTTCGGCGCGGCTTGATGTTCAGACGTGTCGTTGCGGTTCCCTACGGCCGCATGCAGCTCGTTGATATCAACCGCGGCCCACTCGATCGCGCTGTTGGTTTGAGCGAACTCAAGTTTGTGACCGCTGCGGCATCCACCGGTGTTGTTATTCCTGGATTGCCCGAGCAGGACGCCGAGGAGTTGAGAGACACACTCGTTGCGCTGGCCGAGAGCCGCAGGGCCGGACTGTGACCGAGCTCAGCGACGACGAGTTTTCGGCCGACGCAGTGCCCAATGCCGGTCCCTACACCGGTCCCAAGGCACCTAGCGACGCAGTGCCTGCCTCAGGGCCCGTCGCGCAATTGCCGGTCGAAGTGCAGCGTCTCGCCGATGGTGAGTGGCACCGACTTCACCCGGCCACCCCGCTACTTCGCGGTGGCATTGCCCTCATTGCCGTCATTGGTGTGATCGTTGTCAACGCTCGCGATTTCTTCATTGACACCCTTTTCAACAGTCGCAATGAGTTCGACCCGTTCACCCGACTCGCCGATTCTGGTTTCTTGGTTCCGGCAGTGCTTATTGTTCTTGCCGTTCTCGTTCTCGCTGTGCTCGGGTTCTATTTGTCGTGGCGGATGAATACCTTCCGCATCACCGATGAGCTTGTTGAGGTGCGCAGCGGCATCCTGTTCCGCACGAACCGTCGAGGTCGGCTCGACCGTATTCAGGGCATCAATATTTCGCGCCCACTCTTTGCGCGCCTCTTCGGAGCGGCAAAGCTCGAAGTGAATGTTGCCGGTCAAGATGCGAATGTTGAGCTCGCCTACTTGAGTTCCCGTGGGGCCGATGACTTGCGCCGCGCCATCCTGCAACTTGCTTCAGGAACGCGTGCTGCCGAAGCTGCTGCTGCCCCTACAGCAGCGGGTGAGAACGCCAGCCACGGCGAGCATCGTGGTCTCATCGAGAAGCGTGTCAATGAGTTCATTGCCCCAGAACTTGACCCGGATGCCGCACCACCCGAGTCGATCGTGCGCATTCGGCTGCCGCGACTTATCGGTTCCGTTGTGCTGAGTGAAGCGACGATTATTGCGGTTCTTGTGGCGATCGGCATCATCGTGATGATCTCGATCACGGGGGAATACCTGTGGCTAATTGCGTTCCTTCCCGGTGTGCTTGGACTTGCCGGCTATCTGTTCTCTCGGATTACGAAGTCATTGCGGTATTCGATCGCATCGACGAGTGACGGCATCCGGGTCGGCTACGGTCTGCTGTCGACCACCAACGAAACCCTGCCGCCGGGGCGCATTCACGCTGTTGAGGTTTCGCAGCCGATCCTGTGGCGCCCGGCCGGGTGGTGGGAGATCAAGATCAATACGGCCTCGCAAGCGTCTAGTTCGAGCGGGGAAGTGGCAAAAACCACACTTCTGCCCGTTGGCGATATGGCTGATGTTCACCGCGTACTGCAGCTTGTGTTGCCGAGCCTCGCGGATGATGCGTCTCGCGAACTTCTTGAAGCGGGGCTTGCCGCTGGTGCCCACGACGATGCCTACGTCACCTCGCCCAAGCGGGCAGCGGTGTTGCGCTGGTTCTCGTGGCGTCGCAACGGCTTCACCATGATCTCGGATGCCGTAGCCCTGCGTAAGGGAGCAATCTGGCGTTCACTTGTGCTGGTTCCTCAAGCGCGTATGCAGAGCGTCAGCATGAGTGAGGGCCCACTGCTGCGCCGGATGGGGCTCGCAGAATTGCGCGTGCACACTGTCGCCGGACCCATCACGGCCACCATCGGTGCACTCGATCGCGCGGATGTCATCGAGTTCTTCGATGAAGTTTCCCGTGCGGCAGTGAACGCAGCCAATGTTGATACGAGCCATCGCTGGCGCAGCAATGACGGTATGGTCAGCGCACCCGCGTCTGGAGAAGAGAGCTAGTGGCTAAGGCAGCAGGTCGACTCGGTATCGGCATCATCGGTGCGGGTAAAGTCGGCCCGATCCTCGGCGCTGCCCTCGCGGGTGCTGGCCACGCCATCGTCGGAATTGCGGCGACCTCCGAACGTAACCTCGAACGCGCGAGCGCGATCTTGCCTGACGTTCCCGTGCTCGACATCCCCACTCTCGTCGAAAGAAGTGAGCTCGTCATCTTGGCGATTCCTGAGACGGAAATCGAACCATTTTCGCGGGGCCTTGCTGCTGCTGGAGTCTGGCAGCCAGGGCAACTTGTGCTGCATACGGCACCGGGGCTTGGCTACGGCGCGCTGTCGGCGGCATTGGCTGCCGGCGCAATTCCGTTGGCCGTGCATCCCGCAATGGTATTCACGGGAACCAGCCTTGACCTCACCCGCCTCCACGAAACGTATTGCGCCGTGAGTGCGCCAACCCCGGTGCTGCCGATTGCTCAGGCGCTCGTTGTTGAGATGGGCGCTGAGCCCATTGTCATTGCCGAAAGCGAGCGTGCAGCGTGGGCTGAAGCGGTCAGCACGGCAACAAGTTTTTCGGCAGCGATTGTGGGGCAGTCCCTCGATTTGTTGAAGGACGTTGGTGTGGAGAATCCCGCCCGCGTGCTCGGCCCGCTGTTGCGGTCATCAGTCGAAAGTGCGCTTGCCGGTGCAACTGCGACTACGATCGACCTTTCCTCGTTCGACCCCGATTCGAGGCCCCATTCACAGGAGGATCCCTCGTGAGCTCACACCCCCGCCCCCAAGTTATTGAGACCGTCGCCGGTATGCGCGATGTTGTCGCGCACGAACGTGCGGCTGGCCACACGATCGCGTTGACCCCGACTTTGGGTGCGCTTCATGCCGGTCATGTTGCTCATGTAGAGCGCGCGGCAGAGCTTGCGGATGTTCGGATTGTGTCGATTTTCGTAAACCCGACGCAGTTCGGTGCCAGCGAAGACCTCGACAAATATCCGCGCACCATGGATGAAGATCTCGACATCCTGGGCGAGCTTGGCGTGCCCTACGTCTTCGCGCCCAGTGTTGAGGAGATGTACCCGAAGGGGCCGACCTCCACGACGATTTCCGCAGGCCAGATCGGCACCATGTTCGAGGGCAAAACGCGCCCCGGCCATTTCGATGGCGTGCTTACCGTGGTAGCAAAGTTGCTCGCGATCACCGCACCGCAGTTTGCGACCTTCGGCCAGAAGGATGCCCAACAGCTGTTTCTGGTTCGCCGCATGATCACCGACCTCAACATCCCGGTTCGTCTCGAAATCATTGAGACTGTTCGTGAAGAAGATGGCCTTGCGCTGTCGAGCCGCAACCAGTTCTTGGATGCCAGCCAGCGTGAGGCAGCAACGATCCTGTCGACCGCGCTGAAGGCTGCGACCTCGGCCGCCGATAGCGGCCTTGATGCTGTCATCGCTGCAGCGCAGGGTGCACTCATGGGGGAGTCGCGGGCTGAGCTCGATTACTTCACGGTCGTCGACACTGAGACGTTCATGCCGGTGCCCGATGGCTTCCGCGGTCCAGCAACCGCAATCGTTGCGGCCCGCGTTGGTGACACTCGACTGATCGACAACTCAAGCCTCTACGTCGGCTAGTTTTCCGGCGGAGTTCGGGGCGCGGCGCCGCAGCCGCATCCCCGCTACGATTGAGGGCGTGAATGACGCCGCAAACGCTCCTGACCCTACCGAAGCCGAAGTTTCTGAACAGAAAGCTGTTCGGCTTGAGAAGCGTCAGCGACTCATCGATTCTGGGGCAGAGGCCTACCCCGTAGGTGTCGCAATCACCACAAGCATTCCCGCAGTGCGCGCAAAGTACCCCGACCTTGAAACGGATGCGACCACCGGTGACATTGTTGGTCTTGCTGGGCGCATTGTGCACCTGCGCAATACCGGCAAGCTGTGCTTCGCCTCGTTGCAGGCCGGCGATGGCCAGCGAATCCAGGTCATGGTCTCTCTCGGAGAAATTGGCGAAGAGTCGCTCGCGCAGTGGAAAGACCTTGTCGACCTCGGTGATCACCTCTTCGTCAACGGCGAGGTCATCTCCAGCCGTCGCGGTGAGTTGTCCGTCATGGTCAAGGAATGGAAGATCGCCGCCAAGGCCGTGCTTCCCCTGCCCAACCTTCACTCCGAGTTGAGCGACGAACAGCGCGTTCGTAGCCGCTACCTCGACCTCATTGTTCGCGACCAAGCCCGCTTCACGGTGCGCGCTCGTGCCAAGGTCAACGCGAGCCTGCGCGCAACATTCGCCGCGCACGACTACCTCGAAGTCGAAACGCCGATGCTGCAGACGATGCACGGTGGAGCATCCGCTCGCCCCTTCGTCACGCACTCCAACGCGTTCGACACCGAGCTGTACCTGCGCATCGCTCCCGAACTGTTCTTGAAGCGTGCCGTCGTTGGTGGCATCGAGCGCGCCTTCGAGATCAACCGCAACTTCCGCAACGAGGGTGCTGACTCCACGCACTCGCCCGAGTTCGCGATGGTCGAGGCCTACCAGGCCTACGGCGACTACAACCAGATGGCAGACCTCACGCAGGAGCTCGTTCAGAACTCCGCCCTTGCGGTCACCGGCTCGACACTCGTCACGCTCTCCGATGGCACCGAGTACGACCTCGGCGGCGAGTGGGCGCGCATCTCGATGTACGACTCCCTCAACGAAGCAGCCGGCCTCAGTGTCACGCCACAGACTCCCGCTGACGAACTGAAGGTGCTGGCGGATGCCGTCGGCATCGCGGTCACCCAGCCCACCCACGGCAAGTACATTGAAGAGCTGTGGGAGCACTACGTGAAGCCGGGCCTCGACCGCCCGACCTTCGTCATGGACTTCCCCGTCGACACGAGCCCGCTCGTGCGCGACCACCGCACCATCAAAGGTGTCGTCGAGAAGTGGGACCTCTACGTTCGTGGCTTCGAATTGGCGACCGGCTATTCCGAGCTCGTTGACCCCGTTATTCAGCGCGAACGTTTCGTGGAACAGGCACTCCTTGCCAGCCAGGGTGATGTTGAAGCCATGCGCCTCGACGAAGATTTCATTCGCGCGCTCGAGCACGGTATGCCGCCGACCGGTGGAATCGGTGTCGGCGTCGACCGCCTGCTGATGGCTATTACCGGCCTCGGCATCCGCGAAACCATCCTGTTCCCGTTGGTGAAGTAGCAGCGATGACTGATTCTGAGAAGCCTGAGAAGCCTGAGAAGTCGACGATCACACCGATGCGCATTGCGCTGTGGGTGCTGGTTGGTGGCGTCGGTATCTTTATGGTGGTCACAGGAATCGTCGGCGTTCTTGTGAAAGCGCAGTAGTGGACCGCAAATCCTCCCGCCTCATCATGACTGTGACTCTGGTGGGACTTGTGATCCTCATCGCCATCGTCACCTTCGTCAACGGTTAGGCTGAACAGGTGCCTCAAGAATTCTGGTCGAACGCGATCTTCTCCGTCATTCCGACGCTTGCCGTTGGCGGAATCTTTTGGATCGTCATGGCAGCGATCCTTCGTTCCGACCGCACAGAACGAAACAGCTACGCCAAGATCGAAGCAGAAGAGCGTGCCAAGGCCGCCGCTCGCGTCGACGCGTCGCCCCTGTCCTGAGCTTATGTAGCTTGACCCCGCTTGAGTCGAACGGTGTGTAGGCCGGGCCGCTCTTAGATCGAGCCGCGCAACTTGATTTCGGTTGGCAAGATACGCCCAACAGTTTCTGGTGTCACGCCATTGACGAGGTCGAGCACCATTGAGGCAGCCTCGCGGCCGAGGAGGTCGGCTGGCTGACGCACTGTCGACAATTGCGGCTGGCAGCGCATGGCCCAATCGCTGTCGTCAAAGCCCACGATCCCGACGTCGCCGGGCACCGTGCGGCCACTCTCGCGAAGCACATCCATTGCGCCAGCAGCGACGGCATCGGATGCCGCGAAGACACCATCAATGTCACCAGCGCGCTCAAGAAGAGCCTTCATTCCCTCAACGCCACTCGTGCGCGAGTAGAGCGGGAAGTCGACAACCAAACTTTCGTCGAAAGCGTCACCCATGGCATCCCGAAAGCCAGCGAGGCGTTCGCTGCCGGAGTCACGGTCGAGGGCGGCGGCGATCATGCCGACCCGCTTGCGGCCCGTTGCTAAGAGTTCTCGAGTGATATCTCGAGCTGCGCTGCGGTTGTCGATGCCGACGTAGTTCATGTCGGGGGCACTTTCGGGGTGGCCGACGAACACGGCGGGGAGGCCGATGTGCGCGATGGCATCGGCGATGGGATCGTGTTCGCGAGCGGAGACGATGACGGCGCCGTCAACGAAGCCGCCTCGAAGGTAGTCGGCGATGCGGGTGCTGTCGCGGTCGGAGCCGATTATGAGGCACACGAGTTGATAGTCCGCTTCGGAGAGTCGTTCGTTGGTGCCGAGCAGAATTGCACCGATGTTGGGGTCTTCGAGGAAGACGGAGTGGGGCTCGTGCACGATGAGCGCAATGGCTTTGGATCGTTGTGTTGCCAGGTTTCGTGCGGCCATGTTGCGCACATAACCAACTTTGGCGATGGCTTTCTCGATTGCTTCGCGAGCAGAATCTGAAACGTAGGGTTCCCCGTTGAGCATGCGGGAGACGGTGCCGCGTGAAACGTTCGCTTCCGCTGCGACATCGAAGATTGTCGCGCGACGCGGTCGGGTACCCAGTCTTGCCATGCCTCCATGCTAGCGCTCACTGGCGCCGGCGCTCGCCCGCCATTCCGGGGCTGTTCACGTTCACAGACACGCCGAAAGCTTGACACTTGGATCCGTCCTCGCTTAGTCTGTGCACGCTCCCAGAAAATCATCGAGATTTTTAGGGGTCGCGTTCTGTGCACGTTCACAGAGAGCGTCCGCAGTAAAAAAGACCCGCTGCACAAGCAGTCGAGTCAGAGGCCAAAGGAGGCACGAGTGACCACACCCCGCGCAGATCGCGTCGCGAGCTGGTCACCCGATTCCCTAGTGCTCGGTTGTGACTACAACCCCGAGCAGTGGTCAGAAGAAATCTGGCATCAGGACATCGCCCTCATGCAGGAGGCTGGGGTCACCCTCGTAGCGATCAACATCTTCGGCTGGGCCGAGATTGAGCCGCGACAGGGACAGTACAGTTTCGGTCGCCTCGACACAATCATGGATCTGCTGCACTCTGCCGGCATCCGCGTCAATTTGGGCACAGGAACCTCATCGCCTCCCGCGTGGCTCACCACCGCTCATCCCGATATTTTGCCCACCGCAGCCGACGGCACGCGACGCTGGCCGGGTGGCCGGCAAGGCTGGTGCCCCAGCTCACCCGAGTTTCGAACAGCAGCTCTCGGTCTCGTGGCCAAGGTGGCTGAACGGTATAGCTCGCACCCCGCACTCGCCCTCTGGCACGTTTCTAATGAACTCGGATGCCACAACGCCTACTGCTACTGCGATACTTCCGCGGCCGCGTTCCGCGAATGGCTTCAGGCCCGCTACTCAACGATTGAGGCGCTCAACGTCGCGTGGGGCACCGCATTTTGGAGCCAGCGCTACAGCGAGTGGCAACAGGTTCTGCCCCCGCGAGCAACACTCTCCTCCGCAAACCCAGCCCAACGAGTCGACTTTGCTCGCTTCAGTTCGGATGAACTGCTCGACTACTACCGGGGTGAAGCAGCGCTGCTCCGATCGGTCAGCACGATTCCCGTCACCACAAACTTTATGGTCACCGCTCACATCCGCAGCCAAAACTACTGGCAGTGGGCGAGCGACATGGATGTCATCGCTAACGACCACTACCTGGATCACCGACTGCCGCATCCGGTAAGTGAACTGTCGTTTGCAGCCGACCTCACTCGCGGACTCGCGCAGGGTGAGCCCTGGATTCTCATGGAGCAGGCCAGCAGCGCAGTGAGCTGGCAGCCCCACAACCTCGCCAAACAGCCGGGCGAGATGTTGCGCAATACGTTGACTCATGTTGCCAGGGGTGCAGACACTGTCTGTTTCTTCCAGTGGCGTGCGTCACGACACGGTGCCGAGAAATTTCACTCGGCGCTTTTTCCTCACGCCGGCACTGACACTTCGATTTGGCGTGAGACCCTCGACCTGGGTGCGAAACTCCACGCGCTCGAGTCTCTCGCGGGCACTCGGGTCGAGGCATCAGTCGCACTTGTTTTCAGTTGGGAAGCGTGGTGGGCCGCCGAAGGCGACTCGCAGCCCTCACAAGATGTGCGCTACCTCGATCAAGTGCACGCCGCCTACGAAGCGCTGCGCGCCAACGGAGTCACCGTTGATGTTGTCGCTCCCGGAGCTCCGCTTGACGGCTACAAACTTGTTGTTGTTCCTGCCCTGTATCTCGTCGACGACACCAGTGTCGACGTCATTACGGGATTCGTGGAGGCCGGTGGCGTGGCTGTCGTCACGTTCTTCTCTGGCATCGTTGATGAGACTGACGGCGTCCGACTCGATCCAACCGGCGAGACCCCTCCCGGTGCGTTCCCCGCCCTCATCGGTGCGTGGACCGAACAGTTCTTTCCCGTCACGCCCCACACCGAGCTTGTGCTCAACGACGGCGGCCGTGCGGCAACCTGGGCCGAACATGTGCGCCCAACCACAGCGGATGTCGTAGCCGAGTTTGCCAGCGGCCCGGTGCCCGGTGGGCCGGCCATCACTCGCAACAGCTTCGGCGCGGGAACTGCCTGGTATGTGGCTACCGCGCTCGACGAGCCCAGTTTTGCTGACCTGATGGGCCGCGCTCTCAACGAGGCTGGAGTCGAGCAGCTTGATCTTCCTGCCGGAGTCGAAGTGGTCACGCGATCGAACGATACGGATCGTTTCCGCTTTGTGATTAACCACAGCGCTCACGAGATCTCTTTCCCCGCCGACGGCACAGAATTGTTGACGGAAACTATGGTCACAGGTTCGGTGACCGTTCCCGCTGGTGGCGTTCGCGTCATCCGCCTGACTGTCGAAGAAGGAGCAACGCGATGACTACAGACATTGCCACGCCCGCACCATCAAAGAGGGCGGTGACGAAAAAGGTTCGCCGCGCCACCAAAGCCACGAAGAACCGTGGAGCGGTGCTGTTCTTTATCGCCCCGTTCTCGGTGCTGTTTGCCCTGTTCTACATCTTGCCGATCCTGGTTGCGATCTATCAGTCGCTGCTGACGGTTGAACGCGAAGGCACGTTCGGAAAGCCCACGGAGGTGTTTGGTGGCTTCGTGCAGTACGCCCGAGTGTTCCAGGATGACGCTTTCTGGTCATCCATTCTTCGAGTGCTCACCTTCGGTGTCGTGCAGGTGCCGATCATGCTCGGCCTCGCGTTGCTGCTCGCACTGCTGCTGGACTCCCCACTCGTCAGGGGCAAGCGCTTCTTCCGCCTCGCGTTCTTCGCACCGTATGCCGTTCCCGGTGTTATCGCGGCGGTCATGTGGGGCTTCCTTTACTCGCCCAAGCTGTCGCCGTTCACTGCGATCACGAGCGAAATCAACTTCCTCGGCGCCGACCTCGTGCTGTGGGCCATCGCTAACGTCGTGACGTGGGTGTTCGTGGGCTACAACATGATCATCATCTACTCGGCATTGCTCGCGATCCCCAGCGAAATCTATGAGGCCGCTCGCCTCGACGGAGCTTCTCAGGCGCGCATCGCCTGGTCGATCAAAATCCCGCTAATCACCCCGGCGATTACGCTCACCGCCATCTTCTCCATCATCGGAACACTGCAACTGCTCGCTGAACCTCAAGTGTTCAAGAGCTTCACCTCGGCCGTGACCAGCACCTTCACCCCCAACTTGCTTATCTACTCGACAGCATCGGTGCCGAATGTGAACCTCGCTGCCGCTTTCTCGGTCGTGCTCGCGCTCTTCACTTTCGCGCTCTCGTTCACCGTGCTCAAGTTCACCCAGCGAAAGGCTGACTGATGAGTACCACGACAACTTCCGTGAAGAAGCACAACGGTCCTCGCGAAAGCCTCTTCTCCCGCGCGGGCGCCATGCTCGTGATGGCCATCTGCACCTTCTATTTCTTGGTGCCGATCTGGTGGCTCTTTGTGGCCGCAACGAAAGACCGCGCTGACTTCACAACGAGCGCACCGCTCTGGTTCGCTGACTTCAACCTCATCGAGAACATCGGCAACTTGGCGGCCTACCGCGACGGCGTCTTCTTCCGCTGGATGCTCAACAGCGTGCTTTACGCCGGCGCGGGTGCTGCCATCGCAACACTCTTTGCAACGATGATGGGCTACGCGCTGGCGAAGTACAGCTTCCGTGGCCGCGAAACGCTCTTCAACGTTGTGCTCGGTGGCGTGCTGGTTCCCGCAACAGCCCTAGCGCTTCCGCTGTTCTTGGTCTTCAGCCAGGTCGGCGCAACCAACACGTTCTGGTCGGTGTTCCTGCCCAGCATCGTGAGCCCGTTCGGTGTTTACCTCGCTCGCATCTATGCGACCTCGAGCGTGCCGGATGAGCTTGTTGAAGCAGCCCGTATTGACGGCTCGGGCGAGGTCCGCACCTTCTTCACGGTTGCCACTCGACTGATGACGCCAGCAATGGTCACGATCTTCCTCTTCCAGTTCGTCACCATCTGGAACAACTTCTTCCTCCCGCTCATCATGCTGCGGGACGAGAAACTGTTCCCCGTCACGCTTGGCCTCTACATCTGGAATAGCCAAGTCAGCCAGATCCCCGAAATTCGGGCGTACGTGATCATCGGTGCACTGCTGTCGATCATCCCGCTCATCATCGCTTTCCTCAGTCTGCAGCGCTTCTGGCGCAGCGGACTAGGAACGGGCGCAATCAAGTAGTCGCCCTCTCGACCACTCGGCTTACCCCGAGGGAAACCCCGCACCACAATCACAATCACAAGGAAGGTAATCGCATGGCTAATCGCATAGCTCGCGCTGGAGGAGCATTGGTGCTCGTCTCCGCGCTCGCACTCTCAGCATGCTCAACCGGAGCAGGCACAGACGGCGGCACTGACGCCGCCGCGTGCGCCCCATCAGATGGACCCGTAACTCTGAGCTTCACCACTTGGTTGCCCGGCATGGAAGACGCCGTCGCTATCTGGAACGAGAAGAACCCCGACATCCAGGTTGAAGTTCAGACCGGACCAAACGGTAACGGCGGAACGTACAACAACTTCTTCAACCAGATTGAAGCAGGCAACGCTCCTGACCTCGGCCAGATCGAGTACGACGCACTGCCCAACTTCCGCGTGCAAGACGGCGTCGTCAACATCGCCGACTGTGCCGGAGTGCTGGATGCTCAAGACCAGTTCATCGACTGGACCTGGAGCCAGGTCACTTTCGGTGAAGAGAACGCTGTGTACGCAGTGCCGCAGGACACCGGCCCCGAGGGCCTGTTCTACCGCGCTGACCTGTTCAAGAACGCCGGAATTGCGATCCCGACCACCTGGGCAGAGTTCGAAGAGGCAGCCAAGGCTGTTCGCGCAGAGGGTGGCTACATCACCAACTTCTCGCAGAGCGACATCAACGCGTTCGCTGGTCTCGTCTGGCAGGCTGATGGCCAGTGGTTCGAGAACGACGGTGAAGCGTGGAATGTAACCCTCGACTCGCCCGAATCGATCAAGGTTGCCGAGTACTGGCAGAACCTGATCGACCAGGACCTCGTTGCTGTTCTCCCGCCGTGGACCGATGAGTGGAACAACGGCTACAACTCGGGCGACGTCTGGAGCTGGGTTTCCGCAGTCTGGGGAGCAAACACCATCACGAGTGGCGCTCCTGACACCGCAGGCAACTGGGCTGTAACTCAGATGCCGCAGTGGAACGAAGGCGAATCAGCTGCCGGCAACTGGGGCGGATCGAGCACAGCAGTTCTCAAGGGAAGTGAGCACCCCTACGAGGCTGCACAGTTCGCACTCTGGTTGAACACTGACCCTGAGGCACTGTCGAGCATGAACAAGACGGCAAACATCTACCCGGCAACGAAGACTGGTGGCGACCTGCCCGCATTCTCCGAAGGCCTGGACTTCTACGGCGGACAGAACATTTATGACGTGTTCGCTGCTGCCGGCGCCGAGGTCAACCCCAACTTCACGTGGGGCCCGACCATGACGCAGACCTACACGGATGTTGCTGACGGATTCTCCGCCGCAATCTCCGGTTCGGGCACCCTCTCGGAGGCCCTGACCAACGGTCAGCAGAAGACAATCGACGCCATGAAGGCTGCCGCGATTGCCGTCAACGAATAACACGAACGACATCGTTCACCTCCGTGCCGCGGGCACCAGCTTCGTGCTGGATGCTCGCGGCACGGGCGTGCCGTCGATCACGCACTGGGGTGCAGACCTCGGAGAACTTGACTCTGCCCAACTCGCAGCTCTCGCTGATTCACGCGAACGTGCCGTTGGGCCGAGTTCCATCGACGAACCCTTCCGGTTGAGCATCGTTCCCGTGCTCGCCGAAGGCTGGACCGGGTTGCCGGGGCTTGAAGGTCGCCACGACCAGCGGGCGGATGCCAGCCGTGCGCGAGTGCGTCGGCCTGCGCTGCGGACCGAGAGCATCGAGCATCCGGAGTCTGGGCGAATCACGGTCACGCTCGTTGACTCGAGCGATGTCGAGGCGGATGCTGTGGCCCTGCGTTTGACGATCACCTTTGAGTTGGCTGCCTCCGGAGTGCTGCGCAGCCGCTCGCACCTCACCAACATCGCCACCGAGACTTTCGAGCTCTCGTCGTTGGCCGCCATTCTTCCGCTCGCGCCCGTTGCGCGTGAGCGACTCGACTTCAGCGGAATCTGGGCGGCCGAACGCCAACCTCAGCGCTCCGCCATTGACTACGGAACCTGGTTGCGTGAGTCGCGTCACGGTCGCCGTGGTCACGACGACTCCTACCTCACGGTGACGGGCACACCCGGTTTCGGCTTTCGCCACGGCGAGGTCTGGGCGATGCACCTCGGCACGAGTGGCGACGCGAGCGTGTGGATTGACCGCACAGCGCTCGGCGTTACGACCGTGGGCGCCGCTGAGCTTCTTGCCCCCGGCGAAGTGCGGCTGGCAACCGGCGAAACCTACGAGTCACCGTGGGCCTACGCGGCCTGGTCGGATGCGGGACTCGACGGACTGAGCGACCGGTTCCACGAGTGGTTCCGTGCCCTGCCCGCGCACCCATCGTCACCGCGACCGCTCACCCTCAACACGTGGGAAGCCGTCTACTTTGACCACAACCTTGAGCAGTTGGCGGCGCTCGCCGATGCTGCTGCCGACGTTGGTGTTGAACGCTTCGTTCTCGATGATGGCTGGATGACCAACCGCACCGACGACAAGCGTGCCCTCGGCGACTGGACGGTGGACGCCACGGCATGGCCCGAGGGTCTCGCTCCACTCGTTGATCGGGTGACAGCCAGCGGGATGCAGTTTGGCCTCTGGGTCGAGCCCGAAATGGTGTCTCTCGACTCGGATCTTGCGCGCGAGCATCCAGAGTGGATCCTTCGCGACGACGACCGCCCGCTGCCGAAGTCGTGGCGCAACCAGTTCGTGCTCGACCTCGACAACCCTGCCGCCTTCGCCCACGTGCGCGACGCTATCAGCGCCCTTCTCGATGAGTATGCAATCAGCTACCTGAAGTGGGACATGAATCGCGACCTGCTCGGCGGCTCGGTGCACCGTCATGTTGCCGCGACCTATCGCCTGATGGACGATCTGCGCGAGCGGTACCCGCACGTCGAAATCGAGTCGTGCGCCTCGGGGGGTGCCCGGGTGGATGCCGGAGTGCTCGAGCGCGTGCAGCGCGTCTGGCCATCCGATACCAACGATGCGCACGACCGTTTCTCGATCATGCGCTGGACCAATCTGCTTGTGCCGTTCGAATACCTAGGCTCACACGTCGGCTCTTCGCCAGCGCACACCTCGGGGCGTTCGCTGTCTCTCGGCTTCCGTCTCGCGACCGCCCTCATGGGGCATTCGGGAATCGAGTGGGACCTCACCGCCACAACCGCTAAAGAGCGGGATGCCCTCCGAGTGTGGGCAGGCGCCTATCGTTCGCTACGCGATCTCATCCACTCGGGCCGGGTCGTTCGCGGTGAACTCGCAGTGGCCGAACCCGTTGTGACGGGCATCCTCGCGGAAGATGCCGCCGGTCACGTGACCGAAGCTGTTTATTGGATTACGTGCCTCACGACGCCCGCGGATGCCGTCCCGACCGCCCAGCGTCTGCCCGGTCTCGAAGCGCACCGCAGCTACCGCGTCAGTGCCGTTGATGTTGGCGCGGCGGCGGCAACCTACCCCGGTACCGTACCAGCGTGGTGGCCCGATGGCGAAGTCGTTCTGTCGGGTGCGGCACTCGCATCGGTGGGCCTCCCGCTGCCGATTCTGCACCCCGACGAAGCACTCGTCCTTCGAGTGACCGCGGTCTAATCGCCCAGAAGTAGTCGCCCAGAACTAGTCGCGCGGTTTCAGTCTGATCGTCGGTAGTTCTGGTGCCGGTAGCGGGTGCCCGTCAAAGTTCTCGACGGTGCCGAAACGTCCAGCGGGGTTGCCGCCAGCAATCACGTCAGCCTGCCACTGCGCACGGAAGTCGACGATCTCGTCGTGGCTGCGCCCGATGAAGTTCCACCACATGATGATGGCTTCGCCGAGCGGTTCGCCACCCAGAAGCAAGAGCCGGGCATCCGTCGCTGCAGTGATCGTTAACTTGGTGGGGCCGGGAGCGAGATAGGCGAGGTGATCGGTGGGGGTCTGCACGCTGGCGACAGTCACGTCTCCGGCATCCACGAGCACACCGTGTTCGAATCCCGCGTTGACGGAAAGCGTGATGGTGGTGCCAGCCGGGATGTTGAGCTGTGCGCCCAGCAGGGGAGAGAAGACGTGCGCCGGTGAGGAGACCCCGGCAAGTTCACCGATAAACACACTGACGCTGGCCCCCTGATGATCGAAGGGGGTTGGTGCGAAATTTTCAAAAGTGGGGGCGGTGTCGCGGTGCGCGTCGGGGAGTGCAACCCACAGCTGGGCCCCGTGCAGCAGGGTCGGCTCGGCGGGCGAGACCTCCGAATGCGAAATGCCGCGACCTGCCGTCATGAGATTCAACTCTCCCGGCCGAACGGTCGCGAGACTGCCGACGCTATCGCGGTGCTCGATGTCGCCGGCAAAAAGCCAACTCACGGTCTGCAATCCCGTGTGGGGATGCGGCGGCACGTGCATCCGCGTGGACTCTGGCCCATAGTGGTCGACGAAACACCAACCACCGATGAGCGAACGGGACCGTTGGGGAAGAGTGCGTCGCACATTCATGGCACGCGGACCGCCGAGCGGTACTTCGCGCGGCGCAAGCAGTTGCACGCCGACCCCGTGCTGCGTTTCACACACCACCTCGGCGGGGTTCTCTTCAGGGTTGCTCACGGCGACTCCTCACCCGATCGTCACGTCGCTGAGAGCTAGCGTGCCACAAAAATCACTCCGCGATAAGCCGGGTCACCAAACGCGATCATCTGGTCGAGCACCGCCAGCGACACCGGTAGATCGTGAGAATCGACCCATGTCTCGCCCTGCTCGGCAGTGATCCACGGATCATTGAGCAGCACGGTGTCGCCCTTTACCGAGTGGGCAACGACCCAGTGCGGGGTAGACGCATCGTGCATGGGCTCTTCTTCAATCAACAGGATTGCGAGTTCGCCGCCCGCCACCCGCGCAGTGATCTGCTCGATCGACAGCGGGGCGGTATGCTGCCGGATGCCGCGGCTCGCGGCCTCGGCGCGAGACTGTGCCTGCAACTGCTCCCGAAACGCGCGCTCTTCGCCCTCATACGTTTCGAGCAGCGTCGGTTCGGTCGTGTCGAGGTGCAGTTCGAGGGTGATGCCGGTCGCGGCCTGAGCGATCACATCGTGCACTGCAACAGCCAGACCGAGAGGTTCACAGGCCGGAAAATTGGTGGCCGCACGCCAGAAGGCAAGTTCGCGCTCGCGGGCATCCTCGTCTTCCGTGTCAGCAAACGGTTCAAGGCCGAGGTGGCTGAGGGCCGTCATCGCGGCGACAGCACCACACGTGAACATCGTCGTCTGGCCGTAATAGCGCAATTGATCGTGCGGCCACGCATCATGCCACAGCACAAAACCACGAACCCCCTGCGTGCCATCAGCAGAGGAAATAGGGTCGCGCAATTCGGTGAAGCCGAGATCGTGAGCGAAACCGGGAAAGTCGGAATCCGCGGGGAGCTGCCATTTGAGGCAAGCGTCACCGCGAGCAACCGAAGCAGCGATGACCTGGTCGAGGAGCGTGCGGCCGGGCGCGTGCACGTTCGCCGCGTGCCTGTCCGCCGCGTCAGCGGGAGCGGCGCCAACCCAGAGGTCAACGAGCTTCGTGTAGCGAGTATTCGGGCGACCCGAGGTGAGGGCGGCGGCACTGCCTGCAGGGGAGTCGAGCATCCACACTTGGGGGTTGTACGGTTCGCGGTCACGTTGCCACTGGGCGGCGCGGTCGGCGCCGAGAGCGTGGATGAGGTGCTTGGGCAGGTCGGCTGGCGCTAGCCGCTTAACGGTTTCAGAACTCGCAGCGGTTGGCGAATCAGGGGCGGAAGTGGAGAGTTCCACGGGATCCTTTCGAGACGATTTCGACAGCTTGTGGCATCGATATCAGTGAGTGGGTGCTTCGTGAATGGACGCGGCAACGAGCGCCTGAGTGTAGGGATGAGTCGGGGTGTTGAGCACTTCGTGGCACCGGCCGGACTCGACAACTTCGCCATTGCGCAGCACATAGACCCGGTCGGCAAGCTGACGTACGACAGCGAGATCGTGGGAAATGAACAGGATCGAGAGCCCGAGATCGGCGCGCAGCTTGGCCAGCAGATCGAGAATCTGTTTCTGCACCGAGACGTCGAGCGCCGACACTGATTCGTCACAAATCAGAAGTTGCGGTTGCACAGCGAGCGCGCGGGCAATCGCCACGCGCTGCCGTTGGCCTCCCGAAAGTTCGGCTGGGCGTTTGCTCGCAAAGTCGGCGGGCAGCTCAACCAACTGCAGAAGCCCATTGAGGTCGGATGCCGGACGCCCCGCCACCCGCAACGCCAACTTCAGCGACCGACCAACACTAATCATCGGGTTTAGCGACGAATACGGGTCTTGGAAGACGATCTGCATTTGCTGGGGTGTTCGTGAGTCACGGCCCGGTGCGAGAGCGACACCATCGAACTCGATCACACCGCTGGTTTCTCGTTCGAGTCCGGCAACACAGCGCGCGATGGTGGTCTTGCCCGAACCGCTCTCGCCGACAATGCCCACAGTCTCGCCGCGGCCCACGGTCACGCTCACCCCATGCAGCACGGCCTTATCGCCGAAGCTCTTGGTGATGTCAGTGGCAACAATGAGATCGGCCGTTTGCGCTGCATCGCCGCCAGCAGCCGCACCGGATGCCGCACGCACGACCCCAGCCGAGCGGTCGGTCAACGAGGGGTCGGCTTCGATCAGCGCCCGAGTGTACGGGTGGCTTGGCGCATTGAGCACGGAGCTCGTGACACCGCGCTCCACAATGTCGCCGTGGCGCATCACGAGCACGTGCTCCGCACGCCCGCGGACCATTCCGAGGTCGTGCGAGATGAGCAATGCGGCCATGCCGCGCTTCTCTTGCAGACCGCGAAGCAGGTCGAGAATCTCACCCTGGTTGCTCGCGTCGAGAGCCGTGGTCGGCTCGTCAGCAATGAGCAGTTCGGGGTCGGTAGCGAGGGCCGCTGCGATGGCAACCCGTTGACGCATTCCGCCGGAGAGTTCGTGCGGGTAGGCGCGGGCGACATCCGGGGGCAGGTTCACCTCGGCGAGGCTTTGCGTGATGCGGGCGGTGCGTTCTTCGCGGCTGAGACGGGTCGCGCTCGCGGCATCGATTGTCATCCCGATTTGGGTGCCGCAACGGTGCACCGGGCTCAGGCTCGTGAACGGATCTTGCAGCAGCAGTGAAATGCGGCGACCACGAGTGGCTCGCCAGACGGCATCCGTTGATGGCAGCTCAATCGTCGCACTCGACAGCGCAATGGTGCCGCGTGCAGTGAAGACGGCAGGTAAGAGCCCGGCGATAGCTTTGGCGGAAAGGGTCTTGCCCGAGCCGGATTCGCCGATGAGCGCAAGGGTTTCGCCTGGCGCGATGGAGAAATCGAAGGGCGCGACAACAACGCCAGCTGGCCCGTCGATCGTGAGCCCAGTGACGGTCACTTGGGCGGTGGTACTGGGGCTGTTCCTGGCTGCAGCGGCAGTGTCAGCTACGTCGGTGTCGGTCATGAGCGTCCCGTTCGAGTCAAGTTTTGGCCAAGCCAGTCACCGACAAGGTTTGCTGCTGAGGCAACGCCGATGATGAGCAGAGCGGGAATAAGAACAGCCGCCGGGTTGTCAATCATGATCGCGCGACCATCCGTGAGCTGACGGCCCCAATCGGCAGTGCCCGGCGCAACACCAACACCCAAGAACGACAGCGACGAGAAGGCGACAAGAGCAAACGCTACGTTGAGCATCGAGTTGGTGATGATCAACGACCACACGTTCGGCAGCACCTGCGTGAACATGATGCGCGTCTTCGAGAGCGACAGCATTTGGGCTGCCTCCACGAAGGGCCGCGCGGCCTGTTCCATAACCCCGGCGCGCACAATGCGGATGTCCGAGGGCGAGAACAGCAAGATCAGCAGCAGCACGGTCATCCAGTAGCCAGCGCCGAAGACGCCAGCAACCACGATCGCTGCCAGCAGCAGCGGAAGTGAGAAGAGAAGGTCGGTCCAGCGCCCGATGATGAAATCGATGGGGCCACGCAAGTAACCCGCAACCGTGCCGAGCAGAATGCCAAGAATCATCGACCCGAGTGCCACGCACACCGGACCAACGAGAGCGGATGCTGCTCCCGCGATCGTCAGAGCAAGCACGTCACGACCGAGTTCGTCGGTGCCGAGAAGGTGACCAGGGCTGCCAGGAGGCAGGAGCGAATCGAGGATCGACTGGGCTGTGGCATCCGGGGCAATCAGATTGCCGAAGAGCACCAAGAAGGCGGCGACTCCGAGTAGGGCGAGCGACAACCACACGGCGACCGGATGCCGGTGGCGCGACCGCGGAAGTTTCGCTAAGACGATAGCTTCGGTGCTGCTCACTGAGCACTCTCCTTGGCGCGGATGCGGGGGTCGAGGAAGATGTAGGCAAGGTCGGCCAGTAGCGCGATGATCGCAATCGTCACGGCCACCAACAGGGTGAGGGCTTGCACGACGGCGATGTCCTTGAACAGCACGGAGCCTTGCAACAGAGTGCCGAGTCCTGGCAGGGCGAAGGTCGTTTCGGCCAGCACTGTGCCGCCGACGAGGAACGTCAACACAAGGCTCGCGCCGGTCACGATGGGGATGGCGGCGTTGCGCAGCGCGATCATATGCACTTGGCGGTCGGGCAGGCCGCGCGCGCGACCAAAGGTTACATAGTCACTTTCGAGTTCGCGCAGCATGGCCGTGCGGGTGAGCTTGAGGATGATCGCGCCAAGTCCGAGCGCCAGAGTGATGGCGGGCAGCACGAGGTGCCAGAGAGTGTCGAGGCCACCGTCGCCCGACCCATAGACAGGAAAGATCGGCAGGTAGAAAGCGAACACATAGAGAAGGAGGAGGCCGATCGCGAAGGTGGGAGCACTGAGACCGATGATGCCGAAGCCGGTCGCGAAACGGTCGATCCAGCTTCCCGAACGAACAGCGCTTTGCACGCCGAGCGGAACGGCGACGATCACAGCAAGAAGGAAAGCGAGGCCACTGAGTGCCGCCGTGATGCCGAGGCGCGAACCAATCACATTCGACACCGAATCTTGCAGGCGAATGGACTGCCCGAAGTCACCGGTGAGGGTGTTGCCGAGCCAGATCAGGTACTGCATGTAGAGCGGTTGATCGAGATTGTATTGCGCCCGGATCGCGGCCACAGCATCCGGAGATGACGGCCGATTGCCGAGCAGGTTCTTGACGATGTCGCCGGGGGCGAGATGCAGCATCGAGAACACGATGATGGAGAGCACCAGAAGGATGCCGATGGTGCCGAGCACGCGCACCACAAGCATGCGGCCCAAGGACCGAGCGTGTGATGCGCGTGCAATCGGGGTGGTTGTCACAGATTATCCAGCGGGAGTGAGCAGGGTCGGCCACGACGAAATGAACGCGAATGAGCTGTAGTTGCTCATGTCGATGTCGTTCGAGAACGCGGTTGCGGATTGTCCCCACCAGAGCGGAACGCTGATGATGTCTTCGGCCTGCAGCGTTTCGGCCTCGATGAGGAGATCGATGCGGGCAGCCTGGTCGGTTTCGGCGCCGACACGTTCGAACAGCGAGAGAACTTCGGGGTTCTCGTAGTTCGAGATGTTGTAGTCGCCGAGCATGTAGGTCGAGACTTCGGCGGGGTCACCCAGCGTGGAGAAGTACCACATGAGGCCAACGCCGTAGCTGCTGTCTTGTTCGAGGCTCGCAAGCCATTCCTCGATCGGAACTTCGCGCACGTTCAGCGTGATGCCGATCTTGGAGAGGTTCTCGGCGAGCGACTGAGCGGCGGTGCCGAGTTGTGGCCCAGTGGAGGGGAACAGGATGTCGGTCTCGAAGCCATCCGGGTGATCGGAGCCCGCGAGTGCTGCGGCGGCCGCGTCGAGGTCGAACGGGTACTGCGGGATGGTCGAGAGTAGGTCGCGAGCATCGTCAGCGCTGTAGACGCTTCCGAGGGATTCGGGTGTAGCAATCGCGGTGGCTACTTCGCCATGACCGCGCAGCAACTTGTCGACGATCGTGGTGCGGTCAACACTGTGGGCGAACGCTTCGCGCACCTTCGGGTCGTTGAACGGCTCGAGAGCGGTGTTGAAGTACATGCCGACATAGGAGAGGTCGTTGACGTAGTCGACACGCATGTTGCTGAGGTCTTCCCACTGGGTCGACTGCGCGAGCGGAACATTGAAGGCCACGTCGATGTCGCCAGACTGGGCGGCAAGAAGGCGAGTTCCCTCATCCGGAATGAACTTCACGTTGATGTTCTTCACTTCGGGAAGGTCGCCCCACCAGGTGTCTACGCGTTCGAAGTTCACGTGGGAGTCGGGAACAAACTCGGTGACCTTGTATGGCCCTGAGCCGAGAAGCAGGGCGCTGCTGGTGCCGACTTCGCCGTTGTTCTCTTCCCAGAACTTTTGCGAGGTGATGAAGGCGGCGCCACCCGTGCTCATGTTGGCGGCGAATGCTGCGTCGGGGGCAGAGAGCGTGACGGTGACTTCGAGGTCGCCGGTCTTTTCGACGCTCTCAACGCCGCCCAAGTAGTACGAGAGGCCGGGCGAGCTGGTTTCGTCGCGCGCCTGCTCGAGGCTGAACACGACGTCATCGGCGGTCACCGGGGTGCCGTCTTGGAACATGGCATCGTCGCGCAGTTCGTAAACGTAGGTCACGTCATCCGGCTGGTCCCACGATTCGGCAAGGCCAGGCTGTAGGGCCCCGTCAGCGTCGATCGAGACCAGGCCTTCTTGAGTGATGGAGGCAATGTAGTAGTTGAGGATGCCGCTCTCGGCGCCAACGTAGAGGCTTGAGAGAGACCCAGGCAGGGCAACCGTGATGGTGTCAATGTTGCCATCGCCGGTGGGTGCGTTCGAGGTGGCGCAGCCCGCGAGCAAGAGGGCCGAGGCGGCGACGGCGACGGTGGAGGCCCGAGCCCCCTTGGCCAGGGTGGAGTTAGTAGATCTCATGCGAAGTTCGTGCCTTTCGGTGAGCGTTACAGGAGGGGTGAAGGGTGCGGATGAAAATTTCGCGCGTTGGAGGTGCGAGTGCTGTGACAGTGCCGCGCGATCACTGCTGGTTTTCCGGGCCACTTCTCGCATGGCGAGCAGCCGGAGTGCCACTGCGATGCTGGGAGTGTCGGCTGAGTCGTCGAGCGTTGTCGCATAGATGCGTCGACGAAGTTTGGGTTGTAAATCGAGGGCGACGACGCCGTCGGGCAGGGCTGTGGTGGCCAAGGCGAGTTCTGAGAGGAACGTCACGCCGATTCCGGATGCCACGAGCGCAAGCGCCGCGCCAGCTGTCGTGACATCGTGCCGCAGGGTGGGTTTCTCGCCGAGGGCGGTCGCGACGGTGACGAGTTGCGCGGTGCACGTTGCCGGGCCACCGATCCACGTAAACGGAAGAAGCGCTGCGACACTCGCTGACGCCCCGAGCTGATCGGCGGTGGCCCGAGGCACGATAGCGAGCACGTTCTCGGAGAGCAAGAAGCGCGAGCGCAGCCCTTCGGCGCTCGTGTGTGAGCTTGATGTGATGGTGTGGTCGCTCGCGTAGCGGTAGTCGAGGGCGATATCGGCGCGACCATCGGCAACAGCTTTGAGGGCGGCATCCGGTGCTGCTTCGCTGAATTCGACGTGGATGCCCGGAAACTCTCGATCGAGACGCGAGAGCAGTGGCGCGATGATGCTGGCGACGGCGGCGGGGAATGCGGCGAGGCGAACGGCGCCGCGGTCGAGACCGAGGTGCGCGGTGAGTTCGCTGGCGGCGGCAGTGATGGCGGCGTCGATGCGGGGCGCGTGGCGGGCAAGAAGGGCGCCGGCTTCGGTGAGTTCCATGCCGCGCGGGGTGCGAGCAACTAGGGCGATGTTCAGGCGGGCTTCGCTGCGCTTGAGCTGTTGGGTGATCGCGGGCTGGCTGAATCCGAGGCGACGGGCCGCGGCTGAAACGCTGCCGGTTTCGTGAATGGCAACGAGGATGCGCAGCATGTGGAGATCGAGCGCGCGCGTGAGTTCGTCAAGGGTGGCGGATTCGTGCGGTGCGTCCTGCATAACGACACCTTATGGCCAAACGCCCTCTATATAACGTTACAGAATGATTAACTTTGGCCAGGACCCAGAGAGCCATGTTTGGGGGAAGGCTGGGTTGCATCGCGAAACGTACTCTTAAACCGAGATCAGTCCTCGTGATTCGGAGCTATTTCGCGGGCCCGAAACGTAAGGTTGAATCATGACTTTTACTCGGCGGATCGTGAACGCTCTGGCCGCTGTCGCTCTGCTCGCACCAGTGCTAGGGGGATGCACCGTTGACGGTGGTGCAGAATCCGATCTCCGCATCGAAGGATTCTCGGAGTCGCAGCAGCGCGATTTCCTCCACAGTCTGGCTCAGATCAGAACGATTCCGGGAGTGGGCGAAGTGTCGTGGGTGGCAACCCCCGATAGCTTGTGGGAGAGCTACGCGACGATTGAGGTCGGAGTGAGCGAGGCATTCGCGGCTGATCGGCTGGGCACCGTCGCGGCGATGCTGAATCAGTTCGACGGCAACGGCAACGGGCCTGGGTTGCCAGTCTCGTTCAGCATTCGGCTTCCCGGTGACGATGACGGTGGCTTCACGGTGTCGGGCCTCGGCCTTCCTCGTGACACCGTCGTGGAGAACTATCGGTACTGGCGTGAAATCACCGCCGCTATGGAACTCGATGTGAGGATGGACCTCCAAGTGACCAACCTCGGCGATGTTGGCTACCTGCGGGTGCTCTCGGCTCCGTCCAATATGCATCCGCTTCAACTGCTGCACCACCTCTCTGACAATTACGACGCGCTCGCAGCACTTTCGCCCGTTGAGGGAAACCCGGGCGATGCGCTCTCGCGTGCCGGCAGGCAAAGTTTTGAGCTCTGGTCCTTCCCTGGACTGCAATCGTCAGGTTCGCTCCCACCGCGTGAAGTGGTGGACCTCAGCGAGGGGATCAGTAGGTTCTTCCCGTTGCTCATAAATGCGTGGCTCCCCTCCAACTCGAGTGGTGACACTAGCGACTTCGAGGGCGGAGGAGTGCGTTGGTCCGACGACGAAACGGCGCTGCAGGGTCGCGGGGTGGAGATTATCTCCAGCGAGTACCGCGAGGAGGATTGGCCTGCGATTGTCGCTGCTGCCGCACTCACTTCTCAGCTCGCGGGGATGGACTTCCGATACTTCTCATTCGACCGAGAGTTCTACTTCCACACCTCAACCTGCGAGGGAACCGTCCAGAAGACAGACGACGATCAAGCACTCTTTGACGCGGTGCAGGCGAGCGGCGTCACGCTGCTGGATGGCGCTGCCGCTGGACAGTGCATCCCTGACTTCTAAGTGAGTGCGAGTGATGTTCGTGGATCAGCCCCGGCCCCGGCGCGTGCATTCGTGAGCAGTAGCCCAGCACAGTCACGCCTAGGGCGAACACCGGACTATTTCACGATTTCACTGGTTAGTCTCTTTACATCGGTACCGAATTCGTAGCGGTATCAAAGGAGTGAAGAGATGTTTGAGAGATTTACCGACCGCGCCCGTCGTGTAGTCGTTTTGGCCCAAGAAGAGGCCAAGATGCTCAACCACAACTACATCGGCACAGAGCACATTTTGCTTGGCCTCATTCATGAGGGCGAGGGAGTTGCCGCTAAGGCACTCGAGTCGCTGGGTATTTCACTCGACTCCGTGCGCGAGCAGGTGCAAGACATTATTGGCCAGGGTCAGCAGCAGCCGACCGGTCACATCCCCTTCACGCCGCGTGCCAAGAAGGTACTCGAGCTGAGCCTGCGCGAAGCGCTGCAGCTCGGCCACAACTACATCGGCACAGAGCACATCCTGTTGGGCCTCATCCGTGAGGGCGAAGGCGTTGCTGCCCAGGTTCTCGTGAAGCTCGGCGCTGACCTCAACAAGGTTCGTCAGCAGGTCATCCAGCTCCTCGGAAGCTTCCAGGGCAAAGAGGCTGTCGCTGTTGGTGGCAACGATGCGACTCCCGATAAGGGTTCGCAGGTTCTTGACCAGTTCGGCCGCAACCTCACTCAGGCGGCTCGCGACGGCAAGCTCGACCCCGTAATCGGCCGCGAGAAGGAGATGGAACGTGTTATGCAGATCCTCTCCCGTCGCAGCAAGAACAACCCTGTCCTTATCGGTGAACCCGGCGTGGGTAAGACCGCGGTTGTTGAGGGACTCGCGATCGCCATCGTTAACGGTGACGTGCCGGAGACTCTGAAAGACAAGCAGCTTTACTCGCTCGACCTCGGTTCGCTCATCGCTGGTAGCCGCTACCGCGGTGACTTCGAAGAGCGCCTCAAGAAGGTCACCAAGGAGATCCGCACCCGCGGCGACATCATCGTCTTCATTGACGAAATCCACACCCTCGTTGGTGCTGGTGCCGCTGAGGGCGCAATCGACGCTGCCTCTATCCTCAAGCCGCTGCTTGCTCGGGGTGAGCTCCAGACGATCGGTGCAACGACTCTCGACGAGTACCGCAAGCACTTCGAGAAGGATGCCGCGCTTGAGCGTCGCTTCCAGTCGGTTCAGGTTCACGAACCTAACCTTCCGCACACCATCAACATCCTGAAGGGACTTCGCGACCGCTACGAGTCCTTCCACAAGGTGTCCATCACTGACGGCGCCATTGTTGCTGCAGCAAACCTTGCCGACCGTTATGTGTCTGACCGGTTCCTGCCAGACAAGGCAATCGACCTTCTGGATGAAGCGGGCGCACGTTTGCGTCTCTCCATCCTTTCCGCGCCCCCTGAGTTGCGTGAATTCGACGACAAGATCGCCGAAGTTCGTGGCCAAAAAGAGGGCGCAATCGAAGACCAAGACTTCGAGAAGGCCGCTAGCCTGCGCGACGAAGAGAAGAAGCTCCTGGGCGAGCGTCTTCGCCTTGAGAAGCAGTGGAAGTCTGGCGACGTCGGCGCAAGCGGAATTGTGGATGAAGGTCTGATTGCCGAAGTTCTGGCAGCAGCAACCGGCATCCCCGTGTTCAAGCTCACTGAAGAAGAGTCCAGCCGACTCATCTTCATGGAGAAGGCCCTGCACATGCGTGTCATTGGTCAAGAAGAAGCCATCTCGGTTCTCTCCAAGACCATTCGCCGCACGCGTGCTGGCCTCAAGGACCCCAACCGCCCAAGTGGTTCGTTCATCTTCGCCGGTCCGACCGGTGTCGGTAAGACCGAACTTGCTAAGGCCCTTGCCGAGTTCTTGTTCGACGACGAGTCGGCCATGATCTCGCTCGATATGAGTGAATACGGCGAAAAGCACACCGTTTCGCGCCTGTTCGGTGCGCCTCCCGGATTCGTAGGATTCGAAGAGGGTGGCCAGCTCACCGAGAAGGTGCGCCGCAAGCCATTCAGTGTTGTGCTCTTCGATGAGATCGAGAAAGCTCACCCCGACATCTTCAACTCGCTCCTGCAGATCCTCGAAGAGGGTCGCTTGACCGACGGCCAGGGTCGCGTGATCGACTTCAAGAACACTGTCATCATCATGACCACCAACCTGGGTACCAAGGACATCACCGCTGGCCCGATGGGCTTCCAGGTGGAGGGTGACTCGGCAACAAGCTACGACCGCATGCGTGGCAAGGTGGTTGAAGAGCTCAAGAAGCACTTCAAGCCAGAGTTCCTCAACCGTGTTGATGAGACGATCGTGTTCCCGCAGCTCAGCAAGCCAGAGCTGTTGCAGATCGTCGACCTCTTCATCAAGCGACTCTCCGAGCGCATGATGGATCGCGACCTCACCGTCGAGCTCACTGTTCCCGCCAAGGAGCGCCTCATCGAAGTCGGGTTCGACCCCGCCCTCGGTGCGCGACCGCTCCGCCGCGCAGTGCAGCACGAAGTTGAAGACGCTCTGAGTGAGAAAATCCTGCACGGCGAACTCAATGCCGGCGACCACGTGCACGTTGACTTCGTTGACAGCCAGTTCGTGTTCACTACCAGCCGCCAGCCTGGTCTCCCCGAAAAGGAACCAGCTGAGGTCGAGGCCTAAACCTCACCCCTAGCGAAAAGTGGCTGGGCCACACCGAAAGGTGTCGGCCCAGCCACTTCGTCGTTAACGCGGAGAATTGGTTGCCAGCAGCGGTACCTTTATTCCGTGACCACCTTCAGCGTTCGCCCCGCGACTACCGCCGACGTTCGGGCAATTCAGTCTCTCGTTGAACCGCTCGTCAACGAACGGATCCTGCTCGGCAAAGACCTCGTCGTCTTCTATGAAGCGGTGCAAGAGTTTCGCGTTGCAGTGACTCCTGAGGGCCAGGTGATCGGATGCGGGGCGCTGCACGTGATGTGGCAAGACTTAGCCGAAGTGCGAACGTTGGCTGTCGCATCCGAGTGGCTTGGTCGTGGGGTCGGCCACGCACTGCTCGATCAGATCGAGCGTGATGCTTACACTCTTGGCCTCGAACGGCTGTTCTGCCTGACGTTTGAGACCGCTTTCTTTACCCGCCACGGTTTTGAGCCCGTCATCGAAGAGCTTGTTGATCCGGCCGTTTTTGCCCAACTGTCGCTGTCTCCCGACGAGGGAGTTGCCGAATTCCTTGATCTTTCCCGTGTGAAACCCAATACCCTCGGCAACACGCGCATGCTGAAGCGCCTTTAGCGGCCCGAGACGTTTAGCCTTACCGTATGTCGACGTTTCGGAATCCGGTCGGCCCGCAGTCAAGCAGCGTCTACTGGCGCCGACGCTTGATCCTCGGGCTGGGGCTCCTTGCCGTGATCGTAATCATCTTGCTGATCGTCTTCGGCCCTAAGGCGTCAACTGATCCCGCCAACGGGCCAGGTGAGACTACAGCGGCAGAGTCGAACACTCCCGCCGCCACCGATTCCACTGGTTCAATGATTTGTGACCCAGCCAAGCTCACGCTTGAAGCGATCACCGATGCTACGAGCTATGCCGAGGGTCAAAAGCCTCAGTTGTCGTTCTCCCTCAAGAGCACCATGACGGAACCGTGCGTTGTTGACGCGGGCAGCGACATCCAAGAATTTGTTATCACTAGTGGCAGTGATGAAATTTGGAACTCCAAGCACTGCCAGACCGGTGGCGAAGCGACAACGGTTATCCTGCAACCGGGTGTTCCCGTTCAATCCAGCTCGATCGAATGGGATCGCACCCGGTCCGCCACCGACACGTGTGAGTCGGATCGTCCCGTGGTTTCGGCCGGCGGTGCGAGCTATCACCTCGAAGTCTCCGTTGGGGACATTTCTTCAGAAAGCACCAAGCAGTTCTTGTTGAACTAGCCAGGATTAGTCATGGATTCTTCATCCTCAACGGCGCAGAGCGCCGAATTCAGTTCGCCCATGCTCGCGCAGGCGCTAGAGACTGGCGACCCGCTCGCGGTCGCTTTGGCGCTCCGGAACGACCGCGTGATCGTGCCAATGCTCAGCGACCGCGAAGACGACGCAGCCCAAGTGCGTGTTTTCCGACGCGGGGAGGCCGACAAGTACATGCTGTTGCTGTTCTCGTCGGTAGAGACGTATGTCGCGATGCTTCCTGAAGAATCCGACCATCAGGTCGTTGCTTACCAAGCGGAGGACCTGCTGGGTTTCCTCGAGACCAATCGCGGCGTGATTGAATCTGTCTGGTTTGATGTTGCTGGGCCTCACACCATGCAGGCTTCGCCCGATGACATCGTGGATGCGCTAACACTTTCGTGATTGCCGACGCGACTGTGTCACAGCTGCGTTAACTTTCTGGTGTTTGCCGATCTGAGGTAGACGTCCCAGTTCAGGGGGCAATGGCCCCAAATTGGTCCATTTTGGGCCCATTTCGGCACTCTTTCGGGTTACATACAGCTAGGGCCGAACATCAATGTTATAAACAGGGCTTTCTATCAGTCGTCTGTGACGGTTACTCTGTTCAACGTGGAAGACAACAGTTTCGGTGTGCCAGCGGGATGGTACCCAGACCCCTTGGGTTTACCCCAGTTGCGCTGGTGGGATGCCCAAGCCTGGACTGAACACACCTCAGATGCTCGTGCCCCTATTGTCGTGCAGCCAAGCACCAAACTGGCCTTCGCCGATGACGACTACGACGACGACGCGGATGAACTTCCGTCGCGACGTGAACAGCGTGATCGGGAGCGCAACGTCAATGGTGAGTACCTCGTCACCGAGACTCGCAGCGAGCCGGAGCCAGAGACGGCACCAGTTCATGACGAACTGAGCGCTCAGCCTCTGCTCGCGATGACACTGCGCGAACTTGAAGCGCCTGTCGACGAGAACCGCACGGAAGAGCCTCAGCTGCTCCCCAAGTCGGCAACTGCCCACGCGAACACGATGCCTGGCGCATCCACCCTCAGCGCCTACGCTGAAGAAGAAGAAGCACCAGCGCGCGAGATTCGCCAACACCGCACCTACAACGCGGCTGTGTGGCTTATCGCAATCCTGCCTCTTGTGCAGCTTCTGACAAGCATGTTCTTGATCGCGTTTGCGGGCCTCGGCAATAACTTGCCGCTGCTGCTCGTCGTGTGGATCGCACCGTACGTAGTCGTTCTTGGTCTTGCCGCCTACGACAACCTCCTACTGCAGGTATGGGGTCACGAACGTCCAGCGAATGCTGCGTGGGCTTTCTTGACTGCACCGGTTTATCTGGTTATTCGCGGCATCCGCACGATGCGTGAGACCGGTAAGGGAATCGCTCCGATCGCTACCTGGTCGGGAACAGTGGTTTCGCTGGTAATCGGAATGCTGGTTCTTCCTGGACTGGTTATTTCCCTTATTCCTCAAACCTTCAGTACGCAGATCGAGAACTCGGTCCAGGCGCAGGCTGCAGCGTTGGGCGCAAACATTGAGCTTGACTGTCCAACCACTCCACCGGTACTGATCGGCGAGACATTCACGTGTCGCGCAGTGAAGCCATCTAACGGTCAGCGTGACTCGATTCTGGTGAGCTTGCAGCGCGAGAACGGCTGGATCAGCTGGCGCGTAGAGGACTGGGGTCTCTGGACCCTGTTCGGCTAACCAACAGTTCATCACCTAGCGTCGCAACGGCGGCTCATCCTCGGATGGGCCGCCGTTGCTGCGTGCTGGGGGAGTGGCGTGAATGGTTTTCTTAGAACTCGGGGATCTGCACGCGCTCTTCGGTCGCCCCGGCGAAGGCAAGGCGTAGGGCTTCGCGCACATGGAGAGCTTCAGAGTCGATCACGGTGCCGAAGCCAAGTCTGGCCGCTTCAGCAAGTCGTTGCTTAGCTGACGAGGCTGGCCGAATTTCACCGGCAAGGCTGATCTCGCCAACGACGGCCATTGCTGGAGCAAACGCTTTGTCTTTGTAGGCGCTGGCAATAGCTAACGCGATGGCGAGGTCGGCTCCCGGTTCTGTGACACGGATGCCGCCAACAGTGGAGACGTAGACGTCGAATCCGGAGAGGGGGATTCCCGCTCGCCGCTCGAGCACCGCGAGCAGCATCGCAACTCGTGAGGCATCGACTCCGTTGACGACGCGTCGTGGTTGCGGAGCTTGCGACTTCACGATGAGCGCTTGGACTTCGACGGGTAGGGCGCGTCTGCCCTCTAAGGCGATGGTGACGCAGGTGCCGCTCACGGGTTGGCGAGCGTGGGAAAGGAAGAGGCCACTGGGGTCGGAGACTTCGGCGATGCCTTCGCCGGTCATTTCGAAGCAACCCACTTCTTCGGTTGAGCCGAAACGGTTTTTGTGCGCGCGAACGAAGCGAAGGGCGGTCTGGCGGTCGCCTTCGAACTGCAGAACGACATCCACGAGGTGTTCCAGCAGGCGGGGGCCGGCGATGGTGCCGTCTTTGGTGACGTGGCCGACGAGGAGAACGGGCAGGTTGCGGTCTTTGCTGACCCGGATGAGGGTGGAGGCGACTTCGCGAACTTGCGAGGGGCCACCGGCAATGCCTTCGGTGGCGGCGGAGGCGACTGTTTGCACAGAGTCGACGATCACCAGTTGCGGTTTGACGTGATCGATCTGGCCGATGATGGTACCGAGGTCGGTTTCTGCGGCAAGGAACAGTGAGGGGTGAAGCGCGTTAGTGCGTTCGGCACGCAGACGGACTTGACTGACAGACTCTTCGGCCGTCACGTAGAGCACGCGTTGACCGGATGCTGCCGCCCGGGAGGCGACTTCGAGCAGAAGGGTAGATTTGCCGACGCCGGGTTCGCCGCTCAGCAGTATGGCAGCGCCGGGAACGACACCTCCGCCGAGCACGCGATCGAACTCGTTGATGCCGCTTGGCCAGTGCGCGACGGATTCGGCACCGATCTCGGTGATGGATCGTGCGCCGCTGGCGTCGGACACCGCAACGGTGGCCACTCGCTTGGTGATTCCGGTGGCGGCACCAGCTTCGACCACGGTGCCCCACTGCTGGCATTCACCGCAGCGGCCAACCCATTTGATGCTCGACCAGCCGCACTCAGTGCAGCGAAAATTACTTACAGCTCGGGCCATGCTTCAACCCTAGGCGCGGCGACTGACACCGCAGGGCACTCGCTCGGTTCTGTGAGTTCAGGAGCGCCGTGCCGTGCTGTTAGGCCAGGCTGAGAAAGAGTTTCTCGATGTCGTCTGAGGTCATTCCGTCGTGGCTGCCTTCGCCATCCTTATCGTCGACGACGCAGGATTGCAATGCGTTGGCGATGATCATGTACCCGGCACGGTCGAGCGCTTTACTCACGGCTGCCAGCTGGGTGACGACGTCTTTGCAGTTGGACTCTGGTCCCATTGATTCGATGAGGGCCCGCAGTTGTCCTTCGGCGCGCTTGAGTCGGTTCATGACTTTGCGCATCGCTTCGGGATCGTGTCCGGTTGGCGGCTCGACCTCGTCACGAGTGATGGTGCTTGTCATTGCTAGCTCTCTTTCTTGACGGGCAAGCCGGAGTTGCGCCAGGCCGAGGTGCCGCCCTCGACGTTGACGGCATCGAAGCCTTGAGTGCTGAGCCATTCGACGGCCTGCGCGCTGCGTCCACCACTTTCGCAGATGACGTAGACGGTGTCATCGCGGTCGAGTTCTTCAACGCGGGCAACAAGTTCTCCTAACGGAATACTTGCTGCTGTCGGTGCATGCCCTGAGACGTATTCGTAGGGTTCACGCACATCGATGATGACGGGGCTGGCAAGTTCGGAAAGTGTTTGGGTGGTAACGGTGTTCATGGTTCGATCCTTAAGGGTTACTCGGTTGGTTGTGGGGAAAACTAGGCGGTGGCGGCGGCCCAAGTGCGGTAGCCACCATCGAGGTTGACGGCGTCATAACCGTGCTGGGCGAGAATGCGCACGGCGGTGTGGCCGCGCTGTCCGACCTGGCAGTGCACGATCACGCGGTGATCGCCGAGCTCACTGAGGCGGCTGCGCAGATCGTCGAGAGGAATGTTCACGGCGTGAGGGATGGCGCCTCGCCCGAATTCGGCGGGGGTTCGAACATCCACCAGCAGGCTGCCTGCGTCAAGCTCGGCATCGATTTCGTGCCACTGGATTGAGGCACTCAGCCCGTCGCGCAGATTCTTGGCGACGTAGCCGAGGTGGTTGATCGGGTCTTTCGCTGAGCCGTACTGCGGCGCGTAGGCGAGCTCGAGGTCAGCGAGGGAGCTGGCGGTGAGCCCCGCGCTTGCGGCGGTGGCAAGAACATCCATTCGCTTATCAACGCCATCGCGTCCCACTGCTTGGGCCCCGAGGATGAGGTCGGTGTCTGCGTCAATGATGAGCTTGAGTGAGAGTGATTCTGCGCCGGGGTAGTAGCCAGCGTGCGACACCGGGTGGGTGTGGATGACGCGGATGTTGCGGTCTGCTGCGCGAAGTGCGCGCTCGGTGGAGCCGAGGCTTGCCGCGGTGAGATCGAAGACGCCGACAATGGCGGTGCCGAGAGCCGGCTTGGAGTGCACGTGATCGCCGGCGAGGGTGTCGGCAAGGTAGCGACCGTCTCGGTTTGCGGGGCCGGCAAGGGCGATGAGTTCATGTTCGCCGCTGATCGCACCGACCTTCTCTGCAACGTCGCCGACCGCATAAATGTGGGGTGCACTCGTCTGGTAGCCAGCAGTGACGCGGATGCCGCCAGCAGCGCCAACGGCGAGGCCGGCGTGAACGGCAAGCACGTTGTCCGGTCGCACACCGACGGCCGCGACGACAACGTCTGCCGCGACACTAGAGCCATCACTGAGTTGGACGCTTGAGTCATGCACCACAACTGCTTCGGTGCCGAGCCGGAGGTCGACGCCATTCTCACGCAAGTGGGTTTCCACCGGGGTGACCATTTCGGCGTCGAGGGTAGCGAGCACGTGGGCGGGGCGCTGCACAAGAGTGACCTTGAGGCCGCGCTTGGCGAGGTTTTCGGCCATCTCGATGCCGATGTAACCCGCACCCAAGACGACGACGTTCGCGGTCGTGGGGTCGAGCTCACCGAGGGAAGAGTGGAGGGCGTCAACATCTTCGATATTGCGGAGCACGAGCATCCGGTCGCTGCCGGGGATTGCGGGGAGAGTTGCACTGGCGCCTGTGGCGATGACGAGTTCATCGAAGTGCTCGGTAGTTGTGGTGTTGTCGGCGCTGTTGTGCACCGTGATGGTGTGGCCGGCGGGGTCGATTGCGGTGGCTTCGTGGTTCACGCGCACGTCGAGGCCGAAGCGGCTGCCGAGGCTCGCGGGGGTCTGCAGTAGCAGGTTGTCGCGTTCGGTGATGACACCACCGAGGTAGTAGGCGAGGCCGCAGTTGGCGAAAGAGACGTGACCGCTGCGTTCGAAGATGATGATTTCGGCGTGCTCGTCGCGACGGCGCATGCGGGTGGCGAAGGACATTCCGGCGGCAACTCCACCGATAACGAGGATGCGGCGGGGGTGGTGTGTGGTGGCGGTGCTCATTAGTCGAGCATACCCCCGGGGGTATGGCGCCGGCTAGTTGTTCTCTCGAAGCTGAACCTACGCTGGGCGAGCTGCATTAGCAACCGGCCATCCGATGCTCTAACACGGGGACATTGTATGAGGAATGCGCGACTTATTGGGGGTTCGTGCCTACGATGGAACACGAACAAGGGAGCACCGTGGCCACTGACAAGAAAATTGATCCTCGATTCGACCCAGCCTTCCAACGCGGTTACGCCGAAGGTGGCCAGGGAGCGCACGCCGACGCGGTGCGGGCTGCGCGCACCGTCGACTCCCTTCGCGACAATGTTGCCGATGTGCAATTTGCGCGCCCCGCCAGAACCGTGGCCGCTGGAGGCAACCAGGCATCGGCGCCAGAACGGGCAGCATCGCCAGCGGCAACAACTGCGCACCCCTCTGAGCAGCCAGCCAGCCCTCTTGGAGCTGGGCTCGGACTCGAACAGCAGTGGGGTCCAACTCCGCAATCGCACTATGTGGATGATGCGGGCGCGCTCGCCGAATCGACCCCGGTTACCCGCGGTAAAAGCCTCGCTCGCAGCCCTTGGATTTATGTGCTCTGGGTCATCGGTGGTGTCGGCATGGTGCTTGGCGGCGGAATCCAAGCCTGGGTGTATGCCGTCTACTACCGATTCGGTAGCTCCTCGTCCTCCGGCATTGACTGGGCACAAGTGGCGATCGCCATCGCTCCCGGGCTAATGCAGCTTGGCGCGATCTGTATCGGATTGGCGCTTCTGACCCACACGCTCAACTGGATGCGCAAAAACGCGTGAACGCACGCCCCCGTTATCTGTACTAAACTCTCTCCCGGTACCGTGTCCGAGCGGCCGAAGGTGCAACTCTCGAAAAGTTGTGTGCGTGAAAGCGCACCGTGGGTTCAAATCCCACCGGTACCGCCAAAGAAAAGCCCCGCATTCCTAGTGAATGCGGGGCTTTTTTGTGTGTGCGGAATGCTCAGAGGGATAGAACGATCACCAGTGTGAGTACGTTGATCGTGGCATTCACGCGTCGACCAAAACTCGGCTGCTAGGGTGCAAAAGTCCGAACAAGTTGCTGCTAAGCAAAAATCAAATGAAGGTGGTGCCGTGAGCTCCTTTGAGACTTTGCTCGACGAACTCGCCGTCCGAGATCTTTCCCATCGCTATGCGATGGCCCTCGACAAGAACGATGTTGAGGCCTGGCGATCACTCTTCTCCCGTGATGTAGTTTTCGAAAGCGGATCATCTCTCCCCCGGGGTTATGACGATGTGCTCCGCATTCCCGAGGATCAGCTCAAGCGCTACAAGAAGACATTGCACTCAGTAACGACCCAGCAGATAAACGTTGATGGCGATCGAGCATCAGGCGAGGTTTACTGCATTGCCCACCACATTTACGAAGACTTTCATCAGAATGAACGACTGCCGTTTGATCTCTCTCACAACTTCTTGATTCGATACGACGACGACTACGTTCGCGAAGACGGGCATTGGGTATTCGCCCGCCGCCGCATCCTCACCGAAGCTCGTTTCGTTCACCAGATCATCCCGACTCCGCTCTGATCGCTGTAGCGACCTTGTGACGGATGCCCGAGAACTGCGGGTTGTTGCCGGCGCACGATCACGCACGACCGCTAACTCACGCGAGTGCGCGACTGCGTTGACCGCGGCATATCGACCTCGGCGAGTTCGTCGTCGGTCGCCATCCGGAATCCGGCACCCGCGGGGGTCTCGATCGCGTGGCGTGGTTGTCCGCGGGTAACCCACAGGCTGGCACCGATGGAGGTTGCCAAGATGAGGAAGATCACGCCGAGCGACACGGTCGTGGAGATGTAGTACACGTCGAGGAGGAGCATCTTGATGCCGACCCAGACGAGCAAGAGAGCAAGCCCGATCTTCAGGTAGATGAAGCGGTGCATGAGGTCAGCGAGGAGGAAGTACATCGCGCGCAGACCTAGGATCGCGAATGCGTTGGCGGTGAACACGAGGAAGGCTTCGTCGGTTACGGCGAAGATGGCCGGGATCGAGTCGACGGCAAACACGATGTCAGTGATCTCGACGAGCACCAGCACGGCTAGCAGCGGGGTGGCAAGCAGTACGCCCGCCTTGCGCACGACAAGTTTCTGGCCGTAGAAGGCATCCGTCATGGGTACGCGGCGACGGAAGATCTTGAGCACAACAGATTTCTCCGGGTCGTAGTGCTCGTGGCGTTTGCGCAGCATCTGGACGCCTGTAAATACCAAGAAGGCACCGAACACGTAGAGCACCCACGCGAAGCTGCTGAGCAGTGCTGCGCCGGCCGCGATGAAAATGCCGCGGAAAACGAGAGCGCCGATAACTCCGAGAAACAGCACCCGGTGCTGAAACTGGGGCGGTACGGCGAAGGCCGTGAAAATGATGGCCCAGACAAACACGTTGTCGACGGCGAGAGACTTCTCGATGACGAAGCCCGCGAAGTACTGCTGGCCAAACTCGGCGCCAAATAGCCACCAGATGATGCCACCGAAGGTAATGCCGGAAGCTACCCAGACGACGGACCACGCTGCAGCTTCGCGAACGCCAATGACGTGGGCGGTGCGATGGGCGATCAGGTCGATGGCCAGCATCACGAGAATGACGCCAACAACGGCGAGCCAAGCCCAGAGGGGAACGTTCATGAAACAACTCCAGAATGTAGAAATTCTGGAGGTCTCGTCGAGCCTTTTCAGGCCCTAGCTGCACCGGGCCATGATGACACGACCGTAATGACGATGAGCTTCGCGGGGACTACTCCCCTCCGTTCCCCTAGCTTAAGCGAGACTCGGTATGGCCTACAAGGAATCTCTCGAGGCATTCGGCACTTTCGCAGCTAACGGGGTGCTCGCAATTACCCCAGCGACACGTCGAGCATGTCCTCCAGGGTTTCGCGTACGAGGGACTCGCGGGTCTCACGGCTGCGGAAGTTCACGAGTTGGTAGGCCGAAGTCGCATCCACGAGAGCGAAAAGCACGAGCGCTGCACGCTCGGGGCTCACGGTGGCGAACTGGCCGGCATTCTGACCCGCACGGATGATGCCGATCGCGAGCGCGTGCCAGGAATCCATCGACTGACGGGCAGCTTCGGCGAGCGGCTCGTTGCGACGGCCGAGACTCCACGCATCGGTCCAGACTTCGCCGACGTTATCCCGTGCGGGATCTGCGATGGCCTCAATGAGCGCGCGAATCTGATCGAGCGGTTCGGCGGGCGCGAGAGCGTGACGCTCGACTTCGGCAATTTCCTTCTCCGCAATCGACGCGAAGGTCGAGGCGACTAGGGATTCCATGCTGGGCTCGTAGTGCGTGATGAGGGGTGCGGTGACTCCGCAATAGGCGGCGAGGTTGCGCAGCGAGATTGCGGCGAGGCCACGAGTCAGGGCGATGGCCTGTGCCGCGTCGCGGATTTCGGATGCTCGCTCGGTGGCGTTTCGTCGTCGAGTTGTGCCGGCTGCCATCCTCGCAGTGTAGCCGTTCTTGACTCTTATTGAACAGGTGGTAAATAATGGAGCATATGAACACCATTACCCGAGACGTCGTCATCGTCGGAGCAGGCGCCACCGGGCTCACCGCAGCGCGAGCGCTCGTCCGCACCGGCAAGAGTGTCATCGTGCTCGAAGCACGCGACCGGATTGGCGGGCGACTCTGGACTGACTTCGTAGAAGGTCAAATGTTCGAGATCGGCGGTCAGTGGGTTTCCCCCGACCAGACAGCGCTCATCGAAACACTCGCCGAACTCGGCCTAGAAACCTACGAGCGGTATCGCGAAGGCGAAAGCGTTTACGTGTCGAGCGACGGCGTGGCTCGCCGCTTTACGGGAGACATCTTTCCGGCGGGGGCCGCGACCGAAGCCGAGATTACCCGATTGATTTCGGTGCTCGATGCCCTCGTGGCTGAGCTCGACCTTGAAGCTCCGTGGGAGCATCCGCGGGCCGCAGAATTCGACCGCATCTCATACCGCGCGTGGCTCGAAGGCCAGAGCACGGATGCCGAAGCGATCGACAATATTGCCCTGTTCGTTGCCGAGGCGATGCTCACCAAGCCCGCTCATTCGTTCTCGCTGTTGCAGGCGTTACTCATGGCGGCCAGCGCTGGCAGCTTCAGTAACCTGGTGGATGCTGACTTCATTCTCGACAAGCGCGTGGTGGGTGGCCTTCAGCAGGTTCCGCTGCGGATGGCCGAAGCTCTGGGCGCTGATGTGGTGCGGCTTTCGCAGCCCGTCCGCACGATCGAGTGGGATGCGACTGGCGCGATCGTCGCGAGTGACGATCTCACGGTGCGTGCCGACCACGTAATTGTTGCCGTGCCACCGAACCTCTACGACCGAATCGACTACGTTCCCGCGCTTCCACGCCTGCGTCAACAAATGCAGCAGCACTCGTCCCTCGGTCTCGTGATCAAGGTGCACGCGACCTATGCGACTCCGTTCTGGCGCGCGGCCGGGCTCTCCGGTACAGCCTTCAGCCCGTACCAAATCGTGCACGAGGCGTACGACAACACCAACCACGGCGAAGATCGCGGCACCCTCGTGGGGTTTGTGTCGGGGGAGAAGGCCGACGAACTGTTCACCCTCGACCCTGCCGAACGCAAGCAGCGCATCCTCGAATCGCTCGCCACCTACTACGGCGACGAAGCACTCACCCCGGCCGTGTATTACGAAAGCGACTGGGCCTCCGAAGAGTGGACTCGCGGTGCTTATGCGGCGAGCTTCGACCTCGGCGGCCTCACCCGGTATGGGGCGCTGCAGCTTGAGCCGGTCGGGCCGATTCAGTTCGGTTCAAGCGACCTTGCGGCTGAAGGGTACCAACACGTTGACGGGGCCATTCGTGTGGGGCAGCGGCTCGCGGCATCCATTATCGAATCCTCGAAAGGCTAGCCATGAGCTGGAGAATGCCATCCGAAACTGCCGAGCACGAGCGCACCTGGATGGCGTTCCCGCGCGTCGGCGAAACCCTCGGCGCGACCGACACCGAACGCGAACTCGGTTATGCCGCTTGGGCTGATGTGGCCAACGTCGTCGCCCAGTTCGAGCCGGTCTCGATGGTCGTCGACCCGACCGAAATGCTTCGTGCCGGACGGATGCTCGCCAGCAGCATTGAGCTGCTCGAAGCACCGCTCGACGAGTTCTGGATGCGCGACATCGGGCCCACCTTCGTGCTCGACGATGCGCGGCCGGGAGTGCTCGGCGCCGTTGACTGGATCTTCAACGGCTGGGGTGCTCCCGCTTGGGCTGAGTGGGAACAGTCGGCCAAGATCGCGCGGATCGTCGCGGAGGCTGCTGGTGCCGAGCTTGTCAGCTCGTTGCTCGTTGCGGAGGGCGGCGGACTGCACGTCGATGGCGAAGGAACCGTCTTGCTGACTGACACGGTGCAACTCGACCCGCGCCGTAACCCGCTCGCTGATCGCGCCCGCATTGAGAGTGAAATGCTGCGCACGATCGGGGCAACTCATGCTGTCTGGCTGCCGCGCGGTCTCACCCGCGACTACGACGACTTTGGCACCAACGGGCACGTCGATATCGTTGCGACTATTGCGTCGCCGGGGCGGATATTGCTGCACGCTCAACCCCACCCCGAGCATCCGGACCACGAGGTTATGGCCCAGATTCGAGAGGCTCTTGAAGGCCAACGCGATGCCGCCGGTCGAGCCTTCGAAATTGTCGAGCTACCTGCGCCCAGCATCCTGCGCGACGATCACGGCTTCGTCGACTACAGCTACGTCAATCACCTCGTCGTCAACGGTGGCGTTATCGGGTGCGGCTTTGCCGACGAGACGGCGGATGCTCGCGCTGCCGAAATTCTGGCCGAAGCCTATCCTGGCCGCACCGTGCAGATGGTCGACTCTCGCGAGATCTTCGCCCGCGGCGGTGGCATCCACTGCATCACGCAGCAGCAGCCGAAACTGTCGCTCACGGAGACAAGCTCACGCGTCGGTGTCGTTGCGAGTGCGGAAAGGTTGATCGTATGAGTGACTTCGAAGTCGTTGACGCCTCCATTGCCGAGCTGCAGGCGGCGCTCGCCGACGGAACCCTCACAAGCGAAGAACTCGTCACCGCCTACCTCGCGCGCATCGATCGCTACGACCGCAACGGGCCGCTGCTCAATGCCGTCGTTGTGCCGAATCCTGAAGCACTTGCCGAAGCGCGGGAATCGGATGCTCGGCGTTCAGCCGGCTCACTGCGAGGACCGCTCGACGGCATCCCGTACACGGCGAAGGACAGTTACCTGCATCGTGGACTTACAGCGGCGGCTGGCAGCCCAGCGTTTGCTGAGCTGAGGGCGATGCGAGATGCCGCCACTATTGGTGCACTGCGCCAAGCCGGTGCGATTTGCCTCGGCCTCACCAACATGCCGCCAATGGCCAATGGCGGAATGCAGCCTGGCGTCTACGGTCGCGCCGAGAGCCCCTATAACGCTGAGTTCCTCACGGCGGCGTATGGTTCGGGCTCATCGAACGGATCGGGCACCGCAACGGCCGCCAGTTTTGCCGCCTTCGGTCTCGCGGAAGAAACCTGGTCGAGCGGGCGGGCGCCGGCATCCAACAACGCCCTCTGTGCCTACACGCCCTCGCGAGGAGTCATCTCGGTGCGCGGCAACTGGCCCCTGGTTCCCACGATGGATGTCGTCGTGCCGCACACGCGCACCATGGCCGACCTTCTCGCCGTGCTTGACGTCATCGTGTTCGACGACGATGACACTCGGGGTGATTTTTGGCGCTCGCAGCCGTGGGTCGAGATTCCGGCGGCGTCGAGCCTGCGGCCGGAGACATACTTGTCATTGGCGGCTGAGGCAGTGGAGCTGCCGTTGGTGGGCAAGCGCTTCGGCGTTCCCCGGATGTACATCAACCGCGACACGGAGGCGGGCTCGGGCACGCGCGGAGTCGGCGGCCCGACAGGAACCGCGATCAACACCCGCCCGAGCATCCTCACCCTGTTTGAGCAAGCGCGTCGTGATCTCGAAGCCGCCGGTGCGACGGTGGTGGATGTCGACTTCCCGGCCGTCTCGAACTACGAAGCCGATCGCGCGGGGGCACCCACGATCGCAACCCGCGGTTTGGTGAGCCCAGAGTTTCTCAAGCGCGAGATCGTCGACCTCTCGGCGTGGGCGTGGGAAGATTTTTTGCAGGCCAACGGCGACCCGAACTTTGACACGATCGTCGGTATTGACGGCAGCACGATTTTCCCGAGTGTGCCCGGCGCCCCGCATGACCGCTACGACGGTTTCGAAGACGACATCGCCGTGTACCCGACCCAGGTTCGCGACCACCCGTACGACCACTTCACCGACATCCCCGAACTGGAAGCGGGCGTGCGCGGTCTCGAAGAAACGCGTCGCATCGACCTCGAAGAATGGATGCGCGCCAACGAGCTCGACGCGGTCGCCTTTCCCGCGGTCGCCGACGTGGGCGCCGCCGATATGGGCACGAACCCTGCCACGGCAGAAGCCGGCTGGCGAAACGGCGTCTGGGTCGCGAACGGCAACCTCGCGATTCGACACCTGGGTATACCGACCGTCACTGTTCCCATGGGGCTCATGGGCGACATCCGGATGCCCGTGGGAATCACCTTCGCCGGTGTCGCGTATTCCGACCTCGACCTGCTGCGCATCGGCGCCGCCTACGAGGCGGTGTCGCACCGTCGGGTCGCGCCACCGCGCACTCCGCCGCTCGCCGGCTAGCTGCTCGACGACAGGACCGGTATCGCGCGCTACAGCTGCTTGATCATCTCGAGTTCGCGCCGCGACTTGTCAAGAATGTACGGAACCGTGTGCCGTGTCAGGGTGAAGCCGCGATTTTCGTAGGCGGTACGAGCGCGAGCGTTGTCTTCGTGCACACCGAGCGTGAGGGTGCTGCCGTAGCGGGAAGCCCACTCTTCGATAGAGGCGAGCAGGGCATCCGTCACGCCAGCTTTCCGGCCGCGAAAATCGGGTGTGACGTACACCCCCACGAGAAGCGGGCCCGTTTTGGCGTCAGGGATATAGCAGCCCATCGTGCCGATCCACCTGCCGTCGGTGGTGATTGCTGCGACGGCGATGCTCAACGAGTTCTGTCCGCGAACAGCGCGCCGCTGCCACTCCGCTTCCGTAGCGCTGAGAGCATCCTCGAGGTGCTCGGCAAAACCAATGGGGGTATCGGCCAGCATCTCCAACCGCAGATCACGAACCTCGCGCCAGTCGGCAGCATCCGTTCGTCGTATCGAAAACCCTGGTTCACGCATGATGTGGAGTTTAGTTGTGGGGAGCATGCTCATCGCACGCTCGCTGCCGGAGCCTAAAATTTATCGATCTCGATCTTTTTCATCACCATCATGTGATCGAATGCATTCGGACGTTTCATGAGCTCGCCCATGTTGTCGGGGGTGATCTGCCAACTCACCCCAAACTGGTCTTTGCACCAACCGCACGCTTCCGCTTCGGGCACCGCCGAGAGCGCAGCCCAATAGCGGTCAATCTCGGTCTGATCTGAACACGGAACCACAAACGACACTGCCTCGGTGAAGGTGGATTCCTGTTCGCCGCCGGCATCCATCGCCACAAACCACTGATCTCGCAGACGAAAATCTGAGAAGTTCACTGAGCCGGGAGTTGCGGGCCCTGTCTGTTCGGTGTACCTCAAATCAGTGCCCATCTTCGCGTCGCCAAACACCGACAGGTAATACTCGGTAGCTTCGTGGGCGCGATTTTGGGCCAAACCGCCAAACAACAGCGAGGGGATGATCATGGGTCGCGGTTCGCCTGCAGGGTCGGTCATCATCAGTTGCCAGTTCACCCCAAACTTGTCTCGCAACCAGCCATACCGTGCGCTAAAGGGGTACTCAGCTAACGGCATGAGGGCACTACCGCCGTCAATGAGCTTCTCCCACAGCGCGTCAAGGTTGTCGCGTGCATCCGGATCACCTGACGGATCAAAGTTCACCATGAATGAGATTGCGGGGGTAAAAGTGAAGAGGTCGCCAGCGTTTAATGCCAACAAGAGTTGGCCCGCGATCTCGAAATCTACCGTCAGAACCTCCCCGGCTAACTCCTTCTGAAAGTCAGCAAGACCCTCAGTGGGGTAATACGTTGTGTTGTGGATAACGCCGCGAGGAAAGGCATCAAGGTAGAACGCCGCTGCCTCTTCGGCGGAATGATCGAACCACAGACAGGGAGTGATGGCGCTCATAGGGGGCTCCTGAAAACTCATGTCGTCGCGGAGCGCGGCGGCTACTGAAAAGATAGTAAGCCCGTCACGCGGCTATGAGAAGGTTTCGTTTAAGCTGGCGGGATGAACGTGAATGAGTCAGGTGCTGATGCGAAAGGTGTCACCCGCATAACTGGGTACCTCAGCACTCTCGCTCAGGTTCGCCGCGAATGGCGTTACGTGTTTCGGCGCGCGTATCACGGCTTTATGCGGCACCGGGGCATCGACTCCGCTGCGACCCTCGCGTTCTTTGCAGCTCTCGCGATCTTCCCGGCCGCGTTGACAGTGGTATCGGCATTCGCGCTGGGGCAGGGCAAAGAGCAGGCCGTGGATACGGTGCTGGATCTGGCGAGAGAGGTGCTGCAGCAGGACACCGTCGAGGCTCTCAATGAGCCGCTAATTCAGCTCTTTTCGATTGGCAGTCCCGGCTTTGCGTTAGGCATCGGTATCGCCCTCAGCGTGTGGTCGATGTCGAGTTATGCCACCGCCTTCGGTCGCGCATCGAACAGTGTGTATGAGGTGCAAGAGGGCCGCCGTTTCGTGAAGTTTCGTGGACTCATGCTGATCCTGTCTGGCTTTTTGCTCGTAGCATTTTCTGCGGTCGCGGTGCTCCTACTCACAACCACCAATGTGGCGACCGCCATCGGAGAGGAGTTCGGTGTTGGCGAACCCTGGGTTGCGATCTGGTCGTACGGGCGCTGGCCGGTGCTTGGCGGCATCCTCACTCTCATCATTGCGGTGCTCTACTACTACACCCCCAATATTCGTCACGAACGGATGCGGTGGGTCAGCACCGGCGCCGTGTTTGCGATCGCCACGTGGGGGCTCGCTACCGCAGCTTTCGGCTTCTATGTCTCGACGATTGCGAACTACGATCGCGTCTATGGGTGGCTCGGCGGAGCTCTCGCTCTCCTCATCTGGCTGTACATCAGCAACCTCGCGATTGTTGCGGGTGTTGAGGTGGATGCCGAATTCACTCGCCTGCGACAGTTGCTCGCCGGGGTGCCTGCCGAGGATACTGTGCAGTTGCCGCTTCGAGACACCGCCCGCAATCTGATTTTGGCGCGGCGCCTAGCGATCGATAAGGCGGCCGCGATTGCCATCCGAACGCGCAATGATGATGCTGAATAACTGAGGCGAATCGTGCAGTCGCCGTTGCGGGGGTCGTGCACCGGGAGTAGCGTGTGCCCATGAATTATGAGAGCGCTCAGCGTTGGCTCGACGACTATGTTGCCGCGTGGGTTTCCTATGATCCTGCGGATATTGGTGCTCTATTTAGTGACGATATCGCCTACCGTTACCACCCTCACGACGAGCCGATTCGGGGGCGGGATGCCGTTGTGGCGTCGTGGGTAGACGACGAGGCTGATGACGGTGCGGGCGATGGTTCCGAGGTCGAGTCATCTCGGGACGACCCGGGAACCTTTGATGCGCGCTATCACCCTGTTGCGGTTGACGGTGCTGTCGTTGTTGCGCGGGGAGCTTCGTCCTACCGTGACGTGGCTGGCGGGCCGATCGTGCGAATTTACGACAACGTTTTTCTTCTGCGTTTCGATAGTGAAGGCCGCTGTGAAGAGTTCACCGAGTTCTACACTCGTCGCCCATTTCCTGAGGCATAACCGCGCCGGGTTGCGCCGGCACGGCGGCAGAGGTCTCGCTCTATTGCAGCAGGTGAGGCTCTGGCGATAGGCTCGAGAGCGGAGTCTGGAATCGTTACCAAATTCCGGAAGGGTGTCATGCCGAGCAGAGTTGCCATCGTGACCGGCGCAGCGAGAGGTCTTGGCGCTGCAATCGCTGCGGCGCTCATCAGCGATGGCTACACCGTTGCGGCGTTCGATCTCACCGGAACCGGTGAGATCGCCAACGGTGCCCTCAGCATTGCTTGCGATGTGTCAGATGAAACAGCGGTCAACGATGCGGTAACCCGCGTTGAAGATGAACTGGGCACACCAACAGTGCTCGTCAACAACGCTGGTGTTCTGGCGCCCGGACGAATTGATGACACCAGCCTCGAAGTGTGGAATCGCACTCTCGCCGTCAACCTTACGAGCGCGTTTTTATTGAGCAAGCGAGTGCTGCCAGGAATGCGAGAAGCAGGCTTCGGTCGCATTATCAATGTGGGATCCTCGGCGGGAAAGAATGGCGGCTTCAGCACCGGTGGTGCCTATGCGGCCTCCAAGGCGGCCATGATGTGTCTCGCCAAGTCGATCGCTAACGCCGAACGAAGCAACGGCATCACCTCAAACGCGGTCGCACCTAGCATGATTGAAACCGACATGATGGGGGCTTTGCCCTCTAAAAGCATGATCGACCGAGTACCCGTCGGTCGCATGGGAACCCCGGATGAGGTCGCCCACGTCGTGCGCTTTCTCGCCTCCGATGGTGCCGCGTTTGTCAATGGCGAAGTCATCGACGTCGATGGCGGCCTCTTTATCGATTAGCTCGACCATCTACCCGTGCGGCGCACTGTCGCGCCGCGAATGGAGTTCAGCCTGTGACCGATTTAGCCTTCGTCGACACCCATGTGCATTTCTATGACCTGGGGCACCCCACGCTGGAGTATTCCTGGTTAGACCCCGAGCTCGATCATCCGGTGATTGGCAACATCGATGCGGTCAAGTCACGCCAGTATCGCCCCGAAGACTTTCTAGCCGAGTCTCGCTTCAACAACGTCAGCAAAGTCATCCATGTGCAGGCGGCGTTGGGAAGCAAAGACCCTGTCGTCGAGACCCAGTGGCTGAGTGAAGCGTTCGCCCGCACGGGTATTCCCCACGGCATCATCGCCCACGCTGATCTCAAGGCCGACGATCTTGACGAGCAGCTCGATCGCCATTCACAATTCGGGGGTTTTCGTGGCATACGCGACTTTTCTCACGGCGACTACTTGGTGGACGAGCGCTACCGTCACGGCATTCAGACGCTAGGTGTGCGCGGTCTCGTTGCGTCGATAGATTGTCTGCCAGAGACGTACGGCAGAGTTGCCGACCTTGCAGCAGCCGCCCCCGAGACGGTTCTCTGCATCGATCATTGCGGTTTTCCTCGCCAACGCGGCGACGACTACTTCGCGTTCTGGAAACGCGAGATGGCGGCGATTGCGGCTCAACCCAATACGTTCATCAAGATCTCTGGGCTGGGGATGGTTGACCAGCAGTGGACGATTGACTCAATTCGGCCCTGGGTCGAGACGTCGATTGAGCTTTTTGGTGTCGACCGCACCGTGTTTGGCTCCAACTGGCCGCTCGACCGCCTGTTCAGCTCGTACACCGACCTGATTCACGCCTACCGTTCGCTCATCGGAGGCTATGCGCCCCACGAGCAGGTGGCATTGTTCTCAGGCAACGCCGAGCGAATCTACGCCATTTGACCGGTCTCGGTCTCTTATACGCTGCCCTTGAAGCCACGCAAGCGCAGACTGTTCATCACGACGAACACTGACGAGAAGGCCATTGCTGCGCCCGCAATGAGCGGGTTGAGCAAACCGAGCATTGCGATCGGCAACGCTGCAACGTTGTAGGCGAATGCCCAAAACAGGTTGCCACGAATGATCCCGAGCGTGCGCTTTGCGAGGCGCACGGCGTCGGCGACGACGAGCAGGTCACCACTAACAACCGTGATGTCGCTCGCGGCAATTGCGGCATCCGTTCCGCCACCCATCGCGATTCCGAGGTCGGCGGCGGCAAGCGCGGCAGAGTCATTGACCCCGTCACCCACCATCGCTACGACACGTCCCTCGGCCTGCAACTGGCGGATGACCTCGAGCTTGCCCTGCGGAGTGATGCCCGCGTGCACATCGGTGATACCGACCGTGGCGGCGACGGATGCTGCGGCGCCAGCGTTGTCACCCGTGAGCAACACAGGGCGCAGGCCGAGGCGGATGAACTCGGATACGGCATCCGCACTGCTTGCCTTGATGGTGTCGCCGACAACCAGCACACCTCGCGACTGACCGCCCCACGCGATGACCATTGCGGTCGACCCGGCAGCTTCAGCATTCTTGACCAGGGTGAGGGCGGCATCCGACACTGTTTGTTCGTTGTCGATGGCGAGCCACGACGGCTTGCCGACGAACACCACAGTGTCGTCTACGGTGGCCTGAACGCCGGTGCCCGCATGGGCGGCGAAGTTGGTGGCGCTCGGCAGCGAGAGGCCGCGCTGGTGGGCGGCGGCAACAACCGCGCGGCCAACCGGATGCTCGGAGCCAGCCTCAACGGCGGCGGCCCGGGCTAGCACGAGCTCGTCGTTCTCGCCCTCGAGTACCTCGAGCGAGCTGAGGCGCATCTCGCCCGTCGTGACGGTTCCGGTCTTGTCGAGCACGATCGTGTCAACAGTGCGGGTGCGCTCGAGAACCTGGGGTCCGCTAATGAGGATGCCGAGTTGAGATCCGCGACCCGTTCCGACGAGAAGGGCGGTCGGGGTTGCGAGGCCGAGGGCGCACGGGCACGCGATGACGAGCGTGGTGACGGCAGCCGTGAAGGCGATTTCGATGGGCCCGCCGACGAGCATCCACCCGACGAAAGCAACGACGGCGAGGCCGAGAACGACCGGAACGAAGATTGCCGAAACACGGTCGGCGAGACGCTGGATGTCGGCTTTGCCGGTTTGGGCTTCTTCGACGAGGCGACCGAGGCGGGCCAGTTCGGTGTCGCGGCCGACGCGGGTGATTTCGATGAGGAGTCGTCCGCCGACGTTGAGGGTGGCACCGGTGACGCGATCGTCTGGGCCGACTTCGACGGGGACGGATTCGCCCGTGAGCATGCTCGCATCGACGGCAGAGTTGCCTTCGAGGACGAGCGCATCGCTGGCGATCTTTTCGCCGGGGCGCACGACAACCTGGTCGCCGACAGCGAGTGCAGAGACGGCGATGCGTTCTTCGATGCCGCCGCGCAGCACGGTGGCATCTTTCGCGCCAAGCTCCAGCAGGGCGCGCAAAGCGGCTCCTGATTCGCGGCTCGCACGGGCTTCAATGTACTTGCCCAGCAGGATGAACACGGTAACGGCGGCAGCAACCTCAAGGTAGATCTCGCTTGATCCACCATGCGGGGTTCCGAAGAACGTCATCGTCATGTGCATGCCGGCCTCGCCAGCACCACCGAAGAAGAGGGCGTAGAGCGACCAGCCGAAGGCGGCAATGATGCCCAGGCTGATGAGGGTGTCCATGGTCGCGGCACCGTGACGAGCGTTGACGGCGGCCGCACGGTGGAACGGCCACGCACCCCACACGGCAACCGGTGCGGCGAGGGTGAGCGCGAGCCACTGCCAGTAGGTGAACTGCAGGGCGGGGATCATCGACAGCAGCACGACGGGCACCGTGAGCGCGGTCGAGATGAGCAGGCGGTGCAGCAGCTGTTGAGCACGGTCATTGCCAGCTGGTGCGGTGTCGGCATCCGGTGTTTCAGAAATCGGGACGGGGATGACGGCGCTATACCCCGCAGCCTTCACCGTTTCGAGGAACTGTTGCGGGTCGGTGCCTTCTGGGGCGCGCACGCGAGCCTTTTCGGTCGCGTAGTTCACGGTCGCCTCGACGCCCGGGAGCTTGTTGAGCTTGCGCTCGATGCGGTTCGCGCAGGAGGAGCAGGTCATTCCGGTGATGTCGAGTTCGACATCCAGAAGGTTGACGGTGTTGATGGCCGAAGCCTCGCTGAGGGATTGCGCGTTGCTCGAGGTGAGCGGGTCGCTGGCCATCAGAGGCTCTTCACGAGCGTGTAGCCTGCCTCCTCGATTGCGGCGCCGACAGTTGCGTCGTCAAGGGGAGCATCGGAGGTGACCGAGACGGTGGAGGGGAGCCCAGAGACGAGGTCGACGGTGACTTCGGTCACGCCATCCACTTCGGTGAGTTCTTCGGTGACGCTAGAGACGCAGTGGTTGCAGGTCATTCCTTCGACCAGGTAGTCAGCGGTGTGAGACATGTTTCTCCTTCGGTTGTCGCAGGCGCGAGGCGCGGGCGAAAGTTGTTGTTAGAAACGAACGAGGCGCGCAATGGCGGCACTCGCTTCGCGAAGCTTTTCGTCGGCGACAGCTCCGCCTTCGCGGCTGGCTTCGGCAACGCAGTGATTGAGGTGGTCGTCGAGCAGGGCGAGCGCGACGGACTCGAGAGCCTTGGTTGCGGCCGACACCTGAGTGAGCACGTCGATGCAGTAGGTGTCTTCTTCGACCATGCGGTGGATGCCGCGAACTTGACCTTCAGCGCGGCGCAGCCGTTTCAGCAGCTGCTCTTTGTTGTCGTCGTAGCCGGGCATGGCGTTCCTTTCACGTGGATACCCCTAAGGGGTATCTCCATTACACGCTGTGGACGCCGGAAAGTCAACTGGTGGATGATGCCTTGGTTAGTGCTAACGCGAAATCGGCGACCGATCCGGCGACGGCATCCAGTTCGCTATCGGTAAGGACGGTGGCAATGCTGCCATCGTCGTGGTGGGCGAGCACAACGGGCAGCCCGGTGGTGGTGACGTGTTCGATTTCGGCCGGGGTGATTTCGTTGCGGTGTCGCACATCGAAGGGCACTCCGAGGCGGGTGACCATGGCATCCCATTCGGGTTTGCGGCGAATCGGCGAGTGGGTGATGTCGCAGAAGGAGCAGGCGGTGATGCCGAGGAGGTGTCCAATGACGTAGCGGGTTTCGCCCCAGATTCCCCCGTCGGCGTTGTAGATGCCGGTGTAGCGGATGATCGCCATGGTGTCTCCTGGGGTGAAGTGCGCTGGTGATGCGCGTCGGGTTCCTTCTTACTGTGTAGTTCGGAGACCTGACGAACCCCTGATGGGTGTGTGATCCAGTTCAGACAACTACGGCGTTGGCGTCGGCGTTGGCGTTGCTTGGGTGCGGGCGGCTCGTGCCCTTCTGAACACGATCACCGCAGCGACTACGGTCACGAGGGCTATGGGGATGATGATCTGTCCGGGGTTTTCATTGAGCCGTGTTGAGAGGTAGGTGACGAATGCTGGGCTCAGGATGCTTCCGGCTCCGTCCGCGTAAAGGTAGGAGAGGTACAGGCTATAGGGGTGGCTGATGATGATCGCGATGATGAACGTGATGGCACCGATTCCGGTTGCCGCAAGAAAGTCTCGCCCGGTGACGGGGGTGCGCCCGGATCCGTAGCCGAAGAGTCTGTAGGCGGCGATCATGGCGATGGGGGTGGTGGCTACGGCGGCGGCGGGGGAGTTGAGTCCGAAGGTGGCAACGAGTGCTGCAGCGATGGGAATGGTGAGTAGCGAGAATAGTATTCCGCGGGTGTAGCTGTAGGGGCGTTCTGGTCGGGGCAGGATGTTGCCGCCGATGTGGGCGCTCGCGGCTTGGGCTTGGGCTTCGAACATGCGCCCTTTGGCGGTCGCGTAGTTTCCGGGGCCGGGGTTTGTGTACATTCCTGACACGCTGATCACCTCTGCGGGTGCGGCGGGAATCTCTCACCGAGCACCTTTTCGATACTCCCTAGAATAGCTAAGTATTTCTCCGAATACACCTCTCGGTGCGAACTGCTGCTGACGGCAGGGTTCTGGCTTTTGGGCCAGCGTGCTGTGTTGTGCGGGGCTGTTCCTAACCCCGGATTGCTTTGTAGATCTTCTCGCGCAGGTCGCGCCACAGGTGTGTCTTGGATTGCAGTTGTTCGAGTGGTTTGCCGTTGAGCACGATGCCAGGGGACGAGGAATTGATGGTCATGACGTGGTTGGCGAATTGGTTCGCGGCGTTGGCTGAGTTCTTGGCGGATGATGTCAGCGCGGTTCGTGATGTCTCTAGGTGGCTGGTGGCTGTTCTTGTGACGGTGTTGGCTTTGGCCATGATGTTGTCGCGGTGAACAGCGAGGGCTTTGGCCGCATTCATGACGATCGCGAGTACGGCGAGGACAGCGGTGATGGTGAGGGGGACCGCAATCTCTTCTGGGCGGCTGGGGAAGGGGAGGTCGATGCGCCCGGCGAGTAGGTTTTCGAGGATGCCGCTGGTGCCGCCGCCGGCAACGTAGGAACTGTAGGCGTCAGTGAGTAGTCCCGAGAGGGCTCCGAGGGTGGTGGCGATGGCGCCAACGATGAGGGTGAAGAGAAAGTCGCTGCCTCGACTGACTGGGCCATGGGAGCCTAGGGCGAAGAGTTGAAATGCCGCAAACATCCCGACGGCGGCGACGGCGGCCGCGATGCCTGTTCCCAGCAGGCCGACGAAGGTTGCTGCGGCGATTGCGAGGGGTATTGCTAGCACGGAGAGGAACGCGCCGAGGGCGAAATTGTGGGGCTTGGTGTAGGAATCTGACACTGTGGCGACCTCCGATCGCGCTGCAACGGCAGCGTTGCGATAGCTTCCAGAGTAGCTTTTTGCCGGACAGGCGGCACAATTTATTGTGGGGAGCTAACAGCGAAGCGCGAGTGCGAAGGGGAGCACGGCTTCTGCACCTGCTTCGCGGCCATTAATTAATGACAGGTTGCGCAGATGAGCTCAGTGTGACTTCATCCAGATCCCAGCGTCTGGCTCCCACCAGCCGTTCGCAACTGTTTCGTCCAACATCGGGTTGAGCATCGCTTGGACTCGTTCCTCGGCGGCTGACGCGGTTGGGAAGTCATCCAACAGTCAGAGAGGCCAAGCGAGCATCCCGGGGCCGCCCTTGAGTACGAACTTGGGCGGCTGAACGGAAAACACTCTGTAGAGGAATCGGTCAAACGTCGCTTGTCGGATCAGATCACCGACACCGACCGTCTTGGCTCGCACGTCTCGCTTGGCGGCACTTTCTATTGCTGTCTGGACGCCGCGTCCGTTGGGGTGCGGAGAGTCTTCAGTCTGCATCGGGGGCCTGGCTCTGCGTCGCGAGACGCTGCAGCGAGTTGACATCTTTCACGAGTGCTTGCACGGATCGTATGTCGTCGTCGGATGTGAGGCGTTGCGAACTTTCGATCGCCTCTGCGAGTGCTTCGGATGGCGCTGTTACGTCGGCGGGGAGGTCGCTGAGAGCCACGCTGGGTTTGAAGCCATTCGCTTGATCTGGGATGCAACATCGACGTGACCGAGCTCTAGCAGTTTCCTCAGTAGCGCGAGTCCGTCGTCTTTGGGAAGTCCATTTCGTGCGGCGAAGGGGCTGAGTAGGACTGCAAGAAAATCCAGTTGAATGGTGCCGGAACGCAGCGCGTCACCAACGAGATCCCCGACTAGGCTCAGGTCTTCTTTGTCGTGCACCAGGTCTGCGATCGTTCACTCAACTCCAGTGGTCGGAATCCCGGCTACGAGAGTGATCTGGTCGGCGGCGAGGAGCCTTCGCTTGAATCGGATCTCGGGGCGTTGCGACTGTCGACGGGCGGGCGAAGTGAATACATAGGAGGTGGGGAGGAGGTCTCCGATTCCGTGCAGAGCCGCCGCTGTGTTTCCGCTCACCACGATTCCGTCTGCTCCGTCCCCATGCATTTCACGATGCAGCCATGTCGTTGCCAACGTGTGGCGCGTGAATTCCGTGCAGCACAAATGTCACCGTACGAGATCATTCTTTGATGTCTGTGTACGGTGACATTTAGCATTGACACCGTACGGTGACCCAGCAATAATAGAACCGTACGGTGACATACCCGCCGTGTGCTGGCAAGGGGCAATCAATGAAAAATGTACGGGCAATGGGCGCGCGCGTGAGGCAGCTCCGCGCCGAAAAGGGGCTAAGCCAGCAGCAGCTCGCCGAACGAGCATTCGTTTCTCGAAAATGGCTCGTGGACTTCGAGCGCGGCAAATCTACGGTTGAGGCGAGCAAAGTTCTCGATGTGCTTCAGGCCCTTGGCTACGAAGTGGAACTCCAGCCGCTAACGCGCTCGGAGACCCGAATGCGAAACGAGGGCGGCCGTGCCAAACCGACAGCTTGACGTCTATCTGGACGGCGACCTCGCCGGGACCGCTCAGATGACGTCCAATGGCGCACTAAAATTCTCATACGACGAGTCTTATGCGGCACGCGCCAATCCGACGCCACTCTCGATGTCAATGCCGGTCGAAGTAAAAGAGCACAAGAACCGCGTGGTTTTACCGTTTCTCCAAGGGCTGCTCCCCGACAATGCCCAAGCACTTGCAGCGATCGCAAGTACGTACTCTGTGTCGGCTGCGAGCCCCTTTGCGATGCTCGAACATGTCGGAAGGGATGTTGCCGGAGCGCTTCAGTTCATGCCCAAAGGAGCTAGTTCGCCTGATGCCGTAGGCACGCGGAACAGCGTTGCTGAGCTAAGTGACCAGCAAGTAGAAGAAAAACTGAACGAGACAATAAGTGAGTATCGCGACGGCAAGCCGATAAAGCGCGCGGATGGGCGATTCAGCTTGGCAGGGGCCCAACCAAAGATCGCGCTACACGAGCTGGCTCCCGGGCGGTGGGGATTGCCTGACGACGCGACTCCGACGACACACATCTTCAAGCCAAACGCTGGCGACATGAAAGACATCGATGTCATCGAACAGCTGACGATGACTGCAGCCCGAACATTAGGCCTGAATGTTTCGGAGAGCTATGTTCGGAACTTCGGGAACGTGAGCACCTTTGTATCCAAGCGATACGACAGAGCTATTTCTGGCGGACGATGGCGCCGACTCCATCAAGAGGACTTGTGCCAGGCACTGGGGGTTACTCCGGCCAAAAAATACCAGCGCACGGAGGGTGGGCCAGGAGTGGGAGATTTTGCCCGCCTGACGGAATTGTTCCCGATTGCCTCGGACCGGTATGAAGCCTCTGTGGAGTTCTTCAAAGCGTTTGTTTTTAACGTCGTCGTCGGCGGCACAGATGCTCATGCTAAGAACTACTCGCTCCTCCTGGAAAACGAAACTGTGGCGCTGGCTCCGCTTTATGACCTGGCCACGTACGCGCCATATCGTGCGGACGACGAAGTTGTTCTGCTTCCGATGAGCGTCAACGGCAAATATCGATCTGACACGGTGTCAACTGCCGACCTAGTGAAAGTGGGCCGCCGTCTGAAGGTGCCCACCGAACAAGCGGTTGCGATCGTTGAGCACACGCGGCATGGAGCAATAGCGGCATTTGCGGAGGCCAGAGAAGAGTTTGACGAGGATCGATCCGCAAGGGTTGTAGCATCAGCCGTCGTCGAGGCGATCCGCAAACTGCCCCGGTGTATCGATGGCAACATCTGATCGCGCTGCGGCGGCAGCGTTGCGATAGCTTCCAGAGTAGCTTTTTGCCGGCGCACCGACACGATTTTTTGCTGGGAGCTACCCGCGCAGGGCTAGCGCGAACGGCAGTACCGCATCCGCCCCGGCTTCGCGGAGTGCCTTCGCTGCGATCGTGAGGGTCCAGCGTGAGTCGACGAGGTCATCGACAAGCAGGATGGGGCCGTTGGGAAGCGGGTTGCCTGCGGCTGATGCGGTCCCCTCGGTGTAGCCCTCGGCGCTTCCGGCTGCACCGTTTCCACCGGCCCATTCGAATTGTCCCCACACGCTGGCCAGCCGGTAGGCACTGTTGCCGCCGGGTTCGCCGTGCGGTCCCGCCCCGGTGAGCGACAGCGAGCCAAGGTAGGGCAGTTTGCCGGCGCTGGCGAGGGCTTCGGCGACGGATGCCACGAGTTGTGGTCGGCGGCGTGACGGCATCGAGACGACGGCGACGGGGCGCTCTTCCCAGCCCCAGTCGGCGAGCACCCGGACGCAGGCAGCAACGAGCGCGGGGCTCGCTGGCGCATCGGGGGTGCCGGGAGCGAAGAGGGTGCGCAGGGTGCCGCCCCAGCCGAGGTCGGTGAGGCGGGCGAGGGCGCGGCCTTCGAGGGAGCGTTGGTCGGGGTTGATGCGTCCGCGCACGGGCACCCCGAGCTTGTCGGCTCCGGTGGGCCATTGGGCGCGGGGTTCGATGGGTACGCCGACTTTGTCGAGGGTGGCGGTGGCGCGGCTGATGGCATCCGTGCTGATGTCGGTGGGGTACCAGATTCCGGCGCAGTTGTCGCAGCGGCCGCAGGGGGTGGCGGTGTCGTCGTCGAGGGCACGTTGCAGGTATTCCATGCGGCAGCCGTCGGTGCCGGCGGGGAGTTGTTCGTAGTCGAGCATGTGTTGTTGTTCGGCGCGGCGGGCGGCGGTGACTCCGGCGTAGCGTTCGGCGTCGTAGCTCCAGGGTTGGCCGGTGGCTGTCCAGCCGCCTTGCACTCGCGCGACGGCGCCGTCGACATCCAACACTTTGAGCAGGAGTTCGAGGGGGCTGCGGCGCAGGTTCACGCGCGCTTCGAGCGCAGGGGTGGAGACGGGCCCAGCGCCGGAGTTGGCGGCGGCGGTGAGCTCGGAGATGACGAGTTCGGCGTTGGTCTGGTCGGGCATGGAGGAGGTGGCGAAGTATTCCCAGATGTCGCGGTCTTCGGGCCCGGGCATCAGCAGCACGTCGGCGTTGTCGGTGGCACGCCCGGCGCGCCCGACTTGTTGGTAGTAGGCCACGGGGGAGGAGGGGGCACCGAGGTGAATGACGAAGCCGAGGTCGGGCTTGTCGAAGCCCATGCCGAGGGCGCTGGTGGCGACGAGCGCTTTCACGGTGTTGTTCTTGAGGGCTTGTTCGGACTCTTCGCGTTCTTGGGGGTCGGTTTTGCCGGTGTAGGCGCGCACGTCCATGCCGCTGTCGCGCAGCAGCCGCGCGGTGTCTTCGGCGGCCGAAACGGTGAGCGTGTAGATGATGCCGCTGCCGGGCAGTTCGGCGAGATGGCTCATCAGCCAGCCGAGGCGGGCGCGGGCATCCGCCAGTTTGAGGACACCCAGGCGCAGGGATGCTCGTGCAAGGGGGCCGCGGATGGTGACGACTTCGGTGCCTGCCGCGGCTGTGTTGTCGGTGGTGCCGTGGCTCCCGGTTTCGAGTTGTGCGGCGATGTCGGCGACGACGCGGGAGTTGGCGGTGGCGGTGGTGGCGAGCACGGGTACGCCGTCGGGCATGGTGGCGATGAGTTCGCGCAGGCGGCGGTAGTCGGGGCGAAAGTCGTGGCCCCAGTCGCTGATGCAGTGCGCTTCGTCGACGACGAGCATCCCGATGCGGTTGATCAGGGCGGGCAGTTGGTTGTCGCGAAAGCTGGGGTTGTTGAGGCGTTCGGGCGAGACGAGCAGCACGTCGACTTCGTCGTTGGCGAGTTGCTGCTGAACTTCGGCCCATTCGTGCGGGTTGGTGGAGTTGATGGCGACGGCCCGAACTCCGGCGCGGGACGCTGCGGCAATCTGATCCCGCATGAGGGCGAGCAGTGGCGACACGAGCACGGTAGGGCCCGCACCTCGCCGACGCATGAGCAGTGTGGAGACGAAGTAGACGGCGGACTTTCCCCACCCGGTGCGCTGCACCACAAGCGCACGGCGGCGCCCATCGACGAGCGTCTCGATCGCCTCAAACTGTCCCTCATGAAAATCGGCAGTCTCATTGCCGACAAGCGTGCGGAGAACGGTCAGTGCCTCAGTGCGGGTATCTGTCACGTGGCTAGTGTGTCAGGGGGTGCTGACTTTTCGGTGGTGAGCGGTAGCGCGATAGCGCCGAAACGCTCCTAATCAGTCAAGTTCGTGCGGAAGTAATCGAAGAGGCCAACGGGGATCAGTTTCTCGAAGCGCAGGTGCATCCGAACGACTGAGAGGTCTTTGCCTAAAGACCGGAATCCCGAGGCTGGGCCTATGACGCGAGTGCTCCAGCAGTGGCGCTGGACTTCATCTGATCGCGTAAATGGCGCGCGATTGCTGCGCCGAGTTCCACTGGGACCGCATTCCCGATTTGGCGTGCAATGCTGATTTTCGTACCTTCGAAAACGAATGAGTCGGGGAAACCCTGCAGTCGCGCAGCTTCACGGTGTGTGATCGGTCGATGTGCCTCTGGATGAAGGTAGCGCCCCTTCTCGGGTTTAAAGAACTCCGTGCGGATGGTGGTAGATGGTCTCTCCCACCAAAGCCTCCCCATGACATCGGTCGTGCCAGTCGGTTTTTCTGCCCAACAACGCGGGAGGAGGTCAGGACGGTTTCGCGCTAGATCGAAGCGATTTCCACCCGCAGGAATGGCTCGGTAGCGCTCCATACTCATGGGCCGCGGATTCCTCTTGAGGTGCAGCTCCTGGACGATCCCATTCTCGTTCTCAGTTCGAATCGGCTCGGATTCGACAGGGTAGAACGGAAGGTCCCCGATCGCATCGCGAACGGTGACGAAAGGGCGGCCTTCTGCCGATTTCGGCCCGTGGGTTGTGGGCGGGGGCCAAGCTACCGAGTCGCTTCCTTTGATCGCCATGAATATTCCGCGGATTCTGCGCTGCGGGGCGCCGTATTCTGCGGCATTCAACACGCCATATGCGAAGGAGTATTGCTTCAAGATTGGATCTGTTTCCATTTGATGGAGCAGTTCAAGAAATTGTGACGATTTTTGAAACTCTGGAACGTTCTCGATCACAAACGCTGCTGGTTGAACTTGACGAACGGCCCGAAGGTATTGTTGCCAGAGCTCGTTAAGCTCAGAGCGCGACTCTTGGTTACGATTCTTTCCCAGCGGCGAGAATCCTTGGCAAGGGGGGCCGCCAACAATGACATCTGCGGCAGGAAATATGTCGATGGCGGCGATGGACCCAGTTTCAACTTCGCAATCGAAATGTCCGGCAAATGTCGCGGCTGCTGATGGGTCGATTTCGACTGCAAAAACTGGTTCGAAATCCAATGCCGAAGTCTCGAATCCGAGTGATAAACCACCGGCGCCTGCAAATAAGTCAAGGGTGCGTATTGCCACGACTGCCTTCCGTCTGAATAATCATATGCTGCCAGCACCCGCTGACTTTCTGTGCGCCCGGTGTGTTGGTCTGTAGCGTACGCACACGGAAGTGGGAGAGTTCTGAAATGCCAGCACCCTTTGCAGCACAGCTATGCGGATATCGCCCGAACGGAAATCCGAACACTTCTGATAACGGAGATAGCGGTTCCATCGCTTTGGGTCACGCTTTATTCGCCGAGCTGCAGGTCCCGCAGCAAAACTCTGCTGGAAAGGACCCAGGGGCTTTGCTGGAGACCGCGATTGTTGCCGATCTCAAGGCGCGCCGACCAGATCTTGTGATCGAGCGTTCACGATCGGCAACGGAATTCAATCAATATCAACACCTCGATGTGTATCCGAAATTCCGTAAGGTGCACGTTCCGGGCGGACCCATAATCCGGAATCTGGCTGAAATCGCAGCGTCGCTTCCTGACTCCCCCGAGGCTCGCAAGCTACGCGAGCGGCTACGGTTCGCAGAGTCGAGTTTCGAGACCCAGGACGAGTTCGTCGCGCTCTTGAAATCAAACATGCCGGAGGAGTCGTTTTTGAAAATCGATATCACGGCTGGCGAGCAAACTCTCGACAATGCACCATCGCTTCTATTGGGGCTTTCGGCAAAATGGTCGCTTCGCACAGATCGTGCTCAGGACTGTGTTTCCCAAGGGTCAAAGCTCGCTTCGCAAAGGAGGGGCTCGATGCCGCACTTTGCGGTTATCACGATGGAACCTAGGCCCGCAATGCTGCGAATACTCGCGGATGGCTCAGGGGCAATTGACTACGTCTATCACTTAGATTTACCCGCACTGGCGCGTGCGATAGAACGTGAGGGTAAGGATAAAGGCCCCAACTGGAGCCCCAGGGTGACATTTGACCGGTTAATGAAACAACGGCGTCTTCGCGACTACGACGAACTTGTCAGGGAGATGGTCGCGTTACCGTACTCCACTGTTTCATAAGTAATGGACAAGTCGCTTTTGCGTGTTGATCGCGACACCAGTGCTGGCGCTATCGCGACGAAGACCGATAGCTTACATTCATGCTTGAGAGAAAATCGCTAGTTCTGCATTTCGACCCTCAAACGGTCGACCACCTGGGCGCGAGGATGTACTCGAATCTCCCCAACGCTCTTGCCGAACTGATCGCGAACGCGTTCGATGCAGACGCCTCAAAAGTCGAGATCGTTGTAGGTGGCGATGGCACTATCGGCGTGGTCGATGATGGTCACGGAATGTCGAGAGATCAGGTCGCCAATGACTACCTGCATATCGGCAGAAATCGAAGGATCGCGCTAAACAGCAGATATACCGAAAGCGGCAAGCGGAAGGTCTCAGGGAAAAAGGGGCTAGGGAAGCTCGCCTTATTTGGTATCGGGAAAACCGTTCAGCTAGGCACCACGCGCAAGGGGGACAACCTTGTGACCGTCGTGACGCTTTCTTACGACGCAATGATGGCCGCCGATGGGGTCTACGAACCTTACGAATCGACGACCGACGGACGTGCCTCTGCGCAGGGCACTCGAGTTCTATTGAGTGACTTGAAGCGTACGACTCAGATCGATGCACCGGGCCTGGCGCGTAGTCTCTCCCGCTTGTTCAATTACGCGGACAGCTCATTCGCGGTGAGCGTGATCGATGTTGCGGGGGTCTCCCATCCCGTCTCACCCGAACTTAGGCTGGAAGCGGTGAAGCCCGAGTTCGATTGGAGATTTCCGGCAGACTTCGACGCGATAGACGATCAATTTCTTGTCGAAAGAGAGGTCACCGGCCACATAATCTCGACGGAGAAACCGCTGCCGTCTGGAATGCGCGGTGTCACGATCTACGTCAACGGCAGACTCGCGAACGAACCCGAGTTCTTCGGCTCGTCAGAATCCAGCTACGCGTATTCCTATTTGACTGGTTACCTAAATGTCGACTTCATCGACGGTCTGGATCCTGATGTAATCGCTACAGATCGCCGTGCGATCGACTGGGGTAGCGACGCTACCACCGAGCTGCGTCACGCGCTGGGTAGTCTGCTCATGCGGATCGGTCGAGAATGGCGCGATCGTCGATCGGATAAACGTAAGCGAGATCGCGACAAAGCTCTGCCAACGCCGATGGCAGAGTGGATTGATTCCATCAAGTCGGATGAAAGCGACGATGTTCGAGGTCTAGCAAACGCGATCATTTCAGAGGATCTCGATATCACTGCGGAGCAGCAGAACGAAATGCTACGAAGGTTGCAAGACGTAGCGCCGCCGAACGCCGAGTTTGTGTGGAGGCACTTGCATCCGCAGGTGCAAGATGCCGGGCGTGCGCAGTACGAAGCAGGAGACTACTTTGGCGCAGTTCAAGAGTCGCTCAAACGATACGTCAAGGTCCTAAAGGCCTCGCCCGGAGTCACGGCTCAGAGTGAAATGGACGTGCTCAATTCGGCTCTTGGTAAGGGCGGGAAACTAAGAGTATTTGGGCGATATCTGGCCGGAGCACAGTTCACTGCCAACACAGCCGACAACGTTGAGGAGGGGCAGAAGCAGATGTCGTTGGGCCTCCACGTAGGATTTCGCAATCCTCTTGCTCACGAAGAGATTGCCGAACTACACAAGGCGGGCGCTTTCAGTTATCAAGATTGTCTAGAGGCGCTGGGTCTTCTGTCTCACTTGTGGAGACGGCTTGACGGAGCGACGCCTATGCCAGTTCCTAAACCGGGGCCGTTGAAGAAGAACTAGCGGCTGTTGTCACCCGAGCTCTCGTCGAAGTATCGTGCGTTTGGGAAATGCGTCGGGCGGTAGATTCGGTTGAGAACTCGCCGCCATATTTATTAGCTTGGCCGCGGGGATGTCGGCAGGCGCCCATTCGAGCGAAATCAGCTCGGCAGGCGCGAGCCAGCGAACCTCAGAGTGCTCCGTCAGGACTGGTGTGCCGGAGAGTAGCTCGCAGTAGAACGTCGTCAGCACAACGATTCCGAAGTCGTACTCATGAGTCGTCGTGGTGATCAGCTCGCCCACGGCCACCTCGCACTCGAGTTCTTCCGTGATCTCGCGCGCGAGGGCATCGCGGGGAGTCTCGCCAGCTTCGATCTTGCCGCCGGGAAACTCCCACATCCCGGGCAAGGCTCCGCCGGGTCCGCGCTGGGCGCAGAGGATCAGACCGTCGCGCACGATGACCGCGCCGACAACGTTGATCTGTTTCTTCACGGATGATCTCTCTCGGGGGATGTCCACAGGGGCATCCGATCGGCTTTCGAAGCAGGCTCAACCTGCTCGCTTCAGCCTATTGGCGAGACCAGGCTGCGCGGAGTGCAACACTGCCCACGGCCGAGCGACGTCACTTCTAGCAGCTCGGGCACCAACACCTGAAACGTGCACCTGTGGCGCCGACAAGATCCGCCCGGCGATGCGAGTCAAGCGGAGTAGGCCCACCGCTTTATAAACCAGTCAGCAAGCAGCTCGGAGCGATTGTCGAGGTCAGACGGAGACCAAGTCTCGTATGCCTTTGAAAACTCTCGAGCTGTCTTGAACGCCGAGTCGTTGGCGTACCGATCGCGCTTTTTCTCGTACTTGGCGTTACCTAGCGAGCTATTCATGGCGGAGCTCAGCGGGATCAAGTTCGCGAGAAGGTCTTTCTTCTCATCGTGTTCCTTGTTAGTAAAGCTAGCCCAGGCTGCGGAATGAGAGTTCGGAAGGACGTGTTCGATCCATGGATCAGTATCGACCTTGTCCCCGCCGAGACTTTCCTCGTATTGAGCCAGCACGTACTTGGTTATAGAGGTGCCATATGCCGGGCGATTCATAACGCTGGCCTGTACGAGGGCGTCATCCGGCCAAGCTACAGTTTTGTGTTCCGAAATCTCCTTCGTGACCCTCGACGCCGTGATATCTCCCTCGCAGTCTTGCCAGAGCCGCTTGAACACCGCGTGTAGACCGGTTGGTTCGTGCCCACAGATCGCTCGACGGGTGAGGAATGCGTCTAGAACATCGAGTATCTCTATGGCATCGGAAATATCGATTTCCTCCTCCGCGGCAGCTCTTGTGAGTCGCATTACGAATGGGAACGTTGATCCGGGCATCTTTGCGAGCCGAAGCCGGTCTATTCGCCGACTGATCTCCACGGGCGACTTGGTGCGGTTCCCAGAGGTAACTAAATCGAGAAAGTCGTTCTGGTAGTTGTGGAGTTCATCGATTACTTCGATGGGATTCTTGCCATCCCACCGCTTCTTTAGCGTCGTATAAACCTCTGATTTCCGAAGGTTGGGCTCATGGATCAGGCCAAAAGGAAAGAAGTAGTCGTCGAAATAGTTTTTGTCCCCGAGCTTGAAACCTGCGTAAAACGGTTGCCAGTTATGAGTCTCAATCGTTGTAGCCTCTTCGGGATTCTCAATAGCGACTCGCGTAAAGACGTCATTTCGAACGAGGTCGCCGATTGTCATCGGTTCTTGTCGCGAGTTGAGGCTGTCAAAAATTTTCGGGCCATTAGTGGGGTCTTGGACGTCAATCTGGACGACACTCATTTTTTGCAGAAGACACGTGTAGAGCAATCTGATGCGCTCAACTCCGCCTTCTGCGATCTGAGCACGAAAGAACTTCTTCGCGAGCAAAAAGTTGGCAGCGATTCGGCCCTTTGTTTGAGTCGACTCGGGGAGAGGAACAAAGCTGAACCCTTGGAGGCTTTGATCGAAATTCTTGGTCCCCAGCACTTCTCGGATGACCGCATTTAGGTCGCCCTGATCTTCCTTACACGGGTGGAGGGTCAGGTTCGAACGTGCCCCAGTGCTGATACTTGTGACGAGATACTTCCGGAACAAATTCGCCGCTTCCGCGTGCTCGCCAAGATCAATGAGGCTGCGAACAACCGCGCACATATAGAGGTACATGGTGGTCAGCCGCTGCTGGCCATCGATTACTTCGTAGACGGACGCTTCGGCTGGCTTCCCTGACAATCCATGAATGATTATCGCGCCAAGAAAATGAACATCGGACTCTTCATCCACGAGGCTCAACAGGTCGACGTTGAGCTGGCTTAGCCGTGCAGGTTTCCATTTATATGGTCGCTGGAAAAACGGAATCGAGAAGATTGAGTCGTTTCCCATAAGGGACGAAATATCGGCTTCGTCGGCGTTGTTCGTGAGTTTTACTTTTGCTTTGGCCACGCTCGAAGCATATCGATTAGCTTGCCTTCAGCAGTAGGACCTATTCGGGGGCTGGACTGCCGCCCAAACGTCACTTCTGGCAGCTCGGGCACCACCACGTGAAGCGCGTATCGGTCGGGCTAGTGCCGAGCTGCGCCGACTCGATACGCGTACCGCACCGCAGGCACGCTTCCCCGCGCCGCCCGTGCACCCAGTAGCGCGGTTTTCCCCGCGGCAAGCCAGTGAGATTGCGGATGGGGCGATCCTTGTTCACCGTGATCGCCTTGTGCGCGAGCGCCACCAGACGTTTCGGGTCGGCGACCTCACCGATCGGCGTATCGGGGCGGAATCCGCGCAGAAAGCTCAACTCGTTCGCATACACATTGCCGAGGCCCGCCAGATTCCGCTGATCGAGCAGCGCGAGCGCGACCGGCCGCACGGGGTCTGACAGCAGGTTCGTTAGCGCGAGGTCGGCATCCCAATCAGGCCCCAGCAGGTCAGGCCCTAGGTGCCCCACAATGCTGTCTTCGGATGCCGTCGGCACCACCTCAAGCAGTCCAAGTTCGAAACCGACCGCCACTTTCGTTGCCGTGCTCAACACACCCCGCGCCAGATGCGCCGGCTTGCGCCAGCGCTCGCCGGCGCTGTAAATCTGCCAGACACCCTCCATCTTGAGGTGGCTGTGGATGGTGTGGCCGTCGCTGCCGTCGCCGACCCGAATCAGCAGGTGCTTGCCTCGCGGCACCACGCTTGTGACGGTCTGGCCGCTGAGGTCGAGCGTCGCAAAAGCGGGCACCCGAAAGTCGGTGCGAGTGAGAACCTCGCCGTCGAGCGCTGCCCGCAGTTTCGCGGCCGCCTTGTAGACGGAATCACCCTCAGGCACGCAGCCTCAACCCCTGCGGTGTCGCGACAAAACCAGCCTCCACGAGGGCTTTACCGACCGGGGTGCCGACCGCGAAGTCGCCATTCACCTTTTCGATGCGCAGCTTCGGCAGCGTTCCGCGCAGGGTGCTCGTCAGCGAGCGGGTCGCGGCATCCACGACGGCTGGTTCCAAATCGAAGGCCAGCAGCGACTTGCCGCCGCGCTCTAGGTAGAGCGCAAGATGCCCATCAACGATCACGACGATCGCACCCGCCTTGCGGCCGGGGCGATGCTTCTTGGGGGAGTCAGCGACGGGTTTCGCGGATGCGGCAGCGGATGCCGTTGCCGATGCCGAAGTTGCAGCCCACGCTTCCGAGCCATCGTCGCGAGCCGGCCCAGCGCCAGAACTCGCCGCGCCAGCAGCGTCACCACTCTCCGCCCCAGCATCCTCACCGCCGAGCCCCGGCCAGCCGAGAGCAGCCCCGTAGGGGTTCGCGGGATCTGTCGCGGCGAGAGTGATCGCGCGAAGCTCGGGCGCAGCATCCGGATCCCGAGTGAAACCACGAAGGCGATCGACGGTCGCGCCGGTCGCGAACTGGGCAGCGCCGAGCCCTTCGATGAAGTAGCCGCGGCGGGCGCGACCGGTCTCTTCGAAGCCGCTCAGCACCCGGTACGTCAGGGCGAAACCACCACGGATGCCCTCGCTCACGACCGCGCCGCGCGTGACGACAGCGTGCCGCTCCAGCATCAACTCAGCGGTGGACTTGGCGCGTACCGTCGTCTCGCCCTCGGCAGTTTCGAGCAGCGCCCACCGGCCGGACGCACTCGGCGGCCCCGCCTGCATGACCGTCGAGACCCGACCGCGATATGCCCGAGCTCGCGCCGGACGCGGTGCCCGAGTGGCCCGCACGGTTCCGCCAAGGTGCGCACGCAGGGGCGCAAAACTGTCATTCGTGATGAGCGACCGCCACACCAAATCCCACAATTCCTTCAGCAGCACCCTGTCATCCGTGCTGCCCACCTGATTCGACAGCTGCCTAAAGAAGAACGCACCGCCACCGGCCAACGCCTCCAGAATGTGCTGCTGCAGCTCGCTCAGCCCATCCCGATCAGGCTCGGGCAGAGTCAGCGCAGCCGTCGCCGCCGGGTGCAAACTGATCCAGCCATCACTGCCCGCCAGCGCACTCTGCCCCGCCCACACCACTTCGCCCGACGTCGTCAGCTCATCGAGCCAGGCGGGCGAATAGTCGCGCACGCGCGAACCCAGAATGAAGTTCTCCCACGCGGATGCCGGCGCCGAGTACCCAGCCAGCTGGTCGATCACTTGGGCCAGGCCATCAATTCCGCGCAGTGAGTCACCGGCAGCGGACACGTGTTGCCACGCGGGCAGGAACCGACCAAGCGTCGCGTGGGACACCGGCTCGACCTCTTGCCGCAGTGCCGCAAGCGAGCGACTGCGTAGGCGACGCAGCACATCGACCGAGCACCATTCGGTGCCGCTCGCGCCGGGGCGAAACTCGCCATCAACCACTCGACGGTCGGCCGCGAGGCGACGCAGGGTGTCCTGCACGACGGCGGTTCCGAGACCGAATCGGGCTGCGGCATCCGCCAGGGTGAAGGGTCCGTGGGTGCGGGCGTAGCGACTGACGAGGTCGCCGACCGGATCGTCGACGGGCTCGATGAACGCGGCGGGCACGCCAATGGGCAGGGGAACTCCGAGCGCATCGCGCAGTCGCGCCGAGTCTTCGATGCCGGCCCAGCGACGTTCGCCCGCGATGGTCACTTCGAGCACGCGGTTCGCTTTCGCGAGCCCGGTGAGGTCGGTCGTGAGGGCGGCGCCGGTCACGAGCGAGCGCGCTTCGATCTCGGCAACGGACTGCGGGCCGAGCACGCGCAACAGGTCGACGAGCCCTTCCGCATTCCGGGCATGACGGTCGGGCACGAGTCGCTGCAGCTCGTTCTCGGTCTGGGCGATCACGTCGGGGTCGAGCAATTCACGCAGTTCTGCGCGGCCCAGAAGTTCGGCGAGCAGCGCCGGGTCGAGGGAGAGCGCGGCCGCGCGACGCTCGGCCAGCGGCGAATCACCCTCGTATACGAAAGCAGCCATATAGCCGAACAGCAGGCTGCGGGCGAACGGCGACGGCACGTCCGTTTCGGTTTCCATCACGCGGATGCCGCGGCTCGCGATCCGCTTCGTCAGCGCCGTGAGCGCCGGCAGGTCGTACACGTCTTGCAGTACTTCGCGCACCGTCTCAAGCACGATCGGAAAGCTTGGGTACTTGCGCGCGACATCCAGCAGTTGCGAGGCACGCTGGCGTTGTTGCCACAGTGGCGAACGTTTGCCGGGGTCGCGGCGCGGCAGCAGCAGCGCGCGGGCGGCGCACTCCCGAAAGCGCGCGGCAAAGAGCGCGGAGCCGCCCACTTCTTCCGTGACAATCTGTTCGAGCTCGTCAGCGTCGAACACAAAGAGGTCGGCACCGGGCGGGGCGGCGTCGGTGTCTGGAATGCGCACGACGATGCCATCGTCACCGGCCATGGCTGCGCCATCCACTCCAAGCTGTTCCCGAATGCGCGCGGTAATCGCCAACGCCCAGGGCGCGTGCACGGGCATGCCGTACGGGGAATGCAAGATCACACGCCAGTCGCCGAGCTCGTCGCGGAACCGTTCCACCACGAGAGTCGTGTCGCTCGGAACGTGCCCCGTCGCCGACTTCTGCTCGGTGACGAGGGCGAGCAGGTTGCTCACGGCATGCTCGTCGAGCCCGATCGACTCGGCCCGAGCGCGCGCATCGTCAGCGGATGCCGTCGCAATTTCTTTCGTGAACGCCCCGATAGCTTCGCCCAGCTCGGCCGGGCGGCCTAGGCCATCGCCCTTCCAGAACGGCACGCGACCGGGTTGCCCGAAGGCGGGGGAGACGAGCACTTGATCGTGGGTGATGTCTTCGATGCGCCAGCTGGTAGTGCCGAGAGCGAAAACATCGCCGACACGGGATTCGTAGACCATCTCTTCGTCGAGTTCACCAACGCGGCGGCCGGGCGCTCCGGCTTCGCCGCCGATCATGAAGACACCGAAGAGGCCGCGGTCGGGAATGGTGCCGCCCGAGGTGACGGCGAGGCGTTGAGCGCCGGGGCGACCGCTGAGGGTTCCCGCGACGCGATCCCAGACCACGCGGGGCCGCAGTTCGGAAAACTCGTCGCTCGGGTAGAGGCCACTCAGTAGGTCGAGGGTCGCGTCGAAGGCACTGCGCGGCAGGGTCGAGAAGGGCGCGCTGCGACGCACGGTGTCGAACCAGTCCTCAATATCAATCTCGTCGAGGGCGACGGCGGCGACGGTTTGCTGCGCCAGCACGTCGAGCGGGTTTGTCGGAACGGAGAGGGCTTCGATCTGGCCGCTCCGCATCCGCTCCACCGCAACGGACGTGTGGATGAGGTCGGTGCGATGCTTCGGAAATAGCAGGCCTTTAGAGATTTCTCCGACCTGATGCCCGGCTCGCCCAATGCGCTGAAGCCCACTCGCAACCGACGGCGGCGACTCGACCTGGATCACGAGGTCGACGGCTCCCATATCGATGCCGAGTTCCAGCGAACTCGTGGCGACGACGCAGCGCAGCACTCCCGTCTTGAGGTCGTCTTCGATGATCGCGCGCTGGTCTTTGCTGACCGAACCGTGATGCGCACGGGCGAGCAGCGGGGCGGCTCCCAGCGTGGATCCGCCCTGCGCCATCATCTGGGCTGGCGGCTTCCACGGTTGCTGCGGTGCGGCGTAGGCGGCGGCATCCGCACTGGCTTGGGATCGCGTGATGGCCTCGACACCGTCAACCGTGCCGTCGCTCATCCGCTCGTCGTAGATCTCGTTGAGCCGTGCAGTGAGGCGTTCGGCAAGCCGCCGCGAGTTCGCAAAGACGATTGTCGAACGGTGGTCGAGAATCGCGTCGACGATGCGCTCCTCGACGTGCGGCCACAGGGAACCCGTCGACTCGGGGGTCGCCTCATCATCGTGGCCGGAGCCTCCCGCCGCGGTGTCGCGCGCCGACGCAACAGTGCCCGGAATCGTCATATCCGGCACCGGCACTATCACGCTCAACTCGAACGTTTTTGCCGACGGCGGGTGCACGATCGTCACGGGGGCGCGTCCGCCCAAGAACCGAGCAACCTCTTCAATGGGGCGCACGGTGGCGGAGAGGCCGATGCGCTGTACGGGTTTCGCGAGCAGAGCATCCAGCCGCTCCAGCGACAGCGCAAGGTGCGCGCCACGCTTGGTAGCGGCAACGGCGTGCACTTCATCGATGATGACCGTGTCGACGTTCTTGAGGGTCTCGCGGGCCGCCGAGGTGAGCATCAAATACAGCGACTCGGGAGTCGTGATGAGGATGTCGGGAGGAAGCCGGGCAAGCAGGCGGCGGTCTTGCGCAGTGGTGTCTCCCGAGCGCACTCCCACGGTGATGTCGGTCTCGCCGAGCCCGAGCCGCCGAGCGGTTTGGGTGACGCCGACGAGCGGTGCGCGAAGGTTGCGCTCAACGTCAACGCCGAGAGCTTTGAGTGGCGAAATGTAGAGAACGCGCGTGCGCTGTTTCGGGTTGGCCGGGGGAGGGCTCGACGCGAGTTGGTCGATCGCCCACAGGAAGGCGGCAAGAGTCTTGCCGGAACCGGTGGGGGCAACGACGAGCGCATTCGCTCCGGAGGAGACGGCATCCCACGCGCCGAGCTGCGCCGGAGTGGCAGCATCGAACGCGCCCTCAAACCACTCTCGGGTGGCGGGCGAAAACTTGCCGAGCACATCGCTCATTGTTCTATCTTCGTCGCAACCGCTGACAGCGCACCACGGGTTTCGCCGAAGGCGTCGGCAGAGTTCGCCGAAGGCATCGCGCCACACGCGTTCGGGCACACTACGCGTGAGTGTGCAGAAAACTCACCAGATCGTTCAACTCGTCAGTCGAGATCGAATGCGCGAGCCCCTCATAGATGTGCGACTCCGCGCGAGTGTGATCAACAAGCCACTCCTCGGTGCGCTCAATGTTCACCGCCGGAATAACCGCATCGTCGGTGCCGCGGCCCCAAAACACGGGCGGTCGGATGCTCGTGAGTGCCGCATCTCCGGAGTGCTCGGCACTCACCACAAAGCCAGAGAGTGCCACGGCGCAGGTGAAACGCTCCGGGGCGAGCCGCAAAAGTTGAAGCGCCATGGCGGCACCCTGCGAGAAACCGAGGAGGCTGACACTCGTGAATTGCTGATCATCGAGCCAGGAAAGCACTGCTTTGGCTGCGTCATCCACGAGTTCAACATTGTGGCGACCGTCACCACTGAGATTGATGGGGAACCACGAAAAGCCGCCGTTTTCGGGGATCGGCGCTCGCAACGAAGCAATCACCGGTTCGAGCGGAAGCCCGGGTGCCATTGCAAACAGATCGCCCTCGTGGGAGCCGTACCCGTGCAACAGCACGAGCAGCGGACGCCCGGCTCGTTCACGTTCAGGAGCCGACCAGAGCACTGCTGAGGAATCAATCTGCATGAAGCAAAGCCTACGGGGCGCCGCTGAGGCTGAGGTGGGTCCCTAGACTGCAGTTGACAGCCCGAAGGCGAAGGAGCCGAAGCATGCAGCTAGAAAACAAAGTTTTCGTAGTCACTGGTGGTGGCAATGGAATGGGTCGAGAGGTGGTGCTCGGACTCCTTGCCCGTGGTGCCCGAGTCGCGGCGGTCGACCTCAACGAGCCAGGGCTTGCTGAGACGGCGAAACTGGCAGGCGCAGCATCCGCCCAGCTCACAACCCACGCCCTCAATGTGACCGACCGCCAAGCGGTGCTCGCCCTGCCCGGCGAAGTTATCGCGGCCCACGGGCAGGTTGATGGTGTGCTGAACGTCGCGGGGATCATCCAGCCATTCGTGAAATTGGCTGAACTCGACTTCGACACCATGGAGCGGGTGTTCAACGTGAACTTTTGGGGAGTCGTGAACATGACGAAGGCATTCCTGCCCACCCTCATGAAGCGACCCGAGGCTGCCGTTCTGAACGTGTCGAGCATGGGTGGGTTCCTTCCGGTTCCCGGCCAAGCCGCCTATGGCGCCAGCAAGGCCGCAGTGAAGCTGTTCACCGAGGCTCTGTATTCAGAGAGCCTGGGAACGAACCTCGCCGTCACGATCGTCTTCCCTGGCGGTGTTGGCACCAACATCACGGCAAACTCCGGCGTAGAAATGCCGGAAATTCAGGGTGCTGATTCGGGCAAGGAATACACAACGACGAGCCCAGCGGATGCGGGCCAACAGATCATTGACGGCCTACAGAAGGGTGCTTTCCGGGTCGTCATCGGCGGTGACGCCAAGTTCATGGACCGTTTCTCGCGGTTCTCTCCCCGCCGCGCAACCGAGCTGATTGCCAAGAAAATGAAAGACCTGCTCGGCTAAGTTGACGTGCGACGGAGACACTGGTTGGCATCCAGTGTCCCGCCGCGCGCACGATAACCGCGCACTATGGGTGACAATGGAGCATGAGCTCCGTCGGCACACCAGACCCCAACTCTGCTTGGCTATCAGATGAGGAACTTGCGGAGACCCGCAGACGACTTCCGCTTCTCTATGTTGAGGCTGTTCCTGTGCGCGTGGATGGGCTCGGTCGCGTCACCGAGGTCGGCACACTCGTTCGCGGCAATGATGGCGAGATCACTCGCACCCTCGTCTCTGGCCGAGTGATGTTCGGCGAGAGCCTGCGCGACGCACTTTTCCGCCACCTCGAAAAAGACCTCGGCCCGATGGCCTTCCCGCTGCTCCCCGCAAGCCCGACACCATTCACCGTCGCCGAATATTTCCCGTGGCCAAGCGACAGTCAGTACACGGATGTTCGCCAGCACGCTGTCTCGATGGCCTACGTTGTCCCGGTCACCGGTACCTGCGAACCGCGCCAGGATGCTCTCGAACTGACCTGGCTCAGCCCAGCTGAAGCGGCATCCGAAGCGGTTACCGCCGACATGGAGGGCGGCCGCGGGTCACTACTGCGCGCAGCGCTCGCCTCGGTCGGCGTACTGCCGTAACTGCTCGCCCGCTCCCGCGGCGATCCCCAGGCGCGCAGCTGCTGCGTGCTGCTGCCGTTGGCTCGCGCTGTGTGCTGCTGGCGCCAGCCCCACCCGTGTTGCCGAGAGGCGTTGCCCCAAGGGTGACCCAAGGTGTGGCCCCAAGGTGTGGCCCAAGGTGACCCAAGGTGTGGCTCAAGGTGACCCAAGGTGTGGCCCCTTCGGAAACTCAGGAAAAATCGCCCAGCCAGAAACGCCGTCGAGCGCGGATGCCCGCAATGCCGGGCCTTTATCGGCGAGTAGCCAAGCGGCGATACGAAATCTCCTGAATTTCCGAAGGGGCGCCGTTGCGAAATCAAGTTGCGCCACTACACCTTGCGGCAGCGGCAGCGGCAGCGGCAGCCACGCAAGGACAGGTTGCGCCAGCACGAGCCGCGGAATCCGCACCGCGCACCCCGCGAAACCCGCAGCACCCCGCCGCAGGCGCCCCGTTAAACACCTCAGGGCGACGAGTCCCCGCCCAGCAGTGCTGGGGAAAACTCGCCGCCCTGAGACGGTAAAGCTGCGTTACTAGCGACTAGCGACTAGCGACTAGCGCCAAGTAGCGAGAGGAGTTAGCGTCCGCTGCTTGATGCACGACGGTTGGGTCGCACTACCTGGCCAACGCGAACGGGTCCGCCTCCGGCCTGGGCGCGGCCTTTGCCACCGCGCGGACGCGTGGGGGCATCGGATTGCTGCTGACGTGGCTGGTGAGTTGAACGCTGTTCTCCAGCACCGGCACCAGCTACGACTGCGCCGCGGCCTGAACCCTGGCGATCGTTGCGCTGTTGTCCGCCACGGCCGCCGTTGCCTGCGTTGCCGCCGCGCGACTGGCCATCACGAGCCTGGCCATCGCGACCCTGTCCGTCACGCGACTGTCCGCCACGAGCGCCACCACGGGCACCTTCGCGAGCGCCGTCACGGCCGCCATCGCGGCCGGCGCCTTCGCCATCACGACGAACACGCTTACGCTGGGCGTTTGCACCCTGCGAGCGTCCGCCCTGTGACTGGCCACGAACGGGTGCTGCTGCGCGGGGAGCGGGGGTCACGTATTCTGCGACCTCTCCGACAAGTGCGGTTACGGCATCCGACTTCGCGTTGACGTGCTGCGGGGTCACCGTGATGGCGGCCTTACGCAACAGCGTTGCGGTGTCTTTGCGCTGAGCCGGAAGAACGATCGTCACGACGTCGCCCTCTTCTCCTGCACGAGCGGTACGGCCACTGCGGTGCAGGTAGGCCTTGTGTTCTGCTGGCGGGTCAACGTGGATGACCAGCTCGATGTTGTCTACGTGCACGCCTCGCGCTGCAACGTCGGTGGCGACAAGCACCTTGACGTCGCCGGCGGAGAATGCGGCGAGGTTGCGGTCACGGGCAACCTGCGAGAGGTTTCCGTGAAGGTCAACGGCGGGGATTCCGGCGTCGATGAGCTGGCGCGCAAGCTTCTTGGCGTGGTGCTTGGTGCGCATGAAGAGGATGCGGCGGCCGGTACCCGAAGCGAGCTTCTCAACAAGAACGCGCTTCGATTCGACACTTTCGGTCTCGAAGACGTGGTGGGTCATGGCCGAGACGTGCGAGGTTGCTTCGTCAACCGAGTGCAGTACCTCGTTGTGGAGGAAGCGGCGAACCAGCTTGTCTACACCGTTGTCGAGGGTGGCACTGAACAGCAAACGCTGTCCATTGCTCGGGGTCTTGTCGAGGATGCGGGTCACAACGGGCAGGAAGCCAAGGTCGGCCATGTGGTCGGCCTCGTCAAGCACGGTGATCTCGATGGCGTCGAGGTTCACGAAGCCCTGCTTCATGAGGTCTTCGAGGCGACCGGGGCAGGCAACAACAATGTCGACGCCAGCCTTGAGGGCCGCAACCTGGCGGTTTTGGCTTACGCCACCGAAGATCGTGGTGGTGTTGAGGCCATACGCGGCAGCAAGAGGCTCGATAACAGCAGAGATCTGCGTTGCGAGTTCACGGGTTGGCGCAAGGACGAGTCCGAGTGGGCGACCCGGGCGGCGCTTGCCACCGGCGAGCTTGCCGCCGAGACGAGCAACCATGGGAAGAGCGAAAGCGAGGGTCTTGCCCGAGCCAGTCTTTCCACGGCCGAGCACGTCGCGACCACCGAGGGTGTCGGGAAGCGTGTCAACTTGAATGGGGAAGGGTGACGTCTTGCCGTCAGCCTCGAGTGCAGCAACAAGCGCGGCTGGTACGCCGAGCGAGCTAAAAGTGTGATCAGTCAAAGTAATGGTGCCTTTCAGGCATAAGTAACAGATGGGCGTTACACCGGAGGCGCACAGGTTCAGAAAGCTCAGTTGCAGTTCACGAGGAACGGCACTGAGCTGATCTACACCGACCCAATCAGGCGTTTCGCACGGGTGCGGCACACAGGTCAGATCTCGAACTTTCGTTCGGCGCGGATGACTCCAGTCCGCCGGAGAAAGTTATCTACGAGCCACACGTTTCTGATTGACGTGGACGAGAAGAGGGAAGCGTTCTACGACGCAGGGAAACATAATTGTTTCGCAAGTACTGCAACCCTAGCAGTTATGTCCCTAGTAGCGCTCACCTACCGGCACTTGCACAGCCAGAGTGTTCCCGGCCTGCGCGAGCGGGCACGCCCACGCGGGGTCGTAAGCGCATGACGGGTTGTAGGCAAAGTTGAAGTCGAGCACGAGTGACTCTGGCGTGCTGCCCGCTCCAAGGTCGGCACCCTTCACAGTGTCGAGGAGATAGCGGCCGCCGCCGTAGGTTCCACCCTTAACGCGAGAGAGCGCATCCTTCACGGGGATGAAAATGCCGCCGCCGTACGAGGCAAGACGCCACACATCGAGCGTGCCGACCTGGTCGATCTCGACCGTGCCGAGCAGGTCAAACGGCACTACGCCATCCGTTCCCGTCTCGACGTCCATGCGACGACCGTCGCCCGGAACGATGGATGCCTCGAAACGCCAGTCGGGATCGTACGCCTCAAACGGCAGCCCCTTAAAGTCGCGCAGGTCCTCAGGCAACAGCGGCGAAGCTGGATGCGTGGCAAACATCTCATCTCGTCCCGCACGCCAGTCGGCGTGGGCGCTCGCGGCATCCGGGTTCTCGCGGACGGCGGCGTAGAGAGCAAAGTTGCGGCGGCGCCAGTCGGCTACCTGAAGTGCGGTCATGGTTTCAGGTTATCTCGCGCAGCCGACAGCGAGCTTGGTGGTGATCTCCCTTGTGTTTTGGTCTCGCCATGCGTGGCCGTCTTGCCTAGGTCTTGCGGGTCAGCAGCTCGCGCACTTCACTTTCGGCAGAGGCGAGTCGCTGCGGGTCGATGGTCTCGCCCGCCGAGAAGAGGTCGACGATGCGGGGGTCGACGTAACTCTTCTTGGCGATCGCTGGGGTATTGCCGAGCACCTCAGCGGCTGCCTCCATTGCCTCCCGAATCGCCCGCGAGTGTGCCCGCTGGCTCTGCTTCGGGCCGCCTTCTGCAGTGCTTGCCGCTAGGCTCACCGCCAAACTTGATGCCGCAGCAACAGTGCCACGAAGCGTGCGAAAGTCCTTTGCCGTGAAGTCGCCGCCTGTGCGCTCGCGAACATAGTCGTTGATGTCAGCCGCGGTTAGCGACCGGCGCTCGCGGCCTTCTCGCCATGAGAGCACCGAAGCATCTGGAGCGCTGCGCAGGCGCCGCCGGATGAACTCGGCGAGGTCGGCATCCACAATTTCGCTCTCCCACTGTTGGCCGCTTTTGGCGGGAAAGCAGAGTTGCACGCGGTCGCCAACCACGGTGACGTGATCGCACAGCAAAGTGGAGAGGCCGTGGCTGCCGTGCTCTTCGGCGTAGCGTTCGCTGCCGACACGCAATGAGCCGGTGTCGAGCATCCGAAATGCTGCCGCAAGAGTGCGAAGGTGAGGGTCTTCGCTTGAGCGCAGCGTGCGAGTAACAACACCGCGAGCGGCGGGAAGCACGGCCGCAAGCTCAAGGGCACGATCGAACTTCACACGATCTTGGCGCTCACGCCAGACCGGGTGATAGATGTACTGCCGGCGGCCAGCTTCATCGAAACCGGTGGCCAGCACGTGACCATTCTCGTAGGGGCAGATCCACACATCAGTCCACGCTGGCGGGATACCCAACGCCCCGAAGCGCGCCTTGAGGGCGGCTTCGGTAACCGTTGCACCATCCGGGTCGCGATAGCTGAAGCCTCGCCCTGATCGCACGCGCGAATAACCGCGCCCTGTTGTATTGCTCCGCCGCAGTCGAGGCACCGCGTTGTCCTTTCGCGCCCACGATTCGGCTCACGAGCCGACGGCTGAAGCCACAACGGCCAACCTAAAGACTCAGATTAGTTCGCCTTGTTGTGCCCGAACCCCATGTCGGAGCAAGACGCTGAAGCGCTGCCCCACGCCACTGCCAAAACGCCCAATAGAGCGGCCACAGCAGGGGAGTAAGCACGCCAGCGCTAAAGCTCAGTTGATCGCGATAGAGAGTTTTGCCCCCGGGAGCGTGACTGATCGCCATGGAATGTTCCCACTGATCGACGAGAGCGAGAGGACCACTGAGGCCTCGCCCACTGTCGCGCATCACGCGAACGCCATCAGGCATCTGCGGGTACGACACGTCAATCACTTGCTGACCAACGGGGCACAACCCGAAAGCAGACATGCGCACCGGATGCTCGCCCGGCTGCCACAGCTCAGGAAACCCGCCAACCTCAAGCGACGTGAACTGGGTGAGAGGGGCAGAAACCTCGCGAAAGACGTGGGGGCTGCGGATAGCGCGCCACGCATCATCGGGGTCGCAATCGAGTACGAGCTTCAGGAGAACACGCATGCTCCTATTTTGCGCTCGTCTGAGTCAGGAATCCACTGCTCTCACGAATCCACTGGTCTCACTAGTCCACTGGTGTCGCCTATCCAGTGGCCCACCAATCCCGCCCCGGTGTCGCCTGCCTGTTGTGCCGGTGGGCCCTGAAAGTACACTGAACGCATCGATTCGGCAGGAGCCATGATGTCTATTTCTCAGCCCGCAAGCCCAGATTCGAATGATTCCTCGCACAACTCGGGCAACGCGCATCCGGTGCCAACGACCGCGCCGTCACCCGCGCCGTCAACCTCGTCGTCAACCGTTCCAGCGACCATGACTGCTGTTATGGCGCGGCAGTACGGCGGTACAGATGTTCTCTCGATCGAGACGATACCGACGCCCTCGGCGGCACCAGGCAAGTTTCTTGTGCGGGTGCTTGGGTCTTCTGCCAACGCCCTTGATTGGCGCATCCTCAGTGGCACGCCGCTGTTTGTGCGTTTGGTGATGGGGTTGCGCACCCCGAAGCGACAGACCCCGGGGGCGGATGTTGCGGGCGTTGTCGTTGCGGTCGGTGACGGTGTCGCAGATTTTGCGGTCGGCGATGCCGTTTTCGGTGAAGCTTCGGGTGGGGCTTTTGCAGAATTTGCCATTGGCACAGCCAAGAATTTCGTGAAACTGCCGAAGGGGGTCGACTTTGTGGCGGCGGGCGCGACTCCGGTGGCCGGGCTGACGGCACTGCAGGGCTTACGCACCCACGGGGCAGTGAAGCCTGGCGACCGCGTGCTCATCAATGGGGCAGCGGGCGGAGTGGGCACTTTCGCGGTCCAGATCGCGCGAGTACTCGGGGCGGCGGAGGTTACCGCTGTGTGTAGCGGCCGCAACGCCGAGCAAGCGCAAGCGCTCGGAGCAACGCGCGTCATCAACTACGAGACCGAAGATTACAGTGCTGACGACAGTCAGTACGACGTTGTCTTCGACATCATGGGCAACCGGAGTGCCGCCGAAGTGCGCAGCATTTTGGCGCCAGGTGCCCGCTTCGTTGGGGTCAGCGGTCCGATGAAAAATCGGTGGGTTGGCCCGGTATTCCATCTCATGCGCATGGGTTTTGCGTTTAAGCGAGCGGATGCCACTTTCCACCAGTTCACGGCCAGCCCAACGCCAGAGGATCTCACCTTCCTCGCGCAGCTCCTCGCTTCGGGGCAGATCACTCCCGCCATCGAGCGCGTCGTGGGCCTCGATGGCGTTGCTGCGGCCATCGACCAGATCGCCTCGGCCCACGGGGCGGGCAAGATCGCTGTAGTCCCGGGCCGCTCTGCCGCGTAGCAACGGTGTTTCTGGTGTCACATTCGGTAACCAAACATGCTTGCCGCCCGCTCTGGCTTTAACCTCGTTGAGTGAACGATCCCCGCACCCAACCCCAGTATCAGGTCCGTTTTGGCTTTGGCCGCCGTCAGGCGCTCGAGCTGAGTGCCGGCGCCGATGTTGTGGTGTGGGCGGATGCTCTTGCCGACGGCTCGACGCCCGTTCCCGAGCTGCCCGAATCGTTCTCGATTCTCCGCGCCGGAACCGGGGCAGCAACAGCTGTCGCCGACTGGGTCATTGCGCAACAAGAACTCAAAGGTGACCGGTTCACCGTCGCTGTCATCGCCGCTGGCGACGCCGATGGAGGCTTCACCGTCGACGACCTCCTGGCCGCCGGAGCGATCATCGATGCCCTCGCCGACGCTGGCATTGATTACATTTCTCCGGAAGCAGCATCCGCCGTCGCTGCCTTTACGACCTTGAAGCCTGCCCACAATCACCTCTTGTCGGCGAGCACCGCTGGCCAGCAGCTCATTCAGGATGCCGGACGCGAATTACTGGATGCCGCAATTGTCAGCAACGCTGCAGCTAGTTTTGCCATCATTCGGCACAGTGGGGAACTGGTTCGGGAATGACGCTTGTTCCTCGAGCGTTGGATTCACCAGACACTGAATCACCAACACCGACTCAATGGAGGACAGTATGAAGGCAGTAATTGGCGGCACCGTCATCGCAGAAGCACCGAAGGAAGATCTCCTCAAGATTGAGGGCAACTGGTACTTTCCGCCGGCCAGTGTGAACCATGAACTGTTGGAAAAGAGCCCAACCCCGTACCACTGCCCGTGGAAGGGTGACTGCCAGTACTTCACCGTTAGCGCCAACGGCCAGAAGTTCCAGGATCGCGCCTTCAGCTACCCCGATATTCTTCCGGGTGCTGCCGAGCGGGTTGGCAAGGACTTCTCCAACTACGTCACGTTCTGGAAAGAGGTTCAGTTCGTCGACTAATCGACAACTGACCGTATCCCGTTAGCGACCCTGCGTTCGATCGTGAACGTGAACCGTCGTTAGGCCGGAACCTCGCATTGTGCGCAGTTAGCGTGCCGCATTTCGGGCACGGTGGCTGCGCACTTTTGCGCGGTTGCCGCAGCGTTGCATCGAGCACCAGCGGCGGTTATTGGAACGCGATTCGTCGTAGAAGACGAGAGCGCAATCGTCGGCTGCGCATTCACGAATTCGTTCATGTTGTTCTTTACCGAACAGGAAGACGGCTTCGCGGGCCATTGTCGAGAGTGCTTGCCCGGTGCGAACAGTGGTTCGGCCAGCCTTCATTCCACCTCCCGCAAGTCGCGGCGGAACATCCGGTGTCGCGGCAAAGAGATTGATGACGTCGATCTGTTGAGGATCAGGAGTCTCGTTCACGCTTAACGCGGTAGCAATAGTTGCGATTGCGTGACGCAGTCCGGTGGCGTCGGTCAGGTCGCGCTCGCTGACGGTGCCATCCGAAGCGTCAAAACGTTCGTCAAGCCAGGTGGCAAGGTCACTGGGGGTGTGCAACTTTTCCCAGTCCGGGTTGTTGCCCATTGCGCCAGTGTAGGCAAAGTCGAGGGCTCGCGAGCCCGAGTCGAACCACCACTGTCGTGACGTGCTTGACGTGAACCATTGGCCAGTAGCGCCAGCGGGGGTGGAGGTGCCGGTGGTGCGTGTGCCGCCGGCGAGAGCAGAAGTATCGGGATGTTGCACCTAACCATTATCGCCGGTTACGGGAGACGGTGCGGTGCACCCATTCGATGCGGTTGGCGCTAGAGAATTTGCGTGCGCAGAGACCACACGCGAGCACCCGCGTGGGTTGGCGGTACCGGTAATGCTGGTGGCCCGCGGGGCATGAACCTACCCATGGTGCGAACTCGTCGGCTATCGCTCCGCTGTGAAGTCGTTTTCCTTCGTAGCCGAGTTCCTTGGCTACAGCCTTCCAGCGGGCTCCGTGGCCGGCTCCCGACCCTGCCATGGCATGAGCAATCTCGTGAAGCAAGACCTGGTGGATCTCATCATCCTCATAGCGGGCGGCCAAGTATTTTGAGACCGAAATGCGCTTGTGGGTGTAGTTGCAGAGGCCGGCACGCGTTTTGGCGTTATCGAAGGTGAACTGCCACTCGTCAGTCAGATGAAGTCGGATGAGCGCGTCAGCCCACACGCGCACTCGGGAAAGATCGGCCACCTATTGAGGCTAATCGACGTGGGTCAGCCCAACCGCACACGATTGTCGACAGGCTCTACGGCATCCGCTGCAGTCACAGCGTCGATGGATGCTTCGCGCTCGGCTTCGCGTTCGGCACGAGCACGGCGGCGCTTGCGCTTGCGGATGCTAGAGATCGATCCGCTCATGATCATGAATCCGGCGTAGATAAAGAGTGCAACCGCGATGAGGGGAACGAGCCACGTTTTGCCTTCGCCATTCACAAAGTTACTCACGTTTCCGATCCACGGAACGCTGTACCAGAGCTTGCCCTGCACTTGAATGGGCAGCACTTGAAGTTCGTCGGCGACGTCATTGTTGTCGCCCTTGAGGGTAAAGGTGCGGCCTCCATCGCTTGAATTTGTGATGCCGGAGACGCGGTGAGTGATGACACCTGGCTTGCCAGACTCGATTTGGTAGGTGATGACATCACCCATCTCAATGTCATTGGTGTCGATGGGCTTGACGACGATGAGTGTTCCCGGAGGAAGACCCGGTTCCATCGAGCTCGTAAGCACGGTAAGTGGAAGGGCCCCGGCGAGATTCGGAATCACTATGACGAGTGCTCCAACCAACAGCACGAGTCCGAAGAGGCCAGCACTGATGCCAACACCGAGGTAGTAGAGCAAGCTTTTTGGCTTCTCATCTTCTGCCCGTTGTGTCTTACGAGCGTTGGCACGCGCGGTGAGCTCAGGCATCTTCCGTGTCCTTTCGTGAGCGCCGACCGACGAACCATGAGATCCCGGCACCGATCATTGCTGCCAGCACCAGAATCAGTACAAGGTACTCCTCGTAGAGCCGCCACGTATTGGGGTCGAGACTAAAAGTTGACGGCACGGCGGGCAGTGCTCCGCCATCCGTTGCTCCGTCGGGTTGTGTGGCAGGCGTTGGGCTTTGACTCGGAGCCGGGACGATGAGAGCGCCAGATAGCGTGCCTGTCGGTGCGCTGGGGTCTGATGCGCCAGGGCTCGTCGGGGTCAGCGGAACCGTTGTGCCTGTGCTGTCGCACTGAGTGAGGGGCAAGGCGCCCGGAGTTGTGTCTGAGAGGGCAAATCGCAGTGAGAGGGATGCGGTTGCGCCTTGACCGTCGGTGCCGCTGAGGTTTCCCAAAGCCAGCGTTGCCGTAACCGGGACGATTTTGCCCGGCGCAAGAACGGTGCCCTCGTGAACAACCTGGCACGGATTCGCTGAACTGATCGCTTTCGCTGTGCCGGCTATCGCTGGAGTGCTCGTGGTCAGGTTCAGCGCGTTTCCGTAGTGCTGGTCGGAGAAGTTCACCTCGCGCATGGTGATGCGCAAGTAGCCGTCGACAGTGCCCGTGTTGCGAACGTAGATCGTCTCGGACTGACTATCGCCTGGGCTCAGCCGGGCAATGTTGTCAAAGACTGCGGCCGAGTAGATGCGTGAAAAGTTGACGCCGTCATCGCTAACTTCAACCACCCCGGCACCACTGGCAGCACTTGCAGGTGTGGCACCAAGCATCGCGCTTAGTGCCACCAGAATCGCTAGTCCGGATGTCCGGCGGGTTGCTATCCGCATGAGAGCCCCGAGCCCTGTCCCCACCAGTTATATGAACGAGGTTCAACGGGGATATTGGCTGAGTCCGCGGACTCCGTTCCGTCTGATGCGACTGCTCGAACCGTGAGGTTTCCCGTTACACCGCTACCCTGCAGACCCATGGAGTTCGATGAGGTGTTCGCGAGGTAGCTGCCCTGCCAATAGACGTTGTAGCCGCCGTTGGGTGTCGTAAACCCGCTCGGGGTGCTCCACGAGATCGTAATCACGTTCTGGTCCCGCTCGTTAACACACTGGGTGTTGGTCGGCGCGTTAGGAACGGTAGTGATAAAGATAACCTGCGCGAAGGTGCGGCTTGCTGCGGCGAGGGAGTCGGTCGCATTCCAGTTGGTTCCGGCGGTGGTGTTAACCGCAAATGTTGCGCTCGTCGACTTTCCGGCCTGGGTAGTCATGCTGCCGGTGAAGCTGGTGGAGGCGCACAAGAATGCTGATCCGGTAGAAGCCACCGTCATGTTCAAGGTTGTCAGCGATACTGTTCCGCCACTGAGCGTCGTTGAGACGACCGGGGTCGTTGCGGCGCAGGCGGCGCTCGTGCCAGCCCAGAACTTGACGGCGATCTGGTTGCCGGCAAGCGTGCCCGAACGGGTGATCGTGATGCTGCTCACCGACGCTTCAACCGAGCCGGTGTTGCGCACGGTTATTGGCTTGGTCACGGTTTGATTCGTTGAGGTGTAGGTAAAAGGGCCGAAGGCGGTAATCGTGGCGGCGCCTGAAGCAACTGCTGTCGTCACCGAGACCGCACCGGCCGTCGCTGTTGCATTTTTTGAGGACGAGGCTGTCCAGGCCGCAAAGCTCACGCCAGAGACCAGAGTGAGGAACACCGCAACGCCGGCAATCAACGACATGCGAGTTGAACGCTTCATGCCACGGCCTTCGGCGGATGCTGTGCCCGCTGTGTGGCGAATCATGGCTGAACTCCGGCGATCGTTGCCACGATTGCTGCACTTGCGGACTGTGCTGTCGCGGGTGCGTTCGCAGGAAGAGTCACCACGAGACACGCGCTCGTTGTCGCGCCAGCGGCGATCGTGCTGTTGAGAGTTCCGGAAGGAGCAACCGAGGCGGGGCAGGCGCCGTTGGCCACCGTGATGGTGAAGGGATTTGCGGTCGCAGCGGGAGTCATGGTTGCTGCGATTGTCGCAGAAAGTGTGAGGGGAACGTCACCGGTGTTGGTGATTGTGAAAGTTCCGGTAACTGACTTGCCAGGGGCAAGTGCAGTCCAGTTGAGGGTTTGTGAGCCGACGGTCAGGGCGGCGGTGCCTGCGCTGATGGTCGATCCGGGGGCTGCTGTTACTGAGGAGTTCAAGTAGGCGTAGGTGCCGCCGGTGCCGACGAGGCCCAAGGAGACGGTAATCGCAAGAATTGCTGCCGCTTTGATGACGCCGAATGCGCCAGCGCCCAGTCGGGTGAGCGGCGAAGTGGAGCGGCTCTTCTTGCGGCCGTTAATCACGTCAAGACGGCGCAATCCGCGAACTGGTGAAGAGTTCATGGTGCACCGCCTTTCAGGTGAAATCTAGATGAGAGTGAAGCAAGGAAAACTGCTGGGTGTGCGTCCCTCAGGGCGCACACCCAGCCGGGTAAAACTAGTTCTGTGTGAGCGTGATGCTGAAGTTGCTGAGCGAAACAGCGCCGGTCTTCGAGCCATTCTCGGCACCAGCGGTTGTGCTCTTCGGGTACGTGATCGTGACGGTCACAACTACCGGCTGTGTACCAGCGGCCGGGCTGATGCTCGTCGCGGTCGCACCATTGACGGTGAAGGTTGCCGACTTGGTGAGCGCTGCTGCAAGGGCGGTGTCTGCAGCGGTTGCCGAGTTGACCGGTGCGATTGCGAGCGTGCCGAGGGCGATTCCTGCGGTGAGGTTGTCGCCGGTTGCGGTGACGTTGAAGGTCTTCGTGTAGGTGACGGTGTCGCCGGGAACGATCTTGAAGCCAGCAGGTGAGGCAACGGTTGCTGCGGAGCCGAGCTTCCAGCCGTCCGTCGCACCTGTTGCTGCGACGATGTCGAGCGTTCCTGCGGTGATGCTGCCCGGTGCGCTGACCGTTACTGCGGAGTTCCAGGTTGCGAGTGTTCCCGCGCCACCGAGGAGCAATGCGATTCCTGCTGCGCCTGCGATGGAGCCTTTAACGAGCTTGTTCATGATTTCCTTTCGCGGCGCAGCGATGCTGACCGGGAGTGATTGAGGTTCGGGTTATCGGGATTCAAGAAGCTGTGTGCTGGTTTCGGGTTCCTGCGCAAGCTTCGGGGCTCGCGTTCAACTTCTGAATCGAATCTACCTGTCCTCACTATGGAGGACAGTCCCCAGTAATGGGGGGCAATTCTAGTCCGCATGATGGGGGACTAGCCATTTCTATTTGGGGTACGAAATACCCCGATTTTGCGCGAAAGTTGTCGGAAATAGGCAATTGGGGGGACAGATTTGTACCCCGAAAGTCTTAAATAAACTGGGGTACAAGATCCTTAGAGGGGTGGAACGGTCTACCTACGGCCGGGCTTGACCTGAAAAATACTTTTTGCCGGAGGGGGTGATTTGACCGCAGTTTGGTCGGTTACGACCGGAGAACTGCCAATAAAGTCGAGCAGCTCAACCCCCGCAATCACCTTTGAGGGGTGCGGTCCGCCGGCCAAGAGCCGCGGCATCCAATTCAGGGGGAGTGCAGAAGGTGAACCCATGAGCACGATATTGCCGAAACGTCGGCCTTTGAGAATTTGAGTCTCAGCGAGCGCAGCCACATGACCAACGGTGTGCTTGAGGGTCGCCGCCTGGCTTCGCGCAAACGCAAGCCCTGGGCCGTCGGCGACATTCACAACGATCACTCCCTCGGGTGCAAGCAAAGTCGTGGCTTCTGTGTAGAACTCGAGACTGGTGACATGGGCCGGGGTGCGGGCGCCACTAAAGATATCGACCACGAGCAGGTCGACGGCACCGCGCAAGCCAGGCGGGAACTTCGCGAGCACTTCACGCGCATCACCATGGCGCACACGGATGGATGCCTGCTTTGACCAGGGAAGTTCCGTGCGCACAAAGTCGACGAGATCCGATTCCAACTCAACGACCTGTTGGCGTGAGCCGGGGCGGGTGGCCTCAACATAGCGGGGGAGCGTCAATGCGCCGCCGCCGAGGTGCACCGCGGTGATGGGGGCCCCTGATTCGGTGAGTTGGTCAATGACGTGCCCCATGCGCTGCACGTATTCAAAGAACAGCTGGGTGGGGTCGTCCATGTTCACGTGTGACTGCGGGGTGCCATCAACGGTAAGTGTGTAGGAGCCGTCAATCCACCGGTCGGGGGCAATCTCGGCAAGGTGGCCGCTGAGTTTCAAGGTGATTGTCGGATGCTCGGCCATGTCATTGACTTTGCCACAGTCTTGTTGTCGTCGGTGCCGCCTCTTCGTGAGGCTCGGCGGTGAACGCTACGGTGAAGCATGGCCGATAAGAACCGTGAGCTTCCTCCTCACCTGCAAGCACAGCTGAACGCCCAGTCCTATGTTGGCCCCGCAACTTTTGGCATGCGGCCGATGCTGAGCGAGCCTGAAGAGCTCGATGCGTGGATGCCCGATGTCGCCGTGGTGGGTGCACCGTGGGATGACAGCACCACTAACCGCCCTGGTGCACGCTTCGGGCCACGGGCGTTGCGGGCTAGCGCCTATGACCCCGGCACCTATCATCTCGATCTCGGTGTTGAGATCTTCGACCATCTCGATGTTGTCGACTATGGGGATGCCATTACGAGTCACGGTATGTGGGAGCTATCGAAGGCGGCCATCCACGAGCGCGTCTCGCAAGTGGCGAGTCGAGGCATCGTGCCGTTCATCATCGGAGGGGATCACTCAATCACCTGGCCGGCAGCGACTGCGGTCGCCGAGCATCACGGTTTCGGCAATGTCGTGATGATCCATTTCGACGCGCACGCCGACACCGCAAACATTCTTGAGGGCAACCTCGCCAGCCACGGAACGCCCATGCGCCGACTCATTGAGTCTGGTGCGATTCCTGGCCCCAACTTTTTGCAGGTCGGGCTGCGTGGCTATTGGCCTGGCGAAGAAGATCAGAAGTGGATGCGCGACAACGGTCTCAAGCACTTCATGATGCAAGAGTTTTGGGAGCGCGGCGTCAAGGCCGTCATTCCCGACATCATTGCTGCGGCGAAGGCTCGGGCATCCAAGGTTTATATTTCGATCGACATCGATGTACTCGACCCTGGTTTCGCGCCGGCAACAGGAACGCCAGAGCCCGGTGGCTTCGCTCCCATTGATCTACTGCGTATCATCCGCCAAATTGTGCTCGAAATGGATGTCGTTGGTTTCGATGTCATGGAGGTCGCCCCGGCCTATGACCACGCCGATATCACGGTGAATAATGCCCACCGTTTGATCTGGGAAGCATTCGGAGCGCTGGCCGCCAAGAAGCGTAATTCGGGACTCACAGCAAACCCCTAGCCGAAATCGTGAATTTGGTCAAGAATCGGGTGGACACGGCGCGGCAAACCGGCTTATAGTAGATCCTTGCGCTCCCAGACAAATTAAGCAGTCATATTGCGGACAGCTGGGTGCCCCGAGTATAGCGGCGGGGTGTTTCTGGTGAGCATTTCATTACCGACCGTCAATTATCTTGACAGACGAACCCGACGGGGTTCACGGAGGTTGTTCCTTGGCTGCTGCGCGCGATGCGTCCACCAATAAGTCCCCGAAAAACGGCCGCTCAGCTTCGCGGCTTTCTTTCGCAAAAATCACTGACACGCTAACGGTTCCCGATCTGCTCGCATTGCAGACCGAGAGCTTTGATTGGCTGGTCGGAAACGACATCTGGAAGAACCGTGTAACTGACGGTGTTGCCGCTGGTCGTACCGATCTGCCAACTCGTAGTGGTCTCGATGAAATCTTTGAAGAGATTTCACCGATCGAAGACCTCGGCGAGACGATGCAGTTGTCGTTTACGGAGCCTGAGCTCGAAGAGCCCAAGTACTCCATCGATGAGTGCAAGGAGCGCGGCAAGACTTTTGCTGCTCCCCTGTATGTCAACGCCGAGTTCATGAACCACCTCACCGGTGAGATCAAGACTCAGACCGTGTTCATGGGCGACTTCCCGCTCATGACCGCTCGCGGTACCTTCATCATCAACGGAACCGAGCGCGTAGTAGTTTCGCAGCTCGTCCGTTCGCCTGGTGTGTACTTCGACCGCCAGCCCGAGAAGCTGTCCGACAAGGACATCTACTCGGCTCGCATCATCCCGAGCCGTGGTGCTTGGCTTGAATTCGAGATCGACAAGCGCGACCAGGTCGGCGTTCGCATCGACCGCAAGCGCAAGCAGTCGGTCACGGTCTTCCTGAAGGCCCTCGGCCTCTCGAGCGAAGAAATCCTTGAAGAATTCAAGGGCTTCCCATCGATCGAAGCCACCTTGGAGAAAGACAACATCCTCACCAAGGAAGAAGCGCTCAAGGACATCTACCGCAAGCTTCGTCCAGGCGAGCAGGTTGCTGCTGAAGCCGCACGCGCGCTTCTTGACAACTTCTACTTCAACTCCAAGCGCTACGACCTCGCGAAGGTTGGTCGTTACAAGATCAACCGCAAGCTCGGTCTCGACACTGACATTAAAGAGTCGGTGCTCACCGTTGAAGACATCATCGCGACCATCAAGTACATGGTTTCTCTTCACGACAACTCGGCACCCAGTGTCTCGGTTAGTGACAGCGGAGTAGCCAGTGTCAAGGGCGTCCGCGATGGCAAGAAGGTCAACGTTCGTCTCGACATTGACGACATCGACCACTTCGGCAACCGTCGCATCCGCGCTGTTGGTGAGCTCATCCAGAACCAGGTTCGTACCGGCCTCAGCCGTATGGAGCGTGTTGTTCGCGAGCGCATGACAACGCAGGACATCGAAGCGATCACCCCGCAGACCCTGATCAACGTGCGCCCCGTCGTCGCTGCGATCAAGGAGTTCTTCGGTACTTCGCAGCTCTCGCAGTTCATGGACCAAAACAACCCGCTCGCGGGCCTGACCCACAAGCGTCGCCTTTCGGCGCTGGGCCCGGGTGGTTTGAGCCGTGAACGCGCTGGTGTTGAAGTTCGAGACGTTCACCCCTCTCACTACGGCCGTATGTGCCCGATTGAGACTCCTGAAGGCCCCAACATTGGTCTGATTGGTTCGCTCGCATCGTTCGCACGTATTAACGCCTTCGGTTTCATCGAGACCCCGTACCGTCGCCTCATTGACGGTGTTGTTTCGACCACGATCGATTACCTCACTGCCAGCGATGAAGATGACTACATCGTCGCGCAGGCAAACGCACCGCTCACGAAGGACATGAGGTTCGCTGAGCCTCGCGTGCTTGCGCGTAAGAAGGGTGGCGAGGTTGACCTCGTTCCCGTTGAAGACATTGCCTACATGGATGTCTCGCCGCGCCAGATGGTGTCGGTAGCGACCTCGATCATCCCCTTCCTCGAGCACGACGATGCAAACCGCGCACTCATGGGTGCCAACATGCAGCGTCAGGCTGTCCCGCTGCTGCGCAGCGAGAGCCCGCTTGTCGGAACCGGTATGGAAGCCTTCGCCGCCATTGACTCCGGTGACGTTGTCACTGCCCTCAAGCCCGGTGTTGTCTCTGAGGTTTCTGCAGACATCGTTGTTGTTCAGCTTGATGAGGGTGGAACGCAGGATTACTTCCTGCGCAAGTTCAACCGCTCTAACCAGGGCACGAGCTACAACCACCGCGTTATCGTCAGTGCTGGAGAGCGCGTCGAAGTCGGTCAGGTCATCGCTGATGGTCCCGCAACCGAAAACGGCGAGCTTGCCCTCGGAAAGAACCTCCTCGTGGCATTCATGCCGTGGGAGGGTCACAACTTCGAGGACGCCATCATCTTGAGCCAGAACTTGGTCAAGGATGACGTACTGTCGTCGATCCACATCGAAGAATACGAAGTGGATGCTCGCGACACCAAGCTCGGTAAAGAAGAGATCACGCGCGATCTGCCGAACGTCAGCCCAGAACTCTTGGCTGACCTCGACGAGCGTGGAATCATCCGTATCGGTGCTGAGGTTCGCCCAGGCGACATCCTCGTCGGCAAGGTCACGCCTAAGGGTGAGACTGAGCTTTCGGCTGAAGAGCGACTGCTCCGTGCCATCTTCAACGAGAAGAGCCGCGAAGTTCGCGACACCTCGCTGAAGGTTCCCCACGGTGAGCAGGGAACGATCATCGCTGTCAAGGAATTCTCCGCAGACAACGATGACGAGCTTGGCTCTGGCGTCAACCAGCGTGTTGTTGTGTACATCGCCCAGAAGCGCAAGATCACCGAAGGTGACAAGCTCGCTGGTCGTCACGGCAACAAGGGTGTTATCTCCAAGATTCTGCCTGTCGAAGACATGCCGTTCTTGGCTGATGGAACCCCGGTTGACATCATCCTGAACCCGCTTGGTATCCCCGGCCGAATGAACTTCGGTCAGGTACTCGAAACTCACCTCGGTTGGGTTGCGAAGCAGGGTTGGGAAGTTGAAGGCAACCCGGAGTGGGCTAAGAACCTGCCAGCGGAGGCCTACAAGGCTGAGCCAGGCACCAAGGTTGCTACCCCCGTATTCGACGGTGCTTACGAAGAGGAAATCGCGGGTCTTCTTGACTCAACGACTCCTACTCGTGACGGCGTTCGTCTCATCGACTCTTCGGGTAAGACCCCGTTGTTCGATGGTCGTTCTGGCGAGCCGTTCCCGGCTCCCGTTTCGGTCGGTTACATGTACATCCTCAAGCTGCACCACCTCGTTGACGACAAGATCCACGCTCGTTCAACCGGTCCGTACTCCATGATTACTCAGCAGCCACTCGGTGGTAAGGCTCAGTTCGGTGGACAGCGCTTCGGTGAGATGGAAGTGTGGGCGCTCGAGGCTTACGGTGCCGCCTACGCGTTGCAGGAGCTTCTGACGATCAAGTCGGACGACATCCTCGGTCGCGTCAAGGTGTACGAAGCCATCGTTAAGGGCGAGAACATTCAGGAGCCCGGTATCCCCGAGAGCTTCAAGGTTCTTATCAAGGAAATGCAGTCGCTGTGCCTCAACGTCGAAGTTCTTTCGGCCGACGGCTCAACGGTCAACCTTCGCGACACGGATGACGAAGCCTTCCGCGCCGCCGAAGAGTTGGGCATCAATATTTCAGCCCGGTTCGAGTCCTCGTCTGTTGACGAGATTTAACCAGACCGAAACCGACTGCAGAACTTTCGAAGAGAGAAGATAAATTGCTCGACGTTCACGCGTTTGATGAAATCAAAATCGGTCTCGCTACCGCCGACGACATTCGTCGCTGGTCGCATGGTGAGGTTAAAAAGCCAGAGACCATTAACTACCGCACACTTAAGCCGGAGAAGGATGGTCTGTTCGGCGAACAGATCTTCGGTCCTTCCCGTGACTGGGAGTGCTCCTGTGGCAAGTACAAGCGTGTCCGCTTTAAGGGCATCGTTTGTGAGCGCTGTGGTGTTGAAGTAACCAAGTCGGCTGTGCGCCGCGAGCGCATGGGTCACATTGAGCTTGCTGCTCCGGTTACTCACATCTGGTACTTCAAGGGTGTTCCGAGCCGTCTCGGTTACCTGCTTGACATGGCACCGAAGGACCTCGAAAAGGTCATCTACTTCGCTGCCTACATGATCATTTCGGTCGACGAAGAGGGCCGTCACGCTGACATGCCTGCGCTTGAGAACGAGATCCGTCTCGAAATCAAGACGCTTGAAGGTCAGCGCGATTCCCGCATTGCCGAGCGCTTGACCAAGTTCGAGGAAGACCTCGCCGCCCTAGAAGAAGAGGGTGCCAAGGCCGACCAGAAGCGTCGCGTCAAGGATGCAGCTGAGAAAGAGATGTCTCAGTTGCGCAAGTCGATCGACGAGCAGATCTCACAGCTCGAGCGTGTCTGGGATGACTTCCGCAGCCTCAAGATTGGTGACCTCAAGCCTGAGGATTCCGTCTTCCAGGAACTGCAGGATCGTTTCGGAAGCTACTTCGAGGCATTCATGGGAGCCGAGGCAATCAAGAAGCGCCTTCAGGCATTCGACCTTGCACTCGAGAGCGTTGAACTGCACGACCAGATCGCTAACGGCAAGGGTCAGAAGAAGATCCGCGCCATCAAGCGCCTGCGTGTAGTCAACTCGTTCCTGCAGACCGGCAACTCGCCGGCCGCAATGGTGCTCGACGTTGTTCCGGTTATTCCTCCGGAGCTTCGCCCGATGGTCCAGTTGGATGGTGGCCGCTTCGCGACCTCTGACCTCAACGACCTCTACCGTCGTGTGATCAACCGCAACAACCGTCTGCGTCGCCTCCTTGACCTCGGTGCTCCCGAGATCATCGTCAACAACGAGAAGCGCATGCTTCAGGAAGCCGTTGACGCACTGTTCGACAACGGTCGTCGTGGCCGCCCCGTCACCGGTACTGGTAACCGTGCCCTCAAGTCCTTGAGCGACATGCTCAAGGGTAAGCAGGGTCGTTTCCGCCAGAACCTGCTCGGAAAGCGCGTTGACTACTCCGGTCGTTCGGTGATTATTGTTGGACCGCAGCTCAAGCTGCACCAGTGTGGTCTCCCGAAGCAGATGGCTCTCGAGCTGTTCAAGCCGTTTGTTATCAAGCGCCTTATCGACTTGAGCCACGCGCAGAACATCAAGAGCGCTAAGCGCATGGTTGAGCGTGCACGTCCGCAGGTCTGGGACGTACTCGAAGAGATCATCCGCGAGCGTCCAGTTCTGCTGAACCGTGCACCAACCCTGCACCGTTTGGGCATCCAGGCATTCGAACCTCAGCTCGTTGAAGGTAAAGCTATCCAGCTTCACCCCCTCGTCTGTGCTGCATTCAACGCTGACTTCGACGGTGACCAGATGGCTGTTCACCTCCCGCTGTCGGTGGAAGCGCAAGCTGAAGCTCGCATCCTCATGCTCGCAAGCAACAACATCCTCAAGCCGTCTGACGGTCGCCCGGTGACCCTGCCAACACAGGACATGATCATCGGACTGCACCACCTGACCACGCTCAAGGAAGGCGTTGCTGGGGAAGGCCGTGCGTTCTCGTCGGTTGCTGAAGCGATCTTCGCGTTCGATCAGCACTCGCTTGATCTCAACGCCAAGGTGCGTCTGCGTCTCGACAACGTGTACCTCTCTGAAGAAGATGCCCCTGAGGGCTTCGTACAGGGTCAGTCCAAGCTCATGGAGACGACCCTCGGTCGTGCCCTCTTCAACGAGGCGCTTCCGAAGGACTACCCGTACATTGAGGCACTCGCTGACAAGGGCCAGATTTCGGCCATCGTCAACGACCTCGCTGAGCGGTACGTGAAGGTAGATGTAGCTGCGGCTCTAGACGCGATCAAGGATGCTGGTTTCCACTGGGCTACTCGTTCCGGTGTAACCGTTGCGCTGTCTGACATCGTGACCCCGCCGAACAAGCCCGAGATCATCGGTCGCTACGAGAAGTTGGCTTCCAAGGTTCAGGGCCAGTTCGAGAAGGGACTCACGACCGACGCTGAGCGTCGTCAGGAGCTCATCGAGATCTGGAACAAGGCAACCGCAGAAGTGGCAACTGCCATGCAGTCAAACTTCCGCACTGACAACAACATCAACCGCATGGTGTCGTCTGGTGCTCGTGGTAACTGGATGCAGGTTCGTCAGATCGCCGGTATGCGTGGACTGGTATCGAACCCGAAGGGTGAGATCATTCCTCGCCCGATCGTTCACTCCTACAAGGAAGGCCTGACCGTAGCCGAGTACTTCATCTCGACTCACGGTGCCCGTAAGGGACTGGCTGACACCGCACTGCGCACCGCAGACTCGGGATACCTCACGCGTCGACTCGTTGACGTGTCGCAGGATGTCATCATTCGTGAAAACGACTGTGGCACCGGCAAGGGACTCGACATGCCGATCGCAGCTCAGAACGCTGATGGCAAGTGGATCCTCGACGACAACGTTGAGAACTCGGTCTACGCACGCAGCCTCGCTGCTGACGCCACCAACGACAAGGGCGTAGTTGTAGCCTCGGCTGGCGCCGACGTCGGAGACGTTCTGCTCGAGAAGCTGGTTGCTGCTGGAGTTCACAGCATCAAGGTTCGCTCGGTGCTCACGTGTGAGTCCGCTGTTGGTGTGTGTGCAGTCTGCTACGGCCGCTCGCTCGCAACTGGTCTCCTCGTTGACATCGGTGAGGCTGTCGGAATTATCGCCGCACAGTCGATCGGTGAGCCCGGTACCCAGCTGACCATGCGTACCTTCCACACCGGTGGTGTTGCTTCGGCAGACGACATTACGCAGGGTCTTCCCCGCGTTACGGAACTCTTCGAAGCTCGTACCCCTAAGGGTGCAAGCCCCATCGCAGAAGCCGCTGGTCGCGTCACGATTGAAGACACCGACCGCAGTCGCAAGCTGATCCTCACGCCAGACAATGGCGACGAGCCCATCGCTTACCCGATCCTGCGTCGCGCAACCCTCCTCATCGAGGATGGCGAGCACGTAGAACTCGGCAAGCAGCTGCACGTCGGAAACGTTGACCCGAAGGAAGTTCTTCGAGTCCGCGGTGTCCGTGCCGTTCAGCAGCACCTTGTTGATGGTGTTCAGGGCGTTTACCGTTCGCAGGGTGTACCGATTCACGACAAGCACATTGAGGTCATCGTTCGTCAGATGCTCCGCAAGGTGACTGTTGTTGACCACGGTGACACCGGTCTGCTTCCTGGTGAGCTTGTTGATCGTTCGAAGTACAACGACCTCAACCGGTCGGTACTCACCGAGGGCAAGGCAACGGCATCCGCGCGTCAGGAGATCTTGGGTATCACCAAGGCTTCACTGGCAACCGAGTCGTGGCTGTCGGCCGCGTCGTTCCAGGAGACCACCCGCGTTCTTACGCAGGCGGCCATGGAAGGCAAGTCTGACCCGCTCATGGGACTCAAGGAGAACGTCATCATCGGTAAGCTCATCCCGGCTGGTACGGGATTGCCGCGCTACCGCGATGTATCGGTCGAGGCAACGGAAGAGGCGAAAGCCGAACGTTACCCCAACCGCATCTTCGCTGATGACGCAAGCCTCAGCGAGAGCGACTTGAGCTTCGTCGACTTCGACAGCTTCAGCTCAAATGACTCAACACCGGGAACCTACAACTAAGTAGTCTCGGAGTCACCTGCGGGTGATACCACCGAAGGGCCCCTCGTCATCGCGACGAGGGGCCCTTCGTCGTTTTCGGTGTTGTAGCGGTTTCGCGCTTCCCGCTCTTGGCTACCCGCTACCGCTACCGCTATCGCTACCAGTTGCGGGTTACTGGCTCTGAGGCGTCGGTATCTGCGAGAGCGCTTGGCAGTTCGGCTCTGGAATACTCATGGCCGTCAGCCACGAGAGTTGCGAGAAGTTGCCGGCCGGCGGGAAGCAGGCGAATGGTGACTGTGCCGTCGCTCGCATTGTCGAGCATCCGAACCGACGCATCGATGACGCGCGATAGTGCCCCGGCGGGGAGTGCCAGAGGGTAACGATCGTCGAGCAGTAGCACGACAACACCACGTCGTCGAGCGCGTTGAACGGCCGCAACGATTTCCGGTAAGTCCAGCTGGCGGGCACGCAGGCTGTCACGGAGTCGTGCTTCTGCGACGAGGAGTTCCTGCCGGTCGTCATCGCTCAGCGGGGAACCATCAGCGATGCGTTGCAAGTGAGGACCAACCGCCGCATCGAGCGCTGCGAGACGACGTGAACGTTCTGCGGTTCGGGCGAGGGCCGCAGCCTCGGCCGCTACCCGAGCGGTGTCGGCGTCGTGCACGTTTTCTAGCCTCTTACTGGTTCTCTTCATGCCGTAGGCAAAGAGGGAGCCGACCAGAACGATCGGCGCTTGGCGGGCTACCAAGAGAATTGATTCAAGCAAACGATCATCGGTGGTCAGGCCCCAGATGATAGCGGCCGCTCCAATAGCGGCGAAACCGGCCCACGCGAGCAAATCACGACCGCGAAGACTGAGATAGAACATGACGAGCGCCCCCGCACCGACATACCACTGCGAGAAACCGCCGTTGATCGCATTCCACGACGAGAGCACCGTGGTGAAGACGCTGGCCGAGATAACGAACACGCACACTCGAACACTGACTCGTTCGCTCGTGTCTTGAGTGAGTGCGAACCAGATCGCGCCGAAGACGACCACGGAAAGATAGACGATTGTGGGGGAGTGCACATCGTCGAGAGAGAGCACGGCGAGCGTCGACATTGTGGCGTAGTAGATCCAAATCAGCAGATGGGCTCCACGACCGGTCAGTTCGGGTAGTTCTAGCCGTTGCGGAATGCCCGCATAGGGCTTCATCCGTGCCACCCGACGCTCACTCGAGTACCTTCGCCCGGCTGCGACCACACTGTTGCACTTGCACCAGGTAGCGCATTGACTCTGCCCAAGATGCTCACCATAATGCCGAGGCGATTCTTCGGCACCTGGGTAGCATCAAATCCACGCCCGTCATCGGTGATCGAGACGTCAACGCGGTCATCGCTCAGCTGAAGCGCGACGGTGCGAGTGACGAGTGCCGAGCCAAGTGCAGCATGCACGACACTATTGCGCAGTGCCTCGACTGTCGCTTCAATGAGCGCGCTGGCAATTGACGACGGGATCGGGGGATGTCGCACGCCGGTCACGGTAAATTCTGCGGCATCCGTCGTCTCTGCGATGGAGGTTGCCAGCCCCTGCACGAGGTGGTCAGAGTGGATGAGTTCGGGAACGTTGGCTGTGGCCTCGTGAAGCTCGCTCAGTCGTTCGATCGTGCGCGCGGCCTGTGTCCGCGTCGACTCCGAATCGCTTCTCCCGGCGCCTGCCGCAGCGAAGATGGTGGCAATTACTTCGTCATGAACGAGCGCATCGAGATGAGCTTGTTCTTCGGCGCGTGCGGTCAACGCTGCGGCACGCATTGATGATGCCCGCGCCGCAGCGGTTGCCACGTCCACGTCTCGGCCGGCGCGAATCGCGACAGTGGCTACCGCGGTGAACACCGCGCACACCGTAATGGTGAAGAACGCGAACTGAAAGGCGAGAGAAACGTCGGCACCACCGTCAGCGATGATTCGAATGGGGGCAATGACGAGCGAGCTTGCAATGAGAAAGGTCCACGTGATCGTCGGGCGCCAAGCGATTGCAGCGGGAACAGTCGCGAGAGCAGTCATGCCTACGGTCCAGGGTGCCATCTCGGCGGGCATGGGGCCGTTGATGAAGGCGGGGATCCAGCTCAGCACAACGGCGGTAAAGAGAAGCGCATAAGTGCCGTGCATCGCACGGAGAACGCGGAGTGAACTCCATGGTGACGCTGCCGCCATCAACACCGGCAACCCAAAAACTGTCATCGCGGCCACGGTCTGCCAGTGCTCAACGACGAACGGTTTCTGATCCGTGAGCGAACCAACCGTCAATGCGAGAAAAAGCATCGTGGTTGCGGCCAGTACCGCGCTCATAACGCGAACCACACCGAGTTCTGCGCTGGCAGTTATCGGCTGGCGTGACAATGGCGACTTCACGAGACGTAAGTCACGAGTTCGGTGGGGGAAGGATGCCGTCTTCGACGGCGCGTTTGTAGAGGTCAACCTTGGTGTGGGCCGGGCGACCGACCATGGCGTACTTGTGGCGGATGCGGCGCACATATTCTGCGACCGTGCTCGACGAGAGACCAGCGCGATGAGCGACAGCGATCGATTTGTCCCCAGAGGCGTAGTGAGCCAGTACTTCTTGTTCTTTGGGACTCAGTCCGGCAGCTGCGAGTTCAGGGTCGGAGTCAAGGGCTGCAGCCCAGTCGGTGGTGACTACCGGGTTGCCGCGGGCGGCTTCACGCACTGCATCCACAATCACGTCTCGGGATTCAGACTTTCGCATGATGCCCAAGACCCCGGCCCGGGATGCCGCCCGCACCTCACCAGCATTGTCTGCTGCGGTGAAAACGAGAACGTTGACTCCCTGCTCGCGTAGCCACGCGACGTTCGACTCAACAGTGCTGCCGTCAGAGAGGCGTATGTCGAGCACGACCAAGTCGAGGCCATCAGCGAGTGAACTGAGCTCGCTCACGCGTGAAACTGATTCAACGAGAGTGATGTCCGGGCACTGCGAAAGTAGGGAGGCGAAGCCCAGTTGCACTGTCTCGTGGTCATCCACGTGTCCTACGCGATAAGTGCGCTGAACATTATCCTGCGTTGTCAATCAGGTCCCCGTTCGGATCAGGGTGAACTAGCTAGTGTCACAGATTCGCACCTGCCTACGACAACCGTACCGGAACTTTCTGTCTGTCCCCCAAACGGGTGTCATTCATAGTGACGACTGCCACAATGAGCCCCGCGGTGCGACCATCGACTAGTCGTAACTATCAAGGGGGCGAAGGGCTTGTGAATCGTCACGCGGTTAACGATCTCATTGAGTGTTCACTTCAGCGCTGGTACCGCCTGGTTTCCGAATGGCGCAGCCCCGAGGCGGGCACTGCCGCGGGATGCGTGAACTGCCGGGCATCCGAATTCGCCGCGTTCGATCGGCGTGGACACTGGCCGCACGACCTTGTACATTCCCTCGTTGAGACGCTCGAGCTTGTATCGATGCAGCTCGCTGTTGCTCTCCATGAAGATCGTCACTGCACTGGAGTAGGCGGACGTGCCACTCTGCCGTGCCGTTCGTGCATCGACGAAGCGCGTTCGACCGTCAGCGAACGCGCTCACCGCCAGAGTCAAGACATCGCCGACGTGATCAACGAGTGTGCGTTGCCTCGATTGGCTGCTTACGTCGAAAAAAACACGAATTTGGTAATCAATGCTGCGACTCGCGGCGAATGGGCTTCCTGAAACGTCTTGACTACCCCTCGCATGTGGGACTAGTGGTGCTGATGTGTCTCGATTAGCGTGGGACTCTGCTAGGACCTTGGGGGGAGGCACGCGTGACAACACTTGCTGAAGTATTGATTCTTCGTGGAATGATGCCGATTGAGAGCATCGATTCTGTGGGCACTTCACATTCTGATGAAGAAGCACTCGTCAGAAATCTACTCGACAGCGGAACAATTTCGCCGGCGCAACTCGCATCGGCGCGTGCTGCGCAAGCAGGAGTTCCGTTTGTCGAGCTTGTTGACTTCGCTGTAGACCACCAAGCGGTCGCTCTCGCACCGGCGGCAATCTGCCGTCGCCATGAGGTTCTGCCCATTGCGTTCTCCGAGGGATACCTCGTGTTGGCCATGGTCGACCCTGGCAACATTTTCGCCCTAGATGACATCCGTTCGGCTACCGGACGCCAAATCCGTGTCGTGGTTGCTGAGCGCAGCGACCTTCAGACAGCTCTCGATCGTTTCCACCGTGCCGATGGCGAGCTTTCGAGCCTCAGTAGCGAGCTTGAGCAAGAGGCAACGTCCACAGATGTTGCCCTCGCTTCGAACAACGAGCCGACAGAAGACGACGCCCCCATTGTTCGTTTTGTGAACCTGCTGATTAGCCAGGGCATCCAAGACAAGGCATCCGATATTCACATCGAACCCGGCGAGCACGACCTTGGTGTTCGCTACCGCATCGATGGTGTTCTGCACGAAATGCAGCGTGCACCCCGCCAGATCCAGAACGGCGTGATCTCGCGCCTCAAGATTATGGCCGAAATGGACATTGCTGAGCGTCGCAAGCCTCAAGACGGCCGCATCTCGGTCATCCACGGTCAAAAGAAGATTGACCTTCGCGTGGCAACGTTGCCGACCGTCTACGGCGAAAAAGTCGTTATGCGAATCCTCGACAACTCGAACACGACACTCGACCTGAGCCAGCTCTACCTGCTTGAGCACAACGCCAAGATTTACAAAGAGGCGTACACGAAGCCCTACGGAATGATCCTCGTTACCGGGCCAACGGGTTCTGGTAAGTCGACGACGCTTTACACAACGCTTAACGCTGTTGCGCGTCCCGAGATCAACGTCATCACGGTTGAAGACCCGGTGGAGTACCGCATGGCTGGCATCAACCAGGTGCAGGTCAACCCTAAAGCTGGGCTCACATTCGCTAGTGCGCTGCGCTCAATTCTGCGTTCTGACCCGGATGTTGTTCTCATCGGTGAGATCCGAGACCAAGAGACGGCGCAGATTGCGATCGAAGCCGCACTCACCGGTCACCTTGTGTTGAGCACGCTTCACACCAACGGCGCACCAGCCGCTATCACGCGACTGATTGAGATGGACATTGAGCCATTCTTGGTTGGTTCCGCAATTGACTGTGTTGTCGCTCAGCGACTTGCCCGACGCCTTTGCGATCGGTGCAAGCAGCCTGCAGCTCACAACCCGCAGGATCTCGTTAACTTGAAGGTCGGCTTCAACCCAGAAGGTCCGATGCCGACTTTGTACGCACCTGTCGGGTGCACTGTGTGTTCCAAGACGGGATACCGCGGTCGAATTGCACTGCACGAAGTGATGGCAGTGTCTGAAGAGATTGAACGTCTCGCCGTTGCTCGTTCATCTAGCGCGGAGATCAGCCGCGTCGCGATCGAGCAGGGGATGCGCACTCTGCGCATGGATGGTTGGGCTAAGGCTCAACTGGGCTTGACGTCCATCGAAGAGATTTTGCGCGTCGTCGCATAAGACGAAGTATCTGGGGGAATTATGGCTAAGCGGATTTACGACATCCCGTCGCAATCGGTAGACGAAAGTTTGTTCACACCGAAGGGGAAGAGTGCGCCTTCTGGGCAGAGTGTTCCCACGAACTCTCCACCTCCGGCTGCGGGAACGAGTGTTCCCGGGCCGAGCAACCCGCAGGCGTCGTCGACTCCGTTCCCGGAGTGGGCGCAGACTGGCGCTGCACCCGCGGCTTCGGCAGCGACCGTGCCGGCCTCACCGCTTCCGACAATTCCACCGCCTTCTGGCTCGATCAACAGCAATGAGCCAGCGAGTGTGCCAGGACCGACTCCAGCATCCGCCCCACCGGCGGCTCCGGCAGCTGCCGCTCCAACACCGCCACCTGCAGCTCCGGCCGAGCCAGCAGCATCCGCACCCTCTGCGGACGCCGCTGAGGGTGGGCGTCGCGCGCGCCGCATGGCATCTGAGCCCGTGACGTCAATCGATTCTCTTGATGAGCTGTTCCGTCAGGCTGCAGCAGGAGCAATGTCTCAGACCTCTGCCGCTACGTCAGCAGCGGGTGCTTCCATTCCCACTCCGCCTCCAGCGCCGTCGGCTACGGCCGCCGAAGTTCCGTATTTTTCTGACGCATCAGATTCTGAAGCATCGGATGCTCCGGCAGCCGCCGCTCAAACATTCGCCGCGCCCCCGGCCGCCGAGAAGCCAGCGCCAGCCGCTGCGCCTGCGGAAGATGCGGCAACGCGACTCCTCGATGTGTCGAGCTCTGATGCGCCGACGGAAGATTTCACTAGTTTCCCGCCTCCCGGCGTGACCGAGGGTCTTTTGACCTTCACGAGCGGCTTCGGTGCCGAGCAAGCGGCGGCTCCGCGTGAGTCTCAGCTGCTCTCGGTTCCGAAGATCGTTGAGCAAGAGCGCGATCTGCGCCCCGAGATGGAGTTGACCGCGAAGGAAGGGTCAAACCCAGAACTTCTCGACGCGCTAAAGGAGGTCGTCTACACGGGCGCCTCTGACCTCCACATTGCTTCCGGTGCGGTGCCGATGATTCGCGTTGATGGTGGCCTTCAGCAGCTTGAGGGTTCAGCCGAGTGGGACAAGGATCGCACCCGAAACGCACTCTTCAGCATTCTCGATGAGAAGCAGGAGGCCCAGTTCCTTGAGGCTCTCGAGCTTGACTTCGCATTTGAGCTTTCTGAGGCTGCCCGTTTCCGGGTGAACTTCTACATGGACCGCGGCAACATGGGCGCTGCTTTCCGAATCATTCCGACTGAGATCAAGCAGTTGAAGGATTTGGGTATCCAGGAGTCCGTTTCGCAGTTCGCGACTCTTCCTCGTGGCCTTGTACTCGTGACGGGTCCAACCGGTTCTGGCAAGTCGACAACGCTCGCTGCTCTCATCGATTTGGTGAACCGCACTCGCGCTGACCACATCGTGACGGTGGAAGATCCGATTGAGTTCTTGCACGGCAACCAGAAGTCGCTGGTCAACCAGCGTGAGGTCGGCCGCGACACGCACTCGTTCACGGCGGCGCTCAAGCACGTTCTTCGTCAAGACCCCGACGTCATCCTGATCGGTGAGCTTCGGGACCTAGAAACGATCTCGATTGCACTGACCGCCGCAGAGACTGGCCACCTTGTGTTTGCCACACTGCACACTCAGGATGCCGCGCAAACTGTTGACCGCATCATTGACGTCTTCCCGCCGCACCAACAGGGGCAAGTTCGCACTCAGCTCGCGGCTGTACTGCAGGGCATTATCTGCCAGACGCTAGTTAGGCGCGCAAGTGGCAAGGGTCGTGTGGTGGCCACTGAGGTGCTCACGATGACTCCTGCTATCGGAAACCTCATCCGTGAGGGAAAGATCTACCAGATTCCGTCGGCGATGCAGGCCGGCCGTAGCGGCGGTATGCACACCATGGACCAGCACCTTGCTGGCCTCGCGAAGTCTGGCGCCATTACTGAAGAAGCAGCAATGGCTAAGGCTCACGATCCTGAGGGAATGAACCGATTGATGGGCGATAGCGCAACAGGAGTACCGAACTAATGGCTTCTACTGCTGCGACGACGAAGTCCTTTGAGTACAAGGCCCGCGATCAGTCGGGCAAGGTCGTTAAGGGTCGCATTGATGCTCTGAATGAGAATCAGGTTCTGATGCGGCTTCGCTCGATGGAGATCAGCCCGATCTCTGTCACCGAGGCGGGTTCTGGCACCGGTCTCAACATGGAGATCAACCTCGGCTTTCTGCAGAAGGGTGTTGGTCTCGATGACCTCGCCGTGATGAGCCGGCAGATGTCGACGATGATCTCGTCGGGCCTCTCCCTCATTCGCGCTCTCGTAATCCTCTCGGAGCAGACGGAAAACCCGACTCTCGCGAAGGCTCTGAGCGAGATTCGTCAGGACGTCGAGACTGGTGGAACGCTCTCCGACGCGTTTGCCAAGCACGGCACAGTCTTTCCGCCGATCATGATTCATTTGGTTCGCGCTGGTGAGACTGGCGGATTCCTTGACAACGCTCTCGAGTCAATCGCGAACAACTTTGAGGGAGAAGTAAAGCTTCGCGGAACGATTAAGTCCGCGCTCACCTATCCTGTTGTCGTTTTGATCATGGCGATCGCCGCTGTCGTTGGCATGCTTATCTTCATCGTTCCGGTGTTCCAGCAAATGTTCGCTGACCTCGGTGGCGAACTTCCTTTGCTGACCCAGATCTTGGTGTGGATGTCAGATGGAATGAAGTTTGTGGCGCCGATTCTTGTCGTTGCTGGAGTAATTTTTGCCGCATGGTGGCGCAAGAATAAGCACACTGAGCGTGTGCGCAAGTTCCTCGACCCCTGGAAGCTTCGGATGCCCGTGTTCGGGCCATTGTTCCGCAAGGTTTCGATTTCACGATTCACTCGTAACTTCGGAACAATGTTGGGCGCCGGCGTACCTATTCTTCAAGCGCTGTCGATCGTTGGAGAAACCTCCGGCAACTACGTGATTGAAGAAGCGCTTAAGCGTGTAGCGGACTCCGTGCGTTCAGGTCAGTCGGTGTCAGCTCCGCTAGCCCGCGAAAGTGTCTTCCCCTCGATGGTGACGCAGATGGTCGCGGTCGGTGAAGATGCCGGTTCGATGGAAGTCATGCTTTCTAAGATTGCTGATTTCTACGACGACGAAGTACAAAAGACCACTGAGCAGCTCACGGCTCTCATTGAGCCCCTTATGATCGGCGTTATCGGCGCGATCGTTGGCGTGATGGTGATCGCGCTGTACCTCCCTATCTTCGCCATCTTCGACCAGATCAAGTAACACCTAGCAGCCCCAGGCGGGGACGATGTGGCCCGAGCCGCAGCGTCCCCGTCTGGCTTTAGCGCGGGTGGCAGGGGCGCACCATGCCCTGCAATATCACGTCTGATGACTGACTATTCCGGCACGACTCGCGTTTACCCCCTCGCACTGGGGTCGTAATTCCGCCAGTTCACCCCCGTTTGTGGGATTCTCAGCCGGTGCACATGTTGAGAGTATTTCTGTGGGGGGCTGAGAAGCTCATTTTTCTGGGGGCCCCTGTCCAAGATCCGAACCACAGACAGGAAATCCAAATGATTACTCGTATGCATGAAGCACTGCGCACCAAGCGCAACGACCTCGAGAACGACCAGAAGGGCTTCACTCTTGTTGAGCTCCTCGTTGTTGTTCTGATCATCGGCATCCTTGCCGCGATCGCCATCCCGTTCTTCCTCAACCAGCGCCAGGGCGCTTGGGAATCGCAGGTTAAGTCAGATATCGCTAACTCGGTTATCGCGGCTGAGACCTTCGCGGTGAGCAACAACGGTTCGTTTACTGGTCTTGACGAAACTGGTCTCAAGGACAACGGCTACAAGCCAACTCCGCGAGTTGTGCTCGACAGCGTCACGCCCACTGCCACCTCGTACATTCTCGTATTCTCGCACTTGGACTACGTCGATGAAACCTGGACGTACACCAGCTCGAACGGTACGACCGTTTTCTCGGGTGACACACCGTAACCCGTAGCTAGACCGTGAACGGGGCGTCGCCAAGCGGCGGCGCCCCGTTTTCACACCTCGGGAGTGATCGCTCTCACGAGAGAACCCTTCTCTCCCGTTTCACCCGAAACCCTTAAACCCGTACGAAAGGGCTCATCATGCATCAGGTTCTACAGCGTCTTCGTAGCTCCGACGCAGGAATGAGCCTTCTAGAAGTACTCGTCGCGATGATGATCTTCGCAATTGTTTCGCTTGGCGTGCTTCACACACTCACCACGGTTCTCAGCGTTACCCGCGATAACCGTTCTCGCGTCGTTGCAGCAAACCTCGCCTCTCAAGAAATTGACTTGGCTCGAGATGCTGGCGACGTTTTCACACTCTTTGATGACACCTACACGAAGACTCTCAACGGCGATGTCTTCACCGTGACCCGTTCCACGCAGTGGGTGTCGTCGAGCAACACTTCGGCATCGTGTGGCACCGGCGGCGGAACCCTTCAGTACAAGCGCATCAACATCGCCGTGACGTGGCCGAACATGCGCCAGGGCACTCAGCCCGTTCGCTTTGACACCCTCCTAGCTCCGGATGATCGAATTAACGACCCGGCGCTCGGAACCATTCTGGTTTCGGTAATTAGTGGCTCCGGTGGAGGTGCTGCGGGAGTGCAAGTGACTGCCACTCCGGCGTCCCCCGCCAACGGTGCCCAAAACCTTTCCGTGTCGCCACCGGCAACTGATGCTCAGGGATGCAGCTACATCCTGAAGGTGGCGCCGGGTAATTACAACGTCAAAGTTTCACGCTCCGGGTACATCACGGATGCCGGTCAGATTACTGCGCCAACCAAGCTCACGCAGGTCGTCGCCGGCACCGCCAGCTCAGTCTCTTTCAACTACGACAAAGCAGCGAAGTTCCGAGTGAAGTACATTTCTGACCCGGTTCCTGCCAAGATCCAGATTCCTAAGGACTTGACCACCTCCTTTAGTAGTTCCTATGGGGTTCATTTGAGCAGCGCCAGCAACGCGAACCTTTCTCGCGATGTTGACCTGTTCCCGTGGCGATCGGGCTACATCGGCTATGCCGGAAAATATGTCGCGAAACCCGAAGACACGACGAGCACTGCGCCGTATTGCGCATCACCGAACCCCGTACTGTGGCCAGAGGTCGACGTGGCAGGGACCATCTATCGCTCGCCAACCCCTGTTCCGGTCGCAGCGAATCCGGGGGACACCGTCGATCTGACTGTTCCGATGGGGCTCGTAGCTGTGAACGGCCTATCGGGGAAGGTTCTTCGGGCGATTTCAACCAACCCGGTATTGGGGAGTGCCGATCCTGGCTGCACCACGAGCAATGTATTGACCTTCGACTCGCTGGCTTCTGACACAACTCACATCGCACTTCCGTACGGCACGTGGCAGATGCAAAAAGCCAGCGGCAGCGGCTGGACGAATCTTGGGTCTAGTGAGGCCAATTCTCCCGTTGTTGGTGGCACCGCCGCCATTCCGGGAATAGTGACTGTTGATCCCCGGGTGGCACCATAATGAACAAATTTCGCACAGCGCTGCTCGCTCATGTTTCGCGAGTCCGTCGTGAAGACGCCGGAGTCACCCTGAGTGAGCTCATCGTCACGATCGCTCTCATGGGAATGCTCTTGGCCATGGTGATGACCATCTTCATCACGTTTACTACCACCTTTGCGAGCGAGCGTTCCGCGACGTCGAACACTGCTGGCGCGACTATCGCGATGAATGAGCTCACGCGAGTCATTCGTTCGGGAACTGAAAACCCTGTGGCTAGTTCAACGCTCAACGATCCCGTGTTTAGCTACGCAGGCGCAGAACACGTCGTGCTGCAGGCCTACCTGGATACGGATGCGGCGAACCCCCAGCCCGTCAAGGTCGAGTTCGTGATTACTGCCGACCGCACCCTCGTTGAGCGGCGTTGGAGTGCCCGCCTCTTGACGTCTGGCTATTTCACTTTTGAGCCAACAGTGGCATCCGAACGGACAGTAGTTCGCCAAATTGCGGTCGGAACGACCCCGGTCTTCCGATTCTTTAATGACCAAAACGTCGAACTTGTCCCTTCTGGCGGAACTCTCACCCTGGCGCAGCGTCGACAGGTGGCGGCTGTCAAGGTGTCGATGACCGTACAAACTGACCCGACCGGACGTGCGAAAACAGCAAGTCTGGAAAATACCGTAGGTATCCCGAACCTCGGTCTCTCTAGGATTGGAATCAACCGATGATCCGATTATTGCGCGCTCGCATCGCCGGAGAACGCGGTGCCGCTCTGCCCATGGTGATCGGCATTACCGTGGTGCTGGGACTGCTCGTCACTAGCGCCGTGGCCTTCGCCACTGGAGGGTTCCGGCAGGCTGCTTCGACGCAACAATGGTCGGCATCGCTCGCTGCGGCATACGCGGGCGTAGAGGATTACCAGAGCCGGCTCTCAGAAGACACCTCCTATGTGCAATACGGAAACCCGGCAGCGACATTTTCTGCCGGTAGTGACGTGCGACTGCCGACCGGGGCGAATGCAAATCCTGCTTTCAATGTCGCAGCGGGTCAGCCCTGGGTGCCCATTCCTGGCGGAGCCGGAGCTTCATCATTCCGCTACGAAGTTGACAACTCCGACTATGCGGGCAGCGGCGTCATTCGTGTGCGTTCGACAGGAAAAGTCGGCGCAGAAACTCGCACCATCGTGGCCGACCTTCGGCAGTCTGGCTTCATCGACTTCCTCTACTTCACTGACTACGAAATTCAGGATCCGGCATTCTCGGGCGAATCAAGCTCGTGCGTTAAATACTGGTGGGATGGCCGCAGCGGCATCTCAGGAAACTGCGGCGAGATTGCCTTCGGTAGCAACGACGTCGTCGACGGTCCAGCCCACTCCAACGACACCATCCGGATCTGTAACGCGACGTTCCTCGGTGCTGTAACGACGAGCTACGCGCCGTCAAGTGGGCTTCGGTACAACCCCCGAGACTCGCGCGGCTACAGCTGCAGCGGACAAACTTTTGGCGTACCGAATTCACCGGCTTTCAGCCCGGTAATTGGAATGCCTGCTACGAACTCTCAGCACCTTCGGGAAACGCGATCAGATCTAGTCACCAACGGTGTTCCTCGTCCTGGTTGCCTCTACACCGGGCCAACCGAGATCACCCTGAACTCGAACGGAACCATCACGGTTCACTCGCCGTGGACAAAGAAAACTCGGATCACGGGCTCGCCCGCGACAGGCGGAAGCGCCCCGTCAGAGTGCGGCAACGTTTCCCGAATCACTGGCAGCTCCGGCGACACATTCACATTGCCGCCGAGCAACGTCATCTACGTGCAAGATGTTCCCGCGGTCTCCACCGACCCCAACTACTCGGGAACCAAAAACAATGATCGTCCCTCCGGTCTTAAGTGTGAGGGTGCAGACGGCCAGAGCAACGGAAATGGCATTGGCTACCCGACTCACAATGAGTCCGCATCCAGCAGCTCATACGGATGTCGGTCTGGTGACCTCTTCGTGAAGGGCACGCTCAGTGGGCAGACAACTCTCTCCGCCGAGCACTACGTGTATATAACGGGAAACATTCGGTACAACGACCCGCAAGAGGATGTTTTGGGTCTCGTCGGAAACGACGCTGTGTGGGTTTGGAACCCGGCTCGTAGCAGCTACCAGACCGTGCTCAACGACAGCAGTCGTCACATCGATGCCGCGATCCTGTCCGTCGGGCACACGTTCGCCGTGCAGAACCCCGGTGTGGGTAACGGGCGAGGAACGCTGACGGTAAACGGAGCAATTGCGCAGAAGTTCCGTGGAATCGTGCGCTCGGGAAGCGGCGGATACTCGAAGGACTACGTCTATGACACGCGACTGCGTTACACAGCGCCTCCGAAGTTCTTGTCCCCGGTGACCACAACGTATGGCGTCAACGTGTGGATTGAAGTTTCGCCAGCGTTCGCCTCAACGGGTGCCAAGCTCTGATGACCGCAACTTTTTTACTCGTTATCTTTGCGGTGCTTCTTGGATTAGCCGTCGGCTCGTTCGTGAACGTCGTAGTGTGGCGCGTGCCACGGGGCGAAAAGATTTCGACACCGCCGAGCGCGTGCCCGAAATGCGAGCACGCTATTCGCTGGTACGACAACATTCCCGTCTGGGGATGGCTGTTGCTGCGCGGAAAGTGCCGAGACTGCGGTGAGCCTATCTCTGCTCGCTATCCGCTCGTCGAAGCGAGCACGGCAATTACTTTTGGTGTCATCGCGGCAGTAGTTGGCGCTGAGACGAACCTGATCTGGACCTTGCCGGCCTTTCTCTATTTGGCGGCGATCTCGATCGCCTTGACGCTGATCGATCTCGATACTCAAACACTGCCAAACAAGATCGTGCTGCCGTCGATTCTGGTCGGAGTTGCGCTCTTGGCTCTCGCGAGCGTAGGTACCGGCAATTGGGGTGCTCTCCTCGGTGCCCTAGCCGGTGCGGCAGCGCTCTTCGTCTTCTACTTCATTGTGGCGCTTATCTCTCCACGGGGGATGGGAATGGGCGATGTGAAGTTGTCCGCCGTTCTTGGCCTCTACTTGGGTTGGCTCGGTTGGGGTGTGCTTGCGGTTGGCGCATTCGCCGCATTCTTGTTTGGCGGCGTCTTCGCTGTTGTGCTGCTGCTGATCGGACGGGCGCGTCGTCGCACCGCAATTCCGTTCGGGCCGTGGATGATAGCGGGAGCATGGTTGGGAATTGCTTTCGGATCACAAATTTGGAACGGATATATGGTGGCGAGCGGTCTTAGCTGATCGTCACCGGGGGGATATATGGGAAAGAAACTAGTAGGGCTGGACATCGGCACGACAGCCATTCGTGCTGTCGAGGTCGAGAATCCACAACAACCACGACCAACGATTCTTCGCTTTGGTGAAGTCCCGCTGCCCGAAGGTGCCGTGCGTGCCGGAGAGGTAATTGACTCTGCGACCGTAACCGCAGCCATCCGCAAACTGTGGACACAGACTGGCATCCGTACGAAGGAAGTCGTTTTGGGAGTCGGCAACTCCAAGGTGCTCGCGCGTGACATCAAAGTTCCCCGACTACCACTCAACCAGGTGCGCGAATCGCTTCCGTTCCAAGTGCAGGATCTTCTTCCCGTGCCAGCGACCGAGGCCCTCCTCGACTTCTACCCCGCCGCAGAGGCAGAGGGCGAAAACGGCCCGATGCTCTCGGGAATGCTCGTCGCTGCGATCAAGGCTCCTGTCCTAGTGAACGTGAACGCGGCGGTTGCTGCTGGCGTCCACCCGGAGAACGTCGATCTCTCACCCTTCGCGCTCACGAGACTTTTCTCGGGGCCGGAGTCAGCGAACCTCACAACTCTTTTGGTTCACATCGGTGCCGCTACCACTACGCTCGTCGCCCTCGATGGCCACGTACCTCACTTTGTGCGTCTTCTCCCCAGCGGAGGAGCCGACATCACCAAGGGAATTTCGCAGCGCATGGACATCTCGACGCGTGATGCCGAAGCGATCAAACGCTCGGTTGGTGTTGTTGCCGCGCGCGCAACGCCAGAGCAGCGCCCAGCACTCGAAGTATCATTCGAACTCGTCAACGAAACACTCTTGGCCATTCGTGCCACGATGCAGTACTTCCAGAACGCGAGAAGTAACCGCGCAATCGATCGCATCGTTATGAGCGGGGGCGGTTCACGCTTGCTCGGTCTTGTTGAGACAGTCTCCGAATTCACCAAAGTACCGGCGACGCAGCCTGATCCGTTCTCGCTGGTGACTGTGGCTCGTGGCCTTCGTGGCACGGGTGACGCTCAAGATATGTCTCTCGCACTTGGATTGGTTACGGGGGTCTCAGCATGAGCGACAAGAAACCAGCAGCACGTCGTGAGGTAAAGGTCGCAATTGCGTACCCACCCCATGTCAGGCTTTTGCCACCAGAAGTCGGCCAACGTAAGGCAGCCAATCGTGCCAGAGGGCGAGCAATTTTTGTCGCCATCATCGCGCTAGGAGTCGCCATTCTTGCGGCGGGTGGCGCGAACCTGGTCTCTCTGCAACGTGTTCTCGCCCTAGATAACGCTCGAGCGACCACCCTCTCACTCACCCAACAACAGGGCGAGTACACCGAGGTACGCACGGCGAACCAGAAGCTCCAATCGAGCACGAGTGCTCGAATATTCGCGACATCTACCGAGATTTCGGTCAGAACTATTGTGAGTGGTCTGGGCGGCAAGCTTTCTTCCGGCATGGCGATTGGTGCCTACGATTTTGAAACCGCCACTCCGCTTCTGGGATACGGGGAGTCTGTCTCACCGCTAGACCCGGAACGTATGGCAATGTTCAACATCCGAATTCTCGCCCCGACGCTCGCGCAACTTGATGTTTGGGTTCGCTCAGGAGTTGACGTTCCCGGCGTTGCTGACATTTCGGTTGTCTCGGCAGAATGGGACGAGGCGGGGTATTACACCGGTCAAGTAGCAGTTTTGATTAGTCGCGACGCGCTCCTTCATCGCTTCGACGGTTTCGTGCCAGAAGGCGAAGAAGCCGAGTCAGAGGAAGAGGCTGCTCCGGCGCCGACAGAAACACCCGCACCCAGCGAAACTCCCGCACCCAGCGAAACTCCCGCTCCGGAGGTTGGCACGAATGAAGAGGAGAACGGCTCATGACATTGACACGAATGTGGAGTCTGATCGGTGCCGTCGCGGTCATTGTGATCCTGCTGGCGGGCTATGCCGCCGGAGTAGCGCCCGCGCTCGCGGCTGCCGATAGCGCAAACGAAGAGATCGCCAGCGTTGAGCTGCAGAACTCGCTAAAGAAGAACGAGCTTGCTGATTTGAAAGAACTGTCCGAGAACTCGGACACGTTGTTTGCAGACTTGGCAGAAGTGCAACGGTCAATTCCGACCGGCCACGAAACGTCGGTCTTCGCAAGCAAACTCGGCTCCCTAGCCGCAGCAGCTGGCGTTACGCTGGTGAAAATCAGCTATGTCAGCGCTGCGGATGCGCTAGCACCCGAGGAGGAAGCTGCGCCGGTCGTGCCTGCTGAAGGCGACGAAGCTGGCACTGCTGAAACGGATGCCGCGACCCCTGCTCCCGCTCCTGATGTAGCATCCGCTTCACAGTCGGTGCCCTCAGTGCCGGGTCTAGTAGCTATTGGTGTTGACATCCAGATCGCTGGCTCCTACTCCGCCATTCACACATTCCTCGAGAGTGTCCAGTCTGCCGATAGATCATTTTCCGTCGCGAATGTTTCGGTCGAGGCTGACAGCACCCTGACGACGTGGGAGATGACAATTAGCGGCGCCGTCTATGTGCTGCTTGATGGCCCGACCACGATTGTTTCCACCGGTGAAGGAACCAACGTCAACTAGACGCAGATGAGACTCGAGAACGCCACGATGCACTCAGTCGTGGCGTTCTCCTCATTTTTGAACCTTCGCTCAGTAGACTAGGCTCATCAGTCGCTGGCACGAGGAGGCAACAGTCATGACCGATCCATCTGTAGAGCGTGGTTCTTCCGATCTGAACCACGACAACATTGAGGATGCCGTAGTCGTTGACGAGACGGCCACCGACGAAGCAACAGCAACGACGGCCACGCCGCTTGTAGAGCCTGCTGTCGACTCATCTGCTGCATCTGCTGACCCTGTCTACGACGACGCGACGGTCGAGGCCGAAGCCGAACCGTTAGCAGAACCAGTGGTTGAGTATGAGCCCGAGATCGTCACCGAGGCTGAGCCCAACGTTACGAGTGCCGCTGGCGCCACGAGCACTTCGGCATCCGGCGAACCGCGCGTTGTTTACGTAACCGCGCCGACACCGCCCAAGGCGGCAGGCAACCGCGGCTTTGGTGTGTTCATCGCCCTCGTTTCCACCCTGGTTTTCGCCATCGTCTTCGCGATCGCCGTTGCGATTGTTAACGCCGTACAGGCAGGTCGAGTGGATATCGGGTTCGTGCAGCAACCTGCGTTTTACGTGCCCATTGCGTTCTTCGCTCTCGGGTCGATCATTATTGCCCTCCTCGTGAACCGTGCGGGCTGGGCAGCTCACGTGTTCGCCAGCATCATTGTTGGACTAGTCGTCTATTTCGGCACGGTTGGAGTGCTTCTACTCGCTAACGGCGTCATCCAGAACACTCCAGAGCAGGCTCAGTTGCTCTTCGCCCTCGCACTCATTGATCCGCGAGTGATTGCTGGCGGATTGATCGCACGCGAAGTCGCATTGTGGACCGGTGCACTAGTCGCCAAGCGCGGCCGCAAGGTGACCGAGCGCAACCGTGAAACCCGCGCGCAGTGGGAAGCAGAGGTCGCAGAGAAATCTGCAGCTCAGCACTAGTCGCGATTGCGCAGTCATCAGGAAGTTTTGCTTGCTGCGTGCGCGCTGTGACCATTTGACCCCGGCCGGTCCGGGGGGCTATTCTTTCTGAGGTGTGCGCTTTGTCGTGCGCTTGAACCGTGCCATCGGCCCAAACCGCTATTGCGGGGTTCATGCGTGAGTCACTTCACACCACAGGGTTCAGTCTTCTGGCTGACCCCCACGGCATATTCGCAAACCATCCGATCAGTTCGGCTGGGGCGTGGGTCCAGATGAACTCGAAGTTCTGAGAAGAGCTTCGAATGCTAACCATCATGACGCTGTCACCGTGCAGCAAAATCAAGGAGTAATTTAGTGCCCACCATTCAGCAGTTGGTGCGTAAGGGACGCTCGCCGAAGGTCGTTAAGACCAAGGCTCCCGCCCTTAAGTCCAACCCGCAGCAGCGCGGCGTTTGCACGCGTGTCTACACAACAACCCCGAAGAAGCCGAACTCGGCTCTCCGCAAGGTTGCTCGTGTCAAGCTTTCCAACGGCACCGAGGTCACCGCGTACATTCCCGGAGAAGGTCACAACCTTCAAGAGCACTCGATGGTGCTCATCCGTGGTGGTCGTGTAAAGGACCTCCCCGGTGTTCGCTACAAGATCGTTCGCGGAGCGCTCGACACCCAAGCCGTTAAGAACCGTAAGCAGGCTCGTAGCCTCTACGGCGCGAAGAAGGATAAGAAGTAATGCCTCGTAAAGGACCAGCACCAAAGCGTCCCGTAGTCGCGGATCCGGTTTACGGCGCCCCCATTGTCAGCCAGCTTGTCAACAAGATCCTTCTTGATGGCAAGAAGGGCCTCGCAGAGCGCATCGTTTACGGCGCACTCGCAGGCGTTACAGAGAAGACCGGCCAAGACGCCGTTGTCACGCTCAAGAAGGCACTCGATAACGTGCGTCCGACCCTTGAGGTCAAGTCGCGTCGTGTCGGTGGCTCGACCTACCAGGTTCCTGTTGAGGTCAAGTCGCACCGAGCAAACACTCTTGCATTGCGTTGGCTCACGAGCTACGCAAAGGGTCGTCGTGAAAAGACGATGACTGAGCGTCTCACCAATGAAATTCTGGACGCATCGAATGGACTCGGCGCCGCTGTAAAGCGTCGTGAAGACACCCACAAGATGGCCGAATCGAACAAGGCATTCGCTCACTACCGCTGGTAGTAGCTGCTCGTAGTGAAGCGAGTCAGGCTTTGTCTGACTCGCTTCACTATTGAGATTCTTTCTTTTCAATCAAACTTTCGGAGGAACCTGTGGCACAGGACGTGCTCACCGACCTGACTAAGGTCCGCAACATTGGCATCATGGCTCACATCGATGCTGGCAAGACCACAACGACTGAGCGCATCCTTTACTACACGGGTGTAAACCACAAAATTGGTGAAACTCACGATGGTGCGTCGACTACTGACTGGATGGAGCAGGAGCAAGAGCGTGGCATCACGATCACGTCTGCTGCTGTTACCTGTTTCTGGAACAAGAACCAGATCAACATCATCGACACCCCCGGCCACGTTGACTTCACGGTTGAGGTGGAGCGTTCGCTCCGCGTTCTCGACGGTGCCGTTGCCGTGTTCGACGGTAAAGAGGGTGTAGAACCGCAGTCGGAGACTGTTTGGCGCCAGGCCGACAAGTACGACGTTCCCCGCATCTGCTTCGTCAACAAGATGGACAAGATGGGCGCGGACTTCTACTACACCGTAGACACCATCGTGAAGCGCCTCGGCGCTCGCCCCCTCGTTCTTCAGCTCCCTATCGGACTCGAATCTGCGTTCGAGGGTGTTGTTGACCTCGTTGAAATGCGCGCACTGACGTGGCGTGGAGACTCCAAGGGTGACGTCGAGATGGGCTCAAAGTACGCCATCGAAGAGATCCCAGAAGACCTCAAGGAGAAGGCTGCGGAATACCGCACCGCTCTCCTCGAGGTTGTTGCTGAGACTGATGACGCCATCATGGAGCGCTACTTCGCCGGCGAAGAGATCACTGTTCCTGAGATCAAGGCTGCGATTCGCAAGCTGACAGTCAACAGCGAGATCTACCCCGTTCTCTGTGGTTCTGCATTCAAGAACCGTGGCGTTCAGCCCATGCTTGACGCCGTTATCGACTACCTTCCTTCGCCGGTTGACGTGCCTCCCATGGAAGCACGCGACCCCCGCGATGAAGACAAGATCGTCATCCGCAAGCCTGACTCCTCGGAGCCGTTCTCGGCTCTGGCCTTCAAGGTTGCAGTGCACCCCTTCTTCGGTCGCCTCACGTACATTCGCGTGTACTCGGGACACCTTGACTCTGGTGGAGCTGTTGCTAACTCCACCAAGGGCAAGAAGGAGCGCATCGGGAAGATCTTCCAGATGGCTGCCAACAAGGAAATCCCTGTCGACAGCGTTACCGCTGGACACATCTACGCCGTTATCGGCCTCAAGGACACGACGACCGGTGACACCCTGTGTGACCTGAACGACCAAGTTGTTCTTGAGTCGATGACGTTCCCGGAGCCCGTTATTGAGGTTGCGATCGAGCCGAAGACGAAGGCTGACCAAGAAAAGCTTGGTCTCGCCATTCAGAAGCTTGCTGAAGAAGACCCCACGTTCCGTACCGAACAGAACCAGGAAACTGGCCAGACGGTTATCAAGGGAATGGGTGAACTTCACCTCGACATCCTCGTAGACCGCATGAAGCGCGAATTCAACGTTGAAGCCAACGTTGGTAAGCCGCAGGTTGCGTACCGCGAAACGATCCGTCGCATTGTGGACAAGCACGACTACACCCACAAGAAGCAGACGGGTGGATCGGGTCAGTTCGCAAAGGTCCAGATTTCGCTCGAGCCGATGGAAGTTTCCGGCGACACCGTTTACGAATTCGTGAACAAGGTCACCGGTGGCCGTATTCCTCGTGAATACATCGGATCGATCGATCAGGGCTTCCAGGCGTCAATGGGTGTCGGAGTCCTCGCAGGATTCCCGATGGTCGGCGTCAAGGGAATTATCCTCGATGGTGCTGCTCACGATGTTGACTCGTCAGAAATGGCGTTCAAGATCGCGGGAACGATGGCATTCAAAGAGGCAGCGCGCAAGGCTGACCCAGTTCTCCTCGAGCCGCTCATGGCGGTCGAGGTTCGTACTCCCGAGGAGTACATGGGAGACGTCATCGGTGACCTAAACAGTCGCCGCGGACAGATCCAGTCCATGGAGGACGCGACCGGCGTAAAGGTTGTTCGCGCCCACGTACCGCTGTCGGAAATGTTCGGTTACGTCGGTGACTTGAGGTCGAAGACCTCGGGTCGCGCGGTGTACTCGATGACGTTCGACAGTTACTCTGAGGTTCCCCGTGCGGTAGCTGACGAGATTATTCAAAAGAACAAGGGCGAGTAATCGCCGCACTACCAGCGCGCAACTAACATAGATACACACCAACTTGCGAAACATTCGGCAGTGAAAAGTCGTCGAGTGCAGAGCAACCGAGTCCTGAGGAGGACCCACAGTGGCTAAGGCCAAGTTCGAGCGGACCAAGCCGCACGTAAACATCGGAACCATCGGTCACGTCGACCACGGAAAGACCACGCTCACCGCAGCGATCTCGAAGGTACTTGCAGACAAGTTCCCTTCGGCGACCAACGTTCAGCGTGACTTCTCGTCGATTGACTCGGCTCCGGAAGAGCGTCAGCGCGGCATCACGATCAACATCTCGCACGTTGAGTACGAGACCACCAAGCGCCACTACGCACACGTAGACGCTCCGGGCCACGCTGACTACATCAAGAACATGATCACCGGTGCAGCTCAGATGGACGGTGCAATCCTCGTGGTTGCAGCGACCGACGGACCGATGGCTCAGACTCGCGAGCACGTACTGCTCGCCAAGCAGGTCGGCGTGCCGTACCTGATGGTCGCACTCAACAAGTCCGACATGGTTGATGACGAAGAGATCCTTGAGCTCGTTGAGCTCGAGGTTCGTGAACTTCTCTCCAGCCAGGGATTCGATGGCGACAACGCTCCTGTTGTTCGCGTATCGGGCCTCAAGGCACTTGAGGGTGACGAGAAGTGGACCCAGTCCATCCTCGACCTCATGGACGCTGTTGACGAGAATGTTCCTGACCCCATCCGCGACAAGGACAAGCCGTTCTTGATGCCGGTTGAGGACGTCTTCACGATCACTGGTCGTGGAACCGTTGTTACGGGCCGCGCCGAGCGTGGAACGCTGTCGATCAACTCTGACGTTGAGATTGTTGGAATCCGTCCGACCCAGAAGACCACGGTCACTGGTATCGAGATGTTCCACAAGCAGCTCGATGAAGCATGGGCTGGCGAGAACTGTGGTCTGCTTCTTCGTGGAACCAAGCGTGAAGATGTAGAGCGTGGACAGGTTGTTGTTAAGCCTGGTTCCGTTACACCTCACACGAACTTCGAGGGAACCGCATACATCCTGTCAAAGGATGAGGGTGGGCGTCACAACCCGTTCTACGCGAACTACCGCCCGCAGTTCTACTTCCGCACCACCGACGTCACCGGCGTCATCACGTTGCCTGAGGGCACCGAGATGGTTATGCCTGGCGACACCACTGACATGACCGTTGAGCTTATTCAGCCCATCGCCATGGAAGAGGGCCTCGGCTTCGCCATCCGTGAGGGTGGACGTACCGTAGGTGCCGGTAAGGTAACCAAGGTTCTGGCGTAACTCCAGCACTAATTGCGACTGAGGGTCGAGCCGAAAGGCTCGGCCCTTCGTCGTTTAACGAGTGACTAGTGCCGTCGTTTAGCCAGTTCGGCCCGTAAGACGCGCGGTGAGTGCGCGCGCAGTTGCCACGGTTGCAGCACCGAGTTCGTCCCAGCGCTCGTCGACGGCATCCGCTCTGAAGGTGAGTCCAATGGCCGCTGAGGGGTAGCCGTTTCGGTCAAAGGCTGCGGCACCGACGGATGCGTAGTCGACAGCAACGTCACCGACTTCTACTGCCCAGCCACGCTCGCGAGTTGTCGTTAGCAGTTGGCTGAGCTCAGCCAGAGTTTGGGGCCCCACAGCTTGGCGTCGTGTCAGCGACGCGCGTGAAGGGTAAATTGCGCGCACCTGAGATGACGTGAGTTGGGCGAGCATTGCGCGACCGGTTGCGGTGAGGTGCGCTGGGAGTCGGACTCCTACGGAAGATACGGTCGTTGGTGCGCGAGACCCCTGCACTCGAGCCGCATAGCTGACTTCGGCGCCGCTGAGAACGGCGAGGTGGGCGACGACGGGGATCGGCGCTTGGTTTGCGAGGCTCTGCATGAGTGCGGTGGCCAAACGCGACAGGCGTTCGCTGCGCAATGCCGAAGTGCCTATGTCGGAGACGAGGGCGCTGAGACCGTAGGTGCGATCCTCGGGATAGTGAACGACGAAGCCTTCGTCGATCATGACGGCGAGCAACTGATACACGGATGAGCGGGGCAGCTCTAGTTCGCGCGCGAGGCTCGATGCCTGGACGGGGCCCGGTCGGGATGCGAGGTATTTCAGTACGGCCATAGTGTTTCGGGCTGCAGGGATTTCGGGCACAACGCTCCTGTCTGAGATCTCAGACACCATATCGCGTTTTGCTCTCGCGGTGGATGGTCGATAGGCGTTCACTGGGAGCATGATTCTTGACCCAGACATGGCCATCACCATCGGCGTAGGACCTTTGAGCATCGAGGATGTTGTTGCGGTGGCCCGACACGGGTCAACCGTGCAGCTAGATCCCGCTGCCTACGAGGCAATTACTGCATCCCGCGCTGTGATTGACGCGCTGGCTGACGACGTGAGACCCCATTACGGTGTCTCGACGGGCTTTGGGGCTCTTGCGACAAAACACATCGCGCCAGAGCAGCGCCTGCAGTTGCAGAGATCACTGGTTCGCAGTCATGCAGCAAGCTCCGGTGCAGAAATTGACGCCGAGATCGTACGCGGAACAATGCTGCTGCGCCTCTCGACGATGGCGACCGGCCGCACAGGAGTCCGACCAGTGGTGGCCGAAACCTATGCTGCGATACTCAATGCCGGCATCACGCCAATTGTGGGGGAGTACGGCAGTCTCGGTTGTTCCGGGGACCTTGCGCCGCTCGCGCACTGTGCGCTGGCTGCCATGGGCGAAGGAGACGTGCGGGTGGCTGGCGAACTCCTGCCGGCATCGGCAGCGTTGCGCGCCGCAGGCATTGAGCCAGTTGTCTTGCACGAGAAAGAGGGGCTTGCGCTCATCAACGGCACCGATGGGATGCTCGGGATGCTCTCTCTCGCGATCACGGATCTGCAGGCTTTGCTGACGACCGCCGACCTTGCTGCAGCACTCAGCGTTGAGGGACTTGCTGGCACCGATCGCGTGTTTGCCGAGGATCTTCAACAACTGCGACCACACCCGGGCCAAGCGCTGTCCGCAGCCAACATGCGTTCCGTGCTCGCGGGTTCCGGAACTATTGCAGCGCACGCCAGCACCGGCTTCACGAGAGTGCAAGATGCGTATTCGCTGCGGTGCGCACCCCAAGTTCACGGTGCAGCCCGCGACACCGTCGAGCACACCACGGTGGTCGCGAATCGTGAACTAGCAAGCGCAATAGACAACCCTGTAGTCACTCTCGATGGCCGGCTGGAATCCAACGGAAACTTCCATGGTGCCCCTGTCGGCTACGCCCTAGATTTTCTTGCGATCGTGACCGCGGATGTCGCGAGCATGAGCGAACGTCGCACCGACCGCTTTCTCGACAGCAACCGTAATGGCGGACTCAACGCCTTCCTCGCTGGCGACCCCGGTGTTGATTCCGGCCACATGATTGCGCAGTACACCCAGGCGGGAATCGTGAGTGAGTTGAAGAGGCTGGCGGCACCGGCATCCGTCGATTCGATTCCGACGAGTGCGATGCAGGAAGATCACGTGTCGATGGGCTGGAGTGCTGGTCTCAAGTTGCGCCGAAGCATTGACGGTCTCTCGCGAGTCATTGCCATCGAGCTCCTCACCGCCGCCCGCGGAATTGAGATGCGGGGAGAGACACCATCGCCAGTTTCGGCGTCAGTGATTGCTGCGATTCGCGAGCACGTTCCCGGTGCTGGGCCAGACCGGTATTTGGCGCCGGATATCGCCGCGAGCGTTGAGCTTGTTCAGTCCGGCGCGCTGCTGGAAGCCGCCAGATCCGTCACCACGCTTCACTAGCCTCGACCGTCATTAGGAGCAGTCATGATTACCGCACACCGTGGAAGCACTCTCAATACTTTGGGTTGGCAGCAGGAGGGCGCATTGCGCATGCTGCAGAACAATCTCGATCCTGAGGTTGCCGAGCATCCTGAAGATCTCGTTGTGTATGGGGGCACCGGTAAGGCGGCGCGCGACTGGCCAAGCTATCACGCCATCATTCGTTCGCTCACGACCCTCAAAGGCGATGAGACTCTGCTCGTTCAGTCGGGAAAGCCGGTTGGCGTCATGCAGACGCATGAGTGGGCGCCTCGAGTTCTTCTCGCTAACTCGAATCTGGTTGGCGATTGGGCGAACTGGGATGAGTTCCGCCGCCTTGAGCAGTTGGGGCTCACAATGTACGGCCAGATGACGGCGGGGTCTTGGATCTACATCGGCACGCAAGGCATCCTGCAGGGAACTTATGAAACGTTCTCGGCGGTCGCGGCGAAACGATTCGGTGGAACTTTGGCTGGCACGATTACTCTCACTGCTGGCCTCGGAGGCATGGGTGGCGCTCAGCCCCTCGCGGTAACCATGAACGATGGTGTTGCTATCTGTATCGATGTTGATCAGAGCCGCATCACGCGTCGCATTGATCATGGATACCTCGATGTGGAGGCGAAGTCACTCGCTCACGCGGTGGAGCTGGCGGTTGCTGCCCGCGATGCCAAGAAACCGTTGTCGATCGGTGTTCTCGCGAATGCGGCGGCGGCGGTGCCCGAGCTCCTTGCCATGGGTGCGCCCATCGATATCGTGACCGACCAGACGAGCGCTCACGACCCACTCGCCTATCTTCCGCTCGGCGTCGATTTCACTGACTGGGAGGATGCTCGCCGTGATCCGGGCTTCGCGCAGCGCTCGCGGGAGTCAATGGCCATCCATGTCGAGGGAATGGTCGGCTTCCAGCAGCAAGGAGCCGAAGTGTTCGACTACGGCAACAATCTCCGCACTGAAGCGCTCGCGGCGGGTTACGCGAACGCGTTTGCCTTTCCAGGTTTTGTGCCTGCCTATATTCGTCCCCTCTTCGCTGAGGGCAAGGGCCCGTTCCGTTGGGCGGCGCTCAGTGGCGAAGCCAGTGACATCCACAAGACGGATCAGGCGATTCTCAAGCTCTTCCCGGAAAACGAATCGTTGGCTCGCTGGATCAAGCTGGCGGGGGAGAGGGTGAAATTCCAGGGACTCCCTGCGCGTATCTGCTGGTTGGGTTATGGCGAGCGAGACAAGGCGGGACTTCTGTTTAACGAGATGGTGTCTTCTGGTGAATTGGCGGCGCCTCTCGCTATCGGGCGTGACCACCTCGATAGTGGTTCGGTCGCGTCGCCGTATCGCGAGACGGAAGCTATGAAGGACGGCTCGGATGCGATTGCCGACTGGCCGTTATTGAACGCGCTTGTTAACACCTCGTCTGGTGCCACGTGGGTGTCGATCCATCACGGAGGTGGAGTCGGTATTGGTCGATCGATTCACGCTGGCCAGGTGACGGTTGCTGACGGGACAGAACTCGCAGCACAGAAACTCGAAAGAGTGCTGACGAACGATCCGGGAATGGGCGTTATCCGTCACGTCGATGCTGGCTACGATGAAGCCATTGCTGTCGCTGACAATCTTGGCGTGCGCATCCCGATGACGGAAGGTGACAATGCTCAACTCTGATCCGCTCTGGCCGCGTGCGGGGGGCTGGCCTTCGCCGGTTGATGAAGAGTGGGCGGATGTCGCGCTCATTGGTATGCCGACGTCGCGCACGTCACTCTCGCCGACGCAGGCGCATACGACTCCTGCTGCGGTGCGTGAACTGTTGTGTCGCTATGCAGCGCTGACTGAGCTCCGCATCGTGGATGTGGGTAATGTGCGCGAGCCGGATCTCAACGAGCAGGGGGCGATCGATGCGGTCGCGGCGTTGCGGGCAGACTTCGTAATCGCGTTGGGGGGCGACAATGCGACGACTGTGCCGACGGCGCTGGGGCGGTGGGGTGATGCTGTTGATACTGCTGGTCTCATCACTCTTGACGCTCACTATGATTTGCGCGATGGCACCACCAATGGTTCTCCTGTGCGGCGTTTGCTGGAGGCTGGCCTTGATGGGCGTCGTGTTGTTCAAATCGGCATCGAGCCTTTGGCGAACTCGCTCGCGTATGCCGAGCGTGCTCGCGATGCCGGTATTGCGGTAATCACGCGTGATGAACTGCGGGTGCGGTCTATGGAAGATGTGATGGCTCAGGCGCTAGAAATTGCTGGGGCCGGTGGTGGCCCGATCCATGTGGACTTTGATGTGGATGTGTGCGATCGCGCTGTAGCTCCGGCGTGCCCAGCATCGGTTCCTGGGGGTATTTCGGCGATTGAGTTGCGCGCTGCGGCTCGAATCGCGGGCGCTCACTCTGCGGTCTCATCGATTGACCTCGTTGAAGTGGATGCCGCTTCCGACTCGGCAGATGAACGAACGGTGCGTTTGGTCGCGCTCTGTGTTCTTGAGGCGATTTCGGGCGTTGCGTTGCGATGACCGCGACCACCGGCATCCCGCTCCCTAACGCTGCACCGCGCAGCACAGTGATTGACAACATTGGCGTTCTGCTGACTCATGACGTTGAGCGGCCAGAGTTGACCGATGCTGCGATCGTTTTTGAGAATGGTCGCGTTGCGTGGTGGGGTGCGTCTGCAGCGGCACCAACTGCGGATGTCCGGGTCGATGCCGGGGGCGGGTGCGTGCTGCCTGGTTTCGTCGATAGTCATAGTCACTTGATGTTTGCCGGGGATCGTTCGGACGAGTTTGAGGCGCGGATGGCGGGGCGCCGGTATGAGGCTGGCGGGATTCGTCGCACTGTTGCACTTTCCCGTGACGCCAGTGACGCCGAGCTTCTCGCGAATGCGGCGAAGTTGGTTGCAGAGATGCGCCGTCAGGGGACAACGACGGCAGAGATCAAGAGTGGTTATGGTTTGAGCGTGCACGATGAGGCGCGGATGTTGCGTCTCGCCTCTACGCTCACGTCGGAGACAACGTTCTTGGGAGCTCACGTTGTGCCTACGGAGTTTGCTGATGATCGTGCCGCTTACGTGCGGCTGGTCGTTGGGGAGATGCTCAATGCTTGTGCGCCGTATTCACGTTGGATCGACGTGTTCTGTGACAACGGGGCCTTCACTGAAGAAGAGACGCGCACCATCATCGGCGCTGGGCAGGCGCGTGGGCTTGGTGCACGACTTCATGGCGCACAGCTTGGTGAGTCCGGCGCTGTGCAGCTTGCCGTTGAGTTGGGGGCGGCAAGTGTCGACCACTGCACGTATCTCAGCGATGCTGATGTTGATGCGCTCGCTGGCAGCAACACAGTGGCTGGAGTGCTGCCCGGGGTGGAGTTCTCAACGAAGCACCCCTTTGTGGATGCGCGGCGTCTCCTTGACGCCGGAGTGACGGTTGCTCTGGCCAGTGATTGCAATCCGGGTTCCAGTTTCACGTCATCCATCCCGTTCTGTATAGCGCTCGCGGTGCGAGACATGGGGATGACATCTCTCGAGGCGGTTACGGCGGCCACGATGGGAGGTGCCCGTTCTTTGCGCCTCGACGATGTCGGGCATTTGGCGTTGGGTGCCCGCGCAAATGCTCAAATTCTGGATGCTCCGAACTATCGTCATTTAGCCTATCGTCCCGGTGTTCCGCTGGTCGCGAGCATCTTTGTGGATGGCGTGCACGAGCTGGTGAAGCGCCCTCACTAAATAGGTGCACAATTCCGACACGCCCGGGTTGCAGCAAATGCCCGGATGTGACAGACTCTTCTAGTTCAACATTTCGCCACCTCGTGTGTGCGAATCACTCCCAGGCAGTGCATAGTTCCACAAGGTGTGCCTTACGCAGAGCGTGAGTCATGCAAGGTGTAGTAGCTAGGCCGCGGGGAGCAGAACCAAGCTTAACCAACTCCCCACAACCTCTCGAAAGAGAACATCGTCTTGAGAAAGATGATTTGCGGGGAAAGTGTGTGCCGGCTAGCCAGCACATTCTCCTCGCATTTACGCGAGTTGGTACTACGAGCAGCGACAGCAAGAACTTGACAGATAAATAGTGGTGCGAAAGCAGAAGTGCTGAGCGTCTTCGGGTGGCAACATCCGGCGTCGAACAGCCCAGGTGCACGCAGTGCAGCCAAAGTACTAAGGGAAGAGAGCCAGTCATGGCGGGACAAAAGATCCGCATTCGACTTAAGTCGTACGACCACGAGGTCATCGACTCGTCGGCACGCAAAATTGTTGACACGGTTACCCGCGCGGGTGCCACGGTAGTAGGCCCAGTGCCTCTGCCCACCGAGAAGAACGTGATTGCGGTCATCCGTTCTCCCCACAAGTACAAGGACAGCCGCGAGCACTTCGAGAAGCGCACCCACAAGCGGCTCATCGACATCATCGACCCGACGCCCAAGGCTGTGGATTCGCTTATGCGTCTCGACCTGCCGGCCGACGTCAACATCGAGATCAAGCTTTAGCTCGCGCAGTTATTGAGCGACAGAGCCGATAAGGAAAATAATGTCTATAACTAAGACGACTAAGGGTCTGCTGGGCAAGAAGCTCGGTATGACTCAGGTTTGGGACGAGAACAACAAGCTCGTTCCCGTGACTGTTGTCGAAATCACCCCGAACGTTGTTACGCAGCTGCGTACGCCCGAGGTTGATGGATACAGTGCAGTTCAGATCGCGTACGGCCAGATTGACCCTCGTAAGGTCAACAAGCCGCTCACCGGTCACTTCGACAAGGCTGGCGTTACGCCTCGCCGTCACATCACCGAGATTCGCACCCCTGACGCCGCGGAGTACACCGTTGGTCAGGAGCTCGCGGTCGACATCTTCACCCCAGGCTCGAAGGTCGACGTTGTCGGCACGAGCAAGGGTAAGGGTTTCGCCGGTGTTATGAAGCGTCACAACTTCAAGGGTGTATCTGCGAGCCACGGTTCGCACCGCAACCACCGCAAGCCTGGTTCCATTGGTGCCTCGTCGACCCCCAGCCGTGTCTTCAAGGGCATGCGCATGGCCGGTCGTATGGGTGGTGACCGTGTAACGGTTATGAACCTCGCCGTCCACGCGATCGACCTTGAGAAGGGACTCGTGCTCATCAAGGGCGCCGTTCCCGGAGCTCGCGGTCGCATCGTCTTCGTCCGCAACGCAGTGAAGGGGGCGTAGTACACATGGCTACCTCCATCGACGTCATCGACGCCAAGGGCAAGAAGGTCGACTCTGTTGAGCTTCCCGCCGAAATCTTCGACGTGCAGACCAACGTTCCCCTCATCCACCAAGTTGTTGTCGCTCAGCGCGCAGCAGCACGTCAGGGTACGCACAACACCCTGCGTCGCGGTGAAGTTTCGGGTTCAGGTCGCAAGCCGTTCAAGCAGAAGGGAACCGGTCGCGCTCGTCAGGGCTCGATCCGTGCTCCTCAGATGAAGGGTGGTGGAATCGTTCACGGTCCACACCCGCGTGATTACTCACAGCGCACCCCCAAGAAGATGATTGCTGCAGCACTCCGCGGCACATTGTCCGACCGGGCTCGCGGTGAGCGCATTCACGTCATCGACGCTCTGTCCGTAGACAACAAGCCTTCGACGAAGACTGTTTCGGCACTGCTCACGAGCATCGCTCCGAGCAAGAACGTTCTCGTCGTGCTTCAGCGCGAAGATGCGATCAGCCTCAAGAGCATTCGTAACCTCGACTCGGTTCACGTTTTGTCCTACGACCAGCTCAACGCCTACGACGTCGTCGTCAGCGACGACATCGTGTTCAGCAAGGGCGCTTTCGACGCGTTCGTTGCGTTCAACACCAAGTCTTCGAACAAGGAAGAGGTCAGCGCATGACCGTCACGTACAAGGACCCACGCGACATCATCATCGCTCCCGTGGTTTCCGAGAAGAGCTACAACCTGATCGACATGGGTAAGTACACCTTCGAGGTAGACCCCCGTGCGAACAAGACCGAGATCAAGCTCGCTATTGAGAAGATCTTCAGCGTCAAGGTCGATTCGGTCAACACGTTGAACCGCACGGGCAAGACCCGTCGTACCCGTTTCGGTATGGGCAAGCGCAAGGACACCAAGCGCGCCATCGTCACGCTCAAGTCCGGTTCCATCGACATCTTCACCGCTGTCGGCTAGGGACCAAGGAGAAACTAATGGCTATTCGCAAGTACAAGCCCACGACGCCTGGTCGTCGTGGATCCTCGGTTGCAGACTTTGCTGAGATCACCCGTTCGACCCCAGAGAAGTCGCTTCTGCGCCCTCTGCCGAAGACTGGTGGCCGCAACAACGCAGGTCGCATCACGAGCCGTCACGTTGGTGGTGGCCACAAGCGCCAGTACCGCGTCATCGACTTCAAGCGCAACGACAAAGACGGCGTAAACGCCCGCGTTGCTGAGATCGAGTACGACCCCAACCGCACCGCACGTATCGCACTGCTTCACTTTGTTGATGGCACAAAGCGCTACATCATTGCGCCTAACAAGCTCAAGCAGGGCGACATCATCGAGTCGGGTGCCGGTGCTGACATCAAGCCAGGCAACAACCTGCCGATGAAGAACATCCCCGTGGGTACGGTCATTCACATGATCGAGCTTCGCCCCGGTGGTGGCGCCAAGATGGCCCGCTCCGCTGGTGCATCTGTTCGACTCGTTGCAAAAGAAGGCCCCTACGCGCAGCTGCGTTTGCCTTCCGGAGAAATCCGCAACGTTGACGTTCGTTGCCGTGCAACGATCGGCGAGGTCGGCAATGCCGAGCAGTCGAACATCAACTGGGGTAAGGCCGGCCGTATGCGCTGGAAGGGTGTCCGCCCAACAGTGCGTGGTGTCGCCATGAACCCCGTCGACCACCCCCACGGTGGTGGTGAGGGTAAGACGTCCGGTGGACGTCACCCCGTTTCCCCTTGGGGCCAGGCAGAGGGGCGCACTCGTAAGCGCAAACTGCCCAGTGACAAGCTCATCGTTCGCCGCCGCAATGTCGGCAAGAAGCGCAAGTAGTAGGAGAGTCAGAAGATGCCACGCAGTCTGAAGAAGGGCCCCTTCGTCGACGACCACCTCCTACAAAAGGTTGTCAAGGCGAACGAAGCCAAGAGCAAGAACGTAATCAAGACCTGGTCGCGCCGCTCAATGATCGTTCCAGCAATGCTGGGTCACACGATCGCGGTTCACGATGGTCGCAAGCACATTCCGGTATTCATCACGGAAACCATGGTTGGTCACAAGCTCGGCGAGTTCTCGCCGACACGTACCTTCCGCGGACACGTGAAGGACGACAAGAAGGGTCGTCGCCGCTAACGCGGTGGCGTAGGAGGTAGAGAAATGGTGGAGTCGATCGCACGTGTGCGTCACATCCGCGTGACCCCTATGAAGGCTCGTCGCGTTGTCAACATGATCCGCGGCAAGCAAGCACAGGAAGCATTGGCTATTTTGAAGTTCGCACCTCAGGGTGCTAGCGAGCCGGTGTACAAGCTTGTTGCGTCTGCAATCGCCAACGCGCGAGTCAAGGCAGATGCAGCAAACAGCTACTTGGACGAGCAGGATCTGATCATCTCGAAGGCGTTTGTCGATGATGGAGCCACGTTGAAGCGTTTCCAGCCGCGTGCCCAGGGCCGTGCGTTCCAGATTTTGAAGCGCACCAGCCACATCACGATTGTTCTGGCCACGCCAGACCACGTCGTTGAAGCCAAGGCCGACAAGGCAGGGAAGAAGTAATGGGACAGAAGGTAAACCCCTACGGTTTCCGTCTAGGAATCACCACCGACCACGTGTCGCGTTGGTTCTCTGACAGCACCAAGCCGGGTCAGCGTTACAGCGACTACGTGGCAGAGGATGTAAAAATCCGCAATCTGCTCAAGTCGAACCTCGACCGCGCAGGTGTTGCTCGCATTGAAATCGAGCGCACCCGTGACCGCGTTCGCGTAGACATTCACACTGCCCGTCCGGGCATTGTGATCGGTCGCCGCGGCGCCGAGGCAGAGCGTATTCGTGGAGAGCTCGAAAAGCTCTCCGGTAAGCAGATTCAGCTAAACATCCTCGAGGTCAAGAACCCCGAGGCTGAAGCTCAGCTCGTTGCACAGGGAATCGCCGAGCAGCTCGCTGCTCGTGTCGCTTTCCGTCGTGCAATGCGCAAGGGTCTTCAGGGCGCCCAGCGCGTTGGTTCGGTCAAGGGTGTTCGCATCCAGGTATCGGGTCGTTTGGGTGGCGCAGAAATGAGCCGCTCAGAGTACTACCGCGAAGGACGCGTTCCGCTGCACACGCTGCGCGCAAACATCGACTACGGCTTCTACGAGGCTAAGACCACGTTCGGTCGTATCGGTGTCAAGGTGTGGGTCTACAAGGGCGACATCACCAACAAGGAGCTCGCTCGCGAGCAGGCTAACCAGAAGTCGTCGCGTCCAGAGCGTCGCGATGGTGGCGACCGTGGCGGTCGTCGCACCGGTGGCCCTTCGTCCGCACCGAAAGCTGAAGCACCCAAGGCAGAAGCCCCCAAGGCCGACGCACCGGTTGCAGCAGGAGTTGAGGCATAACAATGTTGATTCCGCGTAAGGTCAAGTACCGCAAGCAGCACCACCCCTCCCGTAGCGGCCACGCTACCGGTGGAACCACGGTGTCGTTCGGCGAGTACGGAATTCAGGCTCTGACGCCGGCATACGTAACGAACCGCCAAATTGAGGCAGCTCGTATCGCTATGACGCGTCACATCAAGCGTGGTGGAAAGGTGTGGATTAACATCTACCCCGACCGCCCGCTCACCAAAAAGCCCGCCGAAACCCGCATGGGTTCCGGTAAGGGTTCGCCCGAGTGGTGGGTCGCCAACGTCAAGCCAGGTCGCGTGCTCTTCGAGCTCAGCGGCGTGGACGAGACGACTGCGCGCGAAGCACTCACTCGTGCTATTCACAAGCTGCCCCTCAAGGCACGCATCATCAAGCGCGAGGAGGGCGACGCATAATGGCGATCGGATCCAAGGAGCTAGCCCCAGTCGAGCTAGACACTTTTGAAGACGAACGATTGATTGACGAGCTGAAGAAGGCGAAGGAAGAACTTTTCAACCTTCGTTTCCAGGCCGCAACCGGTCAACTGGAAAGCCACGGACGTATTCGCGCTGTCAAGCGCGACATCGCTCGCATCTACACGGTTATCCGTGAGCGCGAGCTGGGCATCCGTGCAACTCCTGCTGCTATCGAGGCTCCTGCCAAGGAGACCAAGAAGCGTAGCACCAAGAAGGCAGTCGCAGCGGATGAAACCGCAGCAGACGCCACTGACGAGACGAAGGAGGCGTAGTCATGGCCAAAGTTGAAGACAAGAAGACCGCGGAGACCGCCGAGGTCGCTCGTGGGTACCGTAAGACCCGTCGCGGAATCGTAACGAGCGACAAGATGGACAAGACCATCGTTGTCATCGTTGAAGACCGCGTAAAGCACCCGTTGTACGGCAAGGTCATCCGCCGTAACTCCAAGGTGAAGGTTCACGACGAGGCCAATGTGGCCGGCGTCGGTGACTCCGTTCTAATCAGCGAGACCCGTCCGCTCAGCGCCACGAAGCGCTGGCGTCTGGTCGAGATCCTCGAAAAGGCTAAGTAATGCTTCAGCAGGAATCCCGAGTAAAGGTTGCCGATAACACCGGCGCCAAGGAGCTCCTCACGATTCGCGTTCTCGGTGGCTCAGGCCGTCGTTACGCAGGTCTCGGCGATGTCATTGTGGCAACCGTAAAAGACGCGATTCCTGGCGGAAACGTCAAGAAGGGTGAGGTCGTCAAGGCCGTCATCGTTCGCGTCATCAAGCAGACTCGTCGTTCAGACGGTTCATACATCAAGTTTGATGAGAACGCAGCCGTAATCCTTAAGTCTGAGGGTGGAGACCCCCGCGGTACTCGTATCTTCGGACCGGTCGGCCGTGAACTTCGTGACAAGAAGTTCATGAAGATCATCTCTCTCGCACCGGAGGTGCTGTAGTTATGGCAAAGATTCGCAAGGGTGACCTCGTACAGGTCATCAGCGGCCCGACCGAAGAACGTGGCGGAAGCCGCGGCAAGCAGGGTCGCGTTATCCGTGTAATCGCTGGAAAAGACCGCGTCGTCGTGGAGGGTGTCAACTTCGTCACCAAGCACGTCAAGGTTGGTCAGACTCAGCGTGGCACCAAGACCGGTGGTATCGAGACGATGGAGGCACCGATTCACGTGTCCAACATTGCTCTCGTTGACCCCGAGACCAAGCTCCCGGCTCGTGTTGGCTTCACTGTTGGCACCGATGACCGTGGAAAGACCACACGCGAGCGCTTCTTCAAGAAGTCGCGCCGCGTAGAGACCAAGAAGTCGAAGGCAGCTAAGGCTGAGCCCAAGGCTTCGACGAAGGATGCCGAGAAGGCAACCGAGAAGGACGCAGACTAATGACGACGACTGCACCTGCAGCTGGCAAAATCCAGCCGCGCCTTAAGCAGAAGTACCGCACTGAAATTGCGGCGCAGCTCAAGAAGGATCTTGGATTCACCAACGTGCACCAGATTCCGGGGATCGTTAAGGTCGTCGTGAACACTGGTGTCGGTGAAGCTGCTCGCGATGGAAAGATCATCGATGGGGCCGTCAAGGACCTCACTGCGATCACCGGTCAGAAGCCGTATGTAACTAGCGCACGCAAGTCGATCGCTCAGTTCAAGCTTCGTGAAGGACAGCCCATTGGCGCACACGTTACCCTTCGTGGTGACCGCGCTTGGGAGTTCCTTGACCGCCTGATCTCGCTTGCTCTTCCCCGTATCCGCGACTTCCGCGGCCTCTCGGACAAGCAGTTCGATGGCAACGGTAACTACACGTTCGGCCTCACGGAGCAGTCAATGTTCCACGAGATCGATCAGGACAAGATTGACCGCGTTCGTGGTTTCGACATCACAATCGTTACCACTGCAAAGAACAACGAAGAGGGCCGTGCGCTGTTGAAGGCACTCGGATTCCCGTTCCGTTCAGCAGAGAACGCATCTAACTAACCACGTATCACCAATCGACCAGGTCGGCCTTCGTGTAACGGATGCCGAAACCAGTTGAGACAGGAAACAACATAATGACAATGACAGATCCGGTCGCTGACATGCTGACCAGACTGCGCAACGCCAATTCGGCGCACCACGACAGCGTTTCAATGCCTAACAGCAAGCTGAAGTCGCGCCTGGCTGAAATGCTCAAAGCAGAGGGATACATCCTCAGCTTCAGCACCGAGGACGCCCGCGTGGGCCAGACCCTCACGATCGAACTCAAGTACAGCCCCACTCGCGAGCGTTCCATCAAGGGAATCAAGCGCGTTTCGAAGCCTGGCCTTCGTGTATACGCTCGCTCAACCGAAATCCCCAAGGTTCTTGGCGGACTCGGCGTGGCAATTTTGTCCACCTCCTCTGGTCTTCTGACCGACAAAGAGGCGACTAAGAAGGGCGTAGGTGGGGAAGTCCTCGCTTACGTGTGGTAACTCAAAATGTCACGAATCGGAAGACTTCCTATTGATGTCCCCGCTGGTGTCACAATCACCATCGATGGACAAAACGTCGCGGTAAAGGGCCCGAAGGGTGAGCTTGCGCTCACCGTCAAGGCTCCCATCGCTGTAGCGCTTGAAGAGGGCCAGGTTCTCGTAACCCGTCCCAACGACGAGCGCGAATCGCGTTCGCTTCACGGCCTCACCCGTACGCTGATCGCTAACCAGATCGTTGGTGTCACCGACGGTTACACCAAGGGCCTTGAGGTTGTTGGTACTGGTTACCGTGTTACGGCAAAGGGCAGCTCAGTTGAGTTTGCTCTCGGGTACTCGCACTCGATCACCGTTGACCCGCCCGCAGGCATTAGCTTCGCGGTCGAGGGAAACAACAAACTAGTTGTCAGCGGCATCGACAAGCAGGCGGTTGGCGAAGTAGCAGCCAACATTCGTAAATTGCGCAAGCCAGAGCCTTACAAGGGCAAGGGTGTGCGCTACGCCGGCGAAGTTGTTCGTCGCAAGGCCGGAAAGAGTGGTAAGTAGACATGGCTCTCGGAACCAGAGGTAAGAGCAAGTCGGCCGCTAAGGGCCGCAGGCACGCACGTCTCCGCAAGAAGGTCGTGGGCACTGAGGTGCGCCCCCGTCTCGTGGTTACGCGTTCAGCGCGTCACGTATTCGTTCAGGTTGTGGATGACTCCAAGGGAGTCACCGTAGCCTCAGCTTCGACCATGGAGTCGGACATGCGTACGTTTGACGGCGACAAGACCGCTAAGGCACGCAAGATCGGTGAAATGGTCGCCGCGCGCGCCAAGGATGCCGGCGTTGACGCTGTCGTATTTGATCGTGGTGGAAGCCGCTACGCAGGTCGCGTTGCAGCTGTCGCCGACGGAGCGCGAGAGGGTGGATTGAACCTGTGAGCGACAACGTGGACAACAAGACAACTAACAAGGAGCAGGCCGTGGCCGCTGAGGCGACTAGCGCCATCTCCGTACCTGAGGTCGTCGTAGACGCCCCAGCAACCGACGTCACAAGCGAGCCTCGCGAGGCTCGTCGTGGCGGCCGTGAGCGTGGCCCCGACCGTGGTGGTCGTGGCGGAAACAACAGCCGCGACAACGACAAGAACCAGTTCCTGGAGCGCGTCGTCACCATCAACCGTGTATCGAAGGTCGTCAAGGGTGGTCGTCGCTTTAGCTTCACCGCGCTCGTCGTCGTCGGTGACGGAAATGGCATGGTTGGTGTCGGTTACGGCAAGGCTCGCGAGGTTCCTCTCGCGATTTCTAAGGGCGTTGAAGAGGCGAAGAAGAACTTCTTCCGCGTTCCTCGCGTCGCCGCATCGATTCCTCACTCGGTCCAGGGAGAGGCTGCTGCAGGCGTAGTTCTGCTGCGTCCCGCATCCGCTGGTACCGGTGTTATCGCCGGTGGTCCCGTTCGCGCCGTACTCGAGTGCGCCGGAATTCACGACGTTCTCAGCAAGTCGCTCGGTTCCTCGAACACGATCAACATCGTTCACGCTACGGTCGCAGCACTCAAGCAGCTCGAAGAGCCTCGCTCGGTAGCCGCTCGTCGTGGCCTCGATGCAGAACACGTTATCCCGGCACGCTTGCTGCGCGCCGAGGCTGAAGCTAAGGCAGGTGTCTGATGGCTGGTCGCCTGAAGGTAACCCAGATCAAGTCCAAAATTAGTGAGAAGCAGAACCAACGCGACACGCTGCGCAGCCTCGGGCTCAAGCGCATCGGATCCGTTGTTGTGCGCGAGGACAACTCGCAGAACCGTGGTTACGTCAACACGGTTGCTCACCTTGTCAAGGTCGAGGAGATTGACTAATGGCTGACGAGAAAGAAACTCCAAAGAAGGCCGCAGCCCCCAAGGCTGCTGCCACCAAGAAGGCTGCACCTGCGAAGGCAACGACAGCTAAGGCTGCACCTGCCAAGGCAACGACAGCTAAGGCTGCACCTGCGAAGGCTGCAACCAAGGCTCCTGCTGCAAAGTCCTCGACCGCTAAGACGACGTCGAGTGACAATGTGGCAAGTCGCCCGCAGGTTCTGAAGATGCACCACCTCCGTCCCGCTGCCGGTGCTAAGAAAGACCGCATGCGAGTCGGCCGTGGTGAAGGCTCCAAGGGTAAGACCGCGGGCCGTGGAACCAAGGGAACCAAGGCGCGCTACAACATGCGTGTTGGTTTCGAAGGTGGAAACATCAACTTCGTAATGCGTGCACCTAAGCTGCGCGGATTCAAGAACCCGTTCCGCGTTGAATACCAGGTTGTAAACCTTGAGAAGCTCGCGGAACTTTACCCCAAGGGTGGCGATGTAACCATCGCTGATCTCGTGTCCAAGGGCGCCGTTCGCAAGAACGAAAAGGTCAAGGTTCTTGGTCAGGGTGATATTGCGGTTAAGCTGAATGTTGCAGTTGACAAAGTCTCCGGCTCAGCAGAGCAGAAGATTGTTGCGGCCGGCGGTTCGGTTCAGTAACTGTCACTGCGCGAGACGTTAGTGTCGCGCTGGTCACACCGGTGACCAAAGCAGACAGGATGGGTGGGGAATCCCGCATAGGGGTTCCCCATTCGCCCGCAGTACATAGATAATCGGAGGCCTTGTGTTTAAAGCTGTCGCGCGGATTGTTCGCACGCCTGACCTTCGCAGGAAGATCGGGTTCACACTAGGCATCATTGCGCTGTTTAGGCTTGGCTCCTTCATCCCAGCGCCGTTCGTCGACTTTGGCAATGTTCAGCTGTGTCTTGCAGCTAACTCGTCCAGTGGCGGACTGTATGACCTCATCAACCTCTTCAGTGGTGGGGCGCTCCTTCAACTTTCCGTATTTGCGCTCGGAATCATGCCGTACATCACGGCATCGATCATCGTGCAACTACTGCGTGTGGTAATCCCACACTTCGAGACTCTTCACAAAGAGGGTCAGTCTGGCCAGTCAACACTGACCCAGTACACGCGTTACCTCACCATTGCTCTCGCAATCCTTCAGTCAACGACGCTGATCACGGTTGCCAGAAGTGGCGCACTCTTCCAGTCAGCCGGTGTTGCTGAATGTAGCCAACTGATCACCAACGACGCGTGGTACGCCATCCTGCTCATGGTCATCACGATGACCGCCGGCACCGGCCTCATTATGTGGATGGGTGAATTGGTCACCGAACGTGGAATCGGTAACGGAATGTCGTTGCTGATCTTCACCTCGATCGCTGCAACCTTCCCGAGCGCGCTCTGGGGCATCTACGTCAGCAGCGGAATCGAAATCTTCGTTCTCGTGCTGCTGATGGGCATTCTCATCATGGGCGCAGTCGTGTTTGTTGAACAATCGCAGCGACGCATTCCCGTTCAGTATGCAAAGCGCATGGTCGGCCGACGCACCTACGGCGGCAACAACACGTACATTCCGATCAAGGTCAACATGGCCGGCGTGATCCCCGTGATCTTCGCCTCCTCGCTGTTGTACCTGCCAGCATTGATCGCAAACTTCAACCAGCCACAAGCTGGTGAGACCTCTGCAGCATGGGTCGTCTGGATCCAGAACAACCTGGTATCCGGCGATAGCCCGATCTACATGGTCGGTTACTTCCTGCTGATCGTAGGCTTTACCTACTTCTACGTTGCTATTACATTCAACCCCGAAGAAGTTGCCGACAACATGAAGAAGTACGGCGGCTTCATCCCCGGTATTCGCGCTGGTCGACCGACCGCAGAATACCTCGACTACGTTTTGACTCGCGTTACTTTGCCTGGCTCGCTCTACTTGGGCCTAGTGGCAATGATTCCGTTGATCGCGTTCGTCGTCATCGGGGCCAACCAAAATTTCCCATTCGGCGGAGCAAGCATCCTGATTATCGTTGGTGTCGGTCTTGAGACCGTCAAGCAAATCGATTCGCAGTTGCAGCAGCGCCATTACGAAGGTTTGTTGCGTTGACACGACTCCTATTGATTGGCCCACCCGGCGCGGGCAAGGGCACGCAAGCAGCGCGTCTCGCTGAAATTTATGGAATCCCTGCAATTTCCACCGGTGACATTTTTCGCAGCAATGTGAAGAATGGCACCGAACTGGGAACCAAAGCGAAGGCATTCATGGATGCCGGCGATAACGTCCCTGATTCCCTCACAAACGAGCTCATCCGTAGCCGACTCGAAGAGGCCGATGCGCAAGACGGTTTCTTGCTCGATGGCTACCCGCGAACGACCGACCAGGTCCGTGAGCTTGACGCATTCTTGGCTAGCCATGGTGCTGCCCTCGACGTCGTCGTTGAGCTTGAAGCAGACCCAGAGGTCGTTGTCGATCGACTGCGTAAACGTGCGCTTGAACAGGGCCGCAGCGACGATACCGAAGCTGTCGTTCGTCATCGTCTTGAGGTCTACAGCGAGCAGACCGCGCCGCTGATCAAGGTATATGCCGCTCGCGACGTGCTCGTCACGATCGATGCACTTGGTGAGATCGATGCCGTCACTGCACGCATCACCGACGCTCTCATTGAGCGCGGAATCGTCGCGACAGACTCCTCGTCTCTCTAGTTCTCGAAACCGCCTAGTTCTCGAAACCGCCTAGTTCTCGATACCGCGCACTAGTTCGTCAATAAACGTTGGAAAGTCGACGGCCTTTCTGACGAGCTGCTGCACATAATCGCGATCCGAAAATACTGTCACGAACTGGTCGAACACTGTTTGGAAAGTTGTTCGGCCGGCGGCGCTAAACGCGATCAACGCGATCACATTCACGCGGTTCTCGCCCCACTGCATTGGTGTCTCGTTGATGACGATACTGATTGCGGTTCGATGGGCGTTCATCGTCATCGCGTGCGGAACCGCGAGAGCGTCCGTGAATGCAGTTGACGACATCCGTTCTCGTTCGATGGCTCCCGTGATGTAGTCGCGTTCTATGACGCCAGCTTCGATCATCCGGTTTCCGAGCGCTTCGATCATGGCCTCTTCGCTTGGGGCACTGAAATTTCGCAGGAATAGCGCCGGATCAAAGAAACGGAGAAGCTCATCGGTGAGGGCGCGACGACGACGCAACCTGCGCACCCGCCCGATGGTCTTTCGGATGCTGTCGACATCCGTTTCTGTCAGGAACGGCTGAATGAGCACAACGTTGTCGGCGAACGAGCGGAGGTCGATAGTCGTGAGCACGAGATCGGTAGACAGCTCGGCGAGATCCACGTCGGTGCGAGTGATCACGATGCGGAGTTGAAGCTCGTCTCCAAGAACAGTCTCGATTCGTTCACGAAGGATGACGTGAAGGTCGTGATAGTTGGGGCAGACGAGCGCCGCCGTCAGTCGGACCTCGCGCTTGGCCTGTCGCTCCAAATGTGATCCGACGTGAAGGGCGATATACGAGATCTCGTCATCGTGGATCGTGATTCGCTCGCTGCGTTGGACTTCCGCCGCGATAAAGACCGCCAACTCGTAAATCATGGGATAACTGGTCTTGATCGACCGAGTCATTGGATTTCGCGAATACGAGAGGTCTTGAGCGCGCAAGATTAGGTTGCGAACGTGAAGTGACAATCGCATGATGAAGTCGTCGTCGTCGAGGTCGACAAGGTACTCCTCGCCCACATGGTGCACGGTTCGGCGAATCCGAGTGATGAGTTCTTCGAGATCGACATCGGAAGTTGAGCTTGCATCCGTGCCGCGGGTAATCACCCGCGTAGTGAGAAGGATCTCTATTTCGTTGAGTTCATCACGAGCGAGATTCACGGAGAAATGTGCCGCGATCAGGGCTCCGAGCTCGTTGGTGAACTCAGGTGCCGCATCGGCAAGTGCCGGGCTCGCTGGTGAGGTTCGATCTGCGGCAATGGCTACGTGAAGCAGCACATGATTAATGCCGTACTCATTTACGAAATAGCCGTGGGCGTCGAGAAGGTCGAGCAGTGAGGTTTTGAAGGCACGAAGGTCTGATGACTCAAATTCGCGCTGAATACTTGCAAGCTCTAAGAAACCTTGAGTGTCTTCGTGGCGGAACATCTTGCTCAGAAGTCGTCTCAGATTTGGCTCAGTGCCCGACAACACTACTAAGGCACCGCGTCGGATGAGCGAGAGACCCTCTTCGGTAACGACCGTCTTGATCTTGCGGAGATCCGCCTCGATCGTCGACTCACTCACAAAGAAACTATCTGCCAGAGCATGGATGTCGATGCCCTCAGGGGCATCACCAAGCCGTCGAACGAGGTGGTATTGGCGATCTCGAGGTCGTTCGGTGTCCCGATTGGATGCACTCTTGAGAAATTCCGCATAGTTATCGCGGTGCAGACGGTAGCCGGCTGTCGATGACTCGATGACTTCGAGGGGGAGCGCCGACGACTTAACCGCGGTGACGTAGCTGCGAACGCTGCGGGTGGTCACGCCGAGCTTGTCTGCGAGTTCGGCCGCAGTCACCCAACCCTCGGCCTGGGCGAGGTGTTCGATTAGTCGTGCATGGTTATCGAGCATCAGGTAACCATTCTCCCGTATGAACGCTTCCGCGGGTGCGGAATGTTCTCTATTGGAGCTGTCCTACGTCTTCACGCCACCATAGAGACTGGAAAGAGTTCGAGTGGTGCTCGCAAGGAGGCGACAACATGTCATCAGTGCTGGTTGTGTGCGGTGCAGGTGCATCAAGTACTTTCTTGGCGCATGCTCTTCGCAATCAAGCGGCCGTCCGCGGCATCAAACACACTTTCATTCCGGCTAGCGTCTCGGCTTTGAGCATGCCGTTGACTTCGGTGGATGTCGTCTTGGTGAGTGCGCACGTCACTGACTTCTTTGAGCAAGCGAAAGCCGCAGCAGAACTAATCGGCGCGACTGCGCTGCAGCTACCCATGCTGAGTTTCACTGCCGCGGGCGCTGACATTGCGCTCGACCTGCTCGATTCTCTCCCTCACGCAACAACAGAAAGCAGAAATCATGGCTGAAAATACTCTTCAGGTTGCGTCATCGCATGGGCTTCACGCCCGTCCGGCGTCGCTCTTTGCGCAAGCGGCCGCAGCATCCGGGATTGCCGTCACCATTTCAAAGGGTGACAAGTCAGTCAACGCTGCCAGCATTTTGAGCGTCATTTCGCTCGGCGTCAGCCACGGTGACGAAGTCACAATTGCGGCAGACGGCGAAGGCGCCGACGCGATCATTGCGGAACTCACCGAAATTCTCAGTACCGATCACGACGAAAGCTAGTCGTGTTCGGTCGCTTCCCTCGCAGTATCCCAACATCACAGATATCGGAGTAAAAAATGACAACGTCGTCTACGACCGCCTCGACAGGCGGTGCACGCGTAGGAGTCCAGAAGTTTGGAACCTTCGTCAGTGGAATGGTGATGCCCAATATTGCGGCATTCATCGCCTGGGGCTTCATCACCGCACTATTCATTCAGACTGGTTGGCTGCCGCTGCTCGGCATCGACCCGGTTTGGGTTCAACAGCTCGGTGGTTGGAGTCTCGATCCTGAAGTAACGAACACCGGTCTTGTCGGGCCGATGATCGTCTACTTACTCCCTCTGTTGATCGCTAACACCGGTGGACGCATGGTCTACGGCACCCGAGGTGGAGTTGTCGCAACGATCGCTACCGTCGGCGTCATCGTCGGTGCCGGCATTCCGATGTTCCTCGGTGCGATGCTGGTTGGTCCCAGCTCGGCTTGGGTCATGAAGAAGATTGACGCGCTGTGGGCGGGAAAGATTCGTCCCGGCTTCGAAATGCTCGTCGACAATTTCTCCGCCGGGATTGTGGCTATGTTGCTTGCGATTGCCTCGTTCTTCCTGATTGCGCCGATCGTTACCGCGATTAGCAAGGGGCTCGAAGGCATCATTGGCTTCCTCGTTGACAACAGCCTGCTGCCGCTCGCGAGCATCTTCGTTGAGCCGGGTAAGATCCTCTTCCTCAACAACGCGATCAACCACGGTGTCTTTACGCCGCTCGGTACCGCTGAGTCGCTGGACAAGGGACAGTCGATCCTCTTCCTCATCGAAGCAAACCCTGGCCCCGGCCTCGGGATCCTGCTTGCCTTCGTTGTTTTCGGTGTCGGTCTGCTGCGCGCGAGCGCTCCCGGCGCGATCCTGATTCAGTTCGTTGGCGGTATTCACGAGATCTACTTCCCCTACGTACTGGCTAAGCCGCTTCTCGTTGTTGCGGCGATCGCTGGTGGAGCTACTGGTGTTCTTACGAACGTCATCTTCCAGTCCGGTCTGCGTGCTCCGGCATCCCCGGGATCGATCATCGCGGTCATTGCACAGACGCCTCCGGGAAGCATCGTTGGCGTTCTGCTGTCGGTTGTCTTCTCGGCTGCAGTGTCGTTTGCCGTCGCTGCCGTCATCATCCGTGCCGGTCGCAAGCGTGACCTCGAGGCAATGGCTAACGGCGACGATGCACTTGCTGCAGCCGTTGCTAAGAACGCTGCCAACAAGGGTCGCGACAGCTCGGTAGGCGACCTGCTCGGAACCGGCGCAGCTGCTGGTGCCGCTGCCGGAACGGCTACCGCTACGAAGATCCAGAATGTGGTCTTCGCTTGCGACGCCGGTATGGGTTCGAGCGCCATGGGCGCGACAGTTCTGCGCAACAAGTTCGCTAAGGCTGGCATCGAAGGCGTCAACGTCACGAATAAGGCGATCGCGAACCTTGATGGCACTGAGGACCTCGTCATCACTCAGGACAAGCTCACGGAACGCGCTCAGCAGAAGGTTCCCGGCGCAATCCATGTTTCTGTTGATAACTTCATGAACAGTCCGAAATACGATGAAGTCGTAAACATGGTTGGCAAGTAACAGGAGACATCATGAGCAAGGTACTCGAGCTAGACCAGATCACAGCGGCTGGCACCGCCCGCACTAAAGAGGAAGCGATCGCTGAGGCGGCCGAGATTCTCATCGCTGCTGGTGCGGTAACGCCCGAGTACCTTGGCTTCATGAAGGCCCGTGAAGAGTTGACTTCAACCTTCATGGGCAACTTCCTAGCCATTCCGCACGGCACGAACGAGGGCAAGGACACGATCTTGTCGTCTGCGCTCTCGTTCGTGCGGTACGCGGATCCCATCGATTGGGATGGCAACGAGGTTCGCTTCGTTGTCGGCATCGCTGGAAAAGACGGTGGCCACATGGACACCCTCGCCGCTGTTGCCACAATCTTTAGCGACAACGATGAAGTGCAGAAGCTCATCGACGCCTCGAGCAAAGAAGAGCTCCTCTCGCTGCTCAGCGAATTGAACAACGCATGAAGGCCGTTCACTTTGGAGCAGGAAACATCGGTCGCGGCTTTGTCGGATTGATTTTGCACAAAGCGGGCTACGAGATTGTGTTCGCGGATGTCGCGGCAGAACTCATCGACCGCCTCGCCTCGGCTGACAGCTATCAAGTCCACGAAGTTGGCGCAGAGCCCCACACGTGGACCGTCGATAACTTTCGGGCACTCAACAGTGCAACCCATGAAGCAGCCGTGGTCGAGGAGATCGCCACAGCCGACATGGTCACCACGGCTGTTGGTCCCAACATTCTCAAGTTCGTAGCGCCGCTCATCGCACAAGCAATCGAGGCGCGATCGGCAGACCGAGCGCCATTGCACGTGTTGGCATGTGAGAACGCGCTCTATGCAACAAACATCCTGCGGGCTGAAATTGCTGTTTCTGTCAACGCGGAGATCTTGGCCGCCAAGGCAATCTTCGCCAACACTGCTGTCGACCGCATCGTGCCAGCGCAGGACCCCGCGGCAGGGCTTGACGTAACCGTTGAAGACTTCTTTGAGTGGGCCATCGAAAGCGGACCATTCGGCGACAGTGTTCCGGAGATTGCCGACGTTCATTTCGTGACCGATCTTGAGCCGTACATCGAGCGGAAACTCTTCACGGTGAATACGGGTCATGCGACGCTCGCCTACCATGGCCATGTCCGAGGGGCGGAAACCCTGGTTGCGGCGATGGCGATCGCTGAGGTCGCTGCCGAAGTCGACGCCGTTCTGGCTGAGACCAGCCAAATGCTTATCGCAAAGCATCGGTTCGATGCCGCCGACCATGCGGCGTACGTGAGCACCTGCATCCGACGGTTCGGTAATCAATACTTGCCGGATACTCCAGAGCGAGTTGGGCGTAGCCCACTACGAAAGCTTTCGCGCAACGAACGCTTCATCAGCCCCGCGGCAGTGCTTGCCGCAGCGGGCACCAGGCCAAGTGCATTATTGCGTGCCGTGGGTGCAGCGCTTCAGTTTGATGTCGCCGGCGATCCTGAGAGCGTGAGGATGCTGGAGCTGCGCGCATCGCTTTCCGCCGAGGATTTCGTGGCGAAGGTTATGGACTTGCACGAGGGGGATCCGCTTTATGGGGATGCCGTTGAAACTGTGAAGGCGCAATCTTAGCCCCAGCTTGGCGAAACGCCCGGGATTAGCGTAGGCTTGATCTTTGGTGTTTCAGGCCGATTTTTTCGTGCCTAGATTTTTTCGAAAGTCACTCACCACAATCCACGCAGACCAGCGAACTCCACTTATAGCGACGAAGAGGCTATGGCCAAAAAAGACGGTGTCATTGAGATTGAAGGAGCAGTAGTTGAAGCTCTGCCCAACGCGATGTTTCGCGTTGAGCTAAGTAACGGCCACGTAGTGCTTGCTCATATCTCCGGCAAAATGCGACAGAACTACATTCGAATCCTTCCGGAAGACCGTGTGGTTGTCGAGTTGAGCCCGTATGACCTGACTCGCGGCCGGATCACCTACCGCTACAAGTAACGAGCGCTGGAAAGTAACGTCCACTGTTCCTTTGCAGGACAAGTGGAACGACGACAGCGATTCACAAGGAAAAACTATGAAGGTAGCACCCAGCGTCAAGCCCATGTGTGACCACTGCCGCGTTATTCGCCGCAACGGTCGCGTCATGATCATCTGCAAGTCGAACCCGCGTCACAAGCAACGCCAGGGCTAAGGTTCCGCGAACAGATCGCACCGCGCGCGACGAGAAATCGTCGCGGCACACAACTAAATACAGCTAAATAGCAACACCAGATCTGCAACTTGCGAGAGCGAGAAGCAGGGACACCACCGGTTGGAGGCCGGCGCACAGGTGCTGCTACAGACCTCCACTCACTAACAGGAGAAGCCACTATGGCACGTCTAGCCGGCGTCGACATCCCACGCGACAAGCGTGTAGAGGTCGCACTGACTTACATTTACGGTGTTGGCCGCACGAGGGCACTCAAAACCCTCGCCGACACACAAATCAGCGGAGAAATCCGCGTTCACGATCTCACCGATGACCAGCTCATCGCCCTTCGTGACTACATCGAAGGAAACTTCCAAGTAGAAGGTGACCTCCGCCGTGAGGTCGCAGCAGACATCCGCCGCAAGGTTGAAATCGGCAGCTACCAGGGTATCCGTCACCGCAAGGGACTGCCCGTTCACGGACAGCGCACGAAGACCAACGCTCGTACCCGCAAGGGCCCGAAGCGCACCGTAGCCGGCAAGAAGAAGGCCCGATAGACCCTGGGTTCATTCCCAGCGTCGTCGCCATCAAAGTTTTAGGAGAAAACAATGGCAGCACCAAAATCGGCCGCTCGTAAGCCGCGTCGTAAAGAAAAGAAGAATGTTGCAGTGGGCCAGGCTCACATCAAGTCAACGTTCAACAACACCATCGTCACCATCACTGACCCCACCGGTGCAGTACTTGCCTGGTCATCGTCAGGTGTCGTCGGCTTCAAGGGCTCGCGCAAGTCGACCCCTTATGCAGCACAGATGTCCGCTGAGTCGGCTGCGCGCCAGGCTCAGGAGCACGGTGTCAAGAAGGTAGACGTTTTCGTCAAGGGACCGGGTTCAGGTCGCGAAACTGCGATCCGTTCGCTGCAGGCTGCTGGCCTCGAAGTGGGTTCGATCAACGACGTAACACCGCAGACGCACAACGGTTGCCGTCCGCCCAAGCGTCGTCGCGTTTAGTTTCACGCCGTACTAGCTAGGTAACTAGCTAGTGCTGGCGTCGTGGCGAGGGCCCGTTGTGGCCCTCGCTCACCGCTCCAGCGCACAACTCAATACAACGTCGGGCCAGCCACCCGTCGCCCACAAGTGTCATATAGCGGACACTTTGCCGAAAGGAATCACCAGTGCTCATTGCACAGCGTCCCACCCTTGCTGAGGAGAACATCTCCGAATTCCGTTCACGGTTCGTTATCGAACCGCTTGAGCCCGGTTTCGGTTACACCCTCGGAAACTCCATCCGTCGTACCCTTCTTTCGTCGATCCCCGGAGCAGCTGTCACCAGCATCCGTATCGACGGCGTACTCCACGAGTTCAGCACCGTCGCCGGTGTTAAAGAAGATGTCACCGAGGTCATCCTCAACATCAAGAACCTCGTCGTTTCAAGCGAGCACGACGAACCCATCACCGCTTACCTGCGCAAGCAGGGCGCTGGTGAGGTCACGGCTGCTGACATTTCTGCACCTGCCGGTGTAGAGATTCACAACCCTGAACTCGTCATCGCAACGCTCAATGACAAGGCCAAGTTTGAACTTGAGCTGACGATCGAGCGTGGCCGTGGTTACGTCACCGCAACGCAGAACCGCAGCGAATTTAGCGAAGCCGGCCAAATTCCGGTCGACTCGATTTACTCGCCAGTACTCAAGGTCACTTACCGTGTCGAGGCAACTCGTGCCGGTGAGCGCACTGACTTTGACCGTCTCGTTGTTGATGTCGAAACTAAGTCGGCAATCACCCCACGTGACGCCATCGCGTCAGCCGGTCGTACCTTGACCGAGCTGTTTGGACTCGCCCGCGAGCTCAACACTGCAGCTGAGGGTATCGAGATTGGTCCAGCACCGGTTGACGCCGTGCTTTCGACCGAGCTCAGCATGCCGATCGAAGATCTTGATCTTTCGGTGCGCAGCTACAACTGTCTCAAGCGCGAAGGCATCAACACCGTAAGTGAACTGGTGGCTCTGTCGGAGACCCAGCTCATGAACATCCGCAACTTCGGTCAGAAGTCGGTTGACGAAGTACGCGACAAGCTTGTCGAAATGGGACTGTCGTTGAAAGACAGCGTTCCCGGATTCGACAGCGCGCACTTCTACGGCGGATACGCCGACGACGAGACCAACGCTTGAGCCACTGGCTCGAACCTTTGACACTGGAGAATTAGAAAATGCCTACACCTACTAAGGGCCCGCGTCTCGGCGGTGGACCGGCGCACGAGCGCCACATGCTCGCCAACTTGGCAGCAGCCCTGTTCACTCACAAGAGCATCAAGACAACGGAAATGCGTGCCAAGCGCCTGCGTCCCGTTGCTGAGCGCCTGATCACGTTCGCGAAGAAGGGTGACCTCCACAACCGTCGCCGCGCGCTCGGAATCATCGGCGACAAGACTGTCATCCACGAACTCTTCACGGTCATTGCACCGCAGGTTGAGAACCGCGATGGTGGCTACACCCGCATCACGAAGCTTGGTTTCCGCAAGGGAGACAACGCATCGATGGTTCAGATGGAGCTCGTTCTTGAGCCCGTTACACCGAAGAAGAAGTCGCCGAAGGCCGCCGCTAAGGCTGAGCCCAAGGCTGCTGCAGAAGAGCCCGCCGTTGAGGAAGCTCCCGTCGAAGAAGTCGCAACCGAAGACGTAGCCGTTGAGGCTCCTGCTGAGGACGTTGCTGCAGAGACTGCAGAAGAGAAGTAACTTTCTTCGTTAGAGAAAACCCCGGTTCCGCCTCGTGCGGGCCGGGGTTTTCTTCGTGAAATAGGATTGAATAATGGATCAGCCGATTGCTCACACCGACAATGGTGACGTTCTTGATCCTCAGATGACCCGTCTGCGACTCGATATTTCGTATGACGGCACAAACTTTTTTGGGTGGGGAAAGCAGCCAGTTCTCCGCACCGTTCAGGGCACAATTGAAGACGCACTCGGCGTGATCTTTCGCCGCTTCGGGGTGATCCCCTCCCTCGTCGTTGCCGGTCGAACGGATGCCGGGGTGCACGCGAGCGGGCAGGTCGCTCACCTTGATCTGACTGATGCCCAGCTCCGCAGTCTTGATCGGCCACGTCGGGGGAATATGGGCGGAAAGCGTTATGACGGGCCAGCATCGTTGGCCCGGCGTATCAACGGAATCGCCGGGCTCGAAGCTGATATCCATGTCTCGAGCTCTGAGATTGCCGCTGAAGGCTTCGACGCACGTTTTTCTCCGCTGTGGCGTCGGTACGAGTACCGCATCGCTGACAATGAGTCGCCGCGGGACCCGCGCTATCGAAACCACACGGTGTGGTATCCCGCGACGCTCGATGTCGATGCCATGAACACTGCGGCAAAGGAACTACTGGGGCTCCACGACTGGGCGGCATATTGTAAGCCGCGCGAGGGTGCGTCAACGGTCCGGTGGCTTGAACATTTCAGTTGGCGACGCAATGAAGAAGGAATTATCGTTGCCGAGGTGCGTGCTGACGCGTTTTGCCACAGCATGGTGCGATCGCTTGTTGGTGCTGGCGTTTTCGTTGGCCAGGGCAAGCTTGATGTTGCTCGTCCGTTCGAGATTCGTGATGAACGATCGAAGGGGAGCGAGTACAAGGTCATGCCGGCGAAAGGACTCACGCTCGTCGAGGTCGGCTATCCACCGGACGAGGGTCTGGCGGCACGCGCAGAACTCACCCGATCGCACCGTGATCCGATGGACTAGCGTCAGCGGAGTGTTTGCTGCGTAGCCAAAGTTCCGCTACTGTTGACCCTTGGTGTCTGCGCTATAAGAGCGCGGCATCCGATCATGAGCCCTCCACCTGAATTGTTTCTTCTGAAACAACCATCGGAGCGGGATTCACGAACACCTCACTCGATCAATGAAAGCAGCACTATTGTGACGCGTACATATTCGCCCAAGCCCGACGACGTCAAGCGGGAATGGGTCATCATCGACGCCGCCGACATCGTTCTCGGCCGTCTCGCCAGCCACGCAGCCATCTTGCTCCGTGGAAAGCACAAGGCAACCTTTGCTCCTCACATGGACATGGGTGACTTTGTCATCATCATCAACGCTGAGAAGGTTGCCCTCACCGGCTCCAAGCTCGCAAAGAAGAAGGCCTACCGCCACTCCGGTTACCCGGGCGGACTCACGGCCACCACGTACTCCGAGATGCTGGAGAAGCACCCTACGCGCGCCGTCGAAAAGGCAGTCCGTGGAATGCTCCCCAAGAACTCCCTCGGTCGCGCTCAGCTCTCCAAGCTGAAGGTCTACGCAGGCACTGAGCACCCTCACGCTGCTCAGCAGCCAACTCCGTACACCCTCACCCAGGTCGCTCAGTAGCGCCCGCGCTTTACGTAGCCAAGACTTAAGGACTTATTACTGTGGCCAAGATCGAAGATTCAATCACCGAGGGTGCTCCCGAGTCGTACACGACTGAATCGGCAGCAACCGAGGCGCCTGCTGCGCCTCGCCCCGTACTCACCGTTCCCGGTGCAGCCGTTGGACGTCGCAAGCAGGCAATTGCCCGCGTGCGCCTCGTTCCCGGTTCGGGCACCATCACGGTCAACGGCCGTGAGCTCGCCGAGTACTTCCCCAACAAGCTTCACCAGCAGCTCATCAACGACCCGTTCAAGGTCCTTGACCTGCTCGGTGGTTACGACGTAATCGCACGCATCACCGGTGGTGGCCCTTCCGGCCAGGCCGGCGCGCTGCGTTTGGGTATCTCTCGTTCGCTCAACTTGATCGACGAAGAGAACAACCGTGCGATCCTCAAGAAGGCTGGCTTCCTTACCCGTGACGCTCGCGTCAAGGAGCGTAAGAAGGCTGGACTCAAGAAGGCCCGCAAGGCTCCGCAGTTCTCGAAGCGTTAATCCGCTTTCCCTGCTAGCGGCAACGTATGGCACGTCTTTTTGGTACAGATGGCGTTCGCGGACTCGCGAATAGCGATCTTACTGTCGAGCTTGCGCTCGGCTTGGCTCAGTCGGCAGCAGTCGTTCTGGGCCAAGGCCGGGTTGCTGATGGTCGGCGCGCTTCAGGCCGCCGACCGGTTGCAGTTGTTGCACGCGACCCCCGCGTATCCGGCGAATTCATTTCTGCCGCAGTATCCGCGGGGCTCGCGAGCTCAGGTGTCGATGTCTTCGACGCCGGAGTAATTCCCACCCCGGCAGCAGCGTTCCTCGTTGCCGATTTCAAAGCCGACCTCGGAGTCATGATCTCCGCGTCGCATAATCCCGCCCCAGACAACGGAATCAAATTCTTTGGTCAGGGCGGCACAAAACTTCCCGACGAGGTCGAAGACCGAATCGAAGCAGCGCTTGCAGCCCCGAGCCTCGCGCCCACAGGCATAGAAGTGGGTCGCATCCGAAGGTTCGCCGATGCTGAAGACCGCTATGTCGTGCACCTGCTGTCGACACTCCCCAACCAACTCGGCGGCATCCATGTAGTGCTCGACTGCGCTCATGGTGCGGCATCAGGAGTTTCGCCACAGGTATTCACGGATGCCGGTGCCAAAGTCACCGTCATTGGTGCTGACCCCGATGGCATCAATATCAATGACGGAGTTGGGTCAACTCACCTAGACAATCTTGCTGCAGCGGTGCTCTCACACGGTGCCGATATCGGAATCGCTCACGACGGCGACGCCGACCGTTGCCTCGCCGTCGACAAAGATGGCAAGGTCGTCGATGGCGATCAGATCATGGCGATTCTGGCCGTATCGATGGCTGAGCGCGGTGTTCTTCATGACCGCACACTGGTTGCGACAGTGATGAGCAATTTGGGGCTTCGTCGTGCCATGGCCGAGCACAATATCACGATGCTCGAAACTAAGGTCGGCGATCGCTATGTGCTTGAAGCACTCGGTGAGCACGGCCTATCGCTTGGTGGTGAACAATCTGGGCACGTCATCATGACTAAGTTTGCGACGACCGGTGACGGCATCCTAACCGGATTGCACCTTGTTGCTGAGATGGAGCGAACGGGTAAGACGCTTGCCGAATTGGCTTCGGTGATGACCGTTTACCCTCAGGTGCTCGAAAATGTTCGAGGCGTTGATCATCATTCGCTGGGATCAGACACCGTAATCGCCGACGCCGTTGCTGAGGTTGAGGCCGAGTTGGGCGATACCGGCCGAGTCTTGCTTCGCGCTTCGGGAACCGAACCGATGGTTCGTGTGATGGTAGAAGCAGAGCACCAAGAGATCGCTCAACAAATGGCGGAGCGGCTTGCCGCGGTCGTGCGTGCTCAACTCGGCGCCTAGTCACGATTGACCTGCGAAATACTGCGAGTTGCCGCGCTAGCGCAATGATGTTCGTAGTTACCGCGCGGCCTTATTAGGTCTTGCGCAGCAGCACTTTCGACACCGCGTGATTCGCATCCTTGCGCAAAATCAGTGATGCGCGCGGCCGGGTAGGCAAAACGTTCTGGATAAGGTTTGGCTCGTTTGTGAGCTTCCATACCTGTTGCGCGCGTGCCCGGGCTGCGCTTTCGCTGAGGTCCGCGAAGCGGTGAAAGTACGAGCGCGGATTGCTGAACGCTCCGCGCTGGAGACGAAGGAAGCGCTCCTCGTACCAGCGGGCGATGTCGCTCGTGCGGGCATCCACATAGATCGTGAAGTCGAAGAGGTCGCTGACGGCGAGTTTTTTGCCCGGTGTTGGGGGTTGTAGGACGTTGAGCCCCTCGACGATGAGTACGTCTGGTTTGCGGACTACGACACCCGCATCGGGGATGATGTCGTAGGCGAGGTGGGAGTAAAACGGTGCTCGTACTTCTGGCTCGCCCGCTTTGATCTTGCTGACGAAGCGAAGCAGGGCACGGCGGTCGTAGCTTTCGGGAAACCCTTTTCGCTCCAAGATGCCGCGGCGTTCGAGCTCGGCGTTCGGATGAAGGAAGCCATCGGTTGTGATCAGTTCGACCCTGGGCGTTCCATCCCAACGGGAGAGCAGTTCGCGCAACAGTCGGGCAATGGTGGATTTTCCCACGGCTACTGATCCGGCAACGCCGATCACGAAGGGCGTTCGGGTGGTGGATGCGCCCAAGAACTGAGTGGTTGCGGCGTGGAGCCTCTGAGCATTTTCTGCATAAAGATTGAGCAGACGGCTAAGGGGGAGGTAGACCTCCGAGACCTCGGTGAGGTCGAGTTCATCTCCGAGCCCGCGGAGCTCAATGAGTTCCGTTTGTGTGAGGGGCACTTTCATTTTTGGCGCGAGCTCGCTCCAATCGCTCCGATCGATTTCGAGAAAAGGAGAGATTTGACCGTGTGCGGAGCTATGTTCGTGCATCGGGTTCATCCTATCTGCGCGCGGATACCCAGCTTGGGCAACTAAACTCGTTTCCATGTGTGGAATTGTCGGTTACGTCGGTAACGAAAAAAGCCTTGAGGTTCTCCTCGGCGGTCTCAAACGTCTCGAATATCGGGGCTATGACTCCGCAGGTGTCGCCATTATTGACGACGCGGGGGTGCTGGGTACGCGCAAGCGTGCTGGCAAGCTTCAGATGCTGCTGGATGACCTAGCCGAAGCCCCTCTCGGCAACGGTGCCACGGGCATCGGGCACACCCGGTGGGCTACCCACGGTGGCCCGACGGACGTCAATGCGCACCCGCATTTGAGCCGCGATTCGAAGCTCGCGCTTATTCACAACGGCATCATCGAAAACTTCTCTGAGCTGAAGAACGAGCTGCTTGCCGAGGGTGAAACCTTTGCCAGCGAAACTGACACTGAGGTTGCAGCAATTCTCGTCGGTCGCGAATACGAGAAGACTGGCGATCTCACTGAGGCGCTGCGTGGGGTTGTTGCTCGCCTAGAGGGAGCATTCACTCTTCTCGCCGTTCATGAGGACCAGCCTGGCGTTGTTGTCGGCGCTCGTCGCAACTCACCGTTGGTCATCGGCTTGGGTGATGGTGAAAACTTCCTCGGCTCAGACGTTGCAGCGTTCGTTGAGTTCACGCGTCGTGCCGTCGCTATTGGCCAGGACCAGATTGTTACGATTCGTCCGGACTCTGTTGACGTTATCGACTTCGATGGCAACCGTGTTGAGGTCGAAGAGTTCGATATCGCTTGGGATGCTTCGGCATCAGAGAAGGGCGGCTGGTCTAGCTTCATGGCTAAGGAAATCAGCGAAGAGCCTGATGCCGTAGCCAACACAATTCTGGGCCGTGTTCAGGATGGGCTTGTTAAGCTCACCGAATTTGAGCCGCTTGGTGATGACGTTATCGCCAACATCGACCGCATTGTTGTTATCGCATGCGGAACCGCTGCCTATGCCGGAATGCTCGGCAAGTACGCCATTGAGGCGTGGTCGCGCGTTCCCGTCGACGTTGAGCTCGCGCACGAGTTCCGCTACCGAAACCCGATTCTCACCGATCGCACGTTGGTTATCTCGATCAGCCAGTCTGGCGAGACCATGGACACCCTCATGGCAGTGAAGTTCGCCATGGAATCCGGGGCAAAAGTCGTTTCGGTGTGCAACACGCACGGCGCAACGATTCCCCGCGAGTCGCATGCTGTCGTCTACACGCATGCTGGCCCCGAGGTCGCTGTGGCATCCACAAAGGCGTTCGTCGCTCAGGTGACGGCGCTGTACCTCATTGGACTGCACATCGCGGGTGTTCGCGGAACGCTCAGCGAGGAAGCGATTCGTGAAAATGTTGCCGAGTTGCAGGCCGTACCAGACAAGATCTCTGAGGTTTTGGTCACTTCACAGTCGATCAAGCAGTTGGCACACTGGATGACAGACACTCAGTCGGTTCTTTTCCTCGGCCGCCACGTGGGTTATCCGATCGCGCTCGAGGGTGCCCTCAAGCTCAAGGAACTGGCCTACATTCACGCCGAGGGCTTCGCTGCTGGAGAGTTGAAGCACGGTCCGATCGCGCTCATCGAGCCCGGTCAGGTTGTCTTCGTAATTGTTCCGAGCCCGCGTGACCCCAATTCGCTGCACAAGAAGGTTGTCTCCAACATTCAGGAGATCCGTGCTCGTGGTGCCCGCGTTATTGCTATCGCTGAAAAGGGTGACGCCGCGGTGTTGCCGTTCGCCGATGAGGTCATCCCGATTCCGCTAGCGGGTTCGTTCTTTGAGCCGTTGCTAGCCGTCATCCCGTTGCACATTTTTGGTATGGAGCTTTCAGCAGCGAAGGGACTCGACGTCGACCAGCCTCGCAACCTCGCGAAGTCTGTCACCGTCGAATAGGTCTCACCGTGATTGTGGGGATCGGTGTGGACATCGTTGACATCGCACGCTTCGAGCGTGCTTTGCAGCGCACGCCGACCCTCACCTCTCGCCTGTTCTCTGAGAGCGAACAGCTCAAGGATGGCGTGGCTCGCCCGCTGCGCTCGCTAGCCGGCCGCTTCGCCGCCAAGGAAGCGCTCATAAAGGCGTTGGGCGATTCAACCGGTGTCACCTGGCACGACATGCGTGTCGTCTCAGATCACCTAGGGAATCCGTCCTTTGAACTGCTCAACTCCACAAAGACAATTGCCGAGCGCCGAGGAATCACTTCCGTGCACCTCTCGATGAGCCACGATGCCGGCATCGCGATCGCCTACGTTGTCGCGGAGGCGCACCATGACTGATCTACGCCTCGCAACCATCAGTGCCGCCGCGATCAGCCACAACATGCAAGTCCTACGCGCGCTCGTTGCCCCCGCCAAAGTCATGGCAGTAGTGAAGGCGAATGGGTACGGCCATGGCGCCGTTGAGAGCGCACGAGCAGCGCTCGCCGGCGGTGCAGACTGGCTCGGGGTAGCGGACCTGACCGAAGCGTTCGCTCTCCGAGACGCCGGTATTGATGCCCCGCTCCTTGCATGGTTGCATCAGCCTGGGGCCGCTTTCAGCGAAGCGATCCGCAAGAACATCGAACTCGGGATCAGTAGCACCGCACAGCTCACAGAAGTTGCCTCGGCATCCGGAACAGCCAACGTGCACCTCAAAGTCGATACCGGTTTGCATCGCAATGGTGCGGCTCTCGGCGACTGGCAGCAATTTTTTGAGGAGGCGGTTGCCCACGAGCTGGCCGGTCGCATCCAAGTCCGGGGCATCTGGAGCCATCTTGCGAACGCGGGCACCGCAAACGACACCAAACAGATAGAACATTTTTCCGCCGCCATTGCCCTAGCAGAATCGGTTGGATTACGACCCGAATTTCATCACTTGGCGGCATCTGAGGGCGCAATCAAGTACCCGCACGCCCGCTTCACTCTTGTGAGGTTCGGAATCAGCACGTACGGACTGACCCCAGCCAACGACGTGGATGCCGCAGCTCTCGGTCTGGTGCCAGCGATGACCCTCAGCGCCCCTGTCGTGTCGGTGAAACGGGCTGCCGCAGGTGAAGGTGTCTCGTATGGATTCGATTTCCGCTGCGAGACCGATACCAACTTGGCCCTAGTGCCCCTGGGCTATGGCGATGGCATTCCGCGCCAGGCATCCAATCGCGGCCCCGTCTCCATCAATGGGGTAACCGGCCACATCGCTGGGCGAGTAGCGATGGATCAAATCGTGGTCAATATGGGAGACACCCCGGTTGCCGTCGGCGATCGGGCCGTGGTGTTCGGTAGCTCCATCTCGAGTTCGGACGGAGCGCCGACTACGGTGCCCAGCGCCGAGGACTGGGCGACAGCGGCTGGCACCATTAATTACGAAATTGTGACGCGCATCGGGCAGCGTGTGGTGCGCAGGTACGAGCAGTGACAACGCTAACAATTGATTCCCCCGAACGGATGGCTGAACTAGGGGCAGCGATCGCCGGGCAACTGAGAGCCGGAGACCTTGTTCTCCTCAACGGCGAACTCGGTGCTGGAAAGACGACCCTCACTCGAGCGATAGGTGAGACGTTAGGCATCCGCGGCACCGTAACGAGCCCCACTTTTGTTCTTGCACGCACGCACCCGAGGCTCGAAGCAGGCGAAGTGGCCTCTAATCCTGATGCAGCAGCCGACCTAGCGCCGCTCGTACACGTTGATGCCTACCGACTGGGTAGTGCGGTCGAGCTCGATGACCTCGACATTGATTTTGAAGCATCCATTGTCGTCGTCGAATGGGGCGCAGGGTTGCTCGATGGGGTCAGCCCATCGTGGTTGAACGTAGACATTGTTCGCCCAACCGGTGCAGGTACCGAGCCCACAGCAGGCACCGCGCCCACAGCCAGTCGTGAACGCGACGCTGGCGACGACTTTTCCGAAGAAGCTGTTGAACCACGCACCGTCACCGTGACCGGTCATGGTGCCAAGTGGGCAGAAATGGGGTGGCTTGATGTTCTTAGCAATTGATACATCAGCGGGCACCAGCGTTGCCATCGTCGATGCGACCGGCGTGGTCCGGTCCGCGTGCGACTCTGCAGACACCCGCAAACACGCCGAAGTCATCGGCGATTTTGTTTATAGTTGCCTCGCCGATGCCGGGCTCTCGGTAACCGACCTAACCGGTGTCGTCGCGGGGATGGGCCCCGGTCCTTTCACGGGGCTCCGCGTGGGAATCGTCGCAGCCCGCGCTTTCGCGTTTGGGGCCGGTCTCCCGCTTTACCCGGTGGTCACCCACGATGCCATCGCGCTCGGCGAAACCGCACCAACTCTCATCGCCACTGACGCGAGGCGCAAAGAGTTCTACTGGTCGACCTATGCGGGAACGGATGACGCGGGGTTGCCGATCCGCGTCGCTGGCCCAGCGCTGGCCCCTGCCGCCGAATTGGCCGATCATGTGCCGCACTATGAACGTTATGCCGTGCACGAAGCAGCACCAGTACACGCAGCACAACTGGCTCAACTGGCGCAACTACTGAAGGCAAACGGACGCGAGTTCGCCGGCCACGAAGCGCTCTACTTGCGCTCGCCTGACATCAGTCTTTCCGCAGGACCGAAACGAGTAACCGCATGAGCTGGCAATTGCGCCGCGCTACCCCAGACGACCTTGACGCCATCATGATTATCGAGTCGAGCGAGTTCGCCAATGACGCGTGGTCGAGAGACATGATGGCGGCAGAGATTGTCGACAACCACGGCTATTACCTTGTCGCACACTCGGTAGGGGATCCCACGCAAGTGACGGCCTATGCAGGATTGCGTGCGCCGTTCCGTTCCGGGCAGGCGGACATCCAAACTATTGCTGTCGCACCGGATGCTCGACGCCACGGTATCGGTCGTGCCCTGATGCACGCGCTCATGGTTGAGGCTCGCGATCGCGGGGCAAGTGAGCTCTTCTTGGAGGTGCGTGACGACAACCCTGCCGCCCAACGCCTTTATGATTCGCTCGGTTTTGAACGGATCGCTGTGCGGCCTCACTACTACCAGCCTGATGGCGTTGATGCGATCGTGATGCGACTGACTATTCCTGAGCCGAAACTTTCCCCGGCGGTCGGCAGATGACTGAGTTGTCTGGAGGGGATAGCTCCCGCTCGGAGTATCGCGAGGCTCCGAGCACGCGCAGCCTGCCGATGAACACGACGGAACCGCTCGTGCTGGGAATCGAAACCAGTTGTGATGAGACCGGTATTGGCATTGTTCGAGGAAATCGGTTGCTGGCCAATGTGATTTCTTCCTCCATGGACGAGCACGCACGCTATGGCGGCGTCGTTCCCGAAGTTGCTGCACGCGCGCACCTTGAGGCGATGCAGCCAGCGCTCGAGCAGGCGCTCGCCGCCGCGGGAGTGGAGCTCCACGAAGTCGACGCCATTGCCGTCACGAGCGGTCCAGGGTTGGCGGGTGCGCTCATGGTCGGAGTTGCTGCAGCGAAGGCACTTGCGGTCGCGACCGACAAGCCGCTCTATGCCGTCAACCATCTCGTCGGTCATGTCGGAGCGGATGTGCTGCGTGATGACGGAACCGAGATCGACCTTCCGACAATTGCGCTACTCGTTTCGGGTGGACACACCTCGTTGCTGCATGTGCGTGATCTCGTTTCCGATGTCGAACTGCTCGGCGAGACAATCGATGATGCGGCAGGCGAAGCCTTTGACAAAGTAGCGAGACTGCTGGGATTGCCGTATCCGGGCGGGCCACAGATTGACCGGGTTGCTGCCGGGGGAGATCCCCGTGCGATTCGCTTTCCTCGAGGCCTCAGTCATGCCAAGGATCTGGAGCGGCATCGCTACGACTTCTCCTTTTCGGGTCTCAAGACCGCTGTTGCCCGGTGGGTGGAGCGCGAGCAAGATGCGGGAACAGAATTCTCGATCGCGGATGTTGCCGCTAGCTTTCGAGAGGCAGTCGTTGACGTCCTGCTGACCAAGGCAGTCGCGGCGTGCGTTGATCGAGGGGTGCCTCGCCTGCTTCTCGGTGGCGGGGTTGTTGCGAATGCCCGGGTGCGGGAACTCGCTCAGGAGCGGTGCGACGCTGCCAACATCCAACTCAGGATTCCGCCGCTGTCGTTGTGCACCGACAACGGCGCGATGATCGCAGCGTTAGGTGCCCAATTGGTAATGGCAGGTAAACAACCGTCGACGCTGAGCTTCAGTGCGGACTCGACTCTTCCTGTCACCCAAATTCAGGCGTAGTTTCGCGCTAGGCTCGAACCCAGACACATTGACAGCGTTCTTTCAGGCTGACAATATGGTCGCGCCGCTTTCGGTTTCATCTACTAAGGAGCATTCCGTCATGTCAGAACCCACGCCTTACGCCTCGACGCCAACAGGCGCGCCGGTTGCCAAGTGGAACGTACTCTCCATCGTGTCCCTCGTGACCTCGATTCTGTGGCTTAGCCTCATCGGCATCATCACTGGTCACATCGCACTAAGCCAGATCAAAAAGACTGGCGAACAGGGCAACGTGCTCGCCATCATCGGACTTGTCCTGGGCTACCTCGGTCTACTGGGAGCCATTATTTTTGGCGCGATCATCATCGGATCGTTGGCACTCGGCGGAGCCGTAACCTCGTACTAGATTTTTCCTGTTCGAAGGGCCTGCACAGGTGTGCGGGCCCTTCGGCGTTAACGCGAATTGTTAACGGGAAAATGTTGATGTTCGCTTGCTAAAGTGGCCGAATGGCTACTAACAACTCAGACGGCTCGACGCCGTCGATCCCCACTCCCGCTATTCCTGCGGCATCAAGCGCGCCCAAGGCAAAGGCGACTCCGTCAGCCAAGAAGCCTGCGGCAACGAAGAAGACGACCGCCTCGCCGGCCGCAGCGAAGTCCACACCTGCAGCGAAGGCTTCCCCCACTAAGACTTCAGTTGCCAAGGCTTCAGTTGCCAAGGCTTCCACCACCAAGACTTCCCCTGCCAAGGCTTCCCCCACCAAGACTGCCGCGGCTAAGACTTCCACCACCAAGACTGCCGCGGCTAAGGGCACTGCGCCAAAGGCCACCCCCACAGCGAAGATGGATGCTGCGAAACCCGCAACGGAGAAGGCTGCCGTTCCAGCGCCAGTCGCCCCCACCAGCGCAGCACCGAAGTCAGCAGCGGCACCGGCACCGGCAAAGTCCGCAGTGTCGGCGACAAGTGCTGCTGCGGCCACTCCGGCATCGGCGACGTCAGCTCCCTCGACCCCGCCGGTGCCTCCCGTCACGCCCAACGACACTCCCGCGACGTCGAACGATCCGTACTCCGCGCCAAGCGGTACCCCGATCCCCGGCTACGAGAGTGCAGCTACTCCGGGTCAGGCACCATTCACCCCGGTTCCGGCCGGTCCCCCACAGGGGCTCTCCATCGCCTCGATGGTTACCGGAATCTCGGGCATCCTGCTGTCGTTCGTCGCTTTTGGTTTCTTGCCGGGCGTTGCAGCGGTAGTCATGGGCCACATGGCGCAGAAGAAGCAACCTCAGTCGCGTCCTTTCTGGCTCACGGGCTTGATCACCGGATACATTAGCGTCGCGATCGGCTTGATCACCGGAATCATTATTATTGGCGCATTCCTGCTATTTACTGCAGGCATCAGCCAGATGGGTCCCAGCTTCCGCCGCGATTTCTAGCAGCCACCAGCCCGCTACGCAGGCGAAACAACGCGCCGAGCTAGTAGCGCCCGACGCTTGCCTGCCACGCGCGTAAGAATCAGCGTTGCACTGTGCTCACCCTTCAGTGAGAGCGATGTTCGGAAAGTCGCGGGGTCGATATCGACCCCGCGCTTTTTGATTTCTAGAGTGCCAATCTTGCGGGAAGCGAGTTCCTTCTTGAGTGAGCGCTTATCGAGTGCGAAGTCAGCGACAATCTCGAAACAGGTTGCGAATGGCGAGGCCACTGCTGCGTCTGCACTGAAGTACGCAATCGACGTGTCGAGCATCCGTCCGTTCAGCTGTCTGGTGAGATCTCCGATAAGCCTCGCCCGGATGACTGCCCCATCTGGTTCATAAAGAAACTGCCCTAATTCTCCCGTGGCTTCATCTGCGCTGTCGGAGGCTGCCGTCATTTCGGCGGTGCCGTGTTCACCGATGACCAGTGCGGAGCGACGGATGCCGTCGCGAGCGACTGCACCGAACCACAGCCCGAGCTCTACGACTTCACGGCCGACTGAGATCCACTGGGCTTCAGCATTTTCGGGAATGAGATCGCGATCGATGCCGGGGCCGAGCTTGATTCCGGTGGGATAGCGCTCGGCAAGACTGAAAGCGAAATCGAGTGATGGTGTCCAGTCCGCCGGATTGGTCAGGCGAACGCGAGCATCCCGCCGCGCTGGGTCGAGGTAGATGCCGTCGATCCCTGAGAGATCTGCCGATTCTGCATCGCCGTGAACGACGTGAGCGTTGCTCCAGGGAGCTAGATTGAAGCTCGCGAGCGCTGCGGTGGTTTCGTCCAACTCGACAGCCGTGACGGTGAGGCCGAGGCCTGCGAGCGCGAGGGCGTCTGCGCCGATTCCGCAGCCGAGATCGGCGACCCACTTCACATTGGCGTTACTGAAGCGGCCGGCGTGGAGCGCCGCAACAGGAAGTCGAGTTGCTTGTTCGAGGCCGGCTTCGGTAAAGAGCATCCGTTCGGCAAATGGGCCGAACTTGTTCGCCGCTTTTGCCCGCAATTTGGACTGGCTGAGCACGGCGGCGACGAGGCCGGCGCTGTGGCCAGCTTTTCGCAGTTCGCCGACAGTGCGTACAATTTCGTCGCTCGATTGCCAAGCGGGAAGTGAGTCGAGCAGGCGGAGGCCTTCGGCTGAAAGTAGCTCGCGCAATTCGCTCTGATTCATTCTCTAACCGTATCCGCATCTGTATTGGCACTCACGTTGATCGAGTGCCAACCAAGCCGTATAGTTGATCTGGCACTCCCACAGGGAGTGTGCCAACCCAAGAACTTGAGAAAGAGGTCACACGTGTCGGTGTCCATTAAGCCGCTCGAAGATCGCATTGTTATCAAGCAGGTCGATGCAGAACAGACCACCGCGTCTGGGCTCGTCATTCCTGACACTGCGAAAGAGAAGCCCCAAGAGGGTGAAGTAGTCGCCGTAGGTCCCGGTCGTATCGACGACAACGGAAACCGCGTGCCGCTTGACATCGCCGTAGGCGACAAGGTTATTTACTCCAAGTACGGCGGGACCGAAGTGAAGTACGGCGGAGACGACCTGCTCGTGCTGTCGGCTCGCGACGTTCTTGCTGTGGTCGTTCGCTAAGGCGAAGCGCAAATCATCGCCGAACTTCGCTGTTCGGCATCACTCAAGCCCAAGGCAATTGCCTTGGGCTTTTGTGTTGGGCGGATGTCAGTGGTGCAGCCGGCGCAGCCCTAGACTTTAACGGTGCCCCCGACTTCTCACGCTACTGACCGCGTATCACCGAGCGGCCTCGGTTTTGCGGTATCCGCCTACATCCTGTGGGGCGCGATGCCCATCGCGTTTTTCTTCCTCAAGGACTCAGGCGCCATCGAGATTGTGGCCTGGCGGATTGTTCTCTCACTCGTTTTCTGTGCTGCACTTTTGCTCGTCACGCGTGGCTATGCGCGGGTGATGGTGATTGTGCGCGATCGTCGAACTTTCTGGACTCTGGGTTTGGGCGGCGCTTTCGTTGTCGTGAACTGGCTTGTCTACGTTTATGCAAGCCTCAACGGCCACATCGTTGAAGCATCGCTTGGCTACTTCACGAACCCCATCGTGACCGTATTGCTTGGCGTCATCATTCTTCGAGAACGACTCCGCCCTCTACAGTGGGTCGCGATTGGCATCAGTGCGCTCGCTGTTCTTGTGCTGGCGATCGGTTACGGAAAATTCCCCTGGATCGCTTTGGCTCTGGCCTTCAGCTTCGGTCTCTATGGACTCGTAAAGAAGAGCGTTGGACCGAAGGCGGATGCGCTGGGTGGACTAGCAGTCGAAACAGCATTCTTGACGCCAATCGCCATAATAGTTCTGTTTGTATTGGGCGCCAATGGCACTCTTTCGCTTGGCTCCGTTAGCACTAGCCACACGGTTTTGACGCTGTGTCTTGGCGCCATCACCGCGATCCCCTTGATCCTTTTTGCTGCCGCCGCCCGCCGTCTGCCGCTCACCTACATGGGCCTCGCCCAGTACTTGGCACCAATACTGCAGCTTGTGGTTGGCGTCTTCATCTTCCATGAGGCTATGCCGCCGGAACGCTGGTTAGGATTTGCCATTGTGTGGGTGGCGTTGGCTATCCTCACCTTCGATCTCTTCCGTCACTCGTCTCGTACTCGGCTTGGTTCGCCAGCCGAAGCTCCTGGCGCACCGTAGTATTCCTGTGAAGGTGCGTGATCGCCCGAAGGTTGCGGTGCCGAGAGAGGTAAGTCAATGACGAGGTTTCGTGCAAGTCGACGTCTAATCGTTGCGGCATCCGTTGCCGTCGCTCTTGCAGCGTGCAGTTCACCGGCACCGACGCCCACTCCGGTGGTTTCGGCAGCAGCGTCACCTACTCCGACCCCGGTTGTAACTCCTGCGGGTGATGGCGTGCTGCGAGTGGGCACCATCTTTCCGACGAGTGGAACATTCTCCTTTCTCGCTGCTGCGCAAGCGGCGGGGGTGGCTGCTGCAGTCAAGGAGATCAACGCGGCTGGCGGAGTAAACGGTGCCCCCGTTGAGATTGTGAGTGCAGACTCGGGTGAGGCAAAGACCACAAAGCTCGAGTCATCGTTTAAGGCACTGGTGTCTAAGAAGGTTGATGTGGTCATCGGACCGTCGTCGTCGGCTCTCGCGCAAAGGGCTATCCCTCTCGCAATCGAAGCCAAGATTCCGGTAATTTCTCCTGCTGCCACCTTCTCGACCCTGGGCGATGTTTTCGACGATGGCTACTTCTTCCGCACGATACCGGCCTACGACCAGCAGGGTTATGCGCTCGCAGAAGCCCTTGCGGGCGGGGAAACAACTCAGCGCATCGCATTTGTTTATGTCGCGGATGACGAGGGTATTGCGCTTCATGACACGTTCGTCACTGCCCTCGCCGAGTACGGCAATGAACTCGTAGCCGACGAAGTTTTCACCAGCACAACCACCAACTTTGATTCGATCGTTGCCAACCTTAAGAAAGCGAAGCCCGATTTTGTTGTTGTCGGGTCGACGTATGACGCCGTCAAGGCAACTAAGGCCGCTATCGCAAAACTTGTGGCCGCTGGGTATAAGGGTTCGAAGCTCTGGCTTACGTCACTGAACACTGGTGACTATTCGCAATCGTTCACGAACGGCACGCTGAAAGGGGTGCGGGGGGTCATTGAGGGTGCGCAGCCATCGAAGACGTTCATCGCGACGCTTAAGGCAACCAATTCGAAACTCACGAGCTACCGCTATGCAATGGAGTCCTATGACGCCACTATGTTGGCTGCTCTCGCGGCGATCGTTGCCCAGGATGACGCGGGGGAGCAGGTTGCTGGTTCCCTCTATGACGTCTCAAAGGGCGGAGTGAAGTGCCTGAGTTTCGCTGAGTGTTTAGAGGTCCTGAAAACAACAAATGACATCGACTATGACGGTGTCTCGGGAACAGTCAACTTCACGCCAGACGGAAACATTGAGCCCGGATACTGGGGAAAGTACACCTACAACGGCGAAAATAAGTTCGTGTTCACGGCGGGATCGATCGTCGGATAGAACGAGTGCCGCCCGGATTGGGGGCACTTTTTGGCCGCGAATTGGCTTTGCTGAGTTCGTGTTTCGCGATTTGCCCACTACCGTAACAATGCCGCTTTCTGTTTCGAGCGGTAGATAGGAGCGACTGTGATGACATCCATAGACCGTGGATCACGCGTATCGCTGCGGACCCGTCGCGGGTTCACAGCAGTTGCTGGCGTTCTCGCCGCAGTTCTTGTTCTCAGCGGATGCTCGGCTGAAGAAGCCCCACCGGAGCCCATCGCGCCCAAAGATTTGACCCTCACCATTGGTGCTCTCGTTCCCGAGACCGGGTCACTCAAAAAGTTTGCCCCCGCCGTTTCGGCTGCGATTGCGTTGGCGGCCCAGGACGTCAATGATGCCAATGCCAACCTCACGGTGACGGTCGAGACTCAGGACTCAGGCGACTCAACAGGCACGACTGCAGAAGATGCTGCCACTGAGTTGCTTGCGGCAAGAGCAACCGTGATTATTGGTGGCCTGTCGAATGGTGTCTCCAAAAAGGTGATCGACAAGATCACTGGCGCGGGCGTCGTCGAGATTTCGCCAGCGAACGATTCTCCTGATTTCTCGAATTATGACGACAGCATGTTGTACTGGCGAACATCGCCATCGTGCGCGCTCGAAGGTTCTGCTCTCGGCGCCGAAATGGCTGACCGCGTTGACGGCTCGATCGCGATTCTCTCCGAAGATGCGTTGTGCGGCCCCCTCCTGCCTCGCGCAGTCGGTGAAACCTTCCAGCGCGGTGGTGGCGAAGTCATTGTCGAAGAGACTATCGACGACAAGGCAACGGGCCTCGACGATCAAATCGCTGATGCCATTGCCGCAAAGCCTGATGCCGTTGCAATTCTGGGAACCACTCAGGCCGAGAAGATTGCCAAGGCGTTCATCGCGGCCGGCTACTCGGGCGATCAACTCTTCTTTAGCGGACTGTCGTTGGGGGAGCGCGGCTCGGGATTTGCTGCAGGAAGTCTGACGGGGTCGATCGTCACTCATCCCGGACTAGAAATTTCGACGATTTCTGATTTCACTGACAGGCTCCTGGAGATCAACCCGAGCTTGAAAGACTTCAGCTACGCCGCGGAGAGCTATGACGCGGTGATCTTGGCGAGCCTCGCCGCTTTGGCGGCGCAGAAGACAAGCGGAAAAGCGATCTCGAGCAAAATGCAAGAAGTCTCGGGTGGTGTTGGTGACGGTGAGGTCGTGACCAATTTTGCGGATGCCGCAAAGATTATCCTCGATGGCGGAACCGTAGATTACGACGGTGTTTCGGGCCCGATAACCCTCAGTGACAATGGCGATCCTCAGGACGCGATCATTGGTATTTACCAGTACGGTAGCGACAACGTGTACACCCGGATTAACTGAGTAACATCTGCGTTTCTGAAGAGTCTACGTATGGTAACGATTCTTAAGAGTGTTACAAGGCTGTAGTACAGACGTATTGTGCATACGTCCCGAGTGGGCATAGCTTGACTGTGTGGCGACACCGCAGTGCCACATTTGATTCCTGAACACATTCGAAACGCAAGGAGCAACATGAGCGTATTCGCGAAGGCTACGGCCTCCCCATCACGGTCCAAGCGGACCCTGTTGAGCGGTCTCGCAATCGTCGGTGCAAGCGCACTGGTATTGGCTGGCTGTGCAACTGACGGAGGGGAAACTCCTTCTGGCAACGGTGGTGGCGACCTCAGCTTGAAACTCGGAACGGCACTCCCGGTAACCGGTAACCTCGCATTCCTCGGCCCGCCCGAGATCGCAGGAACCGAGTACGCAGCTGCTCAGGTTAACGAGGCAGATGCAGGCATCCAGATCGACCTGATCCAGGGCGACTCCGGTGACACCGACAACAAGGCATACGAGACTGAAATCCCTCGTCTGCTCAATGAAGATGTTTCCGCAATTCTTGGTGCAGCATCCTCGGGTGTTTCACTTCAGTTCATTGACCAGGTTGTTGGCGCTGGAGTTATTCAGTTCTCGCCGGCAAACACCTCGGCCGCATTCACGACGTACGACGACAAGGGCCTGTACTTCCGTACCGCTCCTTCCGACGTGCTTCAGGGTGAGGTTCTCGGTAACCTGATCGCTGCTGACGGTCACGAGACCCTCGGCATGATCGTTCTCAACGACTCCTACGGAACTGGCCTTGCCAAGTTCACGCAGGAAGCGTTCGAAGCCGCCGGTGGTGAAGTTGTTTCACAGCCCACTTACAACACCGGTGACACCACGTTCGATGCTCAGATCTCAGAAGTTCTTGCTTCTGACCCTGACGCAATCGCACTGATCACCTTCGAAGAAGTTTCGACCATGCTTCCGAGCATTGTCAGCAGCTTCCCGGCCGAGAACCTCTACTTCGTAGACGGTAACCTCGCCAACTTCGGTGACGAGCTGGCTCCTGGTACCCTCACGGGCGCCAAGGGAACCTTGCCCGGCCTGAGCGTCGACACGATTGCTGACTTCACGTCGGCAGTCAACGACTTCTGGGTTGAGTCTGGCCAGCCCGAGCTTTCAGAATTCAGCTATGCAGCTGAGTCCTACGACTCGGTCATCTTGCTCGCTCTCGCATCGCTCGCAGCCGGTTCAACCGACTCCGCAGCAATCGCAGAGAAGCTGCAGGAAGTATCAGGCGGTTCAGGTAACGGCGAGAAGTGCACCACCTTCGCCGACTGTGCAGAAATCATCAACGGTGGCGGCGTAGCTGACTACGACGGCATCTCTGGTCCGATCTCCTTCGATGAACTCGGTGACCCCACCGAGGCCAAGGTTGGTATCTACCAGTACGGTGACGACAACACGTACAGCGCATACAACGGCTAATACCCGCTAAGCATCGCTAAGAGAAAGGCCCCAACCCGTTTAGGGTTGGGGCCTTTTTCGTGCGCCTACGCCTCGGCTAACACGCCTGACGGCTGCCGGGGCCGTTCTACCCCGAGCGATGCTGAAGCAGATTCACGGATGGCCCTGGTTCTGTAGGGAACCTGAAACGCCATCAGTTCGCGCTCTCAACGCCTAACGAGTCACGCGGGTGCCTCTGGATGGTTTGGGCCGAAACGACCCCTCACAGCGGCATCCAGCGCTGTGACGAGTTACTTTCTTGGTGAGTGGCATGATTCGTCGGTGCCAAGTCTCTGCGCGGACGCAGAAAAGGGCCCCGCTCAGACGAATCTGAGCGGGGCCCTTTTGTGCGAGCGAGAGTGCTTAGGTGCCGAGCGTACCGAGGTACAGCCCGATCACTTTGGGATCGTTCAAGAGTTCACGCCCGGTGCCTTCGTAAGCATCCTTGCCCTGGTCAAGAACGTAGCCGCGATCACAGATCTGGAGACAGCGTCGTGCATTCTGCTCCACCATGATCGTCGTAACGCCAGCCTTGTTGATTTCTGAAACCCGGATGAACGCTTCGTCTTGCTTCACGGGCGAGAGGCCAGCGGATGGCTCATCGAGCAGAAGCACGTGCGGGTCCATCATGAGGGCGCGAGACATTGCGACCATCTGACGCTCACCACCCGACAACGAACCAGCGCGCTGTTTGAGGCGCGATTTCAGTTCGCTGAAGATGCTGGTGACGAACTCGAGACGCTCGTCATAGATCTTCGGGTTTTGGTAGAGCCCCATCTGGAGGTTCTCTTCGATCGTCAGGCTGGGGAACACGTTGTTGTTCTGTGGAACAAAACCAACACCGCGCGACACGAGCTTGTTCGCCTTGAGTCCAGTGATGTCATCGCCGTTGAGCGTGATTGAACCACCACGCACCTGCACTTGACCAAAAATGGACTTGAGCAGCGTTGACTTACCGGCACCGTTTGGTCCGATGATTCCAATGAGCTCGCCCGGGTTAGCGACCAGGTTGCAGTCGTTGAGAATGTTGACTCCGGGAAGGTAGCCCGCGGTGAGGTCCTTGACATGGACTACCGCATTCTCGGTGGGAATTGCGTTCACTTGCGGGGCTCCTTGCGCTTGGCGATCTTGGAGTCGAGTTCTTCAACCTCTGCTGCCATATCGATTGCTGCCGTGTTGAGCTCGCCTTCGATGCGACCGGTGACAACACCGAGGTCCACATCTTGGTGCGATCCCAAGTAAGCGTCGATGACGGCCTGATTCTTCATAACCTCGTCTGGCGGGCCTTCAGCAACAACCCGACCTTCCGCCATCACGATGACCCAGTCGGCAATGTGCCGAACCATGTGCATGTCGTGCTCGACGAAGAGCACAGTCATGCCCTCTTCTTTCAAGTCGAGGATGTGATCAAGCAGTGACTCGGTCAGAGCGGGGTTCACCCCAGCCATCGGCTCATCGAGCATCACGAGAGTCGGTTCACTCATCAGGGCGCGAGCCATTTCGAGTAGCTTGCGCTGCCCGCCTGACAGGCTGGCCGCGAAGTCTGATGACTTTGCATCGAGCTTAAATTTCTTGAGCAGCACCTCAGCGCGTGCCTCGATTTCAGCTTCTTGCTTGCGCCAGAGCCGAGGAATCATGCCGCGGAAAATGTTTTCCCCGATCTGATCCTTCGCGCCGAGCTTCATGTTCTCGAGAACGGTCAAGAGCCCGAGAGCTTTCGTGAGTTGGAACGTGCGCACTTGGCCGAGTCGAGCAACCCTGTGCGCGCCCATTCCGGCGAGAGCGTGACCGTTGAACGTCCACTTGCCTTCGTCTGGCTTGTCGAATCCCGTCAAGAGGTTGAAGAGTGTCGTTTTGCCGGCACCGTTTGGACCGATCAAGGCCGTAATCGCGTTGCGGGGGATCTCAATGTGGTCAACGTTGACCGCGGTGAGGCCACCGAATGTGCGACGCACTCCATCGGCAATGATGATCGGATCGACCTTGGCAACTCCGGGAGCGATATCGCCCTTGTGGAGCCCCGTCGTCTTTGCGCGTTGTACCGGTGCAGCCGGTGTGTCGTTATTTGACAAAGGTCAGCTCCTTCTTATTGCCGAGGATGCCCTGTGGTCGATAGATCACGAGCAACATCAGCGCCACACCCACAAGGATGAAACGCACCGTCTGCGACTGCGTTGTGGTCATGAACGGCAGCACGCCGATGTTGACCAGAGCGGGAAGCAGGTTGCTGAGCAGGGTTTGAACGCCCCAGAAGATCACCGAACCAATAATTGGTCCGAAGATTGTGGCAGCACCACCGAGCAGTAGTGCGGTGTAAACGAAGAACGTCAGCGACGTCACATAAACACCGGGGTTCACCGAGGCAGGGAGGGCGTAAATGATTCCACCCATTGCACCGAAGACACCACCGAGCATGAGCGACTGCAGCTTGTAGGAGAACACGTTCTTTCCGAGGGCGCGCACGGCGTCTTCATCTTCACGGATTCCCTTAATGACGCGGCCCCAGGGGCTGCGCATGACTGACCACAGGATGAGTGCTGCGAGAGCAAGGATGACGATTCCGAAGATGCGCACCCACCAGCCGTTCGCGTTGTACACCCACGGGCCGAAGCCGTAGGTGCCATCGGGGATCGGGTTGAACGCTCGGAAACTGGCGTGGTAACCGCTGAGTCCATCGGCCGAGCCGGTGTACTTGTCGAACGTTGTGGTCAGGAACAACAGACGCACAACTTCAGCAGCAGCAATCGTCACGATCGCGAGGTAGTCACCGCGCAAACGCAGCGTGGGGATTCCGAGGATGAGGGCGAAAATGAGCGAGCCACCGACACCGACGAGCATGCCTCCCCACCACGGGAAACCAAAGGTGAGGATTGAGATCGCGTAGCCATAGGCGCCGATGGCCATGAAGGCCGCCATACCCATGTTGAGCAGTCCGGTGAAACCGAAGTGCATAGCAAGACCGAGTGCCGCGAGGGCGTATCCGATGGTTGCTGGTGCAATCAGTGATGACCCGGTGTTGGAGAGAATTTGCAGAATATCCATGAGCGGCCCCTAACCTATTCTCTCTTTTCGACCCAGGATGCCCTGAGGTCTGAACAACAAGATGACGATGAGCACGACTAGGGCACCCACATACTTCAGGTCGGATGGAATGAAGAGGCTCGAGGTCTCAACGAGGATTCCGACGATGATCGAACCAACCAGGGCACCGAACGCTGTGCCAAGTCCACCGAGGGTGACCGCCGCGAATACGAGCAGCAGGATCTGCGCACCCATGTCCCAGCGGATTCCTGGTCGGAAGTAAGCCCACAGCACGCCAGCGAGACCGGCCATTGCTGCTGCCAAGATCCACACGACCCGAACAACCTGGTCGACATCGATACCGGATGCGGCGGCCAATGACGGGTTGTCGGAGACGGCCCGAGTAGCTTTACCAATCTTGGTCTTCACCAACCACCACGCGAAGATGCAGATCACGACGATGCTGACAACCATGCTGATCATGTTGGTCTGGCTGAGCGACACCGATCCGAAGAGGGGGATGTCTGGGGAGTCAGAGCCGGGCAGTTGCTCGGTTCCGCCACCGCGGAAGTACTGGAAGGTGTAGCGAAGTGCCAGCGAGAGGCCGATGGAGACAATCATCAGCTGGACGATTCCTACGCCCTTCTTGCGCAACGGTTTCCAGAGACCCGCGTCGAGCGCCCAGCCAAAGCCGGCGCTCAATAACACCGCTATCGGTATGGCAAACCAGACGGGTTGACCAAGGTCGACCGACACAATCAGTGCCATCACCGCGCCAAATGTCACCATTTCTGCGTGAGCGAAGTTGGAGAGACCTGTAGTTCCGTAGACGAGCGAGATGCCAATTGCGGCAAGTCCGAGCATGAGCCCGAAGTTGAGGCCATTGACAATGCGCTCGACGAACTGGTCGAAGAAGCTGGTGACGTTGCGTTCACCGCGCCCGATAAAGAAGTTCATGACTGTCGAGCCACTCGGGCCGATCATCGCTTCTTTAACGTTTGGGGTGTCGTCTGCACCAGTCTCATCTATCACTGCGATGCCGTCTGGCAGTGTCGATTCATCTAGCGTGACGCTGAACTCGTCACCGTCGGGTACGCCAACTTTCCATTGACCATCAGCATCAGTCTCAACTTCAACCTCGTAGCCACCACCAGAGATGGTGAGCAGCACACCTTCGAGAGGCACACTTTCGAGTTTGACGTTACCGATGATGCTGTTGTCGTATTCGTCGACATTAACCTCGTCGGCCATGGCGGGCATGGCCATCAGAGAGAAGGCAGCGGAAAGAGCAACGATGAGTGCGACGAGCACTCCCCGTCGATTTTTCCGCCGCGTGCGGCGATATTCCGCTGTGTTCACAGGACCTCCAGGAAGGGACCCAGCCGGGATCAAGAATCCCGCGGGTTCTGACGTGTCTACGGCATTGAAGACACCGGCCGATTGTGTCTGACATACAAATGCTTGTCAGGTACAAAGCGGTGAAGCCATTATGCGGGGGAATGTTCTCGCAGGAAACCCGTTAATATTGATTGGCCGCAGATTTAACACAAGATCGCCGGTTTCACGCTCCTGGTGCAAGGAAGATTTAACATGGAACAGCCTGACCCCTTCGGCTTTGTCGGACTCACCTACGACGACGTGATGCTCTTACCCGGTCACACCGATGTGATTCCGAGCGATGCTGACACCAGTTCACGTCTTACCCGCAGGATTCGGCTGTCTTCGCCCCTCATTTCGTCGGCAATGGACACCGTCACCGAGGCCAGAATGGCGATCGCGATGGCCCGAAATGGTGGCCTCGGAGTGCTTCACCGCAACCTCTCGATCGACGATCAGGCCGCCTTCGTTGACAAGGTCAAGCGCAGCGAATCCGGCATGATTACCAATCCGGTAACAACTACGCAACAAGCCACCCTTGCGGAAGTTGATGCTTTGTGCGGTCAGTTCCGAATTTCGGGAGTACCCGTAATCGAGGAGGACGGAACCCTCGTGGGAATCGTCACCAACCGCGACATGCGTTTCATCGAACCAGAGGACATGGACTCAACGCTGGTGCGCGATGTTATGACGGTGATGCCCCTCATTACCGCCCCGGTCGGTATCGACCGCGACGGCGCTATTGCACTCCTCAATCAGCACAAGATTGAGAAGCTGCCGCTCGTTGACGACAGCGGCAAGCTCATCGGCCTCATTACTGTCAAAGACTTTGAGAAGACCGACCAGTACCCCAACGCGACAAAAGATGACGAAGGTCGACTCCGAGTTGGCGCAGCCATCGGTTTCTTCGGTGATGCGTGGGAACGTGCTGAGCGACTCCGCGATGCCGGCGTCGATGTGATTGTCGTTGACACCGCAAATGGTGAGTCAGCTGGAGTCATCGACATCGTCCGACGGATGAAAGCTGATTCCTCCTTCGACGCTATTGACGTGATCGGCGGCAACGTCGCTACACGTTCCGGAGCGCAGGCACTTATCGACGCGGGTGTCGATGCCGTGAAGGTTGGTGTCGGGCCCGGCTCGATCTGCACTACCCGCGTTGTTGCTGGTGTCGGGGTTCCACAGGTTACGGCCGTCTACGAGGCATCGTTGGCCGCTCGACCAGCCGGAATCCCGGTGATCGCCGACGGTGGCCTTCAGTACTCCGGAGATATTGCCAAGGCACTCGTAGCCGGGGCAGACACTGTCATGCTTGGTTCTCTGCTTGCTGGTACCGATGAGAGCCCTGGTGATCTCATCTTCCTTAATGGAAAACAGTTCAAGAGCTATCGCGGCATGGGTTCACTCGGTGCGATGCAAACACGAGGCAAGAAGACCTCGTACTCGCGTGACCGTTACTTCCAAGCGGATGTTCCTTCCGACGACCAGCTGATCCCCGAGGGCATCGAAGGCCAGGTCCCCTATCGCGGCCCCGTCTCCACGGTGATGTACCAGTTGCTCGGCGGCCTCCGCCAGTCGATGTTCTACACGGGTGCCCGCACTATCGATCAGCTGCAAACGAAGGGCAAGTTCGTGCGGATCACTGCCGCCGGGCTGAAAGAATCGCATCCCCACGACATCCAGATGGTTGTTGAGGCACCGAACTACCGTCGCTAGAACCTCAGCGCGCGCCGCTAGGCGGAGACGTCGCGACGGTTGAAGACGACTCCGCCGAGCACGAGCACGACGGCGGAGATGCCGAAGATGAGCCCGAGGGAGCCCCAGTCGGCTCCCTCGCTCAGTGGAGAGTTGCCGAACGCCCAGTGGTACGGCGAGAGGTTGTGCAGCCATTCGACGTCTGCGCTTTGGTTGCCGAGTGAGTTGAGGATGTACCCGAGCAGGGCGATTCCGGCTGCCGCCGCAGAGGCAAAACTCCGACGGCCCGTGATGGCGCCAACGGCGAGCCCACAGCTGGCCGCGAGCACTCCCAAGCCGAACAGCGCCAAGCATCCGCCGATCACACGGGCAGGCTCAAGGTCGATCCCGGAGGAGTCGTTGAGCGCGAGAATTAGTAGCGCCGAAACGACACTGAGCCACAGCAGTCGCAGGATGACACCGAGACTGCGCTCGACCATGATCTGCACACGGGAGACACTGTGGGCAAGGGTGAGTTCGAGCGAACCGGATTCTTCGTCGCCCGCAATCGCCGCCGAGCTCCAGAGCGTGGCGGCGATGGTGAAGAGGACGAATCCGATCAGGCCAAGGAATGTCGCCTGCACGTAGCCAGCTCCGCTTGTGAGGTCTTCGAAGCCGAGAGTGCTCGCTAGGCCTTCGGGGAGGGATTTGATTACTTCGTCAAAGCCCGCGTTGTCGCCCGAGAATGAGGAGTAGAGCGGCACGTAAAGAAATATGGCTCCCGTGATTCCTGCCGTCCAGCCCAGTAGCCCTCGCCACGAGTCCGCAAGGTTGCGGCGCGTGAGGGGCAAAATACTGCGGGTCATGTTCTCGCTCATTTGTTTGCCTCATTCGAGTAGAGGTCGATAACCGACGATTCGAGATCTTGCTCTTCCACCCGCAGGTCGACCACGTGGAAGGGGGCGATGGTCTTGACGAGAGCGTCGATGTGTCCCTCGACGGTGCCAGTGACCTGAATCAGCTCGCCATCAGCGACGGTGAGGTTGTCGAGTTGCGGCAGGGCAAGCAAGGCGGTGCGGATGTCGTCGGCTGCGGCATCCGTGAAGTCGATGACGACACGACGGATGGCGCTCGCTCGCAGGCTGGCGACGTCACCAACTTTCACCACGGTGCCGTTGCGGAGCACCGCGACTTGATCGGCAGCGTTCTGGATTTCGCTCAAGACGTGAGAGCTGAGGAACACGGTTTGGCCTTTGTGTTGGGCTTCGCGCACCATCGAGAGGAATTCTTGTTGCACGAGCGGATCGAGACCGCTCGTTGGTTCGTCGAGTACGAGCAGCTTGGGCTCATGCATGAACGCCTGCACGAGGCCGAGCTTCTGCTTGTTGCCTTTGGAGAGGGTCCGCACGTGGCGGGTGAGGTCGAGCCCCAGCCGTTCAGCGAGCGAGTCGATGCGGCCTGGCGCAACGCGGCCGCTGATTTCGGCGTAGTGCTTGAGCAGTGAGCGACCAGTGACGCGGCCCTCGAGGAGAAGTTCGCCCGGGAGGAATCCGATGTCGCGGCGCAATGCAGCACCACCAGCGATGGGGGACTGGCCGAGCACGGTTGCGCTGCCGGAGGTGGGGCGAATGATGTCGAGCAGTAGCCGCATCGCGGTCGTCTTGCCGGCACCATTGGGGCCGATCATGCCGAACACGCTGCCGGTTTCTACGGCGAGATCCACACCGTCGAGGGCAGTGTTTTTGCCGTAACGCTTGGTGAGCGCCTGAGTTTCTATGGCGTAGGTCATGGGTGGGGCGGAGCCCGGTCCTTCCTAGGAGGGAGTCGTTGAGGGGGTGTGCGTGCTGGAGGGAGCCTCGCTGGCCGGAGGATCCGCATCCGGGTCATGCACGTGTCGCGGTGGCGGTGATGCGGCTTGCGAGGCGGCGTGCGAAGCGGCGCGGGACGCATCAAGGGCCGTGCTGTCGGTGTAGATGCCGTGGGTATAGAGCTCGAGGGCAGCATTGCCCATGCGGCTGAGACTGTCGAGACTGAGTTGCCCGCTGCCGAGACTGCGGGCGATGTGACTTTGCAGCGTGAGAGTCGACAGGCTGTGGGTGACGAGCAGTATGGCGCGGGCGTGTTCGTCGGCGCTTGGCGTGACGGCTCCGCTGGCAACTCCCTCAAGGAGCATGGTGTGGGACATGGCGACGAAGCGGTCGAAAAGGTCTGCCCCGGCGACAGAATCGTCGGTGAAGAGGCGGCCTAGATAGTTGAGCCACGGCTCGAATTTGGGGAGGTCGGCGTACCACTCGCTGACTGCCGCACTGATGTCTCCTTCGCCGAGACCGGCTTTGCGGTGGGTGACCTCGCTGATGATGAAGTCATCGCACGCGGCTTTGAGCTCGCGCATGCTTCCAAAGTGGTGGATGACGAGGCCGGCGCTCACTCCTGCTTCAGTCGCGACAGCGCGGGCGCTTGTCGCGGCGAACCCGTTCTGCCCGATGAGTCGAATCGCGGCGTCGCGGATGCGCGCTTTGGTGGTGGAATCATCGACTCTTGAACGCATGTTTAATAAACTAAACGTTTGTTCAATGGCTGTCAATCGCTGGCCGGGTAGGCTAGAGCAGTGAATGATTTCGAGATTGGCCGCGCCAAGCGCGCTCGCCGCGTCTACTCCTTTGATGACATCGCTATCGTGCCGTCGCGCCGAACGCGTGATCCTCGTGATGTGTCGGTGAGCTGGACGATTGACGCCTACACCTTTGATATCCCCGTTATCGCGGCTCCCATGGACTCCGTTGTATCACCAGCGACCGCGATCACGATGGGCAAGCTCGGCGGGCTTGGAGTGCTCGACCTCGAAGGTCTCTGGACCCGTTATGAGAACCCCGAGCCAGTGCTCGAAGAGATCCGTCACCTGCCGGCCGATCAGGCAACGGCGCGCATGCAGCAGCTCTATGCCGAGCCGATCAAACCAGAACTCGTCACTCAGCGTCTCGCCGAAATCCGTGAAGCCGGAGTGCCCGTCGCTGGAGCACTCAGCCCACAGCGCACGAAAGAACTCCACCAGACAGTTCTTGATGCTGGCGTCGACCTGTTCGTCATCCGCGGCACGACCGTGAGCGCTGAGCACGTATCTAAGTCAAGCGAACCCCTCAACCTTAAAGAGTTCATTTACGAACTCGATGTTCCCGTCATCGTCGGTGGTGCTGCTAGTTACACCGCAGCACTCCACCTCATGCGCACCGGTGCTGCCGGAGTGCTCGTCGGCTTCGGCGGCGGTGCGGCAAGCACCACACGCTCGAGCCTGGGCATCCACGCTCCCATGGCAACCGCAGTCGCCGACGTTGCTGGTGCACGCCGTGACTACATGGATGAGTCCGGCGGCCGCTACGTTCACGTGATCGCCGATGGCGGACTCGGCACAAGCGGCGACATTGTGAAAGCAATTGCGGTCGGTGCCGATGCCGTCATGCTTGGCAGCACACTTGCGCGCGCTACGGATGCCCCGGGCGGCGGATACCACTGGGGTCAAGAAGCGCACCACTCCGAGCTCCCTCGCGGCAATCGTGTCGAGGTTGGCCAGCTCGCGCCTCTCGCCGAAATCCTCAACGGACCGTCGTCGCACCCGAATGGCCAGTCCAACCTGATTGGTGCCCTGCGTCGCTCAATGGCAACAACTGGCTACTCCGACCTGAAAGAGTTCCAGCGGGTCGACGTCGTTGTGGCTCCCTACAACACCCTGTAACGCGCAGTCACGGTGAGCGCTGCGGCAACACGTTCACAGCCAGAGATCAGCCGCACGCAAGAGGATTTATGAATGGCTAAACCCCAAGCGAAATCCCAGACAGCAGCACTGAGCGCAGAACAGCGCGCGAGTGCAATCGCCGCGCTTCGTGAAAACGAACTCGACATTCTCGTGATCGGTGGCGGCATCGTCGGCACGGGCAGTGCGCTGGATGCTGCGACGCGCGGGTTGAACGTCGGCATGGTTGAGGCCCGCGACTGGGCTTCTGGCACGTCAAGTCGATCGTCGAAGTTAGTGCACGGCGGCATCCGCTATTTGGAGCAGCTCGACTTTCGACTCGTTCGCGAAGCTCTCAAGGAACGCGGATTGCTCTTGCAACGGATTGCACCTCATCTCGTGCGCCCGGTGCGTTTTCTCTATCCCGTGACGAAGCCGATCTTCGAGCGGCTATATATCGGTGCGGGAATGTTGCTGTACGACATCCTCAGTTACTCCGGGGGACGACCTCCCGGCGTTCCGCATCACCGGCACCTGACACGACAGCAAATGTTACGAGCGGCACCGAGCCTGCGCTCGGATGCCTTCCGCGGCGGGCTCACTTATTACGATGCCCAAGTCGACGACGCACGATATGTCTCAACGCTCGCGCGCACCGCAAGCTTCTATGGCGCCCACGTGGCGAACCGAGTTCGGGTCGAGAATTTCGTGAAAGTCGGCGAGCGCGTAGTCGGAGTCATGGCGCACGATCTTGAGACCGGCGAGAAGTTCGAGATCCGCGCTAAGCAGGTGGTGAATGCGACCGGCGTGTGGACTGATGACACTCAAGCAATGGTCGGTGAGCGTGGACAGTTCAGAGTGAGGGCGTCTAAAGGCGTTCACTTGGTCGTGCCTCGCGATCGGTTCCAGTCGAAACTCGGCCTACTGCTGCGCACGGAAAAGAGCGTTCTTTTCGTCATTCCGTGGGGCCGGCACTGGCTCATCGGAACGACAGACACCGACTGGGATCTTGACAAAGCGCACCCGGCGGCTACCGCAGCCGACATCGACTATTTACTTGAACGCGTCAACAAAGTGCTCGCCGTGCCGCTGACTCGCGACGACGTCGAGGGTGTATTTGCCGGATTGCGGCCTCTGCTCGCGGGAGAGTCAGACCTGACCTCCAAGCTCAGCCGCGAGCACATTGTGACTCACAGCGTTCCAGGGCTCGTTGTTGTCGCTGGCGGTAAATGGACGACCTATCGAATCATGGCGAAGGATGCCGTGGATGCCGCGGTGGATGCGCTCGATGGCAGGATCTCCCCGAGCATCACCGAAGATGTCGCGCTGCTCGGCGCTGAAGGGTATCGGGCTGCGTGGAACAAACGCTCCACTCTCGCCCGCACCTTTGGTCTTCACCGCTCTCGCGTTGAGCACCTTCTCAATCGGTACGGAGTGCTCGCCACTGAAGTGCTCGAACTTGTTCGTAGCAACCCGAAACTGGCAGAGGCACTCCCGGGCGCCGATGACTACATTGCGGCCGAAGTTGTTTATGCGGCCAGCCACGAGGGTGCGCTCCACCTCGACGACGTGTTGGCTCGTCGCACTCGTATATCGATTGAGGCATGGGACCGTGGCGTGTCGGCGGCCCCGGTCGCGGCAGAGCTCATGGCGAATGTATTGGGGTGGGACTCCGCGAAGACAACGGTTGAAGTCGAGCGCTATCTCCAGCGGGTTGAGGCGGAACTTGCGAGCCAGAAGCAGCCAGATGATGAGTCGGCTGATCGGGTGAGGCTCGAAGCACCAGATATCGTTAGCGAGTGAGTACGACGGATTCTGCGCCAGGAGCACAAGGCACGACACCAGTGGCGGCTGCGCCGGTAGCGCCAGCAACGATGTGGCAGATTGCACGTCGCCCGCGCTGGATTGGTGCTCTCGTGCTCGCGCTGGTCATAGCGTCTAGTTTCGCCGCGCTTGGCCAGTGGCAGCTCAGCCGGAGCCTTGAAGGCGGCGAGATCACCGAGCAACAGAGTGAGAGCCTTGTCGCCCTCGATTCAGTGGCGAAGGCTCAAGATCCTTTGGCGTCGGCCACGACCGGTCAATCGGTGAGCTTCAGTGCAGAGCTCGTGGCTGGCGACTACGTGGTGCTTTCGGAACGGCGCAACACCGCCGGTATGGGTTACTGGGTCGTAGGTCATGGCGTTGAGCAGAGTGGGGCAAGCATCGCTATCGCGCTCGGGTGGGCTCCTTCTCTGGATGCTGCGGCATCCGCCATTGCTCAACTGGAGGCTTCGTCGCCTCAGTCGACGTTCACCGGCCGTCTGCTGCCAACCGAGTCACCGCAACAGTCCGATTTCGAGTCGGGAGTGCGCAGCGCCCTCGCGGTGTCGGAGCTGGTCAATCTGTGGGAGGACGTTCCGGCGGGAACCTATGGTGGCTACGTCGTCAGTTTTGACGCACCCGCCGGGCTCGAGGCCATCGATTCACCGCCACCGTCGACAGAGGTTTCCCTCAATCTGCTCAACGTGTTCTATGCCGTCGAGTGGGTTGTCTTCGCTGGCTTCGCCGTCTTCCTGTGGTACCGCCTCGTGCGAGATGTGTGGGAAGAAGAGCGCGAAGAGTTGGAGCCCGACGCGGCCGTAGACTAGAGCTATGGCTCTTGGTCCCCGGCTTTCTGATTTTCCGCGCATTCGTCGCACCCTGTCTTTCTACAAGGTCTCGTCGATCATTACTGGCAGCTTCTTGCTTGTGCTCTGCCTCATGATGGTGTTCCGTTATGGGCTCGGTGGAGACATCGAGCTGAACGGCCCGGCAGGGTTTGTCACACTCACGCCGAAAGAGTTGGTGCAGGGCATCAACGTGTCGACGATCATCCTGATTGTTCACGGCTGGCTTTACGTCTTTTATGTTGCCGCTGACTTTGTGCTCTGGCGCCTGTCGCGTTTCTCGTTCTTGCGGTTCTTGTACATCGCCCTTGGTGGTGTTATTCCGCTTCTGTCGTTCTTTCTTGAGCGCCAGGTTCCTCGTTTCGTTGAAGCGAAACTTGCCCGTATTGAATCCGCTGCAGCCGTGAAAGCGGCGGGCGCTGACTCCGCAAAGGCTTCCGCATGACCGATTCCTCGGCCACTTCCGCAGACACGAACGCTCGCCCCGTTCTCGTTGTTGACTTCGGCGCGCAGTACGCCCAGCTGATCGCACGTCGCGTGCGCGAGGCGAACGTGTATAGCGAGATTGTTCCTCACACCATCACTGCGGCAGAGATCGCCGCCAAGAATCCGGCCGGCATCGTGCTGAGCGGTGGACCGTCGAGTGTCTATGAGCCGGGTTCGCCCGACCTCGACCCGGGCATCCTGCAGCTCGGCATTCCTGTCTTCGGTATTTGCTATGGCTTTCAGGTTATGGCCCGTCAGCTCGGCGGCACCGTCGCCAAGACCGGGTTGCGTGAATATGGCGCCACCGACATGACGGTTCAGGGCGACGGCGGTTCACTCTTGGGCGAGCAGCCGAACAAGCAGACGGTCTGGATGAGCCACGGCGACGCTGTGACGGAAGCGCCAGCCGGTTTTGATGTTCTTGCCAGTAGCGAAGCGACCCCGGTTGCCGCGTTCGCGAGCAAGGAGCGCGGACTTTATGGAGTGCAGTGGCACCCTGAGGTGAAGCATTCCGAATTCGGCCAGAGCGTGCTTGAGAACTTCTTGCACGATGCTGCGGGGATCCCTGCTGACTGGAACAGCGGAAATGTGATCGCTGAGCAGGTCGCGCGCATCCGTGAGCAGGTAGGTTCGGCACGCGTCATTTGTGGCCTTTCGGGTGGAGTTGACTCTGCTGTCGCTGCCGCGATTGTGCACGAGGCTGTTGGCGATCAACTTGTCTGCATCTTCGTTGACCACGGCTTGCTGCGTCAGGATGAGCGCCGCCAAGTCGAAGAGGACTACGTCGCCTCGACCGGTGTGCGCCTTGTCACCGTCGATGCTGTTGACCAGTTCATGGATGCTCTCGCCGGAGTCACTGACCCCGAGACGAAGCGCAAGATCATCGGCCGCGAGTTCATTCGCAGCTTCGAGAATGCTGCTGAGGCACTCGTGCTCGAAACACAGGGCAGCGACGAGACCGTGAAGTTCCTCGTGCAGGGAACTCTGTACCCGGATGTCGTCGAAAGTGGCGGAGGAACCGGAACCGCCAACATTAAGAGCCACCACAACGTTGGTGGGCTCCCCGAAGATTTGCAGTTCGACCTGGTCGAGCCACTGCGCACACTGTTCAAGGATGAGGTCCGCGCGATCGGTCGCGAGCTGGGATTGCCGGAGGTCATTGTTGGCCGCCAGCCATTCCCTGGCCCCGGTCTCGGCATCCGCATTATCGGTGAAGTCACTTTCGAGCGTCTTGAACTACTGCGCAAGGCCGACGCGATTGCGCGCGCCGAGCTGACCGCTGCTGGCCTCGATGACACGATCTGGCAGTGCCCGGTCGTGCTTCTCGCCGATGTTCGTTCGGTGGGAGTGCAGGGCGATGGTCGCACCTACGGTCACCCAATCGTGTTGCGCCCGGTCTCATCTGAGGATGCGATGACCGCCGACTGGACTCGGTTGCCGTATGACGTGCTCGCGAAGATTTCTAACCGCATCACCAATGAGGTGGATGGCGTGAACCGCGTGGTTCTCGACGTCACGTCGAAGCCCCCAGGAACGATTGAGTGGGAATAGCCCGCTAACGACAAAGCCCCCGTCACCCGGCTAATGCCGAGGTGACGGGGGCTTTGTCGTTGCTCTACGGCTATTGCTAGTCGCGAGTGAGCGCGAACATGCGCAGCAATTCGAGGTACAGCCAGATTACGGTGACCATGATGCCGAAGGCACCCTTCCAGCCGAAGACGCGGGGTGCACCATTGGCGGCACCCTTCTGGATGAAGTCGAAGTCGAGAACGAGAGAATATGCCGCCATGATTACGACGAGCACACCCAGAATGAGGCCGAAAGGGATGCCGAAAATTTCAGCACTGCGAAGCCCGAAGGCGTTATCGGTGGCACCGGTGAGCATCATCACAACGTTCACGAGCGAGAAGACGACATAGCCGATCATCGCAATCATGAAGACCTTCGTGGCCTTCTTCGATGCTCGGATCTTGCCGCTAGCGAAGAGTGCGAGCGTGACGCCGACAACAACGATTGTCGCAATCACAGCCTGCGTGACGACGCCGTCAAAAGCATTTTCGTAGAACCGCGAGATGCCGCCGACGAAGACACCCTCAACCGCGGAGTACGCGAGCACGAGTGCGCCAGATGGCTGCTTCTTAAAGATGTTGATGAGGGCGAGTACGAAGCCCACGAGCCCGGCGCCGATCCAGAGCAGCGGCATGTCGGCGATCCAGCCGATAGCTGCACCGACGAGCAGGAGCGCGAAGGCTCCAACGGTCTTGGCAATCGTGTCTTCAACGGTCATGACATCACTGGAGGCGGGGGCCGACTCCTGGTTGTACATGTCGTTGAGCTGCTGGTTGGATACCTGGTTCGCTACGGCGACTCCGCCGCGCGAGCTAAACGCAGCATCGCGGGAGAAAGCGGGGTTATTGAGTGCCATGATTCCTCTGTTTGGTGTGGCGTCACACGTTAGTGACACACGATAAAACTACCGGAATTTGCTGAGAAATGCCGGGTTTCAACGCCGCGATGCTGCGCTGTGAGCGATCGCTCGGGCGAGCCACGCGGCAGCAACGACGACCACCGCCGAGATTGCGAGCGCCTCAGGCATGGAGGAGTACTCCTGATAGAACCGAGGAAGGATGATGCCGTTGGCAATGGGGAGAGCCAGAGCCAGATACGACACAAGGGGCCGATGCCGAACGATCAACCAACACAGCACAGGGATCGTGAGTGTCCACATCGACATCGGGCCAGTAAGCATGAGCCAGATTTGGGTAATCGTGGGCAGCACCACGATCATCCGTCGCCATCCTCTCGACGGCATAATCGACCAGCCCACCGCCGTTGACGTTGTGCCGATGAGCAGGATGATCAGGGTGTAGTTGTTGGCTCCCTGGAGGTGCAGTGCGCCGGCAATGATCAACACGAGGCCAACAAAGTAGCGGTCGTTATAGCGACCCCACTTCAGTGGGAGGCGCCTGGCGGGTTCCCAACCCTCCGTTGCTCCCGAAACGCTAGCGGCCATTGGTGAGCAGGGAGTACAACACGATGCCCCAGACGACAAGCCAGACGTAACCGAGAACGGTAGCGATGCGAGCGATCAGCAGTCCACGCTCGCCGGTCTCACGAATCTGCCGGATCGCCACGTGCCCAAAGATTAGGGCCGGAGCCCCACCAATCACTGCCAGGGCGAGAGCGAGGATCGCGACGGGATTAGTGCGAGGGGCCACAATCGGGGCAGGGCGCACTGCATCTGCCGAGGTGGGTTCACCGCAATAGACACAGAACTTCCACTCCGGCCGCACTGGTGCAGAGCACGACGCGCATTCGGGCATACCTAAATATTAGTCGCAGGTGCACTTCGGCATATTCTTGACTCGATGAGCACCACCACCAGCCCCCTTGTGATCGGGCATCGCGGAGCCAGCGGCTACCGCCCAGAACACACCAGAGCCGCCTACGATCTCGCATTCACCCTGGGAGCGGATGCCGTAGAGCCTGACATTGTCGCGACCCGTGACGGCGTGCTGGTGTTGCGGCACGAGAACGAGATCTCGGGAACGACCAACGTCGCTGATCATCCGGAGTTTGCGGATCGCCGAACGTCAAAGACGATCGATGGCACAGTGATGACGGGCTGGTTTACCGAGGATTTCACGTGGGCCGAACTCGCCACCCTGCGCGCCCGCGAACGCCTGCCGGAGATTCGCCCAGCGAACGTCGCGTACAACGACACCGAACCGATCCTGCGGCTGAGCGATCTGCTGGAAATTGTGAAACAGCACCCCGAAGCACAGCGACGCCAACTGCGAGTCGTGGCCGAGATCAAGCATGCGAGCTACTTTGAGTCGATTGGCCTGCCGCTCGACGAACTCTTCGCCAGAGAGGTGAGCGAGTGGGCGACAGCAGACAACCTGATCATCGAATCATTCGAACAGAGCGTTCTGCACCGCATCCGCGATCGAGGCATTCCCGGCAAGCTCGTGTTCTTGCTCGAAAGTAGTGGAGCGCCATCGGACTTGATTGCGCGTTTTGGAGCTCAAGCGCGCAACTATGCCGAGCACTTGACTGCTGACGGGCTAGCCCAGCTGGCGAGCGAGGTTGACGGAATCAGTGTCGACAAGAAGATGCTCATGACCAAGGACCTCACCGGAAACCTCACCGGGACTAATGACTTAGTTTCGCGAGCTCACAGCGCGGGGCTCCTCGTATTTTGTTGGACTCTGCGAGCCGAGAACCGTTTTCTGCCGAAGAACTATCGCTCAAGCAAACAGCCCGAGAAGTTTGGCGACTGGCGCGGCGAGTTCCGCACCCTCATGGATTCCGGTCTCGACGGAGTATTCGCCGACCAACCCGACCTCGCCGTCACCGCGCGCGGGTAGAGTCGAGGAGCCATGACGACAGTTTTTGACCCCTCTGACCCTGGCCGTTCTGCAGACGGCGATTCCGTTCGTGACCCGCTGCTTGATGGGCTCAACCCTCGTCAGCGTGAAGCGGTCGAATATCGTGGCCCCTCGTTGCTGATTGTTGCCGGCGCCGGCTCGGGAAAAACGAGCGTTCTCACTCGCCGAATTGCGGGGCTGCTGCGCTCGAGAGAGGCCTGGCCGAGCCAGATTCTGGCGATCACCTTTACCAACAAGGCTGCGGCCGAGATGCGCGAACGTGTCGCGGCAATTGTGGGCAACACCGCCGAGGGAATGTGGATTTCCACCTTCCACTCCGCCTGCGTGCGCATTTTGCGTCGGGAAGCTGAAGCATTCGGGTTCTCCAAAAACTTCACCATTTACGACTCTGCCGACAGCAAGGCCCTACTCAAGCGGATCCTCAAAGAGCTCGACGCCGACATGTATGGGTTGACGGTCAGCAAGGCGGCGAACCGCATCTCTCAGCTCAAAAATGAGCTAACCGACGTTGACGGTTTTGCTCGCGATGCCAACATGAGCGACCCGGCGGAGAAGAAGTTCCTTGAAGTCTTCCGGCGCTACACGCGTGGACTCAGCGACGCCAACGCTTTCGACTTTGACGACCTCATTGGCCAAACCGTGTACCTGTTTAGGGCGTTTCCGCACATCGCGGCCACCTACCAGCGCCGCTTCAAGCACATCCTGGTCGACGAATATCAGGACACCAACCACGCTCAGTACTCGCTGATTCGCGAGCTCACGAGACCACCAGCCCCTGAACAGTTTGAATCGTCGCAGGGCATGCTCGTGCAGGGCAGCAGCACCGGCGCTGAAGCGGAGGCCGCGTCGCTGACCGTGGTCGGCGACAGCGACCAGTCCATTTATGCGTTCCGCGGAGCCGACATCCGCAACATTGTTGAATTCGAGCGAGACTTTCCCCGCTCGACAGTGATTCTGCTTGAACAGAACTATCGCTCGACGCAGACGATTTTGGATGCCGCCAATGCGGTGATCTCGAACAACTTCGATCGCAAAGACAAGAAGCTCTTCACGACGATCGGTGAGGGCGACAAGATTGTCGGCTTCACCGGTTATTCGGGTCATGATGAAGCGCAATTCATTGCGGATGAGATTCAGAAGCTGCACGACGAAGGCGTTGCGTACAAAGACGTCGCGGTCTTCTATCGCACCAACTCGCAGACGCGTGCCCTTGAAGAGATCTTCATCCGGGCAGCTCTGCCGTACCGGGTGCTCGGCGGAACGAAGTTCTATGAGCGTGCGGAAATCAAAGATGCGTTTGGTTACCTGATTGCGGTCGCGAACCCGGCAGATCCGCTGGCGCTGCGTCGAATCATGAATACCCCGAAGCGCGGCATTGGTCCGGCGACCGAAGCCGCGCTGCAGGCGTGGGCGGATGACCGGGGCGTAACCCTGCGGGATGCGATGCGCAATGCCGCCGAACTAGGGCTCGGCCCGAAGGTAACGAAAGCAATTATTGACCTTGCCCGACTTCTTGATGACGTTATGGCGAAGGTCGAAACGGCTAAGCCTGCCGACATCCTTAATGAACTTTTGGATCGTTCAGGCTATGTTCGCGCGTTGCGCGCATCGCTTGACCCGCAGGATGAGGCTCGCGCCGAGAACGTCGATGAGTTGATCGCGGTCACGAAGGAGTTCGGAAAGAACAATCCCGACGGAACTCTTCTGGACTTCCTCACCGAGGTCTCACTTGTCGCCGCGGCCGATGACCTCGACGATTCCAGCGGAACCGTTTCCCTCATGACGCTGCACACCGCAAAGGGACTCGAATACGACGCCGTATTCTTGACCGGCGTTGAAGAAGATCTCCTCCCGCACCGCATGTCGGCGAATGAGCCAGGCGGCCCAGCAGAGGAACGTCGACTTTTCTATGTCGGAATTACACGAGCGCGCAAGAGGCTCTTCCTTTCGCTTGCGATGACCCGCGCCCAGTTTGGCGAGGTCAACGTTGCGATGCCGAGTCGCTTCCTGCAAGAAATTCCGGCCGACCTTATCGAGTGGAAACAGTCTCCGGGCATGTCGAACTCACGAGGCGGACCCCAATCTCGGGCGCTCAACGCGCGGCGTGGCAACGGCGGCGGCGGAGGCTCATGGTCCAGCTCGCTTCGCGAAGCGGCGTCTGGTGGATTGCCTCCGGCACCGCCGCGCGCAAAGACCGAGTGGGCCAATGCGATTACAGCAACGGTTCGCGACAATGGTGATCTCACTCTGGCGGCTGGCGACCGCATCCGTCACACTGATTTCGGTGATGGCACGGTAAATCAGGTGACCGGCAACGGCCCGAAGAGCATCGCCGATGTTCAATTCGATACCGCCGGACGGAAGCGTCTGCTGATCAAGATTGCTCCCATTGAGAAACTTTGATTCCGAAAGTCACGACTATTCGGGCACCATGGCGCACGGAGAAGTGCGGCTTGTCGTTCCGCGCGTTCGACCGCACGACACCGATGACGCGCTTGCCGCAGCGCTCGTGCAGGTTCGGGTAGAACTCACACTGCCGACCGGGTTCAGTGCTGAAGTCGAAGAAGCGGCTGAGGCTGCCGTCGCAGCGTATGAGCCACCAGAACTTGATCTGACCGACATTCCCTTCGCCACGATCGATCCAGAGGGTGCGACCGATCTTGATCAGGCGCTCTATCTCGAGCGCACGGGCGAGACACTGCGGGTGCTGTATGCGATTGCCGAGGTCCCCGCTTTTGTGTGGCCGGGTTCGGCGGTGGATGCGGAGGCTCGAAAGCGTGGACAAACCCTGTATGCGCCGGATGGCCGGATTCCGCTGCATCCCACAGTGATCAGCGAAAACGCTGCGTCGTTGCTCGCCGGTGCCACACGACCAGCATTCGTCTGGACCTTTGACTTGGATGCTAGGGGTGAGGTCACCGCGACAACTCTGGTGCGTGCCCGCGTACGAAACCGTCGCCAATACAACTATGACGAAGTACAAGATCTGCTCGACAATGAACTCGCTGATGAGTCACTATCGTTGCTGCCCGAATTCGGCCGGCTGCGCGCCGAGCTCGAGCGTGAGCGGGGCGGGGCAAGTCTCAACCGTCCAGACGAAGAAGTAATGCTCGTTGATGGCACGTATGTTCTTGAGCGGCGCAGCCCGCTGCCCGTCGAGCAGTACAACGCTCACGTGTCCCTCATGACGGGCATGGAAGCCGCGCGCATCATGCTCGAAGGCAACGTGGGAATCTTGCGCACAATGCCAGCACCCGACACTGAAACGCTCGACCAGTTTCGCCGCCAAGTTGCCAGTCTTGGATGCCCATGGCCCGAGAACCAGAACTATGGCGAGTATCTGCGCGCCCTTGACCACAGCGATCCCCGTGCGCTCGCCGCGATTCATGCCGCCACATCACTCTTCAGGGGAGCCGGGTACACGGTATTCGACGGCGAACACCCCGAAGAAACCATTCAAGCTGCGGTCGCCGCACCGTATGCCCACGCGACGGCACCGCTACGCCGCCTCGTCGATCGTTTCGTGCTCGTCGCCTGTGAAGCCATCATCTCTGACCGCCGTGTGCCCAAGTGGGTGCGCAAAGCTCTCCCAGAACTACCCAAGATCATGGCGCGCACAAGCTCACTAGCCTCGCAATTGGATCGTTCCTCGGTCAATGCCATAGAGGCAGCACTCTTGAGCGCGCGAGTGGGAGACGAGTTTGATGCAACGGTCGTTTCGGAGCGCGCTGGTGGCGGCATCATCCAGATCGCAGATCCGGTTATTACCGCCCGCATTGAGGGCACAGTCTCGGCCGGCTCGACGGTGCGAGCACGGCTCGTGACCGCCGACATCGCTAGCGGAACGGTGGAGTTCGTTCTCGCCTAGAGTGCGGCAGCACCGTTAGCGGTTGAACGCCGGAACTGAGCGAGGTAGCGCCGTTGCGCCGCGAACCTCACCCACTGCGGGAGACGCGGATACACGGTACGGGAGACCCGCATGATCCGGTCGAAACGTTTCTGGCTGTGGGGGAGCGCATAGGCATCGCGCAGCTCGGCACTGAGAAACCCGGCCGTGAGTACGCGCACGAGGGGCATCGATGACCGTAACCACCACGGCCCACCAGTCGGATGCAGCAACTGTTCGGCGACTCCTCGGCTCGCGTCCGTGACGCTCAACGAGGCCAGGCTCTCGTTCCAGTAGCGGGCGAATGCCGGCCGGTCGGCAGGCCACAGCGCACGCGGAACCCCGAGCGCAGTCGCAATCACCGCGTAGTCAGCGAGTAGAGCTTCGGCATCTTCCTCGCGCAGCGGACCAAAAACGGCTTCACGAACCCGCATTGCCGTGTCATAGAGCGTGGCAGCTACCCAGAGTTGCAGAGCGGGATCGCGGGCATCGTAACTCTCCGACCGCACCGGACGATGAGCCGCACCCACCCGCCGCGCAACCTCGGCAGCCTCCTCCGGCGTGCCATACACCGTGACATAGAGATACGTGAGGGTGCCGTTGAGGCGATCCAAGGGGCGCCGCGCAAAGTCGCTGTGCTCAGCCACCGCACGACCAACAGCAGGGTGCGCGATTTGCAACAGAATGGCCGTGCCGCCACCGGCCAACAGGGCGACGTCGGCAGAGACATCCGCAATTCTGAGGGGGTCGGATGTGGGCACACGGCCAGTTTAGGAGTGCCGAACCACAATATTCGCCGATCTTTCGCTCTCTACAGCCCGCTATCGGAAAACGTACAACCTTAGGCACGGTAAGCTTTTCCATTGGCGTGCGACTCATGGAGCCGACCAATTTGGCACCGATTCGCCGCCTTCCCCACTCACCATTACGCGCGGATTGGAATGAGCAGCGTGGATCTATTTGAGTACCAGGCCAGAGACGTATTTGAGTCCTATGGCGTACCAGTACTTGCCGGCCTGATTGCCGACACCCCAGAAGAAGCCAAAGCAGCAGCCGAAAAAATCGGTGGAACCGTTGTCGTCAAGGCTCAAGTCAAGACCGGCGGTCGCGGCAAAGCAGGTGGTGTCAAGGTTGTTCACAACGCTGATGATGCTTTCGCTGCAGCCGAGCAGATCCTTGGTCTCGACATCAACGGCCACACGGTCAAGCGAGTCATGGTTGCCGCTGGCGCCCGCATCGCGCAGGAGTTCTACTTCTCTGTGCTGCTCGACCGAGCAAACCGCTCGTACCTTTCGCTGTGCAGCGTAGAGGGCGGTGTGGAGATTGAGGTTCTTGCTGTTGAGCGTCCAGAAGCTCTCGCCAAGATCGAGATCAACCCGCTCACGGGCATTGACCTCGCTAAGGCCACCGAAATCGCGAAGGCTGCGAACTTCCCGGCCGAGCTCGTTGACAAGGTCGCCCCTGTCTTCGTGAAGCTCTACGACGTGTACAAGGGCGAAGACGCAACTCTCGTTGAGGTCAACCCCCTCGTCATCACCGAAGACGGCGACATCGTTGCTCTCGACGGCAAGGTATCGCTCGACGAGAACGCTGACTTCCGTCACCCCAAGCACGCATCGCTCGAAGATGCAGCGGCAGCCAACCCCCTCGAGGCGAAGGCGAAGGCTAACGGCCTCAACTACGTCAAGCTCGATGGTGAAGTTGGTGTCATCGGTAACGGTGCCGGCCTCGTCATGTCGACGCTGGATGTTGTTGCCTACGCTGGCGAAAACCACGGAAATGTGAAGCCAGCCAACTTCCTCGACATCGGTGGCGGAGCATCCGCAGAAGTTATGGCTGCCGGGCTCGACGTTATCCTCAACGACCCTCAGGTCAAGAGCGTGTTCGTCAACGTCTTCGGTGGAATCACCGCCTGTGACGCTGTTGCTAAGGGAATCGTGGGCGCGCTCGCAGAACTCGGCAGCTCAGCAAACAAGCCTCTCGTTGTCCGTCTCGACGGAAACAAGGTCGAGGAAGGTCGCGCCATTCTCGCTGAAGCGAACCACCCCCTCGTGACACTAGCCGCCTCTATGGACGAGGGCGCCGCCAAGGCTGCCGAACTCGCCAACGCCGCGAAGTAAGGAACCGAGCATGTCAATTTTCCTCAACAAGGATTCCAAAGTCATCGTCCAGGGCATCACCGGCGGTGAGGGCACCAAGCACACCGCTCTCATGCTCGCCGCTGGCACCCAGGTCGTTGGCGGTGTCAACGCCCGCAAGGCTGGCACCACAGTCGTTCATGGTGACGTTGAGCTGCCCGTATTCGGCACTGTTGCTGAAGCAATGGAGAAGACGGGAGCGGATGTTTCGATCGCTTTTGTTCCTCCGGCCTTCACCAAAGATGCCGTTGTCGAAGCTATCGACGCTGAGATCCCACTGCTCGTCATCATCACCGAGGGTGTTCCCGTCGGTGACTCGGCCGAGTTCTGGGCGTACGCGCAGGAGAAGGGCAACAAGACCCGCATCATTGGTCCGAACTGCCCCGGAATCATCACACCAGGTGAAGCACTCGTCGGCATCACGCCAGCGAACATCACCGGCAAGGGCCCGATCGGTCTCGTCTCCAAGTCGGGAACGCTCACGTACCAAATGATGTACGAACTCCGTGATCTCGGATTCTCGACCGCAATCGGTATCGGTGGCGACCCCATCATCGGCACCACGCACATCGACGCTCTTGAAGCGTTCGAGGCTGACCCCGAGACCAAGGCCATCGTCATGATTGGTGAGATCGGTGGAGACGCTGAAGAGCGTGCCGCTGAGTACATCAAGGCTCACGTCACGAAGCCCGTAGTCGGCTACGTTGCTGGCTTCACAGCCCCCGAAGGTAAGACCATGGGCCACGCCGGTGCGATCGTTTCTGGCTCAGCCGGAACCGCTCAGGCAAAGCAAGAAGCTCTTGAAGCTGCCGGTGTGAAGGTCGGCAAGACGCCGTCTGAAGCTGCCAAGCTCATGCGCGAAATTCTCGAAACTCTGTAGATTTCAGAAGCTGTAGATTTCAGAAGCTGTAGCAAGCACTCTTCGCTACGATCAAGCGCCGCTCGTCTTCGTGACGAGCGGCGCTTGTCGTTTTTGGCGCTACTCGCGGTGTTCGTGCCTCACGGGCTTGAGCCGCTGCGGGGCGTCAGCGGCCTCCGGAAACTCGCACGTGAAGCGACCCGAGTAGCCGAAGAGGAACCCCCACAGGCGGTTGCGCACTTCGAGAGAGATCACGAACTCGTTAGTCTCATCGTCGAATGACTCCGTCAGGTCGGCGCGACCGCTGAAGAGCATGGGAAAGCGGAACGCGAACGGGCCCTCATAGAAGCGTTGGGCATCCGACCTCAAATGCAGGGAACCATTTTCAGTGACAGCAAGGTCGAGATCGACGGCCAAGTGTTGATGCGTGCCCAAGTAGTCAACTATGCGGTCGCCGGCGGTGTTGAGGACCATTGTCGCGTCGAAACGCGTTGGCTTCCTCCGCACCGAGTACTCGCGCACGAAAGTGACAGTTTCGCGGCCAAACGGGTCACGGTAGGGATAGTTCTCGATGCGAAAGGCAACGTTGTCGCCGATATCTGGCGTCAGGATGTTGCGAAACCACCCGATCCACAAGAACGGAACCGTCCACCACGGTCCACGACGGATGCTCGACATGGTGCCCGTGCCCACAACCCCGTAGCTCGCCTCAAGTCCGACTCCAAAGCGCTTCTGGAGCATCGGGTGCAGCCGATCAAAGTCATCGCCAAGAACGGTTGCGAACATCGAAGTCACGGTGTCTCCAAAGTGTTGAGGGTCGCGGGGGCATCATCCATGGCGTGACCGCGTCGTGGGCTGCGGCGACAGTGCCGAGCCTGTGGACGACCGGGCTTCCAGAAGGCAAAGGGTGAGTGCGGTTCGATGTCGCTTTCGGCCCACAGGCGCAGGCTGTCGAAGCTCCACGCGGTGAGCCAGCCAACGACGGGCCTGATGAGGATGCGGTCGAAAAAGCTGCCCCAGGCCGGTTGGTAGTCGTAGCCTGTGATGAAGCGCGTGCCGCCGGGGATGGGCACATAGCGCCAGTATCCGCGGCCGTCGCCAAGCGGCGAGAGGCGATCCGTGGTGGTGAATTTCAGAGCGGAGGTGCGCGTGCCGTCTGGTCTGGTGATCTCACCTCGTGTGGTGCCCGCGCCCACGATCGTATGGAAGGGCATCCGGCGTTCGTAGCGAAAACGGTAGCCATCACTATCCAGCGTTTCGGTAGGGGCGATGCGGCTGAAGCGCAAATCCCAGCGAGCATGAGCGTCGGTGTCTTGGGTGAGTTGCCAGACGGTGTCGATGTCTGCGGCGATATCGATTTCAACGTAAATCGGCGCGGACTTCATAATCCCATTATGAGTCATCCTCGATGGATGATGGCGGTTTTCTGCGACAGCATTCTTTCGCCTCAATTACCAGAGACGACTCGTTCCTCGTCCCCCAAAGAGTGGACAATGTGTCACGTTTTGATAACGATGGGGTAACAGGGGCCCCCTATAAAGGGGTAGACCGCCCCTATAGTGGCAATTGGCGAGTGCCCGACCGCCGACAACGCATGACCAAATTAGTAGTCCCATTCAGCGAAGAATAGGAACATTCGTGAGCATTCGAAGAGTCATATCGGCGGTGGCCGCGACAACACTCGTCGCCACTTCCCTGGTTACGGGCGCCGCACTCGGCGCCACAGCTGCACCAGCATCCATTGGTGGCGGCGGCCAAACTGAATTCACCCCCGGACGTTACATCGTCACCATGGTGGATCAGGCTGCAGCAACCTACGACGGCGGGGTTCGCGGTTTTGACGCGACAACTCCACCCGACGGTGAGCAGCTCAATCCCCGCCGACAAGTCGTGCAGGACTACACCGAATACTTGCAAGAGACACAGGACGATGTCGCAGCCTCAGTCGGTGCCGACATCGAATACTCCTACACGCTTGCCACTAACGGCTTCGCTGCAGACCTCACAGCCGCTCAGGCTGTCGAGCTCTCATCAAACAAGCTTGTAGCCTCGATCGTGCCCGATGAACTCAAGAAGATCACGGCAGCGCAGCGCTCCACTGAATTCCTCGGGCTGGAAGGCGCCGACGGGCTGTGGGCATCCATCGGCGGCGCAGAAACTGCGGGAGAAGGCATCGTTGTTGGTGTTCTCGACACCGGCTTCGCCCCTGAGAACCCCGCGTTCGCTGGCGACCCGCTCGGAACCTCACCGGGGGCGGCGCCCTACCGCGACGGTGACGCAACCGTCTTTGCGAAGGCCGATGGCCAAACCTTTGTCGGAGCGTGCATCGAAGGCGAACAATTCACCGCCGATGACTGCACCACAAAAGTAATCAGCGCGCGTTACTTCGTCGATGGTTTCGGCGCGGGCAACCTCGGTGACGCCAGCGTTGGAGAATACGTGTCTCCTCGAGACGGAGATGGCCACGGATCCCACACGGCGAGCACCGCAGCAGGAAACCTCGAAGTTGACGCCACCGTTGGCGGAAACGCGCTTGGATACTTCTCCGGCGTCGCTCCGGCAGCCAAAATCGCCGCCTACAAAGTTTGCTGGAGCGGACCAGACCCGGTCGCAACGACCGACGACGGTTGTGCATCCACTGACCTACTGGCCGCAATTGACCAGGCTGTTGCCGATGGCGTTGACGTGATCAACTACTCAATCGGTGGAGGAGCTGCCAGCAGCACCGTATCGCCGACCGACCAAGCATTCTTGGGTGCTGCCGCTGCCGGTGTCTTTGTTGCTGCTTCTGCAGGCAACGACGGCCCAGGCGCCTCAACACTCGACAACGCAGCGCCGTGGATCACCACGGTTGCTGCCAGCACCATCCCCAACTACGAAGCCACCGTCACCCTCGGCGATGGCCAAGAATTTGCGGGTGCCTCCATCACGGTCGACCTCGACCCTGCAGCTGAACCGTTGACGGGTGAACTCGTCAATGCGGCGGCTGTCGCTCTCGCCGGTGCGGTTGATCCCAATCTCTGCATGCCAGACACCCTCGACCCGGCGCTCGTCACCGGAAAAATCGTAGTCTGCGAACGCGGCGTAATTGCCCGCGTCGATAAGTCAGCAGAGGTTGCACGCGCCGGCGGTATTGGCGCGATCCTGGTAAACGTCACGCCGAGCTCGACAGATCTCGACACCCACGTGATCCCCACAGTGCACTTGGATGCTCGCTACCACGATCAAGTGATCGCCTATGCGGCAACTGAGGGTGCAACGGCAACCTTCACGCCGGGCAACGAAACGGCGTACCAGCCGCCGACACCACAGGTCGCTGGCTTCTCGTCACGCGGACCGGTCGAGGCTGACGGCAGCGACATCGTCAAGCCAGACATCTCGGCACCCGGCGTGGGAATCCTCGCCGCCGGTGCTAATGCTGAAGGTGCAGAACCGACCTTCCAGCTCCTGTCTGGTACGTCGATGTCATCACCCCATGTGGCCGGTCTCGCCGCGCTCTACCTCGGCGAGCGTCCCAACGCGACACCAGCGGAAATCAAGTCAGCGTTCATGACTACCGCCTACGACACGGTTGATGGGGACGGCAACCCCGTCACCGATCCGTTCACTCAGGGCGCTGGCCACATTGATCCGACCAAGTTCTTTGAACCTGGCCTGCTCTACCTGAACGGAATCGGCGATTGGCTGTCCTACATCGAGGGCGCCGGCTACGACGTGCTCGACCCCTCGGTCGTCGCGATTGATCCCAGCAATCTCAACCTGGCATCGATTGGTATCGGTTCATTGACGGCACCAGAGACGATTACTCGTACCGTGACCTCCACTCAGGCGGGCACCTTCGAAGCATCAATCTCAGTACCGGGAATCGACGCAACCGTCTCACCATCAACACTGACCTTCGGTGCTGCCGGTGAAACTCAGAGCTACGAAGTGACATTCAGCCGAACGGATGCTCCGCTCGACCAGTTCACCACTGGCTCGCTTACGTGGACCAGCGGCGACACAGTCGCGCACAGCCCCATCGCAGTGCGCCCCGTCACGATCGAGGCACCGTCGTCAGCTAGCGGAACCGGAACGTACGGCGCCGTTGACATCACCGTCACTCCTGGTGGAACCGGCGACATCCCGCTGACCTCGACCGGGCTGACTGCTGGAGTCTTCTATGAAGACCCAACGGGAGTCGAAACCGAGCACTCGGGTTCGGGTTCCAGCGGTGATGAGTTCGAGTACACAATGATCGTGCCGGAGGGTACGACCTATGCGCGCTTCGATCTCGACTCCATCGATGACACGGCCGACCTCGACCTAATCGTGTACCTGCTCAACGATGCGGGAACACCGATCGCGGGCTGGCAGTCGGCCACAGGCGATGCGGATGAGCGAGTGAACCTTGCTGATCCGACCCCGGGAAACTACCTGGTGATCGCTTCGGTCTATGCCGCGAACCCATCGACAGCGTTCGACGTCCGGACCTTCGCGGTGGTCCCTGGAGCTGGTGCGCCACTCGGATTGACCCCGGCAGTGCTCTCGGGCGTGCAGGGTGAACCGGCGACGTACACGGCATCGTGGGAAGGCCTCGCGCCCTTCACGAGCTACCTCGGTCTCATCAGCTACGGCGACACCGGTGCGGTGACAGCACTTGAGGTAGTTACTCAAGAGGATGTTGTTCCCGGTACTCCGGTAAACACCGTGCTGCCGTCGATCACCGGCAAGCCCATCGTTGGCAAAAAGCTCACCGCGAATCCGGGCGAGTGGGATGTTGACGGACTGAAGTTCAGCTACCAGTGGCAGGCAGACGGTACCGCAATTGCTGGTGCTGACAAGCGCAAGTACACGGTCACGAAAGCGGATGAGGGCAAGGCGATCACTGTCGTTGTCACCACGAGCAAGAAGGATGTGCCGAGTGCCAGTGCGACCTCTGAAGCTGTGATGATCAATTACAGCTCGAGCGTTAGCCTGTCGGTGAGCCGTCACATCGCATTCTCGTGGAACACGGTCAGTGCGAGCATCCGAGTAGCAACAGGTGAGGAGGCGGCTCCCACTGGAACCGTCAAGATCACTGTTGACGGCAAGAAGGTCGACACTGTCACGCTGGGGGAAGCCGACAACGGAAAGGTGACGGTGAAGCTACCGAAACTCGATCGCGGGCTGCACCAAGTGAAGGCCGACTTTATGCCAGCCGGTGACAATGTGACTGGCTCGACGAGTCGCAACGATTGGGTGTGGATCGTCTTCTAGGCGCACACACCTCACGCACTACAACAACGGCTAGCCGTCCCCACAGGCGGCTGGCCGTTGTTGGTTGTGCGAGCCGTTCCGAGTCGTGAGTCTGGTTGCCAGCCGCGAGCTGCCCTTAGTCGTCAGTGGGGCGAGACAATTGCTCCCTGACAGATCGCGTATTTGCGGTAGGCCGCAACCACGGCCGCGGAGAGTGCGGGTACGCTCACGTTCGACATGAATCGCCAGCTCACACTCCTTTTCGCCGCCTTTGAGGCGCTCTTGGTGGCCGCCATTGGTATTGCGATACCGCTGGTTCCGCTGACGCTCCTGTGGGGCATCCACTACGGTCTTTCAATCGACTGGACTGTGTTCTGGCGTGGAGCCGTCGACATCTGGCTGGTTGGCCACGGAGTCGATATCACAGTGGTCTTGGACCCGACAGTGTCGCAATCGCTGGGTTTCGCCGAAGCTAGTACCCCCGTCACAATCACGATGGCGTTGTTAGGTTTTTCGCTGCTCACCGTACTTTTGGGAGTTCGTGCCGGTCGCCGCGTTGCGGAGACCTCGCACGCACTACTCGGCACTCTTTCGTCCCTCGTCACGTTTGGGCTTGCGTCGCTCGTGGTCACCCTCTCGGCGCAGCATCCCGTTGCCAATCCTTCGCTCTGGCAGGGCACGCTGCTGCCAACACTGGTGTTCGCGGTTGGACTCTTCATCGGCAGCCAGGTCGTTACTACTAAGAGCCGCGCCGTCGGCCCCTTACGCCGTTGGGTTCTTGGCTGGCCCATAACTGTTCGCACCGTGTTGGCTACTTCGCTGCGAGGTGGGGCGATCGCAGCGGCCGGGCTACTGACTCTTGCCTCCATCGCGACCATGCTGGCGATCATCACGTCGTATGCCGAAATCATCAGTCTGTATGAAGCCCTGCATACCGAAGTGCTTGGTGGAGTTGCGGTGACTCTGGGGCAAATCGCGCTGCTACCCAACATTGTGCTTTGGGCTACGTCATGGCTCGTAGGTCCCGGCTTCGCGATCGGCGCAGGCTCAACCGTCTCGCCACTGGCGACTGCTCTGGGGCCGATTCCGGCAATCCCGGTGTTCGGCGCATTACCTACGGGAGATTTCTCCTTTGGTTACGTAGGGCTGCTCGCTCCCGTCGTCGTCGGTTTCTTGGTGGCAGCTGTTCTCGGCCCCCGCATCGCTGGCGAACTTCGTCGACGCGAGCTGGCGATTGTTGCGCTCGGTATCGGGGCAACAGCCGCGACGATCATCGGGCTACTCGTGTGGGCTTCGGCAGGTTCTGCCGGGCCGGGGCGACTCATCGAGGTCGGCCCTCAGCCGTGGATCGTCTCGGCGTGGGCCTTCGTGGAGTTCTCGGTGGCTGCCGGTCTCGGATTGTTGACTTCTGCTCGCCCGGAGCGGGCAGATGACGGCTTCACGCAACGCTAGGCTGGGTCTGTGCTCACACTCGTTGTCTTGATCTCAGGGGGCGGGTCTAACCTCGCAGCCCTGCTCGAAGCGGCCGAAAGCGCCGATTTTCCCGCCCGCGTCCTCGCGGTGGGCGCCGACCGCGCAGCCGACGGTCTCGATCATGCCGAGCATTACGGCATCCCCACCTTTACCGTGCCCATGTCGAGCTTCGCTAGTCGCGAAGAGTGGGGCGATGAACTGCTCGAGCAGATCCAATTGTGGAATGCCGACCTTGTGGTGCTGAGCGGTTTCATGAAGCTGCTTCCGCCGCGCGTTGTCGAGGCGCTGTCGCCAAACATCATCAACACGCACCCGGCCTATCTGCCCGAGTTCCCTGGCGCTCATGCGGTTCGGGATGCTCTCACTGCCGGGGCTACTCAGACTGGTGCCAGCGTTATCAAGGTCGACAACGGTGTCGATAGCGGTCCGATCATCGTGCAAGAGCGCGTAGCAATCGAACCGGGAGACACCGAAGAGCACCTGCACGCGCGGATTAAGCCGGTCGAGCGCCGCCTCCTCGTGCAGACGATCGAAGACATTGCTCACAATCGCATCAACCTAAAGGAACTCTGAATCCTATGAGCGGCCCAAGCCACAACCCAGCCGATTTCCGCGAACGAGACATCGTTCCGATCCGACGTGCCCTCATTTCGGTGAGCGACAAGTCAGGGCTCCTTGAGCTTGCTGGTGCGCTCGCAGCCGCCGGCGTAGAGCTGGTCTCGACCGGGTCGACCGCCAAGACGATCGCCGCTGCTGGCCACGAAGTCACCGAGGTCTCGAGTGTCACCGGATTTCCCGAGTCGCTCGATGGCCGCGTAAAAACCCTGCACCCTGCCGTGCATGCCGGCATCCTTGCTGACCTCCGACTTGAGTCGCACGAAGCTCAACTCGAAGAACTCGGCATCAAGGCATTCGACCTCGTCGTCGTGAACCTGTACCCCTTCGTCGAGACCGTCGCCTCGGGGGCCGCTCCCGCCGACATTGTCGAGCAGATCGACATCGGCGGCCCTGCCATGGTGCGTGCCTCGGCCAAAAACCACGCCAATGTTGCCATCGTCACGAGCCCAGACAGTTACAACGAAATCATTGCGGCCGCTGCTGGCGACGGCACGACTTTTGCACAGCGATATGCACTCGCATCGCAGGCCTTCGCCCACACTGCTGCCTATGACACCGCCGTTTCGCAGTGGTTCCTGACCGGCGCACTGCTCGGCGAATCGGATGCCGCGGCATCCGCCCCTACCTTCCCGACGCACATCGATGTTGCTGCCGACCAGCTCGCGGTACTGCGCTACGGCGAAAATTCGCACCAGCAGGCGGGCCTCTATGGCATTGCTCGCTCCAGCGGAATCGCCCAGGCTACCCAGCTTGGTGGCAAAGAAATGTCATACAACAACTACGTGGATGCCGACGCCGCTCTGCGCGCCGCCTACGACCACGAGACTCCCGCCGTCGCGGTCATCAAGCACGCTAACCCGTGTGGAATCGCCACTGCGGCGACCATCGCAGAAGCTCACGTTTTGGCGCACGCCTGCGACCCCATCTCGGCCTATGGCGGAGTTATTGCCGCAAATGGCATCATCACGAAGGCGGCCGCAGAATCGATTTCGCCGATTTTCACCGAGGTTGTTGTTGCTCCTGGTTTCGAACCTGAAGCGTTAGAGATCTTGCAGGCGAAGAAGAATCTGCGCTTGCTGCAATTGCCTGAGGGTTATGCGCGTGAGGGCAGTGAGCTTCGCCAGATTTCGGGCGGAATGCTTGTGCAAGAACTCGATAACCACTTCGCTGCGCCTTCGACGTGGACGCTTGCGGCAGGCGACCCCGCTGATGCCGCGACCATCGCCGATCTTGAGTTTGCGTGGCGAGCGGTGCGTGCTGTGAAATCGAACGCGATTTTGTTGGCTGATGGCGGAGCATCCGTTGGTGTGGGTATGGGCCAGGTTAACCGGGTTGACTCGTGCCAGTTGGCAATTTCGCGTGCCGGTGATCGTGCCAAGGGTTCGGTTGCGGCGAGTGACGCGTTCTTCCCTTTTGCCGACGGTTTGCAGTTGCTTCTTGATGCTGGTGTTCGTGCGGTTGTTCAGCCGGGCGGATCGATTCGGGACGAAGAAGTGATTGCTGCTGCGATCGAAGCTGGCGTCACGATGTACTTCACGGGTGAGCGTCACTTCTTCCACTAAGCGGGGCGAACTTCGCGTAGGGCAAATCCATATAATTTCACCGATATGTTGGGGACCATGATTAGTGTTGGTCGGCGCTTCGGCGCAGCTTTTGTTTCAGGAATTGCCGTCGCTGGCACCGTCTACTTGGCAACAGGTTTGGCGTTCTTCACGGCGAATGGGGCATCGGCAACGAATCTGCCAGCTATTGCTGAGTACTTCTTGCCGATGGCACTGGTGCTTTTCGTGTTGTATTCGCTTGTTTCAGCCTTGGCGATTCACCGTTATTGGTTCACGGCAGCCGTTGTTGGCCTCGTGCTTGGTGTCGTCTCGGCGGTTGCTGGCACTGCCCTCGGCATCATTGCGACGGGAGCAGAACTGAATGCTGAAGCATTTACGTTCATTCTCGCGACGTTGATCGGCACGAACCTGATCTTCGTTGTCGTCACTATCATTGCCGCGATCACGGTGGGCCGCCGGGTCTGGAACGCCTTCACTGTGACTGCCGTTCAGCCGACTCAGTTGATCGCTCTGGTTCGCGCACCGTCTTCGCGCATGGCCGAGGGCGAACTGACGCACCTTGACCGGGTTCCGGTCGATGCTGACCTCGCTGACACCCAGTGGGAGGGCTATGTTGAGGCTCTTCGGGCCAACGGTTTCGAGACAATCGAGGTAGCCGCTGCCGATGAGCTCGCCGATTCTGTCTTCATTGAAGACACTGTGGTGATCTTCGGAGATGTCGCAGTGCTCACAAGCCCCGGCGCTGAAAGCCGTCAGGCCGAGATTGACGCAGTGCGGGCAAGCGTTTCCGCTTTGCCTCTCGAACTGCACGAGATCACTTCGCCTGGCACGCTCGATGGTGGTGACGTGCTCAAGGTCGGATCTACCGTGTACGTCGGTCGCGGTGGGCGAACGAATGCTGAGGGCATCCGTCAGCTTCGTGCTCTTGTTACTCCTCTTGGCTACACGGTGATCGCTGTTCCCGTGGAGAAGGTTCTTCATCTGAAGAGTGGTGTCACTGCTCTGCCTGATGGAACGGTGATCGGTTTCCCCGCCCTGGTCGACAATGTTGACCTTTACGATCGCTTCTTGGCAGTTCCCGAAGCTGAAGGTGCCGCTGTTGTTGTGCTGTCGGATGATGCTGTGCTCATGTCGTCGTCAGCACCCAAGACTGCGGCACTCATCGAAAGTCTCGGGTACCGCGTTGTCACGGTTGACGTTTCTGAGTTTGAGAAAATGGAAGGCTGCGTCACGTGCCTGTCGGTGCGCATTCGCTGATTTGAGCCAATTTCAGAAAATCGTGGTTTGACGATTGTGAATACGCTGCGGCAGGCATATCCTAAAAAGCTGTCTGCTTAGCGTCGACCCCGACAATCGCAGCGGTTCACGGTCGCAACCGACGCGACCCGCAGTAATCATGATCGCCCTGCGCGGCGATCCCTTCTCGTCAAGGAACCACGGTGTCACAACAGTCAGTCAAGCCCGAGCGCTCACAAGGCGTCGGCACCTTTGCGGCAATCCGCCGACTTTACCCCTATGTCAAACCGGCGATGCCGCACATTTATTTGGGGATGAGTGCTGCTCTTGCTGCGGGCATTGTCGCGTTGCTCATTCCCCAGGTGTTGCGTTCGCTCGTTGACGGTCCGCTGCAATCGGGGGACTCTTCGCAGATTTGGCCCGCGTTCCTCATTGTCTTGGGGCTGGGAATTGTCGAAGCGATCATGATCGCCCTGCGTCGATTCTTCGTGCTTACGCCGGGAACGCACGTTGAAGCCCGAATGCGCAACACTCTCTACATGACGCTGCAGCATCTGCCGGTGAGCTTCCACGACCGGTGGCCGAGTGGACAGCTGCTGTCGCGCGCTGTGAGCGATCTCAACCTCATCCGTCGGTGGCTTTCGTTCGGACTCGTGCTGCTCGTGGTTAACGTGCTCACGATCATCGTCGGGCTTATCTTCCTCGTCAACATTTCGTGGGTGCTTGGCGTGATCTTCATTGTCACGTCAATTCCGCTGTGGATTTACGGCTACGTCTTCGAAAAGAAGTACTCGATCGTGGCTCGCCGTAGTCAAGACCAAACCGGTGACTTGGCTACCGCTGTGGAGGAGTCAGTGCACGGCATCCGTGTATTGAAGGCCTTTGGGCGGGGCAATCACGCGCTGACTGGTTTCTCGGCGCAGGCCGAGAGTCTGCGGGGCACCGAGATTGAAAAGGCGCGCGCGATCGCGGGAATCTGGCTGTGGTTGCTTCTTGTTCCCGACGTGATGTTTGCGCTTGGTTTGCTTGGCGGCGTGTGGCTTGTCGTGCAGGGCAACATCTCTGCCGGCGACTTGGTCGCTTTCTTTGCCACAGCGACCGTCTTGCGTTTTCCTGTGGAGTCGATCGGCTTCCTGCTGTCAATGACCTTCGATACTCGCACGGCTGCCGACCGCTTCTTCGAAGTGATGGACTCGGAGAATCCCATCACCGACCCCGAGAATCCCGAAACGATCACGGAGAGCACGGGATTGCTCGAATTCACGAACGTGCACTTCCGGTACCCCGATTCGCCAGCGAACGTTCCCGACCTCATCAACGGAATCAATCTCCGTATCGAACCGGGGGAGACGATGGCCCTCGTTGGGCTCACTGGTTCAGGCAAGTCGACCATTACGGCGTTGACCACTCGTCTCTACGATGTCACCGAGGGCGCAATTACCATCGACGGAGTCGACATCCGAAACCTCACCCTCGTTGAGCTTCGCCGCCACCTAGCGATGGCTTTCGAAGACGCAACACTCTTCTCATCGAGTGTGCGAGAAAACGTACTGATGGGCCGCCCTGACTCGACAGAAGAAGAATTGCGGTCTGCACTCGACATTGCGCAGGCAGACTTCGTCTACAACCTGCCAGCAGGGCTAGACACGCTGGTCGGCGAGGAAGGGCTGAGTCTCTCGGGAGGTCAACGTCAACGCCTCGCACTGGCCAGAGCTGTGGCCGCGCAACCAGCAGTGCTTGTGCTCGACGATCCGCTATCGGCACTCGACGTCGATACCGAAGCGCTCGTCGAAGCGGCACTCCGCCGCGTATTGAGCTCAACAACCGGACTCATTGTTGCCCACCGGCCGTCAACCGTCATGCTCGCCGACCGCGTCGCTCTTCTCGAAGACGGCAAAGTCACCGCGGTCGGAAAACACTCAGACCTGCTGGCGACCAGCAGTCACTATCGGTACGTCATATCCAGTCTTGAAGAGGAAGAGCAGGAGGTGCGCTCATGAGTGTTCTCGGTACCTCTGGAGAAGAGCGCAACGACTACACGAAAGACGAGAGCCGCCAGATTCGGCAGCGCTCACTTCGACTACTCGGATCGTTGATCTCGCCGCTGCGCGCCCGCGTTATTCTGACGATGGCTGTTGTCGTCGTCAGCACGGCAGCGCAGGTAGCTGGCCCGGCGCTCATCGCTTTCGGTATTGACCGTGCCCTTCCGGCGCTCATCAATGGCAACAGCGTGCCGCTGGTTCTCACCGTTGCGGCTTACTTGATAACGGGTATCGCCGGCGCGACGATGATCGCCTGGTACACCGTGTTGAGTGCACGCGTGAGCCAAGCGATCCTTTTCGACCTGCGCAAGCGAGTGTTCCTGCACACTCAGCGATTGAGCCTTGAGTTTCACGAAAGCTACACCTCTGGGCGCATCATTGCGCGACAGACGAGCGACCTCGATGCGATTCGCGAACTGCTCGATTCGGGAATCAATCAGCTCGTGCAGGGTGCGCTGTACATGGTGTTCATTGCGATTGCGATGTTCTCCCTCGACTGGGTGAGTGGTGTGGTGTTGTTCTGCGCGCTCATCCCGCTCGCCTTCCTCACCCGCTGGTTCCAGTTGCGTTCGCAATTGCACTTCCGCGAAACCCGTACGGCCTCAGCCAAACTCATCGTGCAGTTTGTCGAGACGATGACGGGCATTCGTGCGGTGAAGGCCTTCCGCAAGGAGGAGCGCAACCGGGAACACTTCGGTGGGTTGGTGGAGAACTATCGGGATGCCAATGCCCGCGTCATCCAACTGTTCGGAATTTTCGATCCGGGTCTGGTTCTCATCGGAAACGTTGCTCTGGCGATGATCCTGCTGATCGGTGGCTTGCGCGTCTCGACGGGTGAGCTCGCGATTGGTGCCCTGCTTGGGGCGTTGCTCTATGCCCGGCAATTCTTTGCCCCGGCCCAAGAGATGGCGATGTTCTACAACTCGTACCAGTCGGCCGCGGCCGCGCTCGAAAAGATCTCTGGTGTTCTTGAAGAGCAGCCGAGCGTTGCTGACCCCACGACTCCGATTGATTTGCGCAAGGCAAGCGGAACCGTGAAGTTCGACGGTGTTGAGTTTGCCTATAACTCCGACAAGGTGATTCTGCCCAAGTTCGATCTTGAGCTGCCCGCCGGTCAAACGGTGGCCATGGTGGGAACCACTGGTGCCGGAAAGTCGACCCTTGCCAAGCTGATTTCACGTTTCTACGACCCCAGCGAGGGCACCGTTTCTCTCGACGGTGTTGATCTGCGCAAGCTGCACCCCAAAGATCTGCGCCGCGCGATCGTGATGGTCACGCAAGAGGCGTATCTGTTCTCGGGAAACGTCGCAGACAATATTGCCCTCGGCAAGCCCGATGCCACTCGAGAAGAGATCATCAAGGCCGCTAAAGCGGTTGGTGCTCACGAGTTCATCGAAGCGCTACCCAACGGTTATGAAACTGACGTGAATAAGCGTGGTGGGCGAGTGAGCGCCGGGCAACGACAACTGTTGTCGTTCGCGCGAGCGTTCATTGCTGACCCGGTGGTGTTGATTCTGGATGAGGCAACGGCTTCACTTGATATTCCGAGTGAACGTCTCGTGCAGGCTGGCCTCCAGACGCTGCTCTCCGATCGCACGGCCATCATCATCGCCCACCGCCTCTCGACGGTGGCGATCGCTGACCGTGTTCTCGTCATGGAGCACGGCCGCATCGTCGAAGATGGCACTCCACAGGATCTGATCTCCGGAACTGGGCGCTTCGCGCAGTTGCACGCGGCCTGGCGTGACTCGCTCGTGTAGAGCGCTTTCGCAGTGAGCCCTAGTCGCCGCACCCCAGAGGGGAGGGCGGCGGCTAGGGCCGGAAGCGTGCCAGCCGCAGGTCAATGCGATAGCTGCCGTCTGGCATCCAGCTGAGCGGTGTTGATTCGGACTCATAGTGTTCGAGCGCGCGGTCCTCATGAGCGATCAGCGGATGCCCGCCCGAACGAATCACGCGCCACCACGCCACGTTTGAACCGTAGCGGGCCATCACGGTGCCAACGCCGCGCGCCGCGCGGGAGCCGATTGTCGCCGCAACATCGCCATAGGTCATCACGCGACCCTCAGGAATTGCCTCGACTACCGCAAGCACACGGCTCACGAAGTCGTCGTTGAGGGTGTTCACGAGATCGCTTCCTGATGTTGGGCGCTGCCGACTATGCGGTGCCACGTCCGCGAAAGCACTACGCGGGCACTACGAGGGGTCTAGAGGGTGTACTCGCCCAGCTTTTCGCCATATTGGGTTTCTCCAACGACCGTAAAGCCGACCTTGAGGAAGAACTTTTCGGGGCCGTCATCGCCCTCTTCCCAAATTGCCGTGACTCGATCGAAGCCACGACTGCGAGCCTCTTCGGCGAGAGCCTTCACCGCAAACCGGCCAACGCCTTCGCCCTGAGCATCACCGGAGACGCTAACCCGCCAGATGCAGCTGCGAAATTCTTCTTGCGAAGCGTTGGGGTCGAAGTTGCCGCGAATGAACCCAACGACCTTGTCTCCGTCAAGAACGACTCGGGGCCACGACGTCAGCGGATCGATGAAAGCATCCGCAATCGCGTACGAGGGCGGCGTGACGAATTGCTCTTGACCGCGACGTAGCGAGAGATTGTTGGCGGCAACAATGGTGTTTGCCGATAATTCTTCAAGTCGTAGCTCACCCATAGATACAGGCTAACCCGCGGTAGACAGATGCGCCAAGGTATCTCGATGTCGAGATACTTAAGAAAAAGAGTAAGCTGGTAGAGGCCACTAACTAAGGAGCAAAGCTTGTCCAAGATCAAGGTAGAAGGCACCGTCGTTGAACTCGACGGCGACGAAATGACGCGCATTATTTGGCACCGGATCAAGGAAACCCTGATCCATCCCTACGTTGACGTCAACCTCGAGTACTACGACCTCGGCATTGAAAGCCGCGACGCCACCGACGACCAGATCACCATTGATGCGGCTCACGCCATCCAAAAGCATGGTGTTGGCGTCAAGTGCGCAACCATTACCCCCGACGAAGCCCGCGTTGAAGAATTCGGCCTCAAGAAGATGTGGCGCAGCCCTAACGGCACCATCCGCAACATCCTTGGTGGCGTTATCTTCCGCGAGCCCATCATCATCTCGAACATCCCGCGTCTCGTTCCGGGCTGGAACAAGCCGATCATCATCGGCCGTCACGCCTTCGGCGACCAGTACCGTGCCACTGACTTCCGCTTCAAGGGCAAGGGAAAGCTGACCGTCGAGTTCGCTCCCGAAGATGGTTCAGAGCCCATGAAGTTTGAGGTCTACGACTCCCCGGGCGATGGAATCGCTCAGGTTCAGTACAACCTCGATGACTCGATCGTTGACTTCGCTCGTGCCAGCCTCAACTACGGCCTCACGCGCAACTACCCCGTGTACCTCTCGACGAAGAACACGATCCTCAAGGCCTACGACGGTCGCTTCAAGGACATCTTCGAGGAGATCTTCCAGACCGAGTTCAAGGACAAGTTCGAAGCTGCCGGCCTCACCTATGAGCACCGCCTCATCGACGACATGGTCGCTTCGGCCATGAAGTGGGAGGGCGGCTACGTCTGGGCCTGCAAGAACTATGACGGCGACGTACAGTCCGACACCGTAGCTCAAGGCTTCGGCTCGCTCGGCCTCATGACGTCCGTTCTGGCTACGCCAGACGGAAAGGTTGTTGAAGCAGAGGCAGCTCACGGAACAGTGACTCGTCATTACCGCCAGCACCAGCAGGGCAAGCCCACCTCCACGAACCCGATCGCTTCGATCTACGCGTGGACCCGTGGACTGGCTCACCGCGGTGTGCTCGACAACAACCAGGAGCTCATCGAGTTCGCTTCGACCCTGGAAGACGTTGTCATCAAGTCGGTAGAGGGCGGTCACATGACCAAGGACCTCGCACTGCTCGTCGGACCGGACCAGAAGTGGGAAACCACCGAAGAGTTCCTCGACACGCTCGACAAGAACTTGGCAGCACGTTTGGCCTAGGTACTGCGCTTGGCGTAGCGCCGGCGACAACGTGAAGGGCTCGGAAGCTTAGGCTTCCGAGCCTTTCTTGTGCGTTCCGCCAGCGTCGGCCATCTCGGCGGCGTGAGCCATGAGTACATGTTTGAGTTCGGTAACTTGCTCGGTGAGTTCGGTCACTTCGCGTCGAGTGGCGACATGAGAAAGCTCGTCTTGAGCAGCAACCCGCTCCACGATCCAGGAGGCGAGAGTTGCCGTAACAACACCCAGCAGAGCGATTCCGGCGATCATGACGCCGGCGGCGATCACCCGCCCGAGGGTCGTCGCGGGATAAATGTCGCCATAGCCGACTGTGGTGATGGTGACAAAGGCCCACCAGATTCCATCGCCAAGGTTCGCGATTTGAGAGCTCGCGGCACTGCGTTCGGTATCAAGAATTGCGAGTCCTGCGACGAAGACCAGCAGCAGGGATGAGCCGACAGCATAGGTGAGAACGCTGCCGCGAACGGCGCTCCCTGCTCTCCGCTGCAAAACATTCAACAGGGTGACCAATCGCAGGAGGCGTAGAGGGCGCAGCATGGGAAGCACAACCACGGCGAAATCGAACAGGTGGTGGGAGAACCAATTCCAGCGGCGTTCGGCGAGTACTAGATTCACCACGTAGTCCGCGACAAACACCACCCAGGTAATTGCGATGATCACTTCGGCAATCAGCATCGCTGTACCGCTGAGGTTTGCGATCACTTCCCACGCATACGCGATCAAAAAAATTGCTGCGGCAATGGTCAGAGGGATATCCATGATGTGTTGCCAGCGCCGTTGAGTCATGGGTTCGAGCCTAACGAACGAGGTTCCGCGGCGCGGCACGGCGCCTGTCTGGGCAGACTCAGCCAACTCGCCTACAATACTTCGCGCAGCCCTAAGGAGGTACGTGTGTCAGATGACAAACTCGATCGAGCATCCACTAAATCGGATGACGATCTCATCGACAGCGTGATCGGTGACCGCTACCGCATCACCAGCCTCATCGGTCGTGGAGGAATGGCCTCGGTGTATCGCGCCATCGATCAGTCCTTGCCGCGTGAAGTCGCGGTCAAACTGATGTTGCCCGGGATGGCTGACCCGGATGAAATTCGTCGACAGCACAACGAGATCGACACCCTTGCCGCGCTCAATCATCATGCGCTTGTTAGCCTCATCGACGCGGGTACGGAAAAGACAGCCACCGCTGATCGGGTGTTTCTCGTCATGGAGTTCGTCGACGGCCCTAATCTGCGGGAGGTGATGACCGCGCCGCTACCACCCGGACTGGTCGCGCATCTTGGTGCAGACATTGCGGAGGCGCTGCATTACATGCATGGCCGAGGCATCGTGCACCGAGACGTCAAACCCGCCAACATCCTGCTGGCCCATTCAGAACTCCCCAACCGGCAATTCCATGCGAAACTCGCGGACTTCGGCATCGCCCGCCTTGTCGATGGCAGCAGGCTCACCTCGACAGGCATGATTATCGGCAGTGCGAGCTACCTCAGCCCGGAACAGGCACGCGGGAGCGAGACGGTAGGGGCATCCGATGTCTACTCACTCGGTTTGGTGTTGCTGGAAGCCCTCACCGGCGAGGACGCTTTTCCCGGAAACGCCATCGAGACAATCAGCGTTCGGTTGAACCACACCCCGACTGTGCCGGACACCCTTGATAGCGTCTGGGCCGAGCTTCTCACCACCATGACCGCACTCGAGGCTGAGCACCGCCCGCCGCCCATGGAAATCGCTGTCACGCTGCGAGAGCTCGCCAACTCGCACGAATACGCCGATTCGCCCCGAATCGCCCCGATCGAAGTTGACGACGCGCGCGAGCGAACCAGTGGAGAAGAAACCGAGCTCCAAGCAACCAAGAGTTACACCGCGGGCGTGACTCAAGCAACCGAGGTATTGAAGCGGACTGAAGCAGCGCCCCGCGTCGCAACTCGCGTCGAAACTTCGGCCGCTGCACGATCACAGCCATCGGTCGTCGCGCCGGATCTATCGACACGCGCCAAGCGCCAGCCCGTAGCGACGCGCAGAGCGCTCAAACCTTTCGTCATCGCTGCCGTCGTTCTTGTTGCTGCAGCGGTTGGTGTCGTCGCGTGGTCGAATCTCCCTACTCCAGCAGGCTCACCCGCACCAATCTATCCGGCGGTATCAGGCACACTCGGAACACACCTCACCGAACTCCAAGAAAGCGTGACCCCATGACCGCGAGACGAGTGAGTGCCGGCAGATTCATTGCGGCCGTGAGCGCGATGGTATTGGTCGCCGCAACAATTACCGGATGTTCGCAGGAAACCCCCGTAATCAACGCCGACGCCGCCTCACGAATGCAGGCGTCCGTCGCTGCCATTACACAGGCAGCTGCCGTGGGAGACCCCGAAGGTGCCCTCGTTGCTCTTGACGCCCTCGAGGCACAATTGACGCTGGACACCGAATCTGGAGCAATTAATGCCGAACGGAGTGCCCGAATCCAGTCGATTATCGACCTCGTCCGTGCCGACCTGACTGCTGCGCTTCCTGAACCTGCGCCGTCGCCGACCCCGACTCAGGACGAGAAAGGCGGCAAGGGCAACAAGAAGGATGACGAAGATAAGGGCAACAAGAACGGCAAAGATGACTAGCGCAGCTCGCTAAAGCTCAGCACGAACCACCTTGGCCCTCAGGGACAAGCGCCTAGCCGCCGGCGTAAGGCGAGGCTGCGCTAGCTGGCCGGATGCCGCGAAGCAGAGTAGAACAAGAGTATGACTCTTGTCGCCGCCGTGCGCCGCTATCCGCTCGTTGCGCTGACAGTGGTCGTCGGAGCGGTTGGCCTCGCTCTGAACTGGACCCCGGCATCCGCTGTCGTCCCGTGGTTGCTGTCTCTCTATGCGTTGGCTGTCGCAGCCCGCGAAGCAGTGTCGATGGTGCGCAAGCTTCTGCGCCGCGAATTCGGGCTCGACGTGCTTGCGGTTACTGCGATTATTGCAACGGTGGTGGTTGGCGAGTTTTGGGCGAGCATCGTCATTGTGCTGATGCTCACGGGAGGCGAGGCCCTCGAGGACTTCGCAGCCGGTCGCGCTAAACGAGAGCTCAATGCCCTGCTCAGTCGTGTACCGCAGTCCGCTCATCGGCTGAGTGCTGCCGGTGATTTGAGTGACGTGCCTGCCACCGAGATCGAGGTGGGGGATCGGCTTGTTGTGCGGCCATCGGAGATCGTTCCGGTTGATGCCGTGCTGGTTTCGGCATCCACTGCGGTCGATGAATCTTCGCTGACGGGGGAGAGCATGCCCGTCGAGAAGGTTGCGGGCGATGTGTTGCTGAGTGGTTCGGTCAATGGGCCTGCAGCGGTGACGGTGCGTGCGAGCGCTCGGGCCGCTGACAGCCAGTATCAGCGCATTGTGGAGTTAGTTACCGAGGCGGCGGAGAGCAAAGCTCCCATCGTGCGGTTAGCCGATCGCTACGCGGTGCCATTCACTCTGGTGTCGATCACGCTCGCGGCGATTGCGTGGATCGTGTCTGGCGATCCTGTGCGCTTCGCTGAAGTGCTCGTCGTGGCCACTCCGTGCCCGTTGCTCATCGCCGCGCCTGTCGCGTTCATGGCCGGAATGTCGAGCGCATCCACTTACGGTGTTGTTGTCAAGAATGCTGGAACGCTTGAGGTGTTGGCTCGCGCCAAAACTGTGGTCTTCGACAAGACAGGAACCCTCACGAGTGGACGTCCCGTTGTCGTCGACATCCGGCCAGAGGGTGAACTAACCCCTGATGAGCTGCTCGCGTTAGTGGCGGCAGCCGAGCAGTACTCCTCGCACGTGCTTGCCGCATCCCTTGTTGAGGCAGCACAGCAGCGTTCGCTGAGCTTGCCCCCGGTGACGGATGCCCGCGAAGTAGCCACCCACGGGGTGCAAGCCCGAGTGGGAGGGCAACTCGTCAGCGTAGGCAAGCCAGCATTTGTGGCAGAGCAGGTGCCAACGCTCACCCGAATCGAACTCTCAAGCGGTGAGGCGGCGGTGTATGTCGCTGTCGACAATCGTTATGCCGGGGCGATCGTATTGCGCGATGCCGTGCGGAAAGAAGCGAGCCGTACTCTGGCCGATTTGCGGGCGTTGGGCATCCAGAACACTCTGATGCTCACCGGCGACGTTGCCGAGACAGCGCGCAAAGTTGCCGACGACTTGAAGATCAGTGAAGTGTACGCCGAATGTCTCCCGGAAGACAAAGTTCGCCTGGTTCATGCCACAACTCCTCGACCCGTAGTGATGGTGGGCGACGGAGTAAATGATGCACCCGTTTTGGGCGCAGCCGATATCGGTATCGCGATGGGCGCCAAGGGATCAACGGCTGCGAGCGAATCAGCTGATGTCGTGATCTTGATTGACGATCTTCACCGGGTGGTCTCTGCGGTAGAAATCAGTCAACGCACCGTTTTCATCGCCCTGCAGAGTATTTGGATCGGTATCGCCATCAGTATCGGTCTCATGCTCTTTGCGATGACGGGAGCATTGCCCGCCGTGGTGGGTGCTGGCCTTCAAGAGCTCGTCGACCTCATCACTATTCTCAATGCCTTGCGGGCGCTCAGGCTCCGCCGTCAGGTTGGCGCTTAGCTGCGCGCAACTCGGTTGGTTCGACTAGTACCCGGAGAAATAGTCAGTGTGGATGCGCCGGGCGGCGTTGCCGCGCAACGCAGCCTTGAGATCATTCACGAGGGCTGGCGGGCCGGAAAGGTAGACGCGGCGATCGCTCAAATCGGGAACAAGTTTTGCGAGGGTCGCGCCGTTGACGCGTCCGGGCCCGCCGTGCTCCCACCCGGTGGGAAGTGCAGTGGCTGCTTGGGGTCCAAAGACCAGAACACGCACTCCCACCTCGGTCAGCAATTGCGCAAACGGCAGTTGCCCGATCTGTGACGAGGCATACACGACGACGACATCACGGCCTTCGTCGTGACGATGAGCGTGGGCAAGCTGGCTCGCGAAGGGAGTTATTCCTATGCCGCCAGCGACGAGAAGGAGGGGTTCGGCAGTATCCCGGGGCAAGACAAAGTCTCCCCAAATTCCGGTTGCGTTGATTTGTGATCCCCGCGGGAGGCCGAGGAGTGCAGCCTTGAAGCTGCTCGCATTTTCTGGTGCGGTGAAAGTGACAGACAGCGTCGCCCCGGCATCCGGAGCAGACGAAATAGTGAAGTAGCGGCGAACCCCACGGAAATCTGCTCTGGCGTGCGGAAGAGACAACTCGATGTATTGACCGGCACGGAACGTAATGGGGCGGTGCGGGGCAAAGGTGAGTTCCCACGTGCCTGGGGCGATCTGTTCGGTCTCAGTGAGCGTCATCCGGATGGTGCGGCGCTGGGTGAAGAAAAACGCAACGAGATTGCCGATGAGGAGGGCAAGCAGCGGGTCGCTGTAGAGCGGGCCGATCGAGAACGGGATGGCGAAAAGCAGGGCCACGAGCACGGCAAGGCTGAGTCGTTGCCACCGTCGTGGCGGCAGGGTGAGGGGTTCGCTCAGCATGAATCCGACAAAGAAAATGAGTTGAGACGACGCGAAGGTGAAGCTGAGCGCGTCAATGATTGTTCCGCCGCCCGCGAGCGTGAGGCCTATGCGAATACTTGCCGCGATGACGACGAACACGAGTCCCAAATCAAGCCGCTGAGTGCGATACAGAATCAGAAACGCGGCAACAACGATGAGAGGTTGAAGCAGTGGTGTGCCGACCCACCAGGTGGGGAATCCCAGTGGGGCAAAGATGAAAACGTAGGCGCCAATCGCTGCGGGGTTAAAGATATGGCGCCCACGGAATGCGATGAGAAATTTGGATGCGCCGGCGATGGTCGACGCGAGCGCTATTCCCACCAGACCAGCCGGTTCAAGACTCGGCGCCATGATGAAGAAGACAAGTAACCCGGTGATTAGCGACGATTCGATATGAGCTCGTTGCCGCACGATTCTGGCGCCAATCCAGCTCGCGCCGTAGCTGAAGGCGACGGCGACGGGCAGGCTGGCAAGCAGAGCGAACGGGTCAGGGGAGACAAGATCGAAGAACGACAGCGCGATAGCGGCCACTGCGATGACCACGAGGGACATGACCACGATTTTGTACATCGCAATGGCGCCGAGAGTGTGATCGAGCCAACGTTTCATAAGAACAATTCTCCGTTGAGGTTTGGCGAGTAATCTACTCGTCCGTTTGACAACATCCGCACCCAGTGGAAGTCGAACTCGTGGGCCAAAGTTTTCGGTTCGGCGAAGAACAGTGCGGTTGCAAGCCCGTCGGCCTCTAGCGCTGTGGCGGCAATGGCCCACGTAGCAATAACCCGATCGGTCGGCTGGCCTGTGCGGGCATCAAGGATGTGGTGGAGCCCCGCCCACGCTCGCCGGTTCGGGGCTGACGCGCAAATTGCTTGATTCTGTATCGACACTACGCCGATGGCTTTGCTGGTGTCGAGTGGATGCTCAAGCGCGACCCGGAGTGGCGTCTCGCCGCGGTGCAGGATGTCTCCACTCGCATCCACCGTCGAGGCGCTGATGCCGTGTTCGCGCAGTTCAGCGGCGACGAGATCCACGAGATAGCCCTTGCCTGCCGCGCCGACGTCAAGCACGGCGGGGGTGAGGGTAGTGAGTTCGGTGCCGTTCCAGTTGAGGGCTTCGTTCCATTCGGGAATGCGGGTGCGTGTTGCGGTGGGTCGTAGGGAGTAGGTGCGGTCGTAGCCGAGTTCTTCGAGCGCCCGTCCGACGAGGGGACTCATTGCCCCGTTGGTGGCGTCGTAAAGCCGACGGTAGAGCTCAAACAGCGGTGGTGCATCCGCGGGAAAAGGGTAGTTGCCGGGAGTGCGCGCGATTGTGCTGACGAGAGAATCGTCACGAAAGCGCGAATAGGTGCGGTCGAAGCGGTCGATGCGTGCGTGCACGGCCGTTTCGACCTCAGCGTTCAGCGGCTGGGTCGTATCGATCTGCCAGGGCGCGCCGATGGCATCGAACTGTTTACTCGGCGAGGGCGTCTGCCTTGATTGCCTCGACCGCATTGTTGAAGCCACCGCTCGTAAGCGACGACCCCGCTACTTTATCTACGGAGAGTTCGTCGATGTTTTTGCCGACAACTTCATCTGCGATGCCCCCGATGAATTCGCCCTGGAATTGCTTGGAGTTGGGGCTCTCGCCGAATCCGACAACGGTTACGTCGGTGATGACGTTGCTGGCAAGCGTGAGGGTGACCTCGACTTGCTCGGCACCATTCGGTGAAGTGTAGTCGCCGGTTTCGGTGTAGGTGCCGTCGGCGTAGTCACCGTTGGTCGCGGGGGTTGCGCCTTCGGTAACGGAAGCGTCTGTTCCTGTGGCGGGGGAGGAGCACGCGGAGAGCGCTCCCACCAGCGTGACACCGGCAAAGAGTGCGGCGGCGGTCTTGTTGTCGGTGAGGCTTCGCATGGGGCTCCCAGAGATCGTCGAGAGTTCAGTATGCCCGAGCAAGCCTGTTGAGAGGCTGGTGTTCTTCTGAGAGGTGTGTTCGCGTTCGCGCGAGCGATTGATAACAATTCTGTCGCGAGGGTTGCGGATCTTTAGTTCGTAAAGTTTACTAACAAACATGACAATGGGGTTCACGAACGGAAAAGCACTACGGCCAACGGCAAAAGTGCTGCCGGAGCACGCGCGAAATCACAACCGATCGCTCGTGATCCAGACCCTCTACCGGCAAGGTGAACTCAGCCGCGCAGACATCTCTCGCGAGACCGGACTCACTCGTGTGACCATCTCCGACCTAGTCGCCGAACTCATCGTCGACGGGCTCATCATCGAAACTGGGCAACGTGAAGGCAGCCGACCAGGCAAGCCAGCAACAATGCTCGAGCTCAACTCTGAAGCATTCGACATCGTCGGCATAGACCTCAGCGACTACAGCACCTTCCGTGGTGCCGTCATGGACCTCCACGGCGCCATCCTGCACCGTCACGAAATTCCCCTCGCCGACAGCAGCGGGGCGGATGCCACGGCCAAAGTTATTTCGCTCGTTGAGGCATTGCTCGCCCACGTTACGCGCCCCGTGCTCGGTATCGGTGTCGGATCACCCGGAATAGTCGACCTCGCCGGTGTTGTGCTGAGCGCCCCCAACCTCGGCTGGAACGACCTGCCGTTGCAAAGCATGCTCACCGAACAATTCGGTCTCCCCGTCGTCGTTGCCAACGACGCCAACGTCGCGGCGCTCGCCGAACACAGCTTCGGCAGTGCAGCAAGCGACATGATGCTCGTCAAAGTCGGCCACGGTGTCGGCGCCGGGCTGCTGCTCGGCGGCATCCCTCTCTTTGGGAGCACTTTCGCTGCCGGCGAGATCGGGCACGTTGTTGTCGGCACCGATGACGGCATGGAATGTGCGTGTGGCAAGACCGGGTGTTTGGAGACGTGGTTGGCGGCACCGCGACTCGATGCGGCTCTGGAGACGGCATCCGGTGACGAAGCTCGGAACACAGTTTTGGCAGAAGCAGGGCAACGCCTCGGCATTGCGCTCGCCCCTGTCGTCGGCGCTCTCAATCTCTCGGAGATTGTGTTGAGCGGACCGACCTCACTGCTTGAGGGTGCGCTTAAAGAAGCCACCGTCGAGACACTCCGCGCGCGAACGATGGCCAAATTCCACGGCGATCTCACCGTACGGATGACAGCGCTCGGAGAGAACATTGTCATGCGCGGCGCAGCCGTCATGGTTCTCTCCGCGCAACTCGGAGTCTCATAGTTGGACTCTATGCACCACGAGGTGTCCAGTTGTCCGCTGGCACCATCGCCCTAGGAAAGGAAACATAGTGAGGAAACTCAGCATCGCGGCGCTTGGCGTCGTGGCAGCGTTGACGCTGGCAAGTTGTTCAGCGGGTGACAGCGGCAGCGGCGAAGACGCCACCGCCGATTTGCGCGTGTGGTTGGTGGGAACGGATACGCCCCAAGAGGCCCGTGACTACTTGATTGATACTTTCGAGTCGGAGAATCCCGGTTCTACTCTCACTATCGAAGAACAGGCGTGGGGCGGTCTCGTTGACCTTCTCACGACGAATCTTTCTGGCAGTGATAGCCCCGACCTCGTTGAGGTCGGCAACACTCAAGCAGCAGCATTCACGTCGGCGGGCGCATTCCTCGACATCACGGGTGACTATGACGCTTTCGGCGGCGACGATCTCCTTCCCGGTTTCGTTGAGGCCGGTTCGTACGATGGCAAGTTCTACGCTGCTCCGCTCTACTCGGGGTCGCGACTTGTCTTCTATAAGAAGGATGCTCTGGCTGCAGCCGGTCTCAGCGTTCCGACAACACTCGACGAGTACGTCAGCAATGGTGAAGCACTGGCCGAAGCCAATCCGGGTGCATCCGGAATCTGGTGGCCAGGTCAAGACTGGTACAACGCTCTTCCCTTCATCTGGGAGAACGGCGGCGAAGTTGCCACGTTCGATGGCGGCAACTGGAAGTCGCAGTTCTCGTCGGCCGAATCCATCGCTGGCCTTGAGCAGGTTCAAGAGGTTATGACGAAGGCGTCGCGCGCTCCCAAGGACGCCAATGAAACCAACCCGCAGGTTGGTTTCTGTGAGGGAACGACGTTGCAGCTGTCGGCTCCGAGCTGGGTGAAGTGGTCGATTTTGGCTCCGCTCGACGCCGAGACCCCCGGTTGCCCCGATGAGGAAACAAACCTTGGCGTCTATGCAATGCCAGGTAAAGACGGTGGCGCAGCGCAGGTCTTTGCCGGTGGATCGAACATTGCCGTTTCGGCGAATTCAGCGCACCCCGAACTCGCCAAGAAGGCTTTGGCGATCATTCTGAGCGACGAGTTCCAGTCAATCTACGGCGCCAATGGGCTCGTGCCAGCAAAGCTATCGCTGGCAGACACCCTCGGAACGGATGAGGTAGCTGTGGCAATCTCTGAAGCCGCCGGTGCCGCCCGATTGACACCAGCATCGCCCAAGTGGGCAGACGTTGAAGCTTCGGGTGCACTCACCGACTTCTTTGTTCAGATTGCTCAGGGTGGCGATGTGTCATCACTCGCAAAGGATCTCGACGCGAAGATTGACAGCATTCTCAACGGTTAGTCAGCCCGGCCGGAAACGGCACAGGCTCCAGCAAAAGGGTGCTCGGCTCGGTCGCGCATGATCGGGTCGAGCACCCATTTCGTTGCCATCGCCCTAGGAAAAGGTTCGAGGCACAGTCCAATAATATCCGGGAGCTCTTATGTCACCGAACCCCACCCTTGATGTCGCTCCGGGCGATGTCGACGGTGATCGCCTCGTTGCTCCATCGCAGCCGGGCAGTCAGCGTGCGGTAAAGAAGCCACGCGCGCAGTTCACCCCCTACTCTTTGCTCATTCCGGCGACGGCCGTTCTCGCTGCCGTGATCGGCTGGCCGCTGATCCAACTCGTGATCATGTCGTTTCAGGAGTTCGGGCGCGCGCAGGTGTTTGGCGCACCGTCACCATTCATAGGATTCGACAACTACGTTGAGGTCCTGACCGATCAGGCATTTTGGTTGGTCATGTTCCGCAGCTTTGCCTTTGCTGCGGTGTGTGTTGTCAGCACCATGGTCATGGGCACGCTCATTGCCCTATTGATGTCGGCCCTCGGCAAGGTCATGCGGCTTATTCTCTCCATCGGGCTGCTTCTGGCCTGGGCGATGCCAGCCTTGACCGCCACCATTGTGTGGGGGTGGATGTTCGACACCGGTTATGGAGTGGTGAATTACGTTCTCACTCACTGGTTTGGTCTTGACTACATCGGTCATTCGTGGCTGATTGAGCCACTCAGTTTCTTTTTCGTGGCGGCGCTCATCGTGATCTGGGGAGCAATCCCGTTCGTAGTGTTCACGGTGTATGCCGGACTAACGCAGGTGCCCGACGAAGTTCTTGAGGCCTCACAGTTGGATGGCGCGGGGCCTGTGCAGCGCTTCAGGCTAATCATTTTCCCGTACCTGCGTTCCATCTTCCTTGTGGTTTTCATCCTGCAAATCATTTGGGATCTTCGAGTCTTCACTCAGATTTTCGCTCTGCAGGGAATCGGCGGCATCAAAGAACAGACGTCCACTTTGGGCGTCTACATCTACCAAAACTCGCTCGGAACTGGGGAGTACGGCACCGGTGGTGCGATTGCGGTCATCACCGTAATCGTCATTACCGCGATTTCGTTCTACTACGTCCGCCAGAGCATCAAGGAGGAAGAGCTGTGAGTGTCTCAACAGCATCACGGGCGACGCCAGCAGCGAAGCCACGGGCGAAAGCCCCCGTTCGCGCAGGTTTGGTCTCGCGGCGAGTCACCAAGGTTGTCTTGAGCGCCATTGCGGCGGTCGTCACCGCATTCTCGATCTTTCCCGTCTATTGGATGGTGCAAACCTCATTTCAGCCCAATAACGAGATCCTCGGCTCTGAGGTTAACTTTTGGCCAGAGAATTTCACGCTGCGCAACTACGAAACGGTGTTGTTTGATACGACGCGTTCGCAGTTCATGCCGGCTCTGGGCAATTCTGTTGTCGTAACGGTGTCGACTGTGATCATTGCGCTCGTTTTCGCGTTCTTGGCGTCGCTTGCGGTCACTCGGTTTCGGTTCAAAAGTCGTAAGGGCTTCATCCTGACAATCTTGATCGTGCAGATGATTCCGGCAGAGGCGATGATCGTGTCGACCTATCGAGTTCTTGATAGCTGGTCGCTCCTCAACACGATCATGGGCCTCACGATTGTGTATGTTGCTACGGTCTTGCCCTTCACTATCTGGACTTTGCGAGGCTTCGTAAACGGGGTTCCTGTCGAGCTTGAAGAGGCAGCAATGATCGATGGGCTGTCCAGGTCGGGGGCTTTTTGGAGAATCACTCTGCCGTTGCTCGCGCCGGGCCTCGTTGCTACCGGTGTCTTCGGATTCATCCAGGCGTGGAACGAGTTCTTGCTCGCCCTTGTCGTGAACTCTCGACCAGAGATGATGACCCTTCCGGTGTGGTTGCGCACGTTCCAAATCGCAAACGGCACCACTAACTGGGCGGCGATCATGGCCGGCTCAACCTTGATGGCAATCCCCGTCATCATCTTTTTCTTGATCGTTCAGGGTCGGATGACGAGCGGTCTCGTTTCGGGGGCGGTGAAGGGGTGACTGGGCTCTACAAAGTCGGTGTCGATATCGGCGGAACCAAAACGGATGCCGTCGCGATCGACGAACAGGGAGCGATTGCCGGGCAAGTTCGGGTTCGTTCCGGTATCGGGCCTGACGCGCTCGTCGCATCCACTGTTCTGGCGCTCGAGGAGTTGGCCAGTCGTGTGGGGGTGAGCATGATTGATTTCACGAGCATTGGAATTGGCATTCCGGGAACCGTGGTGGATGGTCGTGTCTCGCACGCGGTGAATCTGGCCATTGATGGTCTCGACCTTGGAGCAGAACTGGATTCGCGACTTGGACGCAGTGTGAGCATCGATAACGATGTCAACGCTGCAGCGCTCGGCGCATTTCATCTCTTGGAGACTGATTCGAGTCACTCAATGGCGTTCCTCAACTTGGGTACCGGTCTCGCCGCTGGACTCGTGCTTGGCGGAAAATTGTGGCGTGGTTCTCGCGGTGCTGCGGGCGAGATCGGGCATGTGCCGATCGATCCGAATGGGCTTGAGTGTCGGTGTGGTCAGCGTGGGTGCCTCGAAACTGCAGCCTCAGGGTCGGGCGTGGCGCGCATGTGGCCCACTGACTCTGATCAGCCGACAACGGCTCTCTTTGAGGCTGCGGCATCCGGGGACTCTGCAGCGATCGCTGTTCGCACTCGACTGGTCGAGAGCGTGGCTTCCGCCGTGCGCATGCTCGTTTTGACGATTGATGTGGATTCGGTTGTGCTTGGCGGCGGGGTGAGTACGCTCACCGACTTGCTTGATGATGTGCGTGCAGTGCTTGCGCGTTGGGAGAAAAGTTCGCCGTTCCTCGCCTCCATCGGGTTGGGTGGACGGGTGCACGGGTTGCCGCAGGGGTTCCCTGCCGCGGCGGTCGGTGCTGCAATGGTGAGTAGCGAGAAGGTAGCGAATTGGCAGAAGTAGTAATTGTTGACTCGAAGCAGGCGGCAGGCGAGGTTGCCGCAGATCTGATTGAGGCGCTCGTGCGCCGGGTTCCGGATGCCGTCCTCGGCTTAGCGACGGGATCGACGCCCTTGACGACGTGGTCTGCTCTCGCGGCTCGCGGTCTTGATCTGTCTGCTGTGCGGGGGTTTGCTCTCGATGAATATGTTGGATTGCCTGCTGGGCATCCCGAAAGCTACCGCTCGGTAATCACGCGCGAAGTGGTTGAGCCGCTCGGGTTGACGCCCGCGCTCGTGCAGGTGCCGGCCGAGAGCGGGCCTATCGAGACTGCGGGTGACGATTATGAGCGGGCGATTGTGGCAGCGGGTGGTGTCGATTTGCAGATTTTGGGCATCGGTTCGACGGGCCATATTGGGTTCAACGAGCCGGGGTCGTCCTTTGCCTCGCTTACCCGTGTGAAGACGCTGACGATACAGACCCGTCTCGATAACGCGCGCTTTTTCGATTCTCCAGATGATGTTCCTACACACTGTGTCACTCAGGGGCTCGGTACGATCCAGCGCGCTAGGCACCTGGTGTTGTTGGCGTTTGGTGAGGCGAAGGCTGCAGCGCTCGCGGGGGCTGTTGAGGGTCCGGTAACGGCGAGCCTTCCGGGGTCGGCAATTCAGTTGCACTCCACTGTCACCGTGATTGTGGATGAGGCTGCGGCATCCGAGTTGAAGTTTGCTGAGTATTATCGCTATTCGTGGGACAACCGACTCGATTGGGAACGGCTGCACTAGAGCACTCGGGTTTTCCCGCCGGGCGATGGCTCGTGTCGGTACTCCGTGCCATCGTTAGCTCATGACGAATTACGTGGCGCTGCTTCGCGGGATCAATGTTGGCGGTTCGAACGTGATCAGCATGTCGGCGCTGAAGGAATGTTTCAGCGCTGCCGGATTCGGCGATGTGCGCACCTACATTCAGAGTGGCAACGTTGTGTTCTCCTCTGCCGTCCCCAGCAGTGCCGAGCTTGAGGTCGAGATCGAGCTGATGCTGCGCGAGCTGGTGGGAACAGAAATCCTTGCCGTCGTGCGTTCACGCGACGAGTTCGCGGCTACGGTAGCGGCGGCCCCGAGCGATCACGGGTCGGCAGAGCTGCTCAGCGATGTGCTGTTTCTCAAGAGACCATTTACCGCTGCCGAAGCAATGGACCAGTTGCCAGAACTCAACGACGAAGTCGATTCGATTTCACCGGGGCCGGATGCGCTCTACTTCTCGCGCACGGTCGTCGATTCTTCGAAGTCTCGAATTGCTCGTCTTCGGAGCAAGCGACTGTCTCAGCGAATGACGGTGCGCAACTGGCGCACGACTAATCGACTGCTTGAAATGCTCGACGCGGCAGATTAGCGGAAGATGATTGTGCGCGCCCCGTCGAGCAGTACGCGGTCTTCGGCAAACCATTTCACGGCTTGCGTGAGGGTGCGGCTCTCTTCGTCTTGACCGATCGAGACCAGTTCGCTTGAGGTGCTGGCGTGATCGACGCGCACCACGTTCTGCTCAATGATGGGTCCCTCGTCGAGGTCACTCGTCACGAAGTGGGCGGTGGCGCCGATGAGCTTCACGCCGCGAGCGTGCGCTTGTTTGTAAGGGTTTGCGCCCTTGAAGCCGGGCAGGAACGAGTGGTGGATGTTGATGATCTTGCCGCTCAACTGTTCGCACAGCTCGGGGGAGAGGATCTGCATGTAGCGGGCAAGCACCACGAGTTCGATGTCGTGCTGTTCGACTACCTCGAGGATGCGATCTTCGAACGCCAACTTCTGGCCGGGCGTCGTCACTGCGTGTGACTCGAACGGCACTTTGTAAAACTCGGCAAGAGAACCCAGATCAGGGTGGTTGCTCATTATCAGCGGAAGATCGACCGCTAGTTGACCTGCACGCTGACGGTAAAGAAGGTCATTGACGCAGTGTCCAGCCTTGGATGCCAGAACAAGAGTGCGCAGGGGGCGCCCCACAACATCGAGTTGCCATTCCATCGCGTACCGCTCGGTCACGGGTGCGAGGGCTGTCTCGAAATCGTGGCGCGAAGCATCCGATTCCACTTGGAGTCTCATGAAGAAGCGGCCGGTGTCGCCGCTGGAGAATTGCTGGGATTCGGTGATGTTGCCACCGGCGTCAACAATGGCCCCACTGATGGCGTGAACGATGCCGGGCTTGTCGTCACAAGTGAGAGTTACTATCCAGTGCGTTGAGGTGGTCACAGAATTAGCGTACCGGTGCCAGCGATAGGCTTAGGCAGATATGAGCACGCCACGCACGTCACCAGCATCCGCCACTTCTCAAGCGTTTCCGTGGGCGGGTCTCTTTACCCTCTCAGCGCTGATCTTTACCTCGGTCACTAGCGAGTGGTTGCCGACCGGTTTGTTGCCGGAGATTGCTTCTGAGCTCTCGGTTTCTGAGTCGCAAGTCGGGTTGCTCATCACGATCTTTGCGGCCACTGTCGTGATCTCCACCGCACCGCTTGCCGCGCTCACTCGAAATCAGCCCCGCAAGAAGCTTGTCATTGTGGTGTTGTTGGTTTTTGTAGTCGGAAACCTTCTGGCAGCTGCCGCCCCGAACTATGCCGTTCTGGTTATCGCCCGAATTATCGGCGGGCTGTCGCACGGACTGTTCTGGGCCGTCGTAGGGGCCTACTCGGCACACCTCGTTCCCCCGCATCAGGTCGGGCGAGCTGTTGCCGTCACGAGCGCCGGAGCCACCGCAGCCTTCGTGCTCGGTGTGCCTGTGGGAACCGCTCTCGGCCATGCCCTCGGCTGGAGACTCGCCTTCGTCGTAATCGCGATCATCATTTTGGCGCTCACGATCATGGTCGTGCGGATTCTGCCTCCCGTTGATCACCAGCAGCCTCTCGCCACTGGCGAAATTTCGATTCCCTTGCGCAAAGACCGCTCAGTGCCCGGCGTGATCTACGTGTGCATTTTGGTTGCTCTGGCAATGCTCGGCCACAACCTCTTCTACACCTACATCGTTCCCTATCTGATTGGTCCCGCCGGGATCGAGGGCGGCGCTGTCGCCGGTGTGCTGCTCATTTTTGGTGCCTCTGGTGCTGTCGGTCTTGCACTAGCCGGGCTGCTCGTTGATCGCTTCCCACGCAGCATCATCCCCGTCACCGTTGCGCTCGTCGCGATCTGCGCAGCACTGCTCGGAATGTTCCCGGCGCAACCCGCAATCATGTTCACCGTCATTGCCGTCTGGGGCATCGCCTTCGGCGGAGTCCCCGCCATGATGCAGACCCGACTCCTGCAATTGGCCTCACCCCGCATGCGCGACGTCGGCTCGGCCTACCTCACCACCTCGTTCAACATCGGCATCGGCGGCGGCGCACTGCTCGGCGGAATCCTGCTCGATCAGTACGGCGTAATCTCGCTACCCTACGTCGACGCCGCCATTCTCGGCGTTGCCGTGGTGTTCGCGATCGTCGGAGGAGAACTCCTTAGGCGTCGGAGTGCTCGGACTGCGGCAGTTCGTGACCAGCAGCCCACACCGCCTGCACCCTAAGGTCGGCATCGAGCAGCACGGCGTCGGCGGCAAATCCGGGAGCCAGAGTGCCCAGATCGCCGGAGCGCCCAATAGCCCTCGCCGGCACAGCGGAAGCCGCGGCAGCAGCCTGCGGCAGAGTTAGCCCAACTTCGTTTACAGCTCGACGCACCGCGGCATCCATCGTCAGCGTAGATCCAGCGATTGAGCCGCCACTGCTGAGTCGAGCGACCCCATTCGTGACGGTGACGTCGAGCGACCCCAGCCGGTACTGCCCGTCCTGGGAACACGCCGCAGCCATGGCGTCGGTAACAAGCGCGACGCGCCCTGGTGCCGACGCAAACAACATCTTTACGACATCGGGATGCACGTGCACGCCGTCATTGATGACCTCAAGAACCACGGATTCTCGACTGATCGCCGCCGTAATGGGCCCAGGCTCGCGGTGGTGGATGCCATGCATGGCGTTGAACGTGTGGGTGAGCAGTCGCGCCCCGGCATCGATCGCGGCGAGCGTCTGGTCGTAATCGGCTGAGGTGTGGCCGATCGCAACGGTTACACCGGCGGCGCTCAGCTGGGAGATGGCCTCCATTGCCCCGTCGAGTTCGGGGGCGAGAGTGATTTGTCGCAGCGTGCCATTGGCGGCAGCAAGCAGTTCGTCAATCTCGCTGGCGGTGGGGTTGCGCAGCGCGTCAGGGCTGTGGGCTCCCTTGAACGAGTGGTTGAGGAATGGGCCCTCCAAGTGACTGCCCAGTACCAGAGGATCGCTGGCGGCAAGTTCCGCGATTGTCGCCAGGTTTCGAACGAGGCTCGCATGGTCTCCGCTCACGAGTGAGATTACGGAGCGGGTTGTGCCCTTGGCCCGGTGCGCACGGAGAGCGGTGCGAATGGCGTCTGGGCCAGCATCGAACGCTGCGCCGTTGCCGCCGTGACAGTGAATGTCAACGAAACCGGCAGTGAGAAAGTTGCCGGCGGCATCCGTAACTGTTGTCTCGTTTGTCGTGTTGGCTCGCCATTCATCGCCAGCGCCAATCGCGACTATCGTGTCGTTCTGCCACGCCACCCAACCATCGTCGACGATCTCGCTGCCGGTAACCAGTTGCGCCGAATGGATGACGTGGTCGTTCACGATGTGCTGCTCATTCCAGGCCAGCTCACTGCGGCCAGCTCACTTCATTGACGCGGTTGTAGGTGATCTCTGCGGCATCGAGCCGCGGCGACCAGTCTGCCAGACGGCGGGTGAAATCGGCCCAGTCGTGCGCGGAGCGTGGCGACCACGCAATTTCGGCGGCGGCGATAATGCGCGGAAAGACCATATATTCCAGATCGCGCACATTGTCGATTGTCTCGGTCCAGAGTGGTGCTTCGATGCCGAGGATGTGCTCATCTGTCACCCCGCTGGTGATGGCTGCTGGGTCCCAGTTGTAGGCATTGTGGAGAGTGGTCGGCCCGTCAGCCCATTCCAAGCCCAGCTTTTCGTCACTCGCATATTTCATATCGAGGTAGATGGCATCTGCGGGGGACATGATTATCTGGCCGCCCTGCTCGATGAAGGAGGCCACCCGTTTGTCGGCATCATCGCGAGGGGTGACGTAGCTCCAATACTGACCAACGGTTCCGGCGGGCAAATCGCGGCTGCGCCCCATCTCGTGCCAGCCGATCAGAGTCTTGCCATGGCTTGCCGCAATCGCCGTCGCGCGCTGGATGAACTCGAGATAGTCTTCGTCGCTTGTCGCGAGTGATTCGTCACCACCGAGGTGAAGGTACCGGCCCGGGGTTAGCTCGCTAATCTCACGAAATACGTCATCCAGAAATTGATACGTCAGTTCCTTCTCAATGCACAAGGAGCTGAATCCCACTTCGATACCGCTGTACGGCGCAGGCGCAACATCGTCGCAATTAAGTTCGGGGTAGGCAGACAGGGCCGCATTGGTGTGGCCGGGCACATCAATTTCGGGCACGACAGTGATGTAGCGGGATGCCGCATACTCAACAATCTCGGTGTAGTCGGCCTTGGTATAGAAACCGCCAACCCCGCCGCCGACGGCCGTGGTTGCGCCGAGGCCTGTCAGATTCGGCCACGAGTCGATGTGGATGCGCCAGCCCTGATCATCGGTCAGATGCAAGTGCAGCACGTTAAGCTTGAGCAGCGCCATCCGGTCGAGGTAGCGCTTGACGGCGGTCACATCGAAGAAGTGTCTCGCAACGTCGAGCATCGCGCCGCGATAGGAGAAGCGAGGGTAATCACTAATGTCGACGCACGGCACGAGCCAGGCGACATCCTGCACCGTGTGGTGTTCGATCGCGTGCGGAAGCAACTGGCGCAGCGACTGAACTCCTGCAAAAAGTTGAGCCGCGTCATCCGCTCGCAATTCGATTCGAGTTTCGGTGACGCTGAGGAGGTAACCCGGTGTCGGCTGCGCGGTGTCGCCGACGGTGAGCTCGATGGTTGGGGAGTCCGGAGTTGCTGCGGTGGCTGCGGTTGCTGCGGTGGCAACGGGAAGGCGGAATCCTGTTGCCGGACGAAGCAGTTCGGCCAAGTATTCGGCGACGCGCTGTGCACTGCCGGTGGCATGGATGACCGTGGTGTCAGTGAGGGCACAGTGGCCTGTTCCGGCGCTGAAGTGTACGGGGGCGGGCATCACGGGGGCAGTCGTCATTGAGTTCCGATCGGCGAGGGGTTTGTCAGGGATCCTAACTAACTAAGACTAATTCTTGCAGGTTCTCGCTACGTTGACCAGCACCCGGTAGATTTGACGTATCCACCCAAGTCGCAAGGAGCTCATCTGTGTCAACATTCCTTTCTCCTCTGTCTGAGGTAGACCCCGAGATCGCTGCAGTGCTCGCTCAAGAGCTCGGTCGCCAGCGCAACACCCTCGAGATGATTGCGAGCGAGAACTTTGTTCCGCGTGCCGTTCTTGAAGCACAGGGCTCGGTTCTCACCAACAAGTACGCAGAGGGTTATCCGGGACGCCGCTACTACGGCGGTTGCGAATTTGTGGATATTGCCGAAAAACTCGCCATCGAGCGCGCTAAGAGCCTGTTCGGTTCTGCATTCGCCAACGTTCAGCCGCACTCGGGAGCATCGGCCAACGCCGCAGTGCTCTCCGCTATTGCTAAGCCCGGCGACCGCATTCTCGGGCTCTCTCTCGACCATGGCGGGCACCTCACGCACGGTATGCGCCTCAACTTCTCTGGCAAGCTCTACGAAGCGCACGCCTATGGAGTAAACGAAGAGACCGGCGTTCTCGACATGGCCGACGTTCGCGCCAAGGCCATCGAAGTTCAGCCGCACGTGATCATCGCTGGCTGGTCGGCCTACTCGCGTCAGCTCGACTTTGCCGAGTTTCGTTCGATCGCCGATGAGGTCGGAGCAGTGCTCTGGGTCGACATGGCTCACTTCGCTGGGCTCGTTGCTGCCGGACTGCACCCGAATCCCGTTCCTTTTGCGGATGTCGTCTCGTCGACAGTGCACAAGACGATCGGTGGGCCACGTTCGGGCTTCATCCTCACGAACAACGTCGACATCGCTAAGAAGGTCAACTCCAATGTGTTCCCCGGACAACAGGGTGGACCCCTCATGCACGTCATCGCCGCCAAGGCGACAGCGTTCATGCTCGCGGCAACGCCCGAGTTCAAGGATCGCCAAGAGCGCACCCTTCGTGGAGCCAAGCTTCTCGCTGAGCGTCTAGTTCGCGACGACATGACAGAGCTCGGCATCGACGTGCTCACGGGAGGCACCGACGTGCACCTCGTGCTCGTCGACCTGCGCAAGTCAGAGCTCAACGGTCAAGAAGCCGAAGATCTGCTGCACTCCGTCGACATCACCGTCAACCGCAACGCTGTTCCCGCTGACCCGCGCCCACCGATGGTGACTTCAGGGCTCCGCATCGGAACGCCAGCGCTTGCTACCCGCGGATTCGGTGACGCCGAATTCACCGAGGTAGCCGACATCATTGCCGAAACTCTCAAGCCCGGAGCCGACATCGCCGCACTGCAGGTTCGCGCCCGCGCGCTCGCCGATGCCTTCCCGCTCTATGAAGGACTCGAAAGCCCAGGCAGCTGGGCATAAGCAGCACCACCAGCACCAACCGGGCCCGAACAGACCCGAGCAGGAACAACTAGAGAGCTCGTTGCCGAGTGAACCTGGCGACGAGCTCTTTAGCGTTTAATAGACAGAGCAGTGTGTAGAAGCGGCCACTCGAGCGTGTGGCCCAACGTGAATGGAAAATGATGACCGCAGTGAAACTTGATGGTGTTGCCACGGCAACCGCAGTGAAAAACGAACTGCGTGTTCGCGTCGACGCCCTCAAAGCCCGTGGCATCACCCCGGGCCTCGGCACCCTGCTCGTTGGTGACGACCCGGGATCCCGTTCCTACGTTGCCGGTAAGCACCGCGACTGCGCCGAAATTGGCATCGAATCTATTCGGGTCGATCTGCCAGCCACGGCATCCGCTGATGAAGTTCGGGATGCCATCATTGCCCTGAACGAAAACCCTGCCGTCACTGGTTACATTATTCAGTTGCCGCTGCCTGCCGGTCTCGATGAGAACGCGATGCTCGAACTCATGGACCCGGCCAAAGATGCGGATGGACTGCACCCGACAAACCTGGGTCGCCTCGTTCTAGGTGTCGGCACGAAACTCGACTCCCCGCTGCCATGCACCCCAGCCGGGATTGTCGAAATGTTGGAGCGGTACAACGTGCCCATCTCCGGCAAGCACGTCGTTGTTGTCGGTAGAGGTCTCACGGTCGGGCGGCCCCTTGGTCTCGTTCTCACCCGCAAGGGTCTGGATGCCACTGTCACCCTCACCCATTCCCGCACGACCCAACTCGAAACCCACGTTCGCCAAGGCGACATCGTGATCGCTGCTGTCGGCTCTGCTGGGCTTATCCGCCCCGAGTGGATCAAGCCAGGGGCGGCAGTGCTCGACGTCGGAATCACTCGCGTCATCAACGATGAAACAGGCAAGGGCCGACTCGTTGGAGATGTTGATCCCGGCGTGGCAGAGGTCGCAGGATTCCTCTCACCAATGCCAGGCGGGGTTGGTCCGATGACTCGCGCGATGCTCGTCAAGAACGTCGTCGACGCGGCTGAACGGCTGTAGCGGTGACCGCAGAACGGCCGCCGAGGCCACAGCGAGTGACCCCCCGCACTCCACGTAAGCGCCGTTTTCCTTGGGCTCAAGTGTGGGTCTGGGCCGGCACGATTGTCGCGATCGGCCTCGCGATCGCCGTTGTATTCAAGATCAACGGCTAACGATCGCGCAGGGCACCCTGCGACGGCGAGAACGCCTCCACGGTGGGTTGCCCCATTGCGTGCTCGGCGAAAGCTCCATCGAGAGCTACTCGCACCCGGGATGCCGTATCGGTGTCGACGAGGGCGACAGCAACTCCGCTGAACGGACGACCGAGCATCCGCGCGCCCAAAGCACCGGCGGTGAGAGCTGTTTCGACGGCGAGGTCAACTTCGGTGGTTGAGATGCCGTAGTCGTCGCGCAGGCTCGCGTGCGAGGCGTCGAGCAGAGCGCCAAGAAGCCGCGGTGTTTCATCGCGAATGGCGAGCGCTGCGTCACGAACCCGCTGATTCTCTGTGATGGTGTGCAAGGTTCGGCGTACCTCGTCATCCGCTGTCACCGTCTCGAGGGCGTCCGCCGTTGGGGCATCAGTGTCGATGACGAGTAGTTCGAGCCCGGCCGTCGTCCAGTCGAGGGGGAGGAGCTCTGGCCGAGTCTCGCGCTCTAACCGCACGAGGGCGTGGTCGTCGAGCGCAAACACGCACGCCGCAATTTCGGGGTGCTCTGGCAAGTGGGAGACGTCTTTGCTCAGGTTCCACAGGTCAGTCAGGGCCAGCGCGATCGCGGCCTCCAGCGCGGCCGAGGAACCCAATCCGGCGCCAATGGGCACCGTGGTGTCGATGAACACGTCCACGCCGCTCAATGAATCAGCGTCCGCGGATGCCGTCAGTGCCTCCTGCACGATACCCAGCGCGATACGACTCCAGCCCTGAACCTCGGTCGAGGCCAACTCGTCGAGCTCGATCGTGACGAGCTCATCAACGAGGGCGCTCGCGATGCGTACGGTACGGTCGGAGCGAAGCCCGGCGGCGAGCACGGTGCGGCGATTGATCGCGATGGCCAGTTCGGCATCCGTCTCTGGACTATCGGCGGTGCCGAGGAGGGTGAGGCGACCGGGGGCTGACCACACGCCAGTGGCGGGGTGGCCGAAGACGGCCTCGAAGTCGTAAAGTACGTCGTCGCGAATATCTGACATGGGTGCTTCTTTCGTGAGTGCATTGCGCCGGTAGGCTAGTGCGGTGATTGCGCCTACCGGAACCCAGTACATCATCACTCGCGCCACTGAGCAGGGAGAGGCGCGGGCGACCATCACCGAACTAGCGGCATCGTTGCGGGAGTTCAGCATCGGTGACGTTGAACTGGTGGAATCGTACGCCGAATCGGCGATGCCTCCCTTCGCTGATGGCATCGTGTTGGTTCCGTGGCCGAACCGCGTTGAAGATGGTCGCTGGATGCTCGACGGTGAGGTTCAGCAACTCGATATCACTGAGGGCGACCGCAACAACGCCATTCATGGTCTGCTCCGCAACACCGGTTACACGCTTGTCGAACGCACACCAGAGTCGGTCACTTTGGCCGCGACCGTATTCCCGCAGCACGGGTACCCGTTTCACGTCCGGACGACGGTGCGCTACGAACTGGTCGAGAAGGGCTTGCGCGTCACTCACACCGCCACAAACCTCTCAGATGCCGCAGCGCCGTATGCGCTCGGTGCTCATCCGTTCTTCAAGCTCGGTGAGACCCCGATCGCGCAGCTCACACTCACAATGAGCGCCGCCACTCGCTTCGAGTCGAATGAGCGCCTCATCCCCACCGCTGAAGTTGCTGTGGCGGGTACCGAATTTGACCTGAGCGGTGGACGCCTGATTGGCGAACTAGATCTGGATACTGCGTTCGCCGGTATCGAGGTTGTTGACGGTGTCGCAGCTCGTCTCACCGCACCGGATGGCCGCGAGCTTCGGGTCACTGTCGATGAGAAGTTCGATTTCGTGCAGCTCTTCACTCCTCGCAATTTTCCGACGCTTGCGGGTGTCGGCCAGGTTGTCGCGATTGAGCCGATGACGGCAGCGCCGAACGCGTTCAACACTGGCCGTGGGCTCCTCTGGCTTGAGCCGGGGGTCGAGTTCTCGGCTACCTGGGGAATCGAGTACTCCGCATGACGCGCACCCCCACCCCTCGCGAGGTTCGGCGCTGGCGACGCTATCTTGCGGCCGAACGTGCCGAAGCCGCCGTCTACCGTGATCTTGCATCCCGTCGCACCGGCGAAGAGCGCGAGATTCTGTTGGCACTTGCTGCGGCAGAAAAACGTCACGAAGATCACTGGCTAACCTTGCTTGGCGAGCATGCTGGTCGTCCACTGGCGACAGACCCGCGCACCCGACTGCTTGGCCTCTTGGCTCGGCGATTTGGTTCAGTCTTTGTGCTCGCGCTTGCGCAGCGGGCAGAATCCCGATCGCCGTATATGGATGATGCTGACGCAACAGACTCGATGGCCGCCGACGAAGCGGTGCACGAGGAAGTGGTGCGCGCTCTCGCGACGCGTGGCCGCCAACGTCTCTCGGGTACGTTCCGCGCCGCCGTGTTCGGAGCCAACGATGGGCTCGTCTCCAACCTCGCCCTCGTGCTCGGTATGAGTGCGGCAGGATTGCCCAACTCGATCGTGTTGCTTTCTGGTGTTGCCGGGCTCCTCGCCGGTGCGCTCTCAATGGCGGCAGGCGAATACGTCTCTGTTCGGTCGCAACTCGAACTCGAGAATGCTGCCACCCATGGACCCATTGCGACCGATTCGGTTTCTCACCTCGACGTCGACGAAAACGAGTTGGCCCTCGTTTACCGCGCTCGCGGAATGAGCGAGCAAGACGCTGACGTGCACGCTGCTGAAGTGTTAGCCGGCCCAGAAAAGCAGGCCGAGCGCGATACTTCTGCGCACAATCCCATCGGGTCGGCCGTCGGAGCATCCGCATCCAGCTTCATGTTCTTTGCCTCTGGTGCGGTCATCCCAGTGCTGCCGTACCTCTTTGGTGCTGAAGGGCTCACTGCTGTCTTCATCGCCAGCGGCCTCGTCGGTATCGCGCTTCTCATTACTGGCGCTATCGTCGGGCTGCTCTCGGGTGCTTCGCCGCTGAAGCGGGCGCTGCGCCAACTAGCGATTGGTTATGGTGCCGCTGCGGCAACCTATCTCCTAGGTTTACTATTTGGAGTAAGCGTCGGCTAGTTCGGTAGCGACGGTTACGGCGAGGAGGCCGCGATGGCTACAGCACTGATAGTGGTGGATGTTCAACGAGGCTTCGACGATTCCGACTATTGGGGCGATCGCAACAACCCCGACTGCGAATCAAATATTGGCATGCTGATTGGTCACTGGCGTCGCGAAGGCTGGCCCATTGTGTATGTTCGCCACGATTCCGCCGATCCTGAATCACCCCTGCATCCGAGCTCGCAGGGTAATGAGTTCAAGGATGTACTGTCGGGCACTCCCGACCTGATTGTGTCGAAATCAGTGAACTCTAGCTTTCATGGCAGCCCTGATCTCGACTCGTGGCTGCAAGCATCCGGAATCAACTCGATCGCAATCTGCGGCATCACCACAAACCACTGTTGCGAAACCACTGCGAGGGTCGGTGGCAATCTCGGTTATGAGGTGACGTTCGTGTTGGATGCCACCCATACTTTCGATCGCGTCGGACCGTATGGCGAAGAAGTCACCGCCGATGAACTCTCCCGCATAACCGGAGTGAACCTTCATGACGAGTTCGCTCACATCGTGCACACGAGAGAACTGTTGGGCGCAGCTCCCGAGGGATTCATTGTCTAGAGCGGCATTTCTGGTAGCGCTAGAGCAGTGCCGAGTTTCGCCCGATAGCGAACCAGATGAGTGATCCGATAAATGGTGCGACGAGAATGACGATCAACCAGAGCAGTTTGGTATTAGTCGGCATTGTCGAGTTGAAGACTTGCATGAGCGCAATGACAATCAGTGCGAGATACGCAACGACCGCGAGAATCGGAATGATTCCCCAGAGAAGGGAGAAGTCGGTCATGGTGCCTCCTTGGTGGGTAGCTCAACTCTACCGAGTATGACTCAATAAAACAGTGTGTGTTTCATGGAGGGATGCCGCTCTTGAGCTAGCACGCGGGGCGCAATCCGGCCGATTCTCAGTGGGTCAGGCTATTCTGAGAAAAGCTAACGGCACTTCGGTCGCTGGGCAGCTCACTCACGCTTTCACGAAGGGGCCCCCATGATTGATCATGTTTCTTCTCCCGCGGTTGTTGACCGCGATGATGTTGTTTTGCACGACGGGCTTTTGGCTCTGAGTAATGACACTTTGACACCGCGGGAAGCGGTGCGCCACGATCTCCTGTTTCTTCGCGGTGTGCTCGATGATGCGGGCATCAAGTTTTTGTTGGTGCGCGGTGACGGCGAAACACCTGTGTTGGCAGTCGATTGGAAAGACCGCAAAGCGCTCGGATTTGCTTTAGTTTCCGCGTGCCAAAATGAACCATTTTATGTGAAGCCGGCCCGCATTAAAGAGAATGGCAAGCCGGTGGCATCGGATGCCCGTGACAGTCCTGTTCTCGTGGCGGATGGCGTTCTGGTGTCTGCCATTAAGGCGAAAGCGATGATGCTGTTTCGTCCGAGGGTTGAGCCTGCGGGCCGTCTCCGTTTCGATGCGCCATTCGGTGTGCGCCTTGAACTGTGGGAATACGTTCGTGACGAAGTAGTAGCCCCTAACCCGAATGCGTTGATGCGTCGGTGGGTGCCGCGCAGCGAAGCGATTGACGACACTGTCGAATTTTACGGCCAGTCGTGGCCGACGCTGCGGGGAATGTTCGATCCGCTTGCCAGCGATATTCAATTTGATATCGACATTGTGTTCTCGTGGGTTGACGGCGCCGAGCTGGAGTGGCAAAAAGCTCGCGCTGCCCGTATGGCGAACTTTGTTGTTGGTGAGGGTGACGACTCCGAGGCACGCTTTAGGCAGTTGGATGAGCTGAAATACGCTCTGCGTTCGGTGCACTTGTTCGCACCGTGGATTCGCAATATCTATATTGCGACTGACTCGCCCCGTCCGGCATGGTTGGCCGAGCATCCGCGGGTCACGTTGATGCGCAGCGAAGACTTTTTCGCTAACCACGACGATCTGCCTACCCACAATTCGCATGCCGTGGAGAGTCAGCTACACAACATCCCGGGCCTCAGCGAGCACTTCTTGTATTCGAATGACGACATGTTCTTTGGTCGTTCGGTGAGCCCGTCGGCTTTCTTCACGCCCGGTGGGGTGTCGAAGTTTATTGAGGCGCGCACCCGTATTGGTCTGGGGGAGAGCAGTGTCGAGCGTTCCGGCTTTGAGAATGCGGCGCGGGTGAATCGTCGACTATTGCAGCAGAAGTTTGGCGCGACCATAACGCGCCATCTCGAGCATGCTGCAACGCCCCTGCGGGTTTCGGTTTTGAAGGAGTTGGAGCAGGAATTCCCTGAGGATTTCAAGCGCACCAGTGCGAGTGCTTTCCGCCAAGCCACTGACGTTTCAGTGACCAATTCGCTGTACCACTACTACGCGCTGTTGAGCGGCAAGGCGATGATTCAGGCGGATGCCAAGGTCAAGTATGTTGATACGACATCGCTTGAGGGTTTACGCAAGATGCGGTCGCTGCTGCGCAAACGGTCGAGTGACTTCTTCTGCCTGAATGATGGCAGCTTTCCGGAGGTGTCAGCGGAAGACCGTGCGGCTGCTGTGCGCACGTTCCTTGACGAGTATTACCCCATTGCGGCGCCCTGGGAGCTTCCCGAAGCGGAGTAGCGTTACCGCTGGCCCGCAATAGGTTTGCGCGTGCGCGTGCGCGTGCGCCTGCGCCTGCGCCTGCGCCTGCGCCTCGTGCAAGCGTGCGGCACGGCTGGGTGCGATGTCCGCTAGGCAGAGACGGCAGCAGCGATGGCGACCGGTTTGACGTGCTCGTTGACCGCCGGGCCAATGGTGATGTTCTCTTTCTCAAGAATCGCTGCAGTCTCTTCGGCTGTGACGTGTGAGAGGCTGCCGTAATCACCGAGCGGCACCACCGAGTGCATGACGGTGTCGTCATAGACGTGCACAAGGTTGAACGATTGGGCGCCATCGCGGCCGCGGGTTCCGCCCGTGGGCACATTGAGGTCTTGCGTGTAGCAGGTAGCTGACGCGACCGACACGGGAATGCCCGCAAACATGGCCGTGGTCGAGTAATGCAAGTGGCCAGCAATGATGCTGCGGATGTCGCTGCCGCGAATCACTGCGGCGAGTTCCTTTTGGGCACGAAGCTCAACGGTGACCGACAGATCCAGCACGGTGGGAACCGGCGGGTGGTGCATCGCGAGGATCGTTCCGTGGGGTGCCGGAGTGGCAAGCACATTGTGCAGCCACAGCAGTTGGGCATCCGTCACTTGACCGTAGTGGTGGCCGATGACGGTGGAGTCGAGAGAGATGATGCGCAGCCCGTTTACGTTGATGACGCTGTCGATCGGGTCAGTGGTGGCGACATCGTCAAGGAGGGCGGTACTGAAGGTCGCGCGATCATCGTGGTTGCCCATCACCCAAATGACTTGCGCGCCGAGACGCTCAGCGGCAGGCTCAACAATGTCGCGCAGGGCGCGGTAGGCGCCCGCTTCGCCCTTGTCGGCGAGGTCGCCAGTAAAGACGATTGCTTCGGGTCGAGAACCGGATGCTTCCAACTCAGCGAACAGCTGACGAAGCTTAGCTTCACTGTCGAGGATGTCGTAGAGTCGCCCATCGCCCGCCAAGAAGTGAGTGTCGCTGAGATGCAACACGAAATGGTCGGGTCGAGGGTATTGCGACACGTAGCCGGTCATAGGTCTAGTCCAACACTTGAACATGGATGCAAGGTGAACATCCTGCGGCAAGTTGCGGCCCGATACAAGGGTTTCGGCAGGTCGCACCGCGGTTTGTGGCCCGGTTTGGGGGTCTCCGTGCGTGCTGGGGTACACGGTCTCGCTGTGGGAACGGCGGATGCTTCGGCTCGCGTAGCCCTTGTTGGGGGAGGCGTCAGCCCTCGCAAGCGAGATACTCTCGACTAGTGCGCTTGGGGAGCGTGCCTTGGGGAAGAATGACTGAAGAAGTTCACACTGTGCCGCTCGTTTCACCGCTCGAGGAGGCAGATGATTTGATCGATCGCCCGGCGGCGTACTCGGTTATCGAAGAACTGTTTCGCGTTCAGGCCACGATGGAGCCGCGCAGCACGCTTCGGCGAGTTTTTGGCACCCGACCCGTTCACGAGGATGCCCAGAGCTGGTTCGCCGGGGCGCTCGGGGAGCTGAAAGTCGGCGAGCTTCTTTCGCGACTTGGGCCGGAGTGGACTGTGTTGCATGCGGTCCCGGTGGGTACGGGCGCGAGCGATATTGATCACGTGGTCATCGGCCCGGCCGGAGTTTTCACGATCAACACCAAACGCCATCGGGGTAAAAAGATCTGGGTAGGGGAGCGGATGCTTATGGTGGCCGGTCAGAAAACGGACCACCTTCGTAACTCCCGCCACGAGGCTAAACGGGCAGCGAAGCTATTGACGCGAGCCACCGGATTTCCTGTTGATGTGTATCCGGTGTTGGCGATTGTCGAACCGGCATCGTTCACATTTCGGCAGCGTCCTGCAGACGTGACCATCATGGATGCCCGCCGATTGCCGCGTTGGCTGAAGCGCCGCAGGACCGTGCTCGATCCGGACGCGCTTGCGCGAATTATCGATGCAGCGACGGAAATTCGAAGGTGGCACCCGACCGCAGACCTCTCGATCGATCCCACTTACCTCGATCGCTTCTTCGAGCTCGAGCGGAAAGACAACCAAGCCTACTTAGTCCGATTGGCGTGGTCACTCGGTATCGCTATCGCGGCAGGGGCCACCGCGATTTCATTCCTCACGTCGTTAACTGCTGGCTTCTGATTGCAGAGCAGCGTCCGCTTCTAGTGGTGCACGCCCGCGCGACTTGCGATCTCTGAGCTAGTCTCGCCAGCTATGCTGCGGCACCCAGCCGAGTAACCGCTCGGCCTTGGCGATCGACGTCAACGACGTGTTGACGCCGAGCTCGCCGCGGATCTCAACGTCAGGGAATACCTCGGCAACGAGCTCGGCGTTGGAACGCGTCATGACGGTGTCGCTCGCAAAGATATTGAAGACCTCGTAGCCGGGGCGGGAGGTTTCCAGCGCCAAACGGATGGCGTTGGCGCCGTCGCGGGCATCGATGTAGCCCCACAGGTTCCAGGACCGCTGCCGGGCATCCGCATCGAAGCTAGGGAACTTCTCGTAGTCGGCCGGGTTCATCACATTCGAAAAGCGCAGCGCTGTGATGCTCAGTGTGGGATCCCAGCGCACAAATTTTTGCGCCATCTGCTCTTCGAGGTGCTTGACCATCGAATAGGTCGACTCCGGACGAGTTTCGCACTCCTCATCGAGCGGGATATAGGGAGGGGGAGTCTCGAACGGCAAACCCAGTACTGTCTCACTCGACGCGTACGCAATTGTCTTGATGCCGAGGCGCTTGCACGCCTGAAATACGTTGAACGTTGCATTCATGTTGTTGTGGAAAGTGGCAGCGTCAGACCAGAGGCCGGGCGCGGGGATCGCACCGAGGTGAGCAACAGCATCCAGACCCTCGTGACGATCGTTGATGCCGGCGAGAGCATCCACTACCTGGCCGTAGTCGGTGAGGTCAACGTAGGTGAACTCGTTGCGGTCAGGGCCAGCCATATCGAGCACCGTCACTGTGTGGCCGGCAGCACGCAGACCGGCAACAGTGGCGCGGCCGAGCTTGCCGTTTCCGCCAGTGACAGCGATACGAAGGGGAGTGGATGACATGGTGGGCTCCTTTGCTTGGTGCGACTACACAACTTTCTCGGCAGCCACGAGCAACTCTAACTCGCGCTTTCGGTCGGATGCTGAGCGGCGTACGCTCGGCTCACAGCACACGCCAGACCATGCGAAGGAGCCGCGCAATGACGAAATTTCTGATCTCTTTTCCCAGCGAGGCAATGATCGTCTCCGATGACGACTTGCCCCAAGTGGCGGATGACGCGCGAGCGGTCGTTCAAGAGGCAAAGGACGCCGGCGTCTACGTTTTCGGCGGTGGTATCAATGAGGATGTCGCAGCGGTCAGCGTGACTGGTGGCGGCGAAGTGCGCGCTGAGCTCTATCCGCAGTCGAAGAACCTCAAGGGAGGGTTCACCGTGCTCGAACTGGCAAGCCGCGACGACGCCGTCGCGTGGGCGGCAAAAATTGCGACCGCCTGCCGGTGCGCTCAAGAGCTACGGGAATTTCAGTACGATCCGATGTCGTGAACGAGGTTGTTTCAATCTCGGGTGTATCTCGCTGCAACAGCTACGAACGCGACGGAAACTCCGCGAGTTCCGACGCCCACGCTGCAACCGCGCGCTTAAGCTCACTCGGCGAGAGTGTGAGGTCCATAAAGAATTCCATGTCGCTCGTCACGCTCGGAGGTTGTGACTCAAGCCAGAGGAACACGCGCAGCACGACGGCAGAGGGGGCGAAGCTCACGAGGCCGAATCCGAGGTTTGGTTCGACGTGAGAAATGGTGGGCTCTAGCGCGCTTGCGCCGACTAGCTCGATCGGCGCAACAAGCCCGTTAGCGGCACGCGTAAACCACGTGCCCAGGTTGCGTGCCTCATCCACGAGCAAGCAGGGCTCGAGAAAGTTCCACTCCTCGGAACCCCAACGCGCGCGCCCGTCGATCAGCAGCCAGTTGGCGTCGTAAGGATCAACACGTACGTCCTCGAACTGGTACGCCATCGGCTCGATGCTGAGATAGTTCGTTCCGTCGGCGTCCCACAATTCCATGCTCAGGAGCCTAATCGCGGCATGCTCTCGAGGACGGAGAACAATCGCAACACGCTGCCTCGAAGGCGAAGAAAAATGTGGGCCCGCCGGGACTCGAACCCGGGACCCGCGGATTAAAAGTCCGATGCTCTACCAACTGAGCTACAGGCCCTACATGTTAAGCGTACCGTGAGGTTATGGCAGAAAATTTCCATAAGCCCACGCAGTACTCGACAGATAAGTTTGACACATTTGAGGGCGGACAAGATCCCGCCCAAATAATGCGCGCAGCCCACGATACAGCCCACGCGCTGGTTGATGGTGCACGCGACACGGATGATCCTGCCGTGCTCGACCGAATTATCGCCTACACCGACGAACATGGCATCGATGCGCTCGCCGAGTTGTGGTCTCGCTCAAGCCCCGGCAGTCTCCCTGGCGCTCTTTGGCGTATCTACCTCTTGCGGGCCGTCATCCAGCAGGATGCTGTGGGAACGAGCCTTCTCTTTCAGCGCGGCATTGACACGCTCCCCACCATTGATGCTGCTGTAACTGGCGCAGTGAATCCCACAGGGCCGAAAGAGATTAAAGACTTAGCCGACCAAATCTTGCGCGGAGTCTTTCGCGGAGATTTTGGTGTTGCTCTCGATCGGGCTGCATCCTTCAGCCGCATTTTGGCATCCGGGGCCGGCAGCATCGCAGATGACCAAGAATTACTGAACCCTGAACGCGCAAGCGAGCTCACGACTCGGGCCCACCGCTACTCGCTCACAGCGGAGGAGTTCGCGACCTGCGCCAAACTGTTTCGGGCAGCAACCCTCGACTAGCTTGCGAGACCTAGTTCATCTTGGCGAGACGTTTGGCGCGGGCAGCGCCAGACACCTGCACGGTCACCACAATGACCAGCGCCAGAATGAACACGGCTGAAGCAACGACATTTGCCTCAGCGGGAATGCCTCGAGCCGCTGAAACCCAGATGTACTTCGGGAACGTGGTCACATTGCCTGAGTTGAAGTTCGTGATGATGAAGTCATCGAATGACAACGCGAACGACAGCAAGGCTGCAGCAAGGATTCCGGGAAGTAACAACGGGAACGTGATGCGCATAAATACTTGAAGCGCTGACCCGTAAAGGTCTCGACCGGCCTCTTCAAGAGCCGGATCCAAGGTTGCGACGCGGGCCTTCACGGCAACCACCACAAAGCTGATGCTGAACATCGTGTGGGCGAGGATGATCGTCGTCATGTCCTTGGGAACACCGATCGACAGAAACTGCGCCGCGAGTCCCGCGCCCAGTACGACCTCTGGCGTAGCCATCGGCAGAAAGAGGAATAAGCTCAACTGCGAGCGGAACTTGAACCGGTAACGCACCATCGCGATGGCGATCATCGTGCCGAGCGTGGTTGCCACCACCGTCGACACCACCGCGATGAAGATGCTGTTGCCGAAGGCCTCACAAACAGCACCATTCTGCACATTGCAGACGTTGAGCCATTTGTCGAAGGTGAAACCACGCCACGTGATGTTCGATTTCAGTGAATCGTTGAAGCTATAGACGAAGGTGTAGCCGATCGGAATCATCAAAATCAGCAGCGCAAGCGCTGTGTAAACGGGGAGTACCCATTTGCCGATGGAGAGTTTCACAGAAGCTCCTCCGTTCCGGATTTCTTCACATAGATGCTGACGATTACCAGAATTGCTGTCATCAGAATGATGGAGAGAGCTGCTCCCGCGGGGTAGTTCTGCAGCACCAGAAAGTTCGCCTCGATCACATTGCCGATCATCTGGGTGCCGGTGCCACCAAGAAACTCTCGACTCGCGTTAATGTAGTCACCCGCGGCCGGGATGAACGTCAGCAAGGTTCCCGCCACGATGCCTGGCATGGAGAGCGGAATAGTTACCTTGCGAAATACGTGGAATGGGCTGGCGTAAAGATCACTACCAGCTTCGAGGTAGCGCACATCGAGCCTCTCCAGCGTCGTGTACAGCGGCAGTGTCATGAACGGGATGAAATTATAGGTGAGGCCGAAAATTACCGAGAATGCGGTTCCGGTGACGTGGGCGTCTGGCGCAAGCAGCGACATGGCTTTGAGGGACGTTACGAGGAATGACTCGTCGGAGAAAAGCTGCTTCCAAGCTAGGGTACGCAGCAGAAAGCTGATAAAAAATGGCGCGATAATCAACACCAGAGCGAGGCTCTGCAACAGAGGCCAGCGCCTAGCTTTAACTCCAATAAAGTACGCCAGCGGGTAGCTGATAATCAGAGCGAAGAACGTGGCGGTTATTGCATAGCCGAACGAACGAATAATGTGCGGCCAGTAAGTGGTGACGACGTCAACGTAGTTCTCCCAGCGGAATGCGTAACTAAATTCACCGAAGTCGCCGAACTCTGCCGGCGCTTTTAACGACGTCAGCAGAAGCGATAACAGTGGCGTCAGAAAGAAGAGAACAAGATAGAGGATGCCGGGGAGCAGGAGTAGCAGCGCTATCGGGCTCTTCTTGCGAGAAGTATCAGCTGCGGCGGGAGCAGTCGATGAAGAGAACGCCGCGAAAGCCATCGCTATGCGCCTTCTAGTCGGTGCTGCGCAGCGATCGTGCGAGTGTCGAGATCGGGGGCGAATCGCGGCGCATCCGCCGGTTCGTCATCGAGACCGAAACCGTGGCCGATGGCCCAACTGACCCACACCTTGTCGTCTTCCCGAACATCCGAACCGAATGTTGTGTTCTGCGCGAAAACGATGAGGTTGCCCGCGCCCGGAATATCGACCAAGTATTGCGTGCTCACACCGCTGAACGAGACATCAATCACTCGACCGGGGCCCATCACATTAACATCGGCGTTGTGGGCGGGTTCTCTGCTGTGCAGCGTCAACTTCTCGGGGCGAACACCGATCGTGATCTCGCCCGTGGTGCGATGCGCGCGGTCGATGGGCACGATGACCGTCTGCCCAGCTACGTCGACCGAGAGACTGGTGCTGGTTGTGCCGACGACAGGGCCAGTGAGCAGGTTCGACTGGCCAAGAAAGTTTGCGACAAACGAAGTTCTCGGCAGTTCATAGAGCTCCTGCGGGGCGCCCATTTGCTCAATACGACCCTTGTTCATCACCGCGATAGTGTCGGCCATCGTCATAGCCTCCTCCTGATCGTGAGTGACATGCAGGAAGGTGAGGCCGACATCCTCTTGAATAGTTTTGAGTTCGAGTTGCATCTGGCGACGCAGTTTGAGGTCGAGAGCACCCAGCGGTTCATCAAGAAGAAGCAACGCCGGACGGTTGACGATAGCGCGAGCCAGCGCAACCCGCTGCTGCTGCCCACCCGAAAGTTGCTGGGGTCGGCGACTCGCTAGATGATCAAGTTCCACGAGACGTAGTACCTCGTGCGCCTTGTCCAGCGGGTCAGTCATCTTGCGGCGACGCAGCCCGAAAGCGACGTTCTCCAACACGGTCATATGCGGGAACAGGGCATAGCTTTGAAACACGGTGTTGACCGGGCGTTGGAACGACTTCTGGTTGGTCACATCTTTGCCACCGATAAGGATTCGACCAGCGCTCGGGGCCTCAAGACCGGCCACGAGCCGCAAAGTTGTCGTCTTGCCGCAACCGGATGGGCCGAGCAGGGCAAAGAATGACCCGGCGGGGATAGTCAGATTGAGGTCGTCGATTGCGGTAAAGCCAGGGAAGCGTTTGTGAATCCCCACCAATTCAAGGTCTGCACCGCTCTCGGCGAAAGTATCTATCCCCATCACGCTGCGCCGAGGAGCACGCTCTGGAATGCGGTGTTGTACTTCTGTTCTTCTGAGTTATCGAGCCCGCGGAACACAAAAGCCTTCGAAAGCGTTTCCTCATCCGGGAAAATGAGATTGTTGTTAGCAAGTTCAGGATCAATGGCTGCTGCTGCTTCTTTAGCACCGACTACAGGAGTGATGTAGTTCACGTACGCTGCGACTTCCGCTGCGACTGCGGGGTCGTAGTAGTAGTTGATCATCTCTTCGACGTTTGACTTCGCGCCACTACCGATCGGCACCATGAAATTGTCGTTCCACAGGGTTCCGCCAGCATCAGGAACGATGAAGTCCCACTTGTCACCGTTTTCGGCATTCAGCTGAACAATGTCACCCGACCACACGATCGCGGCGAGCGTGTCCTCGTTGACGAGATCCTCTTTGTAGGCGTTGCCCTTAATATTGCGAATCTGACCGTCAGACACCTGCTTTGTAAACTCATCGATTGCGGCGTTGAACTCCTCATCGCCCCACTTTCCAGAGATATCAACACCCTGATCGAGCATGATCAGGCCCATCGTGTCGCGCATCTCGGATAACACACCGACGCGACCCTTAAGCTCAGGTTTCCAGAGGTCCTGAACGGATTTGATCCCGTTGGGCAGTTGTTCCTTGTTCCACGCGATGCCGGCGAAACCGCCCTGCCAAGGCACGCTGTGTTCGCGGCCGGGATCGAAGTCGACGTCCTGCAGTGACGGTATGAGGTTGGCCACATTCGGCATATTCGCGCGGTCGAGCTTCTGGGTGTAGCCAAAGCGGATTAACCGAGCGACCATCCAGTCGGTAAGACAGACAGCATCTGCCCCAATGTCTTTGCCGAGTGAGAGTTGGTCTTTCACCTTGGCGTAGTAGGTGTTGTTGTCGTCGACCGCTTCGGTGTATTCGACATTGATGCCGGTCTGGGCTTCAAAGGCTTCGATCGTGGGATAGCCGCCAGCGTCATCGACGTCTACATACAGCGCCCAGTTGTCCCAGCGAATCTTCTTGTTAGTGGCACTCGTGTCGGGAGCTGCGGTGAGTTCCTCAGATCCGGTCGAACAGGCCGCGAGGGCGAGACCGGTCGCGCCGACAGCGGCGCCAGAAAGCAAAGTGCGTCGATTCATAGTGGAATTCTGCGCACGGCGAACCAGCTCACGAATCATAGGGTCGGCGGGTAGCGGCTTGGGCTTCATCAGAGGTTCTCCTAGCATTCTCGACACTCACGCGGTCGGTCCCGCTACGCTGCGGGGATGACTGATAGTTGCACAAATGGCCCGTAAAATCACTAAAAAATGCTGAAAACGTTGGTATTGCAATCTATTTGTCACGGAATCCGCACAAGCCGGAAACAAGCATGCGGCTACCTCAGCGCTAAGACCTCGTTCCGGGCGGCGGTGAGACGCGCCGCACGGCTTGGCGGATAGCGTGATTATCGCCAAAATCTGTCGCGGGCTGAGAGCGCACACAGGAAGCACTTTGCTAAACTTTATCTGCCGGGCCACAGTAACCCCGGGCTCCAATATTAGCCGCTTAGAGCGGCCTCGCGTCGTGAGGCGTTTTCTGTGGCTCGGCTTTTTCGCGCCCCGAGACAGTTCTTCGCCGCCACTAGGCACTCCGGCTGCCTAATTGCGGCCAGCGCTCATCCAGTTTCTGCACCGACCAATCCACTTGGCAGACGGCGCCGAATCACTCACCAGTGAAAGCAATCAACGAAAACCATCGTTGATTGCGCATCCACTGCCTGAAATTTCGCGCTGAACCTATCAAACTGCGATGAAGGAGCAGAGGAACCTGTCATGCTGGTAGTTATGTCTCGTGAAGCTGATGTCAGCGCGTTTCCTGAAGACCCGGGAGCTTCTGTCTCGACCCCGCAAGACTTGCTCGAGCGTGTTGCCACTGGTGACCAAGCCGCATTTAGTGAGCTCTACGACCAGCTGGCCCCCCGAGTCTTTGGACTCGTCAAGAGGCTCCTGCGCGACCACTCGCAGTCTGAAGAAGTGACGCAAGAAATTTTCTTGGAGATTTGGCAAACCGCAACCCGATTCGATTCGAATAAGGGCGCAGCGGTGAGCTGGATTCTCACGATGGCTCACCGCCGAACTGTTGACCGTGTGCGTGCGTCGCAGTCGTCCCGCGACCGTGACGTTCGCATCGGCATCCGTGATCACAACCCGGACTACGATCACGTCTCAGAAACCATAGAAGTCCGACTCGAACACGAAAGGGTAGAGAAGGCCATGTCCCGACTGACTGAACTCCAGCGCCAAGCTGTTTCCCTTGCGTATTACGGCGGCTATAGCCACAGTGAGGTGGCGACCATGCTTAGGGTTCCTGTCGGCACAGTCAAAACCCGACTACGTGATGGAATGATCCGCTTGCGCGACGAAATGGGGGTGGCATCATGAACGACCGCAACGACGATCTCGCGGCCCAGTCTGGCGCCTACGCCCTCAACGCGCTGAGCCCAGAAGAGCGCGAAGCCTTCGAGAAGCACCTCGCTGCTTCCGACGAAACCCGCACCGAAACTACAGAACTCTCGGACACCGCAGTGGCTCTCGGCATGGCTATCGACCCTGTTACGCCGCCTCCTGCCCTCAAGTCGAGTCTCATGGCAATGATTGCCCAGACGTCGCAGCTGCCTCGTGAGATCGACACGGTGGATGCCGCAGCGGATACTTCTGCGCCGGTCACGCCGCTAGCATCCGTTGCCACCGTCGCGGCGCCAGCCACTACTGACGCTGACGTGATGGGCACCACGCCTGCGGCAACTCGCGCTGAGACGAAAGCTCAGGCACGGTGGTTCACACGGCCAGCAACGGCTCTAGCGGCCGTTGCTGCCGCGGTCGCGCTCATCGTTGCCGGGGGTGTTGTTGCGGACTCCATCAATCGCGGAACCCTCCAAGAAACGAGCTTTGCGGCCCAACAGGCTGACCAGCTTGCCGCTATCAATGCGGCGAGTGATTCGCAACGTCTGGTTTCTACGGTCACCGGTGGGGCTACTGCCACTTTTGTGTGGTCGACAGAGCTGGCGTCGTCGGCAGTCATCGTAGATGGCCTAGAGACGCTCCCTGCTGACCAGGTTTATGAACTCTGGTACATCGACAGTGTTGGTGCCCGTCCGGCAGGCCTCATGGATGCTGCCGAAAGCGGGACAACGTGGCGTGTTCTTGACGGCGAGATGGCTCCCGGCGATGTCGTCGGTGTGACGATCGAGCCCAAGGGCGGATCGGATGCCCCGACTACCCAGCCCATCGTCGTCTTCGAGAGCGCGTAGCAACCACCACCTTTTGCGTCAACGCGAAAAGCCCCCGGCCATCAGGCGCGGGGGCTTTTCTGCGAAGCGAACTTGCGGTCAGGCGGCTCGTTAGCCGAACTTGCCCGAAACGTAATCTTCAGTCGACTGGATGCTGGGGTTCGAGAAGATTGTGGTGGTGTCGTCGTATTCGATGAGCTTGCCCGGGTGGCCGGTTCCCGCAATGTTGAAGAAAGCTGTGCGGTCGGAGACGCGTGATGCCTGCTGCATGTTGTGCGTCACGATCACGATCGTGTAATCCTGTTTGAGTTCTTCGATGAGGTCCTCAATGGCCAGGGTGGAGATGGGGTCGAGGGCCGAGCACGGCTCATCCATCAGAACAACATCGGGCTTCACTGCGATAGCGCGAGCGATGCAGAGTCGCTGCTGCTGTCCACCCGAGAGTGACGAACCGGGCTTGTCTAGTCGCTCTTTGACTTCCTGCCACAGGTTCGCGCCGATCAGTGATTGTTCGGCGAGGTCATCAGCGTCGCTCTTGCTGATGCGGGTGTTGTTGAGCTTGACACCGGCAAGCACGTTGTCGCGAATCGACATCGTGGGGAAGGGGTTGGGGCGCTGGAATACCATGCCAACTTGACGGCGCACGCTTACCGGGTCGACGCCAGGGGCATAGAGGTTGTTGCCATCGATCAGCACTTCACCGTCAACGTAGGCGCCAGGAATAACCTCGTGCATTCGGTTTAGGGTGCGCAGAAAGGTGGACTTGCCGCAACCGGATGGGCCGATCAGGGCGGTCACGGTGCGGGGCTCGATCGTGAGCGAGACCCCTTCCACAGCGCGAAACTTGCTGTAGTAGACGTCGAGATCATTGACTTCGATGCGCTTAGACACGAATTAGGGTTTCCTTCGGTTATCGACCGGTCTTGGGGGCGAAGATCTTGGCGATGATGCGTGCCAGGAGGTTGAGTGCCATCACGATCAGGATGAGGGTGAGCGCTCCGGCCCACGCCCGATCGATGTAGGCCTGGGCGTCTGTACCCTGCGAAATGTAGGAACTGTAGACGAATACGGGCAGGCTCTGCATGCGGTCGCTGAATAGTGAGTAGTTGAAGTTGTTGGTGAAGCCCGCAGCAATCAGAAGCGGTGCGGTTTCGCCGATCACGCGGGCGATGGAGAGCATCACACCGGTCGTAATTCCCGCAATGGATGTCGGCAGCACAACTTTCATGACCGTCAGCCACTTAGGGACACCGAGTGCAAAAGCGGCTTCGCGCAGTTCGTTGGGAACAAGTCGCAGCATTTCTTCGCTCGAGCGCACGACGACTGGGATCATCAGCACAGAGAGGGCAACGGCTCCGGCTATTCCGACGCGAACGCCAGGGCCGAAGAACAACACGATGAGCGAGTAGGCGAAGAGGCCGGCAACGATCGAGGGGATGCCAGTCATGACATCCACGAAGAATGTAATGGCTTGCGCGAGGCGGCCACGACCGTACTCGACGAGGTAGATGGAGGCCATCAGGCCGATCGGCACGGAGATGATTGTTGCGGCGAGGGTCATCTGTAGGGTGCCGATGATGGCGTGGAGTGCACCGCCACCTTCACCAACAACGTTACGCAGCGAGAGCGTGAAGAAGTCGATGTCGAACCGCGCCGAACCGTTCACGACAACGGTGAAGATCAGCGAAATCAGCGGCAACAGTGCGATGACGAAGGCGAGCGTCACGAGGGTGGTTACAAGCCGGTCGGTCGCGCGACGGTGGCCTTCTACGAGTCGTGAGACGGTGGTGAGCACAATCGCGTAGAGCAGCACACCGAAGAGCAGGGCACCAACGATGTTGAATTCGCTCGCAGGTTGTCCTGCCTGCACAAACATGAAGATGATGACGAAGGTGGCGAGGCTGCTGATGAGCATCACTATGGGCGCCCAGCGGGGTAGCTGACCTGCAGAGTAGGCGTTCTCGATGGGGCGCGCTGGCGTTGTTGTGGTCATCAGTTCGCTCCCGAGAATTCCTTGCGGCGGTTGACGATGTAGCGCGCGATTGTGTTGACGATCAAGGTGATAGCGAAGAGGATGAGGCCGGTTGCGATGAGCACGTTGACGTTGAGTCCGTAGGCCTCAGGGAAGCTCAGCGCGATGTTGGCGGCAATCGTTGAGGGGTTGATGGAGCTGATCACATCGAACGTGATCACGTTCGATGCCGAGAGCACCATGGCGACAGCCATTGTTTCGCCGAGTGCGCGGCCGAGACCGAGCATGGCACCAGAGACGATGCCGGCGCGGCCGAAGGGGAGTACTGCTACTTTGATCATTTCCCAGCGCGTGGCACCGAGGGCGAGCGCCGCTTCTTCATGCAGCACTGGAGTTTGCAGGAAGACTTCGCGGCAGATTGCGGTGATGATCGGCAACACCATGACGGCGAGCACGATTGATGCGGTGAGGAGGGTGCGGCCCGTTCCTGAGGCGGGCCCAGCGAAGAGGGGGATCCAGCTGAAGTTTTCGGCGAGCCACGCGTAAAACGGCTGAACTCCGACGGCAAGAACGTTGGCACCCCACAGGCCGAAAACCACTGAGGGTACTGCGGCAAGCAAGTCGATGATGTAGCCGAGGGTTGCCGCGAGCGGGCGGGGCGCATAGTGCGAGATGAACAGCGCGATGCCGATTGCGATGGGAACAGCCATGATCAGCGCAAGGGCAGCAGACCACAGGGTTCCGAAGACTAAGGGGCCAACGTAGGCCCAGAAGTTGGTGCCCTCAAGCAGGGTGGTTTCTTCGGGGTCAGCGACAATACCCGGGATTCCCTGAATTACGAGGAAGGCAGCGACGGCTGCGAGGATCGCGAGGATGAGCGCGCCAGCGGTGAGTGAGGTGCCCGAGAAGAGGCGATCTCCTGGGCGCTGCTTCGCGCGGATACGAGAGGCCGCGGTCGAGGTCATGTGTCGAGTATCCCTTATCCCTGGCTTGGTGTGCTGCGTTGTGACTGGTTGGTGCTGGATCATGCTGGATTCTGGGCGGCATAACTACACCGCCCAGAGGAAAGTCTGCCCGACCCCGCTGCCAGTAGCAACGGGGTCGAAGCAGACTCAGAGTGTTACTTGATTGCGTCTACCGCAGCCTGTGCTTTTTCAAACAAGCTGGCGGAGATTGGGGCCGAGCCAGCAGCGTCTGCTGCGGTGCTCTGTCCCTCGTCGCTGATGATGTAGGACAGGTAGCCCTTGACTAGGTCGACGCTGTCGCTCGAGGTGTATTCGTTGCACGCGATCAGGTAGCTAATGAGGACTACCGGGTAGACACCAGAGGCGTCGGATGCGCGGTCGAGGTTTACAGCGAGGTCAGTGTCTCCACGACCTTCTGCGAACGGCGAGGCGTCAACGATTGCTGCTGCCGCTTCTGGCGAGTACGGAACGTACTCGTCGCCAACCTTGACGGCAACGGTTCCCAGGTCTCCGGCGCGCGATGCGTCGGCGTAGCCGATGGTTCCGGTTCCGTTGGTTACTGCGTCAACGAGCCCTGAGGTCTGTGGTGCACCCTCGCCACCGAACTCGGTAGGCCAGGTCTCGATCGAACCGACGGTCCAGACCGAGGGAGCAGCAGCCGATAGGTAGTCGGTGAAGTTCGCGGTCGTTCCCGAGTCGTCTGCACGGTGCACGGCAGTGATGCCGAGGTCGGGCAGCTCTACGCCGTCGTTCTGCGAAACGATTGCTGCATCGTTCCAGTTGGTGATCGAGCCGTTGAAGATGCCGGCGATCGTGTCAGCGTCGAGGTTGAGCGAGTCAACACCGTCGAGGTTGAAGATGATCGCAATGGGCGAGATGTAGGCCGGGATCTCAAGGATGCCGGTGCCGGGGACGCAGGATGCGAAGTTGTCTTCGGAGATTTCCTCGTCCTTGAATGCACGGTCGGATCCAGCGAACTGGCTTCCGCCACCGATGAACGTGTCGCGTCCACCGCCGGAACCGATGGGATCGTACTCAACAGTGACGTTTTGGTTTGCCGTCTGGAAGCCAGCAACCCAGGCCTCTTGGGCTGACTGCTGCGACGATGCGCCGGCGCCAACGAGGGTGCCGGTGAGGTCTGATGCGGTTCCTTCATCGGTGCCGCTGTCTGTTGCAGCTGCACATGAGGAGAGGAGGATGGTTCCTGCGATAGCAATGGCACCGATGGTGCCAAGACGCTTGAAGTTCACAGTTTTCCCTTCGGGATGTTGATTACAGGTTTCAGGTCGGTGCGACCCAAATAGAAAACCTAAGCAGCGCAAGTGACCACCATTACCTTGTTAGGTAAACAGCAGGTAAACGCGGCTTCAACACGAAACCGAAACGCTGGGTTGCTAGCTGATTGCTGCCACCGCAGCGTTGGCCTTATCGAAGAGTCGTTGCGAGATCGGTGCCGAACCTGCACCGGCTGCTGCTGCTTGCTGACCTTCTGGGCTTATGACGTATTCGAGGTAGCCCCGAATGACATCAACGTCTTCATCGTTGATGTATTCGTTGCAGGCGATCAGGTAGCTGATGAGCACGACAGGATAGACGCCGGCAGCAGTGGATGCTCGATCAATTTCTACCGCGAAGTCGGTGGCACCACGGCCTTCGCCGAATGGCGAGACGTCAACGATGGCTGCTGCGGCTTCGGGGGAATAGGGCACGTACTCGTCGCCAACCTTGACGGCAACGGTTCCGAGGTCTCCGGCGCGTGAGGCGTCGGCGTAGCCGATCGTTCCGGTTCCATTGGTGACGGCATCCACGACACCGGATGTCTGCGGTGCGGCTTCTCCACCGAACTCAAGTGGCCACTTTTCGATCGATCCAACCTCCCAAGTGTCTGGTGCTGCTTCGGCCAGATAGCTTGTGAAGTTCGCTGTCGTGCCAGAGTCGTCGGCGCGGTGAACCGCCGTGATCCGCTGGTTCGGTAGCTCAGCGTTCGGGTTTTGGTTGGCGATTGCCGGGTCATCCCAGCGATCAATTTCTTGCGTGAAGATAGCGGCGATCGTGGCCGCGTCAAGGTCGAGAGATTCGACACCATCGAGGTTGAAGATGATGGCAATTGGCGAGATATAGGCAGGAATTTCGAGGATGCCCGTGCCGGGAACACACGAAACGAACTCTTCTTCTTCAATTTCATCGATCGTGAATGCGCGATCGGAGGCAGCAAATACGGCGCCACCACCAACGAAGGTGTCTCGCCCGCCACCCGAGCCAATGGGGTCATATTCGATCGTGGCGTGCACATTGGCGAGCTGGAATCCGCGAACCCACGCCTCTTGCGCCGACTGCTGTGAGGAAGCTCCAGCCCCGATGATGGTGCCAGACAGCTCCGATGGGTCGATAGATGCAGCGGGAACGCACGCGGTAAGCGTGAGTGCACTGGCCATCGCGATGATGCTGGCGGTACCGAGGCGGCTGAACTTCACAGGGGTCCCTTCAAGAAACTGGCGTGCACGCCATTCTCTCGCGAATTGGGATCGAATTTACCGTCAGTTCACCTGACTTGGTGTTCTCGCCTCGAAATTAGGGTGTGAGCGTCAGGATTGGTGGGTTTCTACGGCTACGAGCCGCAGCTTTTTGCTATCTCGAGCAAAGTGCAGCACTGAGAAGTCGCCAGTGCTCAGCATGGCGGCGGCGCGCAGTCCCGCATCCGGTTTCGTATTTGAGGCATTGGCTAGTGCACTGACAATTTGCGGCAGCACGGGGCCGTGGCTGCACAGCACCGTAGTCTGCTGCTTCTTGAGCCGCTTGTCGACGAGAGCCGTGACGGCCTGTCCGTTGCCAGCGTAGGAATCCTGGCTGAGGTCGTCTGTGGACTTGATCGCAAGTTCGGTGCGTTCGGCAAGCGGAGTAATCGTCGCGAGACACCGGGCCGCTGTGCTGCTCAGGATGCGTTCCGGGGCGAAGGCCGCGATTCCACCAGCGATGATGGCGGCCTGATCGATTCCGCGGTGCATGAGCGGGCGGGTGGCATCCGGCCCGTCCCAGGTCTCTCCGGGCACGGCTTTACCGTGGCGAACCGCAATCATCGCGAACGTGCGCGCACTACCCGCTTCATAGCGGGCGGCAAAGCGATCGAGCACATCCACATCGTGGGTGTAGCTGACCTTCTTGCGGGCCTTCGAGAGCGATAGCCATTCGAGTGACGAGATCTCGTCGTTCGCGGTGAACTTGGCGCGTTCAAGGTCGTGGTCGTTCACTTCGGCCGACCAATAGTGCACGTACTTGTCGCGTCCGTTGCCGAGCTTGTAGTGAACGTGACCGAGGGGTGCACCCAGATCTACGCGAAGGCCGGTCTCTTCAAAAATTTCGCGAACCGCAGTCTCAGGCAGCGTCTCACCGGGATCAAGCTTGCCTTTGGGTAGCGAAACATCTTTGTGCACCGTGCGGTGCACGAGCAGCACACGGGGCTTACCGTCGACTACTCGCCAGCACACAATGCCTGCGGCGAGGACTGGTGTTGTCGCCGCGGTCACCGGCGAGCTCCGCCTCGTTTGCGCTGCGTGATTCGCTTCATAAGAACATTCTGTAGGTCGTTGAGGGGTTCACCGTTCTCCGACCGGCCGTGACGCACCCAATTTCCTTCAGAATCGAGCCACCATGATGCCGTTGTTTCGTCGACAGCGAGGTCAAAGATGTCTTCGAGTTCTACGATGTGTTCTGGCTCAACGATGCGCACCAGCGCTTCGACGCGGCGGTCGAGGTTGCGGTGCATCATGTCTGAACTGCCAATGTAGACCTGTGGATCACCGGCGTTATGGAACAAGAAAACGCGCGAGTGCTCAAGGTAGCGCCCCAATACTGAACGCACTCGAATGTTCTCGCTGAGCCCGGGAACGCCGGCGCGAAGCGAGCAAATGCCGCGCACGACGATATCGATCGGAACCCCAGCATTACTTGCCCGGTAGAGAGCGTCGATGATCGCTTCATCCACCATCGAATTCAGCTTGATTCGGATGCCAGACGGCAGTCCAGCTCGTGCGTTCGACGCTTCGGCCTCAATTTGCTTGATCAGTCCCTTGCGCAAGTGACGCGGGGCTACGAGTAAACGCTTGAACTTCTTCTCGATCGCGTAGCCGGACAGCTCGTTGAAGAGTCTCGTGAGGTCTTTGCCGACTTGATCATCGGCAGTCAGTAGCCCGAGGTCTTCATAGAGGCGGCTGGTTTTGGGGTTGTAGTTTCCGGTGCCGATGTGGGCGTAATGACGCAGCTTGCCTTCTTCTTGACGCACGACAAGCGCGAGCTTGCAGTGGGTCTTGAGGCCGACAAGGCCGTAGACGACGTGCACTCCCGCTTTTTCGAGCTTGCGCGCCCACGAGATGTTGGCGGTCTCATCGAAGCGAGCTTTGATCTCGACAAGAGCGAGAACAGCTTTGCCTGCTTCGGCGGCATCAATCAGTGCTTCAACGATCGGGCTATCACCGCTCGTGCGATACAGCGTCTGCTTGATGGCCAGAACATCAGGGTCGGCTGCCGCTTGCTCCAAGAACGCTTGAACACTCGTGGAGAACGACTCATAGGGGTGGTGGAGCAGGATGTCCTTGCGAGCGATCGCACGGAAAATGTCTGCGCTCTCGTTGCCCTCCGTCGGCATCAGGCTTGGGCTCGTAATGGGCACATGGCGTGGATACTTCAACGCAGGGCGGTCGATACGGGTCAGCTGGAAGAGGCCGCTCAGGTTCAAGGGCGCTGGCAGTCGATACACCTCTTGCTCGGTGATCTTGAGTTCGCGCACGAGCAGACCAAGCGTGACGTCATCCATGTCGTCGGTAATTTCCAGGCGAATGGGCGGGCCAAAGCGACGATTCAAAATTTGCTTCTCGAGCGACTTGATCAGGTTCTCTGACTCATCTTCGTCAACGTTCACGTCTTCGTTGCGCGTCACCCGAAATTCGTGGTGCGCCAAAATCTCCATGCCGGGGAATAGCGCGCCCAAGTGATTGGAGATCAAATCTTCAAGAGGGATGTAACGCAGCTGATCGCTGCCGTCATCCGGCAATTGAATAAAGCGTGGCAGAACGCTTGGAACCTTCAGGCGTGCGAATTCTTCTTTTTGCGTCTTGGGATTCCGTACCCGGATAGACAGGTTCAGAGAGAGCCCAGAAATGTAGGGGAAGGGATGCGCGGGGTCGACAGCCAGCGGCATAAGCACGGGGAAAATCTGGTTGGAGAAGATCTCGTGAACGCGCTCGCGATCTTCTGGGTCCAGATCGGCCCACGTTTCGATATGAATGCCCTCGGCATCGAGTGCAGGCTTCACGCTAGTGAGAAATTCGGCGGCGTGACGTTCTTGCAGTGCGTGCGCGGCGAGGCTGAGTTCGTCGAGCACCTCGACGGGAGCGCGACCCGTATTTGTGGGAACGGCAAGCCCCGTCACGATGCGGCGTTTGAGGCCAGCAACCCGAACCATGAAGAACTCGTCAAGATTGCTCGCGAAGATGGCTAAGAAGTTAGCGCGCTCGAGCAGGGGCAGGGTTTCGTCTTCTGCCAGTTCGAGTACGCGCTGGTTGAACGCGAGCCAGCTCAGTTCGCGATCTAGGTAGCGGTCGGGGATCAGCGTGCCGTCGTCGACGCTCGACGATTCGTCGTCATCGTATTCGTCGAGCGAATCGGTAGCAGAGCTTGGGTCGGCTATCGCACTGTCGTTTTCCATTGGATCATCCTGCCACGCAGTCATGAACAACTGATTAACTCGCCGCCCGTGTTCCTCAGTCTGCTGGAGCGCGGAGGCCCTAGACGGCGATCGAGTGCTGTTCGCTGGTTTCCACCGTTGCGTCTGAAGCGTCGCTCGCCACTGTTGCTACCGCTGCAGCGACCGTGTTGGTTGGCTTCTCGGTTTCTTCAGCAATGTTGAAGCAATAGCCGACGTTCCGCACGGTGCCGATGAGCGATTCGAGGTCGCCGAGCTTGGCGCGCAAGCGACGCACGTGCACATCAACTGTTCGGGTTCCTCCGAAGTAGTCGTAGCCCCAGACTTCGCTCAAGAGCTGTTCACGTGTGAAAACGTGCGAGGGGTGCGAGGCGAGAAAACGCAGAAGCTCGAACTCTTTGAAAGTGAGGTCGAGGGAGCGGTCTTTGGCTTTGGCCGAGTAACTGGCCTCGTCAATGACGATTCCGGATGCTCGGATCTTTGATGCCGAACTCTCTCCTTCTCGGCGGGCCATTGCCAGACGGATGCGCGCATCCACTTCAGCTGGTCCAGCGCCGACAACGAAGAGGTCATCGATGTGCCACTGGCTGTTGACGGCGGCAATGCCACCATCGGTAACGACAACGAACAACGGGCACGCGATTCCGCCGGAGTACAACACGTTGCAGAGGCCTTTGGCTGCGGCAAGATTGGTGGTCGCGTCGACGATGATCACATCAGTTGTCGGAGCCGCGACGAGAGTTGCGGGCGCAGCGACTACTACTTCGACCGTATGGCTGAGCAAACCCAGGGCGGGTAATGGTTCAGCATCGGGCGCAGAGCTAAGCATCAAGATGTGTGCCATATATGGCCTCCCCACTGCGTAAAAAGTATTCTACCCACCGATCTACCTGCCGCTGAACGCGTGCCGGCCGGCGCGAGCTAGATACGATAGAGGTATGAGTTGGCTAAAGTGGAGCGTAGTTCCGGTGTGGGTATTGAGCCTTACCGGTGCGATCATCATCGGCGCTGTTGCTGCGCCACACATGCGGATCACTTGGTTGGCAATCACTCTGGCCGGTGCCGTTGTGCTGACGTTTGTGATTCAGATCGCCATTCAGCGCAAAGAACGTTTCGTTGCCCGGGCAACGGCCAGCATGGTCGGCGCGCTGGCAATAGTCGCCGCCGCTACAGCAATTTTCGCCCTCATTTAGTGCGGATGCGCTGCACAGAGATAGGATTAGTACATGCTTCTCGCACTTGAGCTCTTCTTCGTCGGACTTCTCGGTCTCGCGACGCTGTCGATCGGCTACGTGTCGGTCGTCGTGGTCTACAACCTGTTTCGCGGCCAGCGCTAGCCGCGCCGAATTGTGATCGAGCTAGACACCTCCGGCGCAGCCGAACTTGCCCCACTTTCCTGGCTTATTGGCCTGTGGGAGGGCACTGGTGTCGTCGATTACGCTATTGGGGATGAGACGCGCAGCGTCGAGTTTGGCCAGCGCATCAGCTTTACGCAGGATGGCCTTCCCCATCTCAACTACAACTCCTACACGTGGTTGCTTGATGAGAGTCACACTCCCTTCGTAACCGAAACTGGTTATTGGCGATTGCGTCGCGGTGCGACAGACGGTGATCCGGGCCCGGGTCTCCTCCCGGCTGTCGGCACGCAGCCGTTCACAACAGCTGAGCAAGTCGAAACCTTGCGCACCCCGACAGGCGGCTTCGAGATCGAAGTGTCGATCGTGCATCCCAGCGGCATTAGCGAGATTTATATTGGCGAAGTCGCTGGTCCGCGCATCGATTTGGCGACAGATGCGGTCATGCGAACCGAGAGCGCCAAGGAATACACGGCAGCGACGCGCCTCTATGGGCTCGTGGATGCTCACCTACTATGGGCGTGGGATATCGCAGCCCACGGTCAAGACCTTCGCAACCACGCATCAGGACGGCTCACTCGTGTCGAATAGTACTTTCACTTCCCGGCCCGGTGCTGTGGGAGAACCACCTGAGCACTATGGCAATCCGTTTGGCGAGCAGCGTGCGCTCGCCGCTGGTGAGTCTGTTGTCGAGTTAGCCGATCGCGCCGTTATCACGATCACCGGTCCAGACCGGCTGACTTGGCTCGATTCCCTCACTACTCAATCTCTCACCGGCCTTGCCGCGGGGGAGAGTGCCGAAACACTGCTACTGAACCCCAACGGCCGCATCGAACACGCTATGCGGGTCGTCGATGATTCGGAAACTCTGTGGTTACTCGTCGACGGGTCTGAAGGTGAAGCACTCGCCAAGTGGCTCGACCGTATGCGTTTCATGCTTCGTGTCGAGATCGCCGACCGCAGCGCTGACTTTATGACCATCGGAAGTTTCGGCGAGCTCGCCATTCCCGTTGCGGAGTCGAATGGCATCAGCTTGGTGTGGAACGACCCGTGGGCGAGCGTTTCTCGTGGAGGTCACCAATACTCTCGGGCCGAGAATCATCCTGCAGCCCAGTGGAATTACCGCGAATCCCTCGTTGCCGCCGGCACCGATTTGGGCCAGTTCGCTGCCGCCGGTTCTCTCGCATTGGAAGCCCTGCGCATCGCTGCCTGGCGACCACGATTCAGCACAGACGTCGACGAGCGCAGCATTCCGCACGAACTTGATTGGATGCGCTCTGCAGTGCACCTCAATAAGGGGTGCTATCGGGGCCAAGAGACCGTCGCCAAGGTGCACAATCTTGGTCATCCTCCTCGCCGCCTTGTCATGCTGCACCTTGACGGTTCAGAGGGTGCGTTGCCCGAAGCTGGCGCCGATGTCATGCTTGGCGAGAAGACTGTAGGCACCGTCACCGCAGCTGCCCGCCACTTTGAGCTCGGCCCCATTGCACTCGCCACGATCAAACGGGGAGTGGATGCCGCAGAAACGCTCGCTGTAGCCTCCGACGTCGGCGAAATTTCGGCAGCGCAAGAAGTAATCGTGCCTTCTGACGCTGGAGCCGAAGCCAACGTTCCGCGCCTTCCCCGCCTCGGAGCGGTCAAGCGCTAGCAGCGGCATCCCTCGATTCTCGGTACGCTTGACGCATGACTCACACCCTGATTTTGTTGCGCCACGGCAACTCCGAATGGAACCAGAAGAACCTTTTCACCGGATGGGTGGATGTCGGGCTCACCGATCAAGGTCGAGGCGAAGCTAACCGCGCCGGCGAAATGATTGCCGCGTTCGACAAGCAGCCAGACGTGCTCTACACATCGCTGTTGAAGCGAGCGATCCACACCGCAAACATTGCCCTTGAGGTTGCAGACCTCGACTGGCTTCCCGTTAAGCGCTCATGGCGACTCAACGAGCGCCACTACGGCGCGCTTCAGGGCAAAGACAAAGCCCAGACCCTTGAAGAGTTTGGCGAAGAAAAGTTCATGACCTGGCGCCGCAGCTTTGACGTACCGCCACCCGAGCTCGCAGACGACGCTGAATACAGCCAAGTGCACGAGCGTCGCTACGAGGGCATCGATGGTGAGGTTCCTCGCACCGAAAGCCTCAAGATCGTTATCGACCGCATGCTGCCCTACTGGGAATCCGACATCACCAAGGATCTCGCAGCAGGCAAGACAGTGCTCGTTACCGCCCACGGCAACTCGCTGCGCGCGCTAGTGAAGCACCTCGACGGCATCTCGGATGACGACATCGCTAGCCTCAACATTCCCACCGGAATTCCGTTGGTTTACGAACTCGACGACAACTTCATGCCAATCAAACCCGCCTACTATCTCGACCCGGAGGCGGCGGCTGCCGGAGCGGCAGCTGTTGCGTCGCAGGGCAAGAAGTAGCCAAGTAATTCACTGCCACTAGCTCCTACGCAAGAAGCCCCGACGAGATCGAATCTCGTCGGGGCTTCTTGCGTTGTGAGGCGACGTTAGTCGTCTGTCGGCACCCAGTCGCCTGTGGCGAGGTACTGCACCTTTTTGGCAATCGAGACCGCGTGGTCTGCGAAACGCTCGTGGTAACGCGAAGCCAGAGTGGCATCAACGGTATCGACCGCTGCGCCCTTCCAGGTCTCGCCGAGCACCTTGTCGAACACGCTCAAGTGCAGAGCGTCGATCTTGTCGTCGTCATTGCGAATCTCTTCGGCAATGCGCACATCTTCATGCTTGAGCAGCTCGACGAGTTTTTTGGCAACCGCAACGTCGAGTGCACCGAGTTCGGCGAATGTGCCACGCAAAGACTTGGGCACCACCTTGTCGGGGAATCGGTACCGCGCTAGCTGAGCGATGTGCTCGGCCATGTCACCCATGCGCTCAAGTGATGCGCTGATGCGCAAAGCGCTCACCACAATTCTCAAGTCGCGGGCGACTGGTTGTTGACGAGCGAGGATGTTAATCGCCAGCTCGTCGAGTTCTGCCGCTGCAACATCAATTTCATCGTCATCTGCGATCACCGTTTCGGCGAGTGAGACATCTGATTCATTAAATGCTTTAGTGGCGTTCTCAATTGAGACAGCCACCAGGCTGGCAATTTCGACAAGGCGGTCTTGCACCTCGCGTAGTTCTTGCTGAAATACTTCGCGCACGCTATCTACGTCCCTTCGATACGGGCATGACGAAGCCCGCACGGCTTAGGCCACCCTGCCCGCGTTAGGTTAACAACAGGTGTTGGCGGCCTGAACTTTATCTGAAGTGAGCACTCGTCGCGAACTCGCGGCAAGTGAATGCTCCAGATGTAACTAATCTAGTCGCTATGGACTCTGCGTGGCTCGTGCCGGCCGCCCTCGCTTTTGGGGTATTTCTCGGCGGAGGTATGTCCTTCATCATTTATGCGGCCGCGCGACGCGGTCAGCGGGCTGCCCACGTGGTGTCTTCCGCGGTGCCGGATGGCGTCGATCAGGTCATTGATGCGCTGGAATCCGCGGGAATCGTGCTCGACCCGTCAAACAACATCATGAAGGCATCGCACGCCGCGCTGACCTACGGTTTGGTGTGGAACCACGCGCTCGTGCATCCAGAGCTTGTTGAATATGTTGATCAAGTGCGGCGCACCGGTGAGCCAATTGCTCAAGAAGTGCACCTATCGCGGGGTCCATTTGGTGATGCAAACATTTATCTCTTTGTTCGTGTTGCTCGGCTCGGCACGCGGTACGTCCTCTTGCTGGCCGAAGACCGCACCGAGTCGTACCGCCTCGATAATGTGCGGCGAGACTTTGTGGCGAACATCAGCCACGAGCTCAAAACGCCGATCGGTGCCGTCGGATTGCTCGCAGAGGCTCTCGTCAGCGCATCAGACGAGCCGGAGCAGGTCACTCGTTTTGCCAAGAGGCTCACGAAGGAATCTCAGCGGCTTGCACGCATCACGCAAGAGATCATTGAGCTCTCGCGATTGCAGTCCGCTGACGGGCTTGCAGAGGCCGAGTCCGTAGACATCGATCACGTCGTCTCGGTCGCGATCGATCAGAATCGTGTTGTCGCCGACCTCAGCCGCGTTTCTCTTATCAGTGGCGGAGAAAGCGGCGTCGAAGTATTTGGTGACGAAACCCTCCTCGTTCTTGCCCTCGACAACCTCATCTCGAATGCCGTGCAGTACTCGCCGGAGAACACTCGAGTCGGGATCGGGGTGCGCCGCAAAGAGGGTGCCATCGAGATTTCAGTCACCGACCAAGGTCTGGGGATTCCCGAAGATGAGCTCGACAGAGTGTTTGAACGTTTCTATCGCAGCGATCCAGCACGCAGCAGGCACACGGGTGGCAGCGGGCTCGGGCTCAGTATTGCCAAACATGTTGTCCAAAACCACGGTGGAGACATCCGCGTGTGGTCACAAGTCGGCCAAGGTTCAACTTTCACTATTCGATTGCCCGAAATCGACCACGACGTAGTTCACTCAACAGGAGAAAAATCATGACCCGAATTCTGATTGTCGAAGATGAGTCATCGCTCAGCGAACCCCTAGCGTTTCTCCTGGAGCGTGAAGGCTACGAAACGACAATTGCTGAGGACGGGCTAGCTGCCCTCACCGAGTTCGACCGCAACGGTGCAGACGTTGTGCTTCTTGACTTGATGCTCCCTGCTCTCTCGGGAACGGAAGTGTGTCGAGAAATCCGCACCCGCTCTAATGTGCCCATCATCATGCTCACGGCAAAAGACAGCGAAGTGGACATCGTGGTCGGCCTCGAACTCGGAGCGGACGACTACGTCACGAAGCCTTATTCCACCCGCGAGCTTTTGGCTCGCATCCGCGCCGTGCTTCGCCGTCGCACCGAAGACGTTGATGAGCACGAATCCATTCTCGAAGCCGGGGGAGTGCGGATGGATGTGGAACGTCACACGGTCACTGTCGACGGACACGACGTCAGCATGCCGCTAAAGGAGTTTGAGCTTCTTGAACTGTTACTGCGCAATGGCGGTCGAGTGCTTACTCGAGGTCAGCTGATCGATCGTGTGTGGGGCGCGGACTATTTCGGCGACACCAAGACACTCGACGTGCACATTAAGCGCATCCGTTCGAAGATCGAGAAAACTCCGTCGGCGCCCACAATGCTGGTTACTGTTCGTGGGCTCGGTTACCGCTTCGAGGACTAGGCGAGCGACGTCGGTTGATCTATTCGCCGAGTGAGCTTGCGGGGGCGAGGTCGGAATAGATCTCGTTGTCCCCAGCGATCACGGGAATGAGAAGCTGAGTTCCGCTGTCGTTGCCGTACTGAAAGTAGATCGGCATGAGCTGGCCGGCCATGACGCCAGCATCGGTGATGATGATCGTGTCGCCGTCAACCTCGGTGCCGTAGCTCTTGACCTCGTTGCCTGAGAGCGGCTTGGAAATATCGGCGAGTTCGCCGTCGGCTGTTTCGTACTGCAGGTGGAGGCTGCCGCTTGATGAGCTCGTGTTGATGATGGTCACCATGATGCTCACGGCGGAGTTGTCATCATTACTGATCGCCAACACGTTGCGCACTTTGAGCTCGCCAACGGAGGCACCGATGCCGTCGCTGGGGTCGTAGTGATTGAGCGTGGCGGTTGGCGTAATGAACGAACAACCTGCGGTGCCCACAAGGAGAGCGCCGGCGATAAGGGCGGATGCTGCGGCGCGTGCTGCGCGAGTGCGTACTGTCACACAGACATACTATCGATAGCTGCGCTGAGTGGTTTAGTTAGGCCACCCTTACCATGTGTTTACTGTGATAAACTGGGTTTTCTTCGAGAGGACCACTATTCATGTTGTTTGAGGTCGGCGAGACTGTCGTTTATCCCCATCACGGTGCTGCAACCATCACCGAGGTGAAGAAGCGCACCATTAAGGGCGAAGAGAAGGTTTATCTCAAGCTCAACGTAACGCAGGGTGATCTCACCATCGAAGTGCCCGCTGAGAATGTTGATCTCGTGGGCGTTCGCGACGTAATTGGTCGCGAGGGTCTTGACGCTGTCTTCGAGGTGCTTCGCGCACCGTTCACTGAAGAGCCGACCAACTGGTCGCGCCGCTACAAGGCAAACCTTGAGAAGCTCGCTTCCGGCGACGTCATCAAGGTTTCTGAGGTTGTTCGCGACCTGTGGCGCCGTGACCAAGATCGTGGTCTCTCTGCAGGAGAGAAGCGCATGCTTGCTAAGGCCCGCCAGATTCTCATCTCAGAGCTTGCTCTTGCTGAGAAGACTGACGAAGAAAAGGCTTCGCTTGTGCTCGACGAGGTTCTTGCTTCCTAAGTTTTTAGGGCGCTTGCTGTCTCGCATATGAGCACAACTATTGAACCCCGCATTGCTGTAATTGTCGTAGGGGCTGGGAGTGGCACTCGCCTCGGTCGAAGCGAACCTAAAGCGTTCGTTCCGCTCGCTGGCCGCCCTAATCTCAGCCGCGCGCTTGACGCTGTCTTTGCCATGGCAGAGCTAGCTCAAGTGATCGTGACAGTGCCCTCGTCGTTCGTTGAAGTTGCCGAGAAGCTATTGAGAGACGTTCCCGGATTCGATGGCCGCGCATCCACCGTCATTGTCGGCGGCGCCACCCGCCAAGCGTCAGTCGTCGCTGCTCTGACGCACCTGCAGCCTTCCGTGGATGTCGTGCTCGTGCATGATGCAGCGCGCCCGTTGACCCCCAGCGCCATTTTCGATTCGGTTGTTGCCGCTGTGCGCAGTTCGGGTGCCGGTGTAGTGCCCGGGCTTCCCGTCACCGACACCATTAAACGTATCGACGGTATTGGCCAAATTGTCGAAACTGTTGACCGCTCTGAACTCACCGCAGTTCAAACACCGCAAGGGTTCCCGAGAGAGCAACTCGTCGCTGCACATAATGCGGCAACTGGAGAGTTCACTGACGACGCAGCCGTATTCGCGGCCGCAGGGCATTCAGTATCCGTTATTGCAGGAGATCATTTGTCGTTTAAGATCACGACGGCGTGGGAACTGCGTCGGGCCGAGCAACTGTTCATGACGCCGGCTTCAACAGACATTCGTGTCGGTACCGGCACTGACGTGCATGCCTATGACGAAACCAAGCCGCTCTGGCTCGCCGGTTTGCACTGGCCAGATCAGGTCGGCCTGCGTGGGCACAGTGATGGAGATGTTGTCTCTCATGCCATGTGTGATGCGCTCCTCTCCGCTGCCAACCTTGGTGACCTCGGCAGCGTTTTCGGTACTAGCGATCCCCAATTTGCTGAGGCGCACGGAGAAGTTTTCTTGCGCGAAGCACTGCGCTTGCTGCACGATGCTGGCTTCGAAGTGGTCAATGTGTCGGTTCAGATCATCGGTAATCACCCCATAGTGTCTCGTCGCCGAGTTGAGGCTGAGGCTCTTTTGAGCGGTATTCTTGGCGCGACCGTCAGCGTTGCCGGCACAACAACCGATGCACTTGGTTTCACAGGGCGCGGCGAGGGTGTGGCGGCAATCGCAACTGCTCTCGTGCGTGCCCGCAACTAGTCACCACGTTTCGAAAGAGGACACCATGCCAGAACGCACAACCACCATCGTTTCGCCCTCCGGGTTGCATGCCCGCCCCGCTGCGCTCTTCACCCAGGCGGTCAGCAAGAGCGGCTTCGCCATTACTGTTGCTAAGGGCGACAAGGCCGTAAACGCGGCCAGCATCCTTGCAGTAATCTCGCTCGGCGTAGCTCAGGGCGAGTCAGTGACGATCGCGTCGGATGATGAAGGCGCGGATGCCGTGCTCGACGAGTTAGTAGAGCTGCTCACTACAGTCGAATAATCGATTTCGAAGAAGGGTCGCGCCATTATGGTGCGGCCCTTTTTGCGTTTCGTGGGGACTAGTGTTCGCGGTGTAGGTGGCGACGGATCGTGGTAACTCGAACGAAAGTGCACTAAGCCAACGCTAAGAACCGAAGCGTATGGTTTGGTTTAGACGCAGTTGCGGGCCTGAACGGTTCAGACCGACGGACTGGAGAAAAAGGACACAATGACAAGCATTAAGAGCGTGACGATTCTCGGCACGGGTGTGCTCGGTTCACAGATCGCATTCCAGACCGCCTTCAGCGGTTTCACCGTCGTTGCCTACGACATCAATGACGAGACATTGGAGAAGGCGCGCTCCCGCTTCGCTGGCCTCGTTGATGCCTATGTTGAGGACAAGGTCACTGGGGCTGAAGACGGTAAGGCACAAGAAGCGTTGGGGCGAGTACGGTTCTCTTCGGATCTCGCGGACGCGGTCAAGGACGCCGATCTCGTCATTGAAGCGATTCCCGAAATTCTTGAGCTGAAAAAGTCAACCTATTCCGAGCTGGGAAAGCTCGCTCCCGAGCACACGATTTTTGCGACAAACTCTTCCACCCTGCTGCCAAGCGATATGAAGGACTCCACCGGTCGTCCTGGCAAGTTCTTGGCCCTGCACTTTGCCAACCAGATTTGGAAGTTCAACACCGCAGAGGTCATGGGTACCAGCGACACCGATCCGGCAGTTTTTGACACCATCGTCGAATTCGCTTCCGAGATCGGGATGGTGCCGATTCCCATCCACAAGGAGAAGGCCGGTTACGTCCTCAACTCGCTGCTCGTTCCTTTCCTCAACGCTGCCGCAGAACTTGCGGCAGACGGCTACGCCGAGCCGGCAGACGTCGACAATACCTGGCGCATTGCGACCGGTGCGCCGATGGGGCCGTTCCAGATCTTTGACGTCATCGGGCTCATGACTCCGTACAACATCATGTCTAACGGCGATGACAAAACGAAGAAATTCGCCGAGTGGCTCAAGACCGAGTACATCGACAAGGGATACCTCGGAGTCGCATCGGGGCGCGGTTTCTACACCTACACAAAGTAATTGTCTGCAGCGCGGGGCTCTCTCGCCCCGCGCTAGCCGCTAACCGTGTAATACCCAGCAGTGGTCGCTAAACTTGGTCAGTGACTATTCGCCTGTATGACACTCGGAGTGCCAGCCTCGTCGACCTCGAACCCCGTGAGCCGGGCAAAGTAGGTATCTACGTGTGCGGCCCTACCGTTCAGGCTGCCCCGCACATCGGTCACCTTCGTTCCGCGCTCGTCTACGACATCTGGCGCCGCTGGCTCACTTACCGCGGCCTCGACGTCACCCTGGTGCGCAATGTCACCGACATCGATGACAAGATTTTGAATCAGGCAGTGGATGCCTCAACAGCTGGCTCGACCGAACAGTGGTGGGCCCTGGCTTACCGCATTGAGCTCGAGTTCACCGCTGGTTACAACGAACTCGGCATTCTGCCACCAACCTATGAGCCTCGTGCCACCGCCAACATCTCGGAAATGCGCGAGTTGATCAACACCCTCATTGAGCGCGGCCATGCGTACGCCGCCGCGGATGACTCAGGGGATGTCTACTTTGACACCCAGTCGTGGCCTACTTACGGTGAGTTGACGCGTCAGAAACTCGACGACATGGTTGCCGCCGCCGACGCTGATCCTCGTTCCAAGCGTGATCCTCGTGACTTCGCGCTCTGGAAGGGCAGCAAACCAACCGAGCCAGAGTCTGCCTCATGGTCGTCACCCTGGGGCAACGGGCGCCCGGGTTGGCACATCGAGTGCTCTGCCATGTCTCGCCGCTATTTGGGCGGTGCGTTCGACATCCATGGCGGTGGGCTTGATTTGCGCTTCCCCCATCATGAAAACGAACTTGCGCAGTCAACCGCTGCTGGCGATGACTTTGCCAAGCACTGGGTGCACAACGGCATGGTCAACGTGAACGGCCAGAAGATGTCGAAGTCTCTTGGCAACTCCGTTTTTGCACGTGATCTCTTGGATGCGGCACGACCGATTGTGGTCCGCTACCTTCTTGGGGCTGCCCACTACCGCTCGACAATTGATTACACAGATGGTTCGCTCGATGAGGCCGAAGCGGCATTCGAGCGCCTTGAAGTATTCATCGAACGCGCGGCACGTCGACTGCGAGACACGCGATTCGATGTTGCTAATACCAATGAGGTACCCGACGCCTTTGGCGAAGCTATGGATGACGATCTTGCTGTGCCGCAGGCACTTGCCGTTGTTCACGATACAATTCGAGCAGGCAATGCCGCGCTCGACGATGGAGATCTCGCGGCAGTCGCCACCGCGCGATCACAAGTGGTCGCTATGGCACAGGTCTTGGGTATCAACCCACTAGATCCACGATGGGGTTCTGATCGTTCAGAACCAGCCGTTGCTGCACTGTCAGCACTGGTTGAGAAGCTCATCGAGGATCGCAATACGGCCCGCTCGGCAAAGGATTTTGCTGTAGCGGACCGAATCCGTGATGAACTATCAGCGGCGGGAATCACTGTAGAGGATGACTCGACCGGATCGCATTGGAGCTTGCCGTGAATAATCGGCGCTTCCGACAGGAGCAACACTCGTGAAAAACCCAGCTAACACACCCCGCGCAGGAGCGGTACGCAAGGGCCGCAAAGGCCCCCAAGTCGGCTCGGGAGGCCAGGGACGTCAAGCTCTCGAAGGTCGCAAGCCCACCCCCAAAGCAGAAGATCGTCCGTACCACCCCGCAGGCAAGCGCAAGGCTGCGGCCGAGCGCTACGAGGCCGCTGGCGGAACTCGCCGCAATGGTGGCAAGCCCTCTGAGGGCGGCCAACAGCGTCCGAGTCAACCCGGCCGGTCGCGGGTAGCAAAGTCTGCGGACGAATCTGAGATGGTTACCGGCCGCAACTCGGTGCTCGAAGCACTGCGAGCCAAGATCCCTGCACACACTCTCTACATGGCAGCGCGCATCGAATACGATGACCGCGTCAAAGAGATTCTGAAGTTGGCAACAGCACGCAACCTCGCCGTGCTCGAAGTGATGCGTCCAGAACTCGACCGCCTCGCGGGTTTCGATGCAGTGCACCAGGGCTTCGCCCTCAAAGTGCCACCGTACGAGTACGCGCACCCCATGGAACTGCTCGACAAGGTTGAGTCGCGCGGGCAAGTTCCGCTACTCGTTGCCTTGGACGGAATTACCGACCCGCGCAACCTCGGCGCGATCGTGCGATCGGTTGCCGCGTTTGGTGGCCAAGGTGTCATCGTTCCTCAGCGTCGTTCCGTGGGAATGACAGCATCCGCCTGGAAGACGTCAGCGGGGGCTGCTGCTCGCACCCCTGTCGCCATGGCAAACAACCTCACGCAAATGATCAAGGAATACAAGAAGCGCGGCGTCTTCGTGCTCGGCCTCGACGGTGATGGCGACGTTTCACTTCCGTCATTGCCACTGGCCAAAGAGCCCGTGCTGATCGTTGTTGGTAGCGAAGGCAAGGGCCTGTCGCGCCTCGTCACCGAAAACTGCGATGCGATCGTTTCGATCCCGATTAGCGCAGCGACCGAGTCGCTCAACGCGGGTATCGCGGCAAGTGTCACGCTCTACGAAATCTCGAAACTGCGCGCAGCGGCACGCAAGAAAAAGTAGTTCAGCCCCCACGCAGAAGAGCCGCTGTTCCCTCGGGAACAGCGGCTCTTCGCGTTGCGCGAGGCGAGTGTGCCTGGCTACTTGCCTGTCACAGCGTCGAGGGCGGCGGTGATGTCGTTCATGAGATCCTCGATGTGTTCAAGGCCGATCGAGATGCGCACAATCCCCGCACCCGGCTTCGCTTCAGAAGCGACCGGGCGGTGGGTGAGCGATGCCGGATGCTGCACGAGAGTATCGATTCCCCCAAGCGACACCGCGTGGGTGATGAGCTTCACCGACTCCGTGAACTTAGCGGCAGCATCGTAACCGCCAGCGAGATCAAGAGCGATGAGCGAGCCAGCGCCTGCCGACTGAGTCCCGATGAGGCCGGCAGGATCTTGACCGGGGAGTCCGGGGTAGAGAACGCGGGCGAGAGCCGGATGTCCGTCTAGACGACGAGCGAGTTCTCCGGCAGTCTCCTGCTGCGCGCGAACGCGAAGTGGGAGGGTGCGAAGTCCCCGGTGAAGAAGGTATGCGGCGAAGGGGTGGAGCACACCGCCGGTGAGGGCGCGAACGTTGCGCAAGCTCTTGGCATGTTCCTCGCTTGTTGCGATAACGCCACCCATGACGTCACCGTGGCCACCGAGGTACTTGGTGGCGCTGTGAAGCACCATTGCGGCACCGAGCTCGAGGGGACGCTGGAGCACTGGAGTCGCGAACGTATTGTCAACGAGCACAGGAACGGTGCCGGCTGCCGCAACAATCTTCTTGATGTCGACCAACTCAAGCGTGGGGTTGGCGGGGGACTCGATAACAACAAGTCCGGTGTCGGCCTGGATGGCATCCGCTATAGAGTCAGCATCAGCCCAAGTGACGGTCGTTCCGAGTAGCCCATTGTCGAGCACGTGGTCGGTTCCGCCGTACAGGGGGCGAACTCCAACAACGTGGGGGCGGCCAGCGGAGGCAATGGAGATGAGTACTGCAGCGAGTGCAGCCATTCCGCTGGCATACGCCACGGCGGCCTCCGCGCCCTCCAATGCAGCAAGGCTGTCTTCGAAGCGCGCAACCCCCGGCTGCCACAGGCGCTGGTAGACAGCGGAATGACCATCGATGATGGGGTTTCCGGTGGCGAGGTTCTCATAGGAATCTCCGCCGACCTCAACGCTGGGTAGCGGGTTGGTGGTCGAGAGGTCGATGGAGGGAACGTGTTGGCCACTTTCGTGTACGCCCTCCAGTCCCGCGTGAACAGCAAGGGTTTCGAGACGAATGTCGTGAGGCAGCATCCTCTGATATCAGCAGAAAATTCGACACAAATCAACTACCGATGCAGCTTCTTCACGGATTGTGACGTTATTCGCATAAGCTGCGGTCAAGGAGGACACCGTGACTGAGCAAAAATCTTTGCCGATCGACTCGATAGATCGGGCGATTTTGGCCAGCTTGGCCACCAACGCCCGCATGTCGGGCTCGGCACTCGCGGCACGGGTCGGCGTTGCTGAATCCACAGTGTCGCAGCGACTGCGCCGACTGCACGAGGACGGATACTTGCGTGGCTTTCACGCCGATATTGATGTCGCCAAGCTCGGAATGAGTGTGCAGGCGCTCATCTCGATCAAGCTCGTCAAGCACGTGCGAGAAGATGTGGACGCATTTCGCAGCGCGGCGCCCTACTGGCCAGGTGTGCTCGCCTTCTTCCACACGGGCGGCGCGGACGATTACCTGCTGCACGTTGCCGCTCACAGCGCAGCCGAGTTGCGTGACTTTATGCTCACCTATCTGGCGAGTCATCCGGCTGTTTCTCACACCGAAACGAACCTTGTCTTTGAACACGTGACAGGGCGCGGTCTTGAGCAGCTACTTTCGTAGTCGTGGTTAAGCCCGGCTAGACCTTGAGGCGCCAATCCTCGCTATCGCCTTCGTCGTCATCATCGTCCTCATCGGCCCCTGTGGTGACGGCAATGGAGATGGGCGAAGTGAATGCCCCCGTTGGAGGGTTGATCATCGTTGCTTCGTCACGTCGGAACTGCAGCACGTTTTCGACGTAGCTACCCACAGCTTCAGCCAGTGGGATGTCGTGACCTGAATCTTGGGCGAGCTGACGACGGTGATCGAGCAGTTGGTGAAAAATTTCAGCAGGTTCGAGCTTTCCCCGTAGGGACTTAGGAATAGCACGGATCACGGGCTCAAAGACTCGCGCGGCCCACTCATGCGCCAGCATCTCTTCGTCCATGTCCTGCTTATCGAATGCTGCACGGTACGAATCCATATCGTTCAGCAAACGGCGCGCTTGGTTTTCTTGGGCATCAAGACCCGTCAGACGCAAGAGACGACGTGAATGGTGACCGGCGTCCACAACCTTGGGCTGGATGCGCACTCGAGTTCCCGAATCTTCGGTTTTGATGGCAAGTTCTTCGATATCGAAGCCCAGCGCGTTGAGTCGTTCGACGCGCTGGTTGATGCGCCAACGCTCAGAGTGGTCGAATCGCTCCGAGCCAGTGAGCTCCTGCCACAGTGTGCGGTACTGCGCGACAATTCCGTTGCTGATCTCGATCGGATCAATGTCTTCCTCGAGCCGACCACCTGCCTGCAAATCGAAGAGTTCGCCCGCGATATTCACTCGACCGATCTCGAGGTCGTTCTCACGTTGACCGTTCGAAAGCCGGTCGTACAGCTGACCGGTTTCAGCATCCACGAGGTAGGCGGCGAAGGCGCCGGCATCCCGACGGAAGAGCGTGTTGGAGAGTGAGACATCGCCCCAGAAGAAACCGACGATGTGAAGACGAACCAGCAGCACTGCCAGCGCATCAACCAAACGACGAGCGGTCTCAGGGCGCAGACTCTGGGAGTAAACGGCACGGTAGGGGAGCGAAAAGCGCAAGTGGCGAGTGACAAGCACCGACTTGAGTTCTTCGCCGTCGCTTGCCGTGCGGTTGGTGATGATCGCAAGGGGGTCAACGCACGGAACATCGAGCTTCTGCAGAGTGCGCAACATGTCGTACTCGCGTTTGGCCAGCTCGCTCGATGTCTCTTTGATAGCAACGATGTACCCCGAGAGGTTCGCGAACCGCACCAAGTGTCGAGAGATGCCCTTGGGGAGGGTGGCGATTGCATCATCCGGCCATAGCTCTAGCGGCAACTCCCACGGAAGATCGAGCAGAGCGGGATCGGCGGTGGCCGAGGTGATGTTGACTGAACCAGACATTCACGTTTCCTTAAGCTGAAACGAGCCCGTCAACGCATCCGAACACAGTTCGACGTTGACGGGCTCGATCGTAAAGCGGAACTAGCTCGCTACCACAGGCTTCTTAGTCAAGCGCAGGCCTGACTCGGTGTCGAAGACGTGAACGTGGTGCGGCTCAGGGGTCAGGAAGACCTTGTCGCCGGCGTTCGGGTGTGAACGGCCGTCAACGCGAGCAACGATGTCGACTCGCTCACCCTTGATCTCTGCGTGACCATAGAGGTAACCGTCGGCGCCGAGTTCTTCAACGAGGTCAACATCAACCGGAAGGCCGCTGCCTGTCGTCGAAACAATGACGTCTTCTGGCCGGACGCCGATGGTGACGGTCTTAGCGTCAGTCTCGCCGAGGGTCTCGCTGTCAACGTGTACAACTGCATCGCCGAACTGAAGGCCACCATCGACGATGTCGACGCTGAACAGGTTCATCGCGGGGCTGCCGATGAAGCCAGCAACGAAAATGTTCTGTGGTGCTTCATAGAGGTCACGAGGAGTACCAACCTGCTGGAGGAGGCCATCCTTGAGAACTGCGATGCGATCACCCATGGTGAGTGCTTCAGTCTGGTCGTGAGTCACGTAAACCGTGGTGACTCCGAGTCGACGCTGAAGGCTAGCGATCTGCGTACGAGTCTGAACGCGCAACTTGGCGTCCAAGTTCGAGAGCGGTTCGTCCATGAGGAACACCTGAGGCTGGCGAACGATAGCGCGACCCATAGCAACACGTTGGCGCTGACCACCCGAGAGTGCCTTGGGCTTGCGGCTCAGGTAAGGCTCAAGGTCAAGCAACTTTGCTGCCTCAAGTACGCGGGCTGCACGCTCTTCCTTATTGATGCCGGCGATCTTGAGCGCGAAGCCCATGTTCTCGGCAACCGTCATGTGCGGGTAGAGAGCGTAGTTCTGGAAGACCATGGCGATGTCACGGTCCTTCGGAGGAACATCAGTGACGTCACGGTCTCCGATGAGGATGCTGCCGTCATTAACCTCTTCGAGGCCGGCGAGCATGCGAAGGCTAGTGGACTTACCGCAACCCGATGGGCCGACAAGTACGAGGAATTCGCCATCTTCAACATGAAGATTGAGCTTGTCTACAGCCGGGACTGTTGATCCGGGGTAGAGGCGGGTTGCGTTGTCAAAAGTTACAGACGCCATTGTTGTATTTTTCTCCTTCACCGGCAGGTACGTGCCGGACGATCCTTAGTGAATGGACGGTGGTCGAAACCACGTTGGGTCATTATTGCACTCTTTTGGGGGTCGCGTTACCGGGTTATGTGGGCGCTCACAGGGTGAGTCTCAGGATCCAGTTGGGCAATTCCCAGAGATTTCTCCTAGAATTCGACGGGTGCGCCGCCATTTCTGGCGCTCGCCACAGCGAAATACACGGCAGATGAGGTTCGATTGAGCAACGGCAATTCCGGCGACGGCCGACTCAGCAAGAATGAGCGACGCGAAGCAGCACGTGAAAAGGCTCGCGTTCAGCGCGACGAACAAAAGAAGAAGGATCGCCGCACTCGGCTGTTCCTTCAGGGCGGTGTAGGCCTCGCACTCATCGCGATCGTTGCCGTTATCGCCCTCGTGCTCGTGAACTCGAACCAGCCCGCTGGTCCTGGCCCCAAGAACTTTGCCAGCGACGGTATCCAACTCAATCAAGGCTTCATTGCTACCCCGACTGATGCCCTCGACGCGGATGCTGAGCCCATCGCTAGCGTTCCCGATGAAGGTTCAGGCGTGCTCGATATCCAGATGTATGTCGACTACCTGTGCCCGATTTGTGGCTCGTTTGAGCAGACAAACGCAGAGTACATCGAAGGTCTTGTCGACAACGGCGCGGCAACTCTTGAAGTCCACCCCATCACGATTCTTGACCGATTCTCTCAGGGGCAGCGGTACTCATCCCGTGCAGTAAATGCTGTCGCGTGTGTTGCCGATTCTTCGCCAAACGACTTCTACGCGTACCACAAGCTGCTGCTTTCTGAGGAAGTCCAACCAGCAGAGAACACCTCCGGCCTGAGCGACGACGACCTGATCGCGTTGCTCGACACAGTAGGAGCTGACAGCGTTCCAGCGATTAGCGAGTGCATTCAAGATGAGACGTTCAAGTCGTGGGTAAAGAACTCAACGGCTCGCGCTCTGTCGGGTCCGCTTCCTAACACTGACGTGCCTCAGGTCACGGGAACCCCAACGGTTCTTGTCAACGGGCTCAAGTATGAGGGTGCAGTAAACGACCTCGCTGCTTTCCAGGCCTTCGTTATTCAGGCGGCGGGCGATGACTTCAACGCCAACTCGACTCCGACCCCGACGCCGACACCTACCCCGTAGGTTCTTCTAGCGCACAACAAAAGGTGCCCCCGGTCATACGACCGGGGGCACCTTTTGCGTCGTGCAGAGGAGTGTCGTGCAGAGGAGTGTTGGTTAGCCAAAGGTGTACGAGCAGGCCTCAATGCTTTCGCTTGCGGTAGCAGCGTTGAACAATTCGCTGCTGACCATCGTCAACGGTGCAACCGTGTACCTCAGCGAGGCTGTTCTCACGTCTCCTGCCTCGTAATTCCTTAGTAACTTTTACGGGTCCCCTTTTTTGTGTGCCCGGATGCCCGTAGTAGAGGGGTTCGGATGCGCGGAGGTCGAGGAAGAGGAAGTCCTGACGATTGCAGAAAGTTTTTCCAGCGCAGGTGTCGATTCGGCACGTGCGCTGCGTCATGTCAGTGAAGGGCAAGAAATTCCGGCCCCGAAAGGACATGATGATGCTGAATGTGCTGGCGTTCGCAATCGCCACCGTCGCGGGAATGCTCGTTGGGTGGGCCTGGTTTTCACCAGCGCTTTTCGGCAAGCCGTGGGCGGCGCGAGCCGGTATAGATCTGGCTGCGAAAACTCCCGGGTCGGCGTATCTGTTGGCGTTTGTGGCCACGGCCATCACGGCAACGGCGCTGGCGCTTGCGGCCGCGATCGCACACGACCAGTTGGGTGGCTCGTTCCTGACCGTCACGCTGGCTGTGGCATCCGTTAGCTGGCTCGGGTTTACCGCGTCGCGTAATGCTGTCGAGTATCTTTTTGAGAAGAAGTCCCCGACGCTGTTTGCGATCAATATGGGTCATCAGCTTGCAGTTCTCATCGTCATGTCCGTCGTTATTGGCCTTTTTGGCCACACTTCACAGATCGGTTAGGGAGAAAAACATGCAGTACATGATCCTGATTCATTCAGAACCGTTTGATGGCCCAGAACCGGGTACAGACGCCTTCGACGCAATGATGGCGCCGTGGATGGCCTACAACCAGAAGCTCATTGATGGCGGCCACTATATCGCCGCCGATCAGCTGCAGGGTGTTGAGACCGCGACCACTATTCGTCGGGCGTATGGTGCCGGCGACACAATCGTCGATGGCCCGTTTGCTGAAACCAAGGAGCACTTCGGCGGCTTCTACATTGTGGAAGCCGAAGACCTGGATGAGGCGCTTGCGCTCGCTGCCGAGGTTCCGATTCCGGCCGGCTCGCTCGAGGTTCGCCCGGTGGTGCCCTCCTAGCGTGCCTGATAACTCAGAGGCGGTCACCCGCCTGGCGCGTGAGGAGAGTGGGCACGTGCTCGCTCTTCTCACGCATCGCTTTGGCCTCGATGTGGCCGATGAAGCTGTGCAGGATGCGCTCGTTGAAGCGCTGAACTGGGGCAGCGTTCCTGACAACCCTGCTGCGTGGCTCTACACGGTGGCGCGTAATCGCGCGGTCGACCGTGTGCGGCGTGACGCTGCGACAGCGCGACGGCTAGCTCGGGCAGCCCCCGATTTGGTGCGCTCTAACCACAGCACCGGCTACGGCGGTAACGACAGCGAGGAGGTGCCACCCGAGATGATTGATGACGCTCACTATTCGGGCGACGAACATCTGCGACTGCTGTTGCTCTGTTGCCACCCGGCGCTCAGTCGCGAGGCTCAAGTGGCGTTGACTCTGCGCCTTACTGGCGGGCTCACGACCGCCGAGATCGCGGCCGCATTCTTGGTGCCCGAGCAGACTCTTGCTCAGCGAATCGTGCGGGCGAAACGCAAGATTCGCGACGCCGGCATCCCGCTGACGATCCCCGAAGACCTCACGCTGCGAGTGGATGCGCTGCTCACCGTTCTCTACCTGATTTTCAACGAGGGCTACCTCTCGCGGGGGAGTGCAACCGGTGGCCGCGTTGACCTCGTGGAAGAAGCGATTCGCCTCACGATCACCACTCGCGAACTCCTCCCCGGCAACGCTGAAGTAGAAGGCCTGTTTGCGCTAGAGCTCTACGCTCGCGCCCGCCACGACACCCGCTTTCGCGGCGACGAACTCATCCTGCTCGAACAGCAAGATCGCACCCGCTGGGACGGCGAGCTGATTGAGCAAGCCAACGGGCTCCTGCACAGTGCCCTCGGTCGGCTGAAGCCAGGGCCCTTCCAAACCCAAGCGGTCATCGCGCGCCACCATGCCACCGCGCGCATCGCCGCCGATACCGACTGGGCGGCCATCGCATCCGCCTATTCTGTGCTGCTGACCATGACCGGCAGTTCTCCCGTTGTTGCGCTCAATCGGGCGGTCGCCGTGTCGATGGCTGATGGCCCGGATGCCGGACTGCGGCTTCTCGACACCGTGACCGGTCTCGAGAATTATCACTTGTACTGGTCAACGAAAGCGGAGCTGCTGTTGCGTGCGGGTGATGTGGATGCCGCGGCTCCGGCTTTCGCGCGTGCCCGCGAACTTGCCACCAACGGTGCCGAACAGCAGCACCTCGATCGGCAGATTGCGCAACTGAGGCAGTAGGTCTCCGCGAGATTCGCTTTCTGAAAGAACGCTCACAGAAAAGAGTTGGATTCGAGGGCGAACCTTCAGCGGCGAACGAAATTCTAGGGCTCATGACTGAGACCCTTTCCCACCACACCCGCACCATCCTGTTGAACAGGGTGCCTGAGATCACGTTCGCCTTTTGGGTGATCAAAATTCTTTCGACCACGACTGGCGAAACTTTCGCCGACTATCTCAACGTTGATGTTGGGCTTGGCCTGACCTTTACCACCTGGATTATGGGGGCGTTGCTGGTTGCCGCTCTCATCGGGCAGTTCATGACGAAGCGCTACACCTCCGGGATTTACTGGACTGCAGTGGTGCTCATCAGCGTTGTCGGCACGCTCGTCACTGACACCCTCACTGATGTCTTCGGCGTTGAGCTTTGGGCGAGCACGCTGTTCTTCAGCGTCCTCCTCGCGGTGACTTTCGGAATCTGGTTTACACGGGAGCGCACGCTCTCCATCCACACCATCTTTACGCGCCGCCGTGAAGCGTTCTATTGGATAGCGATCCTGTTCACATTCGCACTGGGTACTGCCGCTGGCGACCTCATCACGGAAGGATTTGGGCTTGGCTACCTCGTTGGCGTGATCCTGTTCGCAGCACTCATCGGCGTGATCGTGATTGCCCGCTATGCCTTCAACGTGAATGTAGTGTTCTGCTTCTGGGCGGCGTACATCCTTACCCGCCCGCTTGGGGCGTCGATTGGTGACCTGTTGTCGCAGAGCCCGCAAGACGGCGGATTAGGCATTGGAACGACTGCGACGAGTGTCGCCTTCTTGGCGATCATCGTTGCGGTCGCGGCCTACCTCGGCGTGAAGATTGGTCGTCAGCGCCGCGAGGCCGAAGCTCTTTCTGCGCACGTCGTTACTGTGGCGGCATAGTTCCAACTATCCGATGCACCGTACTGTTGACCGCGTGGTCCCACGCATCCTGATTGTCGACGATGAGCCTGAACTTGCGGCGCTGCTGGCGCGCGGCCTTCAGTCGGAGGGTTACGCGGTCAACGTCGCCTCTAATGGCATCGAGGCGATCACATTGAGCCGTGACATCCGCTTCGACGCGGCTGTTCTCGACATCATGCTTCCGGGGATGTCGGGCTTTGAATTGTGTCGTCGGCTTCGCGAAGAAGCCACCGGTGTCGCCATTCTGTTGCTCACCGCACGGGATGCTCTTGACGATCGTGTGCGGGGCCTCGACTCTGGGGCGGATGACTACCTCACCAAGCCGTTTGAGTTCGCTGAACTGGCTGCCCGCTTGCGTGCTCTGCTGCGTCGCGATCAACTGGGATCGTCGCGACTCGACATCGGAGGCTTACGCATAGATTTCACGCGTCACGAGATTAACGCTGGAGGCGCTCCTCTGCGGTTGAGTCGCACTGAGTTTGACCTGCTGCGGCTCTTAGCCGTCAATCGCGACCGGGTGCTGTCTCGCGCTGAGATCATCGACGTGGTGTGGGGTTCCGCCGCCTACATCGACCCGAATATCGTTGACCAATACGTTCGCTATGTACGCAAGAAGTTGGATGCCGTGGAGTCGCCAGTCCGAATTGTCGCAATGCGGGGGCTAGGTTTTCAACTCAGCGAAGCCGTCTCGTGAATTTCTCGCGACTCACTATTCGCGCCCGGATCACGGGCGGAAGTTTGATAATTGCGATCCTTATTTCCCTAGTCGCTGGCATTGTCATTTTTGCCCAAGTGCATCGCATAGTCACCGATGGGCAGCAGCGAGTGCTCGACAATGTAGAAGCACCCTATCTGGTGGCGTTGGGGGAGGATCCCGCCGAAGACATCGACCCTCCCGGTGCTGACCAACTGGTCGCGATTGTGGCTCCCGGCGGAGAAACCGTGCTCGATACTTTGCCAAGCTCGCTCAGTGTGCTGCTCCCGTCAGTGCTCGAGGGCTCAAGCGAGACAACGCCGCTTACCATCGGAAGCGAATCTTTTTTGGTGCGCGTAAGTCCTGTCGAAACCACTTCGGGAACGTTCAGCGTCGTGAGTGCGACCCGCAATGATGCGCAAGCGAGCGTGCTCAATCAGGTGGCGCTGCTCCTCGTCGCGAGCATCGCGGGTATCAATATTGCGTTCGGAGCAGCCTCGTGGCTGATCGGATCCGCAGCGCTCGCACCAGTCGCACGTCTCCGACGCAGCGCGGCTGAACTCGTGCACTTACGTAGTGACGAGCTGCTGCCGGTTGGCCTGGCACAAGACGAGATATCCGAACTAGCCAACACCCTCAACGAGTTGATTGTCCAGTTGCGCGCTTCGGCCGAGCGCGAACGAAATATTGTGTCGGATGCGAGCCACGAGTTTCGAACACCACTTGCTATCGTTCACACCCAACTTGAACTGGCGCAGCGCGAGGCATCCTCGTTGCCTCAGATGCAGGCGGATGTAGCGGCAGCCCAACGCACTCTCGCGCGCCTGACTGCTCTCGCGACGTCAATGCTTGAGCTGTCTCGTATTGATGCTCAGGTTGTTCCGGGTAGTTCACATGTGGGGGCGCTTTCGGAGGAATTGGCGGATGCCGCTGACCGAGGTCGCGTGCGTGTGGCAGGGCGCAACATCCGAGTTGAATACGATGTCGAGGGCCTTGTTGATGCAGAACTGGTTTCGGTGAGTGTCGCCGACTTCGGGCGCGTGTGTGACAACCTCATCGGAAACTCGCTCGCGGCGATGGGAGAGGTGGGGCTGATTGAGATCTCTCTTGCCCGGAGTGCAGCCCACGTAGTGCTTCGAGTCAGCGACAACGCTGGAGGCATGGACGAAGTGTTTGTGTCGAACGCGTTCCACCGTTTTTCGCGCGCGGAAGAATCCCTGGGAGGCTCAGGCGCCGGGCTTGGGCTCTCGATTGTTGCGGGGATCGTTGCAGTGGCTGGGGGCGAGATACGTCTCAACAACCAGTCCGGTATCGGGCTCGCAGTCGAGGTCGTTCTGCCGACGCTATCGGCCTAGTTCGACTGCGGAGCAGAAGGTGAGTTTGGTGGTGATTTCCGTGGCTTGGGCTGCGCGTACTGATGCTCGCCCCGAGCGCCCTTCTCGACAATGTCGCGGATGCGCGCGGCTCGCACAGCGGGTGTCTTGACCGCAGTCACGCGCGCGTAGATCTGAAAGCGCACGCTCCTCGTGAGGCTGGCGTGGAACTCCGCCGACGCGGGGTTAGCGTCGAGCGCAGCTTGCAGGTCTGGGGGAGTCATCATGTTCTTCTGGCTGTAGGCGGCATCCCAGCGTCCATCGGCTTTGGCCCGTTCGATCTCTGCGAGACCACCGGGGCGCATCTGGCCGGCATCAATGAGACGAGCGACGTGGTCGCGATTGATTTGCGACCAGGGGCTGTTCTTGCGGCGCGGAGTGAAAGCTTGCAGCGTGAAGTCGTCGTCGAGACGTGCGCTTTGGCCGTCGATCCAGCCGAAGCAGAGGGCGACATCGAGCGCTTCTGACCAGGTCATCCCTGTGGCTTTAGAGAGTTTCTTGCGCAACTTGAGCCGCACTCCGTCTGGCGAGGGCGCTCCTTCGAGAAAGTTCGTCCACTCAGCGATTGTCACATCGAGGATGGGCTTGTCGGCGAAGCTGACCATGGGTTGATGCTAGTAAAGGCCACTGACGTTCGGTCGACTACATCGTGGCCCGCCGAATCCGGATATCGCCAACCTGGGCTCGTGCGCGCACGGAGACCGACTGCTCGTAGTCTTCCGGCCCGCTGCCGGGCTCGAGCTCGTTATGCACTCGGCCTGTTTTGGAGACGAGGTCGAGCCACGCGGCGACGCCTTTCTCGATTCCGATTCGGATTTGCCCGAGGGAGCTGCTGGCATCGATGGTGCCGCTCGATACTTCGTCGAGGGTGATGCTGCCGTATGCCGTTTTTGCCGTTACGGAGGCGAGGGCTTTGTTGATCTCGAGATCGCCGTAGGAGAGTTTGGCTTCGAGGGCGCCACTGATTTCTCCCAGGCGGATGTTGCCGTGTGAGGCTTTGAGCGTGGCATCTCCGGTGATGGTTCCGATGCGCATCTGGCCGTTGTCGACGGTGAGTTCGGCATCACCTTCGACGGTTCCGATGGTGGTGCCGCCGTGGGACAAGCGAAGCCATAGGTCACCGGTGGTATCGAGGTTGACTGCGCCCATCGCGCTCTTGATGCGCGTTGCACCGAGGCGTCCGACGGTGTGCACGTTGCCGAGCGCGATTTCTCCAGTGAACCGCGAATCTACCGGCAACTCAACTTTCACATCTACGGACTCGCTTGGCCCAACGAGGCTGAATCGGGGGCGTGGAGTGGTGATAGTGACGCGGTTGTTGTCGAAGTCCACAGTGGTATTTTCTGCGGCCCGTCGATCGCTTTCTCTACCTGCATCGGTGGGAGTGATCGTCACGATGGTGTCTTCGCGCTCGCTTGCGACAATGTCGATGGTGCCGACTTTTGCGTTAATCGCGAGATCGATGGGGATCGGGGTGGTGAAGGTGGGCATGCTGGCACCTTTCTGTGGGCGTGGTGGAGAGACCTCGCGGTTGCGCGGGGTTGATGGATGTGCTGGGGTGGGCGGCTTAGCGCACCCAGCCAGCGAAGGAGTCGCCTATTGCGGAGGGTCGTTGCGGCGTCTTCGGCCGCTGCGGTTGCCCGGGCGGCTGCGGTGGCGTCTGATGGATGGGTTGAGCGGCGGCCGCGATAGCGCGGACCAACCAGGTGTTGACGGAGACTCCGTCAATAGCAGCAGCTTCGTCTACTCGTGCTTTGAGGGCATCGGGGAGGCGAAGTGTGGTGCGTGAAGTGCTCGCGTCATCAAAGTCGATTGCGGCGGCGGTGATGCCGTGGTCATCGTCTTCGGTGGGCGCGTGGGCGACGACGAAGTCGACCTCGCGACCGCGCAGGCGAACGTCAACCGAGCTGGGGGCGAGATCGCGCGTGATTTCGCCGGCAGCGGCAGACAGTACGTCGAGCAGAACGAGCCGTGCAGCGGAGTCCAGCTTGGTGACGAGGCGTTCGGCGACGACGCGAGTTTCGTCGCTGCCGTTCTCTGCGGCATCCACGAGCTGACGCTGAAGGTCGTTAATGTACTGTCCCAGTTCCATAGCATCAGAGTGACACCACTATGGTGTCATGTCAATACTTTTTGGTGTCAAGAATCTCAGCTACTCCTCGTCGCTGAATAAACCCTGATTCGTTGCTGGGCGCGACTCGGGCGTTGAATAGACCCATGCGAGCTACTTACATTTATGGCGCGGGCGATGTCCGCGTAATCACCGCCCCCGACCCCAGGCTCATCGAGAGCACTGACGCCGTTGTGCGCATCACGCGCGCGTGCGTCTGCGGCAGTGACCTCCACCCCTTCCATTCCATGCCGGCGGATGTGGATGCTCTGCCGATCGGCCACGAATTCATCGGCGTTATCGAAGAAGTCGGTAAAGAAGTGGCTACTCTCTCGGTTGGCGACTTTGTCATCGCCCCATTCGCGTACTCCGATGGAACCTGCGAGTTCTGTCTCGAGGGGCTGCAGACCTCGTGCATCCACGGTGGCTACTGGGGCAACGGTGGAATCACGGGTGGCCAGGCTGAAGCAGTGCGCGTGCCCTACGCCGACGGCACTCTCGTGAAGGTGCCTGGCACCATTGATGAGTCGCAGTATGCCGGTCTCCTCACGCTCTCCGACGTCTACGCCACGGGGTGGCACGCCGCCTACAAGGCACGCGTTTCGCCTGGTCAGACCGTCACAGTGATCGGCGACGGGGCGGTCGGTCTCCTCGCCGTTCTCTCGGCCAAGCAAATGGGTGCCGAGCGCATCATCCTGATGGGCCGCCACAAGGCACGCACCGATCTCGGCATCCAGTTTGGTGCGACGGATGTCGTGGCTGAGCGAGGCGAGGAGGGAATCGCTCAGGTGCGCGAACTCACTGGCGGCACAGGAAGCCACGCTGTACTCGAGGCTGTCGGATTCATGCCCGCCTACAAGCAGGCCCTCGGCGTCGTTCGTGCTGGCGGAGTGATCAGTCGAGTGGGGGTTCCTCAGTATGAGGAAGCCCCCGTTGGCCGCCGCAGTCTCTTCGGCAAGAACGTCACTCTCACCGGTGGTGTTGCTCCCGCCCGCGCCTACATCGAACAACTGCTGCCCGCCGTGCTCGAAGGAACGGTGAACCCCGGCCTTGTCTTCGACCAGACCGTGAAGCTCGAACAGACCCCTGATGGCTACACCGCCATGGATGAGCGCACGGCCCTCAAAGTGATGGTCGATCCCACGTAGCTCTCACATCGGGTCGCCCTCTGGAGCTATTCTCTTCGCATGACCGCCAGGATCTCTAACATTTCCGTTCATGCTGAGAATCCGGATGCCCTCGCCGAGTTTTGGTCGAGGTCGAGTGCGCACGCCTCGTGTCTCTCGGTGCCTCAGTAGAGCAGGTACTCGAGGGAGCGTGGGGGCCGTTTAACGAATTCGCAATCATGATGAGAGACCCCGAAGGCAACGAGTTTTGCCTGCAATGAGGATGGCCGGGATGGCCGGGATGGCGGGCATGGCCGTGAGGCCGAAGCCTGGAACCGGGCGATGTGGATGGTTGCGTCCGAGTTCTGAACGTCGACGCCTATACTTCTGACGTGGTCGACTTTGTCGTCGCGGGGCTAAGCGCCAACTCCGTGCCGTATTTGACGGCCCTAGACCTGCAACGTGCCGTGCACGCCGCTGTTGTCTCGGGCCAGCGCACCGATACTCTCATTCTGCTTGAGCACCCGTCCGTGTATACGGCGGGCAAACGCACAGAGCTAAGTGAACGCCCCGATGACGGCACTCCCGTCATCGACACTGACCGTGGGGGAAAAATCACCTGGCACGGTCCCGGGCAACTGGTCGGCTACCCGATCCTGCGATTGCCCGATCCGGTCGACGTCGTCGCCTATGTTCGACGGCTCGAAGGCTTTCTCATCGAGGTGCTCGCCGAACTCGGTGTTGCCGGGCATCAGGTGCAGCACCGCTCGGGGGTGTGGGTGACCAATGGCGCAATCGAAGACAAAATCGCTGCCATCGGCATCCGCGTTGCCGACGGAGTGACCATGCACGGATTTGCCCTGAACTGTTCCAATGAGTTCGATGCCTACGAACACATCGTCGCGTGCGGCATCCGCGATGCTGGCGTCACCTCGATCTCTCGAGAATTGGGGCGCACAGTGCAACCGGGAGACATCGTTGAGCTCATTCAAGCCAAGTTTTCTGACATGTGGGAGCTGGTGCAATCGTGAGCGCCGCACCGTCCGGCCGCAAGATGCTTCGCCTCGAAGTCCGCAACGCTGAGACTCCGATCGAGCGCAAGCCCGAGTGGATCAAAACGACAGCCAGAATGGGTCCCGAGTATCGGCAGCTTCAAGAACTGGTGAAAAGTGAAAACCTCCACACGGTCTGCCAAGAAGCAGCCTGCCCCAACATTTTCGAGTGCTGGGAAGACCGGGAGGCAACCTTCTTGATCGGCGGTGCACAGTGCACTCGGCGATGCGATTTTTGCCAGATCGACACGGGAAAACCCGCCGACTACGACACAGATGAACCTCGTCGCGTCGCCGAATCTGTCGTCGAAATGAAGCTTCGCTACGCGACTGTGACCGGGGTGGCTCGAGACGATCTCCCGGATGAGGGCGCGTGGCTGCACGCCGAGACCGTCCGACAGATCCATACCCGTGCTCCCGGAACTGGCGTAGAAATTCTCGCTACCGACTTTTCGGGAAATCCGGACTATCTCGGCGAAATCTTCTCGGCAAGCCCGGAAGTCTTTGCCCACAATGTAGAAACCGTGCCGCGGATCTTTAAGCGCATCCGCCCAGCATTTCGCTACGAACGATCGCTGGACGTTCTCACCCAAGCTCGTAATGCGGGAATGATTACCAAGTCAAACCTCATCTTGGGGATGGGCGAAGAGCGAGCAGAGATCAGTCAAGCCCTGCATGATCTTCATGACGCGGGCACCGACATCATCACCGTCACCCAATATTTACGACCAACAGCTCGCCATTTGCCAGTAGCCCGCTGGGTGCGACCAGAAGAATTCATCGATATCAAGGCAGAAGCAGAAGATATCGGATTCCTCGGAGTGCTCGCCGGCCCGCTCGTGCGATCCTCGTACCGTGCCGGGAGGCTCTGGGCGCAGTCGATGAAGGCTAAGGGCCGTGAAATTCCCGAACATCTGCGATCTCTTGCCGATGCAGCAGCGGTATTCAAACAAGCAGTGTCGTAGAGCGCTGAGCGGATCCCGCCCTTCGTGTGCCCTGGCGCCGGCACTGTTCCCGTCGTAACCGCGAAACAGGGTCGCGGCGAAACAAGAGTTGCTACGAGACAAGAGTTGCTGTGGAACAAGAGTCGCCGTTAAACAGCGATGTCGAAGGCCGCTAGGGTTTAAATAACCCCGACGGCCTTCGACATCTTTGCTGGGCCTCCTGTCGGATTCGAACCGACGACCCCCGCTTTACAAGAGCGGTGCTCTAGCCAGCTGAGCTAAGGAGGCTTGGACCAACGTCCTATTTTAGACATGACTACACCTATGCTCCCAACCAATCCGCAAAGTCGGCGTCGTGCACTGGCCGGAATTTTCGCTGCAGTCGCTGCTGGCGCCCTCGTTTCGGCCCAAAGTCGCATCAATGGAGAACTTGCGGTTGAACTTCACGACTCGACCCTCGCAGCCCTGATTTCTTTCGGATCGGGCCTCATCATCCTCACGCTCATCGTGCCGTTCGTGCCAACCGCCCGCGCTGGATTTCGCACCCTCCGTACCGAAGTTTCCAGCAAAAGACTGCCCTGGTGGTACCTCACCGGTGGTGCGTTTGGAGCATTCTTCGTCCTGACTCAGGGCCTCGCGGCGACCGCCCTCGGCGTTGCGCTCTTCACTGTTGCGGTCGTGGCTAGCCAAACAATTAGTTCCGCCGTCATCGACCGAGTGGGGATCGGCAGCCTACAAAAGAGACCAGTCACCGCATTGCGAGTCGCGGCATCCGCCCTCGCAGTTGGTGCCGTAATTTTTTCTGGGCTCTCTGATTTGCGACTCGACGGACCCTTCTTGCTCGTGTTTCTGCCGCTTGTTGCCGGATTCGGCATCGGCTGGCAACAAGCCATCAACGGTCATGTGCGTCACGTGACCCGTTCGCCACTCACCGCCACCTACGTCAACTTTGTCGTCGGAACCTCAACCCTCGCCATCGCGACAATCACGTTCGGATTCTTTGGTGGGTGGCAACACGAGTTTCCGACCGACCCAACGCTCTACATCGGGGGAGCAATCGGCGTGATCTTCATTGCCGTCGCTGCAGTGCTCGTACCTATCACCGGAGTGCTGTTCTTCGCACTCGGATCCATCGCGGGGCAGTTGATGGGAGCACTAGCACTAGAAATCTTCGTGCCAACAGACAGCGATGGGGTGGCACCGACCACCGTAATCGGTGTGGTGCTCACCCTCATCGCCGTAGCGATCGCTTCACTTTCGAGTCAGCAACCGCCAAAAAAGAAGCTGTATAGCTAGTTGTCTTCTTCGAATTCCAGTGAGCTCGAGTTCAAGCAGAAACGGTCACCCGTTGGGGTTTGGTGCGCGTCATCAAAGAGATGACCCAAGTGTGAACCACAGGTTGCGCACACGACCTCGGTGCGAACCATGCCCAAGGAGCGATCTTCGCGCAGTTCAACAGCATCCGGGTTGATCGCCTCATAGAAACTGGGCCACCCCGAACCGGAGTCAAACTTGGTGCCACTCTTAAAGAGCTCAGCGCTGCAGGCGCCACAGCGGTAGGTGCCCTCACGCTTTTCGTCAAGAAGAGCACCAGACCACGGACGATCAGTGCCGGCTTCACGCAACACCGAGTACTTGAGGCCGAGCTCTTCGCGCCACTGTTCTTCTGTCTTATTCACCTTGTAGGTCATGGTGGTCTCCTTAGTTCGTCAGCTTTCGCTGCCCAGTACATTAAACTCGTGGTTGTGCCTAATGATTCCGTGATCGCCAAGTCTTGGGGCGAATTAACAACAACCGAGCTCTACTCGATCATGAAACTGCGCACAGACGTGTTTTTTGTTGAGCAAAAAGTCGACGAAGAAGAACTCGACAACCGCGACCAAGAAGACGCAACCGCTCATTACTGGATCGCCGACGACCACGGTGTCGCTGCCTACATCCGTGTTCTCTACAACCAGACCGCAGAATACCTCGATGGCCACCGCGTCATTGGGCGTGTTGTAGTACGCGAAGATCGTCGGGGTGAAGGCTTAGCGCAGATCATCATGAAGCGGATCATTGGCGACTTCAGCGGCGAAGCAATGCTGCTCCACGCCCAGGAATACATCGTGCCGCTCTACGCCAAATTTGGTTTCGAATCATTCGGTGAGCTCTATGAAGAAGCCACCATCATGCATCAATCGATGTACCGCACAGCCCAGTAATGCGTGGCCTCAACGTCTGCGTGCTCGGCCCTGCAGCACTCATCATCACTGCCGTCGCTATTGCCATTACCCCCATGACAAGCAACGCCACAGAATTGGATGCGCCAGATACCCGCACCGGCACACGGTCGGCGACAACTGACGTGAACCTCGCCGCCGACGACTCCACCTGCCAAATATCGGATGCCGCCATCACCTGGGGTGTCAAAGAGTCGCTTCGGTCATACATCAGCGGCACCATCGCGAACGGCGAATGGGCGGTGAGCGACGGTGCCACCTATGACACCCCCAACTTTGGTTGGAGCGAAGGTGCAGGCCAACTCGACGCGGGCCGTGGCACCCTCGCCTTTGACGGCACCCTGCGATTCACCGGCCACGACGGAATTCTCGACACCACGCTCGACGCGCTCGAACTGCAGTTCGACGGCACCACCAGCGCAAAGCTCGTCTTCGACGTTAGTGGAACCACTCAAGACGGGACGCCCGTCGACCAGTCCGGCGTGGAATTCGCAACCATTGACACATCCACCGTCGCAGTCGATAACGGCACCGCACAATTAGCCGCCGCATCCGTGACGCTCACAGAGGCAGGATCTGCCGCGTTCGGCACCTACCCCGCTGGTGAAAAACTCGACCCCATCACGGTTACGTTTAGCGCGACGACCAACTGCATGCCAACGCCCCAAGCGAGCGTCACCCCGCGAGAACGGAACACCGTCGTGGCATTGGCGGTCGTCGCTGCCGCGGCAGCTGCAGGCCTCGTCTTTTTCGTCACCCGGTGGCGCGGAACCAAACGTTCGCCGCGCCAACGCCCCTAACTACGAACCAGAGCCAGGTGCATAAATGGCACGCGCGAGCGCATCAAGCACCATGACCGTGCGTGGGCCGAAGCTCAAAATCTCGCCATCATCCATCTCGACAAAGCGCTGATTTTTGCCAGCCTCCGTCAGCGCGACCGCCGGGCGAGCCTCAAGTAAGCCGCTTACGCCGCCAACACTGTCGAGGCCATTGGTCATCACCAGAATGAGATCCGGATTCGCCGCAACCATCGCCTCATCCGTCATCGGACGCATACCTTCGAGACCGATCTCGGCAGCAACATCCACCCCGCCAAGAGCATTGATCAAGACATCTGAACCAGACTCCTGACCAAACAGGTAATAAACACCTGACGTTCCCCGCAAATAAAGAAACACCATGCGCAAGCGATCACCGCGCGGAACAATGCCCGCAATCTCCGTAATCTTCGCCTGAATTTCCGCAGCCAACTGCTCACCGAGCGCCACTCCCGCAGCCGGAACCCCCAACGTGGCTGCAGTTTGACGCGCCAACTCAGCAACCCCATTCACCGAGGGATCAGTCTCCACAAACACCACAGCAATGCCAGCATCCCGCAACTGCAACACCACATCGATCGGACCAATCGAACCATCCGTCACAATCAGATCTGGACGCATCGCCAAAATCGCTTCGCTATTGACCGTATGGGCACTCGACGTGATTACCGGCAACGCAGCAGCCTCATCAAACGTCGTAGAAATATCGCGCGCCACCAAAGAATCAAGCAAACCCAAACCGGCAACCGTCGCCGCAATCGACCCCGAAATATCCATCGCAATAACGCGGTCGGCCGACGAAACCGTCACCGAGACATCACCACTCAGATCATGTGACATCACGGTCGTCGGCAAGGACTGCTCCGGCGCAGAATCAGGAGCAGAAATACCCGCCGTCGGAAGAGCCGCGCGCACCAACCCGCTGTAATCCTTCGCATCATCCAACACCGTTAACTGAGACAAAGGAGAACTCGCATCAGCAGTGACCGTAACCATCGGCTGCTCCGCAACCGTCGAGATCGAACAACCGCTCACCACAAGCGCAACACAAGACACCACCACAGCAGTGGCGAAAAGTCGTAAGCGCATGAAGACCAATCGGAGACATCGGGTACTAAGGACATCCTAACCTCGACCGCCCCTGATTGACCGAGCAAGCCGCGTCGTTAGGCAATCCCAAAGGTTGCGCGCCCTAGAATTGCCACAATATTGGAGGTCGTCATGTCAGAACCCGAAACAACAACACACGCCTCCAACGGGCTACCCGAAAATGCGACCCAGATTCTCGACTTCGAACGCGAATGGACCCGCCACGTCGGGGCAAAAGAAGAAGCCATCAGCAGCCTGTTCCACGTATCAAGCGCGCGCTACTATCAAATGCTCAACGCCGTAATCGACGCACCAGCAGCCGTCACCTACGACCCCATGCTCGTCTCGCGACTACGACGCAACCGAGACAACCGGATGCGCAACCGCACAGTGCGCACAACACACCACCACAACGAAGAATTGACAGACTAATCAATGGCTAGTTACCCGAAAGATCGATTCGACGAACAGCCCGACGACATCGAACGCGTAGGCGCACACCGCGGACCCAAACGACGCGGAGGCGGCTGGATCGGGCTCGCCTGGGCCCTACTCGCAACCGGAATCCTCGTCTTCGGCGGCCTCTTCGCCCTCAGTCAATACCTCGACGACGACCTCGGAATCCCCCTCTTCGCCTCACCAGAAGAACCCGCAGCCACCCCAGAACCCATAGAAACAGTCGAACCCCTCACCGACCCCACAACCATCGACCCCGCACGAGCACTCACCATCGACATCCTCAACGGAACCCCCGAAACCGGAGTACAAACCAGCCTCCTCGACGAACTCACCGCCGTCGGCTGGCCCATGGGCAGCGCCGCACCAGCCTCCCAACGCGACATCGAAGACACCTACGTCTACTACAGCAACCCCGACGACGAAGACGTAGCCGCCGGCCTCATCAACGCCCTCGGAATCGGCGAAATACGACTCATCGAAGCCGACGTCTTCCCCGCAGCACAACTCACCATCGTGCTCGGAACCGACTACCTCACCGCCGGACAATAAGCAGCCAACCCCCACACCACACGACCACACCCGGAACACGCGCACTCGCCCCTGTCGAGTGCGCTGGGCTGTCTTGCACTCGCCCCTGTCGAGTGCTAATTTTGACCTTGGCACTCGCATAGTTCGAGTGCCAACTTATTCGCTTGTACGACGTCCGGGAGGGACGAGAAACACACATGGCAAAGATCATTGCTTTTAACGAAGAGGCCCGTCGCGGCCTTGAGCGCGGCCTGAACATTCTCGCTGACGCCGTAAAGGTCACACTCGGCCCGCGCGGTCGCAACGTTGTTCTCGAGAAGAAGTGGGGCGCTCCCACCATCACGAACGACGGTGTATCCATCGCCAAGGAGATCGAGCTCGACGACCCGTTCGAGAAGATCGGTGCTGAGCTCGTCAAAGAGGTAGCAAAGAAGACGGATGACGTTGCCGGAGACGGTACGACTACTTCTGTTGTTCTTGCACAGGCACTCGTACGCGAAGGCCTCCGCAACGTTGCTGCGGGTGCAGACCCCATCAGCCTCAAGCGCGGAATCGAAAAGGCCACCAACTCGGTCATTGAGGCACTCATTGCGAGCGCCAAGGAGATCGAAACCAAGGAAGAGATCGCGGCTACCGCATCAATTTCTGCTGGTGACCCCGAGATCGGTGCACTTATCGCTGAGGCGATCGACAAGGTCGGCAAGGAAGGTGTTGTCACCGTTGAGGAGTCGAACACGTTCGGCACCGAGCTTGAGCTCACCGAAGGCATGCGCTTCGACAAGGGATTCCTGTCGGCATACTTCGTCACTGACCAGGAGCGCCAGGAAGCGGTCTTCGAAGACCCCTACGTTCTTATCGTCAACGGCAAGATCTCGAACATCAAGGATCTGCTCCCCATCGTCGACAAGGTAATCCAGAGCGGCAAGCAGTTGCTCATCATTGCTGAAGACGTTGACGGAGAAGCACTCGCAACTCTCGTCGTGAACAAGATCCGCGGCATCTTCAAGTCGGTTGCCGTCAAGGCTCCCGGTTTCGGTGACCGTCGCAAGGCTCAGCTCGCTGACATTGCAATCCTCACCGGTGGACAGGTCATCTCAGAAGAGGTTGGCCTCAAGCTCGAGAACGCAACGCTCGAACTCCTCGGTCGCGCCCGCAAGGTCGTTATCACCAAGGACGAGACCACGATCATCGAAGGTGCGGGTGACGAAGAGGCGATCGCAGGTCGCGTCAAGCAGATCCGTGCCGAGATCGACAACACCGACAGCGACTACGACCGTGAGAAGCTCCAGGAGCGTCTCGCCAAGCTCGCCGGTGGCGTTGCAGTAATCAAGGCAGGTGCCGCAACTGAGGTTGAACTCAAGGAGCGCAAGCACCGCATTGAGGACGCAGTCCGTAACGCAAAGGCAGCGGTTGAAGAGGGAATCGTCGCCGGTGGTGGCGTTGCCCTGATTCAGGCTGGCAAGATCGCGTTCGACAGCCAGGCAATGGCTGACTTGGTCGGCGACGAAGCAACCGGAGCGAACATCGTTCGCGTTGCTATCGACGCACCGCTCAAGCAGATCGCACTCAACGCAGGCATGGAGCCAGGTGTTGTTGCTGACAAGGTCCGCAACCTCCCCATTGGTCACGGCCTCAACGCGGCAACCGGCGAATACGTCGACATGCTCGCTGCAGGTATCAACGACCCGGTAAAGGTAACCCGCTCGGCTCTGCTCAACGCATCGTCGATCGCTGGACTCTTCCTTACGACTGAAGCTGTTGTTGCTGACAAGCCAGAGAAGAACCCCGCTCCGATGGGCGACCCGTCAGGTGGCATGGACTTCTAAGTCCCGCCGCTAAACGTAGTCCCACCGCAGTAAACAGAATGGGCGTCTCCTGCGGGAGGCGCCCATTCTGGCGTTAACGCCCGCCACTCAGCCGCAACACGGCCGCAACTCGCCCGCACAGGGGCGTCAGCGCGGCCGAGCGGGCTTCTTCAGCCTCCCTTATGCCCTCACGCGCTAGCGTGCAAAGAGGCGAGCATTAGCTGCCTCGATCTCCGCATACTGCTGGCCAGCCTGAGTGAGCGCGTGATTGATCGCAGCGAGGTTCTCTTCAACCCGCTGCTGAGTTGCCTTCCAATCAGTAACGACGGTAGAGAAGGCAGTCGCTGCCTGCCCGGTCCAGGAACCCTGAAGGTTGGTGAGTTGGCCATGCAGTCCAGAAACTTCGGCCTGAATTCTGCTGATGGAGTTCTGTACCGCTCCAGTTGCGCTGAGAACGGCATCGCTATCTACTTGGTATCGAGTCATGGCTCAACCGTAGATTTCGATACCGATGCTCGCGCAGCCTAATCCTCTTCGGTTGCCTCAGGCGCGTCAGGTTCGCTGGGGAGGAGAGGAAGTTCAACGCGGAAGGTTGCGCCTCCTCCGGGGGTCTCAAGCGCTTGCACGGTGCCTTTGTGGGCGTGCACGATTGCCGAGACGATGGCGAGGCCAAGGCCGCTGCCGCCAGTGTCACGGTTTCGTGAGCTGTCGGCGCGCCAGAACCGTTCAAAAACTTTGTCGCGAATCTGTTCGGGGATGCCCTCACCGTGGTCGATGACGGAAAGCACCGCGAGCTGTCGTTCGCGGTCAACCCCGACACCGATCTCGACGGGAGTATCGGGAGAAGCGAAACGCAGGGCGTTGGTCACAAGGTTGGTGAGCACTTGGCGAATCTTGTTTTCTTCAGCCATGACAACGGCGTGAAGATCCTTCGCTGGCGGTGCAGAGATTTGGGTGATTCGAGCCGCAGCTTTGGCCACCGCAACTGATTTTTTGCGTGAGGCAAGGCGGGAGAGCCGTGCACCGGCGGCGGCGATGGGACCTGTTGCCAGTGCAGCAACCCCGCGCGGTGGCGTACTCGGTTGCGGGTGGGAGCTCTCAGGCAACGTAATCGCCTTGGTTGCTGTGTCGGCGTCAGCGGCTGAATCTGGGTCTGGCTTAACGACGGGGTGAGCGCTAATGGTGGGGTGAGTGTTGATGACATTCACGACACGGCCAGCGGAGGCACGAGCATCCAATGCAGCGTCGTTTGCGAGCGGCAAAAGATCGACCTCGGTGAGTTGCAGCGGCTTGGTTTCATCGATGCGGGCCAACTCGAGCAGGTCTTCTACGAGCCCACCCATGCGGATGGCTTCCTTTTCGATGCGTTCCATTGCCTGCAGAACATCGTCGGGCTTGGTGATCGCGCCCATGCGGTACAGCTCCGCATAGCCGCGCACTGTCACAAGGGGAGTGCGCAGTTCATGGCTGGCGTCGCCGACAAAGCGGCGCATCTGGTCGATGGTCCGCGCGCGATCAGCAAAGGCACGATCGATTCGACCAAGCATCGAGTTGAGGGAACGATTGAGCCGCCCCACTTCAGTATTGGGAGTCGCGCCGGATAGTCGTTGGTCGAAGTCTCCGTCGGCAAAACGGGCAGCGGTCGCTTCCACTTCGCGCAGAGGGGAAAACGTGGAGGTAACAAGAAGACGTGTCAGGGCGCCACCGACAATCACCACTGTCAGTCCGAAGAACAGAAAGATCGCGGCATAGCGGGCGACGATGGCGTTTGAGTCGCCCAAATCTCGGGCGATCACGATGGTCACAAAATCGATGCCGATAGTGCTGGCAGCGGGGTAGGCAATGACTCGCCACTGCCCTCCGATAGAGGTGCTTGGCAGGGTAAATGCCGACGTTTGCTGGCTGGCGACAGCAATCGTGAGACCCTCAAGAACGGGGCGGGCGGCATCCTCTTCACGACTGTTGCAGCGCATGCTGCCGTCATGATTGAGCACTGCAAAGTAGAGATCGTTTGGCAGTCGAGAGACACTGCACTGGGGGTCGCGTGCTGTTCCGGTGTACTGGATGCGGCCATCAAGTCCGTCGGCTGCTGCGCTAATTTTTTCGTCAGTTTGCTGCAGCAGGTAGTCGCGTAATACGGCGGCAGTGCCGACGCCGGCGACGAGGAGCCCCATGGTCAACAGAAGAACCGTCACTCCGGTGACTTTCGTGCGAAGCGAGATGCGGCTCCACGCGTCTGGGATGTTCTCCTGCATGATTGTGAACGCTACCTCGCGTGGCTGGGAATCGGGAAACAGTTATGGCCAGCTCGACAACGTTTTCGTATCGAACCGGCCACCTGACTCGGTCAGACCTTTGCAGCCTTCAGCATGTAACCAAAGCCACGCTTCGTCTGGATGAGCGGCTCTTCGGTGTGAATGTCGAGCTTGCGACGGAGGTAGGAAATGTAGCTCTCAACAATGCCGGCGTCGCCGTTGAAGTCGTATTCCCAGACGTGGTCGAGAATTTGAGCCTTCGAGAGCACGCGGTTGGGGTTCAGCATGAGATAGCGCAACAGCTTGAACTCGGTGGGGCTGAGTTCGATCTGCTCGCTGCCGATGCTTACTTCGTGGGTGTCCTGGTCCATGGTGAGGTCACCGGCACGGATGATGGTCTCTTCATCGTCTGCCATGGTGCGGCGAAGAATCGCTTTGATGCGGGCAACGATCTCGTCGAGACTGAATGGCTTGGTGACATAGTCATCGCCACCGACGGTGAGGCCGGTGATCTTGTCTTCTGTGTCATCTTTCGCCGTGAGAAAGAGGATGGGGGAGGTGTACCCGGAGGCGCGCAAGCGCTTGGTCACCCCGAACCCGTTCATGTCGGGCAACATCACGTCGAGGATGATGAGGTCGGGTTCTTCTTCAAGAACCGCCGAGATCGTTTGTGCCCCACTCCCTACCGCACGCACCGCAAATCCTGCGAAGCGCAGGCTCGTAGTGAGTAGGTCGCGAATGTTGGGTTCGTCGTCAACAATCAGAATCTTGGGTCCGTCAGCCATGCCCTTAGTATCTGCGTGTTTCCTGAACGTTGGCTGATGAGCATAGGCGTGTCGGCACGTTGTTCACTCAAACTTTCCTTGAGTATTAATTAATTTTAAGCATAGGGTGGGTATACGGGATTTCGGGTGAGGGGAGACGCGTGATGACACGACTAGTTCGGTGCACACTAATCGCATTTGGTATTGGGGCATTGTCGTTTCTCGCAACCGCGTTCATCGCAAATTATGCGCACTCGAACGGCACCGGGTGGGGAAGCGTTGACGGGATGACCCCGATGTGGCCCGTGAGCGTCGGCCTAGCGGCCATGTCCCTTATGGCGCTGAGTGTTGTGGCGTTGCTCCTCTGTGTGAGCGTTGGGCTCATCCGCGAATCGCTCACGACTCGCCAAGCAAAAGTCTGAAGCGTGGCTTACGTCAGGTCGGCGGCATCTAGAATCGTGTAGCTGTAACCCTGCTCGGCGAGGAACCGCTGGCGGTTCTGTGCGAAGTCCTGGTCAACAGTGTCGCGCGCAACGAGCGTGTAGAAGTTGGCGGGCAGGCCACTCTCCTTGGGGCGCAAGAGGCGGCCAAGGCGCTGGGCTTCTTCTTGCCGGGAGCCAAAGGAGCCACTGACTTGGATGGCAACAGTCGCTTCGGGTAGATCAACAGAGAAGTTGGCGACTTTGGAGACGACCAATATCTTCGTGATGCCTTCGCGAAATTCTTGGTAGAGGCGTTCACGTTCCACAACGGACGTAGCGCCAGTCAGTTGCGGCGCATTCAGCTGTTCGGCGAGATCATCAATCTGATCGAGGTATTGCCCGATCACGAGAATCCGTTCGCCGGCGTGCTTCTTTACCAGCGCTCGCACAACCTCGGTCTTTGCTGGGGCCGTTGCAGCAAGTCGGTATCGCTCGTCGTCAGCGGATGCCGCATATTCAAGACGCTGGTTCTCCGGAAGATCTACCCGAACCTCGAAGCAACTCGCGGGAGAGATGAAGCCTTGAGCCTCGATCTCTTTCCACGGCGCATCAAAGCGCTTGGGACCGATGAGGGAGAACACGTCACCTTCGCGACCGTCTTCGCGCACGAGAGTGGCGGTGAGGCCGAGGCGGCGTCGTGCCTGCAGGTCGGCCGTCAGCTTGAAGACGGGGGCGGGAAGCAAATGCACCTCGTCATAAATGACAAGACCCCAGTCGAGAGCATCCAACAGCGCAAGGTGGGCATACTCACCCTTACGCTTCGCGGTGAGAATTTGGTAAGTCGCAATCGTCACAGGCAAAATCTCTTTCACCTGGCCCGAATACTCACCAACTTCCTCTTCTGTGAGAGTCGTTCGCTTCAAAATTTCGGCACGCCACTGTCGCGCCGAAACCGTATTTGTGACCAAAATCAGGGTTGTGGTCTTGCTTTGGGCCATGGCGCCCAAACCCACGAGCGTTTTGCCGGCACCACAGGGCAAGACAACAACGCCAGAACCGTGGTGGAAGAAATTGTCGATGGCGTGCTGCTGGTACTCGCGCAGACCCCAGCCCGCAGCATCCAACTCCATCTCGTGGGGAGTGCCCGGCGTGTAGCCAGCGTTGTCTTCTGCTGGCCAGCCCAACTTCAAAAGTTCTTGCTTGAGCTGACCACGAGCCCACGACTGCACGACAAAAGTGTGCTCGCCGCGACGCTCGAACAAGAGACTCGCAACCTTTTTTCCGCGCGTAATTTCGCGCAAAACAGCGGGATCAATTGCCGTCAGAGTGAGAGCGCCGTCATCGTCGCGGTTGATGACCAGGCGACCATAGCGCCCAACAGTCTCAGCGATATCAACGCTGACACTCTGCGGAATCGGAAACTTCGAATACTTCTCGAGGGTCTCCAACATGGCATCAGCATCATGGCCAGCGGCGCGCGCATTCCACAGCCCCAATCGCGTAATGCGATAGGTATGGATGTGTTCTGGCGCACGCTCTAGCTCAGCAAAGACAGCCAAATCGTGACGTGCGTCTTCTGCAAGAGGGTGCGCTACCTCAAGCAAAACCGTGCGGTCAGACTGCACGATGAGAGGTCCGTCGGGTGCTGTGTTCATCCGACCTAGCCTACGCCCGCAAGCCTAGCGTTCGGTCGTTGCCTCAACCCCGATGATGCTCGACAGCGGCAGGGTGCGTTCGATGTCTGCCCCACGGTCGAGACCGCGCATCCGCCCCGCTGCCACCGTTGACGGTTCGAGCGTGTACACAACCTCTCGACCGTCCGGCATTTTCACTGTGACCTTGAGCAACAGCTTGTTGCGAATAGCGACCTCGATCTGTCGAGACAGCCAGGCCTGATCCTCATCGCCCGTAGCGCCACCTTGGCCGTTGCGAAGCTTCGCCAACAATTGCTGCGGCTGCGGATCCTGAGCTTCTGCCTCGTTCACATCGCTCACCTGATCACGCCGAAGCGACAAAATCTTGCCAGTGCTGTCTTCTGCCGCGACCGGATACCGGGCGTCGCTGAGAGCCCAAAACAGCTGCTCGACACCAAAACGCGCGACCAAACGGTCGGCCTCATGTCGCAACCCAAACGGACCAAAGTTGGGGTCAACAGCGATCGACTGCAGCAACAACCTGTCTGGTGAGGTGACGTAGCTGCCGACAGACCCGTGAACACCAACCCGAACCAGCCCATGCCGTGACGCTGCCTCAGCAAGCAAGTATTCGACCGGTTGCGGAACACCAGTCAACGAAATCTCGGCCAAGAATTCGCGCATTCCTTCGAGCGTTTCGCCCAGAGTCATCGCGTGATGAAGGCTTGACGGCGAAATCCGATACGTGGATGCCAAAGCTCGAGTTTCGACATCGGCAATAGTGCGCAAGCGCGCATCGAGCTGTGGCGCAAGAGGTCCCGGCGAAATAACAGTGAGATCGGGCTGCACATACACGTGGTGCACTTCGTTCGGAAACAGTGCAGCCATCGCGGCTGCAGCATCGGCCGGGGTTTGAGTGAGAAGCGCAATGCCTGCCGTGCTCGGGAGCCTCTCCGCCGTCACGCCAAGCAATTGTGCGTCACGGCTGTAGCGCCGCACTTTTTCGAGCATCCACTCCACGCCGGCAGGAAACAACCAGCGAACATACGCTTCAACTCCGTCACCCCAGAAGCTGTGAGTGCGGTCGGCCAAGATGGTGCGGATCTCCTCTGGCACACCCTGATGCCACGCTTCAGCAAGCTGTAGCCAGCGCTGATCTGCCGAGCGCGACATCCACTCGGTGGCGTTAGCGGTGGGCATCCATTGAGCGTTGGTTGTTGCGACCAGACCGGCACGCTCGGCAATATCGACTAGCCCGGCAACTTTCTCAAGCGGCACAGACATTGATACGGCGAGGCGCTTTGAGTCAGGCAGCGATACTCCGCCGCGGGCAAGATCACGCACAGGAGAACTGCGAAGCTGGTTGAGAAGCTCGGTTACCTCATTGGTGGTCGAGAACGCATTCTCGGCCGCAATGCGATCGAGGGAGGCACGCTCAGACGGTTCAACAGAAGTGAGCGTCGACGGGGGAGCTGTATCGAGCAACTCGCCAGTAGAAGGCAGATCATCGAACGGCCACCCAGCGAGATGGTCGATAACGCCGTCTGGGGCGCTGTAGCGACCGCCACGGAAAATCAGCAACGCATGCTCAACTAGGCGATCCAGGCGTGACTGCACAGCAACGGGGTCGGTGCCGAAGCTGCCGAGGGCAGCCGCAACATCTTCCGCCGTCAGCGAAGTCGTATCGGCAATAACTGCGATTGTCGCCAAGGTTGGGCGGTCAAGAGTGCGAAGAACCCGCTCTAGTGACGTCGTTTGCTGTAGGGCATCCGCGAGGTCAAAGAAGTCGCTGACTGTGTTGCTGCGAACAACGCGCGAGCGCAGCAAGTGAAGGAGTTGACTATCGTCTAGTGCGCGCAGTTGAGCAGCGAGCAGAAGAGCAGCGTCGCTAATTGTGGCCATTCCGATATTCGCGTTGGCGGCGGCGCCCATTCAGCACCAGGAGGGTGATGATGAAAACCACGCCCAACGGGAGAGCAAAGTAGGGCATAGTGATGACTGCGGGCCACGCACCTGTGTCGAAATCGCTGAGACCAGCTGCGGTGGCAACAACTACGGCGACAAAGCTAATCACGGCGAGTGCGATCGAGATGGCGACGAGGTAGGCGAGCACACGCTCGATACGAAGGTCGCGTTCAGTTGAATGATTTGTCACGTTGACAAGGATACGCGCCCGTTTACGTTCTAAGCTTGAGTCACGATACGAAGGAGCATGCCCATGCCCACCGGCAAGGTTAAGTTTTACGATGACGAGAAGGGTTTTGGCTTCATCATGAGTGATGAAGGCCAAGAGGTCTTCTTGCATGCCTCTGCGCTGCCTGCGGGCACGACAGGGGTAAAGGCGGGTACGCGCCTCGAGTTCGGCATTGCTGACGGCAAGAAGGGTGCTCAGGCGCTCTCCGTGCGCGTCATGGATGCTCCTGCGAGCATGAGCAAGCTCAATCGCAAACCAGCCGATGATATGGCCGTGATCATTGAAGATTTGGTCAAGCTCATGGACGGCATCGGTTCTGGTCTCAAGCGGGGTCGTTACCCAGACAAGGCGCACGGCGCCAAAATTGCTTCAATGCTGCGAAAGGTAGCGGACGAACTAGATGCCTAATAGCCAGTACGAAAAGCTTGCTCGAGGGGCACTCCTCGAGATCACTAACGATGCGTCGATTGGTGCACTCGTCGGTGAGCAGGTCGAAAGCGAAGGCACCGTCTCGGTGATCTTTGCCTCGGCCATGCCAGGCTATCCGGGCTGGAATTGGACCGTCAGCATCGCCCACGTAGAGGGCGCTGAGCCAACGGTTCTCGAAGCAGAGCTCATGCCGGCCGAAGGCGCACTGCTTTCGCCAGACTGGGTTCCGTGGTCTGAACGACTTGCTGACTACAAGGCTGCGCAAGCAGCAACGGATGCCGCAGGTGCAGAGAAGGCGGAGTCGGACGAAGTCGTCGGTGACGACGACCTTGACGACGACGAAGACGAAGACGACGATTTTGACTCCGCCGTCTTACACGGTGGCGATCTAGATGGTGTCGATATCGACGATGTGGCTGACGACGAAGACGACGACGATTACGACACTGGTGCACTTCGTGGCGGAGACCACGACGGCGTGAGCGTCGACGACCTCGACGATTCGAGCGATGATGACGACGACGAATCGGACAATGATGACGACGACGATTCGGATGATGACGAAGAGTCTGACGACGACGACGCCCTCGATGACGACGACGATCTAGACGATGACGAGTAGCACTTCGCGCCTAGCGTGAACCCTTGCCACGCCTGACGTGCGTGTAGACGAGTCCGATTAGCCCAAGCACGAGTCCTGCGACCGCTGTCCACAACCACCACAGGTTACCGGCAGCATTCAATGGCTCGATAAAGAGCAACAAAACGGCAAGAGCAATGACCCACGCGACAATGCCAACGAGCATCGCCTTGCGGTCGTCAGTCTCGACCGGCTGGGGGTCGGGCCGTCGTTCCGAGTCTTTGAGCCAGATACGCACGGTTTCAGGCTAGTGGCTATTGGCGATCACAAAGTCGATCGATGAGACCAACTTGCGTACGTCATCCGGTTCGATCGCAACGAAGGTGGCAACGCGCAGCTGGTTGCGACCGAGTTTGCGATACGGGTTGGTGTCAACAATGCCGTTGGCTCGCAGCGTCTTGTCGATTGCCGAAGCATCGATGGCATCATCGAAATCGATCGTGACAACAACCTGCGAGCGGTGCTCCGGGTTGATGACGAAGGGCGTGGCAACGTCGCTTGCCGAAGCCCAGTCATAGAGAACTGACGAGGATTCACGGGTGCGAGCATCTGCCCATGCAAGGCCGCCGTTGCCGTTGATCCAATCGATCTGGTTCTCGAGGAGCAGCAAAGTACTGAGTGCCGGGGTGTTCAGCGTCTGGTTGAGGCGTGAATTGTCGACCGCATTCTTGAGCGACAAGAACTCGGGGATGTAGCGACCCGAAGCAGCGATACGCTCGACGCGTTCGATCGCAGCGGGCGAGAAGAGCGCAAACCATAGCCCGCCGTCCGACGCAAAGTTTTTTTGCGGTGCGAAGTAATAGACATCAGCCTGACTGGCATCAAACTGGATGCCGCCTGCAGCGCTTGTGGCATCAACAACGGTGAGCACGCTGCTGTCATCAAAGCGGCGAACAGGAGCCATAACGCCGGTTGAGGTCTCGTTGTGGGGATACGCGAACACATCGGCGCCATTGATTTCGTCGAGTTCAGCGAACGACCCGCCCGGGGCGTTCACGACATGAGGCGATTCGAGGTGGGGTGCTGCGGCCGCTTTCGCAAACTTTGACCCGAACTCTCCGAAGGAAAGGTGGGCGCTGCGACGTTCGATGAGGGCGAAGGCTGCGGCATCCCAGAAGGCGGTCGAGCCACCATTTCCGAGGACAACTTCGTAGCCGTCAGGAATCTGGAACAGGTCGCCAAGCCCCGCACGTACGCGGCCGACGAGGTCGCGAACGGGTGCCTGACGGTGAGAGGTGCCGAGGATTGTGTGGGCGGCTGACGCAAGATATTCGATCTGTTCTGGGCGCACCTTGGATGGGCCGCATCCGAATCGTCCATCGGCGGGAAGGAGGTCATTGGGAATCGTCAGGCTTGCCATGCGTCCGATTCTATTGGCCCATTCGGGCTAGTCTTATTTCATGACCGATCTCGTTGACACCACCGAGATGTACCTGCGCACGATTCTTGACCTTGAAGAAGAGAACATCGTTCCGTTGCGGGCACGCATCTCTGAACGGCTCGGCCACTCTGGGCCAACCGTTTCGCAAACTATCGGCCGCATGGAACGTGACGGCCTCGTCGTTGTTGAAGGCGACCGTCACCTCGAATTTACTGCGGAAGGCCGCCGCCGTGCCACGCACGTGATGCGCAAGCACCGTCTCGCTGAGCGACTGCTCGCTGACGTTATTGGGCTCGATTGGGCTCTGGTTCACGATGAGGCGTGCCGCTGGGAACATGTGATGAGCGAGCAGGTTGAGCGCAAGCTCATCGAAATGCTTGATCACCCCACTGAGTCGCCCTACGGCAATCCGATCCCTGGCCTTGAAGAGTTGGGTGGCGTCGCTGCTCCCTCCTTCAGCGCGGGAATGGTGAACATCGTTGATTTGGTTGCGGAGACAACTGCACCAGTTTCGGGGCTCATCCGTCGACTCGGAGAGCCTGTGCAGTTCGAACCAGAACTGTTGCAGCAACTGTTCAATGCCGGCGTGATGCCAGGCAAGACGGCAACGTTCTCTGCCGCCGACTCCTATGTTGCGGTCACCGTCGAAGGATTTGGTGAGGGGCTCGAACTTCCAAACGAGGTTGCCGTTCACATTTTCGTTGAGAAGCCGCGCGTCTAGTTCTCTGAATCTCGTGTTTACCAAGACGTAACCGTCTTGTCATTCTGTGCGGCGCGCCTCCGTGCAAAAGGTGCCAAAAATTGGGTTAGCCTGTAGCTCTTGGAGTTCACGAATGAACCGGAGAATCGCATGTTGAGTAGGTGCAGCGTTCAAACCGTGGACGCGCGTGCCCACTTCTACATACGACACAGCAGTATTGTGCGCGGCAGTTTTCGCGCGCTGAATCACTAGGCATCGTCTTTCGACGGTGCCTTTTTGTTTTCTGCCTCCCATTCGCTGAGCCTCAAGGAAGTCGATTGCCTGCAAGCCGTGCAGGCTCTTTCGAGAGGATGACAATGCGTACTTTGGTACTGAACGCCGGCTACGAACCGCTCGCGGTCGTGTCTTTCAAGCGAGCGATTGTGCTCGTTTTGAATCAGAAGGCGACGATCATTGCTGCCGATTCGGAGCATCCGGTGTGGGGTTCAAGCGGATCGTGGGATCGCCCGTCGGTGATCATCCTGCGAAATTATGTGCGCATTCCTTCTGCGAGAAGACTGCCAGTGTCCCGTCGGGGAGTTTTGCGCCGAGATGGCCACCGCTGTGGCTATTGCGGCGGCTCGGCGAACACCATTGACCACATAATGCCGCGGTCGCGAGGGGGCGAAGACTCGTGGGAAAACTTGGTGGCGTGTTGCCTGCGCTGCAATAACATCAAGAGCAATCGCACCCCTGCTGAGATGAAGTGGCGCCTGCTGATTAAGCCGCGCCCACCACACACGAGCGCGTGGCTTGTGAGGGGAATTGAAAGGGCACTCCCAGATTGGGAAGAATATTTGGCTCCAGCCGCATAACTGTTATGCTGTTGTGATTATTCCCGTAGCCCGAGACTTTCCCTAGATCTGTCTCGATTTCTCTTAACTGTTAGGTTTTCGTTTGTCGCGCTTGCCCTCTGATAGCTCGGATGCTCTCGGCGTCCCCGCGGGAGAAGCCGACAGCAATGCACCAGTATTTCTTTCGCGACGCGAAGCGCGTGCTGCCCGTGACGCGGCTGCCGCGAAGCACACGGCGGTAGCAAAATCTCCGAGTGCACAGCCAACAGTGGAAAAGGCGCCGCAGATTTCGGCAGTCATCCAGGCGCCAGCGGTCGTGCCCGAGATTCCGATTGCTCCCGATGCTGTGGTGCGCTCAAACGTTGCTGCGTCCAGCCCCGTAGCGAAAGCTGCGAATCGTGCGGTGGCGCGACCACGTACCGGTTCGCCAAAGCGCGCTCGCCGCAACCCCGTGCGAGCTATGGCGTCAATGGTTGTCATCGGCGGGCTTTTTGCGGTCGCAGGGTTGCCGGCTTACGCAGAGAGTGGCCTCTTTGCTGATGAGGGTTCGGTTGTCGCTTCTGCCGAGGTTTCAGATGCTGCCACGGTAAGCGTCCAGTCGCTTACTGTCAGCGCAGACCTCACTCTTCCTGAGCTGAAGCGCGACCAATTCGAGGCGACCTCGCCTGAAGATTTGGCTCTCATCCGTCAGCAAACCGCACTTGCTTCGGCCAACGCGGTTTACGCAGCATCGGGCGCTCGAGCGTTGGGCGACGATTACCCGTGGGCGACAGCGGGCTACAACCTGTCTCCTCTCAACTACTACTACCGCCAGTGCACCGACTTTGTGGCGTGGCGTCTGAACCGCGATGTCGGTTCGTTCTCGGCACCCTTCCGTTGGGCGTGGGCTGACCTGACTCCGAACGGCGGAAACGCATCGCAGTGGAAGGCCGCTTGGGATGCCCACGGCTGGACAGTCAGCGCCACCCCCGTGGTCGGTTCTGTTGCCTGGTTCGGTTGGGATAACCACGTCGCTTACGTCAAGGCAGTAAATGCCGACGGCACTGTTTTGCTCGAAGAGTACAACTACGTGAACCGCGTCTACAGCCAGCGCACGCTTGCTTCTGTTGATGTTGAGGCGTTCCTTTACCCACCTGGGCAGTAGCATCCGCTTGGAGTGCGCGGTGAATGTGCGCCTATGAACAACACCGAACTCGTTGCCGCCTTTGAGGCTGGCAAGATTTCTCCCGCAGAGTTTTCTCATGAAAACCATGTCCGTGTAGCGTGGGGCCTCGCTCGCCACTACGGCAAGGCTGATGGGCTTGAACTGCTCACTATCGGGATAAAGGCGCTCGCTGTTCGGGCTGGCAAGCCGGATGCGTTCCACGTCACCCTCACGCGAGCCTGGTTCGAGCTCATCTCCTCGGTAGGAGATGTTGATGCGGCGCCTGAGCTGTTCGGTAAGTCGATCATCAAGCATTTCTATTCTGCCGGGCGGATTGCTTCGGGTCGCGAGCAGTGGCTCGAACCAGACCTCAATCCGCTGAAGTGGCCGATCCCTGAGCTCGCTGGCGAGCCGACCAGCGAATCGCACTGAGTCCGGGCCGGTCGCCTTCGGCATCCGAGTGCCTGACTCGACTACACTCGTAGCGCCAGCCTCTGTAGCTCAACGGAAGAGCAACTCCGTCCTAAGGAGCAGGTTGGGGGTTCGAATCCCTCCAGGGGCACAGCCTTTTTTGCCTTCTGACCAGGTATTTGTTCTGTGGTCAGACCATGAAAAATCCGTTTTTGCCCACCTTTTGCCCACTCTTAGAAAACTCTGACGGCAAACTCGAGCCAGATTTTATGGCGTCCATTGCGCTTCGTTCGTCGTCTCAGAACGCCGAAATCGAGCGTTTCGAAACTCTCTTGGCTCGATAAAGAACTGAGCATTCTGCTCTCTGAGTCCCTGGCGCGAAGGTTGTCAGACGTTGACGAAGTTCCTGGACGGCCGCGTTCTCAGCAAGCTTCGGGCCCAACCCGGTGCGAGGACCGAGGCGGCGCAAAGGAGTCGGTCGACACGTAAAGCCCGCAAACGCCGAGGAGCGTGTCCACACGGCTACTGGTCGATAGATTCGGCGCGTGGACTTTGAACACATCGCCGTCGTGTTGGACCGTTAGTCAGGGGGCCGCAGCGCGCGGGCGGTAGGCTCAAACCTGATTGAGGGTGTCGACGCAAGGGAGAGCTAATGGCCGAGCGCAAGTCAGCGAGAAAACCGATCGCAGATCAAATGTACGACGTGTTGCTACATCAGTTCATGTCGGGGGAGCGCGGAGCGGGCGAGAGTCTGAACATTGGCGCACTCTCTCGCGAGCTCGATGTCAGTCAGACGCCGCTGCGTGAGGCGCTCGCGCGCTTGGAGTACACGGGCCTTGTTCAGCGTGAGGCGCTTCGTGGGTACCGCGTCGCACCAATGATGACGCGCGCCGAAGTCGAGCAGCTGAAGGAAGCGCGTCTTGTGCTGGAGCCCCGTCTCGCCTACTGCGCCGCGTTGCGAATCACGCCTGAGTTTCTTGCCGCGTTGCGTGAGAGCCTGAACGAGTTCGAACAGTCAGCGGATGCGGCTGACATGGAGACCGAAGGTTTTGACCTGTATTGGCGCTCGGATAACCAGTTTCACACGCTGATCGCGGAACAGTCGGGTAACCAGTTCTTGGCACTCGCGTACGCGGCGCTCAGCGGCCAGATTCAGCGGTTCCGACTCTTTTCCAAGTTTGGTCGCACGGGAGCACGTCAGGCAGCGCCCGAGCACGGTGCGATCTTCGATGCGATCGTGGCGGGCGATGCGGACAGTGCGGCAGAAGCGATGCGCCTGCACGTTCTCGGTGCTACGGAGCGACTTTTGGGGAGCTAAGTCGGCGGCAGCGCTCATGGACAAACCAGTGAGAATCCAATACTATAGTCAATAGTATTGGAAGGAGATGCGATGGAGCAGATGAAGCAGGCCGCGGCGCGGTATACCGCTCACCCTCTCGTTGAAGGGTTTCCCGGCAAGTCCAGCTCGCACGGCGCCTTTGGCTGGAGCAGCCTCTGGCTCCTAGACGATGGCACACGCCGTGTACTGGTCGATGCGGGGCAGCCCGCCTACATTCCTCTGATTCACGAGTCACTTGAACGTCTGGGGCTGACTTCGGCAGACATCACGGACGTATTGCTGACCCACATGCACTGGGATCACGTCGCAAATTTTACGATGTTCCAGAACGCCGTCACCTGGGTGGGCGAGCAGGAACTGGCATGGGCGGCAGAGCAGCCAGCAGGAACCAAGTTCATCCCTGACCTGCATGTGCAAGAGCTCATGCGCCGCACCGAGCGTGTCGAACGGATGCGGCCGGGGCAAGAGGTGCTGCCAGGAATCCACGCGATTGCCGCCCCGGGTCACACGCCTCATCACCTGGCATTCTTCACTGAGTGCGCTGAGCAGTCCCTCATTTTTGCGGGGGACTCAGTGAAAAACATTCATGAGCTGGCCACCGCGCACGTTGACTCCACCATGGACGAAGACGCGAGCGTTCGCACGATCGATCGCTTGCGTTCGCTTCTGACCGACACGAGCGCGACTCTGCTGCCCGGCCATGATGTCGGCCTCAGCATTGTCGATGGTGAGGTGCAGCGCCTGCGAGAACAGCGCGCCCAGATCAGTTTCTTTGCCGACGCACTGAGCGCCGAGGTGGACCGCAGCATCGGCTGCGCCGACGCCGGATGAAAGGACAATCATGACTTCCGTCCTCTATACAGGAGGCGCTGGCCGCATGGGCCGCGTGATTCGCGAAGGACTCGCGGGGAACTATGAACGCGTGGTCCTATACGTGCGCAGCGAACCGGTCGAACACCTCTTCGCACACGAAGAGGTCGTCGTCGGTGACCTCAGCGACATGCAAGCCCTGACCGCGGCTGCCCAAGGCATCGACGTGATCGTGCACCTTGGAGCTGTCGCAGACGAAGCGTCATTCGAACGCATCCGCGAAGCCAACATTGACGGCACATACAACGTCTACGAGGCAGCGCGCCGCGCGGGAGTGCGCCGTATCGTGTTTGCCAGTTCCAACCACATCATCGGGTTTCACCCTGCCTCCGAACGTCTCGACGAGAGCGCTTCGATTCGCCCAGACTCCTACTACGGCGTTTCGAAAGCGTTTGGCGAGGCACTGGCGAGCCTGTACTACGACAAGTGGGGAGTGGAATCGGTGTTATTGCGCATCGGAACGTTCCGTCCCGAGCCCGAAGATGTGCGCCAACTTGCGCTGTGGTTGAGCTGGCGAGATGGCATTGAGCTGACTCGCTGCGCGATTGAAAACGGTCCTGTGGGATGCCAAGTTGTTTATGGTGTCTCGGCAAACGCCGATGGCTGGTGGGATGCGCGGGCCGGTTGGGCTGCTATCGGATTCACCCCGCAAGACAATGCGGCGGAGCACGCGCAGGACGTCGACTTTGATGTTCCTGCCCCCCAGTATCACGGCGGTGCATTCACCGCCTCTGAGTATCAAGGAGGAATCTGGTGAGCGAAAACACCACGTCCCACGATGTCATAATCACTACCGCGTTCCTCAACCCGGGCGACGAGGTAGACAAACTGCTGCGTGGTGCCGGTCTGTCGACGCGCCACGAGCCGAACCTTGCTGCCTATTCTGAGGTAGACCGTCGTGCGATCTTGGCCTCAACGCGCGCCATCATCGCGGGAACTCAGCCGCTGACAGCGAACGATCTTGCCAGCGCTCCGAACTTGCAGATCGTCGTACGAACGGGTGTCGGGTACGACAGCGTTGACGTGGAAGCAGCAACGATTCAGGGTGTTCCAGTCTGTGTCACGGCGGGCGCTAATCGTCAGGCCGTTGCCGAACACGTTTTCGCACTCATGTTGGGTGTTGCCCGTCGTGTTCCCGAGAACGTCACCAACCTGAGAGCAGGGACCTGGCAGCAGCTCACGGGCCGCGAGCTCCGTGGCGCGACGTTGGGAGTGTTGGGTCTCGGATCCATCGGCAAGGCCGTGGCCACGATTGCCGCGGGTTTCGGCATGAAGGTCATCGCCTATGACCCGTACTTCGACGACGAATTCGCTTCAGCACACAATATTGCCCGTGCGGAGCTTGACGACGTTCTTTCGCAGGCCGATTTCGTGACGCTGCATCTGTTCCTCGATGACTCGACGCGAAACCTCATCAATGCGGAGCGCTTGCGTTCCATGAAGAACGACGCGGTTCTGGTTAACACGGCTCGTGGCGGCATTGTTGATGAAGCGGCCGTTGTCGACGCTGTTCGCGCCGGTGTGATTGGCGGCGCAGCTCTGGACGTGTTCGAGCAGGAACCCCTGCCTGCAGACAGTGGGCTTCTGCACACGCCTGGCATCCTCGCCACGACCCACGTCGCGGGCGCAACCCGTGAAGCGCGTGGCGAGTCTGGTCGTATGGCCGCAGCCAACGTGATCAGCGTTCTGGCTGGGGGCGATGCACAGTTCGTTGTGAATCCGGCATACCGAGAAGACGTAGCATGATCATCCAGACATCGGGCGGCCAGCTCCGGCTGGCAGCCAACCTCAAATGGATGTACACCGAGCTGCCCTTCGAAGCACGTTTTGACGCGGCTGCGGCTGCAGGTTTCACGGGGGTTGAATTTGCATCCCCCTACGAGCTCCCTGCTGCGCGCGTGCGAGAGTTGCTCGATAACGCCGGCCTCACGCAGGCGCTGATCAACACCCCCGGTGGTCCTGCGGGTTCCGCTACCGCCATGGGCACAGCGTATGTGCCATCCGCTCAGACCGTATTTCGTGAGGGCGTCGAGCGGGCACTCCACTACGCAGATGTGCTCGGCAACCCCATCGTCCACGTGATGGCTGGCCTGCATCCCGCGGAAGTGGACCCGGAGTTCGCCTTTGCGGCATACGTCACCAACATTGGCTGGGCTGCAGCGCAGGCTCGCGCGGCTGGCGTTCACATCGTGCTCGAAGCGATCAACAAGCGCGAGCAGCCAACCTATGGCTTGGCTTCGATGGAGACGGCGGCCGCGGTAGCTGAAGCCGTTGACCCTGGCACCGTGGGCGTGCTGTTCGACGTCTATCACGCACAGGCCGACCGCGGCAACGTGATCGAGCGATTCGAGCGGCTTGCCCCACTGGTCAAGCACGTACAGATTGCGGATAATCCCGGCCGAGGCGAGCCCGGAACAGGGGAAATTGCGTACGAGCAGGTGCTTGCACGGATTGCCGCCAGCGGCTACTCCGGATGGGTTGGTTGCGAGTATGGTCCCGTCGGCGACACTGACGAAGGCCTCAACTGGATCGAAAGGATTACCCAGTGAACGCCGTGAAAATCGCCCTGATTAGTGCGACAACGCTGGCCATTGCACCGGCAGCAGCCGCGGTGAGCGCGGCAATTCCGAACAGCACGGTGTGGAATCTTCTTGACGACCATCTGCTTTCCGATCTGAAGCAGCAAGGGGAGATGACCGCACCACTCGCTGCTCGCATGGACGTTCTGATCGAGTCCGCCCTCGCTGGCGGGGCGGACGGTATCTTGCTGACGTGCTCCCAATACGGCGTGCGCGCCGACTACCGTGACCCCGCAACCGACGGTGTTGCCGTGTTTTCCGCGGACGGACCGCTTTTCGAAGACACTGTAGCGCTCTCACCCGCGAGCGTTCTCCTCGTCGCGTCTCTGGAGTCAGCGGCTGAAGACAGCACCGCGCGCCTTAAGGCTGCCTTTGCAGCTGCAGGCGCGGCGACCTCCATCCATCCCATCGTGGTGCCCGCCGCGGCCAAACCTCTCGCCGTTGCCGAGCTAGCCGCCCACCTGGGCGCCGCTATTTCTGCGGCGAGCGAGCCCTACGACGTGGTCGTGCTCGCTCAGTATTCACTCGCTCCCGCGGCCGAGGTGCTGCGTGACCATATCACCGTGCCTGTCCTCGACGGTCCGAGTGTTGCCGCTTCGCGCTTGCGCGCCGTGATCGAGGGATCACCACGATGATTGGCGTCATTGCTGATGATGTGACGGGTGCAACCGATGTGGCTGCGGCCCTCAGCCGCGAGGGCCTGCGAACGCTGCTTACCCTCAATGCAGAAACTCCCGTCACGGGAGATGCTGACGCCATCGTGACTGGCCTGAAGACCCGCTCGATCCCGGTGGCTGACGCCGTAGCGACGAGCCTGGTGGCGCTACGTACGTTGCAGGACGCTGGCGCCACGCGCTTTTACTTCAAGTACTGCTCGACGTTCGATTCAACGGATGAGGGGAACATCGGGCCCGTCACTGAGGCGCTCGCCCAGGCTCTGGGAGTGTCGACGGTGGTGACGACCCCTGCGGCCCCCATCCACGGGCGCACCGTGAGTGACGGAAATCTGTACGTCTTTAACGTTCCGTTGCATGAGACGCACATGGCGCACCATCCGATCACGCCGATGCGAGACTCGAACCTCGTGAGCCTGCTCACTCCGCAGGTGCAGGGCACTGTCACAACGCTGCCGCTTTCTGCAGTGCATGCTGGAGCGGCTGTAGCACGCGCCACGATCACCGCAGCCGAGAGCGCAGGTATTGCACACGTGATCGCAGATGCCGTTGACGCCGCCGATCTCGCGGCAATCGCCGAAGCTGTAGACACCGCAGTGCTGACCGCCGGGTCTGCCGGTCTCATCGGTGCAATTGCCGGACGTCAGTTCGCATCCGGCCGCACAATTTCCGCACCGCCCGCCGGACGCACCGCGATCATCGCTGGAAGTTGTTCGCGACGGACTCTTGAGCAGATTGCCGCGTTTCAGACATCTGGTGGACCCTCGCACCGCGTCATTGCAGAACCAGGCCAGACGGCATTGGAACTGGCTGAGGCAGCGTTGACGTGGTGGGATAAACAGCCCGCAGAAATCTCCGCGCTGATTTACTCGTCAAGCTCGGACGAAGAACGCAATGACGAACTGCCAGAGGCCGGTGAGCTGTACGAACAAGTGGCAGGAATCGTCGCCCACGGACTGGCGTGCCGTGGGGTTCAGCGCATGCTCGTCGCAGGTGGTGAGACGTCGGGCGCAGTGATCCGTGAACTCGGAACCACGGTTGCTGTTGTGGGGGATGAGGCTGCCGTAGGTGCGCCCTGGATTCATGACGTGACCCATGGCGTGCACCTCGTGCTGAAGTCAGGAAACTTTGGTGACATCGACATGTTCACCTCCGTTGTGGGAGATGCAAGCGATGACTGACCTACGTAAAACTGTCGAACGCGTGGCACACTCTATCCACAGGCGCGGGCTCACTCATGGTCGTACGGGCAATCTGGCGGTACGCGAAGGAGATCGCATTTTGGTGACCCCAACAGGTGTGAGCCTGGCCGATGTCTCGAGCACCGATCTATCTGTGCTCGATGGTGAGGGTCGTCATCTCGAAGGTCCTCCACCGACAAAAGAGGCGTTTTTGCACGTTGCCGTTCTTCGGGCTCGACCGTCGGCGCACGCAATCGTGCATACGCACTCGGTGCACGCTGCTGCGCTATCCTGCCTGGCTGATCTTGACCAAGATGACGCGCTGCCACCGCTCACCGCGTACTACGGAATGCGCGTTGCGCCACTGCAGGTCCTACCGTACTTTGCGCCAGGCGATAAGGCAGCGACCCGTGCCGTCCAGCGAGCTGCCACGCGCTCGCACGCGCTGTTGTTGCGCAACCACGGGCCAGTGATTGCCGGCGCTGACCTCGACTCGGCGTTGGATGCGCTCGAAGAACTCGAACACACCGCGCAAATCTTCTTCCTCACATCAGGGATGCGCACCGCACCCCTAACGACGCAACACCTCGCTGCCCTGCAGCCTCAGCCCCCTCAGGAGCCCAAAGCATGATCACGCTATACAGCGGACTCGTCGTTCGACAGCCGCTCGTTGAAGAACTTATTCCAGCGTTCGAAGCCGCTACGGGTGATCGCGTCGTGGCAACGTTTGAGCCGACCACTGTGCTGCTCGACAAGATCGCTGGCGGCGAGCGTCCTGATTTGTTTCTGGGCGTTTCGGCTTCCGCGCATGACCTAGCAGCTCAGGGCATTCTCGATGAGGAAACCGTTTCTGACATCGCAGTCTCGGCCGTCGGGTTCGCGCGGCTAACTGACACACGGGCGCCTGCTTCAGATACCGAAGAGGAATTTCTTCAGTATCTTTGCGACTTTCGAGTCGCGTACACGCTCTCTGGCGCCAGCGGTATTCATTTCATGAAAGTGCTGCGCGAACGTAACCTGCTCGACATTATCGACGAGCGTGCCGTGCACTTTCCCGCAGGTCTCACCGCTGAAGCCGTGGTCGACGGTCGTGCAGATATTGCCATCCAGCAGGTATCCGAGTTGCGCTCCGTGACAGGTGCGCACGTGGTGGCTCCGATTCCGCACGCGCTGCAGTCATACGGTCGCTTCGCGATCGGCGTTGGCGTTTCTGCACCTGCATCTGCCCTGGCATTCGCGGCGACGCTCACCGAAGCGCGCGCGCAAGCGGCATTCGCGAGCGTTGGACTCAGCGCACCGTAAGGCCCCACGCTCACAACCTGCTGCGCAGACGCAGCGGAAAGTTAGGAATCATGACGAAGAGAAAAGTGATTATCGACACCGATACGGGTGTAGACGACGCACTGGCGATCATGCTGCTTGCAGCGGAACCCGACGTGGAGATCCTTGCGGTGGTCAGCGTCTTCGGAAACTGCACGGGCGAACGTGCGGCAGACAATGCGCGATACGTGCTCGACACCTGCGGGCGCAGTGACGTTCCGGTCTACCGCGGAAGCGATGTTCCCGTTAAGCAGGAGCTGCGCCTGAACCCGGGCATTCACGGCGAAGACGGGTTCGGGAACACCGGTTTGCGCCCCGCGGTCTCCGTTGCGACCGAGCCCAGCGGTGTTGACGTAGTGCTCGAACTTGTGCGCCAGCATCCCGGTGAGATCGACTATCTCGCCATTGGCCCGCAGACGAACCTTGCTCGCGCGTTAGAGAGTGAACCTGATCTGCTGAAGATGCTACGCAGCACCGTGATCGTTGGCACGCTGGGGCCCGCGCTTTACCGCGACACCGAACCGTGGGCTGATCGCCGCTTCCGAGTGTCGCGTGATCCCAACGTGACGTTTGACATCGACGCCGCTGAATCTGTCGCCGCTCACGAGGGTGATGTGACATGGTGCGGCCCCTATGTCACGCGCCAGGCTCTCGTTCCCGAGAACTTCTTCCTCGAGATCGCAGAGTCGACGGGCTACGCACCCGCCAACCTGATCACGAAGATCAGTGCGGACTACGCAGGATTTTACAGCCGCTCGTACCCACAACCAGGGGACGAGCGCGTCATGGGTATCAACGACAGCATGGCCGTCGCTGCCCTCCTGCGACCTGATCTGATCACGGCATCCGTGCAGCGCCCGTTGCAGACGTTCCAAGATCCAGCGACGGGGGACCGCTACCTGGCCGGTGTACACCCCGTCGAGGATGAGACGCGACCCCTGCACCGCGTTGTGGTGGACATGAACTTTGACGGCGTTCTGCGAATGATCGGCGAAGCCCTGCGCAGCCCCCTTCCTTGGCGCTAGAAAACAACGAGAAGGCCCCCTGAACTCGAGCTGAGTTCAGGGGGCCTTCTTATTGCTTCTTTAATCGTCGTAGGAGCGAGCGCGTATCCACGGCATGGGCAGGAGTTCGATGGGTTCCGCTGCGGCGACGACACCGTCCCCAGTGTCGACGAGGACGCGTAGATCCTGACCAAATTTCGGGATCAGTTCACGGCACACCCCGCACGGATTGATGACGTGCGGAACATCGTCACCCCTGAGTCCGACAGAAACGATCGTGGTGATGGCTTCCTCGCCGCCAATTTTCGCGTTGGCGACCGCGCTGCTTTCTGCGCACACCTTGACGCGCGGGGTGGCGAGACTCACGCCGAGATACACGGCTCCCGAGACGCCACGTGCAGCGGCGGCAACTCGAACCGCGCCAGGATCATGCACCCGTGACAGGAGTGCGGCGGCGGCATCGATGAGTTCCGCGTCTGAAGCAAGAAGTTCTTGAGTCACAGTCGTACCTTTCTAAGTGTCCGGGAGAAAGACGAAGCCTTCGACCGTGTCTAAAATCCACGGCCGAAGGCTTGTGCTGCTGGCTGCGCTCAGAGTGTGCAGCCGTCCGTCGCTCTAGTGCTTGGTTCCGAAAGCGGTGACGGACTCGACGAGCGCGTCTGCAACAGCTGCCGCGTCAATGTCCAGCAACACATCGACATTGGGGACTCCGCCCCAGCGGTCAACCATCTGGACGACCGTCTGTCCGCGGGTGTGCTTGCCGTCGAGTTCGACATCGACGCGCAGATGGCGCATTTGGAACCAGTCCGGGTTGATGGCGTATGCAACACACGGAACATCGTTCAGGTGCATGCCTTCGATCTTCCACTCGGGCATCTCAGTGGTGTCCTGGTGGCGGTCAGGATAGCCGATCATCTCGCACAGGGCCCGGCCCATGGGCGAACCCGATGTCCAGAGCTTCTCGACCCGTTCAGGAGTAACCGAGAATTTGCGGCACACGTCGAGACCGACCTGTGTGAGCTTCGCTCCAGATTGGATGACGATTTCGGCAGCTTCGGGATCGTTGAAGATGTTCGCGCTGGCAACAGGAGAGGCATTTCCCCATGTGAGAGCTGCTCCACCCATATAGATGATCCGGCGAACGTTCTCAGCAAACTTCGGCTCCAACGAGATCGCGAGAGCGACGTTCGTGAGCGGTGCGAGCGCCATGATGCTGATCTCGCCCGGGTTCGACATGACGAGCTCGATCATCTTCTGCACGGCCTCGGTGGGGCCATCAGCGCCGGGAGCTGGATCGGGGTATTCCCAGTACCCAACTCCGCTGGGGCGGTGAATGTGCTCGGCGAAATTTGGCTCGCCTACGAGAGGGCGGGGAGCACCAACCCAAATCGGCAGGTCCGGGCGACCCGACAGGTGCGTGATCTTACGTGCGTTGGCGGTTGCCTTCTGAACGTTCACGTTCCCGAAGACGGTGGTGAGCGCCTCGACATGGAACTCGTCCGTTGCGAGTGCCCAGAAAAGTGCGCCGGCGTCGTCGATGCCGGGATCAGTGTCGATGATGAAGCGTTCCATGGTTCCGTTCTTTCTAGGGTGCCTGTATCGGTGGGGAACCTCTGCGCGGTACCGCCGACGTCGCCGACGGTACCGCGCAGAGAGTTCGCCTACTTACCGACGAAGATGCCGTTGCGCTTCTTCGCTGCGAGGTACAGAACCACGCTAATGGCGCACAGGGTGGCGATGTATATCGGGAACATCCAGAACGTGCCCTCGCCCTGCGTCCACAGCAAAAGATACGAAGCGGTGCCACCAAATAGCGCAACGCCTACGCCGTAACCGAGGCCGAGGCCCGTGCCGCGAATGTGTTGGGGCAGTAGCGAGTTCGAGACCGTGACGAAGATCGTCATGTTGAGAAGCAACACGATTGCGCCGCCGAACATAACCCCTGCGAAAGTTCCGATGCCGGGCTGTGTGTAGAGCAATGACAGGAAGATCGTCGGAATTGCCAGGACGCGAGCAACGACGAATACCTTCGACATCGGGAAGCGGTCAAGATACTTGCTGAGGAACAGTGCGCCAAGAGTCATGAAGACTCCGAAGCCGGTGGTGATACCGAAAACAGCGGCGGGGTCTTCCTGGAAAGCAGCGCGCGCGAGGTTGGGCAGACCGGCGATCCACGTGTAGTTATAGGCCTGAATGGCACCGACGATGAAGACGGTCGCCAAAACGCTCAGCCAGTACTTGCGCACGTCGCCCCATACCGAGGGGAGCTGCTTCTTCACAACCTTCGCTTCGCGTGCGCCGTCGATGTTGAGCGTCTCAGGCAGCGTGGTGCGCAGCCACAACACGATGAGACCGAAGAGACCGCCGATGATGAACGGAATGCGCCAGCCCCACTCTGCGAGGTTGTCACCCACGAGCAGCTGCGTGAGGAAAAAGATCGACAGTGGTGCGAGCAAGTTTCCGAGGTTGTTGAAGAATCCGAAGAAGCCGGAGACATAACCGGGACGGTTCGGAACCAGTTCGAGTGCGTAGGCGGTGCCAAGGGGTGCCTCAACGCCGGCAGACAGACCCTGCAGCAGACGCATGGCGACGACTATGACCGGCGCGGCGACACCGATGGTCTCATACCCCGGCAAGACGCCGATGACAAAGCTGCCAAAGGCAACGGCTGTGATGGCGAAGATCATGATCTTGCGACGGCCGGCTCTGTCGGCGATAGACCCGAAGATGACGCCGCCAATGGGGCGAGCGATGAATCCAACGGCGAAGACGGCGAGTGCATTCAGCGTCGATGCGAGCGCGCTGTCTGCGGGGAAGAAAGCGGCCCCAAGGTACGAAGAGAGTAGCCCGAAGATCGCCCAGTCGTACCATTCGAGGGCGTGGCCCCAGCTGAGGGCGCGAAGGTGCTTACGCTCGGTTTTGCTGGCTTTGCCTGTCAGCTGTGCTGACGAGGGCGCCGCGACGTCTTGTACGTGCATGGAGCTCCTTTGCTCAACTCTCCCGGAGGATAGTCCTTTATATCTGCGAACGCCTCGGATCGGGCGGCAGGTCTCATCCCACTATAGTATAGCGCAAGCTATTTTGCGCATTCGGGTTTCGTTACGGGGGGGCGACGGTGAAAATTCCCGTAGTTTCGCCCGAAGAAGGTAATCTCCTTCAGCCACATCGGCGCCCCGATTGGACTTCGCGTCACCGAAACGATGCCGGACGTCCGCCGGTAGGACGAGCGCCTGACCTTCCACTGGTTGCTGCCAGCGAGCACAATGAACCAGTATCAGACGAACGACGCCGACCTGCCCGAGGCCGCAGCTTCGGCCTCGGATCGGGACCAGTCATCGATCCGGACCCGATCCCGGGTCAAACGTGCGTCGCAGAACCCTTAGTGCCTAACGTCGTCGGCCAGCCCGTGCGGCGAATTCGTACAGCGGCGTGGGCCTGAGCAGCGCGCCGAGCGGCGTTGTGCCTTCGGGCACCCCTCTCGAGGTCAGTTTTTCTGCGCCCAAAAATTGATACCAAACCACTTCGCGCAGGGCGCCGAATCATCTACATGTCACTCACCAGAACACTTCGGGCACCGAAAGCCACCCTCGCAGGTGCGCTCATCTTGCCAGCACTTCTCGTCGCGCTTTCAGGATGCGCAGGTTCGCAACCGTCCCCAACGATGCCGTCAGCGACAAGTGGCACCGAGCAGTCTGCCGAAGCCGGCGAAAACGTCGTTACGACTATCGGCCTGAAGTTCATGCCGAAAGACCTCACCGTCAAGGTTGGCACCACGGTTACCTGGCAGAACGGCGAGACGATCGGCCACACCGTGACCTCCGGAGCCTGGGGCGATGTAAACGAATCAACGGGTCTCCGCGGTACGCAGACACCCGACGGCCTCTTTGACCACGATCTAGCGCCGAAGGGTCAGGAGGGCGACACGTTCTCTTACACCTTCGACGAACCCGGCGAGTACTTCTACTACTGCCAACCGCACTTGACCATGAACGCAAGCGTCACGGTCGAACCGTAACAATCCGTACGACACAACACACCATCATCAAGGAGAAGAAACAATGCGTAAAATCACAGCAATCACCGGTCTCGGACTCGCCGCGGTACTAGCACTCTCGGGCTGCTCAGCTGCAGCAGAGTCGCCCGCCACTACCGACGACATGACCTCTTCAGCGGTCACTGACACGGTAAACAGCGACGGCTCGACGTTGCGTGCAACGCTAACCGCACTGCTCGCCGACCACGTCTACCTCGCCGGTGCAGCCATTGACCAGGCACTAGCCGATGGTGGCGACCTCACGACGGCAGACGTCGCTGCAGCAGTTGAAACCCTCGACAGCAACTCGGTTGAGATCGCAGCCCTCGTAGGCTCGGCCTACCCGGACGCTGAGCAGCCTTTCCTTGATTCATGGCGCTCGCACATCCCGTTCTTCGTGAACTACGCGGTCGCAAAGGCAACGGGAGACGAGGCTGGCATCGAACAGGCCATGTCAGACCTGGGTGGCTACGCGGTATCGTTCGGCCAGCTGATCAACTCTGTTGTTCCTGAACTGCCGGCCGAAGCCGTACAGGCTGAGCTTGAGATGCACGCCACGTCGCTCGTTGCAGCGATTGACGCGAACATCGCCGGTGACCCTGCCTACTTCTCGCTGTTGAAGGAAGCTGCAGGCCACATGCCGATGACGGCAACGGCACTCGCTGGCGGAATCGCAGCCAACAAGGGTATTCAGTAAAACCACTCTGTGAATGACGCCGGCGGGGAGCGAACGAATCGCTCCCCGCCGGCTTCAGCATTTCCAGAAAGTTATCGAGAGAGAGCAAGGACATGAAAATTTTCATCATTGCGGCACGAATCTGGATTGCACTAGCGCTTTTGGTTAACGCCTACGTGCACTTCGTCCTCGCGTCTCCCTTCGATGCCATCGTCGGCTCACTAGTCAGTCAGGGTGCCCTGTTCCGCATCCAAGGTGTAGTGAACATCCTCGCGGCCGTCCTGATTCTGGTGGTATATCGGTGGTGGACTGGGCTGGTCGTGGCAGTGATTGCGGCGGGCGGCCTCGCACTACTGGTGGCATCGGTATATGTTCCATTGGATTTGAGCGCAATCGGGTTCCCGGTGATCTACGAACCCGTGTGGTATCCCGACAAGGTAATAGCAGTTGTCGCACAGGGCCTCGCGCTAATTGGCGGGCTGGCGCTGGCGGTTGTGACTCGTCCTCGTGCAGCTCAGAAACAAACTTGACCTGATCAAACTCTCGCAACGACTGTGTGCTGGCGCCAACGACATCACGGTCTGCTCGGCGGTCTTCAGATATCGGCGTTAGAGTTCCGATGCATCGCGACCATCCCCATCCTGTTTTCGAAGGGATTCGATCGATCGGATGCCCTCTGGGCGGCCCGCGCGCACCCATAGCGCCCACAGTGTGGCTGCTATGAGAGCTGCAGCCGCGAGGCTCACGAGGGGCCACCCGCGGGCAAGGTTGACGATAAGCGTGAACGCCACAATGGCCGCGCCGATCACGTTGAGGACGAAGCGTTTGTGCTGGCGGGCCAGATGTGTGAACCGAGCCATCGCTAGCAAGCCGGAGAGGAAGCTCAAAAATACAGCCACCGCGTAGAACAGTACGAGCCGCTGGTCGTCAGCGCCGGTGGCAGCGAGGACGACCATCGAGAGAGCGGTGAAGAGTACGAGACCCCAATATGGGGTGTGGCGCCGATTCACACTCCCCAATGCCGCAGGCAGAATGCCCACGGCGTTCGTGCCCGAAGGATGCACCGCGAGCGCTTTCAGTAGCCCCGGGCCCGCCTGAAAGGAAGAACTTGCCGCGGCGAGCAGTAGCAGCGCGGTCATGAGCTGGAAGAGTCCAAACAGCGGGGCCGGGGCGACGTGCCGGGCAAAGTCGGCAATGAGAGTCGACCCCTCGTCGGGGATGCTGATGCCAAGCCGTGTCGCTTGCACTGCGAAGGTGAGCGTGAGTACGCCAACGATGCCGAGAGTGAGCCACAGTGTGAGTTGCCCGAACCAGCGGCGACCATCAGAATCGAGTCCGCCGAGCTGCGCAATCGCCGTCGAGGGAGCCTCGACACCGGTCGCGAGCGCCATCGCGACGGGAAAAGCCAGTATGACGGCGACAGCGCCCGCAAGCGCGTTCGGGTCGGCAGCTGCCGAATCGTCGAGGACTGCCGAATCGAGTGGCGCGGCAACAACACTGAACAGGAGCACCGACGCTGCCACCGCGACGAAGCTCACCGTCATCAGCGCGAACAGGATTCGCCCAAGATTTCCGAACAGGGACAACCCGCCAACAACGGCCACAAGCGCGAGGGCAATCAGCAAGCGCCACGGCGCAAGCACGGGAAAGTAGGCAATGACGGCCGATGCGGCTGCCGAGACGCTAATCGCGATGGTCAGTACGAAGTCGACCACGAGCGAGCCAACTGGCAGAAACGACCAGCCGTCACCGAAGGCTTCACCGATGGCAGCCGATGCTCCACCGCCATCCGGATAGCGGGCGATCAGAGCCCGGTAGTTCAGGACAACGAGCGCGATGATCGACACCACGAGCCCCATCGTCGCGACGAGCAGGTCGAGCCGACCATCCAGCGCCCGGAGCGCCGCTTCGACCGCGTAGGCGACCGAGGATACAGGGTCAGCCATGAGCGTGAACGCGAACGCAAGAAACAGAACGACGCGAGAGCGTAGGAAGGGCACGCGGCGACCCTACTCCGGTAGCAACCTAGTCCGTCGCGCGCCGCGGCGTGGCTGGGGGAAATTCGGGTGCTAGCCTCACGCGCGGGCTGAGGTGCGGAACACGCTCACCAGGTCGAGACCACGCCCGCAACGGAGCCGGTTGGGACCATGGCAGCGTGCGGGATGCCGGGCCGACTGCTTTCGCTTAGGTATAGTCGAGAGGGTGAATGAAAAAGATCTGCTCGGCCTCTGGTCGGGAGCACGGTTGCACATCGTAATGGCGCAATTTGCGCCAACCTTCCTGCTTACTGTTGTCATTACCGCGCTTGCTCTAGACGGATTCGATGGCAGCCCGGTGGCCGTGCGAATAGCGGCGGCGGGAATCCTACTCGCCTCGGGAATTCTTGGCTCCATCGCTCAGTACACGGCCGCCAGCGAAGCGAAAGCCGTGGCGGTCGATCTGGCGCAGATCGAGAGTCCGTCCCGGCTCGTGCAGCAGATCATCCAGACCGCATGGTGGACGACGATCGTGAAGTTCGTCACCCCGGCGATCTTCACCGTGATCTTCCTAGCGATCCTCTGGGAGCTGTTCATCGCAGGTTAGGTGACCGCCAGGCAGCGATCTATGACGAGCGCATCCCGATCGACTAGTGAGCTTCGCAGCAGATCAGGCTGCGGACTGCGGTGTGAAAGCTCCGCTCGGTAGGTCCTTCTCTCCGGCAACGATTGCGTCAACGATGCGGCGAGCAACATCGGCGGGGTCGAAGCCGGTGGGCATGGTGGGCGCGGTGCCAGCGACCGGCCTAGTGGCGAGCCCCGTCTCGGTGTGGCCGGGTCGGGCGTCAAGGAGCCGGATGCCGTCGCGGCGCAGTTCGCGGCCCGCTGCCTGCCCGAACGCGGCGAGTGCCGCTTTGGATGCGGAGTAGGCGGCCATGTTCGCTGTAGGGGATTCGCTGACGATGCCGCTCAGGGTAAGAAAGAATGGGTCGCGCTTCGCTGCCGCTGACTCGAGCAGGGCGGGGCGTGCTGCACGGAGCAGGCGCATCGGCCCAAGCGCGTTTACGGTGAAGAGCGCATCCATTGTCTCGTCGTCGGCGTGAGATGCCGGACCAAAGGCTACTACTCCGGCCGCGTTGATGACACCATCGAGCTGCCCATGGGCGCCTAGGGCGGCACTGATAAGTTCGACGCCAGAGCCGGAATCGCGAAGATCAGATTTCACGAATGTTCCTGGCACGGCCCGGGCGCGCACTTTTTCTTCTGATCGCCCGTGGAGGGTCAGGATGGCGCCTTCAGCAGCCAAAATTCGAGCGATCGCGGAGCCAAGGCCCCCTGAGGCGCCAACGACAAGAATGGATGATCCTGCGAGCGAAGTCATACGCAAACGGTACTGTTTGCGGCTGTGGAAAACCCCTACCGCGGTAGCGTGGTGGCAGCGCGACACTTTCGGTCGCCACTTATCGTATTTCTGTTGGTTGCGGCGACGGTTACCCCGTTGCTGCAGGACCGGGTTGACGCGACGGCGATTCTGCTCGTGCTCGTGCTCGTGCTGAACGCGTCGATTGGGTTCTGGGAAGAGACGCACGCCGAACGCGAGATGCGAGTCCTTGCCTCGCTTTCGGTACCTGCGGCACGCGCCGTGCTGGACGGCCACGTCATCCGTTTTCCCGCGCTCGACCTCGTGCCTGGTGATGTTGTCGCGCTCGAGAGCGGCGAGCAAATAGCCGCCGACGTGCGTGTCATCAATGCTCATGCGCGGCAGCGGCAGCACCAGCGACAGCTATAGCTTCAGCTTTGCCTTGCGTTTCTGCTCGGCAGAGCGTTCCATTCGTTCGATGCGCAGCACATCCACCAGTAGCAGCGCGATCGGGATCACGGAAGCCACGCCCCACCACTCTTCGGTACCGCCGGTGGTGACATAGATCACGTTGAAGACCACAGCCCAGATAAGACCGCCGATGAGCCAGACCAGCCGCCACCACGGTGTCGTTAGCTGGCGGATGCGAGTCTTGACCGCCGAAGGCTGCTTTGGTGGCGTCGCTGGCTCGGGCGCATTCGTGGGCGTAGTTTCGGGCATGCGCCAACTCTACGTTCTCTCGGTAGGGGCTGGGAAAGTTGGTCCGCGAACGGCGAAATTCTCAACACCGAAGCGCACCAGAGCCAAATCTGACACCGGATTCACCGAACACCTCAGGGTGCGCGAAACGTTTCTGTAACACCCGCACCACACGTTTTACGTGCGCGAAACATAACTGTGGGCCAGACGAAACGCTAAGACGGAATGCTTTGTCGTGCGGGACGGTGGGCGTGGAATGACCCGACACCCATCGACATCCGCCACAGCATTACGTGTGCACAGGGCGCACAAAGCGAAAGAGGTTGAGATGGATACAGTCGTATGGGTACTCATTAGCACTGCATTAGTACTGCTCATGACCCCCGGTTTGGCATTCTTTTACGGTGGACTCGTAAAAGAGAAGTCAGTAGTCAGCATGATGATGATGAGCTTCGGAGCTCTCGGCCTCGTGGCCGTTCTCTGGATCCTCATCGGCGCGAACATGAGCTCGATCGATGGTTCGATCTGGTCATTCTCGGGCAACCCCTTCAGCAACTTTGGGCAAGAGGGTGTCGCTGGCGCTGACCTCCTGTTTGTTGCATTCGGTGGAACCTTCGCCATCATCACCACCGCACTGATCTCGGGTGCCATCGCCGACCGTGCACGCTTCGGACCGTGGATGATCTACACCGGTGTGTGGGCAACGCTCGTCTACTTCCCCGTCGCCGCGTGGGTATGGGGCGGTGGCTGGATCCAGAACCTCGGAGACACGCTCGGTGGTCTGCCAGCAGTGATCGACTTCGCGGGTGGTACTGCGGTCCACATCAACGCTGGTGCTGCCGCTCTTGGTCTCGCCCTGGTTCTCGGCAAGCGCGTTGGTTTCAACAAGAACATCACCCAGCCTCACAACGTTCCTCTGGTTCTTATCGGTGCAGCACTGCTCTGGTTCGGCTGGTTCGGATTCAACGCTGGCGCCGCCGGTACGCCTGACGAAGCGGGACTGATCGTCTTCAACACTCTTGCAGCACCTGCCGCCGCAATTCTCGGTTGGATCGTTGTCGAGAAGCTCCGCACCGGTAAGGCCACAGCAGTGGGCGCCGTTTCGGGTGCTGTTGCTGGACTCGTTGCCATCACCCCGGCCTGTGCAAACCTGACACCGGGTTGGGCGCTGGTTCTCGGTGCTGTCGCCGGTGCCGTGTGTGCTCTCGCTATTGAACTCAAGTACAACTTGGGCTTCGACGACTCGCTCGACGTTGTTGGACTCCACCTTGTTGCTGGAGTCATCGGAACCGTCTACCTCGGCTTCTTCGCAACCGATACTGGACTCTTCGTCGGTGGAGATGCCGGACAGCTTGTCGTTCAGACGATCAGCGTGCTCGCCGTAGCAATCTTCTCCTTCGGAATGTCCTGGTTGATCGGAACCGCCATTCAGAAGACCATTGGATTCCGCGTTACTTCTGAAGAAGAAATCGCCGGCATCGACCTCGCTGTCCACGGCGAGTCGGGCTACGCAATGTCGGCACGGGGATCCGTACCGGCTGAGTAAAGCCCACAACCTCGGGAGGGGCACGACTGTTATCGCAGTGGTGTCCCTCTTTTGGCGTTTAAAACGGGACGATGACCGGATGCCTGCAGCACCGCACGAGCCGCAACTGTCGCAGGGTTTCGCACGGTGCCTAGGGCGTTGCGGTTCTGGCGACGCTACGGCTGGAGCCGCATCCGCTCCCATTCGCCAGACTCTGCACGCACGAATCGAACGCGATCGTGCAACCGCGAACTGCGGCCCTGCCAGAACTCGATCGTGTGAGGTTCTACAACAAAGCCGCCCCAGTCATCCGGGCGTGGCACCTCGCTGCCGTCAAACTCGGCCTCAAGCTCGGTAACGCGCTGTTCAAGCAGCGCTCGGGATGCGATGGGTTGCGATTGTTCGCTGGCGTGCGCCGCGATTTGACTGCCTCGCGGTCGCGTGGCGAAGTATTCGTCTGATAGCGCTGCGGAAATGGGCCGAGCAGTTCCTTGCACGAGCACTTGCCGGTGGATCGAATACCACGGGAAGACAAGAGCTGCGGCAGCGTTTGCCAGCAGCGCGCGGCCCTTGATGGAGCTGTAGTTCGTGAAAAACTCAAACCCGGCATCGTCGATGGCGCGCAGCAGTACGGTGCGGGCGCTGGGGGAGCCGTCGGCATCCACAGTTGAAAGCACCATTGCGTTGGGCTCGTAGACGTTCGATTCACTCGCGTTCGATAGCCACAACCGGAACTGGTCGAGGGGGTTGTCGAGCACGTCGGTGTCGTTGAGCGGCAACTGGCCGTAGTCGGTGTGTTGGCTCAGTGGGTCGGACACGGTGATTCCTCTCGACGGTGCGGTGTAGCTTTCTCGCTAGTCTGCATCCTCGATGAGTTTTTTGTTCTTGTCGGGGATGCCGTCTTCGTTCATGTCGCGTTTGCGGGCGAGGCGAGAGTCCCAGCGCAGGCTGATGGCGGCAAGGATCGCGGCAATGCCTGTGCCGATGAGGATCGCGAGTTTGGCACCGGTGGTGTGCTCACTATCGGGGAACGAGAGCTCGGAGATGAGCAAGGACACGGTGAAGCCGATACCGGTCAGGAAGCCAATCGGCAGCAGGTCACGAAGTCCGATCGAGTCAGCCAAGCGGAACTTGGTGACCTTGGTGATGAGGGCGGTTGTTCCCAACACTCCAATGATCTTTCCTGCAACCAGACCGATAATAATCGCTGGGACAACGGGCTGCACGAGCACGTCTGTGACGCTTTCGTCGCCTCCCAAAGAAACACCGGCAGCAAAGAAGGCGAAGACAGGAAGCGCGATTCCGGATGAGGTGGGGCGAACCGCATCGTCGAACGCGTGTGTTCGCGTTTCCTTCTCGCCGTGTACGAGTTTGGCAGGAACGGTGAAACCGAGCACAACGCCGGCAATTGTCGCGTGCACGCCAGAGTCGTGCATGAAGGCCCAGGCCACGAGCGCGAGAGGAATCAGCAGCCACCAGCGCGGCTTGCGTGAGCGAACTACGAGTCCGAATAGCACGATCGCGATGAGGGAGAACATGAGCGACAGCAGGTCGATGCTCTCGGTGTAGAACAGGGCGATGATGATGATCGCGAGGAGGTCATCGACAACGGCCATTGTGAGCAGGAAGGTGCGGAGCGCGCGCGGGAGCCCGCGACCAAAGATTGCCAGAACGGCGAGCGCAAATGCGATGTCTGTCGCTGTCGGAATCGCCCAGCCGCCGAGTGCGGATGAGTCACCCATGGTGAGAACCACGAGCGTGAAGAGCAACGCGGGGAAGAGCATCCCGCCGATTGCAGCGAAGACGGGAACGGCAGCTTCGCGAGGTTTGCGCAGGCTGCCAGCAATAAGTTCTTGCTTGAGCTCAACACCCACTACGAAGAAGAAGATGGCGAGCAGGCCATCAGCGGCCCACGTAGCAAGAGAGAGGTCGAGGTGTAGGGCAGCAGGTCCGACAACGGTCTCGGCAAGTGCTGCGTAGCCTTCGCGCCAGGGGGAGTTCGCCCAGATGAGGGCGATCGCGGCGGCAACCATCAGCAGAATTCCACTGGTGGTCTCCATAGTCACCCACCGACGTACTCGCGTGCGGGGGCTCGGCTTCTTCGTGGATGTGGTCACAAAATTCCAGACGTTGAGGTTCGTCAGCGGGGTCGCCGACACAATCGCCGACCAGACTTCCCGGCACTCCACTAGTAATTCTACCGGGTGCAACAGCCAGCGTCGCACGCGATACACGGGCGACTGTCGAATCGAGGCGCACCTGACTGCGCCATCCACGGGGTATGGGAGTTGCCTCAGAATCGGCGCTCACGGTTGATGTGTGCTGCTGACTAGAGGATCGTGGATTGTTCAATTCGCTGAACCTGGAAGGACGAACATATGCTCACCCTCACCGAAACAGCCACCACGGTCGTCAAGACGATTGTTGAACAAGATCCCAACACTGAGGCCTCTGGTCTCCGTATCAATGGGGAGCCTGGTGCCCCCAACCTCACCGTTGCTGTAGTTGCTGCCCCTGAGGCTGGCGATGCGGTCGTAGAGGCCGAAGGCGCGAAGGTTTTCCTGGAAGAAAACGCGGCTATCGCTCTCAGTGACAAGACACTTGATGCTGAGGTTGGCGAGAATGGCGCGGTAAGTTTCGCCATCGTCGACAACGCGTAGTCACGCTCACCACGTGTAGCTACTAGCTAGCAGCTGGTAGCTAGTTCAGGGTTTGTCGGCGCACGGTCGACTAATCCCTGTCACTAGTAGCGGGCGAGAGCGTCAGCATCTCGAGCATGAGTTACCGATCTACGGATGGCATCTAAGGCCTCCACAGGATCTGTCTCGGCTTCAGCGATCATCAGCTGGCGCTCTGCCTCCGCTAGTCGGGTGCGTGCACTCGCGCTTGCTCCACCCCGGCCGATCAGGTCTCGTACGACGCTGATCTGGCTCTTCGCCGCGACGAGCGTCCCTTGATATGCGGCGCGCGCGTGATCAAGCCTTTGTTGCTGATTGCGCGCTGTCGCCAGTGCAGCATCTAACTGCTCCGCATCATCACTCAACACCGCAAGTTGGCGGAATGGATCGCACGCGACACCGTGCTCGTCCGCCGTTACCGCTAACGAGCGCTCGACGACGGCAATCGCCGCAAGAATGATGGCACCCGAGTCTGGATCCGGGGCGAGTTCTCGCGCCGCTCGCGCCTCGCTTAGGTCATTAGAGTTCGTTTCTCGCAGTTGTTTGACCACAGCATCCGCAGCGCCGAGTTCGTTCAATGAGAATTCGGATGCCGTCAGGTGTTGGCCGGCACGGTGCAGGCCGGCCGCTACTGCCTGCAGCAGGTCCGCGACGGCATTTACGCCGGTCGGGCTGATCTCTGCTGACACCTCCTCCAACTCGCGCTCGGCGTGAGTCAGTAGTGCGTCAGCGCGAGCGAGCTGCTCCTGTGGTGCGGCAAGAACTGCCGCCACGTAGTGCTCAGCGGCCTCAGTGAGTTTCTGCTGATCGTGCGAGAGGCGATCGCGCAGTGCCCTCAATTGCGCTCTTAGCTCTTGGGCGGTGTGTCCCGCATCCACTTCGGTGCGTCGTCGTTGCGCGAACGCGTTCTCGAAGCGGTCGAGACTTGTGAGGGCGCGATCGCACAGCGCGATCATCTGCAGCGTGTTTCGGCGGCGCAGCTGTTCGGCATCTTTCGCTGCGGTGTCTCGTTGTTGTCCAAGCCGAAAAGCTTCAGTCAGAGTGAGCCGCGCTTCCGTGAGGGCAGTGCCGAACTCGTGGGTATCGGCGACACCAAACTGGGCAATGGCAAAACCGACTTCGTTTTCGGCGTCGCGAACCCGGTCATCCAACGTGACGAGAAGTGCGGCAGCTCGGGCATCCAACTCCGATTGTGAAGTCGAACCGCGGATGCCGCGATCGCCGCCGCGGCGGAACAAGACAATGAATGCGCCAATTCCCAACCCCAGCACAAGAACGAGCAGTGCGACGACAGCGATCGTGGTTCCGCGCGCAAGTTCGGAGGCAGCAGTGAGGGCCACCAGGGGGAGGGCTACGGGCACCATGGCTCGTATTCTACGGCTGTGTGCCGCGAGAACTGGGGGCACGGGCGGGCAGTGAGTCTGACGAAACTCGTGGTTGTTGCACCATTTATTGCAGTTAGACGCTTAAGGTGGCGGTGTGTGGCGTGCAGATAAAGTTTCAGATGATTTCTCGATCGACCCAGATTCGGTTGACGAGTCCGTTGACGACGCGCAAAATGAGCACTCACATCCCCACATTCAGGTAACAGCGCCTCATACGCTGAGTTTTGGTGAGCCGAACATCATGGCCGGAAACGTTGCAGAGCCCACGTGGACGCACTGGCGTTCGCAATTGTCAGAGTTAGGCGGTCAGTCACCGCTCCTGCATTTTGTGGATTCCCCTCGCACTCGAGTTGAGTTGTCTACGACTCACCCGGGTGGGCTCGCCCAGTTCATTACCGGCAAGCGCACTCTGCTGTCGAGCCTTATTCGTGATGATGTTGCGTTGCGCTCCGCCAAGGTCGCCGCTGGCGCGGTGGCTGCGAAGGGTCTTGAGCTGGCTACGGCCCGCGGAATCGACTCCGTTCATTTGGGAATCGGAATTGCTCGCTGGAACCACGACGACGTTGAGTATTGCGCCCCCGTACTGCTTCGACCGCTCGCTATTCGTCGTCACGGTCGTGACTTTGAGTTGAAGCTGCGTGGTGCCGCCTATCTCAATCCTGAGCTTGCGCGCGCCCTTGATGACCAGTTCCACTTGCGTCTGGATGCTGAATCTTTTGTTGCTCTGACGGATGCTGACGGTACGTTCAAACCGAACCCGGTGATCGATCGACTGCGCGGCCTCACTTCGCACTTGCCAAACTTCGGGGTGAGTCCTCGCCTCGTTGTGTCGTCCTTTGCGGATGTTGCGCCGGGCCTTGCTGACGATGCCGCCGAGCTGCAGCATCCGATTCTCGATGCCCTTGCAGGAAACACCGCAGCAGCGTGGACCATCAAGGAGGGTTACGCTCCGGTTCCTGCTCTGTCGGCAGATGAGCGCTCGCCGCAGACCGATAACTTGCTGCTCGACGCCGATGCTGAACAAGAGAACGTGATTGCTCAGATCGAAGCTGGCAACTCTGTTGTCGTTCGCACGCTTCCCGGCACAGGGGGAACCCAAACGATTGTCAACGCTGTTGGCGCACTTGTTGCCCAAAACAAGCGAGTGCTCGTCGTCACGCCGCGGCGCGCTTCGCTGCACTCCATAGCTGACCGTTTCGGTGACATTGGCTTGCCGGGACTCGCTGTCGCCCCGCGCACGCTGCGCCGCGACATCATCCGCTCTATCTCACGCAGTGAAAAGGCGTCACGACCACAAATTGAAGATGTGGATGATGCGCTGCTGCGTCTTCGCAAGATCATGCTCGACTACCGCGGGTCAATGTCGATCGCCGATGACGTACTCGGTGTCTCCGTTCTCGATTGCGTCGCAGAGCTGAGCCGCCTCGCGCTGCTACCCAACCCGCCATCGACGACCGCTCGACTCTCGCGAGAAGCCGTCGAGAAGCTCGCGAAGGATCGCAGTTCGGCCACCGGCGTGATCATTGCCGCAGCCAAGCTGGGTGAGTTCAAATATGGGCCAGGCGATTCGCCTTGGTACGGCGCACAGTTCGCCAATGGCGGGGAAGCGCTCAAGGCCCACGAGGTTGCCAAGCGCGTCGATTCTCAGTTGTCAGAACTGCTCGGGGTCGCGAACCGACTTGTGTCGAATACACGGATGCGACCGTTCCAGAGCATCGAAGAGTTGGGCGTCTACCTGCGTCTTCTCGTCGATCTGAGGGAAACCCTCGACCGTTTTGTGCCGACAGTATTTGATCGCGCGATCACCGAACTTATCGCCGCAACAGCACCGCGCCGCGATTTCCCCGACATGACGAGTGCCAACCGTCGCCGCCTCAAGAAGCTCGCCCTCGAATATGTTCGCCCGGGCGTTCGTGTGAATGACATGCATGCCGCGCTCATTCGCATCCAAAAGCAGCGTGTGCTGTGGCACCGTTTTGTCGCGGAAGGCGCAAGCCCCGCCGTTCCGGTGGGCATTGGCGAAGTTCAGCGCTCATACCAGCAGGTGTCAGAAGATCTGGCGACCCTCGACATCCCGCTCGGAATCGCCGACTCTCACGTGAATCTGGCGAGCTTGCCCATTCCCTTCCTCATCGACAAGGTTGCGTCGCTCGCCGCTGAGTCTGATGTGCTCAACAATCTGCAAGAGCGCACTGTGCTCATGGGAAGCCTTCGCGAGCTGAAGCTCAACCCCCTCATCGATGACCTGGCCAAGCGCCACGTTCCTGAGGACCAAGTAGCGGCTGAACTTGAACTGTCGTGGTGGAAATCTGCACTCGACTCCATGCTCGAAGCCGACCGTGCGCTGCTCAATGCCAACACGTCGGTTGTTGACCGTCTCGAAGCTGACTTCCGCCTCGTCGATGAAGCACACGCCTCCGCAAACGCCAAGCAACTCTCTTGGCAGATTGCCGAAAACTGGAAAATCGGGCTCGTCGACTGGCCAGACGAAGCAAGTGCTCTCAAGCGCGCGCTTTCCAAAGAGCGGCTCACCTCGTTCGACGTTCAAACGTCGGCACCGCACCTTTCACGCACCATTGCCCCCGTCTGGCTTGCTTCACCTTACGAGATCGACTCCGTCGTCGACACGATGCCCTTCGACACCGTGTTTCTGGTTGACGCCGGCGCGATGACGGTTGCCGAAGCGGCAGGCGGAATCCGCCGCTCGAAGCAGGTTGTCGTTGTTGGCGACCCTGTCATCCAGTCGCCGACACCGTTTGAGATCGCCGTTCGCGATGTCACCGCTGACGCACCGCCACCCGTCGATGATGAGGTGCGAGAAGCCTTGGTTGAAGACTCGGCTTTCGCTCGCTTGAGCGTACTGTTGCCGACTCTCACCTTGACTCGCAGCTACCGTCCTGGCGGTGAAGAACTCGCCGAGCTCGTCAACCGTCGTTTCTACGGCGGCCAGATTGAGTCGTTGCCGTGGGCCGGAAGCTTCTTGGGGCACGGCAGTCTTGCTGTTAGCTACGTCAAGGATGGTGTCGGTATGCCCGACCCTGATTCTGGCGCAGTCGAAAGCCCTGACGCCGAAGTTTCGCGCGTAGTCGAACTCGTCCTTGACCACGCCACGAAGCGGCCACAAGAGTCGCTCATGGTCATCACAGCAAGCCCGTTGCACTCAGTGCGGGTCATGCAGTCAGTGTTGGATGCCGTGAGCCGGCGTCGACCGGAACTGCTCGACGTCATCATCGGCGATCGGGCAGAACCGTTTACTGTCACCACAATCGACCAGGCTGTGGCCCAAAGCCGCGACCGGGTTATTTTCTCTATCGGATACGGCCGCACGCCACACGGTCGCGTTCTCTCTGATTTCGGTTCGCTCGGCGAGCCCGGGGGAGAGCGCTTGCTTGCAGTCGCCATGACTCGTGCTCGTCGCTCGCTCGAAATCGTGACGTCGTTCCGTTCGGAAGATCTCGATGATGGCCGCATGAAACATGGTGCCGTCGCTCTGGCCGAAGTGCTCGACGAAGTGGATGCCCGCTACGCCGAAGTTCCTGTGCCAGACGACAGCGATCCGATGCTCGTTGATCTTGCTCGCCGGCTCGAGGCGCGCGGTCTCCGTGTTGCACTCGGCCACCGCGCCAAGCTCGGACTCGTCGCTTCGCGTGGAGGTCGCTGCGGAACCATCGAGACCGATGCCATGGTGCACGAGTCGAGCCTGCGAGAGTCGCTGCGGTTGCGCCCTGAACTCTTGCGCCGCCTCGGCTGGCACTACTTGCGAGTACACGCCTTTGAGCTCTTCAGTGACCCCGATCAGGTAGCAGACAAGGTGGCCCGGATGCTCGGGGCTGAGCCTGCTCCCACAACTGAGCCCATCACGATCATCCCCACGATACGTCCCCAGCAGTAGCTCGTGGGTGGTACTGATAGCTCACGTCGGAGCGAGCAGCACGACGACCCCGACGTCGAGTCTGATGTTGAGCTCACAAGTGATCCTGCGCCTGCGCAAGGGCGGATTCCGAAGAAACGTCGCCGTGTGATGACCACTCCGCCGGAGGGCTCCGATCCGCATCCGACGTCAGAACCCGAGCGTCATCTGGCTCACGAAAACGACGAGCGGCTCAAGGGCGACAAACCTCCGCATTGGGGGTAGTGCCTTGCCGCCCGTCGAAAACTCGCGGGCTACTCGAGGTGGGTGTTAGCTGTTGTTCTGCTTCGCAAGAAGGTCGCGAATCTGAAGAAGTAGCTCTGCCTCGGTGGGGCCAGCTTCTGGTTCGATGACCACCGGCTTGCGAGCGGCAGCCAGCTTGTTGGCATAGTTCATGGGGGCAACAATCGCGAAGTACACGACGACCGCCACGAGCAAGAACTGGATGAGCGCTGCGATTACCGCACCGAAGTAGATGACGGCACCTTCGCCGCCAGCGGTCGGAATCGCAACGGGGAGTGCCGTGGAGAGTGTCGCAGCATTGAAGAGTGCGCCGATCAGCGGGTTAAAGACGGCCTCGACGATGGTGTTGACGACTGCGGTGAACGCGGCGCCAATGACCACCGCGACTGCGAGATCGATGACATTGCCACGCAAAATGAATGTTTTGAATCCGCTTAACATTGTTGCTCCTTCTCGTGGGGATACGTCAACTATGACGCTGTGGAGGCCTGAGCAGAAGAAGATGACGAGGAAGAGGAGTTCGACGAACCTGACGTCGAAGAACTCGAGGTGGATGTTCCTGCGGCCGCAGAGCCCAATTTCTTGGACTCGGATGACGAACTCGTCGACGAGCCAACCGAGCCAACCGAGCCAGACGAGCCAGCCGAGCCAGACGAGCCAGATGAGCTCGAGCTGGAGTCGCTTGAACTCTTCGTGGCTCGCGAATCGTTGCGGTAAAAGCCTGAGCCGTTAAATGTCACGCCGATTGCGGAGAATACTTTGCGCAGCTTGCCTTGGCAGGTGGGGCACACCGTGAGGGACTCGTCAGTGAACGACTGCTGAATATCGAAAGCGTTGTCGCACTCGGTACAGCGGTATGAATAGGTAGGCACTAGATCCTTAGTTGTGATCGGTAATGGTCACAATTCCCGAGGGAGTAACTATGCCATTGACTGGTTGGTCGTGAAGTTCCGTGGGGACGGCGTCGACATATTCGCTCTCGAAGATCACGGCATAGATGGGAGGTTTGGTCTCCATGGAGCCGAGAGTTTTATCGAAGTAGCCGCGGCCCCAGCCCATGCGCATCCCAGTGCGATCCACGGATGCAGCGGGCACGATGATGAGGTCGACATCGTTGATAGCAATCGGGCCCAGTACTTCGCTGGTGGGCGCTGGCATGCCGATGAGGTCTTCGTCTTCTTCTTCACCGTCATAGGGTGCCCAATCGAGGAGGCCGTCAGCGCGGGAAATGGGGAGCAGAACGCGAATGTCGTGTTCGCAGGCCCAACGGAGAAATCCGCGAGTTTGGGGTTCGTCTGTCGTAGACAGGTAGGCGGCGACCGAGGTTGAGCCGAGACGTGTTGCGAGTTCGATAAGGTTCGCGGTCACACCCGCTTCAGATTCTTCCCGCTCTTTGGCGGTACAGATGCGGCGGCGTTCGCGTAATTCGGCCCTAAGTGCACGTTTATCGTGACTGACGTCGTCGGTCATGCAACCATTCTACGAGACTGTCCCAGTACGCTGTACCTATGGCTAAGAAGATTACTAAAGCGGTTATTCCTGCTGCAGGTCTGGGCACACGATTTCTTCCGGCGACTAAGGCTATGCCGAAGGAGATGCTGCCGGTTGTTGATAAGCCGGCTATCCAATATGTCGTCGAGGAAGCTGTCGCAGCTGGCCTGACTGACGTACTGATGATCACGGGGCGAAACAAGAATGCCCTGGAGAATCACTTCGACCGGATGACGGAGCTTGAGGCAACTCTTGAGCAGAAGGGCGACACCGATCGTCTTTCCAAAGTTGAGTTCTCAAATGACCTCGCTGACATGCACTATGTGCGTCAGGGTGATCCGCGCGGTCTTGGCCACGCCATCCTTCGGGCAAAAATGCATGTCGGGAACGAGCCATTCGCTGTGCTCCTCGGTGACGACCTCATTGATGAGCGCGACGTTCTTCTCTCCCGAATGCTGGAAGAGCAAGACGGTCGCAACGCGACAGTAATCGCCCTCATGGAAGTCGACCCGGCACAGAGCCACATGTACGGCATCGCCACGGTCGAGCCGACAGACGACGACGACGTTGTGCGCATTACAGGCCTCGTAGAAAAGCCAGTCCAGGGTTCCGCTCTCTCGAACCTCGCCATCATTGGTCGTTACGTTCTTCGCCCCGAAATCTTTGACATCCTTGAGCGCACTGACCCCGGCAAGGGCGGGGAAATTCAGTTGACGGATGCTCTGCAAGAGATGGCCGAAAGCGACATTGCCGGAGGCGTCTATGGTGTCGTGTTCCGCGGACGTCGTTACGACACCGGTGACCGCCTCGACTACATCAAGGCAATTGTGCAACTCGCTGTTGAGCGCGAAGACCTAGGCCCTGATCTGCGCCCGTGGCTCAAACAGTTCAGCGCGACCCTGGACTAGTTCATGGCGTTTGGCATTCCGACGCTCAGCGACGGAGAGATCAGCATTCGGCCTATCAGGGTTCGAGATGCACGCGCGTTGGAGAGAGAGCTCCGCGATAACCGGGGGTGGCTTCGCCAGTGGGAGGCGACCAGTCCCGTTGGGCCGGTCAGCTTTGATGTGAAGTCGAGCATCCGGGGTCTGCTTCAGCAGTCTCGTTCTGGCGCAGGCTTGCCATTTGTGATTGAGCAAGCGGGTGAGGTTGCTGGTCAACTGAACGTGTCATCGATCACTTATGGTTCTCTCGCGTCGGCAACGATCGGCTATTGGGTTTCTGAGCGCTTTGCGGGCAAAGGGCTCACGCCGACCGCGGTGGCATTGGCTACTGACTACTGTTTCTTCCAACTTGGCCTGCACCGCATGGAGATCTGCATTCGGCCCGAAAATGCGCCGAGTCTACGTGTCGTGGAGAAGCTCGGTTTTCGCTACGAAGGACTGCGGCGACGCTTCATCCATATCGATGGAGATTGGCGCGATCACTTCTGTTTCGCGCTCACTGTCGAAGAGGTGCCGCAGGGAGTCTTGCGTCGCTGGCGGGCAGGCGATGCTCCTGAACAGGATGCACATATTCCCACCGCGGATCGCACGCGCGCTGCCAACCCGCTGTTGCCTCCGCGCCGCTAACGGCAGCGATTTTGGGGTCCCGCCGAACGTGCCTGCTACGGATCTCCGCGCCCAGCGAGGGTGATTCTCAGCATCTTTTGATTTCACTGCCGCGTGCCGACAGCGAGTCTTGCTCGGATGCTCGTAGCGTATAGCCATGGAATTCACCAGCATCGGCGGCGGCGTGATGATCGCGCTCGCAGCAGGGCTCTGGCTGGTGTACTTGATTCCCAATTGGTTTAAGAACCGTGAGTACCTCGCGACCGAGCGCAATGCGGTTCGCCTTCAGCAGACGATTCGCGTGCTTGCTCAGACCGCTGAGGTGCCAGAAGAGGTGCGTGCCGAGGCTGTCGCCCGTCGTGCTGCTGAACTCTCTAGGGTTCGTGCGCTCCAAGGTCCGGTAGCTGTGGGTCGCGCAGTAAAGCCACCGACTCGAGAAGAAGCACTCGCCCTGTCGACGAGACGACTTCGCCGTACTCGCGCATTTACCGCACTCGTGCTTCTCGCAAGCATTGTTGTGGCGGCTGTGCAGCTCCTGATGATTGTGACGGCTGGCGGTGCGATCGTCTCTGGTGCGTGGCTGGTGCTCGCTACCGCGACTGTCTCAGGTATCAGCGCAAGCGCGATGCTTTCGCGACTCGCAGAACGCTCACGCGCTCGCCGCGAAAATGCGGCTCCGGCTGCCCGCGCTGCGGCTCCGCGGCGTCGTATCGTGCTCTCGTCGGATGCCCCCATTGAACAGCCAGCATCAAAAGTTAGCTGGACTCCGGTTCCGGTTCCCAAGCCGATGTACTTGACGCGAAGCAATGCCCCAGCAGCAGCGTTGGCTGCGGCACGTCACGCTGCTGATATTGATACTGAGTTGCGCAAGGCCGCAGAGTCGGCCGAACATGCATTGCGCGCTAATTCTGCTGCGATGGCGGCAGCGACTCGAGAGACAGAGCTCGCGAGGGATGCCACGCGGCTAGCTGAGAAGCCAACCGATATTGCTGCAGCGCCGGCCCCGAGCCGTTTCGCGGGCATGGGAATCGTCGACATCGATGGGAGCGCGCCCGATCTGGACGCCGCACTCGCGCGTCGCCGTCGAGCTAGCTAGCGCAACTCACTTCCGTCTCTCGCGCCTGACGCTGAGTGATATTGTTGCTTCAGCAGTACGGGCCCTTGGCGCAGTTGGTAGCGCGCCTCGTTCGCATCGAGGAGGTCAGGAGTTCAAATCTCCTAGGGTCCACCACTCGTTTTGCTTAGTCAGCAATGTTCAGCAGCAAGTGGCCAGACGATACCGTCAGGCCAACGCTCGCGTTGACAGAAGTAACGACGCCATCCTTGTGTGCGACAAGCGGCTGTTCCATCTTCATCGCTTCAAGCACCAAGATCAGGTCGCCCTTGACGACCTTGTCTCCTTCAGCAACCGCAACCTTCACGATGGTTGCCTGCATCGGCGCCTTCACCGAGTCACCGGTGATGGTGTTCACGGCAGAGGCAGCGCGACGTTTGGGTGCGGCGGAGAGTGTGGCACCCGTCGTGGTGCTGGGAACTAGTTTCGAGGGTAAATTCACTTCGATGCGCTTGCCTGCAACTTCAACGACAACGTTGTGGCGTGCCGCAGCAACAGTTGGTTCACCGAGTGAGCCAGTCCACGGTTCGATGTCGTTGTCGAATTCGGTTTCGATCCACCGGGTGTAAATCGTGAACGGGTTGCTGGTAAACGCCGGATCGCGAACGATCTTGCGGTGGAACGGCAGCACCGTGGGAAGCCCGGCAACCTCAAACTCGTCAAGGGCTCGACGTGAGCGCTCGAGGGCATCCTCGCGGCTGGAACCGGTGACGATGAGCTTGGCGAGCAACGAGTCAAATGCACCACTGATCTCATCGCCGGTCGTGACACCGCTATCGACACGGATGCCGGGGCCGCCAGGGACTCGGAGAACGTGCACGGGGCCGGGTGAGGGCATGAAGTTGAGTCCGGCATCCTCACCGTTGATGCGGAACTCGAAAGAGTGGCCGCGAGGGATGGGGTCGTCGTAATCGAGTACGCCGCCCTCAGCGATGCGGAACTGTTCACGCACGAGGTCGATGCCCGTGACTTCTTCAGAAACGGGGTGCTCGACCTGAAGACGGGTGTTGACCTCAAGGAACGAGATGGTGCCGTCCTTGGCGACCAAGAATTCACACGTGCCGGCACCGAGGTAGCCGACTTCGCGCAGAATGGCCTTAGAGGACTCATAGAGAGCCTTGTTTTGCTCGTCGCTCAAGAATGGCGCCGGGGCCTCTTCTACGAGCTTCTGGTGACGGCGCTGCAACGAGCAGTCACGGGTGGAAATTACGACGACGTTGCCGTGAGCGTCCGCCAAGCACTGCGTTTCAACGTGGCGGGGCTGGTCGAGATACTTCTCAACGAAGCACTCACCGCGACCAAACGCGGCAACAGCCTCGCGGGTGGCGGAATCGAAAAGCTCGGGGATTTCCTCGCGAGTGCGCGCAACCTTGAGGCCACGGCCACCGCCGCCGAAAGCAGCTTTGATCGCAACCGGAAGACCGTGAAGATCAACGAAATCCAGCACTTCGGCTGCACCAGAAACCGGGTTGAGCGTTCCGGGAGCCAGTGGAGCTCCGACCTTCTCAGCGATGTGGCGAGCAGAAACTTTGTCGCCAAGCTTCTCGATGGCTTCGGGTGATGGGCCGATCCACATAATGCCGGCATCGATCACGGCGCGAGCGAATTCGGCGTTCTCAGCCAAAAAGCCATAACCGGGGTGAATCGCATCAGCACCCGAGCGGCGGGCGATCGACAAAATCTTGTCAATTACGAGATACGTCTCCGCGCTCGTCGCGCCATCGAGTGCATACGCCTCATCGGCGAGCTTGACGTGCCGAGCATCCCGATCTTGGTCTGCATAGACCGCAACCGAAGCGATGCCGCTGTCTTTAGCTGCGCGGATAACGCGAACGGCGATCTCCCCGCGGTTGGCGATGAGTACCTTCGTAATTCGAGCCATAGTTACCTAGCTTAAGGGGGTTACGGCCGAAGCCTTGAGGTATTGCACACAAAAATAGGACGCAAGCACTGTGGATGCCTACAGACCGGGGCGCTCCATGTTCCAGAGATCGGTCCATTGCGCATCAAATTCGCGCAAGAGCTGACGGAGAAGAGAAACCGAGAGCCCAACAACCGCATGAGGATCGCCCTCAATGCTGGTGATAAATGCTGCGCCCAGGCTATCGATCGTGAATGCTCCAGCGACCTTCAACGGTTCGCCTGTAGCGACGTAGGCATCAATCTCAGCGTCGCTGATATTGGAAGCAAAGGTGACGCGCGCGCTCGAGACGGCGCCGGTTGCGCCGCGAATTTCGCCACCGCGGTGATCAATGAGCCAATGCCCCGAGTGCAAGGTTCCGGTCTTTCCCCGTTGAGCGAGCCACCGTTGCTTAGCGATTTCAGGCTCGTGCGGCTTTCCAAATAATTCGCCATCTAATTCAAACGCAGAATCTCCACCAAGAATGAAGCCATCAATCGGTTCACCATTGATGCGCGAATCGGTGACTGCCTCAGCCTTCGCTCTCGCCAACAAGTCAACAAGGGCGGGGCCATCGAGGGGGCCAGGCGCCGCAGCCGCAACTGCTTCTTCATCTACTCCGGAAGCCAAAAGTACCGGGTCAACACCGGCGGCGCGCAGTGTTGCGAGCCGTGCTGGAGAGGTAGACGCAAGATAAAGGCGCACAAGGCTCCTATGCTCAAGGGATGGGTGAATGGCTTGGCCGAATGATCGAAGTAGACGTTACCAACATTGCGCACGGGGGTGTCGGTGTTGCGCGTCACGATGGTCGTGTCGTTTTTGTTTCCGACGCGATCCCCGGTGAACGCGTACTTGTGCGTGTGACCGACGACAAGAAGAAGTCGTTTTGGCGCGCCGAAACGGTGAAGGTTGTCACCGCGAGTGAACACCGCAGAGAACACGTGTGGTCGGCGGCCAGTGTTGACCGCGATCCAGACAACCGCGCCGGTGGCGCCGAATTTGGGCATATAGAGCTCAGCCACCAGCGCGCCCTCAAGGCTCAAATTCTTGGCGAATCACTCGAACGGATGGCCAAGCTCACGCTGGCGCCCATCGTCGAAGCAGTGTCAGGCGACGACGAACGCAACGGGCTCGGATGGCGCACCCGCGTGAGCCTTCACGTTGACGAACACGGCAATGTTGGCCCGTTCGCGGCGCGCTCTCATCGCGTCGTTTCCGTTGCCGACCTTCCGCTAGCAACCCCCGAACTCTCCGCAGGGGCCCCGCTCAGCCAAAACTTTTCGGGCTTCGATCGCGTTGATGTGCTCAACCCGAGTAGCGGTGGAGTGCGCCTCATCATGGGCAAGCAAAAGCCACAAGTCATTACCGAGATCGTGGGAGAGCGCGAATTCACGCTGCTCGACTCCGGCTTCTGGCAAGTGCACCATTGTGCAGCCCAAGTGTTGACCGCTGCCGTGCAAGACGCCATTGACTCAGAACTGTTTGACCCAGCGGCATCCAACTTGGATCTCTATGGTGGTGTTGGTTTGTTCGCAGCTGCGGTCGGAGTCAAGTTTGGTTCCGCGACCAAGATCACCACGGTTGAGGCTGAGTCCGCTGCTACCGATCACGCCGCAAAGAATCTCTCGGAATGGTTGGGCGCTCACGCCGAGACGGGACGCGTCGATCGTTGGCTTCGTCAGCTGGTCAGGAACGCGACCAGTAGTGAGCAATCGCGGCTTGAGCGAGCCACGATTATTCTTGACCCCCCGCGCTCTGGCGCCGGACGCGAAGTGGTTGAGTTAGTTGGAGCAGCCAAGCCCGCTCAAGTGGTCTACGTGGCGTGTGACCCCGTTGCGTTCGCTCGGGATGTTGCATTCTTTGCCGAGCAGGGCTACAGCCTCAGCACCGTGCGGGCGTTCGATCTCTTCCCCCATACGCACCACGTCGAAGCCGTCGGAACGTTTACTCGCGACTGAACGCGTGTTGGCGCCGTTCACGCATGATTTCGTCGTAACCCGACTACTATGGGGGACAGAAACTCAGGAGGACGCCACATGGCCCAGACCGAACCATCCGGGACCGAAGCGCCCAATGACAGCGCCAAACGCAATATTGCCGTCGCTGTAGTCGACGACCACGAATCCGTTCGGCTCGGGCTTAAAGCTGCATTCATCGACGACGGTTATGACTTTGTTCTTGCCGCCGCCACGGTGAGGGAACTCGTTGACGGCCTCAATGGTCGCGAAGTCGACGTTGTCGTGCTCGACCTGTCGCTCGGCGATGGATCGACTGTCACCGATAACGTCAAGAACGTTCAAGCTACCGGCTCTGCCGTGCTCGTGCACAGCATTGCTGACCGCGTCGCAAGCGTTCGTGAGGCACTTGCCGCTGGCGCCGCCGGAGTTATCCCGAAATCCTCCGCCACCAAGACAGTGCTCGCCGCGGCAGCAACCGTTGCGCGCGGCGAAGTATTGAACAACCTTGAGTGGGCAACTGCCATTGACGCAGACCGCGACTTCTCGAAGGCCCAACTAGGTCGCCGCGAACGCGAAATTCTCCACCTCTACGCCTCGGGCCTACCTCTCAAGCTCGCCGCACAGCAGCTCGGAATTGGCTACTCGACTGCGCGCGAATATCTTGACCGCATCCGCGTCAAGTACGTCGAAGTCGGTCGCCCAGCTCCCACCAAGGTCGACCTTTTGCGTCGTGCAGTCGAAGACGGAATCCTGCCAGGTCTGGATTCCGAAGGCGGCGATGGCCACTAGCCTCTCCACTGCACGCCAACCACCGTCGGCAAAGCAGCCACGTAATCCGATCAGCCGCAAGCAGGTTGAGCGGGTAATTTCGCGCTCGGTTGCCGTGATCGGGCTAGTTTTCGGCGCGCAAACTGTGCCCTGGCTATTGAGTCAGGCGCGGGAGGCGCAACCGTGGTGGTTGTCGATCGTTGTTCCCGCACTGTTCGGCTTGTTGATCATTGTGGTCATCTTGTCATTCGCCAATCGTTGGGTTCGCCAAGCGCACGGAACATTCGCGGTGGTGTACTTCCTTGCCCTGCTGAGTTGGCCATTTACCGTGCTTCCGGGCGTCGAGATTTTTAGTGGCATTCACTGGCTCAACTACCTCATCACCGTCGCGACCGCCATGGCAGCGATTGCGTTTGGCCGTGTGCTCGCTACCGTCTATCTTTTCGCTGCACCGTTCGTCTACCTTGTCGTTCGTATTCTTCCCGTCGGTGGCGCAGCTCCATGGCAGTTGGCAGTACTTGAAGCGTTCTATGCACTCATTTTGGGTAGCGCAATCATGATCATCGTCACGATGCTGCGCCAGGCGGCATCCAACGTCGACAACGCGCAAGCGACAGCTCTGTCCCGCTATGGAAACGCGGTGCGGCAACACGCTACTGAGGTCGAACGAGTTCAGGTCGATTCGATCGTGCACGATAGCGTACTGACCACACTGATCTCAGCTGCCCGGGCATACGTGCCAGAGGCTCAACGCCTTGGCGCGGTCATGGCCGGCAATGCCATCGGCCATTTGAAAGAGGCAGCGTCGACGTCTCCCGATGATGTATCGACAGTGCAGGCGACGGAGCTTGCTCAACGAGTCGTCACCTCGGCTGAATTGCTCGCGTCGAACTTCCAATTCTCGATTCGAAGCGTTGGTGCCAGATCGTTGCCGGCTGTGGCAGCAGAAGCCGTCCATTCCGCAGCGGTCCAAGCAATGGTCAACAGTCTGCAGCACGCTGGTGGCGCAGATGTCCAGCGCAGTGTTGAAGTTCGTGGGCTTGAGGGTAATGGTATTCAGGTTGTCGTCACAGACACTGGCCGAGGGTTCGACCTCGATCATGTGCCTCAAGAGCGCCTAGGGGTGCGCGTCTCCATAGTGGAGCGCGTCGCGAACGCTGGCGGTCGCACGGCGATAGCGTCGGTGCCTGGTGCTGGCACCGAAGTCTGTATTCAGTGGCCGCATGGCAACGAAAGCGACGAAATCCTTACCCCGGACGACATCGGCGAAGAGGGTGTCCTGTGAACATTGGAGTACCGCGTTACTTGATCGTCGGTATGGCGGGGCTTTTTTCCGCGTACCACATCCTGTTGGCGCTCTACACGATCGACATTCCTGATCGACCCGGCCCCATCTTTGTCGCGATGGCACTGTATGGCGCCGCAACGATCATCAGTCTTCTTCCCTTTGGTCCGCTTCGGATGCCCATTTGGATGGCGACATTCAACTTTGCGATCGTCGTCGCCATCACTCTTCTTGTCGCCAACGAGCTCGATTTCGCTCGTGAGGGCGGCACCGGGTATGCAACCTGGTACGTAGCAGCGAGCGGAACATTGCTGACGATTACCTCCACGCGAGGCCGTCACACTTTCGCTTGGTTGGGGATCGGATTCTTAGTCGCGCACACCTTTAGCCTTGGTCCCGTTGGGCCGGCAGGGTTGTTCAGCCTCGGAATCGTCGGAAGCGCCTCGTGGGTTGCCGTCTCGCACGTGCTGAGCAGTGGCCTCGCTAAGGCATCCAAAGATGCTCAACGTTTTGTCCTTGCCGAACAGGAAGCAACTGATTGGCAGGCCGCTCAAGACGCGCACGTTCATGAGCGGCAGTTCCGGCTGGAACAGACCGGCAGTATGGCATTGGCAATGTTGGAACGAATCCAGGAGACCAACGGAAATCTCTCTGAGGAGGAACGCCGCGAGTGCCTCAATCTTGAGGGTGCCATTCGCGATGAGATCCGCGGTCGCAAGCTTCTGAACGACGCTGTGCGCGATCAGGTGATGATTGCGCGCCGTCGCGGGGCCACTGTGACGTTGCTCGATGAGGGCGGCATCGACGATCTCTCTGACGCCGATCTTGATCGGGTTCTCAATAGGCTCGCTCTGGCTATCCAATCCACGAGCGCGGACAAAGTCATTGCCCGCACGGTTCCTGAGGGTTCGGACGTCGCGGTGACGGTCGTCGGACTGCACAGCAGCGGCGATGGAGAGTCGAGCGCCCTTGGCCAAGACTCCCTCGAAGAAGACGTCGTCGACATTTGGCTCGAGATTCCTCGCGTCGACGCTGCCAATGCGGGCGCTGCTCACGCAGACGCTGCTGGCTGACTCAAACCACCGTTAAAGGCGGAAGAGCCGGAGTGGCTATCAGAAGCACTTCTCCGGCTCTTCGCTAGAACCCGGGTCAGGACGATAACCCGAATACCGTCCTGACCCGCCCCCAAAGAATTAGCCCGCTTACCCTAGTCGGCTAACCTTTGGCGGTGTAACTCCTATGGAGAGACACCTAGCACTTAATATTCTGCATCAAGAAAGTGACGAGCAAAGTCGGTTCTTTGGGGGACCCTCGGGGGACAATATTTTCAGAATCGTGTGGAAATCACTGTATTTCTGTGGTTTTCAGCGAATTCCGCATCGTGCAATTGGGGTACGACCGCGAAAAGTCCTGTTGTGCCATCCGCAAAAGATTTAACGTCGAGCGCTTGCGTTCCACACACCGGGGCCCGGATGAAGCGGGGCGCGAATGGGGCGTTGGCTACGCGCCCACGCTGAAATGGGAGCTGTCTCATCCCCACCGGCGTGCTCGGCAGACTCAACCAGTGCTGCGCGTACAACCGCAGTGACCGCAGCGACTTCTTCTGGTGTGACGTTGGTCGAGACGATGCGGATGTCGGCGGGCTCGTCTTGCGCGTGCCTCCCCATCACAGTGGAATGTTTCCGTGTTTCTTGGGGGGCATGCTTGCGCGCTTCGTGCGGAGAGCGCGGAGCGCCTTCACGACTTGCACTCGAGTTGCAGCAGGCTCAATGACTCCATCGAGCTCGCCCCTCTCAGCAGCCAAGAACGGGCTTGCCACGTTGTAGGTGTACTCGTTTGCCAAGCGGGTACGAACTGCGGCGACATCCTCGCCAGCGGCCTCTGCTGCTTTGATCTCGCCGCGGTAAAGGATATTGACGGCGCCTTGGCCGCCCATGACGGCGATCTCAGCGGTCGGCCACGCGTAGTTGAGGTCAGCGCCCAACTGCTTGGATCCCATGACGATGTAGGCCCCGCCATAGGCCTTACGCGTGATGACGGTCACGAGGGGCACGGTTGCTTCGGCGTAAGCGTAGAGAAGCTTGGCGCCACGACGAATGACACCGGTCCATTCCTGATCAGTGCCCGGTAGGTAGCCGGGAACATCGACGAGGGTGAGGATCGGAATGCTGAACGAATCGCAGAAGCGCACGAAACGTGCTGCTTTCTCGCCAGCCTCAATGTTGAGGGTTCCTGCCATCGCCTGTGGCTGGTTAGCGACGATACCGACCGAGCGGCCCTCGACGCGACCGAAGCCGACAACGATGTTTGGCGCGAACAGCGGCTGAGTTTCGAGAAAATCGCCGTTGTCAACGATGTGCTCAATGATCGTTTTCACGTCATACGGCTGGTTAGGGCTGTCGGGGATGATCGTGTTGAGCTTGCGATCCTCATCCGTAATCTCCAACTCCACTTCGCTCTCGTAAAGGGGAGCGTCAGACATGTTGTTGTCTGGCAAGAAGCCGATGAGAGTGCGAGCGTAATCGAGAGCATCCTCTTCGTCGCTCGCGAGGTAGTGAGCAACGCCCGAAACCTTGTTGTGCGTGAGTGCGCCGCCCAGCTCTTCCATTCCGACGTCTTCGCCGGTGACTGTCTTGATGACGTCGGGGCCGGTGACGAACATTTGGCTTGTCTTGTCGACCATGATCACAAAATCGGTAAGCGCGGGGGAGTAGACCGCTCCACCAGCCGCCGGGCCCATGATGATGGAGATCTGCGGGATGACACCAGAAGCTTGAGTGTTACGGCGGAAAATCTCGCCATACTTGCCCAGGGCTACGACGCCCTCCTGAATGCGGGCTCCGCCAGAATCGAGCATGCCGATGATCGGAACACCCGTCTTCATGGCGTGATCCATCACTTTGATGATCTTCTCGCCAGCAACCTCGCCGAGCGAGCCACCAAAGATGGTGAAGTCTTGCGCGTAAACAGCAACCTGGCGACCGTGAATCGTGCCGGTACCGGTCACAACAGCGTCGCCATACGGGCGCTTCTTTTCCATACCGAAGGCGTGAGTGCGGTGGCGAACAAACTCATCGAGTTCGACAAACGAACCGTGATCGAGCAACTGTTCGATGCGCTCGCGGGCGGTCATCTTGCCCTTAGCGTGCTGCTTTTCGATTGCCGCGTCACCGCTGGCGGTCACGGCTTCGTGATAGCGGTTCTTGAGATCGGCGATCCGGCCGGCGGTCGTGAACATGTCTGGAGTCGTATTGTCTTCGGTCACTGTGTCACTTTACCCACCCATCCACCGCTTGTGTGGTTGGCGGAACCCACAAGTTTGAGGCCCGTTTCATTGAGGAAACACTAGAGACAGAGCGCTGCCTCTACGCTGAAGCGATGCAACTCCCTCTAAGCTCCGCCGTTCTCCCGCTGCTTGAGCACCTCGATGAGGTCGGATCAACCAACCACGAATTGATGGCGCGGGCCGCTAACTCCACCGCACAGCACTTTTCTGCGCTGGTCACGACGAACCAGACCGCGGGCCGCGGCCGGTTGGGACGGGAATGGATCGCGCCACCGGGAAAAACATTGGCCGTCTCCGTGCTATTCGCTCCAGAACGAGCCTCCATCGAATCATTAGCGTGGATGCCGCTCATTGGCGGCCTGGCCATGGCGCGGGCAGTACGCAGCCTCGTCAACGATCGCAAAGTCACCCTTAAATGGCCTAACGACGTTCAGATTGAGTCACTGAAGGTGTCTGGCCTGCTCTCTGAACTTGTCGCGGGAGGCTCAGGTGTGATCGTTGGGGCAGGGCTGAACCTCACGATTGAGCCCGCTGAGCTGCCGACATCCGTCTCGACATCGTTGCTGATCGAGGGCGTTGATCCCGGAGTTGATCTGGCGCTCAGTAGCTATCTCAGAGAACTTGTCGAACTCTACAAACGATTTAGCGATGGTGGTCTCGATGCGGTTCGAAGCGGAATTGCGGATGCGGCGCGGGCAGAGTGCGGAACCATTGGGCGTCGAGTGAGAGTGGAGCTTCCCGGTGGTGAGCGCATTTTCGGAACGGCCGAGACGATCGATGACCACGGACAATTGGTCGTGATGGATGATGCGAACGGCCGCTTGCAGCACGTCGCGGCTGGGGACATCACCCACCTGCGGTATGAATGACCTATGCCTAATGAGACTGTGAGCGTTCAACGCGAGGCAATTGTTGCCCGTGTGCGTTCTCACGCGCGAGCGCTCATCTTTCCCGGCATTGTTTTGGTGGCCACGGCGGGAGCACTCGGCTACTTTTTCGGCAGTTTCGCCGAGGATTGGCAGAATCTTGCCTTGCTCACGGCCGGCCTGTTGCTGATTGTTGTCGCGTGGTTTTTGCCATTCTTTGGGTGGCTAGCGCGAAACTACACAATCACGACGCGACGAGTAGTGCTCTCAAGTGGAGTATTCGTTCGCGTCAGGCAAGAGCTTCTTCATAGCCGTGGTTATGACGTGACAGTGCGCCAAAATTGGGTGCAGCGGATGTTCGGCAGCGGTGATCTTCTGATCAACGCCGGTCATGACTATCCGGTCACCCTGCGCGACATCCCGTCGGTAGCGATCACCCAAGCGGCGCTGCACGACCTTATGGAGAACAACCAGAATGTTGTCTCGATGCGGCGCCAGCGAGACGAATCTCACGCTTCAGACGAAACGACAGTGTGGGGCACTCGCTAGCTTGCACGTCCACTGACAACGCACATTATCGATCGTGTTTCCGCACCGCGCTACTTTCTGTCAACTCTGATCAGATAGGGTGCGCAACGTGAAGATCTCAGTAATCGGATGCGGCTACCTCGGAGCCGTTCATGCATCCTCCCTCGCAAAACTTGGCCACGATGTTATGGGAATTGATATCGACCAGGCGAAAGTCGATCTCTTGGCATCGGCACAGGCGCCGTTCTACGAACCCGGCTTGCCAGAACTTTTGGGCGAAACCCTCGCAACGGGCAAGCTCGCATTCACGACTGATCTGAGCCGTGCGAATGGAGCACGGGTGCACTTCATCGCGGTGGGTACCCCTCAACAGGAAGATTCCAATGCGGTCGATCTCACCGCGGTGGAGTCGGCCTTCGATGCGATCATCGCCCATCTTTCTCCTGGCGATGTCGTTGTCGGAAAGTCGACGGTGCCGGTAGGAACCGCTGAGCGTCTTGCTGCTCGTGTCGAGGCCGTAGGCGCCCACTTGGCCTGGAACCCAGAGTTTCTGCGGGAGGGCTACGCCGTGAAAGACACCATTAGCCCCGACCGCCTTGTTTACGGGATTCGCCCAGGGGACGACCATTCTGTCGCCATTCTTGACGAGGTTTACGCGACGGTGCTCGCTCAAGACATCCCTCGCGTGGTAACTGACTTCGCCACTTCCGAGCTCGTGAAGGTCGCGGCCAATGCCTTTTTGGCAACCAAGATCTCCTTCATCAACGCGATGGCGGAGGTAGCGGAAGTCACGGGAGCTGACGTCACTCAGCTCGCGGATGCGATTGGTTATGACCAGCGCATCGGTCGTCGTTTCTTGAATGCCGGTCTCGGTTTCGGTGGAGGCTGCCTTCCCAAAGATATTCGTGGATTCATGGCGCGCGCTTCCGAACTCGGTGCGGGTGATGCTTTGAACTTTCTCGGCGAAGTCGATGCGATCAACCTTCGTCGACGAGAGCGCATGGTCGATCTGTGTCGTGAGGTGCTTGGCGGAACCATCGAAGGCGCAAAAATCGCGGTCCTTGGTCTTGCGTTTAAGCCCGACTCCGATGACGTGAGAGATTCCCCAGCCCTCGATGTTGCTGCGCGTCTCGCGGAGTTAGGTGCGCACGTTCGGGCAACAGACCCGCAGGCCATTGAAACCTCACGGCGTCTGCGCCCGGAGCTCGACTATGTCTCTACCGCAGCTGAAGCAGCGCGAGACGCGGATGTCGTTCTTGTGCTCACCGAATGGCGCGAGTACCGCGACATCGATCCAAACGAGCTCGGCTCAGTCGTTTCGGTGCGTGCGATCCTCGACGGTCGAAACTGTCTGAACCCGGTGCAGTGGCGTGAAGCCGGCTGGACCTATCGTGCGCTCGGTCGCCCCTAGCGCAGCGTCTGCCGCGGCATCCGCAGTCCTAGTGGCGGCGTGAACGGCAGCAGTGACAGCGGTGTGCTCGGCAGTCAGTACGCCACGACTGGGGCTAAAGACCCACAAACGGTACAGCGCAAATCGGAAGAAAGCGCCGAGCGCGAGCCCGACGACATTCGTGGAGATGTTGTCGGCGAGTAGCGAGGTGTATCCGAGGACATAGTGGGAGACCCAGAGACAGAGCACACCGATTGCCATACCGGCGACGCTGACAAGGGCAAACTCGACGCCCTCACGTGCTGCGCCAGTTCGACCAGCAGTGGCGAAAGTCCAGCGTCGATTGCCGACCCAGTTGGCCCCGATCGCGAGGGTCGTGGAGATCACCTTGGCGATCACGGGTCCCTCGTGAAGCACATCGGGTGAGAGAATTGTGAGCCGCAACAGATTGAATACTGCGACATCGATCACAAGCCCGCCGAGCCCCACTACGCCGAAACGTAGGAATTGGCCGAGCAGCTTTCGCATGTGATCTCCGCAGTAGACAAGAATGGGGCAGGGCGGTTGGAAGTCTAACCTGCCAAGCTAGGCCCAAAGCTGGGCATCATCTTAGACAGTGCAGGAGTCACTAGTGCCACCGATCGTGGGCGTAATTGGCGGAGGCCAACTGGCCAGAATGATGATCCCGCGCGCAATCGAGCTCGGTATCGAGCTCCGCGTGCTCGCTGAGAGCGACGGAATGTCAGCCAAGTTGGCGGCAACTGCTGTCGGTGACTACACGGATGCTGAGACCGTTCTCGCATTTGCACGAGACGTTGACGTCATTACTTTCGATCACGAGCACGTGCCCCAGGATGTGCTGGCCCAGCTTATTGAGGCCGGAATCGCCGTGCATCCGGGACCAGCACCACTCGCGGTTGCGCAAGACAAAATTCTGATGCGCCAAGAACTGACCCGACTTGGACTTCCCGTTCCCGAGTGGGCGAGCGTAGCGACACCGGCTGAACTCGACGAGTTTCTGAGAAACAACGGCGGGCGGGTGATCGTTAAGACTCCTCGAGGCGGCTACGACGGCAAAGGCGTTCGTGTCGTTTCAGCTTCGAGCGATGTTGCTGATTGGTTCGCGGCGGGCAATCCACTCTTGGCCGAAGAACTCGTGTCCTTTACGCGAGAGCTTGCGCAATTGGCGGCGAGGAGCCCGAGCGGTGAAATCGCACTGTGGCCGTTGGTCGAGTCGATTCAGCAAGACGGCGTCTGTGCCGAAGTCATTGCGCCGGCACCGTCGCTCGCCGCGCCGCTCTCTGCGGAGGCGGCAACCATCGCTCGCACCGTCGCCGACGAACTGGGCGTAACGGGAGTGCTCGCGGTTGAACTCTTCGAAACGTCTGACGGTCGCCTCTTGATCAATGAACTTGCGATGCGGCCCCACAACAGCGGGCATTGGACGATGGATGGTGCGGTCACGAGCCAATTCGAACAACACTTGCGTGCAGTGCTCGATCTGCCTCTCGGTGCGACCGATGCGCGCTCGCCGTGGACCGTCATGATCAACGTGCTCGGGGGACCGACATCCGGAACCATTGCGGAGCGCTACCCCGCAGCATTCGCGAATCAACCGACAGCCAAGTTTCACGAATATGGCAAAGCGCCTCGCCCTGGGCGCAAGGTTAGTCACGTGAATGTGAGCGGTGACGACCTCGATGACGTGGTGTACCGTGCGCGTGCCGCAGCAGCAATTCTGAAGGATTGACACCTACCATGGGTTCCGTGACTCAACCGCAAGTAGCCGTCGTAATGGGATCAGACTCTGACTGGAACGTCATGGTCGAAGCATCCGTTGCGCTGAACGATTTTGGAATCGACCACGAAGTTAGTGTGGTTTCAGCGCATCGCAGCCCCGAGAAGATGATCGCTTTCGGCAAAGAAGCAGCTGGTCGCGGAATTCGAGTCATCATTGCTGGCGCGGGCGGCGCAGCACATTTGCCCGGAATGCTTGCCTCCGTAACAACTCTTCCCGTTATTGGGGTTCCTGTTCCGCTTTCACGACTCGATGGCATGGATTCGCTGTTGTCGATCGTGCAAATGCCTGCGGGTATTCCTGTGGCTACCGTATCGATCGGCGGAGCTCGCAATGCGGGAATTTTGGCTGCACGGATTCTCGGTTCGGGTGATGCTGAACTCACCACGAAGCTTGCCGACTACGCCGCACAGCTCGAAGCCCTTGTTGACGACAAGAACGCTGCACTGAACGCGAGCCTGTGAGCGCAGCAAGCTCCCTCCGTCAACCGGCCGACGGTTCGCCGGAGACGATGACAAAGCGAGCATGGTGGCTGCTCGGGCTCAACGTGCTCATCCCCGGTTCTGCTCAACTTCTTGCCGGAAACCGAAAGCTCGGTCGCTTCGGCGTCGTCGCTAGTTTCGTTTTCCTGCTCCTCGTCGTCATCGGTGTGGTGCTCTCGCTCGTTGCACCGGCCGTCATATTCACCGTGGGTAGCAGCACGCTCGGTCTCTGGGCGATCGCGCTCATTCTGGCGTTCTATGCAGTGCTGTGGCTCATCCTCACCGTCAACGCGTGGTCTCTCGCGAACCTTGGTCGGGCTACACCCGGTGGTCGCTCCGCTGTTGCGGCATTCAGCGCCATTGTTTTAGTCGTCGTGGCTGGCACGGCAGGATACGGCGCCTACGTAGCGACTACCGCTAACTCGTTCCTCAGCGACGTGTTCATCGCAGCACCAACCAAAGAACCTATTGACGGGCGCTACAACATTTTGCTCCTTGGTGGAGACGCCGGAGTTGATCGTGATGGATTGCGCCCCGACAGCATCAGCGTTGCCAGTATTGATGCCGAAACCGGAGAAGCCATAATAATTGGCCTGCCCCGCAACATGGAACTCACCCCTTTTGCTGCCGGATCTCCGCTCGCTGACAAGTATCCCGATGGCTATGGCGCCTACGGCTGTGACGTCGACGTTTGTCTTCTCAATTCGATCTACACCGAAGTCGAGCTGAACACCCCCGATCTTTACCCGGATGCTGCGGCAAACGGCAGCTCGCCGGGAATCGAAGCCATGCGTGACGCGGTTGAAGGAATCACCGGACTCGGCATCCAGTACTACGCCCTCATCGATATGCAGGGCTTCTCAGATCTCATTGACTCGCTCGGCGGTGTGACGATCAATGCCGAAGAGGCTGTGCCAATTCACGCGGATGCTGAATTTACGATTGTCGCAGAGTGGATTCCGGCTGGCGTGCAAGTAATGGATGGCTATCACGCACTCTGGTATGCACGATCGAGGCACGACACTACTGATTACGACCGCATGGAACGGCAGCGCCAACTTCAGCAGGCCGTTATCGAGCAGTTCACCCCCGCGAACGTGCTGACGAAGGTGCAAGCGATAGCCGCGGCAAGCTCGAAAGTTGTGACGACAGACATACCGCAGGGGAGCTTGGGCTACTTCGTCAATCTTGCGTCGAAGACACGAGCGCTTCCCATCGGATCGCTGGAGTTGGTGCCAGCGAACGATATCGTCCCGGAGAACCCGGACTTTGACTACGTCCGTGAGCTCGTTGCTGCGGCGACAGTATCCACGGTCGTCGACGAGAACACCGAATAGCTCGCACGCGCACTGATCGGCGCTCGCAAGCGGCGCAACGGGAACCTAACGGCGCTAGTGACACCGAGCGGGCGGTTAGAGGTCAGCGTGGAGCTGCCACACCTTCTCAGCAGACATACGCCAGTTGAAGGCGCGAGCACGATCCTGACCGGCGTAAAACAAGCGTTCGGCGAAGGCAGCATCGTTCAGCACTCGACCGATACCTTCGGCGAGTGCTTCGCCGTAACCCTCGGCCGGTTCACGTTCGACGACAACTCCAGCATCGGCCGCGATTTCTACCAGCGCGGGCGCATCGGAGTGCACAACAGGAATTCCGAACGAGAGTGCTTCAAGCACAGGCATTCCGAACCCGACATCAAGGTTCGGATACACAAATACGGACGCGTGGTCGAAGGCAACGGAAAGATCCTCGTTGCTGAGAGTGCCTAGGCAGCGAACGCGCTCCGCGCTGACGCCCTCTGCCTCGACGAAGGCCGCGACAGCCTCATCCTCGGGCTCTGGCCCCACCATCAGCAGGACGACGTCGTCATCGAGGTCGCGAAGGGCGCGGATCAGGTGATCCATTCCCCGATGCGGTTCGAGGCCGCCGATGGCGAGCAAGAATCGCTCTGGAAGTTCAAGCTCTGCTGCGCGTTCTTCGACGTTATCTGGCACCCGGAGGCTAGTGCTTGCGGCGCCGCTAATGACCCGTACGCGGTCGCCAAAATTGGCGATGCCCTCGAGTTGTTGCGCAACCGTGTGGCTGGGGACAACGATCGCATCGGCATACTTTTCTGCGCGCTTGAGCATCGCGCGACTCCAGCCGGCCTGACGGCTCCCGATCGACTCTGGCCGCGTCCAGGCCACCGTGTCATGCACGGTAACGACGATCTGATCACCGCGATTGAGGCGATCATGACGACGAAGCGGTGCAAGCAAGCTTGGCGCATGAAGCATGCCGCTGCCCGGGACCTTCGTGAACCCGTGTTGCCACGATGCGCGAAGTTCGCGACGGCTCAGGGCACTCTTGTGAAGCTTCGCAAGGTTGGGCAGACGCGCCTCGATGAGGGCATATTCCTCTTCGGTCGAGGCAGAGACGAAGCCCTCAACAAAGCAATTGCTCGGTGCGCTGGCAATAAGTCCCCGCGTCAACTCTTCTGAATATCGGGCGACACTGCCATGAGTAGGCGAGAGCATCTCGTCGATGATGACGCGGAGAGTGGTCATTCTGCAGTCAATGCTCCTGAATCAAAGGCGGCTTGAAGAGCCTGTTTCCAATCGCGCATCGGCTCAATCCCCGCGTCGAGCCATGCCTGGTGGCCAAGAACAGAAAAGCTTGGTCGCGGCGCAGGCCGTTGGAAAGCTGAACTGTCGGTCGGCTTGACCCTATCAGGATCAAGCCCGGCACAAACGAAAACTGCCTGCGCAAGATCGAACCACGAAGCGCGACCAGAGTTGGTGCCGTGGAAGATGCCAGCAGGCGTTCCGGCATCGATGAGGGTCACAAGCTGAGCGGCGAGATCGCCGGTCCACGTCGGCTGACCATGCTGATCATTCACGACGTCGAGTGTCTCGCGATCCGCTGCCAGCTTCAGCATCGTTCGGGGAAAGCTTGAGCCCTTCGTTCCATACAGCCAGGCGGTGCGCACAATGGTGGTTCGCCCAGGATTGTGCTCAAGGGCCAGCAGCTCACCAGCCGCCTTTGTGCGGCCATACGCTGACACTGGATGCCGCGGCGAATCTTCTGCATAAGGCTCAGTAGCGGTGCCGTCGAAGACGTAGTCCGTCGAGAGCTGCACAAGTCGTGACCCGTGCTGTGCGGCGGCGATGGCGAGGTTATGAGGGCCAACCGCGTTCACGGCGTTGGCGTTCTCTTCGTCGGTTTCTGCATCATCCACTCGGGTGTAAGCAGAGGTGTTGACGATCACGTCGTAACCGCTCAGAACTTCGAGGGCGGCTTCGCGGTCGGTAATGTCGAGCTCATTGCGCGTCAGAGCAGTGGCGTCGCGGCCACTCAGAGCGTGCATGAGGTCAGTGCCGAGCATCCCGCCGGCACCGACAACGGCAATCCGGGTCACAGGGCGGCCTTTTCCTTGAGCGGTTCCCACCACTCGCGGTTGTCCCGGTACCACTGCACTACGTCTGCGAGGCCCTTCTCGAACGGAACCTGAGGGGCATAACCGAGCTCAGCGCTGATCTTGGAAATGTCGACGCTGTAGCGGAGGTCGTGACCGAGCCGGTCCTCGACGCGGTCGACAGACGACCAGTCGGTTCCGGTGTGATCGAGGAGCATTTGGGTGAGTTCTTTATTGGTGAGCTCGGTGCCGCCGCCGATATTGTAGATCTCTCCTGCGCGGCCACCCGTGACTACGAGCGCGATTCCGCGGCAGTGGTCGTCAACGTGGAGCCAGTCGCGGATGTTGTTGCCTTCGCCATAGAGGGGAACGTGCTTGCCGTCAATGAGATTGGTGACGAACAGCGGAATCAGTTTCTCGGGAAAGTGATAGGGCCCATAGTTGTTCGAGCATCGTGTGATCGAGAGGTTCATTCCGTGAGTGCGGAAGTAGCTGCGCGCGAGAAGATCGCTACCTGCCTTCGACGCGGAGTATGGCGAGTTGGGCTCGAGCGGCCGCTGTTCATCCCACGAGCCCTCGGCAATCGACCCGTAAACCTCATCAGTGGAGACGTGAACGAAACGGGGAGTTTTGGCTCGTAGTGCTGCATCGAGCAGTCGTTGGGTGCCAAGAACGTTGGTTTCGACGAAAGCGCTCGCATCGCGTACCGAACGGTCAACATGGGATTCGGCGGCGAAATGCACAATCGCATCGATGTCGCCAAGGATCCCGTCGAGCAGGTCAGCATCGCGGATGTCGCCTTCGACGAACGTGAAGCGAGGGGAATCAGCAACAGGAGCGAGATTCGCACGGTTGCCCGAGTAGGTCAAAGCATCGAGAACGACAACATCGGCACCCTCGAGACCGGGGTAGGCATCTTCGATTGTGCGACGAACAAAATTGGAGCCGATGAATCCGGCACCGCCGGTCACGAGAATTTTCATGAGGGGTTCCTGTCGTTGTTACGCGGTGAGCTGGAGTTGTGAGTCGAGGCGCCGGTGGCCGGAAACTCAGACGCGAGGGTTCGTTTGAGAGCTTCCTGCAAGCTATAGGTAGCCGTGTAGCCGGAGTCGCGTAGTCGGTCAGTATTCACGGTTGTATCCGCGGCAAACTTGCGAATGCGCACCGCACTAATCGGAAAAGTGCGTCGGGTGATTTTAGCGGCAGCATCGAAAACGTAGCCAGCCGCTATCCCCAGCCCCAATGGCAACCGCAGACCGCTAGCAGCATGAACATTCATCTCATCGCGAAGAATCGAGATGAGATCCTTGGTCGAGAGGTCAGGTTTGTCAGCAAAGTTACGGATCTCGATTCCGGCGGGGGCATCAAGGCGACTCGCAATGTACCCAACGATGTTGCCGACGTAGGCCATCGACTTTTTGTTCTCGCCCTTGCCGACCATGATGAATCGTCCAGAAGAAACCTGCTTGGCGAGATTGTAGACGTTGCCGCGGTTGCCTTCTCCGAACACCACAGACGGGCGAACAATTGCCAACGAACGTGAGGCATCCGCGTTCGCCCAAGCGCTAAAGACGACTTCGGCGGCTAACTTGGAGCGGCCGTATTCGTTGAACGGCTCCGGCACGGAATCTTCGGCAGCATTGTTCTTGTCGAGTCCGTACAGCGCGACCGTGCTCGTAAAAACGATGCGATTGATGCCATTGGCTTCTGCTGCGGCGACGAGAGCATGTGCGCCACCGACATTTACCTCGGTGTAGAGGCTCAACGGGGTCACATCGTCACGGTGTTCGGCAGCAAGGTTGATGATTGCGTCGTGACCGGCGCTCGCTGCGGTGAGCTCTTCTGCCGAGCGAACATCGCCGGCAATGGACTGTTCTGGAAAGCGAGTCGAAATGTGGCGGTCGAAGTTCGTGAACTTGTGACCCTGTTCGCTCAAGGTTTCAAGAAGGCGAGTGCCGATAAAGCCACTACCGCCGACGACGAGAATCTTCATAGAGTTACTTTCGTTGTGTGCGACAGACAGTTTGTTCACCAGACACCAGCGCCGATCAACAGCGCAATTATCCACTGATCTCTTGGGCGTCGCCTGAGTTGTGACGCGCGGCGAGCCAGAGCGAATCGGGCTCGGAGGTTTCGGTGTTCGACGAGGTCGCGCATCCGGAGCAATTCGGGGCGGTGTTCATCGTCGGCAACGCTGAGCGCGACGCGCGTCAAGAGCCGTGCTTGACCGCGGTGCCACTGTTCGCGAACCAACGAGAGCCGTGACAGGGCGGAGCGTGCCCCCACATTGGCGCCCATGACATTGGCGTCGTGTTGACGGTATTCGACGGTCGGCACCGCATCGATGTGCCACGTCCAGCCGTGTGCCCTCGCCAAGACATAGAGCAACCAGTCGTGATACTGAGGTGGTTTCGTCGTTTCTGGAGAGTCCAAATAGTCCCGCGCCAAGGCCACAAGACGATTGGACATGAGGAAAGTCGAGCCAGGACCCGGGCTCTCAAGCAAATAATCGAAGCGGCGCTGGGGAAAGTCTTTCTTCACCAGACTCTGTCCGCCGTCTGGCGTGAATGACGTCACGTTTGACGAGACACCATCGACCCCCAAAGCGGCGCTCAGCCGTACATGGGAAGCAAGTTTGGTCGGTACCCAAATGTCATCCTGATCAGAGAATGCGTAATACTCGCGATCAGCGGGAACGAGCTGAATGAGGCGGTAAAAGTTGGCGGCGGCACTGCCAGAAGCGCCGTCGCTGGGGATGATTGTGAGGCGTGGCTCTGAGGCGGCACATTCGGCAAGCCATTCGGCAGTGCCATCCGTTGATGCGTCGTCTCGCGCGAACACTTCGACATCCACGCCCTGCTGAGCAAACACACTCTCGAGCTGTTCGGGAAGCCAGCGGCGACCGTTGTGGGTCGCCAGCAGCACTGCGACGCGGGGGAGCACCCCTGGGGTGGAATCGGCAGGCATAACTCCACAATGATAGTTGGCTTGGCGTTGCGCAATACCGCCGGGTGCGAGCCGTAGGCTGGAGCAATGAGCGCAACAGAGCCCACCCCGTCCATCTCGGTGGCCCTCTGCACTCACAACGGCGCAACCTACATCCGGGAACAACTTGTCAGCATCCTTGAGCAAGTGCCGGCGCCGACGCAACTTGTCGTGTCGGATGACGCCTCTAGCGACGACACGATCGCCCACGTTCGCGAAGTTGCGGCCCGCTATCCCGCCGTTGAACTCACGGTGTTCGAAAACATTCCGCCACTGGGCGTAACCAAGAACTTTGAGCAGGCTATTCGGGCTTGCACCGGTGACTTCATCGCCTTGAGCGATCAGGATGACCTCTGGCATGCGGGGCGCCTCGCGCTCTTTGGGGAGCAGTTCGCAGCGCATCCGACTGTCGCCCTTCTGCACAGTGATGCTCGACTCGTTGATGCCGCGGGGGAGCCGCTCGGTCACACTCTCGCCGAGGCGCTGGGAGTGAACGCAGTCGAGGCGGCGAGCATCCATGCCGGTGACGCATTTTCGGTATTACTTCGCCGCAATCTGGTTACGGGCGCCTGCACAGTCTTTCGTCGCAGCCTCGTGGAATATGCCGCGCCATTTCCTCCGTCGTGGGTGCACGATGAATGGCTTGGCGTGATTGCGGCCGCTGTCGCCTCGACCGACTTCATTGAGCAGCCAACCATTGACTACCGTCAGCACGGAGCGAACCAAATCGGCGCGACGAAATTGACGCTTGCCGGCAAATTTGGGCGAATGATGGAACCGCGTCGCGCGAGAAACGCTCGTCTCGAGACCAACATCTCGGTACTGGTCGATCGGCTACAGCGACTCGGCTCCCGGGTGAGCGACGACAAAGTGAACCGCGCGCTCGCCAAGTTGGAGCATGAACGTATGCGAAATGCCCTACCCGAGAAGCGGATGCGACGGATTCCTGCAGTGACGCGTGCCCTCTTCGCCGGTAGCTACGGTCGGTACTCTCGTGGCCCGCTCGATGCTGTGCGCGACGTTCTGCAACCCGTGGACTGAGTCGGCGCGGATATCACGCGGGTTCGACAGATCCGTGTCTAGCTCATACGTCACCGGATTGCCCGCAGCGGAACGCTGAACTGAGTTCCAAGCCTCGCCGGGTAGGATTCCGGGTGTGCAGATACGTGAACTCTCGGTGCCTGATTCCTACGAAATCACCCCTAAACAATTCGCTGACGACCGCGGCGTTTTCTTGGAGTGGTACCGCTTCGACAAGCTCGAAGAGGTAGTGGGGCACCCGCTCGACCTTCGGCAGGCCAATACGTCGGTTTCGCAGCGCGGCGTTGTGCGGGGCATCCACTATGCGGATGTTCCTCCAGGGCAAGGCAAATATGTCACGGTCACGCACGGCCGCGGCATCGACTTCGTGGTCGACATCCGTGAGGGTTCGCCGACGTTTGGCCAGTGGGACTCTGTCATTCTCGACACCGTCGACCGTCGTGCCGTTTATGTCGCTGAGGGTCTTGGCCATGCCTTCATTGCGCTCACCGATGACGCCACCCTCACTTACTTGGTGAGCGACGTGTACAAGCCCGGTGCTGAACACGACATCAACGTGCTCGACCCTGAGATCGGTTTGGTGTTCCCTCCCGAACTTGGCGACCTAGTTCTTTCGCCCAAAGACAAAATTGCGCCCACTCTTTCCGAGCGCCTCGCCGATGGCTCCCTGCCGTCGTACGCTGCCGTGAAGGAGTACTACGAGGCGAACCGAAAGGAACGCAACTAATGCGCGGAATCATTCTGGCCGGCGGCAGCGGAACGCGGCTCTGGCCCATCACCAAGGGCATCTCCAAGCAGCTCATGCCCATCTACGACAAGCCCATGGTCTACTACCCCTTGTCGACTCTCATGAGCGCGGGCATCCGCGAAATATTGATCATTACGACACCGGATGACCAGCCGCAGTTCCAGCGTCTGCTTGGCGATGGCAGTGAACTCGGCATCGAGCTCACGTATGCCGTGCAGCCGTCACCGGATGGACTCGCGCAGGCGTTCATCATTGGTGAAGAGTTCATCGGTGACGAGAAGGTCGCTCTCGTTCTTGGCGACAACATTTTTCACGGTGTGGGGCTCGGATCGAACCTGCGCAAGCACAATGACGTCGATGGTTCGCTCATTTTCGCGTACCACGTGCGCAATCCGCGGGCCTACGGCGTTGTCGAGTTTGACGAGAATTTCATCGCCCAGTCGATCGAAGAGAAGCCCCTCGAGCCGAAGAGCAACTACGCCGTTCCCGGACTCTACTTCTACGACAACTCGGTCATTGAGATTGCCAAGTCGATCACGCCGAGCGCGCGTGGCGAACTCGAAATCTCGACCATCAACGAGCACTACCTTAATCGTGGTCAGCTCCAGGTCAACGTACTCGACCGTGGCACCGCCTGGCTCGACACGGGAACGTTTGAGTCCATGGTGCAGGCCACCGAGTTTGTGCGCGTCATCGAAGACCGCCAGGGCTACAAGATCGGCTGCATCGAAGAGATCGCGTGGCGTGCCGGCTGGATATCGGATGACCAGCTCGCCACCCTCGCAGCACCTCTCGTCAAGAGCGGCTATGGCGTCTACCTCGAAGGACTGTTGGCGGCGGCGAAGTGACTCGAGTACTGATCATCACGGGAGACCCGATTGGTCCCCGGATGGCCGGGCCCGCGATTCGCTCGTGGAATATGGCTCTCGCGCTCGCCGAAGCGGGCAACGAGGTCACGCTCATGACGACCACCAAGCTGCAGACGGTGGATGCTCCTTTTGAGCTCACGCTTGTGACGCCGGGGGAGAACGACGCCTTTGCGAAGCTTGAGCAGTGGTGCGATGTCGTTGTCTTCCAAGGGCACGCGATGCGTCAGTTCGAGGTGTTGCGCACGACAGACAAGATCACCGTGGTCGACATTTATGACCCCATGCACCTCGAGATGCTTGAGCAGGGCCGCGAGCTCGCGAGGGCCACGTGGGAGCTTCGCGTCACGACGGCCACTGAGGTGCTCAACGAGCAACTCGCGCTCGGTGACTTCTTCATGTGCGCCTCCGAACGGCAGCGCCTCTTTTACTTCGGCCAGATGGCCGCCCTGGGGCGCCTCAGTCCCACCACCTACGAAAACGATCCGCATCTCGAAGGTCTCCTGAGTGTCGTGCCATTCGGGCTCGAGCACACACCACCCGCCCACGAGCGCGACACCCTCAAGGCTGTTCTGCCTGGCATCAACGCCGACGACAAGCTCATGATTTGGGGCGGCGGCGTCTACAGCTGGTTCGACCCTAAGACTCTGATCCGCGCCGTTGCGAAACTGGCTGAAACTCGCGATACGGCCAAGCTCTACTTTCTCGGCACCCGGCATCCGGGAGTCGACCAGATGGGTATCGTGCGCGAATCGCACGATCTTGCGAGCGAACTTGGTGCCCTCAACACCTCGGTGTTCTTCAACGAGGAGTGGGTCGACTATGCCGACCGCCAGAACTACCTGACCGAAGCGGATGCCGGCGTGAGCACTCACATGTCGCATATCGAGACGACGTTCTCGTTCCGCACGCGCATCCTCGACTACCTGTGGGCTGGCTTGCCGATGGTGGTTACCGAGGGTGACAGCTTTGCTGACCTGATTGAAACCGAGGGGTTGGGGCTCACCGTGCCTGCCCAAGACGCGGATGCTCTCGCCGCAGCCCTCGACCGTGTTCTCTACGACGAAGCGTTCATTGCCGAGTGCAAGCAGAACGTCGCTCGGGTTCGTGAGGACTTCTACTGGGAGCGCACGCTCGCGCCCTTGGTGAATTTTGTTGCCAACCCGCAGCACGCCGCAGACCACGCTGCAACGCGTCGTCGTGGCGTCACGCTTGGCCGAAAAGTGCGCAAACCTTATGGTCTGCGCCATGATCTCCGGATGGCCTGGCATCACTTGCGCCATACGGGTGTGAAGGCGACGGTAGACAAAGCGGTCGCCCGGGTGCGGCGATAGCTCTCGTTCACAGCAATCTCAAAGTTTACTGCCGTTAGCTTTGAGCAATGTTGACTGGCCTGCGTTCCGTTCTCTCACGGTCAGACCGTCGAATCGGGCTGCTTGTGGCGCCCTTATTGGTGTTCGTTGCTCTTGCGGCGTGGGCGCTGTCTTCGCCCGTTGGCTCAAGTCCCGATGACGATTTTCACCTGACCAGTATTTGGTGCGCGACCGGTAACGCCGACTACTGTGCGTCCAGCGGAGACTCGGGCACAAGACTTGTTCCCCCTGCAGTGGGCGATCCTGCCTGCTTCGCCTACGACGCCGACAAGAGCGCCGGCTGTCAAGACCGCATCGATTTCGCGGCGGGTCCCACCAAAGAGACTGCGCGGGGCAATTTTGCTGGCGGCTACCCTGTTGTCTATTACGGTGCCATGAGCGTCTTTGTTGGGCCGGATGTTCATGCTTCCGTTCTGATAATGCGCCTCATCAATATCGCACTATTCGTGGGACTGGGCGTCGCGCTCTACCTGCTTCTGCCAGTCAACCGTCGGCAAATTGTGGTCTGGCAATGGGCGCTCACGACAGTCCCCCTCGGACTATTCGTGCTCTCGTCAACCAACCCAAGCTCGTGGGCTCTTATGGGCGTCGGCTACGGGTGGCTCGCCCTGCTTGGCTTCTACGAAGCGAACGGGCGAAAGCGGATAGCTCTTGGCGCACTCTTCCTGCTTTCGGCGGTCATGGCATCCGGTTCTCGTAGTGATGCGACTGTCCTCTTCGTGGTTGCGGTCTTTGCTGCTGTGTTCCTTGTGGCACGCAACACTCGACGTTTCTGGCTTTCATCGCTGCTGCCGGTTGCCGGGTTTGTCATTTGTGCACTCTTGTTCCGTGCTTCACGATCAGCGGACGCCGTAACGAGCGGAGTGGATGAGCAGCTGGGGCTGGGCGTCATCCTGCCCCGAATCGCTTATAACCTCACGGAGGTTCCATCGATTTGGACGGGCATCTTTGGGCAGTCGTGGGGACTGGGATGGCTCGATACGTCGATGCCCGCGATCGTGTGGGTGAGCGGTGTTGCCGCGCTTATCGGGGCAGGTTTTGTTGCTGCGCGCGCATCTTCGGGGAGAAAGACTCTCGTTGTGGCGCTGGGGGCTGCAGCGCTTGCCATGATTCCCGTTGCGCTTCTCGTGCTCGCCGGAAAAGACGTCGGTGATGACTATCAGCCCCGATACTTGTTGCCTTTGATCATTGTCTTCGTGGGCGCGGTGTTTTTCACCGCACGAGGCCAGTTTGTGCACATCTCCCGTGTGCAAGTGTGGGCAATTGTTGCCGCACTGTCTGGCGCTCAGTTCATCGCGCTGTACCTCAACATCCGCCGCTACGTCACCGGAATCGATGCGCTAAGTCCGAACCTTGATGCGGGCCGCGAGTGGTGGTGGGCGTTGGCTATCACGCCCAATGTGGTGTGGCTGGTTGGCTCGCTCTGCTTTACTGCGGCGCTCGTCGTGTTGCTTCCCTTACACCGAACGACAGCTCCAGCCTTGACTGATGCTCTCGGGGCAGACCATTCTGCACGGCGACCCCAGCGTTCGCGCTCTCTGAGATAGCCTGTACGGATGCTACCCGGCCGCTCTGAATCTGTTGTCGCGTCCGCGCGTACTCGATTTCTCCACCGTTTTCGCGTCATTTACTTAGCTCCGGTTTTGGCGTTGCTTGCCCTTTCCTCTTGGGCGTTCGCATCTCCGATGGGTGCAGCGCCCGATGATGACTATCACTTGGTCAGTATTTGGTGCGCGACGGGCGATGACGCTTACTGTGCGCCAGGTTCAGCGGACTCGACTCGGATGGTGCCGCAGGCGGTTCTGAGTTCTCCTTGTTACGCGTTCTACAGCGAGGAGAGCGCAGCGTGTCAAAATCGTCTCGATTTCGACAGCGAAACTCTCGTCGAGACAAAGCGCGGAAACTTTGTGGGGGCTTACCCGCCGGTTTACTACGCCGTTATGAGTATTTTCGTGGGGCCCGACGAGCACTTCTCGGTGATGGCGATGCGACTATTTAACGTTGCTTTGTTCGTCGGGATCACGTCGGCACTCTATGTACTATTGCCCCGCAATCGCAGGCCGGCTCTCGTATGGGGCTGGCTCATCAGCACTCTGCCGTTAGGCATCTTCTTAGTGGCATCAAACAACCCAAGCGGGTGGGCAGTTACGGGCGTCGGGTCGGCGTGGCTGGCAATGTTGAGCTTTTATGACGCGCGCACGAAAGCGCGCCGCTGGGCTTCCGCAGCACTTGTGGTGGTTTCAGTTTTGATGGCGGCGGGGTCGCGGGGTGATGCCGCGCTCTACGTCGTTGGTGCTCTCGGGGTCGCGGCGATTCTCGCATTTGAGAACACCAAACGATTCTGGCTGTTGACGCTTTTGCCCGTCGCGATGACCTTGGTGGCCGCTGTTTTTTTCCTAGGTGCTCGGCAGACCGCTGCTGGAGTCAATGGTTTTGGCGGCGCAGAAGCTGGACCTGCAGCTCAACAGACCGCTACCGCAGCGGACAGCTTGGGCGGTTTTGGGCTGCTCGCCTACAACCTTCTTAATGTTCCGTCGTTGTGGATCGGATCGTTTGGCGGTTGGGCTCTCGGCTGGCTCGATACGCCCATTCCAGCCTCCGTCACTTTCCTCGCTCTCGCGGCGTTCGTCGGTGTCGGCTTTGTGGGGCTCTCTGTGCTGAACGTCCGCAAGGCGATCGCTGTCGCGGGGGTAGGTTTCGTGCTGTGGGTGCTTCCGACCTACGTGCTCACTCAGGGCGGGGACAAAGTAGGCGAGCAGGTGCAACCGCGTTACATTCTGCCGCTCATCGTGCTCATGGGCGGGCTTTTGGTGATTCAAGCAGGACGCAACAGATTCGCTCTCGGACGAGTGCAGACTATTGGCGTCGTGATAGCGCTGAGCGCCGCAAACCTTGTTGCACTCCACATGAATATGCGTCGTTATGTGACCGGCAACGATGTTCCTGGCTGGAACCTGAATGCTGGCGCAGAATGGTTCTGGTCGGGAGTGCCCGGTCCCATGGTCGTCTGGGGTATTGGATCGCTCGCTTTTGCTGGACTAATACTCGTCCTTGTGCGGGAGATGTCTATCTCGAATGCCAAAGCACTCGAGATAGACCGCGAGAACGAAGCTACGCTGTCGGCTTCCCGATAACGCGGTAGGTGACCCCGGGCCACTGCTCGGCGCTGCTCACACGACGTCCATCAACGAACGTACGGATTCCGGGCAGTTGCTCCGCGCTCAGGCTGCGGTACTCCTGGTGGTCAGCCTGGACCACGGCTGCGTCAAGCGGCTCACCGTAGTGGTAGGGCGTGAAACCGAGTTTGGTGAGTTCGTCATCGGTGTAGAGCGGGTCGTGCACGAGCACGGTAGCTCCCCGTGAGGTGAGCGCATCCACGGCAGCGAATACACCGGAGAATGCAGTCTCTTTGACCTCGCCGCGGTACGCAGCACCGAGAACGACGACGCGCGCTCCAGTGAGGTCGCCGTGAGCGCCTTCCAGCAAGCCGATCGTGTAGTCCGGCATTCCCGCGTTAGCTTCCCGCGCAGCACGCACGATGGTGGCCTCGGGGTCGTTCCACAGGTACAAGCGAGGGTAAACCGGAATACAGTGTCCACCCACGGCGATTCCTGGCTGGTGGATGTGGCTGAACGGCTGAGAGTTCGTAGCCTGAATGACGGCGTAAACATCGATACCATTGTTGCCAGCAAATCGTGCGAACTGGTTTGCGAGGCCGATGTTGACATCACGGTAGGTGGTTTCGGCCAGCTTGGCCAGTTCGGAGGCTTCGGCCGAACCGAGATCCCAGACGCCGTTTTCTCGGGCGAGGTCGGGGCGTTCGTCAAAGTCGAGAACAGCGTTGTAGAAGTCAGTAGCCATCGCAGCGCCCTCGGCCGAAAGCCCACCAACAAGCTTCGGGTACTTCCGCAAGTCTTCAAATACGCGGCCGGTGAGCACACGTTCGGGGGAGAAGACAAGGTGAAAGTCTTTGCCCTCGGTGAGGCCCGATACCTCTTCGAGCAGCGGTTTCCAACGGTTGCGAGTGGTTCCAACCGGGAGCGTCGTCTCGTAGGACACGAGAGTGCCAGCGGTGAGGTGCTCGCCGAGGGAGCGAGTCGCGACATCCATCCACCCGAAATCAGGCTTCGCATCTTTGTCGACGAACAACGGCACAACGAGTACCACAGCGTCAGCGCCGGGGATAGCGTCCGCATAGTCGGTGGTTGCACGGAGCTTGCCCGCGGGTACTAGTTCGCTCAGGTGTTCTTGCAGGTGCGCTTCACCAGGGAAGGGTTCGATGCCCTTATTGATAAGGTCGACGAACTCGGCGTTGATATCAACGCCTACAACGTCGTGTCCCTTTGAGGCGAACTGAACGGCCAAGGGGAGGCCGATTTTACCGAGAGCAACAACTGCGATCTTCACGAAATAGCGTCCTTTGTGTTGAGGGAGTTCACTCCCACGACGAAGAGTCCCAGTCTATGCGGCCGTGCGAGCGGGCGCCCCATTGTGGCTGTGCAGCCTATCTCGTTGCAAACGCTAATCTTGAGGTGTGAGTGCATTGAAATCGCGATTGCGGTACGGATCTAAGTGGGCGGCTGCGCGGATACTTCGCATGCTGCCCGAAGCGATTCGGGCACGGGTACTTCCGACCCCATTTCGGTATGACGCCTCTATGTCTCTTCCGCTGCCGCCACAGTTGAAAGGGGCAGCGCGGCTTTTGGTGCTGCCAGTTAACTACGCAGGCCAAGGACAACGCTGGGCTCAGGCTGTTTCGACTCATGTGCCTGACGCGGCGGCGGTCAACTTGGTGGTCCGTACCAGTTCCGACTTTAGTCATCCAGCGGATGTGGTGGTTCCTCTAGGAATGTACGTTGCGTCAACTCGGTGGCAGCGGGCGATGCGCCAAGTCGTCAATGAGCACTTCAGTCACGTGATGGTCGAGGCAGAGAAGCAACCATTCGGAGCGCTGCTCGACGAGTCCGTTCAGCTTCAAATAGACGAGCTGCGGAGCGCGGGGCTCAAAGTTCTCATGCTCTGTCATGGCACAGACATCCGACTGCCGAGTCGTCACGCGGCGGACCACCCCGACTCGCCATTTGGAGAGGGCGGTGCCAACCACTACTCCGGCCTGGAAGCGGTCGCTGCGGGCAACCAAGCGCTGCTCAAACGTCTCAGGTTGCCCGTCCTAGTTTCAACACCCGGACTCTTGAGCGACGTGCCAAGTGCGACGTGGTTGCCCGTTGTCGTCGACACAGAGCTGTGGGCGAATGATATGCAACCTTTCCTGCGCAGTGTCCCCGTCGTCGCTCATGCGCCAAGCAGCGCCGCGCTCAAAGGATCGGCGTTCATAGACCCCGTACTTGAGCGTCTTCAGTCAGAAGGCCTTATCGAATACCGGCGTGTGAGTGGAGTGCCTTTTGATCAGGTACCCGCCCTATATCGAGATGCGGACATTGTCGTTGACCAGCTGCTGCTCGGAGACTACGGGGTGGCCGCCTGCGAAGCGATGGCCGCAGGTCGAGTGGTCGTTGCGCACGTCGACGCTGGAGTCCGCTCGCATATTGAGTCTGCCAGTGGTGTATCTCTGCCGATTGTCGAAGCTACTGCCAGTACTCTCGAGGAGGTCCTGCGCACGCTACTCAGCGACTTTGATTCCGCGAGGGCACACGCAAAGGCTGGAATCGAATTTGTCAATGAGGTTCACGATGGCCGGTTTGCTGCCGAGGTGTTGAAGCCGTTCTTGACCTAACGGGTGGGGAGCTGGAACGCCACGCCGACTGAGGCCGCTCGATGATCGTAATGAGCCTCAGCAGTGCGGTATCGGCGCTGCGCGATCCAAGCAGTCTTCACGGCGGCGAGATCCGCGGCGATGACGACATCAGCGTTGCGTAGCAATGCTCGGGCTTCGGGACTTCTCTTTACTGCCCGCCAAAAAACTCGGCTGGGGTCGAGCGGCCCCATATTGTTGAGCAGGCGCCCGAGCGAGATATCCGCCAACCTATTTCGTAGTTTCTGAGCTCCACTTGCCGTAAGAAATCTGTCGAATCGGCTTCGGCGATTCTTCGTGAGATCGACATGGTTGACTATTCCGTCGATGTGGCGGTCGAAACCCATTGAGATCAACGAGTATTCAGTCGGTTTATCGCTCTGAGCAATGAGCCGTTGTAGAACGGATTTCTCGCCCGCTACTGACGAATGCTGTGCAGCATCGAAACCGGATCCGAAAACAATTACTACCGAGCGTGCTTCGCTCATACGGAAGCTCCTTTTACTATGTTGCGGAGCGCCTCTATGCGCGGCAGCAATTGTTCATCTCGCGCGAGATGCTGTGCCCAGGTTCTCGCTTCTTCTCGATCTTCTGGCGTCATTGACACGGCTCGTTCTCCGGTCGCAATGAGAGCGGTTGCAATCTCTTCTGGCGTGACCTCGTTTACTGAAAAACGTGCGGGGTGACCAGCGAGAACACCTGTCGCGGCAGTTTCCGGATGGTGAAGCGCAGCGATCGGCAACCCCGAGCCTGCATACTCGAAAACTTTGCCGCTCGTCACGAATTTGCTGCGGCTGATAATCAGAAGCACGGCATCGAACGAGGCATATACTTCGGTGACTTGTGTTTTGCTCACTGGGCCTTCATAGCTGACGTTGTCACCGGCAAATTCTTGGAGAAGTGCAGCAGCTTCAGCGTCTGGCTCTGCGAAATGTCCCAGTCGGCCCCTAAAAACCAGCTTCGCGTTGCTCACGAGCTCAGAGCGAGCCCGGGCAAGCCTCCAACCTTCTAGCGCCTCTCGAAGAGGAATCGGGCCGTAGATGGTGCCTAGGTAGCCGAACACTAGCTGCGCTGGGTCAGGAGCTCGCTCGGCTGTGCCGTCGAGGAAGATCGGATCGAAGCCATTTGCGACGACATGGTAATCATCAGCTCGATCCGGGTACTCTTCAGCGTGCCAATCGAGGATAGCTTTGTTGACGAACCAGGCTTCAGCCGCATCGGCGAGCATCGCACGCTCGAGGCGGTTGGAACGGCCCATTGGCGTGCCCACACGTTTGCCCGTATAGACGTTCATGTTCCATGCATCGCGGTGGTCCATAACGTAGGGGACACCGTACTTGAGAAAAAGAAACCGGCCAGGCGCAAAGTCCACGTTGGGGTTTGCAGAACCCACGACGAGGTCAATCGGGGTGGCGCCATGAATCTTCTTTGCTGCGGCAACTAGCGGCTGCTGCCACGAGGCGTAACCGGCCTCAGGAAAGCCAAATCGGGCTCGAACCGAGCGAAGATAATTCCACAACAGTGGCGAGAAGACGCGAGCGCGTGACCATGCAGCGAGGTTGGACTCGCCCCGCTGAGGGTCGAAGGGCACGCGCACGACGTTGATGGCTGAATCTATAGCGCGTTCAGCTTCTGGATCACTCCCCGTCAGCCGTTCAAAAGTATCGCGCGTCGCGGTGAGTACAGTCACGCGCCAGCCATTGCGCGCGAAAGCGTTTGCGGTTGCCAGAGCTCGATACATCCCGGCGCCGCGTGAGGGGGGATATCCCCATGCGACGTAAAGCAGATGTGGCTGTGAATCGGCAGGATCGTTTTCGCTAGCTGTTGAACTCATCCCCTTCATTCTATGAGTCTTGCGCTGCCCTATGGGTATCGAAGCCGCGGAACGTGTGTGGTCCGTACTAGATTGGACTAATGCGAATTCTGAGTGTCGTGGGTGCGCGCCCACAGTTTGTGAAACTTGCGCCGATTGCCCACGCTTTGAAAAGTCGTGCTGACCACGTTGTGGTGCATACCGGGCAACACTACGACGCGATGATGTCCGACGTATTCTTCACCGATCTCGGCATCCCTGAACCTGATGTTAACCTCGCTGTAGGGTCAGGTAAGCACGGAGCGCAGACGGGAACGATGCTAGCTGGGCTCGAGACTGTTTTTGAGACTCACCAACCAGACTGCGTTCTGGTCTACGGAGACACGAACTCGACGCTCGCAGCTGCGATTGCCGCGGTCAAGATGCACATTCCTGTAGCTCACCTCGAAGCAGGCTTGCGCTCCTTCAATCGACGGATGCCGGAGGAGCACAATCGGGTGCTTACAGACCATGCCTCAGACTTGCTTTTAGCTCCGACCGCTGTAGCAATGGGGCACCTTGAGACCGAAGGATTAGCAGAACGCAGTGTTCTCGTTGGTGACGTCATGACGGACGTTCTCTACACTGTTCGCGATCAGATCAGCGCAAATGGGCTAACGCCGCCTGCGGAAATGCGAGCAGGCAACTATTACGTAGCGACGCTGCACCGACCGGACAACACGGATGATCCTCAGCGTCTGGCATCCATCATCAGTCAGCTAGCAGCGCTTGACCTACCCGTTCTGCTTCTCGTCCATCCTCGCCTAGCCTCGCTGGCGGAATCGTACGGAATTTCGCTACAGCAGGGAAACATCCACCCGATTTCTCCGCTCGGTTATCCGCAACTGGTCGCCGCTGTTATGCAGAGTGCCGGCGTAATCACCGACTCCGGGGGGCTTCAGAAGGAAGCTTTCTTGCTCCGCGTACCATGCACGACGATTCGTCCGGAAACAGAATGGGTAGAGACCGTCGAACTGGGGTGGAACGTTCTCGTTGACCGAGACCTGTCTGCGCTCAAAGCCCATGTCGCCCGCCCTCGGCCGGCGAGCACCGATGAGACTCCCTACGGCGTGGGCAACGCAGCCAAAAACGTTGCGGACTCACTGCTCAACGCGTTCAGCGGTTAGTCTGCGTCGGCTAGCCCGGCCAACCGCGCTTGCACTGCGAACCCTGGGACATTTTTTACTAGCTCATCAAAGGTTCCGTGGGCAGAAACGTCCCCATCTTCCATATAAAAGATAGTGTCCGACTCTTTGACTGTCGAAAGCCTGTGGGCAACCGTGATGATCGTCATTGATCCGCGAAGATTGCGAATTGCTTCTGTTACAGCAGCTTCTGTCGCGGAGTCGAGAGCACTCGTAGCTTCGTCCATCACAAGAACGAGCGGGTCGGCATAGAGGGCGCGTGCTATTCCTAGACGCTGACGCTGGCCACCCGATAGAGCTAGACCGCGTTCGCCGATCACGGCGTTGATTCCTCCCGGGCGAGACTCGATGGTTTCCAGCATTTGTGCTTGGGCCAAAGCCCGCCTTACACGTTCGGAATCGAAGTCGTTGGTCCAGGTTAGTGCCACGTTTTGTGCCACTGATGCGTCAAACAGCGAGACATCCTGCGGGACGTAGCCTAAGCGCGAGCGCCAGGCATGAGTGAGTTCTCGTAGCGGAACTCCGTCGACGGCAATTTCACCACTGGTCGGCTCGACAAGGCCGAGCATGAGGTCGATGATTGTGGATTTTCCGGCGCCCGATGAACCTACAAATGCCGCGGTAGTGCCAAACGGAATAGTGAGAGAGACATTGGTCACGGCATCCGAGGCAGTCGGGTCGTAGCGAAATGTGACGTTCCGCAGTTCCAGATTGGATGGTTCTTCAGGCAATTCACGGTTCGGGCGCGTCGCGAGGTGTTTCGTTCCCAGTTCCGACCGCTCGATCTCGTCAACGACGCGCTGTGCGTGCGGGGTGCTGACGGTAATCTGATTGGTAACTGACTGAAAGCGGACAATTGATGGGGCCATCCTGAAACCCGCCAACCCAAATAGTGCGACCGCGGTTGTCGCCGTTTCGATCCCGCCGATGAGATACCCGACCCCGCCAACAAGGGCGAAGCCGCCGATAATCCCGGCCTCAAGCACGTAGCGCGGAACCTGAGCCAAGAACTGTGCGTTCGAGCGGGCGCGAGTTGTGTGCACGCGATTTTCGCGTACGACGGAGCCTGCAACGGCGGCTTTGTCCCGAAGCGTAACTTCCTTGAGGGCACCGACCATTTCGGTGATCAATCGGGAACTTCGCAATGAATAGCGCAACGAAACCTGGCCGGCGACTCGTGCTCGTTTTGTAACCCAGAAAAACAGTGCGGCGCCCAAGAGGCCGAGGTAGACAACCGTGATTGCTGCGACGAATGGTTGAGCGACGGTGAGGACAACGATGATGGTCGAAAAGCTCAACACTTCACCAACGAGAGTAGTCGCGGGAAGAATGAAGCTAGCAATGGTCAGAGACACGCTCCCGTCAGTCAATCGCACGACATCGGATGAGTTGCGCTTTAGTCTGTCGACCCAGCTCGAGTTGAGGTAGCTATCGAACAAGCGTGAACCCAATTCGAGCTCGTAACCGGCGAATATGCGGGTCGCCCGCCAATTGAGACCGAGAGCCATCGCGCTTTTCGCAACGATCAGCAAGCAAACTAACCCGAGCACGTAAATAAGCGAGTCATTCGGGATCGAGCCGATTACAGGAAGCGCGAGCGGCGCATTCGTGATTATTGGAGTCAAGACAATGGCGAGGAGTCCTAAGGCGGCAGCATCTAGCACCGCGAGTAGCGCGAGCGCCGCTGCATAACCAACTAAGAAACGCGTCGCGCGCGAGGGAAGAATTTCAAGAACGGCGCGATAGAGTCGCCAAGTTTTTTTCACGCGGAAAGCTCCGTTTTCGAGGTCAGCTGCCTGAGCAGTCTAGCGCGGCCGATGTCGAGCTGACTGGGTGTCCACTACCACTGAAATTGCGCTAGCGGCCCGCTCCGCCATTGCCCGCAGCGAGTAGTTCTTGTCGACCCACGAGACGAGCCTCAAGTTCGGTGATGCCGTTGATGCAGCAAGAGCCTCGAGCATCGCAGCAGCCACGTCGTCCGTGGACCACGGTGTAGCCCACCCGAGCTCGTTGTCCGGAATCAAGGCGGCAAGTGGGCCAGGTCCGGCGTAGATCACAGGAACGCCACAACTAATGCTGGCCAGCGCCTTTGTGGGAAACGCGAAATCGTAACCTTGGCCTGGGCGGATTGACGCCAAGCTTGCTGTTGCTGACCTCATCCATTCGGCGACTTCCGCAGGAGGCACGCTGCCGAGGAACTCGATTTGGCCGTTGCTGAAATTGGCACGCATTTTGAGGTCGTCGACATCGACGCCGCCTCCGAACATGACCAGTCGCGCTTCAGGTTTCACTTGTTGAACGATCTTGAAAGCATCGACGAAAACGTGCGCTCCCTGGAACTCAGACATCATCCCGGCATAGACGAAGTAGGGGGTCTCAGCGCCCACCTTGGGCCCATTCGGGGTAAAGATATCAGTATCAATTCCTGTGCCGACGACGGTCACTTTGCGGACGTCGGCGCCCAGTTTCACCACCTCGTCACGAATCTGATCAGAAATCGCCAAGATGGCATCCGCACCACGTAGTGAGAACTTCTCGAGAGCGGTAACAAGCTCGACTATCGCTCGCGGAACTCCTATACCTCTTACCGCTGCAGACGTTACATCAGCAGAGAAATATACGTATGGTGTGCGGCGGACCCAACAGGCTATTCGCGAAACGAAGCCCGTTGTCGGCGGTGGCTCGACGACTACTACGTCGGCGCGAGGCGCAAAGAGTAAGCGGAAAAATAGCGGAACGTCAAAGCTGGCGTACTGGAGATAGCCACGAACCGCTCCCATGCTGTCGCGTAATACTGGCCAGCGCCGCACCGTCCGGGTGCTCCGTGTGGCGTCCGGGGCCTTCGTCGTGAGAACGAGAACTTCGAAGCCAGCTCGTTCAAGACCGCGGGCGAGGTTCGCTAGTCGAAAAGCCGCGGCTGTACCTTCGGGGGCGTAAACACGGGTTGCAATGATCGCACGACGTGATTTCACTGTCGAACGCCGCGACGCGCACCGCGCCATGTTGTCGCGTGTAGGCGATTAACCAGCATTCGAAGAGCGGTCGCGGAATCCGAAACGCGAGGCAACGGTCCTCGATTTGAAGGGCTTTGTTCACATTTCATTGCTTGACCAGCTTAGCTCGGGATCGGAAGGCACGCACAAGCACATTCCTTGTGCGAAACTTGCACGTATGGGCCGAATCTGGGTTGTTGTTCCGATGTACAACGAGGGAACCATGATCGGCACCGTGATCGCTGGTCTGCTTCCGACATTTCCGCATGTCGTTTGTGTCGATGATGGCTCTTCTGATGATTCCGTTGCTCACGCTCGCGCCGCAGGGGCCGCAGTTGTGGAGCACCCCATTAACTTGGGGCAGGGAGCAAGTTTGCAGACTGGTTTCGATTTCGCGCTGAGCGACCCTGAAATGTCGGCAGTCGTGACCTTTGACGCGGATGGCCAACATCTCGTCTCGGACGCTCTTGAGATGGTTAAACGTCTCGAAAGTGAAGAGCTGGACATCGTGATCGGATCGAGGTTTCTTGACGACCGCACGAAACTTAGTCCGATGAAAAAAACTGTGCTTCGCATGGCCGCGTTGTACACCCGAATAACTACAGGCATGGGCCTTACCGATGCGCACAACGGTTTGCGCGTGATCGGCCGAGACTTGCTCGAGTCGATTCATCTCGAACAGAATCGCATGGCACACGCGTCGGAGCTCATCGATCAGGTGAGTGCTCGCAAGGCTCGTTGGGCAGAGCACCCGACCCATATCGTGTACACCGATTATTCGCGCGCAAAAGGTCAATCCTTGCTCAACTCGGTCAATATTCTTGTAGAACTCTTATTTAGGTGATCCCATGACAATTATTTTCCAACTCGTCGCTCTCGTTGCGATTTCAGTGGCGGGGTTCTTCATGTTCCGAGGTGGAGGAGCGCGGCATCAGGCGATTCGTCGGATCGTAATGCTGCTTTTCATTCTTGCCGCCGCCTCGTCTGTCTTCTTTCCGCAAATTTGGACGGTTGCCGCACGCTTCTTTGGAATCGGTCGCGGTACTGACTTGTTGCTCTACCTGCTGGTGCTTATTTTTGTCGGTTTCGTCTCCACGACATACCGCCGATTCCGCCAGCTGGAAGCGCAACAAACCCAACTGGCACGGAAGCTTGCACTTCTAAGCGAGACGGAAGAGTCGCCCGGCAATATGTAGTCGGTGGGCTCGGCTTCCAATCAGATGCTTGCCGCATCTCTTTGTGAGCATCTTTGTGAGCGCGCTTTCGCTTAGGTACTCTGGCTTAGAGTCGGTAGTTCTGTCCGTCGAGAGCCATGTCTTCGGCGATCTTCACAACGTTTGTACCCTCGGCGAGAGTAACGATTCCTTCGACATTGCCGGTGATGACGGCGTCGCGGAAGGCTTCGTGTTCCGCCCGAAGCGGTTCCTTCTTGTCGAGCGCGAAACGGGTGACGTCTCCTTCGCTGACACCGCGGAAACGAGAAATGTCATCCCACGTGTTTTGAATCACACCGTTTTGGTAATGAGTCAGATCTGCAGTGAGAGTGTCGGCAACGAGCGCGCCCTTCTCACCGGTGATGATCGTTGTGCGTTCCTTAAACGGCGTTAACCAGTTCACCGTGTGACTCGTGATCGTGCCATCGCTGAGGGTGCCGACAGCGACGAGCATGTCCTCGTGTTCGCGTCCACTGCGGAATGCCGTGCGGGCGTTGACAGTAACGAACTCTTGCTGAGTTACCCAAGCGGTGAGGTCGATGTCGTGGCTCGCGAGATCCTTGATCACGCCAACATCCGCGATGCGACCAGGGAACGGGCCTTGACGGCGCGTAGCGACCTGATAGATCTCGCCGATCAGTCCGTCTTCGATTCGCTGCCGGGCTGACTGCAGTGCGGGATTGTAACGCTCGATGTGGCCTACGCCGCCAATGAGTCCCGCATTAGCAAAGAGATCGCGCAGAGCGATTGCATCCGCTGTTGTCGACGCCACAGGCTTTTCGATCAGCGCGTGGATGCCTCGCTCGGCAAGCGTGCGGCCGATGTCGAGGTGATAAATGGTTGGCGCTGCAACAACGCAGTAGTCGAAACCCATGTCGAGGAATTTCTCGAGATCACGGACAACAGGCTTTCCTTCTATCTGGTCGGCCACTGCCGGTGATGGGTCATAGACTCCCTGAAACTCAACGCCTTCTAGTTCGTTCAGAACCCGGCTGTGGTGGCGGCCCATTACTCCGAGGCCGAGAACGCCTGCGCGTAATGTCATTTAGCTGCCTGCCTTTGCGACGTCGTTTACTGCCTCAACGATGGTGTCACGTTCCTGCTGAGTGAGCGAGGGGTAGACGGGCAACGAGAGCGCTTGAGTAGCGACCTCTTCAGTAACAGGAAGGTCGAGTTCGAGCTTGAACGACGGCAGACGGTGGATCGGTGTTGGGTAGTACACGCCTGTGCCAATTCCGCGAGCGGCGAGTGCTTCCGCGAATGCATCGCGGTCGTGATCGACGACACGGATCGTGTACTGGTGGTAGACGTGGACTGAGCCATCGGCGGTTGGGGGAGTGACAACACCGGAGAGGTTCTCGTTGAAGAACTGCGCGTTATCTTGACGCTGCTTGGTCCAGCCGGCAAGTTTTCTGAGCTGGACTCGCCCAATCGCGGCGTGAATATCCGTCATGCGGGTGTTGAAGCCGACGACCTCATTCTCATAACGACGTTCCATGCCCTGGTTGCGCAGAACGCGCGCCATGCGAGCCAGCTCGTCGGACGAGGTCGTGATCATCCCACCCTCGCCTGAAGTCATGTTCTTGGTGGGGTAGAACGAGAAAGAACCGGCGATTCCCCAGTTGCCGACAGGTATTCCATTGACCGATGCGGCGTGTGCTTGGGCGGCATCCTCAAAGACGAGCAGATCGTGCTTCTTCGCGATAGCCGTGAGCTCGACCATGAGGGCCGGATGCCCGTAAAGGTGGACAGGCATGATTGCCCGGGTCTGTGGCGTGATCGCGGCTTCAACTGCGGCGGGATCAATGGAGAAGTAGTCCTTCTCGATGTCGACGAAGACGGGGGTCGCACCGGCAAGCGCAACGGCGTTCGCGGTCGCGGCGAAACTGAACGAGGGAACGATAACTTCGTCGCCTCGACCAATTCCGGCAGCGACGAACGCCATATGAAGCGCGGAAGTTCCCGAGTTGACGGCGACGGAGTGTGCGCCGCCGACGATTGCCGAGAACTCAGTCTCGAACGCGGCAACCTCTGGGCCTTGCGCAAGCATTCCTGAACGCATTACGCGGTCAACGGCATCGCGTTCTTCTTGGCCGATTTCTGGCCTGGCTGCGGGAATCACTTACTCTGCACCTCAATCAATTGGTCGGTAGCTATTTCGCGATATTTCGCGTCGGTTATCGGGCAAGTCCATTCCCCAGGAGCTGTCTCTTTTAGCGGATGCCCGGCAGTGCCGACCCAGCCGACTCGTTTAGCGGGGCTGCCAACGACGAGCGCGAATTCGGGCACGTCCTTGACGACGACGGAACCGGCACCTACTAGCGACCAACGCCCGATTACCAACGGCGCGATGCACGTTGCGTTAGCGCCGATGGATGCTCCCTCGCGGATGTCGACCCCGACAGGGTGCCAATCATCCGCCAACTTGGGGGTGCCATCCGCGTTGATAGCGCGCGGAAAGTGGTCGTTGGTCAGAACGACTGCTGGGCCGATGAACACGCCAGCGGCGAGCTTGGCCGGCTCATAGACGAGAGCGTAGTTCTGGATTTTGCAGTTGGGGCCAACTTCGACCCCGGTGCCGACGTATGCGCCTCGACCTACGATGCAATTCTCGCCGAGTTGGGCGTGCTCGCGGACTTGTGCGTAGTGCCAAACTTTGGATCCCTCTGAGATGAGCGCGCTGTCGGCGACATCTGCGGTGTCGTGTACAAAGCCGCGGGGCACAGTCATAGATCTCCAAGTAACAAAGTGGTTGGGCACTGCTCAGAATCCTACCTCTTGGTGCTTGAGTTAGCAGGGCGACCGCTCAGGCTCGCGAACTTCGCCGTTTTCAACGCCGGAGCCTCAGAACGCAACCGCAGTCTCTGTGATAATTGGTGAGTATGAAGCAGACTATGCTCCGAGCCCTAATCTATTTGCGCGATTCCCTCCCCGAAGTGATCGGGTCGCATTTGCGACCGCGTAAACACCGTTATAAGTGGACTGAAGTACCGCCTGTGCCGAGTTTCGTGCCTGCGCGCCGAATCCTTTACATTGCGCCGGCAAATTTCGCGGGCCAAGGATTCCGTTGGGCTCGCGCCGCGGAGTTGAATGAGGGTGTGAGTGCTTCCAACCTGGAAGTGGCCGCTGTGCCCAGCAAGTACGAATCTGACTTCCGCGTGGGACGTGTTGTCGCAAAAAGCTCACGGCGTTGGCAGAGAAAGCACTTCGCGAGCGTGTCTCGATCAGCGTCTCATTTGCTCGTCGAAGCAAGTAGGCCCGTATTTGGGTCTTTGTTTGGGGGTGACGTTTCCCTAGAAGCCGCGTCGCTCAAGAACGCGGGAATCGCGGTCGGAATGTTATGTCACGGCAGCGAGATTAGACTGCCATCTCGACATGCCGCCAATCATCCATTTTCTCCATTCAACGTGATGAACGCTGTCGATGTGACCGCGATGGAAAATGTCGCTAGTGCTAACCAGCGATTGCTCGGTGAGCTGGATCTTCCGGTTTTTGTTTCCACGCCCGCGTTGCTTTTGGAAGTCCCGGGCGCTACGTGGCTGCCAGTGGTTGTAGACGTCAATCGCTGGTCGAACGAGCGAGTGCCTTTGGAACGTCGGGTTCCGGTTGTTGTGCATGCTCCCAGTCGAGAAGTTATCAAGCGGACTGATCTTGTAGATAATGCGCTCGTAGAACTCCACGACGCAGGCGAGATTGACTATCGACGTGTAACGGGGGTCCCAAACAAAGAACTTCCAGCGGTATTCGCGGATGCGGACATACTCGTCGACGCGCTCGGAACCGGAAACTATGGCGTAGCAGCATGCGAAGGTATGGCAGCTGGATGCTTGGTTGTCTCGTACATTACGGACCAAGTCTCCGGATTCATACAATCGTCTCTTGGGGTAGAACTCCCCATTGTAAATTCAGCGCCCGATCGACTTGCAGAGACGATTAGATCGGTGCTTGGTGAGCGCGAACGCTATCAGGAGATCGCGGCAGCGGGTTACGAGTTTGTCTCTAAGAATCATGACGGACGGCTTTCGGCTGCCGTTCTCAAAGATTTTCTCGAAAGTTGAGTTCAGTGCGTCAACCTAGGACGCGGGTAGTACTTTCATTCTTTCGCAACTGCACAGCTGGCGCTGTCTCGTAAGATTGACGGATGCGAGTTCTTGTCACCGGAGGAACCGGCTACATCGGCGCCCACACAGTCCGATTGCTCGAGGCACGTGGAGATTTCGTAGTGGTCGTCGATGATGTCGTTACCGGCGATCGGGATCGCGTCCCCGGAACACCAATAGTCGAGTTAAACTTAGTTTCCGATTGCGTTCCTGAGCTTGTGGACATTTTGCGCAATTATCGAATTGATGCAGTCATCCATTTTGCGGGACACAAGCAAGTGGGTGAATCCGTCGTGAAGCCAGCGTGGTATTACCTGCAGAACGTGGCCGGAATCGCACAAGTTCTTTTGGCAATGGAATCAGCGGGAGTCCACAAACTCGTGTTCTCATCGTCTGCGGCAGTGTATGGCGACGCCTCAGGTGAAATCGACGAGAACGCGCCGACGACTCCTATAAACCCGTATGGTGCTACGAAGCTGATCGGCGAGCAGCTCATCACTTCGGCAGCACGCGCGTGGCCTCTGCGTGCTGCGAGCCTGCGCTACTTTAACGTCGGCGGCGCTGGCAGCCCTGAGCTCGGTGACACCCAATCGCTCAACTTGATCCCCATCTGCTTCGAGAATCTTGCTGCCGGAGAGCCACCCGTGATCTTCGGTGATGACTATGACACCAATGATGGAACATGCGTGCGTGACTATGTGCACGTTAGTGACGTTGCTGAGGCCCATCTCGCAGTCCTCGACGCGCTTCCAGCACGACAAGGTAATCAAGTGTTGAACGTGGGAACGGGGGTCGGAACGTCAGTGCGAGCAATGGTCGACTCGATTATTTTGGTTTCAGGGAGCGATATTTCAGCGAAAGTCGCTTGCCGTCGTGATGGGGATCCTGCCGCGGTCGTTGGCCTCGTCGACGAGATCCGCAAACTCACAGGTTGGACGGCTCGTTATTCGGTAGCCGACATTGTCGCATCTGCGTGGGAGTCTCGACAGTACTTCGAAGAACTTGCCGGTCGTCGCTAGTTAGCGAAAAGTTGCACTACCTCTAGTGTCAAGAGCGTTGCGCCAACTGAGTTCGCGCGCAGCCTTCACGCAGCACACGACAAAGGTCAGCCATCCAAACTCGATCAGTAACGAGCTTTCGGCGCTCGCACTGAGGATGAGCGTCAAGAGAACCAAAGCGGGCCACGCGTAAACGACACTGCGGCGACGTGACGCCAGCAGCCACGAGCGCATAAAGGCGAGCCCCAGGAGTCCAATAAAAATTAGGAAGCCAACCAAGCCCAGTTGGAACCAGACGTCGAGGTAAGCGTTGTGTGCCGAGCCAGGGACGCGACTCCCGAAGTTTCCGAACGCTGTAAACGGTGCAAGATCAGCATTCCACGCGCCGATCCAGCCCCACCCTTCGAGGCGATGTACCTCACCGAGGTCCCAGAGTTGACGCCACACCCGCAAGCGATAGGTGAGATCGCCGCTCGCATCAAATGAGGCAACGATGGCGACTCGTGATAGCCAACTGATGATCGCACCAGCGGCAACGAATCCGATCAAAACGAACTGCCAATACCGGCGTCGCCCGGAAGGAACCCGGCGCAGTGCATAGAGAGCGGCGCTAGCGGCCAAGACGACCAATGCAGTACCAAAGGCAAGGGGAGATTGGGAGAGAGCAAGCACAACACCGGCGAGCACAAGTGAGCCGATAGCGTAGCCGCGCTGGAGGGACTTGGTGCGCAGCTCGGTTGCGAACGTGATTAGGGCAATGACAGCGATGACGCCCAGTTGGTTTCGTGAGCCAAAGATGCCCTGGATTGGCTCCGCAATGCCGAGGTTGCCAGCGATTGCCAGGGCCTTGAATGAGGTATCAAAGACAAGTCCCGTCAAGATCTCTAAAGCAATCGATACGACCAAAACGAACCGCATCACATCCCCAAAAGTGCGAACAATCTGGATGGTGTCGCGCACCAGAGCGATATAGATCCCCAGCACTGTGAATACAAGCAGGTAGCTCAGCGCTGCTAGGGATGCCCACTGGTATTGGCTCCAGAAGATCGTGAGCCAGGACCACAGCGTGAATACCATCAACGAAATCGGAACGAGTGCGCGCCAACCGATGTTGCCCCACTGCGCTGCTAGCGATGCGCCGACGAACAAGACAAGAACGACCAGAATGGCGAGCAGCCCTGGCCCGCCAATTGTGTTGCGAAGAGCAAACGCGCACAGTGCTGTACCAACTGTCGCCGTTGAGAGAACCGAAGACACTCGAGCGGAACCGAGCACTGTTGCGCCCGTGTCGATGATCGCTCGGTAGCGGGGCGGAGGCTGAATCATGTGATGCTGACCGTCCAGTCGGGCCGTTTCGTCTTGACCGCAATGATCACGAGCATCGCGAGAGCGTATTCGCCGATCAGCCGGCTCTCGGGGATGCTTTGCACGACCAGAGCGACCATTATCAAAATGGGCAAGAAAGTGAGCGCAGAATATGGATCTGTTACTCCGGGCATCGTGCGTGGGCGATCCACGGCAAGAAGCCAAGCTCGCAGCAAGGCTGAAGCCACGAGCGCGCCGAAGACCACGACACCCACAATTCCTAGTTGAAGCCAGACATCAAGCCACGTGTCATGAGCTTGAACCTGAACAACACCGTTGCGAATAACAAGCCCCTTGAATGGCTCGGTCCAGGGCATCCAAAAGCTGATCCAGCCCCAACCAAACACTGGACGTTGCTCGGCAAGCCCGATGACCGTTTGCCAGATCTCGGAGCGGCCGGTGAGGTCGCTGCTCTTGCCGAGCAACTCGAAAATGGTGCCCCGCAGTGCGAAGCCAACCGCGGCGCCGACGCCAGCAACAGCCACAAACCCCACAGCGCTCCAGCGGCGTCCACGCTCACTGCCACGGCTACGGATGACGAATAACCCCACTGCAGTGATGGCGACAGCGGCTAGCGCCACCGTCACCGTCGCGGAACGCGTAAAGAAGAGAGTGACTGCGGCCAGCACGATCCACGAAATTGACCACCGCCTGCTCACGCTCCCGGTGGCCCATTGGATCGCAAAAGCAATCAGGCCAAGAAGAGCCAAAAATCCGAGATGGTTGGCATTGCCAACGATGCCCTGAATGCGCCCCTGATCGAAAGTCTCGAAGAGCTCGTTGCGCGACCAGTAGAGCATTTTCGGAATAGTGTCGTAGCCGGGCACCGCGACTTCTGGTTGAGCAGTCCACGGCAGGATCGGACCGCGAACTATTGTCGCAATGATCAGTTCGAAAACGAGTGATGCGGCGATCAAGATGCGCAGTACTCGAGCGAGCCCGTCGAGCAACTGTTGCCACGTGAAGCTAATCGCCAGCGCTAGTGCGCCCAGAACCGTGAGCCAAGTCGTCAGCAGACCGAGGGCGCTCGCGGCCGGATACTGCGACCAGGCCAGTGACACTGTCGCCAACGCCATGAACACAACAAAGGGGTAGGGCAGCCCGCCAATACTCCAGCGGTGCCGAGCCTGAACCAGAATCACTGCGGATGCCGTGGCAATCGCAATTGCCACGGCACCGAAAACCACCCAGCCGACAGAGAATCGCCAAGCATCTCCGCCGAACAGAATCAAGAGCGAGAGAACGAGGTACCAGGGCCGCGCCCGTGGGTGCTCAATCAGTCGCATTACGCAAGATTAGACGAATGCTGCCTTACCTGTGATCGCACGGCCCACGATGAGCGTATTCATTTCACGAGTTCCTTCATACGAATAGATCGCTTCGGCATCCGCGAAGTGACGCATTACGCCGTAATCGAGAACGATGCCATTGCCGCCGAGCACTTCACGGCACCAAGCGACGGTCTCGCGCATCCGGCTGGCCGTGTATTCCTTAGCCAACGCGGCGTGCTCATCTTTTTGGGTGCCCTCATCGAGCATCTCAGAAACTCGGGTAACCATGCCGATGGATGCCGTGATGTTGCCGAGGCTCTTGGCGAGGTGTTCTTGAACAAGCTGGTGGCTACTGATGGGCTTGCCGAATTGGATGCGCTCCCCGGTGTACTTGACGGCGGCTTCGTAAGCGCCGATCGAGTTTCCGACGGCGGCCCAGGCGACTTCGGCCCGAGTGAGTCGAAGCACGGCGGCAGTGTCGCGGAATGATGTGGACTTCTGCAGACGGTTAGCTTCGGGAACAACAACGTTCTCGAGCACAATGTCAGCATTCTGCACGATGCGCAGAGCTTGCTTGTTCTCGATCCGCGTCGCTGAATAGCCGGGGGTGCTCGTGGGAACGATGAATCCCTTGACCTGGTTGTCGGCTTCGTCGCGAGCCCAAATGATGGTGACGTCGCTGATGGAGCCGTTGCCGATCCAGCGCTTCGCACCGTTGATGATCCAGTTGTCACCGTCACGCTTGGCGACGGTCTGGAGTCCTTGGGCAGTGTCGGAACCCGAGAGTGGTTCGGTGAGTCCGAAGGCGCCGAGCAACTCCCCGGAAGCGAACTTGGGCAGCCACTCGTCGCGCTGCTCTTGTGAACCAGCGACCCCGATGGAGCCCATGACAAGGCCGTTCTGCATGCCAACGAGCGTCGCAGCGCTGGCATCGACGCGGGCCAGTTCGAGGGCGACCCAGCCGCGGAACACGGCAGAGTTCGGGAACTGCTGGGTTTCAGCCCAGGGGAGTCCGAAGAGCCCGAGGTCAGCGAGTCCCTTGACGACTACGTCGCGGTCGAAGAACTCGGCCTTTGCCCACAGATCGTTCGCAATCGGGCGCACCTCTTTATCGAGAAATGCGCGCAGCTTCAGGATGGTGTCTTTTTCCTGATCGGTCAGCGCATTCTCATAACCGTAGAAGTCGCTGCTGAGGGTCTCAAATGACATAGTCGTCGCTCCATTGCTTATCGAAATCACTGTGATCCTAAAGCGTGAGTACACGTCGCTTCTAGACGGTTGGTACTTTGGGCTAATGCTGAGAGAAGAGTGGACTGAATGTTTGTAGGCATCACTAACACGCCCCGTGATTACGCGTGGGGTTCAGCTGGCGAAATATCCGCGCTATTGGGCACGGAACCGACAGGAAAGCCTGAGGCTGAACTCTGGTTTGGTGCGCATCCGGGGAGCCCGAGCGTCATCGTCGATCCAACTCAGACAGATGGAGCGACAGATCTCAATGAGTGGATCCAGCAGGACGCTGCCCGCATCCTTGGTTACGGTCACAGTCGGCTCCCGTTCCTTCTGAAAGTGCTTGCCGCTGGAGCGCCGCTCTCCCTGCAGGCACACCCCACCCCTGAGCAAGCCGTCGAGGGGTTCGCCAGGGAGAACGCTGAGGGCATTCCCCTCACAGCGGGGCACCGCAACTACAAAGATGCTTCCGCTAAGCCAGAACTCATCGTCGCAGTAAGCGATACCTTCGAGGCGCTGTGCGGCTTTCGATCAATGGCCGACACCCGAGCATCCATTGAACGACTAGCTGAGTTGGATGCCGCAACCGCCAACCCCAGGCCGGCTCTGTTTACCGAGTGGTTGGCTTTCGCTCGCGACGACACCGATATGCGCGCGATGTTCGAGTGGCTGATCTCGGCGGGGGACCCTTTGCCGGAGCTCGTGAAACTGGTGAGCGCGCTCGCCGATGATGCCGGGGAAGAATTTGCGCTTGTCCGCACCCTCGCTGGGCATTACCCCGGGGATGCAGGGGTACTTATCGCGTTGATGCTCAACCATGTCACTCTGGCGAAGGGCGAGGCCCTGTTTTTGGCGGCTGGCAACATCCACGCCTATCTAGGGGGCTTGGGAATCGAATTGATGGCATCCTCCGACAACGTATTGCGCGGCGGTCTCACTCCGAAGCACGTCGATGTGCGCGAGTTGCTGAGCGTGCTTGATTTCTCGGCGAGCCCGGTGCCCTATTTGCCCGCACGAGCGTTGGGGTCGACCGCTCAGGTCTTCCAGCCACCGGTGCGTGATTTCCAATTGCTCGTACTCACGGGTGATCAGACTGTGGAATTGGTTGGCGCCGCAATCGCTGTTTGTGTGGATGGGGACTTCACCCTTGACGGTGAAGAGAACGCCACGGTGCTCAAGCGCGGAGAGGCTACGTTCATCACTGAGCATGAGCGGAGGGTGCGTTTTCGTGGCGAAGGAACCCTCTATGTGGCGACAATCCAGTAGTTTTCGCGCCCAAAACGGGGGTGGAGATTGCCAATCCTGATGCGGAGGAGCGTCAGGGAACGTAGTGTTTAGAGATACGTCTAGTGTTTCTTAGCACTGGGCAGTTCAGTAGGGGGACAATCGTGATGGGCAACAGCCGCACCAGATTGAAAATGCTTGCCGCAGCTCTTGCAGGTTTTGCGCTAGCTGGCACACTCATTGTCGCGCCATCTCCCGCTCCGGCGAGTGCCGTTACGGGTTCTGAATTCAGCGCCGGAAACATTATCAGCGACGCCCTGTTTTATGACGGTCAAGCGATGACCAAAAACGAGATTCAGGCTTTCCTGAATTCCAAAATTGGCACGTGCATCAACGGTCGCTGTTTGAATGTCCTTACTGCTCCGGTAAGCAGCCGCGCGAAGGATGTATCGCAGACGACGGGAAACCTCATCTGTGAAGCGTTCACCGGGGGAACCCTCAGTGCTGCTGACATCATTTATCGCGCACAGGTAGCTTGTGGAATTAGCGCGAAAGTAATTCTCGTTACTTTACAAAAGGAACAGGGCTTGGTCTCCAGCCGGGCGCCGGGTGAAGCGGCCCTTGACCGGGCAATGGGCATGGCATGCCCCGATACTGCACCGTGCGCCGAATATGCTCTCGGGTTCGGCAACCAAGTTTATTTAGGGGCACGACAGCTGAAGGCCTACAAGGCCGCGGCATTTGCGAAGCAGCCCGGAGTGCACCAGATTCAGTACCACCCGAATACCTCGTGTGGCAGCAGCTCAGTAAATATTGTCAACTATGCAACAGCGGCGTTGTACAACTACACCCCATATCGCCCCAACGCCGCAGCGCTGGCCAACTTGGGTGGAGTTGGTGACTCCTGCTCGTCCTACGGGAACCGAAATTTCTGGTGGTACTACTCCAACTGGTTCGGCAGTTCACTAGTGCCAGAAGTTACAGCGACTGATCATCTGAGTCATATCTTGGCTCGTACTCCAGACGGCAAGTTGTCAATATTTCAACCGAACTCGCGCGGTCAGATCGCGTCAGAGCTTAACATCAGTTCGGGATGGGAAACCTACGAGTCATTGATTCCCGCGGGCGATGTCGACGGTGACGGACATCGGGACATTCTCGGCCGCGATAGCGACGGTGCGCTCTGGCTTCATGCCACGGATGGGCTGACGGGCATTCAAAGCGGAACCCTGCTTGCAGGCGATTGGACCCAGTACGTTTCCATCTTTAGCGTTGGGCGATTTGACGCTGGAAGCGCAGTCGATCTTATGGCGATTAGCGCGGATGGGCGTCTTTGGCTGTTCCCCGGAAACGGGCGAGGCACATTCGGCCCAGCGCGACTAATTGGAAACGGTTGGGGTGTGCTCGATCAGGTTTTCTCACCGGGCGATTTTGATGGTGACGGAAAAGCTGACGTTGTGGGCCGCGACTCTCTCGGGCAACTGCGTCTTTACCGAGGAAACGGCGCCGGGGGCTGGCTGGGATCCAAAATTATTGGAAACGGCTGGTTGAGCATGCGTGCAGTATTTGGCGCTGGCGACTACACATTCGATAGTCGTGCTGACATCTTCGCCCAAGATGCTGCAGGACGCCTTTGGGTCTATCCAGGCAACGGCAAAGGCGGTTGGCTAGCTAAGCGTCTGGTTCCGGGGGACTGGACAAGTTTTGACCTGCTAGTCGGGCCTGGCCCGGTCGCTGGTGCAGCCTACTTCGCGCAACCTGGGCTAGGCGACTTCAACGCTGATTCAGCCGGAGACGTAGCAGCTCGTACCGCTAGTGGTGACGTAGTCCTCTATCCGACTACGGGGGCCGGCCGGTGGAAAGTTCCCGTAAAAACGGGAAGTAATCTCGCCGACGTCACCGCGGTGCTAGCAGCTGGTGATCTTGCGGGTGATGGGCAACCTGACCTGCTGGCACGAACCGCAGAAGGGACGTTGGTTCGCATCCCCATCTCGACCGCGGGCGAGCTGGGGGAACGGGCAGAGATAGGGCATGGCTGGAACATCATGAAGTCGATACTGGCTGCAGGTGACCTCGATGGTGATGGTTACCACGACATCTTGGCCATCGACGACACCGGAACAATGTGGGCCTACCTAGGTAAAGCAGACGGAACTTTTGGAGTCAAATCCCAAGTGGGCGTCGGATGGGGAGCCATGACCGCAGTGTTTAACGTTGGAGACTTCGATGGCGATGCGATCACTGACCTACTCGCAAGGGACGCTTCAGGAAGGTTGCTTTTGTACAGCGGCACGGGCACCGCATCGTGGAAAGCGCCCAGGGTCGTTGGTTACGGATGGAACATTGCAACCGCATTCGTGGCCCCTGGCGATTTCAACGGAGATGGCACCTCGGATGTTCTCGCGCGCATGGCTGATGGATCGCTGCGCCTCTACCCAACGACCGGCACTGGCGGATGGGGCAAGCCGGCAGTCGTGGGTGTGGGTTGGGGCAGTATGAGCTGGATCGGCTAGTCAACGCAGTAACCTCGACGTATGTTCGTCAAACGCATCCTCGGCTTTGCGGGGCTGCCGTTCCTGTCGCTGATTACCCCTTTTTTGTTCTTGCCGATTCTGGCGAGGGTCGCTGGGGCTGATGCGTGGCTTGCGATAGCCGTTGGGCAGTCCAGCGGTGGCTTCTTCGCGCTCATTGTTGCGCTCGGATTCAACACGGTAGGGCCTCCGCTGATTGCGCTTGCTGAGCCGAGCATCCGGCCCCGAATTTTAGCGACGAGTGTGCAGGCGCGATTGCTTGTGTGGTTGCCCAGTGCCGTACTCGCGGGCGCTATCGCTGCCGCTGTATCCCCAAGCGACTATCGGGTGGATGCCGCGGTGATGGCGGTCGCGATGAGCTTGACCGGATTATCGAGTGCCTGGTTCATGATCGGGCTCGGGCGCGCAAGTTTGATCGCGATCTATGAGATCTCGCCTCGCATCGTTGCCACGATCATCGCTGCCGTGATTGTGTTGAACGCTGGCGATGTGCTCTGGTATCCGGTTCTCCTTGTTCTTGCGTCTGTCGTCAGTGTTGGCCTTTTTGCTCTGCGCACGGCAGGGATAGCTGAACTGCGCCGTCGAGATGGCGCCGCCATTCGCGAAGTGTTTCGTGCCAATCGCTCGGCTGTAACCACCGAGGTTGCCGGGGGAGCGTACAACTCTCTTGCCGTCACCTTCGTCGGAGCTACCGCGGCAAGCGCCCAGGCTGCTGCGTATGTTTCGGGCGACAAGTTGTATCGCATAGGACAGTATTCCGTTTCGGCGTTAGGCAATGCGCTTCAAGGGTGGGTTGTTGAAGAGGGTGATGCAGAGTTTGGTCGCCGCATCCGCCGTTCATTCATCGTGCATGCTGGCCTTGGGCTTTCTGGCCTCACCGCCTTTGCTCTTCTTGGTCCTTGGCTCTCTGAGGTGCTTTTCGGTGCGGAAGTTGCAATCAATGAGGCCACTGCCCTCGGTCTTGGGGTAGCAACCCTGGGTATCGCACTCGGCACGTCGCTTGGTCGCATCACACTTGTCGGAATGGGCGCACGACGACAATTCATGCTGAGCGTGCTGCTCGCTGCAGCAGTCGGCGTTCCCGCCATTCTCGTGCTTAGCGCAACCTATGGAGCCGCCGGCGGCGCTTGGGGGTTAGCTATCGGCGAAACCGTGTCGGTGTGTACTCAAGCGCTCTTCGTCTGGCGGTTAAGGGTCAAGGCGGGCTCCTTTGTCGTGGCAACGACGAGGACGAAAGACAGCCAGACTGAGTCCTAGGCTGCACTGCCGCGGACGCAATCGGGCTCTGCACAGATGTTCAAGTTCCAGTAGCGTTGCATCCGCCGAGGTATCGGCTCAGAACCCGGGAATAGCCGGCCGCTAGCAAGCAAGAGAGACAACTATGAAGCGCGCATTCGTCACAGGTATCACCGGCCAAGATGGGCTCTATCTTGCAGAGTTGCTTCTCTCGAAAGGGTACAAAGTTTTCGGTCTTATGCGGGGGCAGAACAACCCGAAGCGCGAATTGCTTGAGCAGCTCATCCCGGATGTCGAAATTTTGACCGGTGACCTCACCGACTTGTCGAGCCTCATGCGTGCGATGAGCGTCGCCAAGCCCGATGAGTTCTACAATTTGGGCGCGATCTCCTTCGTCGCCTACTCGTGGGAGAACGCACACCTCACCAGTGAAGTTACGGGCATGGGAGTGCTCAATGCTCTCGAGGCAGTGCGGCTTCACATGGCGGCCACTGGTCAAGATGTGCGGTTCTACCAGGCATCGAGCTCCGAAATGTTTGGCAAGGTTCAAACCGTGCCGCAAAACGAAGACACGCTCCTGTGGCCGCGCTCGCCCTACGGCGTTGCCAAGGTCTACGGCCACTACATGACCATCAACTACCGCGAGTCGTACGGGATGCACGCCTCGTCTGGTGTGCTCTTCAACCACGAGTCGCCGCGCCGTGGCCCAGAATTTGTCACTCGCAAAGTCAGCCGCGCCGTTGCCCGCATTTCGTTGGGTCTGCAAGACAAGATCACCCTCGGCAACCTTGACGCCCAGCGCGACTGGGGGTTCGCGGGAGATTATGTCGAAGCAATGTGGTTGATGCTTCAGCAGGATGAGCCAGACGACTATGTCATTTCGACTGGCGAAACTCAGAGCATCCGTGCGCTTCTCGACCACGCCTTTGCCGCTGTAGGAATCGATGACTGGACAAACTATGTCGAGCTGGATGCGCGATTCATGCGCCCCGCCGAGGTCGATCTGCTCGTTGGCGACTCAGCAAAAGCCAAAGCCAAATTGGGTTGGGAGCCTACGGTCAAGTTTCCGGAGCTCATCGCGATGATGGTTGACGCTGACGTAGCGGAGCAGAAAGCGCTTGCCGGACTCAAATGACACTGGCACTGATCACGGGAGTCACTGGCCAGGATGGTTCGTACCTTGCCGAGCTCCTGCTTGCGCAAGGCTACGAGGTGCACGGCGTCACACGTGATGCCGATGAGGTCGTCACCAGCGGAGTTGTTGCTCACGAACTGGATCTCGGCACTGACAGCGCCATTGCTCAACTCATTGCGGACATCGAACCGCACGAGATTTACAACCTTGCTGCCCTGAGTTCGGTATATCAGTCGTGGCAGAATCCGGCGCTTACTGCGCGATTGAATGGTTCGGTGGTCGCCGAAATGTTGGCGGCGGTGAAGCTAATTCACGATCGCGGCAATACCGACATCCGTTTCGTTCAGGCGTCGAGTGCTGAGATCTTCGGTGCGCCAACAGAATCGCCTCAAAACGAACAGACGGCAATACGCCCCACAAGTCCCTATGGGGCGGCTAAGGCGTACTCACACGGCCTTGTGGGCGCCTATCGCACCGCTGGCGTGGCTGCTTCCTCAGTGATCCTGTACAACCATGAATCTCCGCGTCGCCCTGAGGCGTTTGTCACCCGCAAGATAACGGCTGCCGCGGCCCGAATTTCGGCGGGACTGCAAGAGACGTTAGAACTCGGAAACATGGATGCACAACGGGATTGGGGTTGGGCTCCCGACTATGCGGATGCGCTAATGAGAGCAGCGCAACATCCTGAACCGGATGACTTTGTGATCGCGACCGGTGTTTCTCATTCCGTTCGTGACTTCGTGATTGCTGCGTTCGATCGTGCTGGTGTCGATAATTGGCAAGACCGAGTTAGTGTTTCTGGCACACTGCTGCGTTCGGGGGATGCCGCCCTCCAACTGGGGGATGCGAGCAAGGCTCGGAAGATTCTAGGTTGGTCTCCAACGGTGAAGTTTGAGGAAATCGTGGCGACTATGGTCGATCACGATCTCGCTTTGCTGAGTTAACTGAACTCACGGCGCGCCATAACCCTTAAGTTCTGGTCGAGGCAATTATGATCTGCGACTTGACTCTCGGGAACTACACCGGTGTAATTATGTAACGCGATTTGATGCGAAGCATTGAAAGCGGAGGGGAGAGAGACCAGATGGGCAACAGCGGATACCGCTCGGGAGTTCCTGACGACTGGTTCGTTGACCCCGTTCGACTCGGGGTCCCTGGTGTGCGGCAACCGCTCACCGACGAAGACGGCAATGCACTTTCGTGGCAGACAGACTCGCTCTGTGCTCAAACTGATCCTGAAGCGTTCTTCCCGGAAAAGGGTGGGTCCACGCGGGACGCGAAGAAGATCTGTTCTTCCTGCGAAGTACGCACTCAGTGCTTGGAATATGCTCTCGAAAATGACGAGCGTTTCGGTATTTGGGGCGGGCTTTCCGAGCGCGAACGTCGCAAACTGCGCAAACGCGCCAGTTAATTACGCAGCTTTCGTTGAGGGCAACTCTCAGACTCGCTCGAGCGCAGCGAGTCGAGTCGGATTGAGTGCCCTCGACGCATAGTCTCAAACAAATGCAGCCGAGAGTCACAGCAGTCATCGTCGCCAGAAACGGCGCCAAATATCTGCCACGAACGCTAGCCGCGATTGCGGCGCAAACTCGGCGACCCGATTCGGTCATTGCGGTTGATGCAGACTCCAGCGACGAGTCGTTGTCGATCATGGTTGAGTCTGCACCAGCGCAGATCGCAGACGCTCACGGTAGGCGCACCTTTGGCGGAGCAATCGCCCAAGCGCTGCAATCTGCTGCACCTCAATCAGCAGAAAACGAGTGGCTCTGGTTGCTGAGCCATGACAGTGCTCCAGAACCCAATGCTCTCCGCGCCCTCCTTGGCGCTGTTGAAATTGCCCCATCGGTAGCCGTGGCCGGGCCAAAACTCGTTCGCTGGGACGATCCTGCGGTCATCTCAAACTTCGGCGAATCGCTTACACCGCTCGGACGTTCGCTCGGCCTCGTCAGTGATGAGCTCGACCAAGCTCAGCACGATGTGCAAACAGATACTTTGGGCGTAGCAGCCGCCGGAATGCTTGTCCGGCGGCAAGTCTGGACAGCGCTTGGCGGCTTCGACCCCCAACTGCCATCGGTGGATGCCGCGCTCGATTTTTGTGTTCGCGCTCGACTGGCCGGTCATCGGGTAATCGCCGTCGCTGATGCCCGCGTCGCCAGCGCCGGAGGCCCCGAGCTTTTCGGAAAACGGTCAGTTTCGGCCGCTGCCCACAATCGGGTTCAGCGCTTCGCCCAACTGCACCGCCGTTTGGTTTATGCCCCAGGATTCGCGGTGCCATTGCACTGGCTCACCCTCCTGCCGTTGGCAATCATGCGCTCGCTCGGGCACCTTGTCGGAAAACGGCCCACTGCGGTTGCCGGTGAATTGGCTGCCGCATTTGCGGCAATCTTTGATGGTGGTGGTGTTGTCGCCGCCAGACGCAACCTCAAGCGCAATAAGCGTCTCAGTTTTGGCGCGGTCGATCCGCTCCGAATCACGTGGGCCGAGCTTCGCGAGCTGCGCGCTCACGAACGCAGCGGCGATGCGCCAGATGCCGCTTTCGAAGTCGCTCGCCCCAAATTCTTCGGTAATGGAGGCGCCTGGGTTGTTTTGCTCGCTGCTGTCGCGGGCGTCATTAGCTTTTCCCGCTTTGTCGACGTTCCGGCTCTGACCGGGGGAGGGCTGCTTCCGCTCTCATCAAGCCCGGCAGAACTCTGGTCCCATGTCGGTTACGGCTGGAACGATTTGGCGCAGCAGGTTGTTGCGGCTGATCCCTTTGCCGTTGTTCTCGCCGTGATGGGGTCACTGACTTTTTGGAATCCATCCTTCAGCATCGTTGTGCTGTATCTAGTGGCGCTCCCGCTTGCTGCCCTTGCTGCGTGGCTCTGTGCTGCATCCATTTCGGAACGAACGTGGGCACCGACCCTTGCGGCCGTGGCCTGGACGCTGGCGCCCAGTTTCTTGATCTCTCTCGGCGAGGGGCAACTGGGGGCCGTCCTCGTGCACTTGCTGCTTCCGTGGCTTGTGCTCACCGTGCTTCGAGCCGCGCACAATTGGGCGATGTCGGCGATCGCCGCGCTTCTGTTCGCTGTGATCGCTGCGTCGGCACCTAGCCTCATCCCTGCACTACTGATCGCCCTCGTGGCGTGGATCATTGCCCGGCCCAAGGCATCGCACCGCCTGTTGTGGATTGTGATTCCTGCCGCCGCGCTGTTTGCTCCGCTCGTCGTCCAGCAGGTTGCGCGGGGCACACTGTTGGCGATTTTTGCGGATCCTGGCGTACCCGTGGCTCGCGTGGCATCCACCGGCTGGCAGCTGGCGCTTGGCAGCGTCGTTCCCGGCGCTAACGGCTGGAGCCCGTTACTCGAGATGCTTGGGCTTAATGGCCAGTATGGTCCGGTGCTCGTTGCGGCACTGTTGTCACCGTTCGCGGTGCTCGCGATAATGAGTTTGTTTGTTCCGGGAAGTCGTCGAGCGATTCCGGCCCTCTCATTGGCGCTCTTAGGTTTTGTGACTGCCGTCGCCGTCTCTCACGTTTCCGTGAGTTCGACGGGTGAATCGTCGGTTGTGGTGTGGGCGGGTGCGGCCCTCAGCCTTTACTGGTTGGGATTGTGTGGTGCCGTCGTGGTTGCCGTTGAAAGCCTCGAACGCCATGCGGCGCTCCCGGCGTTGGTTGCCTTGGTCGGGGTCTTCGTGCTTGCAGCAGCACCGTTGTGGGTTTTGGCATCCGGAGCCGCGACTGTCTCGGTAAGCAACGGCCGCCTCCTCCCCGCATTCGTTGCGGCAGAGTCGACTCAGCACGATGGGCTGGGAACACTCCAGATCACAGTCACCTCCGATTCAACGATCGCGGTAGATGTCCATCGTGGTCGCGGTTCCGGTCTTGATGAGCAGTCGACGGTCGCAGCGACGAGCACCGCGCTTTCCGCTGAAGCGAAGCAGACCGCGACTCTGGCGGGCAATATCGCCTCACGCAGCGGCTTTGATGTGGCGGGCGAGCTCACGGATCTTCAGATTGCGTTCATTGTGCTCACTCCTGAGTCCAGTCAGGATGATGCGCCAACTCGTCAACGCATTATTGAAGCCCTCGACGGCAACAGTCTTCTCAACCCCATCGGTAGTACCGACCAGGGCTATCTCTGGCACTATCCGGACGTAAGCGACGTGACGAGCGCCATCGGGCCGAGCAACGTCGGCACTCAACTTGGGCAAGCGATTCTTGCCGGCCAGGCAGTGATTTTCACGCTCACTTTGCTGTTGGCAATCCCGACAACGCGTCGTCGACGGCTGCGTGCGGCGAAGGCAGAGAGCGCTGTGACCGTGATTGAGGCGAGCGAATGACCGGCACAGATCCCACCCACGACGAGGCAGCAGCCCTGCCTGAGCAGCCCACGGGCAGCGAGTTTGACGATGATTCGGAGCTGACGGGAGCTGCCGAACCGGAGTCGAGCACGCGGCGACCGGTATCGGCAAAAGCTGCAGCTCTTGTCGGAGCGCGCGTAATTGTGGGCATTGTCGGTATCGCTACGGCAGCTGCTGTCGTGCTTGGGGCGACCTTCATCGACCTTCCAACAGTGAGTACCTCTCCGCCGAGTGCTCGAGTAGTTCCCGTTCCTACTGCACAGCAGCTCACGTGTCCTGGCCCGCTTTTGCGGTTGTCTGACGAGTCTGGCGCCGCGGCATCGTCAGTGTTCACTCTTGGTCAGGCTGTCACGCGATTCTCATCGAGTTCTGGCGCAGTGGACCAAGCACGCATCACCGCTTCGGATGCGGAAACAGGCGAAGCAATTGCTGCACCGCTAGTTCTCAGTGCTGCCCCTGATGCGCAGGATCCGCAAAGTTTGGTGCGGCTGAGTGGCGCGCAGTCTCAGTACGTGAACGTCGGTGACTATGTCGGTTTTGCTGCCGCAGGGTGCCGCGCGGTCGGTGGAGATAGCTGGCTTGTCGGTGGAGCGACAACGACAGGTCGCACCACTCTGATTGCGCTCACAAACCCGACCGAAGTTGCTGCAACGGTTACCTTGGAAATTTTCGACGAGCGTGGGCTTGTTTCTGCGGCGGGAACTGCCGGAATTGTGGTTCCTCCCAACGGGCAGCGCGTGCTTTCTTTGGCGGGTTTTGCTCCCGGTGTTTTGTCCCCGGTAGTTCATGTCACAAGCACGGGCGGCCAAATAACGGCGGAACTTCAACAGTCGATCGTTCGCGGGCTTGATCCGGGCGGCGTAGACATTCTGGGCCCGACGCAGCCGCCGTCGCGATCCGTAGTCGTGCCGGGAATTGTCATCACAGATCTTGAGGCAGTTCAGGCGTTGCTTGGCACAGTCGCGCAGGGTGACGATGTCATCGCCGCCGTTCGAGTTTTCGTTCCCGGTGAAGAACCTGCAACTATTTCCGCGACGTTGACGCCGGCAGATGACGCCCGAGACCCCATTAATTTCAGCCTCGATCTGAGCGCGGGCGTTGTCACGGATATTCCGCTTGAAGAGCTCGAAACGGGGTCCTATTCGTTGCAGATTGAGTCTGACGTTCCGGTTGTGGCCTCTGCGCGAACCACTTCTGCTGTGTTGTCTGGCGGGGCCGTCACGGCAACAGATTTTGCTTGGTTCTCAGCGAGCCCGGCCCTCGATGATGACACTCAGTTCACGGTTGCTGCAGGGGTGGATGCGCTGCTCAACATTGTGAATCCTGGCGACGATGTGGTGAACCTGACGCTCACCTCCGCTGACGGTGTTGCTAAGGAACTCGCGATTGAGGCCGGACTAACGTTGCGCGTTCCCGTGTCCAACGGAACGACGTACACGCTTGAACACAGCTCTCCGGTTCATGTCAGCGTTACGCAAGCGGAGGACGGGTTCATCGCGGCGTATGCGATTGACCCGCAAACTCCGGGATCCTCCCCACTGACCGTATTCCCGTAGGGGCTTCTCAGCGGTCGACGGCTAGAAGTGTCGAAAACGGTTGGGCGCTAGTTCCCATGGTTCTTTGCCGAGGTATTCAGCTACGGCACGGAATACGCAACTTTCGATCAGCATCCGTCGGTGTAGCTCGTCGTCACGGTGCAAGCGCACCATGCGCTCAATGGGGAGACGAAACAGAATAATGCGGTGCTCATCGGCAACCACTTTCCAACGTGCGACCTTTGTGCCCTCTGGGCTGGTGCCGGGCATGAGGCCAACTTCGAAGCGCGCATTGGCGAGTTCTTCTGGCCACATTTCTTTCAAAAACTGAGCGGCAGAAGCGACCGTGAGCTCGAAGTTGCCGTGGCGACTGCGCAACAGCGGTAGGTGTGGCCCGGTGACGGCAGCGCGGATGCCGCGGCCATGGCGATCTCGCCAGTTGCCACGCACAGAGCGCGTTTGCTCTCGCTTCGATGATCTAGCCACGAGACCATTCTACGGGCCGCAGTTGCCCTCCTGTGGGTGCACAGTCGTAGGCTAGGGACCACAATGATTCAGCGCCCGTGTAGCAAGGTCTCCTGCAATGAAGAAGCCGAGGCCACTCTCACGTATGTCTATGCGGATTCAATGGCGGTGCTTGGACCGCTCAGTTACACAGCAGAGCCACACAGCTACGATTTGTGCGCTCGTCATGGCGATCGACTCTCTGTGCCGCAGGGCTGGCAGGTCGTTCGCCATGTAGTTTTAGGGCATGAGTAAAGCTAGTCCGATTGACCTCACCCCTTTCATCAAGGCCTACGACGTTCGCGGTCTTGTTGGCTCGCAACTCACCGACGACGTAGTCGAAGCGCTCGGCGCTGCATTTGTCGATGAAGTGGATGCTGCAGGCAGCGAAATTATCGTCGGCCACGACATGCGAGATTCCTCGCCAGGGTTCGCGGCGGCCTTCTCGGCGGGCGCTCGCGCTCGCGGAGGCAATGTTGTGCTGATCGGGCTCTGCTCGACGGACGAAACCTATTTCGCATCCGGTTCGTTAAATGCGCCTGCCGCAATGTTCACCGCTAGCCACAATCCGGCAACTTACAACGGCATCAAATTCAGTCGGGCGGGTGCTCAGGGCATCAGTTTCAATACGGGGCTCAAAGCGATTCGTGATCGCGCGCAGTCCTACCTTGAATCAGGAATCGATGCGGTCGCGGTCCTAGGTTCTCAGCGTGAGGTTGATGTTCTGGGCGGCTATGCAGGCTATTTGCGGGAGCTTGTCGATCTGCGCAGCATTCGGCCCATCCGCGTTGTCGTAGATGCCGGCAACGGCATGGGCGGAATGACGGTGCCTGCGGTGCTCTCAACGGCGGCGGGACTCCCGGAACTTCCGATTGAGATCATCCCGATGTATTTCGAACTCGATGGCACCTTTCCTAACCATGAGGCGAACCCGCTTGAGCCGGCGAACATTGTCGATCTCCAGAAAGCCGTAATCGAACACGGCGCAGATGTGGGGCTTGCCTTCGATGGCGACGCTGACCGATGCTTCGTGGTCGACGAGCGCGGCGAGGCTATGAGCCCGAGCGCAGTAGCGGCAGTGGTTGCTCTGCGCGAAATTCAGCGGGTGCGGGCCTCGCAGCCCGACGGTGACATTTTTGTGATCCACAACCTCATCACTTCGAACATCGTCCCGGAGACAATCACTGCGGCGGGTGCTATCCCGGTGCGCACCAATGTCGGTCACTCGCTCATCAAGGATCAGATGGCGGCGACGGGGGCGATTTTCGGCGGCGAACATTCTGCCCATTACTATTTCCGCGATTTCTGGGGCGCCGATAACGGGATGCTCGCCGCAATGCACTTACTCGCAGAATTTGGTTCGCAACCGCAGCCCCTTTCGGTGCTCTCGGAGCGCTATTCTCCCTATGCCAACAGTGGTGAGATCAACTCGGTTGTCGCTGATGTTCCCGCGGCTACGGCACGTATCCGTGCTGCGTTTGCTAGCGAGGCAGAGTTTGATGAGCTTGATGGCCTCACAGTGACGGGAGTCACGAAGGGTGCAGAGCCGTTCTGGTGGTTCAACGTGCGCGCCTCGAATACGGAGCCTTTGCTGCGATTAAATGTTGAAGCCGCATCGAAAGAGCAGCTCGAAAATATTCGCGATCGAGCTCTCGCGATCATTCGCGCCTAACCCCGGTTGCTCGGAAATCCACGCGGCACGCTCGTGAGCGCTGGCTCAAGTGTGGTGAGCCGATCCTTTTCACCGGCAAGCGCTACCGATTCACGCTCACGCCGCAGAGCGCTGACAGCTGAGAGAAAGGGTTCAGCTTCAACCGATGGCAGCGGTGACACGAACGCTGCAGCCTCGTTGGCAAGGTTGGTGGCGTGCCGCTGTCGAGTTGCCGCGGTGTAGCCGTCTGCGGCGACAAGGAAGTGCGAGATTCGTCTGGCGAGTCCATCCGGCATCTTGGCCACATCGGCCGTGCGCGCCCACTCAGCGAGTTGCCCAGGAAGTTGCACGACAGGATTGGCAAACTTTTTCACTCGCTCGTACTGGCTGTAGGTGCCAGCAACGAGATCTCCGAGGCGCTGCGCTCGAGTATTGAGCAAACCGACGACAGCGGCGAGGCCGCCAGCGGTCATGAAGATTTCAAGAAAACCGATGAGAGCGCGGATGAAGGCGTGGCGAAACCCGATCGCTCCACCATCGTTGCGAACAATGCGTGCGCCGATCGCGAGTTTGCCCAAGGATTTTCCTCGGCTAAGAGTCTCAACGGCGGTGGGAAGAACAACAAGACAAATCACTAGCGAACTTACTGTGAGCGCTTGACCGATCGCGGTGTCGAGGCCGGCATTCGTCGCGAACGCAAAGGTTCCGAGGAGCAACCCAATGAGCGCAAGTCCGTAGGCCAAGAAATCGATGATCGACCCGGCAGCACGCAACACAAAACTTGCTGAACGAAGCTCCAACGCCACCGCTTCACCGGTGATCAACTCGTCGGGTTCATCCTCATAGGCGAGAGTGTTGCTCATTTGTGTGCCGGACATGACATCATTTAAGCAGATGGATCTCGACTCGTACTCAGCCGCGCACCGCGAAGACTGGGATCGCCTTGCCCAATTGGGCTCACAGCGCCGACTTTCGGGCGCGGAAGTCGATGAACTCATCGACCTGTACCAGTCGGGCGCCACGAATCTTTCGGCGATGAAGACGAGTACCGGCCAGTCTGCGCAGGCAGATCGCTTGTCGCTGACGTTGAGCCGTGCCCGCCTGCGCTTCACGGGAGCTTCGGCGAACCTCCTCAGCCAATTGCCGCAGTTCTTTGTCGTGCAGCTTCCGGCTGCGCTCTATCGAGTGCGGTGGATGTCACTGCTGCTCGCCGCTGCCACATTCCTTGTGGGGTTTCTCTTTGCGTGGTGGGCAATTTCGAACCCCCAAGTGCTCGCCAATTTTGGCAGCCCGGCCGAACGCGAGGCCCTCGCCCGCGATGACTTCGTCGGCTACTACTCGGAGTTCTCTGGTGGGTCATTCACGGGATTCGTGTGGACCAACAACGCGTGGATCGCGGCGCAGTCGATTGCCTTCGGAATTGTGGGGGTCTACGTCCCCTATTTGTTGTTCAACACCGCCCAGCAACTCGGATTCACCGCGGCGATCATGAATGAATTCGACCGCCTCGATGTATTTTTTCTCTACATCGCACCGCACGGACAACTAGAGCTCTACGCGATCTTCGTCGCTGGCGCCACGGGGGTAATGATCTTCTGGTCGTGGGTCGCCCCCGGTGCCCGCACGCGAGCTCAAGCTCTCGCGCAAGACGGGCGTGCGCTATTTACCATCGTCGTCGGACTAATCCTTGCCCTACTTGTCTCGGGCATCATCGAGGGATACGTCACGCGTCAGGACTGGCCGTGGCCGATCAAGATCGGTATCGGCACTATCGCACTCGGTGGATTCTTGGCATACCAGTGGATTCTCGGTGGGCGCAGTGCACGTGCAGGAAACACGGGCGACCTCAGCGAATTCGACGCTGGCGCCACCCACATCGTCGCAAACTAGAGCTTTCCAGCAGCCTTCAAAGCGATGTAGTGGTCGGCAAGCGCCAGTGGCAAATCAGAGGGGCGTTGTGAGACGACGGATGCTCCGAGTTGGGTGATCGCAGTGGCCACTCGTGACTGGTCGAGGAGCGCGCGCTCTGCAGCAGCGGCCTGATAAACAGCGTCACGGTTCGAACGGTCGCGCGTAGCATCCAGAATCGTGGGGTCAGCAACGGATGCCACCACAACGGTGTGCTTGGTGGTGAGCTGGGGGAGCATCGCGAGCAATCCGCGGCTCGCGCCGGGGGACTCTGCTGTGGTGGCGAGCACAACGAGAGCGCGCTGAGAGGTAGCTTGGCGCACGAGGCCTGGCACCGAGTTCCAGTCCATTTCGATGAGTTCCGGTTGCACCGGTGCCATACCGGTGACCATTTTTGACAGCAGGTCGGGGCCGGTGGCTCCCTGAACGCGGGCGCGTACTCGGCGGTCATAGATGATGAAGTCGACGTGGTCGCCGGCGCTAGAAGCGAGAGCTGCTAGCAGCAGGGCAGATTCGAACGCGGTGTCGATGCGTGGCTCGTCATCGATGCGAGCAGCAGAGGTGCGGCCGCTGTCGACCACGATGACTACTCGACGGTCACGCTCGGGGCGCCAGGTTCTGACTACCAGTTCGGATCGCCTCGCGGTGGCACGCCAGTCGATGGAGCGCACATCGTCTCCCCGAACGTAGTCACGCAGACTGTCGAACTCGGTGCCCTGGCCACGAATCATGACACTCGTGGCACCGTCGAGTTCGCGCAAGCGTGCCAAGCGCGACGGCAGGTGTTTGCGGGAATTGAATGGCGGCAGCACGGTGAATGAACCGGGCACAATGACCGTTGTCTGGCGCGCGATGAGGCGGAGCGGTCCGTAGGAACGCACGGTCACGTGCGCCGCCTCTCGGGTTCCGCGGCGCAGTGGAGTGAGCACGGTCGTGAGTTCGCGACGCTCACGCCCCGGCACTGACAAGCGTGCACGGTTGCTCTGTGCTCCGGCGGATGGCTGCCAGCCGTCACGAACTACTGCGCGAAGTCGCCGACGAGAGGGGTTGGTGATTCGCAGGGTTGCGCTTGTCGTTTCGCCGAGGCGAAGTCGATCCGGAGATGTGCGGTCGAATCGCAGCGAGCGCACCGATACGGCAAACGCCATGTCGATGAGGCCGACAGCGATCGCAAACACGAGCCACAGCACTAACACGACGGGTTCGCCAGTGATGACGATCGGTACGATACCGAGCGCCACAAGGGCAACGAACCATCCAGAAAGAGCCATCGTTAGATCGGTACCTGCACTTGCTGCACGATCGACCGCAGGATGACATCGGCGGAGACGCCTTCAAGTTCGGCTTCTGGGCGAAGCTGGATGCGGTGGCGGAGTACCGGAAGCACCATGCTCTGGATGTGGTCTGGCGTGATTGCGTCTGCGCCGGTCAGCCAGGCCCACGCTTTCGCGGCGGAGATCAGTGCGATTGCGCCACGCGGACTCACTCCGAGCTTCACTGAGGGGCTTTGTCGTGTGGCGCGGGCAAGGTCGACGGCGTACGCGATGACGTCGGGGCTCGCGCCAACCTGAGAGACGGCAGCTTGGGCAGCAGCAAGCATCGCAGCATCGAGCACCGGAGTGACACCAGCCGCAGCAAGGTCACGAGGGTTGAATCCCGCAGCGTGGCGCGTGAGTACCTCAATTTCGGTATCTCGTTCTGGGAGGTCGAGCACGAGCTTGAGCAGGAAGCGGTCGAGTTGCGCTTCGGGAAGCGTGTAGGTGCCTTCGTACTCAATGGGGTTCATGGTTGCGGCAACCATGAACGGCACTGGCAGCTTCAGAGTTTGGCCGTCTACAGAAACTTGCCGTTCTTCCATTGCTTCAAGCAGGGAAGATTGTGTCTTGGGTGGCGTTCGGTTGATCTCGTCTGCCAGGAGGATGTTGGTGAACACTGGCCCCTTGCGAAACTCAAATTCACCAGACTTGGAGTCATAAACGAGTGAGCCGGTGACATCACCAGGCATGAGATCTGGGGTGAACTGCACGCGCTTGGTGTCGAGCTGGAGCGCACGACTAAGCGTACGAACCAGCAGAGTCTTGGCGACACCGGGCACGCCCTCGAGCAGCACATGACCGCCAGTCAGTAGAGCAATCGTGAGCCCGGTCACCGCGGCATCTTGGCCGACTACAGCCTTGCCCACTTCCGTGCGGAGTTGAGTGAATGCGTGCCGCAGTTGCTCGTCAGTCATATCTCGATTCTTCTCTATCTTTGGCTTGATGGTGCTGAGTGTTCGGAGTGGAAGGGTGCTAAGTGGGGCGGACGGCAGACTCGACGCGCTGTTCGAGCGCGAGCAGTTCATCCGATAGGTCAAGTAGGTCGCTGTCGTTGGTGGGGGCAATGTCGATAAGGAGCCCTCGCAGTGGGGCAGCGGGCTGGTCGATAAGTGTCGCGACTCGATTGATGACGTCATCGACGGATGCGGTGCTCGCCATTCCGCACAGCGAAGCAAGTCGGCGGATGGAGCCGATGCGCAGCGCGTCGAGGGTATGGAGCCGTGCCGCCGTTTTTTCGTAGAGGCGAGCCCTGCCCTGCATGGTTTCGCTAGAGCGCACGGTGACGGGCAATTTTTCGATGACGAGCGGACCGAATCTGCGTCCTCGCCACAGTGCAGCCGTGAGGAGCGTCACCGCCGTGAGCCACACGACGGGCAGCACCCAGTCTGGGGCGAGTTCGTCAAAGGTTTTGGCACCGCTCGTGGAGGAAAGATCCGCGAAGCTGGGCGTGTACCAAACGAGGGTGTCGTGTTGGCCGAGAAGTCGCAGCGCGAAAGCGGCGTTATCTGCCGCTGTGATGCCACCGTTGGTCAGCGCTGTGGTTGCACCGAGCAGCACCAATTGGGTGTTTCCTCGGTCAACAGAGATGAGTCCGTAGCCGCGGTCGTCGTTCCCGTAGCAGCCCGTCGCTTTGGCCTCAGGCTCGATGACACGAAGACTAGATGGGCCGGCCGTAATCTCGGGGGCTTTCGAGGCAATCGGTAGCGCGCACTCTGCCGATACTGTGCCAACTCGGGTTCCAGCGTTGGCAACTTCGGGTGCGATAGCGAGCAGTGCAGCAACTCCGGGCTCGGCCAGAATGACGGTCGTTGCAATCGTAGATGCCTCGACGGTCTGCGCGTCGGTGAGGTATCCCTCAAAGTTGGAGAAGAAGAGAGTGCTCTCGTCGGTGGTGGCGAGCGCGTCACGAGTGTCGTCGAGGCTTTCGGTGACGATGACGTCGACTCCCTGTTGCCGCAGGACTTCGGTAAGCGCTTGGGTTCCTGATTCGCGAGGACTGGTGGGGTCGAGCTGAGGCCCTTCGGCTGCTGTGCCTGCCAAGTTCAGGCTAATGACCGCCACGCTCAGGAGAAATAGCGCTGCGATGATCCAAAAAAGGGCACGCCTCACAGTGGTGCGAAGGCGCGGTGTCACGATCGTGGGGGCGCTCACAGTGCCGCCTCGCTGAGCAGGGGCTTTGCGGCGCGCACTCGAAGCTCGAGGTCGCGAAGTTGTACGTATTGTTCTCGCGTTGCTGGCTTACGCATGTAACGGACTAGGTCAAAAATGTTGGCACAGCTGGCAAGTTCGTTAGCGCAATCGGGGAGAACTTTCGCGGCCCGGATCGCAAAACCATGAGCGGTGGTGCCTGGTGTCATCGTGACGAGGGTGCGTTCTGAGAGTCCGCGCGCAATGGCGCGAAACATATCGGCAATCGCACTCTCAAAATCTTCGCGTGCTGCAGCCTTTTCGGCCGCATCCCGAAGCTGAGCTGCTGTTCGTCGATCGGTTTCACCGAACAGGATGTCATGGTGTTGACTCTTGCGGTTGAGCCGGGGAAGACCGTAGACGATTACCGCTGCCACTATCGCGATTGTGACCAACGCAATGAGCACAACGAACACGACGATGGGGATTCCATCGCCACTACCGATCGTCAGTGAAGCAAGCCAGTCGCTAAAAGCTTTAGAGATGCGGTCGAACAGCGTTGGCTTGGCGGCCTGATATGGCGCCTTCGATAGCTCATTGATGAGCCACTCGGTTGCCTGTTCCGAGTCGGGGTTGACCGGAACCTCACTAAAGACCGCGCGCGCAAGCCACTCTGGCAGCGCTGCGGGCGCGGTTGACGAGAGTGTCGCTAGCGTCATGGAGCCGTGTGCGGTGACGGCTCAGTTGAGTGCGCTGCTGTGCTGTCGAAGGTGAGGTAAGGGTCTGGCACGGAATTGTCCCCTGTCTGACGAGCTTCGACGAAGCGAGTGAGTTCCAAGTCGAACCCCTCTTTGCGCATCCGCAAATCAATGTAGAGCAGTGCAGGTGCCGCCGACTGGATGATGATCGTGACGGCGCCGATAGCAACGGAGAGAATCATGGTCACGACATAGAGGCCGATAAACGACGCCATTGCGGCCTCTTCATTGCCGGTGGGGTTGAGGAGACTTACGCCAAGTCCACCGATAAAGCTCAGCGGTGCTGTCACGACGCTCGACACCGTTTGCACAATCACCAGAATGAGGGCGAGGATGCCGAAGGTGCGCCAGAAGCTGCCAGACACGAGCGACCACGAGCGGCGTATCGCGCGACCGAGAGTCAGGCGTTCGATCATGAGGGCGCTGGGGACGAGCGCGAGAGAAGTGCCAAGCCAGGCCATGACGATAAGACCGATAACTATTCCGCCAATCACGGCGAGCACCCCGAATATGGTTCCGGCAGTGCCGCCGATGGCGAAGAAGAGTGCGGCGACAAGAGCAAGCGCGACGATGCCGATGAAGGTCGCTACGGCGACTAGGGCAGACCAGCCAATGAGTGCCCACAGGCGCCCCTTCGCCGCAGCCCAGAGTCCGCGCAACCGCAATTTCTCGCCGACGGCACCGCGAGCAACCTCGACGGAGACGATGCCCTGAAGTATCGAACCGCCGATGAGTGACAGCGCGACGGCGAAAAGCGCGGCGAGGATAACGCTCGCTGTTGCCCCGGCTTCGATGGTTGCCGCATCCACGTCGCTTGCGCTGAGGGTTCGTTCTAGGCCGGAGAAAGTAATGATCCCCACCAGAATGAGGGAAGCGACAGTGACGATGCCCATGATGGCCAACGACAGACCGAAGATGGGGCGCGGGTTGCGACGCAACACCATCAGGGATGCCGAGAGGACTGTGCCAAGCGTCATGGGCCGCAGTGGGATGAGGCCGGGCTTCGGCGGGGGAGTCCACCCAGGCGCGGGAGTGCCGTACTGCGGAGGTGTCGCGGCAGGTTCTGGTGGGGCGTAGAGACCGGACTCGCTGTTATTTGCGCTGCTATCTGGCGATTGCCACGGACTGTTATTGCTCACGTCTCACCTTTGATTAACCAACTGTGCCAATTGAATCGCACTCATGCTTTCACACTCGACTACTCTTATGCGAAAGCTTCTCACTCTGTTAGCCCGAGAGCTAGAAAGTACCGAGGACACGTGAACCCGCGAATTCTTGTAGTCGATGACGACACTGCCCTGGCAGAAATGATCGGAATCGTTCTACGCACCGAAGGTTATGAACCATTTTTTTGTCAAGATGGCGCCTTAGCTCTCGATGCATTTAAATCAGCAGCCCCTGATCTTGTCTTGCTCGACTTAATGTTGCCAGGCATGGACGGCATCGAGATTTGCGCGCGCATCCGTGAAGAATCGGGTGTTCCGATCATCATGCTTACAGCAAAGAGCGACACTGCTGATGTGGTGAAGGGGCTCGAGAGCGGTGCAGACGACTATGTCGTCAAGCCGTTTAACCCGAAGGAGCTTGTTGCTCGGGTACGCACTCGGTTGCGTCCCGCGAGCGATGCGGCCACCGGCACTCTGACGGTCGGTGACCTTGAGCTGGATGTCACGGGTCACGAGGTTCGCCGTGGTGACACCAAAATCAATCTCACACCGCTCGAATTTGAGTTGCTCCTTGCCTTGGCGATGAAGCCGGAGCAGGTATTCACTCGCGAAATGCTGCTTGAGCAAGTGTGGGGCTACCACTACAAGGCAGACACTCGTCTTGTCAACGTTCACGTGCAGCGATTGCGCGCGAAGGTTGAAGAAGATCCTGACAACCCCAAGATTGTTATGACGGTTCGCGGCGTTGGTTACCGCGCCGGCAGCAGCGCGTAACAAGGATGCGCTATTTCGACTGGCGCGAGTTAGTGCAGCGGCTCGCTGCACTCTGGCGCTCGTCGCTCCAGTTGCGCACTGTTGCGATTACAGTGCTGCTTTCTTCGGTTGCGGTTGCGGTCATTGCTGGCTACATGTCGTTGAGTGTTGGCGCGAACCTGTTTGATGCGAGCCGTGAGCAACTCACCCGAACCTCTGCCAATGCCACGCTGGCCGGTCAGCAGGTTTTTGATGCGGCAGATGACGGTCTTGGTCTCGAAGACCTCGACGGAATGATGGGGGACGCGGCTCGAGTCATCGAGAGTGTTGCCTCGAGCACGGGAGGCACGAGCTATGCAATCCTGCGCAGCCCGAACCAAGATGGCGCTCGCGTGCCAACAGACGTTCAGTCGCAGGGATTGGCCTCGTACGTCGAAATTTCCGAAGAACTTCGCGACACCGTTGCTGAGTCGACCGAACAGCGCACGTATTGGCAGTCTGTTGCTCTCACCCAGCCGACGGATGGCACGATTCACCCTGGCCTCATTGTCGGCTCGACCCTCGACATTCGCGGTGCGCAATACGAGCTGTACCTCGTCTATGACATCAGCGACACTCAAGAGACTCTCGTTGTCGTTCAGCGCACTCTTGGGCTGGGTGGTTTCGCCCTGCTCGCCCTTATCGGAGCGGTAACTTATCTCGTGGTCCGTCTTGTGGTTGCGCCGGTGAGGTTGGCGGCCGAAACCAGCCAACGGTTGGCAGCAGGCGAGCTTGAGGTGCGAATTCCGGTGCACGGCGACGATGTGATCGCCACTTTGGCGCGTTCCTTCAATGGCATGGCAACGAGCATGCAAAAGCAGATCACCCGGCTGGCAGCGCTGTCTCAAGTGCAGCAACGATTTGTGTCGGATGTTTCGCATGAGTTGCGCACTCCGCTCACCACAATCCGGCTCGCTGGTGATGTTCTCTACGATCAGCGCGAAAGCTTTCCCCCCGCAACGGCACGCACTGCGGAATTGCTGCACACTCAGGTCGAGCGATTCGAACTCCTGCTGGCTGACCTTCTTGAGATGAGCCGCTATGACGCGGGTGCTGTCGATATGGAGACCGAGCCAACGAACCTCGTGAGGCTCGCAGAGGACGCGATTGAGAGTCTCACTTCGCTAGCAGCCAGCAAGGGCTCAGAGCTGCGTCTGGTGGCGCCGGGTGGCTATTTTGAGGCAGACGTTGATCCTCGTCGCATCCGTCGCATCCTTCAGAATCTCGTCAGCAACGCCATTGACCACGGTGATGGTCTGCCGATTGTCATTTGGGTCGACAGTGATCAGGACGCCGTTGCGATTGCGGTGCGTGACTATGGCGTCGGGATGAGCGCTGCAGCGCTTGAGCGCGTGTTCGACCGCTTCTGGCGTGCGGACCCTTCGCGGCAGCGGACCACCGGCGGAACAGGGCTCGGTCTAGCAATCGCTCTCGAGGATGCGGTGTTGCACGATGGTTGGCTCGAGGTGTGGTCGGATGGAGACAACGGCTCATGCTTCCGGCTGACTCTGCCGCGCGCTCGAGGCGCCGAACTGCGTTCGTCGCCTCTTGAGCTTCCCCCAAGCGACGATGTACCAAGTTTGGAGGCTACGGATGGTTAACACATCGCGACTGAACCTCCTCATTATTGCGAGCGTAGCTATCGCCGTGCTGAGTGGCTGTGTTGGCGTGCCTACGTCGAGCGAGGTCGAAGCTGGCCCGCTCATCGATGAGCAGATTGATGGACGATTCGAAATCGTGGCCGAAGGTCCCGTTGCGGGTTCGACGCAAGAGCAAATCCTTACCGACTTCATGAATGCGGTTCGCGCTCCCAGTCGTGACTATTCGGTTGCGCGAGAATTCTTGACTAGCGAAATGAGTGATGCCTGGAATCCTGCGGCGAGCGCTACCATCCGCGAGCGTGACAAGCTTCCGACAATCGCGCCAGCACTCGAAGAGAATGCGCTCACGTATTCCTTCTCTGCTCAAGCAGTGATTGACGAGCGAGGTGTGTTCGCAGAGTTGCGCTCGCCGGCAGCACAGACGTTGACTTTTGACTTTGAGCGCCGAAATGGCGAATGGCGCATCGCGTCGGCACCCCCAGGCATTGTGCTCTCAAGCAATGGCTTTGAAGTCAGTTTTGAGCAGCAAGTGCTCTACTACTTCGATCCCAGTTTTGCTTATCTGATTCCTGATTCGCGCTGGTTTGCGGTGCGCCAGTCTTCGCAGGCGCGCGCAATCCAAGCTCTTCTCGCGGCTGATTCTCCGTGGTTGCAACAGGGTGTTGTGCTGACGGCGTTCCCGGCAGCAACGACCCTGAGCACAACGAGTAGTCTCACGAGCGGTCGCTCCGTCGTCGACCTCAGTTCAGAAGTACTTTCTGCTGACACGGTTTCGCGCGAACGTATGCGACAGCAATTGGCGGCGACGCTTCACACACCGATTGTGGTGCTCACTGTTGATGGCCGAGAACTGCAAAGTACGAGTTCTGGCCAGAATGCTGCCGTCATCGAACCAGGATCCGCTGGACCGCTTGTGGTCGGAACCGCCACCGAGTTTGGGTTCAATACGAGTGACGGCTTGACAGAAATAAATGAGCTGAGCGCTGTTGTTGCTGACTCGGGGGCAACGGCTGCAGCACTGTCGGCAGACCGTCTGTCCGTTGCGTACCGCGCGGGAGACGGTGCGGCCTACTTCGCTTCGGTTGGAGTCTCTCCCCGCATTGTTGACAGTCGTTCGGGGCTGGCCGCACCATCGCTCGACCCGTTCCGGTTCATTTGGTCGGCGCAGCGCTCAAACGCCGCATCGCTGTCGACTTTCGAGGTAGACGGCACCGAGCATCCGATTCAGTCATCATTGCCATCAGATTCAGAAATAGTGTCGCTGGATGTTTCCCGCGACGGCGCGCGACTCCTGGTGTACCTCTCCTCGCCATCTGGGCCCCAGTTGCTCGTGTACGGGATCGTGAGGCAGCAGGGCAATGTGCCCGTCCAACTCGTGGAACCTACCGTGTTGCCGGCTCGGTCGGGCACGCCGATTGATGCGAGCTGGGTGGGTTCGAGCTCAGTGGCAACGCTTTCGACACACGACGATTCTGTTGCCATTACCGCGTTCAGCCTTGGCGGGCCGACTGAGAGCCTCGGGGATGTCGACGGCGCTCGACAACTCGTGAGCAGCGGAACCAACACCGACGCGCTCAGGCTCATTGCTGACGGGGAGGTGTGGCGCCCTCAGGGCAGCCAAGAATGGGTGCGCACTGGACTCGACGCCTCCTTCATGGCTGTACAGCAGTAGCGTCTCTCCACCAACACCACGGGGTGCTCTGCGTTCGGGACGGTGCGGCTGCAAGCTCGGAGAATGACGTCCTCAGACAACAACATCGAAAAAACGCTGCGCAAGATGGTGGCGAGTGCACGCGAATCAGTCAGAGACGCCTGGGCTGTGCTCATGCCAGTCGAGTGCGCCGGATGCCAGAGCTATGACCGCGCACTGTGTGCGGAGTGCGCTCGCAGCCTTATCGCTGCCCCCACAATTCAGTCGACCCCGCAACACGTTCGTGTCTATGCAGCGCTGCGCTATGAGGGCACGGTTCGCCGAGTGTTGCTTGCCTTCAAGAATCATCACCGCACTGACCAAGCGCGTCCACTTTCTCGGGCCCTCCTTGTCGCGCTTCGGATGGCGCTTGACGATCTCAGCGCGGTGAACGAGAAAGCTGGCGGTCCGATTCAGATCGTTGCGGTACCCACGAGTAAGCGCGCCTTTCGAACGCGGGGCTACCACCCGATAGCAGCGGTCCTTCGGGCGTCGGGAATAAGTCATGTGCGAGCACTGAGAGTCGCGAAGGAAACTGGCAGCCAAAAGCTTCTTAACGCGTCTCAGCGGGCCATCAATGTACATGGTGTTTTCGCGGCGACACGCTGGCTTGGAGCAACGAGAGTCATCATCGTGGATGACGTACTAACGACAGGCGCCACGATTGACGAGGCAATGCGGGCAATTTCCGCGGCCGGAGGAACGGTCATTGCAGCCGTAACCATCGGGTTCACTCCAAGAACCGGTGCGGCTCGTGACATTGCCAGCAGCGAGGGCTACGGTAAGGAAAAGGGCGCACAATAAAAGCTGCCTCACGGGGTGGCCGCGCATGATGGCTAGGAGGTCGCCGTGGAAATCACCGTCAACGGACGCAATGTAGGAGTCACGGATCGTTTCCGTGAGTATGCGATCGAAAAGTCTGAGAAGGTAGATCATCTCGCTGATAAGGCGATTGCTTTCGAGATCAAGGTAAGCCGCCACCACGAAACTAATGGGTCTAGTGGCGACGATCGTGTTGAGTTGACGTTGATCGGACCAGGACCGCTTGTTCGAGCGGAATCTGCTGGTTCGGATAAATATGTTGCCTTCGATCTGGCGATGTCAAAGCTCATTGAGCGCATCCGCCAATCTCGCGACCGCAAGAAAGTGCATCGGGGGAATCACCGCCCTACGTCTCTGCGTGAGGCAAGTGCTGGTGGGTTCGCCGTTGTTGATATCACTCCAGCAAGCCCCGAAGTAATTGAGAGCGTTTCCACTGGATCAGTGCCGGTACAGACGGCCGAACCGGAACCTGGCGACGACGATTACTCGCCCGTTGTTATCCGACGCAAGGTGTTCCCTTCTAGTCACATGACTGTTGAAGAGGCACTTGACCACATGGAGTTGGTCGGTCACGACTTCTTCCTCTTTGTGGATAGCCAGACGGATCGCCCCAGCGTTGTTTACCGTCGTAAGGGGTGGGACTACGGTGTTATTGGTCTTGAAGAGCAGGCCGATGAGGTCGCCGATGGGGGTCGTTCGCGCAAGCGTAAGGTCGCCAACGGCTAAGCACACCAAGTTCTTGGTGTGAACTTGATACGATTACGAACCGGTAACGCGGCCGTGCGCTGAATGCACGCACCGCGTTACCGTGACGTAAGCGTCTAAAAAGATTGCGCTTCGTCGAGCAGGGCCAGTGTCGGACCCGTCCGACAAGAATGGGAGTATTCGGTGGCGAATGTTTTAGAACGCGCACTTCGTGTGGGCGAGGGTCGGCTTCTTCGACGCTTGAAAGGCTATGCGCACGCGGTTGATCACCTTGAAGAAGACTTCAAGACGCTGACTGACGATGAGCTCAAGCACGAGACCACGGAGTTGCGCGAGCGCTATGCCGCAGGGGAGTCACTTGACGACCTCCTCCCGGAGGCCTTCGCTGCGGTTCGAGAAGCAGCGAGCCGCACGCTTGGCATGCGTCACTTTGAGGTTCAACTCATGGGCGGTGCTGCACTGCATCTCGGCAACATTGCTGAGATGAAGACCGGTGAGGGCAAGACCCTAGTCGCGACGCTCGCGGCATACCTGAACGCGATCGCCGCGCAAGGTGTGCACGTCATTACGGTCAACGACTACTTGGCTAGCTACCAGTCAGAGCTGATGGGCCGCGTATTCCGCGCCCTCGGGATGACCACCGGATGCATTGTCTCCGGTCAGACTCCAGTGGAACGTCGCGAGCAGTATGCCGCGGACATCACCTATGGAACGAACAACGAATTTGGTTTTGACTACCTGCGCGACAACATGGCGTGGCAGGCAAGCGACATGGTCCAGCGTGGCCACTACTTTGCTGTCGTTGACGAAGTTGACTCGATTCTGATTGACGAGGCTCGCACGCCGCTCATCATTTCGGGCCCATCATCGGGTGAGGCGAACCGTTGGTTTACCGAATTCGCTAGCCTTGCCAAAAAGCTCATCCCCGAGGTCGATTTCGAGGTTGATGAGAAGAAGCGCACCGTTGGTGTGCTGGAGCCCGGTATCGAAAAGGTTGAAGATTACCTCGGTATCGACAACCTGTACGAGTCGGCGAATACGCCGCTGATTTCGTTCTTGAACAACTCCATCAAGGCCCGTGCACTCTTCAAGAAAGACAAGGACTACGTCGTCATGAACGGCGAAGTCTTGATCGTCGACGAGCACACCGGTCGTATTCTTCAGGGCCGTCGCTACAACGAAGGAATTCACCAGGCGATTGAGGCCAAGGAGGGTGTTGCTGTTAAGGCAGAAAACCAGACTCTCGCTACGGTGACGTTGCAGAACTATTTCCGTCTCTACAACAAGCTGTCAGGAATGACCGGTACTGCTGAAACTGAAGCAGCCGAGTTCATGTCCACCTACAAACTTGGTGTTGTCGCGATCCCGACCAACAAGCCAATGCAGCGCATTGACCAGTCCGACCTGATCTACAAAAACGAGCAGTCAAAGTTCGAACAGGTTGTTGCCGATATCGCCAAGCGGCACGAACTGGGTCAGCCCGTTCTGGTGGGAACAACAAGCGTTGAGAAGAGCGAACTTCTTTCGCGCATGCTCGCCAAGAAGGGCGTAAAGCACGAGGTTTTGAACGCTAAGAACCACGCTCGCGAAGCAGCGATTGTTGCTCAGGCAGGACGCCTCGGTTCCGTTACCGTCGCTACGAACATGGCCGGCCGTGGAACTGACGTCATGCTCGGTGGAAACGCCGAGTTCTTGGCCGTCGCTGAGATGAACAGCCGCGGCCTCAACCCGACCGAAACTCCTGACGACTATGAAGCCGCGTGGGACGAAGTTTTTGCCGAGGTAAAAGCCGGGGTTGAAAAGGAAGCCAAGAAGGTCGTCGATGTTGGTGGCCTCTACGTCTTGGGTACAGAACGTCACGAGTCTCGCCGTATCGACAACCAGCTGCGTGGTCGTTCAGGTCGCCAAGGTGATCCAGGTGAGAGCCGCTTCTACCTGTCGCTTCAGGATGATCTGATGCGCCTGTTCAACAGTGGCGCAGCCGAAGCACTCATGGGGCGCTCGACAGTTCCCGACGATCTCGCGATCGAATCCAAGGTAGTTAGCCGCGCCATCCGCAGTGCTCAATCACAGGTGGAGTCGCGCAACGCTGAAATCCGCAAGAACGTGCTGAAGTACGACGATGTATTGAACCGCCAGCGTGAAGCTATCTATAGCGATCGGCGCCACATTCTTGAGGGAGATGACCTGAAGGATCGCGTTCAGCGATTCCTGAGCGATGTCGTCACCGAAGTTGTCGACGTACACACGGCAGAAGGTCACTCTGAGGACTGGGACTTTGACGGTCTCTGGACCGAAATCAAGACGATGTACCCGATCGGTATTACCGTCGATGAGGTTCTGACCGAGGGCGGATCACGCGGCAAACTCACCAGTGCATTCATCGCCAAGGAAATTCATTCTGACGCCGTGATTGCGTATGAGCGTCGTGAGCAGCAGCTTGGCGAGACCGCGATGCGCGAGCTTGAGCGTCGTGTGGTGCTCAGCGTTATCGATCGCCGCTGGCGAGACCACCTCTACGAGATGGACTACCTGAAAGACGGAATCGGTCTGCGCGCAATGGCTCAGCGCGACCCCCTCATCGAGTACCAGCGCGAAGGTTTCGCTCTCTTCCAGACGATGATGGGACAGATTCGCGAAGAGTCTGTCGGCTTCCTGTTCAACCTTGATGTCGAAGTGAGCGGCGGTGGCGAGTCCACGACCGTCCAGGCGCGAGGTTTGGAAGCGGCAAGTGCACCATCCGCAGCGCTCAGCTACTCGGCGCCGAGCGCAGACGCTGCCGGCGAGGTCGAAGTTCGCAATGAGCGCGGCCAGGTCGAACGCACTGCGACTGCCAATGCGCAAAAGCGACAGACGCAGCAGCCGGCACCGCAGCAACCGCAGCCGGCTCGAGGCGGTGACCGTGGTGCATTCGGTCAACGCGCAGAGGGTTCGGACGGTGCGGCGGAAGCTCCGCTCAACCGTTCACAGCGTCGCGCGCAGGAGAAGCGCAAGAAGTAGAAATCATCAGTAAGGTATGCCCCCATCGCTCGGTCGGTGGGGGCATATCTCGTTAAGCCGGGGTCGTGTTGGACCCGGGACGGGTGAGAGCCGCATGGCATTGGATCCGCGTTGGACCAGCATTGCCTTAGAGGCGTTGCGGGTCGGTGCGCCCGACGCGCTAGAGGACGTTGATGGCTGTCGCGCGCCAGCGCCGGTCGAGCCCTTCGAGGCGTACTGCTACAGCGCGAGTGCGCGCTCGACCGCGAACGATCACCACAGCCTCTATCGCGCCATCGCGAGGCTCGCACAGTCGGATTGAACCCATGGTGAAGCTTGGGCGCGTGACTGGCTGCCCCTTTGCGCGACGGGCACGCGCCGAGAGGACGGTGCGCTTGAGTAGATGACGGTAGACGTCGTCAGTAACCCATCGTGCAATCTGCTCCAGGTCGCGGGCGCCAGCAAGAATTTCGATGACGCAGCGGGTGAGGTTTTCCACCAGGGGTGCCGGATCGGGTAGTTCGGCGCTTGGGGTGGGCTGGTGGCCAAAAAACTCGTCGGGCACGAAGCGCGGGCGAATGATTTTGGAGGGAAGGGTTCCGGTGCGTTGTCGCGGAGGGCGAGGGGGTTCCTCGCTCGGCGAAAGCTTTCGGAGTGGCTCGGTACTCATGATCTCCCGGGTAAAAGGTCAAGACGGCGATGTATACCCCCTTTAGGGGGTAGACCACACTCAACCAGTACTGAGACCAATTGTCTATGACTAATTTTCAACTGTGGATAACCTTGCTGAGTTGTGTCACCTCACCAGTACCGTCAGCCCATGCGCTGGGACAAACTTTTTGATGACCTCGAAAGTCAGCTTGAGAACGAAATCACGGCCGATGACCTCGAAGTCGATGCCGAAGAGGAACGGTTGCGGCTCGGCCGGCTCAGCATGCGGGATCGTATTGTGTCGCTTCATGCCCGCAGCTCTGACCAATCACCTCTCACGATGTCGCTTGTGCTCATCACGGGAACGCGACTCATTGTGAGGCCAGCGATTATCGGTCGCGATTGGATGTCCGCCGATCTTGTCGACGAGAGTGGACGCCCAGCGCAATGCATCGTTCCATTCGCGGCGGTGGCGGGAATCTCACTAGGGGCAGCGCACATCACGCCGAGCCTTGCCACGATGCCGTCGAGTGGGCATCCGAGTCTTTCGCAGCGTTTGGGGCTGAGCTATGTTCTGCGAGATCTCTGTCGTCGTCGCCGAGCGGTCTCGCTGTTGCTGGTCGCGGGCGAAGTGCATGGCACGATCGACCGCGTAGGGCGCGACCATCTTGATATTGCAGTGCACGAACGTGGGGCGGCTCGACGCGAGACCGCGGTAACCGAGTATCGCTTGGTCCCGTTCGCGAGTCTGGTGGTCGTGCGGCCGTAGCCGTCACAGCCCCGTACCGGGTCGTTCTGCGCTATCGCTTACGCTGTTCGCCGAAGTTCACTTCGGTCACTGTGGCAATATCTGACTGATTCCAGAGGCTCATGCGTCGAGTCTCTTCGTACAGAGCTTCGATATAGGACTCAAGAACCGAGTTCTCGATTCGCCATTGGCCTTTGCTGCCGACCTTGATCGCGGGCAGTTCGCCGGAGCGCACCAAGTCGAGAACTTCGTGTGGTGAGACGCTGAGCACTTCAGCAGTATCGGCCAGGGTGAGAAATCGCCCGAGGCCTTCTGCAGGATTGATCGCGTTCATGGTTCGATTATGCTCCCGTGCACCTGTGAATGGGGCTGATGTGGATAACTCTCGCGCCACTTATGAGCAGTAACCAACGATGGTGCCATGATCAACACCCGACCTCTGGGGCGCGCGCTGTGAGCCGCCGTTCCGGTCGTACCCAGTCTCAAGCTCGCGCGCGAGCCCTCGCTCTTGATCCGCGACTTGCAATTGGCATCGTGCTCGTTGTGGCATCCATCATTGGCGTTGTTTCGCTTGTCGCTAGCGCCGATGACTCAATCGAGGTCTATGCGGCCGCCGCCCCTCTCAATCCGGGTGATCGTGTGCTGAGCGGCGATCTCGTAGTGCGGAGCGTGAAGCTCAACGAGTCGAGTGAGTTCTATATCGGGCGGGGTGAACTACCCGCGGAAGGCTTTATCGCTACACGACCGATCGGCGCAGGGGAGTTGATCCCGAGCTCTTCTTTAGGTAGCCACGAGGGGCTCTCATTGACTGCGGTAGTCGTATCGCCACAGGGCGGTCTCGCGGAGTCGGTGTCGACGGGGGCATCCGTCGATGTTTGGGCCAGCGCGGAGACGGAAGACGGTGAGCATGGGGCTCCGGGCGTGATTATTTCGGGTGCCATTGTTGTGCGACTTATCGACAATGACTCGCTCGTCTCATCGGCTGGTAATAGCGCACTAGAGTTGCTCGTTCCTCGATCGCGCGTTGCCCGCTTGCTTGAAGCAATGGCCAGCGGTGACGTGCTTTCGGTCCTCCCGGCCAACCTCCCGGCGAAGGGCTGACGTGGCGAATTTCGCGTTGGCCATGCCGGTCACCCTAGAAGATCAATTCGCGTTTGATGCTGCGCAACACGGGCACGAGATCGTTGTTCGAGCGGTAAGTGCGCCAGAACTAGCGTCTCGGGTCGCAGGCGCACACGCAGATATCGCACTAGTTGCTGCAGAGGCACGCTACCTCACAGACCGACTCATCACTGCGTGCGATCACGCAGGCGTTCGGCTCATTGCGGTTGCCAGCAGCGAGCGCGAGCAGCGCTATGCCAGTGATCTCGGCCTCTTTGACATTATCGATGGTGCCTCGGGGTGGCCAGCGGTACACGCGTTGCTTGAGCAGTCGCAGTGGAATTCAGAGCCCGAGACTTCGCCGCGAAGCACTCTGGGCCAAGTGATAGCGGTGTGGGGTCCTGGAGGTGCTCCAGGGCGCACATCCATAGCTATTGCGGTTGCCGCCGAATTGGCGGCACTCGGCCACAGCGTCGCACTTGCAGATGTGGACACTCACGGTGCTTCGGTGGCGCCGGCCCTGGGAATGCTTGACGAGGCGCCGGGATTTGCCGCTGCCTGCCGTCTTGCAGGTACCGACACGCTCACGACGGACGAACTAGTCCGCATCGGGCAGCGTTATGACTCGCCAGTCGGTGGTTTTTGGGTGCTTACGGGTATAGGAAGGCCGAGTCGTTGGCCAGAGCTTTCCGCCGAGAGGGTCGGAACCACCATCGCGCAGTGCCGTCAGTGGGTCGATTACACCGTGCTCGACACCAGCTCCAGTCTGGAAAACGATGAAGAGATTACGAGTGACCTGTTCGCGCCTCGACGCAATGCCGCTGCGGTTACTGCGGTGCGAGCTGCCGACCATGTGATTGCCGTCGGGGGAGCAGATCCGGTAGGGCTCTCACGGTTCTTGCGAGCACACGTAGACCTCCTCGAAACGGTCTCGACGCGAAGTGTGAGCGTAGTGATGAACAAGGTGAGGGTGAGCGCCAGCGGATTGAACCCGCACGGGCAGGTAACCCAAACTTTGTCGAGATTCGGCGGCATCGAGCATCCGATACTTGTACCTCACGACCTTGCAGGCTTCGACGGCGCTGTTCTGAGCGGCAAGACACTCGTGGACGCCGCACCGCGTTCACCTGCGAGACTCGCCGTGCGCGATCTGGTCACATCCCGCCTCGTGCCCGAAATCGACGAACCAGCGCCTCGACGCTCTCTGTTCAACAGGGTGCTGGTGCGCAGGTAATCTGTAGGGGTGTCGACACTCAGTGATCTAGTCCAAGAGCAGGGCCATTCGAGCGAGGCCGATATCGAATGGCTGCACATGCTCGTCGGCGACTGGCAGTTGCTCGCCGATCTTGCGTTCGCCGACATCGTGTTGTGGGTGCCGAGTGACGATGAGCAGTTTGTTGCGGTTGCCCACGCCCGCCCCAGCAGCTCAGCGACCCTGTTCTACCGCGACTTTGTCGGGCAAAATGTGAAGCCCGAGTGGAAAGCGCAAGTCACCGAAGCGTTCGCAACGGCTCGAATTGTTGATGCTGCTGCCCCTTCTTGGTACGAGGAAACTCCCACTCGGGTGCGTGCTGTTCCCGTGATGCGCAGGCTCAACGTCAGCGGCAATGCCACGGCGGAGACCCCCATCGCTGTCATCACGCGACACACCAATCTGGGGGATGCCCGCACGCCTTCCCGGCAAGAGCTCACCTTCAACGGTTGCGCAAACGATCTGTTCGCCATGATTGCTGCAGGCGACTTCCCGGATATGGGGGCCCCTGCGGCCCCGCGCCGCGGAGCACCCCGAGCATCCGACGGACTGATTCGTCTGGATGTTGACGGCCTCGTCACATTCGCGAGTCCAAACGCGTTGTCAGCGTTCAACCGCATCGGTTTCTCTGGCGAACTGGAAGCGGAATCTCTCGCCGACGTCACAACGACGCTCATTGCCGGGCAGCCGGAGGTAGACGAATCTCTGCCGCTGGTCGTCACTGGTCGAGCCCCCTGGCGCACAGACATTGAAGCTCGCGGAGTCACGGTCTCGCTGCGGACCATTCCGATCCGTGATCGTGGCGAACGTGTCGGAGCAATTGTTCTGTGTCGCGATGTCACCGAGGTGCGCCATCAAGAGCGTGAGCTCATCACAAAGGATGCGACGATTCGTGAGATTCACCATCGAGTGAAGAACAACTTGCAGACCGTGGCATCGTTGCTCAGAATTCAGGCGCGCAGAACGCACAGTGAGGTTGCACGAGAAGCGCTCGGGCATGCGATGCGTCGAGTTGCCGCTATCGCTGTGGTTCACGACACACTTTCTGAGGGACTCAGCCAGAGCGTAGATTTCGATGTTGTCTTCGATCGAGTGCTGAAGCTGATCGCGGAGGTTGCGTCGAGTCACAACACGACAGTGCATCCCACCTCGGTGGGAAGCTTTGGTGCACTGCCCAGTGAGTACGCCACACCGTTGGCTTTGGCCCTGACCGAGTTGGTGACGAATGCTGTAGAGCACGGTCTTGCTGGTCGCGCGGACGGCACGGTGGAGATTGACGCCAGACGCACCGAAGACAAGCTAACCGTGCAGGTTCGCGACAACGGCGTTGGCCTAGCTGAGGGCCGAGTTGGCGAAGGCCTCGGCACACAAATCGTCCGTACCCTGATTCAGGGTGAGTTGAGCGGAACCATTGACTGGCACACGCTCATGGGCAGCGGCACCGAAGTAACAATCGATATTCCGCTGACCTGGTTGACGCGCACCAAGTAATTTAGCGCGCGAGAGCCAGAATCGGTCTCAATCGAGACCCGTGCGGGCTACGAACTTTGCATTCTTGCAACGCTGTTCAGTCCTGTGACGCTGTGCAGTCCTGTGACGCTGCGCCGTCTTGTGACGCTGCGCCGTCTTGTGACGCTGTGCAGCGTTAGGATGCGCGGCGTGCGCGTGCAGCGCGACGCTTGAGAGCGCGGCGCTCGTCTTCACTGAGGCCACCCCAGACGCCGGAGTCTTGGTTTGTTTCGAGGGCGTACTGGAGGCACATTTCAGTTACCGAGCAGCGACCGCAAACGGCTTTTGCTTTTTCGATTTGGTCAACGGCCGGACCGGTGTTTCCTACCGGGAAGAAAAGTTCCGGGTCAGCAGTGAGGCATGCAGCGTTATCGCGCCAGTCCATGGTGTTGCTCCTTACAGCGTGTTGCGTTGCTCGAGCGCACAAAAAATACGCCTAAATCGGCGTCGAGCTTGAGAAAGTTTGTGGGTCTCGCTCGCAACACTGGGAGCCAGAAATCAACCTCAACTAGAATCGCATATCGACCAATGCAAAGCAATGGTCTTTCAGCGATTTAACGGGGAGCGAATGGTAGACGAACTTGTCCCAGAAGAAAAACCGAGTGGTAAACATCCGTATGTGGTTGTTCTCGCAGTCGTAATCTTTCTGGAAAGTGCTCTTCTGTTCGGTGCCCTTGGTTACCTGATCTTCGAACTTGCGAGCGAGACTCCTCAGTCGTATGCAAGTGCAATCGCCTTGAGCGTTCTGACGGCACTGGCCGCAATTTGGGTAGCGATAATTGCGATTAGCGTGCTGCGAGGTCAGGCGTGGATTCGTGGAGCAGCCGTCGTCTGGCAGGTTCTGCAAATCTCCGTTGCGATCGGCAGCTTCCAGGGCGCCTTCTCGCGACCCGACATTGGCTGGCTGTTGTTGATGCCAGCCATCGTCGTGCTTGTCCTGTTATTCACCAAGCCGGTATTGGCGGCGACAACGCGGCGTGAGGGTTAGTCGAGCCCGAGCTTCTTGCGCAGCGACGCAACGTGGCCGGTAGCCTTCACCGCGTAGAGCGGGAGAGTGATTGTGCCGGCTTCATCGATGACGAAAGTCGAGCGAATGACCCCTGTTACTTGCTTGCCATATAGGTTCTTCTCGCCCCAGGCGCCATACGCTTCATGAACTTCGTGCTCTGGGTCGGACAGCAGCGGGAATGTGAGTGACTCTTGCTCGCGGAACTTGGTCAGCTTTTCGGGAGTATCGCGCGAAACACCCAACACGACATAGCCCTCCGATTGCAGCGAGCCGAGCTGGTCACGAAAGTCACAAGCCTGCTTCGTGCATCCGGGAGTCATCGCTGCTGGGTAGAAATACAGGATCACTTTCTTGCCAGAAAAGTCGCTAAGAGACACCAGTTTTCCGTCGTGATCAAGCAGGGAAAAGCTTGGTGCGGGGGTGCCTGCGGCAAGTCGAGTGGATTCCGTGGTCATTGTGCTCCTTAGTCGCTTTAACTCATGGTAACGTTGTTCCTCGGTTGCCCCGTGAGGGAAAACCAAGCCACGCACCTCTAGCTCAATTGGCAGAGCAACTGACTCTTAATCAGTGGGTTCCCGGTTCAAGTCCGGGGAGGTGCACTTTTTATGCCAGAAGAACCCCGGATTTCCGGGGTTTTTCTGCGTTACGGGCACTGCCACACTGAGGCGATATGGGGCCAACTGCACTTTTGCTGCGGTTTTCAATCCGTGGAGGCGTGGAATCCGGGCACAGAAAAGCCCCGCTTTTGAATGAAGGCGGGGCTGCAACTGAAACGGCTACTGGGATGCTTCGGGTGGGGCTTCAATGTCCATGGCGCCAAGGTCGATATCGTCGAAGAACTCGCGCCGGAGCAGGTAGTGGTTGAACAGCGTTGCCGTACCGCGATGTCCGAGCTGGCGAGCAGCCTTATCAGGCCCGATGGCATAGGTCAACGAACTTGCCATCGTTGCCCGAAGTGCATGCGGTTTGAGTTTTTCCAGTCCGGGTAGATCGCCACGAACGTCCCGCCAAGTGCGGCGAACATTGTTCATGGACACCGGAGCGCCGTGGACTGTTTGAAGCAGCAGTTCATCAGGTGAGGTTAGGCCTCGTGCATCTAGCGCCGCCAGCAATCCGTCGATTGCCTCGGCTGCGTTATCGGTAATGGGGATGTTGCGCCGAGAGGTTGATGTCTTCGGTTCGGGGCTGCGGTAGACAGGGGTCCAGTGCGAACAATGATGGTGCCGTCAATGAGAATGCTGGCGGGCTTGCCATCGACGGCTGCCGTGTAATCCGGTCGACGCAATGCCAATACCTCGCCGATGCGAGCGCCAGATCCGAGCTGGATACGCAGGTACTTGCCTAGCCGCCCGTAGTTGTGCGCGTGGAGGTCTGCGCGAGCGAACATCGCTTCAACGCGGTCAACAGGAACGATGACGGCATCTTTACGCGGTACTTGGGGAAGCCGCAGCTTCATACCATTCATAGGATTCTCTGAAACGGCATGATATTCCTCGGCTAACTCCAGCACCCCATGTAGTACCGAGCGCGCGCGTTTCGCGCTTGCAGGACTTCCGGGCTGCTGCGGGGTGCCGACATGGAGGGCGGTGAGCCAGTCCTTAATTCGGCGAGTAGTGAGCTGCTCAACGCGATGCGGGCCCAACGCAGGGATGAGGTGAAGGGTCATAGCGTGCGCTTAGGCGCTTAGTCTCGTCGGTGCGAGCTTTGCCTCAACGGCTTTTATGCGCAGCCACATGTTCGCAAAATCTTCGACGGTGACGGCTACATCGACGAGGAGTTAGTCGCGATGCGGAAAAAGGTCGAGGCGGCCCACGCCAAATTGCGATTCGATATCGAGCGCCGCGGATCTGGCGCCGCGTTCGAGGCCCGCTGGACCGGTGTCGGGCTCATACGTCATGGAAATCGGGCGGAGCCGGTCGATTCTCACGGATCGACGGACCGTGTCGATCCGCCTGTGCGAATCTTCCCATCCGGCGCTCTCAATGAGCTCAAGCCGCCTGTCCACCGGAGAGGGAATATGGACCAACGCTTGAGCCCGAACATCGACGGTTCCGAGCCCGCCGAGCGCCTGGCTGTAGCAATCGACCACAGCGAAGAAGTCTGCCGAAAGCGACTCGACATCGTGAACGTTGAGGGGTGTCGTCTTCCCCTCCCACGCAGTTCCATAGTCGCATTCCAGCGCCAGAAGAACGCTCCCGTCCTCAGCCAACATTAGACACGAGCCGCTTGTCATTCCGGGTTCATCTAGCGGACCCCAACCGCCGTGCGTAATCCACGATCGAGGTCCCCGGTGTTGGTTAGATCCATCGGGTTCGAGCCGACTGATGATCGGTGTGCGCTGGCGACCATGAGGCAGGAGCGCGGACGAGCGGTTGCTCGCCAACTTGGTGAGTTCCTGGCGATCGTTGAATCCGAGCGAGCGCGTCAGCTCGGTCGGAATCGGCGACTCAGGCACCGCCGACATCAAGAGCCACAGCCTGCCGATTTTTCTCGGCGTGCGGTTCGTCAGGTCTTCGAGCAGCTCGGAGTGGCGCACGGCGAGGCTGCTCCGCGCAGCTCCACGAGTTGCGTACGCGCGACCGAGCTCGCCTTCTTCCATGTAACTAGTCGATGCGCCGCGGCGGATCGGAGCGCGCCACCAGGGCTCCCCGCGCTTCTCGATGAGGTGAGGCGCGCTCGCGCTCGCGGGAACGACAATCAGGACTACACCTTCCGACTCACCTTCTTCGAGCGGAAGCCCGATCACGTCGACGCCGGCTACTGTCGGACGCATCGATGCGTTGATCGACTGCCGCAGATTTCGGCGAGCCTGATCCGTGATCGAGGTCGGGCGGACGGCACTCGCAGCAGAAGTGGCGCTGTCTTCCTCTACTCCGATGCAGATGAGCCCGCCTCGCGCATTTGCGAGGGCCGCAACGTCGCCGGCGAGGTCCTCTCGTCGCTCCGCGCTAGGCGGCTCGCGTTTCCACTCAAGTTCGTCTGTCTCTTGCACTCTCCGAATGATCGCTTCGTGGATGTCCTCGATCGTGAGCGGTCGCGCATCTAGCCCGAGGGATCTATGAAGCGCCGTCCAATGCGTTGTCACCTTCCGGCCGCCGTCCCACGAGTAATCGCTCCGGTTGCGAGCCAAGCAACCAGCGTCGCAGCGAGATGAACGTGGGTTTGAGCTTGAAGGGTAGTTGGGGCTGCCGCGTCCTTGTGAACGTGGCGGTATTGCTGACCCGCCCACAGCGTCTGGAGCATGTCGTAAATCGTCTCCTGGGCAGGGGCTTTGCCGTCGAGCTCGCGAAGTCCGTGAGTCCACGTCCCCTGAGCCTTCATCGTGCCGATCGCGTCACCGAGACTCGCGCTCGACTTATTCGGGACGAATTTTTCGATCGCCAACGTTTCCACCGCTCGCACTGCTGCATCCATTGCTTGGGTCGGCTGCTGCTCCACACCAAACGCGAAGTTCCAGGCTGCTGTGAGTAGCGCGCCGGCCTGAACATCCAGAGCGATCGCGGACTGAACTGACTCAATCACTCCAGCAGGAAGGCGGCGGGCGAGCCTCCAATTACCGCCCACCAACGCGGCGTGCATCGCCGAACTATTTGCTTCGAGGATCCCGTTCAGGGTCTCTGCACTGTAGTCCTCATAGGGCGCGCGAAGTCGTGAAAGCAGGAAGTCGGTTGTGCGCAGAATCTCACGGTCGTCGGCTTTGAAGAGCTGACCTAGAAGGGAGTCGACCTTCATAAAGCCTGTCGCAGGAGCACCTAGCGTCTTGCGCAGCGCACTCTGGATCTCGTGGGCGAGTGTCAAGGAAACGTATCCACGGTCTCGGTCGAGTAGCTGGTACATCCACGCCCAGAGAGGTGCGCGCAGTTGCGCACTCACTCCGTCCTGAAGTGCGTGCAGCGCCTCAATCTCTGCGTCGTCGGCGTCCCACGGAATGAAGACCATACACGCATGATGACAGGCTCTCAACAGAATTGGGCGCAGCCACGGCATTGAGTTGTCTCTCAACGATATTGGGTCGGTGGAAGAAACGCCTGAAACAGCAACTCTGTTTGCAGGATGTCAATCCACCGGCCGTTGATTCGCTTTCGTTGAGAAAAGAGAACTCGGCGGGGCGCCATATCAATCACCCCAGCAGAACCCGGGGAAACCTAGGCGACTCGAAAAAGCACATACGCCAAGCTCGTCCCCGCAACGTACCGTAGGCAAATCAGGATCAGCGTCCCAAGGCGCTTGTGAAGCCATCGGGCTCAGATGGGCACGGAGAGTAGGTGCCGCTCACCCCCCACCCCCCCCCCCGTAAGAGCACGATGGGATCAAGCCGATGAGCTTGTTCGCCCCGAACGGCCTGAGGATGGTTGGCGCGATCGCCGACCCGCGAGGCCGGCCTGCCATTGACCCCACAAATCTTTCCTTCGAAATTCTCATCGACATGAAAATCGCGAACTCTTGGTGGACGCAAGATGGTGTCACCCTCATGATGATGATGATCCCGCCTGGATATATGTATGTCAGCATCTCCGAGAACACCTTGAGAGTCGACCCCGCCAACCTCTACGGCGAAACGACGCTGGTCGTACTCCGGCCAACCACGTTCCGCATCGTGTCGAGCGCCCGCCGTCGCCATCTCGCGGACGGCTTCGCCGCCCGCGAGACCGTAGCATCCCCTGGAAATCGCGCCTGACTTTTTCTCGACTGATTTCCAAGCACTACTTTGAAACTCAGAAATTTCTAGGCAGGTTGCAGGTGCTAGATTCGCAGAACTATTGAAAGGGCACGATGCCGCTTATCGCGATGCAAGACGTCGTTGCAATCTAATCCCTCGGAGGAGCCCCTCAAACGGCTGTGGAGCAACCCAAGAAATGTATCGAAACTTATCCCAGCTTGCGGATCATCTCGATTGCATTCAAGCAATCAAGAGTGGGAGCCGGAACCGACCTTGTAGCCGCAATTGCGGCCGTTCCAAACTACGGAAAATAGGAATACGCAGCGCAGTCGCCGCGAGTTCGTCTGCAAGAGAATGCAATAATCTCGATCCGAAACGCGGATTGAATAACTTGGTACAAAAACAGGAAATGGCCGCTGAACAATGACTGAAGACGACGATATTCGATCCAACGGCCAACGGTTCCTTGACGCATTCAACGGAATTGAGCGAACACTTCGGGCGCGCGATGCGGGAAAGGGTCGGCCGGGGTTCATGGACCTCGTAAGGAACTCCAAGGACCTGGTTGAACGCCAGCGCACCTTGCTTCAGGAATATGCGCATTTGCGGAACGTGATAGTCCATACTCCAACGCTTAGTGGTCAGCTAATCGCAGATCCTCGGAGTGACGTCGTCCGAATAATCGAGGAGCAGATGGAAGTCATAGAGAGGCCTCCAAAGGTTCTGAGTGCATTGGGCCTCGTTCCCCCGCGTGTGTTCCAGCATTCAGATAGCATCATAGATTTTCTAAACATCGTGAAGCCGCCAACATTCTTCTCTCAAGCGCCGGTTGCGGCTGCTGACGGGAGGATCGGTCTTATTACAACGAATTGCGTGGCAAGGTGGGTTGCGGAATCTTGGGAATCAACTCACGGCGTTGTTCTGGAGGAATCGCGAATGTCTCAGATCCTAGAGTTTGGCGAGCCGAGCGATAAGGTCGCCATCAGAGCTCGCGACTTGAAGGTCGCGGAAGCCTGGCGAATATTCAGCGGAGAGACGGGTGATCCACCTGCTGCAATTCTCATTACGCACAGCGGAAAGGACACGGAGACTCCCTTGGGGCTCTGCGTCCGCGCGGATCTGCCTGACATGCTCAAAGCGTTGAAAGTCTGACTGCTCGCCCTAAGCATGGACTAGTGCTTGCATTTTGCGGCGGAAGTTAGTTCATGTCCGGGTCGTCTTACCCGAGTATGAGGATCGCGGTTCTTGCGGGAGGGCTGGCGGCCGTAGTTCGTGTTTATGCGCATCTATTCGTCCGAATATAGGGCACAAGGGGCACTCGACACGACGGGCATAGGTGCCGCGCATCCGGTCGAACCCTTAGTCATATCGGTAAAAATTTTCGCGATTCGACGAAGTTTTTCGGTAGACGTCAATGTTATTCGCTCAGCGATCACTCATGTCTTCCGCTTTCCCTTTGCGCTACGGATTTGCATGGCTGTGGCAAATCGCGGCTGCCAAGACTAGGGAGTTCCGTCGCAGATTCGAGTGGTGAACTGATCGTTGGCGCGTGACCGGCCGGGGTTCGGAAATCTGTGCTCATCGCGGGTGTGAGCCGCGTGCGCAGTGTGTTGCGACCTGTATGGTCGAGATCGCACATGCTTGGCGAGATCCGGAGTAATCTGCCCTGCCGCTCTACCTCTTGGCTCATCGCATCGAAAACTCGCTTGGAAGGCCCCAACTGCACCTTTGATGCAGTTTAGCCTCGGGGTGAGCGGGTTTTTGGCAGGAAACTGAGGGAATGGACGCGGTTTTAGGCTTTCAGCCTCCATGCTCAAACTGCCGGTCAGCAGGTCTTCAGACTCGGAAAATCAAGGGTTTTTTCGACGGCGATTGTTAGCAGTGGATTCCCGGTTCAAGTCCGGGGACGTGCACAGATAGGCCATAAAAACCCCGGTTTTCCGGAGTTTTTCTGCGTCACGGGCACTGCCGCACTGAGGCGATATGGGGCCAACTGCACTTTTGTTGCGGTTTTCAATTCGCAGTGGCGTGAAATCCGGGCTCAGAAAAGCCCCGCCCTTCGGTGAAGGCGGGGCTGCATCTGAAACGGCTACTGGGATGCTTCGGGCGACGACACTATGTTCATAGAACTAATGTCGACATCGTCGACGAACTCACGCCGGAGCAGGTAGTAGTTGAACAGTGTTGCCGTGCCGAGGTGCCCGAGCTGGCGAGCTGCCTTATCGGGCCCGATTGCATAGGTTAGCGAACTTGCCATCGTTGCCCGAAGTGCATGCGGTTTGAGTTTTTCCAGTCCGGGTAGATCGCCACGAACATCCCGCCAAGTGCGGCGAATATTGTTCATAGACACCGGAGCGCCGTGGACTGTTTGGAAAAGCAGTTCATCAGGTGAGGTTAGGCCTCGCGCATCTAGCGCCGCCAGCAATCCGTCGATTGCCTCGGCTGCGTAATCGGTGATGGGAATGTTGCGCCTGGAAGTTGATGTCTTCGGTTTGGGGCTACGGTAAACCGGGGTGCCAACGGCAGCAATGATGGTCCCATCAATGAGAATTCGAGCCGGTTTCTCGTCGATGGCTGCCATGTAATCCCGTCGGCGCAAAGCCAATATCTCTCCAATGCGAGCGCCAGATCCGAGCTGAATACGCAGGTACATGCCTAGCCGCCCGTTGTTATTCGTGTGGAGGTCTGCGCGAGCGAACATCGCTTCAACACGGTCGGCAGGAACGATGACGGCATCTTTGCGGGGCTCTTGGGGAAGTAGCAACTTCATACCGTTCATAGGATTCTCTGCAACGGCATGATGTTCCTCGGCGAGGTCCAACACCCCATGTAGTACCGAGCGCGCCTGTCTCGCGCATGCAGGACTTCCGGGCTGCCTCAGCGTGCCGACATGGAGGGCGGTGAGCCAGTCCTTGATTGGGCGAGTAGTGAGCTGTCCTACACGGTACGAGCCCAGTGCAGGGATGAGGTGGACGGTGATGGCGTGCTCGTAGGCGCTAAGGCTCGTCGGTGCGAGCTTCGCCTCAACAATTTTCATGCGCAGCCACATACTTGCGAAGTCCTCGACAGTGACTGCTGCACCGACGCCGGACGTTTTCTTGACGTCGTGCTGCAGGTTTCGCCGAAGTTTAGTCTCAGCTTCGGCTTTGGTGGGCGCGATCGCGCTGCGACGTTCGACTTTCTTGGATTCGGTCGCCCTTCGGTTTGCTCGGGCGGTCCAGACTGTTTCGTTGCGGGTCACAGGCTTGCCGTAGCGGTCCGTGGTTTTGTATTCGCGCACTTCGGCGGAACTTCTGATGGGACCGCTCTCGCCAGGCTGGAGCGCTCTGCGACCCATTTATTCGCCTACCTTCTGAGCGGCAGCCCAGTCGTAGACCTCGGTGATGGAGTATCGTGCTGCTCCGCCGAACCGATATTGGGGCGGGCCCAAGCGAAGGCTTGCCCAGTTGCGCACTGTCTTTTCAGCGATGCCGAGAATCGAGGCTACGCCCGCGGCGTCAATGTAAGCCGCAGGCGGTGTCGATTGCTGCCTCCTATTGAGGCACGAGCTGTGCGGCAGGGTGGGGTCTGTTTGTGGAGAAGTGTTTTCTGTCGTCATGCATCGTCTATGCGCGGCAATACAGGTCGGGTGTAGAAACTATCTCGGGCGCGACCTACCGAGCATCGATTTCCGATGAATGGGTACAGGATCGCCCTTGCGGGGGAGGAGCATCGTGCTTGGGTGTGGGCATCGGCGGTGGAGGTAGAGCGGGATGAATGGATCTTTTAGTGTGTTTGGGTTTGCGCTAGTGAGTAACAAGTGCCGGCGTCGGAAAATGGGCGCCTGGTGCTCAGCGCGGTCCGCCCAAGCAGCCGATAGTTTCTGCCGCGCATAGGGATAACAGAGGCCGTCAAGTAGGCGGCCGGAAACGGATTCCAATGCCCACCCTGACTCCCAGCTACGGGTTCACCCCGATGTCCGAAGCGGATGTCCTCGCCGAGTACGGCCCATGCTTGAGAATGGCGCGGCTGTTTGAATATTGCGATAAGCAGGCATCGAGAACCGAGAAGATTGGCGCTTACAGCTTCTTCCTCCTCCACTACATTTCCGATGCGGAAGTTCAGGTCATCGAGGGGGAGTTCGTTGCGAGTGACGACGTTGCGGAGAAGTGGAGCGACGAGGATTACGCGACCGCAGTCCACAACGCAAATTACTGCATGAACGAGGAATACGCCAAGGGCAGTCTCCACCCGTGGCTGGTCAAAGCGTGCGAGGCGTCCCGCGGTTGGAACTGGCATACTCACACCCATCGTGTGCAAACTCGACCGACAGTCAGAGCAATTCTCGCTGCCGAGATTCGCAAGTACACACGCTTACTTTCGCGACGATAAGTGGTTTGGTCGGCCGGTTCTGATCGATTGGGGTCGGCCAATTGGGCGCTCGTATCTAAGGCTAAGTCAGGTGACATTGATGGCTAAACCGGGGTTCCACCGGTGGTGGTGGCTCGCGGGCGGCTTCCGAATCTGGGTGACCTTGCTGCGTCACTGGCGCTTCGGGCGAATTGGGCCCCTTGGGTTGGCAACCCATTTGCTGGCTCTCAAAGTCTAAACAGCGGATACGGATTCGTCGAAAAGAATCAACTCGAAAGAGGACGCCATGCCTGCCAACTCATCGTCAGCCGCTACCCTGAGAGAACGCTTTGTGGGCAACAAACACGACCACCTCGGCGTAGGGGAGCAGAGGCACTACATGACCGATCGAATGAAGAGCAAAATTAATACGATGTACGTGTTCTCGAAGGTGGTGGCGTCGTAGTGGCTCTCAAGAAGTCGGACCTATACAGCTCTCTTTGGAAAGGCGCGGATGAGCTTCGTGGAGGCATGGATGCCTCGCAGTACAAGGATTATGTTCTGACCCTGCTCTTCGTTAAGTACGTCACGGACAAGGCGAAGTCTGACAAGAACAGTTTGATCGATGTGCCTGCTGGCGGATCTTTTGACGATCTCGTGACCTTCAAGGGCGACAAGGAGATCGGCGACAAGATCAACAAGGCGATCAGCAAGCTCGCCGAAGCTAACGACCTTCAAAAGGTCATCGACCTGGCGGACTTCAACGATGAAGAGAAGCTCGGCAAAGGGAAAGAGATGCAGGATCGTCTGACGAACCTGATCTCAATTTTCCAAGACCTCGACTTCCGTGGTTCTCGGGCTGAGGGCGACGACCTTTTGGGAGACGCCTACGAGTACTTGATGCGCCACTTCGCAACGGAGGCTGGCAAGTCGAAAGGGCAGTTCTACACGCCCGCCGAGGTCTCGCGCGTCATGGCTCAGCTAATTGGGATCAAGCCCACCACTTCGTATTCGGCAACCGTTTACGACCCAACCTGCGGATCAGGGTCGCTACTTCTCAAGGTTGCGGATGCTGCACCGAACGGCCTGACTATTTACGGGCAAGAGAAGGACAACGCAACCTGGGCTCTCGCCAAGATGAATATGATCTTGCACGGCAATGAGATCGCAGACATCCGCAAGGGTGACACGATCGCGAGTCCGCAGTTCACGACGAGTGATCGTCTGGACACGTTCGACTTCCTCGTCGCCAACCCACCGTTCTCGGTAAAATCATGGGCGAACGGACTGGAGAACGAGTACGGCCGTTTCGACGGCTATGGTCGTCCTCCAGAGAAGAACGGTGACTTCGCCTTCTTGCTCCATATGCTCAAGTCACTTAAGAGCACCGGCAAGGGTGCCGTGATTCTGCCCCATGGTGTTCTGTTCCGTGGCAATTCTGAAGCGGCGATTCGCAAGGAGATTATTAAGCGCGGGTATATCAAGGGCATCATCGGCCTGCCAGCAAACCTCTTCTACGGCACTGGAATCCCGGCCTGCATCCTCGTCATCGACAAGGAGAACGCCCAAGCACGCACCGGCATCTTCATGATCGACGCCTCCAGGGGCTTCGACAAAGACGGATCGAAGAATCGCCTACGACCACGCGACATGCACAAGATTGTCGATGCCTTCAACAAGCAGGCAGAGGTGCCGGGGTACTCACGGATGGTGCCGCTGAGTGAGATAGAGAACGCTGCCAACGACTTCAATCTCAACATCCCGCGCTACATCGACTCGTCCGAACCAGAAGACATCCAAGATCTTCACGCGCACATACATGGCGGCATCCCGAACCGTGACATCGACGCGCTCCAGACCTACTGGGCAGCCTTCCCCTCGCTGAGATTCGACCTCTTTCGACCGCTGCGAGAGGGATACTCGGAGCTCGCTGTCGACAAGAGTGGCGTTCACGCGACGATCACTAACTCGCCCGAATACCAGACTTTCAACTCGACAGTCGGAAGCCTCGTATCGGAATGGTGGAGCGGGCATCAAGAACAGCTTGCCGGGATAACGAGCACGATGAAACCTGCTGAACTCATCGGCGACTTGTCGGAGAGCCTGCTCGACATTTTCCATCCCCGGCCTCTCGTGGATGAGTACGCGGTTTACGAACAGCTCATGAGCTACTGGAACCAGACCATGCACGACGACGTCGCGCTCATCATGAGTGATGGATGGGATGGCGCAGCCAAGCCGCGCAAGGCGATCGAAGACGAGGAGCGCAAGCTCTCTGAAACGCCAGACCTGGTCATAGGTACCGGGCGTAACGCACTGAAGTACAAGATGGACCTTGTTCCTCCGGTTCTTGTTGTGGCGCGCTACTTTGCCAGTGAGCGGGCGAAGGTCGACGAACTAAACGCCAAAGCGGAGAGCGCTGCACAGACGATCGAAGAGTTTGTCGAAGAGAACGCGGGTGAGGACGGTCTCCTTGCTGATGCGATAGATGACGGAAAGATAAGCAAGGCACTGGCAGGCGCTCGGCTACGCGAGGCCAAGCGCGAAGACCCTCGAAGTGGCGAAGTCGCGACCCTCTCGAAGCTCGTTGCTCTCTATGATGCAGAAACTGCTGCCAAGAAGTCGGCCAAGGAATCGGGGACGCAGCTCGATCAAGCCACGCTTGCTCAGTATGGGAAGCTGTCGATCGCCGACATCCAACAGTTGGTGATCGACGACAAATGGCAGGCGACTACCGATGGGCGGATTCGCGCTGAGATTTCTGGCCTTATTCACAGACTGATCACACGAATCAGCGAGCTCGGTCAACGTTACGACTCAACACTGGGTGATATCGCAGCCGAGGTCGAGAGGCTAGAGACCCGTGTTGCGCAGCACTTAGCGGATATGGGAATCGCATGATGACCCGAGATGCTGAGCCCAGTTACAGGCGAACTGAGGCCGGAGTTATCCCGACAGACTGGGAAGTCGCTCGTCTTCGAGAGCTAGTAAGCATGATGACCAACGGGTTCGTAGGTCTATCAAAGATGCATTATGTGGATGATCGACATGGTGTTATCTACATTCAGGGATTCAACGTGACCGATGGTGGCTTCAATTTCTCTGGAATTAAACATGTATCGCACTCGTTTCACTCTCAACATCAGAAGTCGAGCTTGAGAGCCGGGGACATGCTTACGATCCAAACTGGAGACGTTGGGCTCTCCACAGTTGTCGCACCAAAACTGGCAGGGGCCAACTGTCATGCTTTGATCATCACGCGATTCAAGGCCGTGCGCGCAAACCCGAACTTCTACATGCGCCTGTTCAACTCCGATGCTGGACGACAATCCCTTCGCGCCATCGAAACAGGAACGACCATGAAGCACTTGAACGTCGGCGACATGCTTGAGTTCTTTGTACCGGTCCCTCCAATCGCCGAACAATCGGCGATCGTCGAGGCTGTAGATGACGTGTCAGACCTCATTGGCTCCATCGAGCGAAAGATCGCGAAGAAGCAGGCGATCAAACAGGGCATGATGCAGCAGCTCATTACCGGCAGGACCCGGCTCCCTGGTTTCGCAGACCCTTGGAAGGCGCGGAGGATCAGTGATTTTGCTGAAGTGAGAGCTGGAGGTACTCCGTCTACCTCCATAGCTCGCTACTGGGGTGGAACTGTCCGGTGGATGAGTTCAGGCGAGATTCACTCCAAACGCGTTGACGAAGTTCAGGGGCGAATCACCGCTGAGGGACTTCGAGAATCGTCCGCGCAGCTCCTTCCAGTTGGGACCGTTCTGATGGCTTTGGCGGGTCAGGGAAAGACGCGTGGGACGGTTGCTGTTTCGAGAATCGAATTGTCAACCAATCAGTCGATCGCCGGAATCCTGCCCGGTGGCGAACACAATCCCAGTTTCCTTTATTACAACCTCGATACTCGGTACCTCGAGTTGCGAGGAGAATCAGCCGGCGAGGGCGGGCGAGGTGGGCTGAACCTAACTATTATCAAAAAGCTTGAGGTTTTGATGCCGAACGTGGTTGAGCAACAAGCAATTGCGAAAGTGCTGACCGCCATCGACGACGAGATCGACGCCCTTGAACGTCGCTTGGTCTCGACCCGCAGAATTAAGCAGGGCATGATGCAAGAGTTGCTCTCTGGTCGCACCCGCTTAAAACCCGCGGAGGTTGCAGCATGAGTGTCGTCGGACAAATCGAGCGCGAGACTCAAGATCGAGTTGTTGTGCTGTTCCGGGAGCGGCTCAACTATGAATACGCGGGTAGTTGGGAGTACCGCGACAACACCTCACACGTCGAGGTAGACCTGCTCACACAGAACTTGCTTGCCCGTGGTTACGATGCTGTGCTTGCGGATAAGGCGGTTGCCGAACTCAAGAAGGCCGCATCCCTCGGGGGTGGTCGCACGCTCTACGAAGCCAACCACGAAGTCTATGACCTCCTCCGATACGGCTTAAAGGTCAAACGTGGAATCGGCGAGCAGTTTGAGACGGTCTGGCTCGTGGATTGGTCGAGCCCCGAAGCCAATCACTTCGTGGTTGCCGAAGAGGTGTCGATCAAGGGAGAGCATACAAAGCGCCCGGATGTTGTGATCTACGTCAACGGGATCGCGCTCGGTGTCATCGAACTCAAACGCTCCAAGGTCGGCGTCTCAGAAGGCATCCGCCAGAACATCGGGAACCAGAAGAAGGACTTTATTCGCCCCTTCTTCACGACGGTCCAACTTCTCTTCGCGGGCAATGATGTCGAGGGTCTTCGTTACGGCGTGATTGAGACTCCCGAGAAATACTGGCTCGAGTGGAAAGAGCAGTCAGACGTATCGGAGCCGCTGGATCGCGGCCTCCTTCAGATGTTCGCAAAGGAACGCTTCCTCGAACTCATCCATGACTTCATCGTGTTCGATGCAGGCATTAAGAAGACCGCTCGACACAATCAGTATTTTGGTGTCAAGGCGAGCCAGACGCGTATCGCGAAGCGTGAAGGCGGAATCATTTGGCATACCCAGGGGTCAGGCAAGAGTCTGACGATGGTGTGGTTGGCGAAGTGGATCAAGGAGCATCAACCTCAGTCGCGCGTGCTGATCATCACCGACCGCACCGAGCTTGACGAGCAGATCGAAAAGGTTTTCGGCGGCGTAAACGAGCAGATCTATCGCACCGCCAGCGGCTCGGATCTCATCACAGCCTTGAACAATCACCAGCCGCAACTGATCGCCTCGCTCGTCCATAAGTTCCGCAGTGACGACGGTAGCGAAGCTGACGGCTCAGAGGATTCGTACATTGCCGAACTGAACTCCAAAATCCCCGCAGGTTTCACCGCAAAGGGCAATTTCTTTGTATTTGTCGACGAGGCGCACCGTACCCAGTCTGGAAAGATGCACACCGCGATGAAGAAACTTCTTCCGGGAGCGATGTTCATCGGTTTCACCGGCACTCCGCTGCTGAAAGCGGACAAGACGACCAGTATCGAGACGTTCGGTAGCTTCATCCATACCTATAAGTTCGACGAGGCCGTCAAAGATGGTGTTGTGCTCGACCTTCGCTATGAGGCGCGCAACATCGATCAGGAACTAACGAGCCACGATCAGGTCGACAAGTGGTTCGATGCCAAGACCAAGGGTATGACTGACCTATCGAAAGCGGAGCTGAAGAAGCGATGGGGCACCATGCAGAAGGTGGTCAGCGCCGAACCCCGCTCGAAGCGAATCGTGCAAGACATCCTGCTCGATATGGAACTTCGGCCACGCTTGATGGACGGTCGCGGCAACGCCATGCTCGTCGGATCGAGTATTTACCAGGCCTGCAAGTTCTACGAGATGTTCGTTCAGGCCGGCTTCAAAGGCAAGGTCGCGATCGTCACAAGTTATGTGCCAACGGCCAGCGATATTTCCAAAGAAGATGGCGGCCACGGTTCAACTGAGAAGTTGCGTCAGTACGACATCTATCGCCAGATGCTCTCGGACTACTTCGATGAACCTGCCGACCAAGCAGTGCTGAAGATCGAACAGTTCGAGAAGGATGTCAAGCGTCGGTTTATTGAAGAGCCCGGCCAAATGCGCCTGCTCATCGTCGTCGATAAACTGCTTACCGGCTTCGACGCACCTTCAGCGACCTACCTCTATATCGACAAGAAGATGCGTGACCACGGTCTCTTCCAAGCGATCTCCCGTGTCAACCGGCTGGACGGCGACGACAAGGAATACGGTTACATCGTCGACTACCAAGATCTCTTCAACTCCCTCGAAGATGCCATCGTGGATTACACCTCCGGCGCGCTCGATGGCTACGAGAAGACCGATATCGAAGGGCTGCTGAAGGACCGTAGCGAGCAGGAACGCAAAGATCTTGACGAGGCACTTGAGCGAATTCGCGCATTGTGCGAACCCGTCGTACCGCCGAAGGAGACCCTGCAGTACCAGCACTACTTCTGTACGGGTGAGCCGGGAAACGCAGACCGGCTCAAGGCTAACGAGCCGAAGCGCGTGGAGCTGTATAAATCGGTGAGCGGTTTGGTCCGTGCATACGCGGTGCTCGCCAACGACATGGACGCGGCGGGATACAGCGCAGAGCAAGCTGCGGCGATCAAGAAGGAAGTCGCTCACTACGTCGCAGTGCGCGACGAGGTGAAGCTCGGTGCGAACGAGAACGTCGACTTCAAGCAGTTCGAAGCAGGCATGCGCTTCCTGCTGGATACCTACATTCAGGCGGGCAACTCCGAAACCGTCGCCGAATTCGAGGACACGGGCCTTGTCGACCTGATCGTGCAACGCGGCGCAGGTGCCATCGACGCGCTGCCTCCCGGCATCAAGAAGAACAAGGATGCCGTCGCCGAGACGATTGTCAACAACGTGCGCAAGACCATCATCGACGAGCACGCCATGAACCCGAAGTACTACGAAACGATGTCATCCCTACTTGACGCGCTCATCGAACAACGACGCCAAGAGGCCATCGACTACAAGCAATACCTCGTAGAACTGATTGCCCTTGCGACCAAGGTTGGCAGGAAGGAGTCTGACATCGTCTACCCCGATTGGGCAAAGAACGGCGCACAAAAGGCGTTGGTCGATTTCGGCTGGACCGACAAAACGATCGCGATTCAGCTAGACGCGGTTATCGGGGTCGCGAAGCCGCACAACTGGGTCGGCAACAAGATGAAAGAGAAAATCGTCGCCAACGCGATCAAGAAGGTCCTGCCGGCCGACTTCGACCGCTTCAACGAACTCTTCGATCTCGTGAGGGCGCGTGATGAATACCGCTAGCGCCTATCTCACCGTGGCGGGCATCGGTGTCGACGTCGTATACAAGAACATCAAGAACATGCACATCTCGGTGTATCCACCGATCGGCCGAGTCCGCGTGGCCGCACCTGACCGTCTCGACGAAGACGCCATCCGGCTTGCGGTTATTCAGCGCCTCCCGTGGATTAAGAAGCAGCGGACACAACTCCAGAGTGCGGAACGGCAGTCCGAGCGCGAAATGGTGGCGGGCGAATCGCACTACGTCTGGGGCCAACGGCTGCGGCTCAAACTCATCGATACCACCGGGCGCGCACACGTCAACATTTCGGAATCAAAGCTTCAACTTGCGTCGTCAGTCGGGGCGGACACCGCACAGCGTCGAAAGCTCCTAGAGTCTTGGTACCGCAAACAGCTCAAAGCAGCAATCCCACCTCTTATTGAGAAGTGGGAACCGATTGTCGGCCACATGGTGAATGGTTGGACCGTCCGGCGAATGAAGACCAAGTGGGGCTCATGCAATCCCGATTCCTCGTCTCTCTGGTTCAACATTGAGCTCGCCAAGAAGCACCCGCGTTGCTTGGAGTACATCGTCGTCCATGAGATGACCCATTTTCACGAGCGCACACACAATGACCACTTCGTCGAACTGATGGATAAGTACCTACCGAATTGGCGCGCAACTCGGGATGAGTTGAATGGTGCTCCTTTGGCCGAGGAACACTGGTCATGATGTAGCCAGCAACGTCAGTGAAACATCGCCTTCGGGGAGGATGGTTGCTGCTTCGCTTATATTCAGTGCTGTAGGACTCAAATTTGGACGGCCTTGCTCAAGTTCCGCGGCTTAGAGACGACTGTGGTCGTGCGAGATAAAGAAGGGGAGGCGTCACGTGACGCTTGCATGGGAAGCCGTAAGCATTTCAGCCTTAGTGGTGGCGGTGATAAGTGCGGGAATAAGTGTGTGGGCGGTATCCCGGAACATAAAGCACAAGTCGATTATCGAAGAGCGACAAAAGTGGCGGGATAGGCTTCGCGCTCTAATTCCAGACTTTGTGAATACGGGAGACCCTGCGTCCCGAGAGACAGCTCGCGATTCGATAGTGCTGAGTATGAACCCATACCGAGACGAACGGACCGTTGAATTGTTGGACTTGTTCATTCAAGAACCGACTAAATCTCGTGGTCGGACGGTTGTGGATCACTTTCAGGACATGCTGAAGCGCGATTGGGAGCGTGCCAAAATTGAGGCGAGCCTCTGGCCGTTTCGTGCGACCAAGCGCGCGAACAAAAGGGTGGACGGGCAAAGAGACGCAGCCTAGGCGGATCGCGGCCCCTAAAACGATGAGGAGTTCGTCACGGGTTTCAGTGGCCCACTGGCCGCCGGCGGGCAGGCATGTGGGCGAAGGGGAGCCTTGTGTTGATCTCGCGGACGGGGTCGTAGGCAGAGTGGGCTCCGCCCTCTATCGTTGGCTTAGCGTCGAGCTTGTGAAGGACAGTGTGATCTGCTCTTCCGCCCTACATGCTGGCTCGCTGTACCCAAAGCCGCTACGTACGCCCCCCAACTGCACCTTTGCTGCACTTTATCCGTGGGAAGCGAGGGTTCGAGGCAGGTATTTAAGGGAACGGTCGGGGTTCTGGTCGCTCTCGCTCCGCGCGTAATTGCTGGTCAGACCCTTTTTAGCCCCGGAAACTCAAGGCTGTCGGCAATGCCGCGCACTATCAGTGGGTTCCCGGTTCAAGTCCGGGGGGGTGCACAAGCGGCAGAAGCCCGGTACAGCGCGTAGAGCGTAGTGCCGGGCTTTTCCATTGCCACTGCACTCTTTTGCCGCTAACGAACTCCCTGAAGCTGGGGGCTGTAGCACTACCTAAAATCTGGCGCGCACTCCACGCCGCCTGCCGTTCTTCCACCTAATGATCACTTTTCCTCTGGGCTCGATCAGTCATACGCAACTCAAACTGGTGGCGTTTCGTCTCGTCGGTGGCGACTGAGCCCAATTCGTGAATCAGGAGCTTTCGTGAGCGAGGCTTAACCGACACCATGACGTCGAGTGCGAGACCTTCGCCTCTATTGAGCACACTCACATTCAGTAGATACGCAGGGGACTCGCTAGTGGGGGCGCCGACCGTCGTGTCGAGCAAGGAATATACCGTCAGGCGCATATCAGGTTTCGGCGTCAACGCAATTGAACGAATCAGAGCGACCGTGGCGATGATGAGCGCAATCACCGCAATTGCGGTGGGAACAGCGTCGTTCGGGCTGCCCGCGAAAGCTCCGAATGGCGATGCCCAAAAGTCGTCGAACCAACGAGGCCAAGAGTTCGGGAGCAACCACACGCGGTCGAGTGTAGGCGGACCGTGGAATCGCGCGTGGAATCAATGCACAGGACCATTGAGCGCAAGCACGGGTCGACGGGTGTGAAATAGCGCTAGACCAGACTGAACTGTCTACTGCCCCCTTCATGGGGGTCATGCTATTTTGTGCACAGCACTAGACCGAGTCACTTCGGTTACCCCGACGGTGCTGAAGAAGGTGATGCCCGAATTTCACCCCAGCGGCGCGTTTTTACCCCCGTGAATGCGCTCGCGCTCCCTTTCGTGCGCCAATGGCGGCCACGACTCTGCAGCTGCGTGCCGATGCGCCGAAAGTGCAATCCCCCTGCAGAAAGCTGCCCATCATGTTAATGAAGAAACTGCTGGCGACCCTCGCCAGTATTGCCCTCACGAGTGGTGCACTCCTTGGAGTCTCCGCCCCAGCATTTGCTGATGATGCTGCTGCGCCCGCAAGCGCTCCCGACGTTTCTATTGCAGACGGAGAAAGCGAGACTCCAGCATCACCACCCGCACCGCAGTCAACTTCGCTGGTCGAGGTTGAGGCAATTGCCAAACCAGTAGACCCGAAACCGGCACCCGCGCCCACGAAGGTTGCGCCAGTTCCTAACGCCGCTGCGGCTGTAGTTGACGAGCCCGCGAGCGAAGAAACCGCCGCGCCTTCATCTCAATCACGCGCGAACAACAACGATGACAAGAAGGTCTGGGTGTGCAAGTTCGTCTCAAGCGACAACTCTCCCTCGGGCTACCGGCTCAAAGAAGGCAAACAACCGATTCACGTGAGCATTAATGCCCTCGGTGATGATGTGAACGAGACCGGGAACTTTGCAGACAACCAGCCGTCATTCGTTGTTGAGGAAGACGACGAGAGCCTGTGCTCACGAACCGAAGTTACTGTTGACGAAGAAGTCCAGTGCCCCACCTATCAATATGGCGGACTGGTCTCCATCGCGACAGCAACGAAGCTGTTTTACGGAACCGTTCAAGTTGACTTCACATTCACGCAAACAACTCGCGCGCTTACCGCAGAAGAAATCCGAGCTTGCGATCCTCCAGAAGAAGTGTTCGTGTGCCAATTTGAGGCGAGCAAGAATCATCCAAGCGGTTGGGTGCTCAAGTCGGGTGTGCAACCAGTGCTAATGCTGTCAACCGATCTCGGAGATAGCGTAAACACCACTGGTGATTACGATGTCACCACACCGTCGTTCATCGTCACCAGCAACGACAGCTCGTTGTGTAGTTCAGAAAAAGTGGAGCGCTCAACAGAAGTCACATGCCCCACCTTTGACAGTCAGGGTTACGCCACGATCACGACTGTGAACACATTCTTCTATGGTTCGGTCTCGGTGAAGCAGAGCACTGAAATCACTGAGCGAGCGCTGAAGGATGGCGAGCTGAGCTACTGCCCGGATGTCGAACTTCTTGAGGCGACCGCTGAAGCCATTCTGCTGGATGCTGGTTGTAATGCTGGGCAGCAGTTGATTCTCGGCCCGATCGCGAACGCGACTTGGGGAGAAGTAACCGACCCTGAGGGCCCTCTTGACTACAGCGTTACGGCGACAGCAAACCCCGGTGCGCAGTTCGTCACCGTGGCGCCAGGGTTGCGAGTTGCGCTTGCTGCGACAGGATCAACGACACTGACGTTCACGGGCACGCTACAGCCGCAGCTTGACCCGTCTAACCCCGAGTGCAATTTGGATACCCTCGGCCTAGTGATGCCCGCTGTTAGCTTCACCCAGACCAGTTGCACGGTTGCCGGAAGCTACCGGTTGGGAGTGGCGCCTGGCTATGATCCGGCTCACGTCACATTCACCGTGAACGGTGTTTCTGGTGTTGTTGCCGGAACGTATTCAGCAGATGGCCCTGGTCCGGTTACGGTGACCGCTCAGGTTGTTGCCCCCAATGGGCTCGAGTTCGACTGGATTGATCCGCCGACGTTCACATTCGTCACTCCAGCTGACACTGTGTGCGATCCAGGGTTGCCAACCCTCGCGCTGCCGACTCTCGCCTTCACTGGTAGTGGGGGAATTGGCGGCCTGTGGTGGCTTATGCCGTCAGGCATGATCCTGCTTGGTGCAGCCGCCATCTATGTGCGACGTCGAATGGATGCGGTGAGCTAGACATCCTCCGCGCCCGGTGCTCTGGTTGGTTATGGCAACCAGGGTGCCGGGTCTACGCGGGTGTCAAAAACGTAGACTTCGAAGTGAAGGTGCGGGAAGGTCGAATAGCCGGTGTTGCCAACCGACCCGAGTGGGGTGCCCGCTGCGACCCACTGTCCGGCAGTCACGAGTTGCGACCCTTCGATCATGTGTGCGTAAAGGGTCTTAATCCCGTTGCCATGATCAATAATTACGTGACGACCCCAGCCGCCTCCAGAGGTCACACTCTCAACGGTGCCGGGGGAGGCCGCGATGATGGTGGATCCCTCGGCTGCCATGATGTCGATGCCGCCGTGGAATTCGGTGCCACGGTAACCGAAGCCATCATTGATGGGGCCATTCGCGGGGAATACCTCAAGGGTGCCGCTGATGCCAGCCGCGCTGATCACAACCTGCTGCTGAACCTTCTCAATTTGGTAGGAGTCCCTAACGACAGGAGAAGTCGCGCCAGTAGCAGGCGAAGCAAAAGTTTGAATGTCGTCTTCTGGTGCCGCGCTAATCGTTCCTTCGCCTGCGGAGGCTAGGGTGCTGGCATCCGCGACATAGATCTCACTATTGGGGGCCGGCAAGATTGCTGCGGGGACTGTGCCGCCAATGAGCAACGCCCCAATGGCGAGCATAGTAATAGGTCGTTTCAACAGCGTTCCTTGGTTTGGGTCAGGGTTAACGGGCTGCGCAGCGAAGAACAATCTGGTTGTGGCTCACGCTCACGGGTAGGTGAGCAACGGAAGGAGCCGGATTGGTGCTAACGGCAGCGCTCTGGCCGAAACCGCATCAATGCGGCTAGACAGGCGAGTAAGTCGTCGAATTTAGCGAAAGTTCCTGAGAACCACTCTCAGGAAGACGCAATTCTGTTCGTGCGACCTATATCCTTTGGTAACAAACGTTCTATTTCTTCGACGGAGAGGAGTCCGCATGGGCACCACTAAGCGGCCACTAATCGGGCTCACCTCGTATCTTGAGCAAGCGCAAACAGGTGTGTGGGATCTCCCCGCCTCTTTCCTGCCGAAGATCTACTTCGAAGCAGTGACGGATGCCGGTGGCATCGCCGTACTGCTGCCGCCACAGCCGGTAGATTCCGAAATTGCGGCGTCGATCATCCAGAGTCTCGACGGCCTGATCCTTACGGGCGGCAAAGACGTTGATGCTGCGCGGTACGGCCAAGAAGCGCATCCGACAGCTGATGTTCCTCGCAAAGACCGCGATGCCTTCGAAGATGCCCTCTTGCGCGCAGCCATTGAACAGAACGTGCCATTCTTGGGAATTTGCCGTGGAGCTCAAATGCTCAACGTGACGTTGGGCGGAACCATCATTCAGCACTTGCCTGACGTGATCGGCACGTCTCGCTACAGCGCCGGTGGTGGAGTTTTCCTAGTGAACGATGTTGCGGTTGAACACGACACAATTCTCTCTTCGCTGCTCGGCGGCGATGACAGCGTGGCAGTGAAGTCGTATCACCACCAGGCGATCGACACTCTCGCTGACGGCCTCATCGTTTCTGGTCGCGGCGACGATGGTGTCATTCAGGCTGTCGAATTGCCGAGCGTCGATTTTGGGGTTGCGGTTCAGTGGCATCCAGAAGAGGACGCCAAGCAAGATTTGCGTCTCTTCGAGGGCGTCGTTGCGGCTGCGGCCCGTCATCGTGTGCAGCGCCTGGCCCAGGCGAGTTAAGGATTTGGCCTCGGAAGGCTAGCGGACTAGCGGCCTCGCCGGCGCTTGGCTGCACGAGACCGGCTGCCTACTTTTCGAGTTCGTAGGAGTTTTGAGCCTCTTTGACGATGGTGCCGACAGCGATTGCGACTGTGAGCCCCCAACTGATCCACATGAGGATGAGGCGCCAATCGCGCGGTCCTTGCTTAGTGGTTTGGAAGATGCTCCAGCCGCCTGCAACCGCGCTCAGGAGACTGCTGTTGAACAGGAACTTGCGCATATTTCCTCCGGGGTTGCGGTGTCGGCCTAGGCCTTAACGCTAGCGTGAGATTCTGATTGCGGCCAGCAGAGAAGTCGAGCGCTGCCGAAAGTCTAAGAAACGCACCGATCGCAACGTGAACCTTGGAGCGAGTAGCGCGGAGGAGGGCTCCGGGCACATCTCGTCCGCCGATTTCGCCACGGACGCCTACACAGTGTGAGAGTACTGCGTGACGCCAGAATTGGCTCGGCCAATAACGGAGACTGGATTGTCTGTAGTTTCGGTCAGCGCGCAGGGCCCGCTGGTAAAGTGACGAACTATGGAAGCTCACAAGAACTCTTCTCCCGCTGAGTACGATTTTGTTGTTGTTTCCAACCGGTTGCCGGTCGACTGCACCGTTGAAGACGATGGATCCCTCTCCTGGAAGCGCTCGCCCGGTGGCCTAGTGACCGCCCTCGAGCCGATCATGAAGGCAGCTGATGGCGCTTGGGTTGGTTGGGCTGGGCGCCCCGACCTGGAGATCGAACCGTTCCAGAACGACGGCATTCAGATCATCCCTGTTCCTCTGAGTTCCCAAGACATCGAGGAGTATTACGAGGGCTTCAGCAATGACACCCTCTGGCCGCTCTATCACGACGTTATTGCTCCGCCGGCCTATCACCGCGAATGGTGGGACGACTATGTGGCGGTCAATCAACGATTTGCGGATGCCGCTGCCGCCAACAGTGCTGAAGGTGCTGTCGTGTGGGTTCAGGATTACCAACTCCAGCTCGTGCCTCGCATGCTTCGTGAACAGCGCCCTGATCTGACGATCGGCTTCTTCAACCACATTCCGTTTCCTCCCTATGGGATCTTTGCCCAATTGCCGTGGCGCACTCAGATCATTGAGGGGATGCTCGGTGCCGATGTTGTTGGTTTTCAGCGGTCGTCAGATGCGTCCAACTTTTCGTCTGCGGTTCGTCGGCTGACGAATCATCCGACAAAGAATCCCGCCATCGAGGTAACGATTGATGGGCAGCCGACTCGTCGCGTTGTCGCAAAGGCGTTCCCGATTTCGATTGACTCCCGCAGCTTTGAGCAGCTTGCTCGCGATCCTGCCGTTCAACAGCGGGCCAGGGATATTCGCAAAGGTCTCGGTAATCCGAAGACGGTGATGTTCGGTGTTGACCGCCTCGACTACACGAAGGGCATCCGGCACCGTCTCAAGGCCTATGGCGAGCTGTTGCGTGATGGTTCGATCGAGGTTGGCGATGTCGCGCTCATTCAGGTTGCAAGCCCGAGTCGTGAACGCGTCGAGGCTTACATGCATTTGCGTGACGAGATCGAGCTGACCGTAGGCCGCATTAATGGTCAATTCAGCACGCTGAGTCATTCACCGATCAGTTACCTTCATCAGGGTTTTCCGCGTGAAGAAATGGTTGCGCTGTATTTGGCCGCTGATGTGTTGTTGGTTACGGCGCTACGCGATGGCATGAACTTGGTGGCTAAGGAATATGCGGCGAGCCGGTTCGACAATGACGGCGTTCTCATTTTGAGCGAGTTTGCTGGTGCTTCTGAAGAGCTGCGCAAGGCTCTCCTCGTTAACCCGCATGACATTGATGGGTTGAAGGAAGCAATGATGAAGGCGATCAACATGCCGAAAGCTGATCGTGCGACTCGAATGCGTTCAATGCGCAAGCGCGTGCTTGAACACGATGTTGCTCGCTGGTCGAATGCCTTCCTCAAGAATTTGGCCGCTACTCGATCAGATCGCCACCGCCGGATCGCTCCATTAGAGATGGCAGAAGAGGTTGAGTGGACGATCGAGCGAAAGCGAGTCAGGTAGTCGTGCAGTATTCCTCGGAAGCGGAAATTGCTGCGGCGATTGACGCGCTCGTCGCCATGCCCACTGTGCTTATTGCGCTCGATTTCGATGGCACTTTGGCCCCAGAGGTTGATGATCCGCTTGAGGCTCGAGCGCTTCCCGAAGCGCAAGAGCAGTTGGTGCGGATGCTTGAACTCACGGATACGCGCCTAGCGCTCGTCTCCGGTCGGGCACTAGACAGCCTCGAGCATGTGGCCCATTTGCCGAGTCAGGTGCTTTTCGGCGGATCCCACGGCTTGGAGTATCGACTCGACGACGGTGACTCGGTTTTGCCGATGAGCGACGCGGACTCTGCGGCTCTCATGAAGCTTGATGCCCTCATGCATGAACTTGCCGACAGAGCTGAGGGGGCGTGGGTTGAGCTTAAGCCGGCCGGTCGTGCACTTCACGTGAGGCTGACGCCCGCTGACGATGCGGAACGTCTGACCACCGAGGCAGTAGCGCGCGTTGATGCTGAACTTCCGGGGCTGACGACGCGATTTGGCAAGAACGTTGTGGAGTTCGCGATCCACACCGCCACCAAGGGTGATGCGATTGAGCGCTTGCGCGAGTATTGCGGCGCCGACGCGGTTTTTTTCGCGGGAGATGACACAACTGACGAGGACGCCATTGCTGCGCTCGGTCCCCATGACCTTGGAGTTCGAGTGGGGGATGCGCCGTCCGCAGCTCAACTTAGGGTGGCGGGAACCCGCGAAATTGCCGAGGTTCTTCGGATGCTTGTCGATCGTCGCGCCGCCGTAGTTTCTGCTCGGGCAAACTGAGGTTTCGCTAAGCCCTAAACTCGGAGTATGTCTGAGAGTAATTCGATCGATATCAAGCCTCGTTCCCGCACGGTAACCGACGGAATTGAAGCCACTACCTCGCGCGGAATGCTTCGCGCTGTTGGTATGGGAGACGCTGACTGGGAGAAGCCCCAGATTGGTATTGCGAGCTCATGGAACGAGATCACTCCCTGCAATCTTTCTCTTGATCGCCTTGCTCAGGCCGCGAAAGAGGGGGTGCACGCCGGTGGCGGGTACCCGCTCCAGTTCGGCACCATTAGCGTCTCTGACGGCATCTCGATGGGCCATGAGGGAATGCACTTCTCGCTCGTGAGCCGCGAAGTTATCGCTGACTCTGTTGAGGTCGTCATGGAGGCCGAACGTCTCGACGGCTCGGTCACGCTCGCGGGCTGCGACAAGTCACTGCCCGGCATGCTCATGGCCGCAGCTCGTCTCAACCTGTCTTCGGTGTTCCTTTACGCGGGGTCGATTGCTCCTGGGTGGGTCAAGCTCAGCGATGGCACCGAAAAAGACATCACCATCATTGACTCCTTCGAGGCAGTCGGTGCTGTCAAGGCTGGTCGGATGACCGAAGCCGATGCCAAGCGCATCGAGTGTGCTTTCGCGCCGGGCGAGGGTGCCTGTGGCGGTATGTACACGGCCAACACGATGGCGAGCGTTGCGGAAGCGCTGGGAATGAGCCTTCCCGGCTCGGCAAGCCCCGCATCCGCTGATCGTCGTCGCGACTATTTTGCGCACCGTTCGGGTGAAGCGGTTGTCAACCTGCTGCGTTTGGGCATCACTTCGCGCGACATCATGACGAAGAAGGCGTTCGAGAACGCCATCACCGTAGCGATGGCGCTCGGTGGTTCCACCAATGTTGTGTTGCACATCTTGGCGATCGCCAATGAGGCTGAAGTCGATATCACTCTCGATGACTTCAACCGCATCGGTGACAAAGTGCCACACTTGGGCGACCTTAAGCCGTTCGGTAAATACGTCATGAATGACGTTGACCGTCACGGCGGCCTGCCGGTGCTGATGAAGGCGCTCATGGACGAGGGCCTTATTCACGGTGATGCGCTCACGGTCACGGGAAAGACAGTCGCTGAGAACTTCGCCGAGATGGACATTGATCCTCTTGATGGCGAAGTGCTGCGCACGATTGATAACCCCATTCATCCCACCGGCGGGCTGACGATCCTCACTGGTTCGCTGGCTCCCGAGGGTTCTGTGGTGAAGACGGCAGGCTTCGACGTTGCAGAGTTCGAGGGCCCCGCCCGCGTCTTCGAGCGTGAGCGTGAAGCCCTGGATGCTCTCACCGCCGGCACGATCGAAGCAGGTTCAGTTGTCGTCATCCGCTATGAAGGTCCGAAGGGTGGTCCTGGTATGCGCGAGATGCTCGCGATCACGGCGGCCATCAAGGGCGCTGGACTCGGCAAAGATGTACTACTCTTGACAGACGGACGATTCTCAGGCGGCACAACCGGGCTGTGCATCGGCCACATAGCTCCCGAAGCAGTAGACGCAGGTCCTATTGCCTTCGTGCGCGATGGTGATCTGATACGGGTCGATATCGCAGCTCGCTCGCTCGACTTACTTGTCGACTCCGCTGAGCTCGAAGCCCGCCGAAAAGGCTGGGCCCCCCTACCTCCGCGTTACACGCGAGGCGTTCTTGCCAAGTATTCGAAGCTTGTGCAGTCCGCCGCCCGCGGCGCGGTAACCAGTTAGCACCACGCTCACCAGTGAAATTTAAAGGATTTACACATGTCCTCTGACCCCGTACCGCGGCCGAAGAGCACCACGCCGGAGATTCTGACCGGCTCTGGTGCGATCTTGCGCAGTTTGGAAAAGCTGGGTGTGAAAGACGTCTTCGGTTTGCCCGGCGGCGCCATCATGCCCTTCTACGACGAACTCATGGCATCGACTGCTATTCGTCACATTTTGGTGCGCCACGAGCAGGGTGCTGGTCACGCTGCTGAGGGGTATGCCTCGTCATCCGGAAAGCTCGGCGTCTGCATCGCAACCTCTGGGCCCGGAGCGACCAATCTCGTGACGGCTATCGCGGATGCCCACATGGACTCCGTTCCCATGCTTGCGATCACCGGACAGGTCTTCTCGACCTCGATGGGAACCGACGCGTTCCAAGAGGTCGACATCTCGGGAATCACGATGCCGATCACGAAGCACTCGTTCCTCGTCTCGAAGCCGGAAGACATTCCCGCGACGCTCGCTGCCGCGTACCACATTGCGACAACGGGTCGACCTGGTCCCGTGCTTGTTGACGTTACGAAAGACTGCCAGCAAGCATCCGCACCATTCATTTGGCCACCCAAGGTTGACCTTCCCGGTTACCGCCCGGTCATGAAGGCCCACGGCAAGCAGGTTCAGGCAGCGGCACAGATGCTGGCTGAGGCTGAGCGTCCTGTCTTCTACGTTGGTGGCGGTGTCGTGCGCTCTGGGGCGTCAGCGGAACTGCTCGAACTCGCTGAGCAGGTCGGCGCGCCCATCGTGACTACGCTCATGGCTCGCGGCGCGTTCCCTGACTCCAACGAATTGAACCTGGGGATGCCGGGAATGCACGGCTCTGTGCCCGCAGTTCTTGCGATCCAAGAGTCCGATCTTCTCATTTCGCTCGGAGCTCGTTTCGACGACCGAGTCACGGGCAAGCCGAGCGAATTCGCTCCTCTCGCCAAGGTCATTCACGTTGACATTGACCCGGCCGAGATTGGCAAGATTCGGGCGGCAGAGGTGCCCATCGTTGGTGACGCTAAAGACGTCATCATCGACCTGACGGCAGCGTTCGCTGAAGCACGCAAGCAGACACAGCCGGACTACACCGCATGGTGGGAACGACTCAATTCGCTGCGCAACCAATTTCCGCTCGGCTTCACCGAACCAGATGACGGCCTGCTTTCACCGCAGTACGTGATTCAGCGCATCGGTGAAATCACCGGGCCGGAGGGGATCTTCGCTGCCGGCGTTGGCCAGCACCAGATGTGGTCAGCCCAGTTCATCAAGCACGAGCGCCCCAACTCCTGGCTCAACTCTGGTGGTGCTGGAACCATGGGTTACGGCGTTCCCGCTGCGATGGGTGCCAAAGTTGCGAACCCTGATCGCCCCGTGTGGGCGATTGATGGTGACGGATGCTTCCAGATGACTAATCAGGAGCTTGCAACCTGCACGATCAACAAGATCCCGATCAAGGTTGCGATCATCAACAACTCGAGCCTCGGCATGGTGCGCCAGTGGCAGACGCTGTTCTACGACGGCCGCCACTCGTTCACCGATTTGAACACCGGGCACGACACCGTGATGATCCCCGACTTTGTGAAGCTGGGGGAGGCCTACGGTTGCCTCGCCATCCGCGTCACGAAGAAGGAAGAGATCGACCCGGCCATCAAGCTTGCGCTTGAGACCAATGATCGTCCGGTCGTTATCGACTTCGTCGTGAGCCGAGATTCAATGGTGTGGCCCATGGTTCCCCAGGGCGTCGGAAATTCAAGCGTGCAGTATGCCCGCGACCATGCCCCAGAGTGGGAAGAGGAGTAGAGCGATGAGTCACGTACTTTCTCTGCTGGTAGAAGACAAACCAGGTCTGCTCACTCGCGTCGCCGGGCTGTTTGCTCGTCGTGGGTTCAACATCCAATCGCTGGCTGTTGGCTCGAGCGAGATCGAAGGCCTTTCGCGCATCACCGTTGTGGTGGATGTCGAAGAGCTGCCTCTCGAGCAGGTCACCAAGCAACTCAACAAGCTCATCAACGTGATCAAGATTGTTGAGCTTGACCCAGCGCAGTCGGTAACGCGCGAACACCTTCTGATCAAGGTGCGCGTAGATAACACGACTCGCTCCCAGATTCTCGAAGCGGTAAACCTGTTCCGTGCCCGCGTGGTTGATGTCGCATCCGATGCGCTCATCATCGAAACCACCGGTGACTCGGGCAAGATTCAAGCACTTTTGCGAGTGCTCGAACCCTACGGGATCAAAGAAATTGCTCAGAGCGGATTGCTGGCCATGGGCCGCGGTTCGAAGAGCATCACCGACCGAGTTTTCAAGAACTAACAGCACCACCAACTAAGGAGAATCACTACTGTGACCGAGATCTTTTACGACGATAACGCTGACCTCGCGCTCATCCAGGGCAAAAAGGTTGCTGTCATTGGTTATGGCTCGCAAGGCCACGCCCACGCACTGAACCTGCGTGACTCCGGCGTTGAGGTCAAGATTGGCCTCAAGGAGGGCTCGAAGAGCATCGCAAAGGCAACCGACGCCGGCTTCGAGGTGCTCACGAGCGCCGAAGCAGCCAAGTGGGCTGACGTTGTTGTGATCCTTGCTCCCGACCAGCACCAGCGTGGACTCTACGCCGACGACATCAAGGACAACCTTGTTGCTGGCGACACTCTCGTCTTCGGACACGGCTTCAACATCCGCTTCGGCTACATTGACGCTCCCGCCGATGTTGACGTCATCCTCGTTGCTCCCAAGGGACCGGGTCACACCGTGCGCCGCGAGTACGAAGCTGGCCGTGGCGTTCCCGTTATCGTTGCCGTCGAGAATGACGCCACCGGTACTGCGTGGGACATGGCCTGGTCGTACTCGAAGGCAATCGGCGGACTCCGCGCCGGTGGCATCAAGACCACCTTCACCGAAGAAACCGAGACCGATCTGTTCGGTGAGCAGGCTGTTCTTTGTGGTGGAACCTCGCAGCTCGTACAGTACGGCTTCGAAACCCTCATCGAGGCTGGCTACCAGCCGCAGATCGCCTACTTCGAGGTACTTCACGAGCTCAAGCTCATCGTTGACCTCATGTGGGAGGGCGGCATCGCTAAGCAGCGTTGGAGCGTTTCTGACACCGCTGAGTACGGCGACTACGTTTCGGGCCCCCGCGTCATCGACGAGTCGGTCAAGGAAAACATGAAGGCTGTTCTCGCAGACATCCAGTCGGGTGCCTTCGCCGACCGCTTCATCAAGGATCAGGATGCTGGCGGAGTTGAGTTCCTCGCCCTGCGTGAAAAGGGCCAGAACCACCCCATCGAAGCAACTGGCAAGGAGCTGCGTGCTCTCTTCGCTTGGAAGCAGCAAGACTCCGACTACACCGACGGTTCAGCTGCACGCTAACTTTCGCTAGTCACTACGACGGCCGTTCCGCTACTGCGGGGCGGCCGTTGTGCTGTGCGCTGCTAGCTGTGCTGCTACTTGGGCGGCAGTGTTGTTCCGCGGTCCGGCCAACGCAGTGTCGGCTCCGCCTTGGGGGCAGGGCCGGGGGTGCCTGTTCCGACCCAGATGGATAACGCCAGGAGTTGTTCAAGGCGCGACCCGATGAAGGCGGCGGCAACCAGCGGCGCGTACAGGGCGCCCAGATAGGTGGCGGCAAGAACGAGATCCAGATTTTTGCCCCAGACTGCGGCGGCAATTGCGGGAGCCAGCGCGAGAATGAGCCACAGCGGATGCACGATTACCGCGAGCACGACAGCGCCAATGATCGCCAGCACACCAAGACTGAGTTGCGTGATTATCGCGGCTCCCAGCGCCCCGGCATGGCGGGCGTACCGCTCAATTCCCACCGATGCCCACATGACACGGGCGCGCAATTGGTGAACACCACTATCGATGAGTGACACCCGAAAGTCTTCGTCAGCTGTGCGCCTCAGCTCGAGACGTTGATCTGGGGGTGCGAGCCTCGACTGAGCAGTGAGCGAATCATGCAATACGGCTGGCAGTGTTTGTTTGCCAAAACTGGCGATCAGGCCCCACAGAAATGGTGGTACGGAGGCGAAGTCGGTGCTGTTGCCCTCTCCAGGGGGAAGCGAGAGGTCGTGGGCGGGAATGGTGAGCACGCGATCCCAATCACGCGGGTCGCGCCAACAAAACTCCTCCGAGACCTGAAAGTCTCGCCCTAGGCGGTACACCAGCGGCAGGCTGCTCAGCTCAAATCCGTTGCGATCGGTAAACGGCATTGTGAGCTCCTCGATCGACTGTACGTCTGCCTGTGTGAACCTGTTTGAGGAGACTAGTCTGTCGGAGTGACAGCGAACGCGCAGCCAATCTCCCCAGAAGCCGCATCCTCAGAACCTCAGCGTGATGTCGGTGACGTCGTCCGGATCTTCGGCATCCTTCGACTCGCCGTTGCGGTCCTCGTCTTTGCCAGCATCGCCACTCAAGTGATTGATGAGTCGATCCACAACGACTTTGTGGCAAAGGAATACTTTAGCTACTTCACCATCCAGTCGAGCCTGATTAACGTCGTGATTCTTGCGCTGAGCGGGCTGGTGGCGGTGCGCCGTGAACGGGAATCGACGCTGTTGTCGGTGCTGCGAGCATCCGTCGTCTCCTATGCTGTCGTCACCGCTGGCGTGTATAACGTGTTGCTTCGTGGCATTCCTGACGAAGGCTATGTGGGGATTCAGTGGCCAAACGAAGTAATCCACGTGTGGGTGCCGCTCTTTTTACTTCTTGATTGGCTCGTGGCCCCATCACGGCCGGTGCTGAGGATGCGCGACGTGCGCATCGTCGTCATCTACCCGCTCGCGTGGTTGGCGTTCACTTTCGTGCGCGGCGCGCTTGACGGGTGGTTCCCTTACCCGTTCCTGCAACCCAACGGTCCAGACGGCTGGGGTGGGATCGCTGTCTACGTGCTTGGCATTGCCGCATTCATCATTGGGATTTCGGTGGTGCTGATTGCGGTCAGTCGTGCGCGCTGGGCACGCACCGGTCGCCTGTGGGCGTCGCGTCGCCGCTAGCTCGTCGGCCAGTCGTCGTCTGAGGTGTAGCCGCACAGCTCCCGATAGTCGGCTAGCGCAGTAATGGGTATTGCTCCGGCTGAGCGCGTATAACGCTTTTCGGAAAATTCACCGTTGAGCGCATTGAAACGCGTCGTGCGGTTGATCAGTGGTGTGCCGATCTGCGCCGCAATTTTGATCGCTTCACTCGCCACTATCGCAGCAATAACTGCCACTGCTCCCGGAAAGATCCCGTGAGAAAGATTGGTGTCAATGGCGGCGCGTTCCGGCGGTGTCGGATACAGGTCGCGAAAGCCCACACCGCGGGCGGGCCAAGAAACACCAGCTTCTGCGCCAAACTCGCACGCCCAACCCCAGACGACCGGGATTCCGGTGATCTCTGCTGCATCAGCCGCCAGATAGTGGGTGGGATAGTTATCGCTACCGTCGACGACAAGGTCATAGTTGGCAAAGATAGCGAGAGCGTTTTCCGGCGTGAGCTTCTCGTCGATCGCAATCACAGTCGTTGCAGGACTGAGATCTGCGATGCGGGAAACAGCGGATGACACTTTCTTGTGGCCGACATCCAACAGTCCGTGGATGTGTTGGCGGTGCAAGTTGCTGAGTTCAACACGGTCGTCATCAATGACGCCAACGGTGCCGACACCGGCTGCAGCCAACGAAGGTATAGCGGTGCTGCCGACACCGCCCGCCCCGATGACGAGCACGCGTGCGCGCGCCAAATTGTGTTGCGCCTGCTCTCCGAAGTCGGTTAATGAGAGCTGGCGGCTGAACCGCTGATCCATGATCTGATTCTTCCACCGCCGACCTGATTATTCGTCTGAAAACAGCTTCTTCAGAGCTGTTTGCCCGTGAACTGGGGGTCTTGAGCGCGCGCACTGAGCGGTCACGAGCGGCAAGATTACCCCTCCGGAAGCGATGACGACGGCAAGAAGTTCAGGTTGATTCCCTGACCCTGCAGCACGAGGCTGCCTCCCGTGGGAATAGCAGTTGTCGTTGCCGACAGTGCGGCGAAGTAGCGTGACTCGAACTCCATGAGGGAGCTCTCGCATCCCATTCGAGTTGACACCAACGGGCCAATCGTCAGGTCGTTTGGCTCGCCGATAAATGTCGCGCTGTAACTGTTGCAGGTCGATTGGCCCATGAGCTCGTCACCTGAAATCGTGAGGGTCACCGTCGCAGACTCGTCGAGGGTGAGCGGACCATTGGGGTCGCTACCGTCTGCGTAAATCCAGGTACCGTCAATTCCCTCGATGGGAATGGCATCGCCAGGCGTTTCTTCGACGCCCATGCCCGGACCGCTATCGATCGGTGGCTCGTCGGCATCAGCATCCGAGATGGACCCGGCGCAGGCGCTGAGAGCAAGTAGCCCAACAGCCAATAGTGGCGTGAATTTTGCGAGCACTGATTTCTTGGTCATTGTTTCCTCCTACCTAGGTAGACGAAGGGACGCTCGGTTTCGTTGGGTGGGCTCGAAACTTTTTCAGCGCAGTGAGCAGGTCCTTACAGTGCAGCGAGGAGGCACAGTGCGATCAGCGCTAGTTGCGCGAAGTAGCGCGGCCAGAATGGGGTTGCGGCTTTTCCGAAGCGTTCCCGATGCTCGGCCGCATAGGCATTGGCGGGGAAGACGGCAATCAAAAAGAGCACGAGCGCGATTCCGGCAATAAACCGCACTGGTTCCCACAGCAGCCCAAGACCGCCAGCAACCTCGCAGAGTCCAGTGATGGTGACGAGAATCGTGGGGGAGGGCATCCACTTCTGGCGCAGCACGGGAGGGATCATGGCTCGCATTGTGCGGGCGGGGGCGGCAACAAAGTGGCTGACTCCCATGCCGATAAAGGCGAGTGCGAGGGCAACACGCAACACCCACTGGGCAATTTCGGCAGCATCCATCATGGGTCTATCGTCGCACTGCGCTGTCACATGGCAACGGCGGCTTCCCGTCGCCGCTAAAGTTGCTGTAGTTGTGTACTCAAGCAGCCTTCGTGGTGTCAGCGCGAAGTCCCCGCGAATTGAAGGACCAGATCTGTGGCTAAGCCGATCGTTGTGATCGCCGAAGAACTTTCCCCCGCAACAGTTGACGCCCTCGGGCCCGACTTTGAGATACGAAACATTGATGGCACCGACCGTGCCGCTTTGAAGTCTGCGCTCGCCGATGCGCAGGCCGTTCTCATCCGCTCTGCAACCACCATGGATGCCGAAGCCCTTGCCGCAGCGCCCTACCTGAAGGTTATTGCGCGTGCCGGTGTTGGGCTCGATAACGTGGACATCAAGGCGGCTACCGCTGCCGGTGTCATGGTGGTGAATGCGCCAACCTCGAACATCATCTCGGCTGCAGAGCTGACTGTCGGGCACATTCTGAGCCTGGCACGTCACATTCCGGCTGCGTCAAGCGCTCTGGCGCAGGGGCAGTGGAAGCGTTCGCAGTATTCGGGCACTGAACTGTTTGAGAAGACCATTGGCATCATTGGCCTTGGCCGCATCGGTGGCTTGATTACCGAGCGGATGCAGGCCTTCGGCACGAACATCATCGCCTATGACCCCTATGTCACTTCTGCTCGTGCGCAGCAGATGGGGGTCACGCTGGTGTCGCTTGATGAGCTGTTACAGCGTGCAGACTTCATCACCATTCACATGCCCAAGACCCCGGAAACGACCGGGATGATTTCGACTGAGCAGTTCGCTCACATGAAGTCGACCGCCTACATCGTCAATGTTGCCCGCGGTGGCCTCATCGATGAAGACGCCCTCTACACAGCTCTCAAGTCGCGCCGCATTGCGGGCGCTGGCCTCGACGTGTTCGTGAGCGAACCGCCAACAGGTTCCCCGCTGCTCGGCCTCGACAATGTCATCGTTACCCCTCACCTCGGCGCTTCGACCGCTGAAGCGCAAGAGAAGGCTGGTGTTTCTGTTGCCAAGTCGGTTCGACTTGCCCTCGGCGGCGAGCTCGTGCCTGACGCGGTGAATGTTGCTGGTGGCATCATCGATCAGAGCGTGCGCCCCGGCATCCCGCTCATGGAAAAGCTTGGCCAGGTCTTCTCTGGTCTGTCCGCTAGCCCACTGACGAGTGTCGACATTGAAGTTCGGGGCGAAATTGTCGAGTTCGATGTCAACGTGCTCAAGCTTGCTGCCCTTAAGGGCATCTTCACCAACGTCGTGTCGGAGACAGTTAGCTATGTCAACGCACCGGTTCTTGCCGAGCAGCGTGGCCTCACGGTTCGTTTGATTACGGATGCAGTGAGCCCCGAATACCGCAACCTGCTCACCATCCGTGGTTCGCTGGCTGACGGTTCGCAGGTTTCGGTCTCAGGAACGCTAGTCGGAAACAAGCAGCTCGAGAAGATCGTCGAGATCAACGGTTACGACATTGAGGTTCCGCTCGCGGATCACCTGATCGTGATGATGTACGAAGACCGCACCGGAATCGTTGCCGTCTTCGGTAAAGAGTTCGGCGACGCAGAGATCAACATCGCGGGCATGCAGATTGCGCGTGAAAGTGTCGGCGGCAACGCGCTGTCGGTACTCACGGTCGACTCGCAGGCATCCGCTGAAGTTCTTGCCACTGTTGCCGAGCGCATTGACGCTCGCTACGTGCACGCGATTGACATCGTCGACGCATAGTTTCGGTTGCCGCTGCCTGCGGCCCAGACGCAACAAAGGGCGCGCCCCGTGTGATCGGGACGCGCCTTTTGTGTTGGTTGTACCTAGTCGTTAGATGGTTTCGTCGGGGGTTGTGGTCGTGCGACGTTCCGTCACGGAGTTGTTGACTCCGTCGTTGTTGTGCACGGTGGTTACTGAGGTGCGCTTACGCATCATCAGCACGAGGCCGATAATGAAGACGACAGCTCCGGCGATCATCAGGATGTAACCGATGAGGTCGAAGTTCACCCCTGCCACTTGAAGGTCGAGCGCGAAAGTAAGAATCGCGCCAATAACTACTAATACAATTCCGGTTCCGATACTCATGTGCCCAATTTTAGCGCGCCTCGTACAGTGCGCAATCAGAAAACACTCAGGAAAGCCATATTTATGAAATTCTGACAGTCACGATGGGCTCGAGGCTGCTGCTCGCGCACTGCCCGCAGCGGTACTGTATTTACATGCCTTCTCAGATCAAGCTTGCAGTCATTCCCGGTGATGGTATTGGGCCAGAAGTTGTGACCGAAGCCCTCAAGGTGCTGACAGCAACCGGTGTGGATGTTTCCACCACAGAGTTCCCTTTTGGTGCGAGCCATTACCTCGAGTCGGGCACGATTCTCGAAGACTCCGACATCGCTGAGCTCGCCAGGCACGACGCGATCCTGCTGGGAGCCGTTGGAGGGGATCCGCGCGATCCGCGTCTCACGGGCGGCATCATCGAGCGCGGCCTGCTCTTGAAGCTGCGTTTTGCGCTTGATCACCACGTGAACTTGCGTCCCACCAAGATTTTTCCTGGGGTAACGTCGCCGTTGGCTGACGCCGGCGAGGTTGACTTCGTGGTTGTTCGCGAGGGCACCGAGGGCCCCTACGTGGGCAATGGTGGGCGCATCCGTACTGGTACGCCTCATGAGATCGCCACTGAGGTGTCGATCAACACGGCGTTCGGTGTTGAGCGCGTTGTTCGTTTCGCGTTTGCGCAGGCCATGTCGCGTCCGCGCAAGAAGCTCACGCTCGTGCACAAGACCAACGTGCTCGTTCACGCGGGCGGTTTGTGGCAGTCGACGGTTGACCGGGTTGCGGCCGAGTTCCCCGAGGTCGAAGTCGATTACATGCATGTCGACGCGGCGACGATTTATCTGGTCACAAATCCGAGTAGATTTGACGTCATCGTCACCGACAACCTTTTCGGTGACATCCTCACAGACCTCGCAGCAGCCATCAGCGGCGGCATTGGTTTGGCCGCCTCCGGCAACTTGAATCCGAGCGGGGCATTCCCCTCCATGTTCGAACCGGTTCATGGCTCAGCGCCCGACATTGCGGGCAAACAACTCGCTGATCCCACGGCGGCAATCCTGTCGATCGCATTGCTGCTCTCACAGTTCGGCGAATCGGATGCTGCGGCCCGCGTCACTGCGGCCGTGGAAGCTGATCTCAGCGCCCGTGGCACCGCCGCACGGTCGACGTCTGAGATTGGCAGTGCAATTGCCGACGCTGTAGCGCAGAATTAACCCACCGCCATTGTGGCTGTACGTCATTAAGGACATTTGATGAAGAATCTGCTGGCTGATCGCCCTCTCACTTTCATGGTGAAGAAGAACCAAGAACCTCGCTCGGTTGAAGCGCGTGACGCGATTCTGGCTAACCCCGGGTTCGGCGTGAATTTTACTGACCACATGGTCGACGTGTGTTGGTCAGAGATGGGCGGGTGGCACCGTCCGCGCGTGCAGCCGTATGGTCCGATCACTCTTGACCCGGCTGCTGCAGTGTTGCACTACGGCCAAGAGATCTTCGAAGGGCTGAAGGCGTTCCGTCACGAGGACGGTTCGATCTGGTCGTTCCGCCCCGAAGCGAACGGTGCGCGTTTGCAGCGTTCGGCCCGACGCATGGCATTGCCTGAGCTGCCCATCCCGGCGTTCATCGATTCACTCAAGCAGCTCATTGCTGTTGATGGTGACTGGGTTCCGAATGCTCCCGAGACGAGCCTCTATTTGCGGCCCTTTATGTTTGCCAAGGAGGCATTCCTTGGGGTGCGCCCGGCAAAGAAGGTCAACTACTACGTGATCGCTAGCCCCGCCGGCGCCTACTTCGCTGGCGGTGTTGCTCCGGTGTCGATCTGGATCTCCACGAACTTCACCCGTGCTGGCAAGGGCGGTACTGGCGCGGCAAAGACGGGTGGAAACTACGCTTCGTCCCTGATTGCCCAGCAAGAAGCATCCGCTCAGGGCTGTGCCCAGGTGTTGTTCTTGGACGCCGAAGAGGGCAAATACATCGAAGAGCTCGGTGGCATGAACGTGGTTCTCGTCAAGAAAGACGGCACGCTAGTGACGCCGCAGTCAGAGTCGATTCTTGAGGGAATCACTCGCGACTCCGTGTTGCAGCTTGCAGAAGACCGCGGCCACAAGGTTGAGCGTCGCCGCGTCACGCTCGAAGAGTGGCGCGAGGGCGTTGAGTCTGGCGACATTACCGAGATGTTTGCGTGCGGTACTGCTGCCGTTATCACTCCGATCGCGATGCTCAAGGGCGATGGCGTTGAATTTGGGTCGGCGGATGCTCCGGCCGGTGAACTGACGATGTCGCTGCGCGAAGAGCTCACGGACATCCAATATGGCCGTCGCGAAGACAAGCACGGCTGGATGATGAGGCTCGACGCATGAAGGTAGCTCGTTTCAGCGCAGGTGCAGGCGCCCGCTACGGGATTATCGACGACGACGAAATTGTCGTGCTCACCGGCGACCCGATGTTCAATGGCTTTGAGCCCACCGAGGAACGTTTGCCGCTGTCGGACATCAAGCTGTTGGCGCCGGTGATTCCGCGTTCCAAGGTGGTCGCTTTCGGTCGCAACTATGCCGAGCACGCCAAGGAGCTTGGCAATGAAGTGCCCGACGAGCCGATGATGTTCATCAAGCCCAACACTTCGGTGGTTGGCCCCGGCGATGCCATCATGTTGCCGCCGCAGAGCGAAGAGATCGGGTTTGAGGGTGAGCTTGCCGTAATCATCGGCAGCATCGCCAAGAACGTCGCGGTCGAAGATGCTGACAGTGTGATTTTTGGGTACACGATTGCCAACGATGTTACCGCTCGCGATCTTCAGAAGAAGGATGGCCAGTGGTCACGCGCGAAAGGCTTCGACACGTTTTGCCCACTGGGACCTGTGATCGAGACCGAGTTCGTGGTGGCGTCGCAGAGCATCCGCACGACTGTTAACGGTGACCTCAAGCAAGACGGAACCGTTGACCAGATGATTCATTCGGTGGCGGCGCAGGTTGCGTATGCTTCGGCCGCATTCACGCTGTTGCCCGGCGATCTGATTCTCACGGGAACCCCCGCGGGCGTCGGACCTCTGGTGCATGGCGACACCGTCGAGATCACGATTGAGGGCATCGGCACGCTGAGCAACCCGGTGCGCCGGGCTTCGCGCTAGAACGCACAATTCTGGGTGCAGGGGCTGCTTTCGGCAGCCTCTGCCGCACAGGCTTGTCTCGCATAGAATGGTGGCAATGTCTGCGCCATTTTCTACTGCAACCGCTTCCGACGTTCGCGTTCGGTTTTGTCCGTCACCTACGGGTACGCCCCACGTTGGGCTGATTCGTACTGCCCTGTTTAACTGGGCGTATGCGCGCCACATGGGCGGCAAGATGGTGTTCCGTATTGAAGATACGGATGCCGCTCGCGACAGCGAAGAGAGCTACCTGCAGCTTCTCGACGCGATGCGCTGGTTGGGGCTTGACTGGGACGAAGGCGTCGAGACGGGTGGCCCGAATGAGCCGTACCGTCAGTCGCAGCGCACCGACATCTACCTTGAGGTCATTGAGAAGCTGAAGGCTTCCGGTCACCTGTATGAGTCTTTTGCGACGGGTGAAGAGATCGAGGCCCGCAACGTGGCTAACGGTCGCGACCCCAAGCAGGGCTACGACAACTTCGAGCGCGACCTCACCGCTGAGCAGATCGCGGCATTCAAAGAAGAGGGTCGCCTGCCGGCACTGCGTTTGCGCGTGCCCGACTCTGATCTGAGCTTTGATGACCTGGTTCGTGGCGACATCACGTTCCCCGCCGGTTCGTTCTCTGACTTCGTTGTGGTGCGCCCGAATGGTGCTCCGCTGTACACGTTCGTGAACCCCGTGGATGACGCACTCATGGGCATCACGCACGTGCTGCGCGGTGAAGACCTGCTTTCGAGCACTCCTCGCCAGATCGCCCTCTACACGGCACTTATTGAGATCGGGCTGACGGATGCGATTCCGCGCTTCGGTCACCTTCCTTATGTGATGGGCGAGGGCAACAAGAAGCTGTCCAAGCGTGACCCTGAGGCGAGCCTGTTCCACCACCGTGACCGCGGGTTCATCCCCGAGGGCCTCATCAACTACCTGTCGCTGCTCGGCTGGTCGCTTGCTCCCGACCGCGACGTGTTCTCGGTCGAAGAGATGATCGCGGCGTTCGATGTTGAGAATGTGACGCCGAGCCCGGCCCGTTTTGATGTAAAGAAGGCGGAGTCGCTGAACGGCGACCACATCCGTCTGCTGTCGGCGGAAGAATTTGCTGGCCGTCTCGTGCCGTCTCTCGTTGCTGCTGACGTAATTTCGGCGGAGCCCACTGAGGCTGAGCTGGCGACGCTCGCTGCTGCTGCGCCACTCGTGCAGGAGCGCATGCAGTTGCTGGGCGATGCGCCGGCACTGTTGCAGTTCTTGTTCACTCCGGATGCTGAACTCACGGTTGATGCCGATGCAATGCCGAAGGCCGAAGGCCCCGAGGTCCTGGACGCGTCGATCGCCGTACTGACTGATCTTGATACGTGGACGCACGATGCAATCGAAGCGGCTCTCCGCGCCGAACTTATTGACGTGAAGGAAATGAAGCCACGTTTGGCGTTTGGTCCGTTGCGTAGTGCGATCGCTGGTCGCCGCATCAGCCCGCCGCTGTTCGAGTCGATGGAACTGCTCGGTAAAGAGTCGTCGCTGGTTCGTTTGAAGGCGTTGCGCGCGCAGCTATGAGTGAGCAGTTCGACTGGGATGTTGTCATTGTCGGCGGCGGACCGGCCGGACTCAGCGCTGCCCTGAATCTGGCGCGAGCGCGTCGTCGCACTCTCGTGCTCGACAGCAATCGCCCCCGTAATTCGGCGACGTTTCACTCGCACGGCTTTTTGAGCCGCGATGGTATTTCTCCTCTCGAGCTGCGCAAGATGGGGCGGGAGGAGCTCGAGCAGTATCCGAACGTGAAGTTTGAGCGCACGATCGTCGAGGGTATCGAGCCTCTTGTCGCTGCTGATGAAGCGGATGCCACGAGTGGGGTTTCGAGCGACGCCGAGGTCGCTTCTGCGACCGTCGGCGCCGGCTTTGCGGTGACGCATCGCGGGGGAGCGGTCACTACCCGCACCGTGCTGATCGCGACGGGGTTGCGCGAGGTTCTGCCGAAGTTGCCGATGCTGCGCGCGTTCTATGGCACGAGCATCCATTCGTGCATGGAGTGTGACGGTTATGAGTATGCGGATCGCCCGATTGCGCTGATTGGGCACACGGATGACCTCGCCGAGCGGGCGCTGCTGCTCTCGCAGTGGAGTCGCGATCTGATTGTTTTCACGCAGGGCGTTGGCCACGTGAGCGACGCTGATGAGGCGATGCTCGCGGGGCGTGGTGTTCGCGTGGATCGTCGTGAGGTGGCGGATGTTGCGGGCGACCGTGATGGTCTGAACGGCGTTGTGCTTGCCGACGGCGAAACTATCGCACGCGAGGCCGCGTTTGTGCGCCCCGACTATGAGACGGCGCTCGACTATGCGGCGGGCCTGCAGCTCGCACTCGACGCGGAGGGACTGATTGTCGTGGACGCTGCCGGCCGCACCACCACGGCGGGAGCCTATGCGATTGGTGATGCCACCCCGCCCGGCCCCCAGCAACTCATTGTTGCCGCGGGTGACGGTGCTGAGGTTGCCGCGGTCATCAACCGCGACTTGCTCTAGGGGCTACTTCGCCGCGCGGCCGCGCGTCAGCAGCATGGTGACGAGGCACGCCGCGAACATCACGGCTGTGACGGGGGCCCACACTGCTCGTTCGACGGCGCTTGGCGTGATGAGATTCAGGATGACGCCCAGACCCGCATAGGCGGTGGTGATCCAGGCGAGCACGGCGATGAGTCGGCGTGGGGCGAATCTCGCGGGGCCGCGTTCGGTGCGAGCGAGCATTGCTGCTGCCATGACGAGAACGAGTGCGGCAGAGACGCCCGCAATGACACGGCCCTGAGCGGGGAGCGTGCCTTTGTTCGCCCCGCCCTGGGTGTATTCGCCGAGGGGTGCCCCGAGAACGACCGCGAGTTGGAAGAGCGCGACCAGGGTGAAGAGCACGGCCGCGATAGTGGCGCCGATGCGCGCAGCGCGGTGGATGGGGTTGGCGTTGTCGTTCATCGAGCGGACTCCTTGTGGTCGGTGAGTTGGGCGCGAAGCTCATCGAGCCACGTGATCTCGGCGCGCGCGTGGGTTCGTCCCGATTCGAGCGTTGCGTATTGCAGTCGGATGGCGAGAGTGGTTTTCGAGGGTTTGTGGGGTGCGCTCGAGGCGAGAGCATCGAGCGTGGTGAGGAGTTCGATGGCGGCGGAGCGACGTTGGTCGAGCAGTTCGATAACGCCGGCGGTGCCGAGCGATGCGGCGAAGAAGAGTCTCAGCAGAAAGGGTTCGCGGGAGTTCTCTGGTTCGAGGGGGGAGGCCAGCCAGGCATCCAATGCCTCTCTACCTGGCTTGAGCAGCGTGTACAAGCGGCGGTCGGGTCGTGTTGTCTGCTCGACGGTGGTGCTTTCAACGAGGCCGTCGGCTTCGGCGCGGTGGAGGGTGCGGTAGAGCTGTGACTGATCGGCTGACCAAAAGTGTGCGGCAGTTGTTGAGAACGCTTTGCCGAGTTCGTAGCCGGTCATTGGCTGGATTGCGACGAAACCGAGCACCGCGTGGAGTAGGGACATGTACTGAATATAGGACAAGTCCTATATGGCGTCAAGGGGTGAACCACAGCGCGCTCAGGATGCGCTAAAGTAGTAAATCGGTTCGGCTTCGGCTGAATCCTGTGGGGTATGGTGTAATTGGCAACACGGAAGATTCTGATTCTTTTGTTCTTGGTTCGAGTCCAGGTACCCCAGCAAAACGACTAGGGAGCAACTCCCGCTCAGCCCGGCTCGCGCCGGGTTTTTTCTTTGCTGTAGGTGAGCGCCGTCATTGCGCAACTCGCCGGCCGGTGCCGATCTGAATCGATCTAGCGACCTGCAACTACGCGAACGAGCGCAGCGTTTCGCTCCTCAAGCAGCGTCTGCATGTAGCGGCGGAGGAACAGTTTCTCTGCGAGATGCCCGAGTGGCCCGAAGGGGGCCGCGAAGGTGAGTCGATCCTGCATGTGGGTGCGGCCGTCGATCTCGGTGAAGAGATGCTCGTGGTGGTAGGCGGCGAAAGGGCCGCGGACTTGTTCATCCGCAAACCGGTGCGGAGCATCCACATCAAAAATTCGGATCGTTAGCCGCAGCGGCAAACCGAAGTGTCGCGCCGACCAGGTCACCACATCGCCATCCACGAACTGGCCTGTCGTGCGGCCCGCGACAACTTTTTCGCGGTGGTGCGTCATCGAATCGAGGTGCAGGTTCACGCTCAACGACATCGCGCACACCTCAGCGATCGGGGCATCGAACACCGTATCGAGCACGATCAACTGCGTCATAACTTGAGCCTACTGTTCGCCAGCGCGAGCCTCGGCGGGGGCGGTTCGTGCGGCCTTGAGCGATCCGGCAAATCTCACGCAACACCACACACCGCGGGCGAAAAACTATCGCGCAATGACGGGGCAGACAGGTACGATCATCGCAACGAAGCTGTGCCAACGAGGGAGTTGCAGTGAGAACTACGTCCCGCCTAAGTCCGAAAGTTCTAACGCTTATCGGTGCAACTGTTGTCGTCTAGAGGCCAGGCGTTCCTGAAGGGGATAAGAGCAGCAGGTCTTGGGCTTTCCGCAGTTGCTCTAACGATCGGCCTGAGCTCGTGCACCGCGCCACCGCCCCCAACGTACGAGAGCGTGATTGGGCTGACCGTATTGGAGGCCACACCATTGCTTCCCGATGACCTTCGCATCTACGACCTGTCGATCCCGCTTCTCGACATCGCGCCCGCCTATAACGGCGGTGAACCGGCGGGCCGCTGGGTGATCGTGGCACAGTGCCCCGAAATCGACGCCGGGGCAATCGGCGTCGTGCCCATTGACGAGTACACGGGCGACCTCAGAGCAAGCGCCGAAGATCACAGGTGGAATGACGCGCTACTGGAGTGCGCTGAATGAGGAAGCTACCAGCCAGCTTCTGGACTCTTCTGCAATAAAGCTTGATTTGTTTCACTCAGGAGGATACATTTCAAGTATGGACATGCGAGAAGTTGAACATGCTCTCGCCGAAATTACGGCAAGTCAGTGGGGAATGGTGACCACTGCGCAAGCGGCGCGGGCGGGAGTGTCTCGACTGACTCTTGCGCGTTCCGAAGAACGGGGAGCACTTGAACGCCTTACTCAAGGGGTTTACCGGGATACCGCTGCACCAAACGATGTGAGCGAAGAGCTCAAGGCTGCGTGGCTCAGCACTGACCCAACTCGTCTGGCTGAGGAACGACTTCGCGATGCAGAAAAAGGGGTCGTTATTTCAGGGGAATCAGCAGCCTCCCTTCATGGGATTGGCGACATTCGGGCTCTTCACCACGAATTCACTGTGCCCACAAGGCGACAAACCCAACGCCGTGAGATCCGCTATCGGCAGCGCGCGCTAGACCGCAAAGACATCACCATCGTTGCGGGCCTTCCCGTCACAACTATCGAGCGCACAATCGCCGACCTTGTGGAAGCGCGAACCGACCTGAGCCTCCTCGCAGCGGTAGTAAGAGATGCGACGCGGAAAACTTCGCTAGATCGACAACGACTACTCGAACTGCTCGAGCCCCTCGCTGCAAGAAATGGGTTTAATGACGGTGACGCAGAAGCGTTTCTTGAGCACATACTCACAGCCGCAGGAGTTGATACCGTGTCGCTAGCAAAGCAACTCGTCGCCATTCCAGGAATTGCGGACGCAATCACAGCAGCGTTCGCAACAAGACCAATTGCCACGCAAGCGAATAGAGCTCTGGCTCCGCTCGGCGAAATGGCGAAGCTAGTGAGCATCGCATCCCACAGTCGCGGGTTCGACGATGTCGGTGAACGGTCTCACCGGTGAACGAGCCGTACTCATCGAGCAGTGGAGTTGCGCAAGCCCTCAAAGACGCCGCGAAGAAGGCGCACGCCGCCGACTCAACCGTGACCGTGCAAGAACGGTTGCGGCAGGAAGAATTTCGTCGGTTCCTCAGCCGCGTCTTCGCTTCACCCACCTCCGACTGGATACTCAAAGGCGGCACCGGGGTGCTCGCACGCGTACCTGATGCACGGTCAACACTCGACATAGACCTATATCGCTCCGGATACTCGCTCGAACAGTCATTGGCTGAATTGCGCCGACTTGCTGAAGTCGACCTCGGCGACCACTTTCAGTTCGTCTACAGTTCCCACGAACTGATTCTCGCGGGTGATCAGCAGGCATATACCGAAGGGATGCGCGTCACATTCGCCGTCTATCTTGGAGCTCAACAGAGAGACCACATAAAAATTGACCTCGCTACCGGAGCCGGGCTCACGGACGAGATCACGGTTCAACACCCTGCAGGCGCGCTTGACCTGCCACGCTTGAGGAGTGCACCGTATCGGCTGTACCCCGTCGTCGATCAAATCGCGGACAAAATTTGTGCAACATTAGCGACCTACTCAACAGGGGCATCCACGCGTGAGAAAGACCTCATCGACCTTGTGGTGTTCGCGACCACCCAGGAAATCTACTCAGACTCGCTACTGCGCGCTGTTCGGAGAGAAAGCGCGCGCAGAAAGCTACCCGAAATAGTTGAGCTAGTCGTTCCTCAATCGTGGGGCCCCGCGTATTCGCGAATGGCGCGCGCGACCCCCGCATGTGCTGAATTCACCACTATCGTTAGCGCCATGGAACTGATGAACAGGTTCCTCGATCCAGTTCTCCGCGGGGAAATCGAAGACTCTCTCTGGAACCCGTCAAACAGAAGCTGGAGCGAGCTCAGCCCTGGAGCGGAATAACTGCAACCTTTCCCTTGACCCCAGCGACGACGAGCACATGAGCTGCCTCAACGCCGTCGAGTGCGGCAACGATTGCCGCGACATCCGGCTCCCGCAGCACTGAATCTGCACGCTGAAGAACCGTGACCCGAGCGCCAGTCGAGGCACGAACGGCATCCACAATCTCAGAGCTATCGCCAGAAGCGACAAGCGTCACACGACCGATGCGCTGGACGCGTTCGTCGGCAACGTCAGAGTGGCGATCGTTTCGCCAGATCGCAAAATGGTAAGCCGCAACAAGAAGCGTGGCCGTGAGAAGCCCGAGAGCCTGACGTGAACGCTCAACGAAGCTTTCGCCACTGCCGCTATCGAGCAAGAACGAGAACAGTTGGAACCCGATCACGAGCAACGTGATGAGCGCCACCAACGCGCTGACACCAAAAATGATCACCAGATAGATGCGTCGGCCAGGGGTGGCAACACGCTCAGGGGTTGACGCCTGCAGTGGCTTCCACAACATCCACCACAGCACGCCACCCACGATCAGAGCACTGAGCCCGCCTAATAGCAGACTGCGGATGTTGCCCTCAATAAGTGAACTACTCGACGTAGCGAGCAACGCATTCACCATCACGCCAACACCTGACGCCGCATACGCGAGCGAAACACCGGCACTCGCGAGCCGCGTAGCCGAACGCACCCCGGCCGAACGTCCCGAGACAACACGGGCGTGATAAACCAGCACGAGCGCGCCGACGACCGCATTGGCAATCGCGATCCCTAGAGGCTCAAGCGTGACAGCGATCGGCTGCGGCGACGCCGTTATCAGCTCAAGAATGGCGGTGAGCGTGACCATGATGCCCGCCGCAAACAGCGCAATCGAGGCGATTCCCGCGATAAAGACCAGTAGCACATTCGAAAAACCGTGCGATTGTTCCCTCACACCTACACGGAACCAATGCCACCACCACAACAGCGCACCACCAACAGCCCACACCAGCCCCTGCAAGACCAGCTGCCACACCGGATCGCTAATCACTACCGAGCCGAGTACCGCATCCACCGCAGAATCAATGAGTTGACCGAGAGCCCACACCACACCACCGGCAGCGTACGTGAGGCCAATAAGAGAAGCGATTGCGGGTGCCGCGCCTGGCAGCCGGGTCGGAGCCTTGCTGGGGTGACGCCACATCCAGTAATGCCACAGCCACACCAGCGCCCACACAATGCCCGCCGCGAGCCCATACGGTTGCCAACCATTGACAATGGCTTCTGCAGCCCACGTAAAGAGTGAAATTGTCGACACCAGCAAAGCCACCGTCGACATCAGCATGAGGTAAACAGGCCAGACAACGGATGCTCGGTCGCGGGCCATTGCCGCATCCCGCCACGTCAACCACCACAACAGAGCAGCTAGGGGCCCAGCGATCAGAGCAGAAGCCAACGATGTCGCCAGACCGTAATTATCGAAACTGACCTCGACACGGCTCGCCGAGAACAAGCGATCGAGGAGCCCGCTGACACCACTCGCGGCAATAATCACCGTCGTCGCGAGCAACAGGTACGTGATAACGCGGCGCACCGTTTGCACGCCCCCGACCGCCGGAGTCGCGCTCATTGACGTCATTCGCTTATCCCTTGGTTGTAGCAGAGAGTCAGATCCCACGGAGCTGACTCAATCCTCCATGATCGGTCCTCAAGAACGAGGGCGAACACTTCCTCAGACACATAACCTGATCCGCCGAATTCACCGCTGCCGCGCTCCATCGATACCCGCACTACGGCATTGTCATCGTTGATGATTGACGAAATGACGGTCATCCGCAGCCCCTGAATCGTGTTCAGGTCAGCTTTGTCGCAATTCTCACGCAGCTCGGTCGACAAAAAATCGCGCGCCGCCGCATAGTCGCTATCAACAACTGCCAGCGAATACGACTGCACAACCCCCTCCGGCGTTGTGGGGTCGACCTCCGCGGCCCCGCCCCGGGTGAACACCACCACGAGAGCAATCACCACAATGGCGGCAATGATGGAAAGGATCGCGATGAGCGTCCTATCTGGTCGAACGGATTGCTGCGTCATGAGGACATCATCTACCCTCAGCGCCACTTAAACCACTGTCTTCGTGCCCTGTTCGGATCGTGTCCTGAAGCGTCGACGTGCCGCGGATGTTGCACCCGACCCACGAGCGACGCACACTCAGTTTGTAGGCTTACCCCGCATTTCCAACGTAATTTGCGTGGCATCAAGATTGTCGAGCGCATTCTCGAGCACATCTGCATCGAATATTCCGTTATCGCGGGCATCAAGGAGTGCCGTGCGTTGGGCGCGGATGACGGCGAGATGGTGTCGCTTTTCTGTGTCGAAGCGTGCTCGCCGAAGCTCATAGTCTTCGTCGGACGTTGAGTGATCGTCGCCCTCCAACTGGTCGCCATTGACCGTGCTGATTTCTACTTCGTCACCCGCTGCAGCAGGCTTCGGCACTGTCGCGGCGCTCGCCTTAAGTAGAGCAAACAGCCTTGTGCGCTCGGTGGTTGCCCGTTCATCCTCGACAGCCTGATCCACTTTCGGCGCGATACGTCGGACAACCGCTCCGATAGTTCCGCCCTGCACCAGCAATGACATGGCCGCTACGGCGAAAGCAATAAGAACGAGTGTCGAGCGCAGGGGAGTGTCGATGGGAAGCGACTGCGCTGCAGCGACCGTAATAGCGCCGCGCATCCCCGCCCACACCACCGTGGTGCCCTCACGCCATCCGAGTGGTTCGCGCAAAAAGTATTCGATATCGGCCAGCGAGCGAGTCACCAGTGACGTGACCCGATTAACGTAGCGAGCCGACTTGGTGGGGGTGAGGCCACTGGGGTGTGCTGGGGCATCCAGAATCTCCTGCGGGGTTGTCAGTCGCTCCTGAATCACTTCCATTCGGGGCTTCATTTTGGCGTGCCGCCGCGATCGTCGAGACAGCACCGCCAGCAGCGGTGCGACAAAAGCAGCGCGAACCACAACAGTAATGACGAGCGCCCCCACCGCATTCAGCAGCGAGGCTTTGATTCCGGCATCATCGTTTTCCACATCGGTGAGGATGCTCGAAATCTGCAATCCCATCAACAAGAAGATGCCGCCCTCAAGAACAAGCTCGATCATGCGCCAGTTCTGGGAATCTGACAGCCGGTTCTGGGGAGAAAGAACGCGGGCCGCTCGAACGCCGGTGACGAGCCCAGCAACAACCGCGGCGACCAGCCCAGACGCCCCCAAAAGCTCAGCGGGGATAGAGGCAACAAAGGGAACAGTAAAGGAGAGCGCAGTATTGACGGTCGGATCGGTGATGCGCTTACGCACCTCTAGGTTCAGCCAGCCAACCGCCCCGCCAATGACGAGAGCAACCGCGACCGAATACGAAAAGGATGCGACGACGCCCCAGAACGAGAACGAGGCGGCAGTGGCCACAATCGCCGCCCTCAGCAGGGTGAGCGCGGTGGCGTCGTTGAGCAGGCTTTCACCGTCAAGCATCGCCACGACCCGCTTCGACACCGGGGTCTGCTTCACAATGGATGCCGCGACAGCATCCGTCGGGCTAATGATCGCCCCGAGCGCAACGCCCCAGGCAAACCCGAGCCCGGGAATCACGAGCATGAAGAACACACCCAAAATGAGCGACGTGCCCACGACTAGCGCAACTGAGAGCCCACTAATTGCCCCAAATTCGCGCCGAAAGTTCATGGTCGGCAATGACACGGCAGCCGAATAGAGCAGTGGCGGCAAGACGCCAAGAAGAATGAGCTCTGGGCCAATCTCCACCGAACTGAACGCCGGCACCACCAAACTTGCGACAACCCCAATCGCCACCAACACGAGGGGCGAAGCCACCCCGAGGCGAGGTCCGACGAGAGTTGCTCCGGCAATCACGATAAGCGCGACCACCATCACGATTAGCAGTTCAGTCATGGGGTTAACCATGCAGCAACGATTTATCGAGAAGCTGGGGGAGCTCGAAAAGAGAACTCGTGTTGGGTCCAGACGGGCCCCTCAACCGGTGGCGGTGACCTTGTGGTCACCGCCACCAACAGTTAAGGCTGGCTGCGAATTATGGAAATCGCGCCGGACTGATCACTCACTGTCGTCAGTTCGTGAGATTCGGCATCCGAGTCCACATCCGATTCGGCGTGGGATTCTGCATCACTTTCGCCGGCCACAATGAGGGTGTCGGTTGGTTCGTCACGCTTGATGGTGGTCGCCAGCGGAACCTCTTTCACGAAGGCCAGCAGTACAGCCGAGAGAAGCACGAGCGGCACCATGTAGAGGAACACCGGGGTCAGCGAGTCGTTGTACGAACCCACGATGATCTCGCGCACCGCATCCGGCAGGTCGCGCACTGCGGCAGGGGTCAACGAGTTAGTGTCGCCAGTTGCCCCAGCGGCAGCGGCCGGAAGACGAGTGCCCAAAAGTTCCGTGAGGCGAGCAACGAAGAGACTGCCCACAACTGCGGTACCAATAGAGGCACCAATCTGACGGAAGTAGTTGTTCGATGCCGTCGCGGTACCCACTTGGGAGTTCGGGAAAGTGTTCTGCACAATGAGCACCAGAATTTGCATGCTCATACCTAGCCCCAGCCCCATCACCGCAAGGTAAGAGCAGAGAATCCAAATAGGCAGATCAGGGGTCATCGTCGAGAGCAGTGCCAAACCGATCGCCACAATTATTGACCCCGTCAACGGCAACCACTTGTAGCGACCCGTCCGGCTCACCAGTTGACCAGCCGTCACCGAACTCACGAGCAGAGCACCCATCATCGGGATCATCAACAATCCGGCCTGGGTAGCATTCACGCCCGTCACCATCTGCAGGTAGGTGGGCATGTAGGCGAGGGCACCAAACATGGCGATACCCGTGATGAGGCCGGATGCCGTGGTCAGAACAAAGTTGCGTTCCTTGAACATGTGCAACGGCATGATCGGCTCAGCCGCAGCGCGCTCCACCATGACGAAGGAGAATCCGGCAACGACGGCGAGAGCAATCAGGCCGATGATGATGAGCGAATCCCAGTCATACTGCGTTCCGCCCCACGTGGTGACGAGAACGATCGCGGTAGAGGTGAGAGCGAGCAGGATCATGCCGGCAACATCGATCGTCGGCTTGCGCTTCGAGGTCTTCGGAAGCTTCAACAGGGTCACAGCAGCGAAAATTGCGAGTGCACCAAGCGGGATATTCATCCAGAATGCCCAACGCCATCCGATGGACTCAGTGAACCAACCGCCCAATAGGGGGCCCGCGACGCTAGCGAGCGCAAAAACGCCACCGATCGCACCCATGTAGCGGCCGCGCTCTCGAGCGGGAACCACATCGGCGATGATCGCCTGCGAAAGAATCATGAGGCCACCGCCACCGAGCCCCTGAACGGCGCGACCGATAATCAGCCACGTCATATCGGGAGCAAGGCCACCAACGACGGAACCAATCATGAAGATCGAGATTGCCCCGATAAAGAGGCCCTTGCGACCGACGAGGTCGCCGAGCTTTCCGTAGACCGGCATCATGATTGTGGATGCCAAAATGTAAGCGGTCGTGACCCACAGCATGTGGTTGACGCCGTCGAGTTCGCCGACGATGGTGGGCAGAGCGGTGCTGAAAATGGTCTGGTCGAGTGCCGAAAGCAGCATGGTGACCATGAGGCCCGCAAACAAGAGCAAGATGCTGCGCTTTGTTGCCGGATCACTCGTGGTCATGACTTCGGGTTCATTGGTAGTTGTCATTGAAATGTGTTCAGTGTTTCTCGTGTAAGTCCGACCGCGCGAAGGTACATGGAGTCGATGTCGGCGGTAGCGCCATCAGCGATCCATTCCTTTACTGCGATTCGAACGGATGCGACGCAAGTGGCTACGGCAATTTCAGCGACCTGTTCGGGGTCGCGGGGAAGCGTCGCTTCTCGCTTGGTGAGGAATTCGACAACGGCAGCAGCCATTGTGCTGTTCAGTTGCGTGAATTGGTGAATCTGTCGGCTCAACAAACGCGGGTGTTCTTGAACAAGAGCCATCCGCTGAGTTTTGAGCTGAGTTCGTGCGGCCATCGGGCCAAAGATGTGGAACATGGTGGAGACGATCGCAGCGACCAAGTCGTCGGTTTCTGCACCGGCTACTCCGGCGTCGATCGCGCGCTGAACTTCGCCGATGTCTTGGATGCCGAGGATGGCATTCTCTTTACTCTCGAAATAGTTAAAGAAGGTGCGCGGCGAGATGTCGGCACGGTCGCTGATCATGTCGACTGTGGCGCCGTCAAGCCCTTCAGCCGTGACGATCTCGACCGCAGCGGTCTCAATGCGCAGTCGCGTTTCGAGTCGCTTGCGGTCGCGAAGACCGAGGGGAGGAGTATCAGGCACTCAGCAATAATTGCAGGGACTGCAAAAATGCACAACTGCAAAAAGCTGGGAGGATGCTCAGAAGATTCGCGGAATCGTCTCTGGGACAGCCGAACGGTCACCCCAGAGCCGCGAAAATTACCTAGAGCGCAAGCGATTCGCCGGGCTGCAGCACAGTGAAATCGCCGCCGTAGCGCGCCATGACATCCGTGATTCGGGCGGCCGACAGCGCGAGTCCTTTGTCAGAGAGCACGGCATCGTGTGTCTGAAATGCGCGCTTCGGTGCCAACTCAGCCACGTAATCCATGACCTCACTGATCTTCAACCACGGTGCACCAGCGGGGATTGCGGCGCTCACAACAGGCTTGGGTGGCACGGTAAATGAATCTCCGCCATACCAAAATTCACCATTGACGAGCACACCCAGGTTGTCGATCACCGGGATTGATTCGTGGATGACAGCGTGTTCGCCGCCGAAAAATTCGAGTTTCCAGACACCAATAGTTTCGGTCGCGCCGTCGACAACTGTCGTTACATTCCAGTCGCTGGCAGCGGCCGCGACACCGGCAGGGCCGAAAATGGGCGCGTCGGGATTGTTTTCCCGAATGCGCGCAAGTTGCTCACTCGTCCAGTGGTCGGGGTGCTGGTGGGTGATCACGATCGCGGTCACGTTGTCGAGTTCCGGTAGTGGTTCCGTGAACCCACCGGGGTCGATGACGAGTCGTTGGTTTTCGTGCTCAAGAACGAGGCACGCGTGCTCATACTTGGTGACATTCATGTCCTGAGCCTAGACCGGTGATGTCAGTGGTGCATCCGATGTGAATCAGTGCGACATACTGATCAGGTGGAGTCGATCAAACCCCTGCGTCTTATTGTCGCGATCAATCCGACAGCGTCTTTTGGTAAAGGCAGACATGTTGGCCCCCAGGCTGTTGAGGCACTGCGTGCCCTCGGTCATGAGGTCACCGCTCTTGAGGAGCCGAACTTTGCGTTGCTACTGAAGCGCGGCCGCAAAGCTGTCGCTAAGAAGCCGGATGCTCTTCTGGTCGTTGGCGGCGATGGCATGGTCAATCTCGGCACCAATTTGGTGGCGAAGACGAAGGTTCCGTTGGGAATCATCCCGTCGGGAACCGGCAACGATATGGCCAGAGGTTTGGGCATCCCCTTTGCAAACACAGATGCCGCTATCGCGAGCATCGTGCGCGGCCTTGGTCGGCCGTCGCGTGCGATCGATGCTGGCAGCGTTGCTTATGTTGATGAAGCTACGGGCACCCCGGCAACACGCTGGTTCGCGTGTGTGCTGTCTGCCGGATTTGACGCCATTGTCAACGAACGCGCCAACCTAATGTCGTGGCCCAAGGGTGCGAGCCGCTATACGGTCGCTCTCGTCATCGAGTTGTTGCGATTGCGCGCCATCACCTACAAACTCACGATCGATGACATGGTGATCGAGACCACGGGTGCGCTCATTAGTGTCGGCAATAACGTTTCGCTGGGTGGCGGCATGAAAGTGACGCCGGACGCGCTCGTGGATGACGGTCTCGCTGACGTTCTTGTCGTCGAGGCCCTTTCGCGGTTGGCTTTCTTGCGCGTGTTCCCGCGCGTGTTTTCGGGCACACATCTCAGCGATCCTCGGGTGACGGTTTATCGCGGAAAACGCATCCGCATTGAGTCTGAGGATGTCACGGCCTATGCCGATGGTGAGCGGTTTGCTGCGCTACCGATCGACATCACTATGGTTCCTGGCGTGCTTCGCATCCTCGACCAGCGGGAATAATCCGCCGAGGTTTCGGCCGCTGGTAGTTACGCTGCAGGCACGGCTGCATCGGTCGCGATGCAGGCGTAGTCGGTCATCAGTACGTCGTCTTCTGTCGTACGTTCTGAGACGATGAACTCTTGATCGGGGCGAACGCCGTCAGCGACGGTCTCTTTGAATTCGCTAAATGTCTCGGCACAGGATGACGACACAGCGTTCTGCAGGCCACCAGCTTCACTGATTTCTGCTTTCGCTAGCTCGCCCTTGCCGATCACGATGTGGGTGTGAGCGTTGGTGCATGGAGCAACTTCAGCTTCGCTGAGATTGCTGCCGTCAACGAAGCTGAAGCAGTCTCCGACGAGCAAATCGGTGGAGCCGATAATGGCGGGCTCAAGAACCTGACCGTTATCGTCGCGCGCAAGTTCGGGATAAAGCAGCGAGCACCCCGCGAGGGCGGCGAGCACTGCGGTCGCAACGATGGTGGCAGTGGTGGCGCGCGTGATAGTAGTCAAGAATGGTCCTGTGGTTCGGAATTGGCAGTGGTGGAAAATATTGCCCCAAATTTGTGGCATACTTTTCTAGTTGTTGTGACGGCCCCATCGTACAGAGGCCTAGTACGCCGCCCTCTCACGGCGGTAACGCGGGTTCGAATCCCGCTGGGGTCACAGTAGCAAAGTTCCGGTCATGTTCGTTTGAACAGGGCCGGGACTTTCGTCGTTAAGCGGTCGAGCTTCGCGAACCAGGGCTGGCGGTCGTCGGTGGCAACTCTGTGCGCCGGCGGCCGCCTGCACGGCCTTCTGCCCACCCTTAGCGCGCCCTACTGCGCTGTCTTGAGCGCCTCGTTGATCGCCTCGGGCAGATCCTCAACGCGTTGAGTATCGACGAGCTCATCATTCACGAAAAACGATGGAGTGCTGTTGACGCCAAGCGCCTGTCCGCCCTCGAAGTCTGCTTCTACGCGAGCTTGAGTCGCTGGATCGTCAATAGCTGCGTCGTAAGCATCGAGGTCAAGCCCTAGCTCGGCGGCATAGTCACGAAATACGCTCGCTTGCGAACCATCGGCAAAGCCCCACTCCGCCTGGGTTTCGAAAAGCTGCTGATACATCGCTTCGAATTCACCCTGCTGTGCCGCAGCCTCGGCGGCAATGGCCGCTTCCATCGAGTGCGGATGATTCGGCAGGGGAAAATAGCGCACAACATAGTTGATCTTGCCGTCGTAGTACTCGCGCATTGCCTCGACGTAGGGATAAAACTGGCCACAGGCGCTGCACTCGAAATCGAGAAATTCAACTACGGTCACCGCATCCGAATCCGCTGTGTCCAGATAGTGGGAGTCGCTTGCTACCGCCGAGCTTGGTGATTGCGCAGTGCCGCCGCTCGCGTCATTGGTGGGGCTGGTGTCTGCCGCGTTCACGGAAACGTAGATAAACACGCCTACGGCGAGAGCGACGAGCACACCAAGCGCAACCAGGGTAGGGACAAGGGCCTTTTTCATGGAGTCTCCGACTGAGATTTGACAGTGAGTTCCGCTCAAGGGTAGCCGGGAAGTCGCTCCGCAGCCTGTCCTTTGCCTGCAAGTCGCGCGACGCCGAACGGCACGCGGCAGCCCGAGCTCGATCGCGAGCGCGAGCGTTCTGGAGTAGGGCCCGACGTCGGGTGCGGTCGCTGTGGCAGCGGGTTCGCGCCAAAAAAAGCGATCGAGATTAGTCACGAAAGCACACGATGCGTAACAAGCGGTAGCGCAACGACATGAAGTCGACACAAACTCGACGGTCGCTGGAATCAGGCACAGGATGTAGCCAACACCACCCAGAAAAGGGGGTCTATAACTGAGGAGAGCGACCATGTCAGACAGCACCAGCACCATCCACGCGATTGGCAATCGTTGGGAATCCATACACCGACCGACCACGCCAGAGAGCTGGCTGCAACGCGCAGTTGAGGTGTCTGACATCCTCGCCGCCGACGCTAGTGAACGCGACGCCGCTAACCAGCCACCGCACGCAGAAGTGAAACTACTCAAGGACTCGGGACTTGTGACCGTGCTCGGGCCGATCGCGCATGGCGGCGGAGGGCAGTCATGGGAGACGACCTACAAGATCATCCGCACGATAGCTCGGGGCGACGGCTCAATAGGCCAGCTTCTTGGTTACCACTACCTGTGGGCGTGGGCAGCACGTCTTGTCGCCACGGATGAGCAGATCGCTGACATAGAGCAGCTGTACACCGAGAAGAACTTCCTCTTTGGTGGTGCCGTCAATCCCCGCGACTCCGATTTGACGGTCACGGAGGCCGGAGACGACATCGTCTTCACCGGAAATAAGTCATTCTCCACCGGCGGTGTCGTTTCGGATCTCACGGTGCTTGAGGGCATCCTCGAAGGCACCAACACCCACGTGTTCGCGATCGTTCCGACCGATCAGTCAGCCATCGTGTTCAATGGTGATTGGGACAATCTCGGCCAGCGCCTTACCGAGTCAGGTTCAGTGCAGATCAACGGTGTGCGCACGAGTTGGGCTTCCGCTTTGGGTTTCGTTAACAAAGAGTTCCAGCCGCTCACTTACGGCACCCTCAACGTTCCCGCCATCCAACTGGTCTTCGCAAATTTCTATCTCGGTATCGCCCAGAGGGCAATCGAGAACGCTTCTGCGTATACACGTACGAAGAGTCGCGCCTGGCCCTATGGCGGAGACAACAAAGCGCACGCATCAGAGGAGTGGTACATCCTTGAGGGCTACGGCCAATTGCAATCAAAGCTGTGGGCGGATGAGGCGCTGCTTGACGCGGTCGGGAGCGAAATCAGCGCGGTTTTGCATGCGCCTCGCGCGGATCTCACCGCACGACGTCGCGGAGAAATCGCTGTACGCATCGCTGCGGGAAAACTCCGCATCAGCGAAGACGGGCTTGAGACGGCGACGAAGGTATTTGAGCTGACGGGCGCGCGAGCATCCGCTAATTCGGTCGGCTTGGATATTTATTGGCGCAACTTGCGAACCCATAGCTTGCACGACCCAGTGCCCTATAAGAAGCGCGAGGTCGGTCAGTACGTGCTACTCAACGAGGTGCCGGAGCCTAGCTGGTATACCTAAGACCGGATGTCGATGCGTGCGCGTGGTTTGTCGACACTGAGCGGAACCTCCGCAAAGCTTGGCGAGAGTCGCGCCGCGCGGATTCCGTTGACGATAACGATGAGCTCGGCAAGCTCGTGCACCAGAACGACTCCTGCGAGACCAAGCGTTCCGGTGAGGGCAAGCGGAAACAGCACAACAATGATCGCTAGTGAGAGTGCGATGTTGCTGGTCATGATTCGTCGTCCGCGGCGGGCATGAGCCAAAGCAACGGGGATGAGGCGCAGGTCGTTGCCGGTGAAGGCCACATCGGCAGATTCAATGGCAGCCGCTGAGCCTGCCACTCCCATCGCAATGCCGACATCGGCGGTGGCGAGTGCTGGCGCATCATTGATACCGTCGCCAATCATCGCGGTTGGTGATTCTGTGGCGAGCGCTGCGATGGCGTTCGACTTTTCTGCCGGCAGCAACTCGGCGCGAATATCGGTGATTCCTGCCTGGCGAGCGAGTGTCTCGGCGGTGCGAGCGTTATCTCCCGTGAGCATGAGGGTGCGGATGCCCGCCTGCGCAAGTTGCTCGACTGCTTCGGCAGCCTCTGGCCGAAGTTCGTCGCGCACACCCATGAGCCCAATTGCTTGACCGTCTCGTTCCACGGCTATCACAGTCATGCCTTCATTCGCGAGGCGCTGCGCGACGGGGGAGAGTCCTGCGACATCGAGGAAGCGCACGCTTCCGGCTCGCACGGGCACGCCGTTGAGTGTTCCCGAGATCCCTCGCCCGGCGTCTTCGCGCACCTCGGTCGCCTCGGAATACTCGGGTCGTTCTGCGAGCACTGCATTCGCGAGTGGGTGTGTGCTGTGACTCTCTAGTGCAGCCGCGATGCTGAGCACTTCGGTGCTTGTCACTCCGTCAATGGTTTCCACGACGACAACGGTTGGACGGTTTTGCGTTAACGTTCCGGTCTTGTCGAAAGCAACGGTGCGGATGCTGCCCATCCGTTCGAAGGCTGCACCAGACTTGACGATTATCCCGAGCTTGCTTGCTGCGCCAATTGCTGAGATCACGGTGACGGGTACAGCGATTGCGAGAGCACACGGAGAAGCGGCTACGAGCACCACGAGGGCACGTTCCGTCCATAGTGCGGGTTCGCCAACGAGGAAACCGTAGCCGACGATCGCGGCGGCGACTCCCAAAACTAGGGGCACAAGCGGCCGGGCAATTCTGTCGGCGAGGCGAGCGCGCTCACCCTTGCGGTTATTTGCTTCTTCGACAAGTCGCACGATCGTGGTGAGGGAGTTGTCGGTGCCTTCAGCGGTTGCCCGGATGCGCAGAGTGCCGATTCCATTGATGGACCCCGCGAGCACGACGCTGTGAGCATCGACAGCGATGGGCATCGATTCTCCGGTTATTGCCGAGGTGTCGACACTGCTGCGCCCGCTTGTGACAATTCCGTCGGTGGCTACCCGCTCGCCAGCACGCACGATGAGGATGTCGTCGATGAGAATGTCGGCTACTGCAATCTGCGAAATACTCCCCTCGCGTTCCACGATTGCAGTCTCTGGCACAAGAGACAGGAGCGCTCGCAGTCCGTGGCGAGCACGGTCCATTGCACGATCTTCGAGGGCCTCGGCGATCGAGAAGAGGAAGGCGAGTGCGGCTGCTTCGGCAACGTGGTCGAGCGCGACGGCTCCCACGGCCGCAATCGTCATGAGCAAGCCAACACCAAGGGACCCGCGCACCAAGCGGCGGAGAGCGCCCGGCACGAAAGTGATTGCACCGGCAATCAAGCCGAGACTATAAAGGAGCGTCGTTGGCCAGCCGGTTACTCCCCACAGCTGCACGGTAAATGCCGCCACGAGCAAAAGCCCAGAGGCGGCAGGCAGTGCAAGAGCACGATCCGTCCACCACGGTGGCAGTGCATCTGCGCGCGACGGCGGCGGAGAGGCAATCGTCAGCATGGGAAGACTGTACAGCAGGCGTCCACCGCGATTGTTTCGGCTCGACGCGAAAGTCCTCTGCGCAACCTGTGAATTCGCAGGCAGCGCAGAAGTGTCGGTCAGCTATCATTGTGAACGCGAAGGGGAGTATCCCACCTCGTTGTACTCGTCAATACGAACCACTCAGTAGTGGCTCCGGGGCAACGGCATCCACCATTCAGCTGGATGCGGGAGAGACTTTCGAGACTTGCGGCACCTCGAAACCCCCGAATGGAAAATCTTGACCACTCTGCCTATCTGGTTCGAAGCAACTTCCCTGACGGTGCTGCTGATTATCCTCGCAGCCGACCTCGTCATGGCCTACAAGCGCCCGCACATTCCGAGCACGCGCGAATCTGCGCTCTGGGTTGGCTTCTATGTGAGCCTCGCGCTTATCTTCGCCCTCATGATGTTCCTCCTCGGCGATGTCGAGCAGGCCGGGCAATTCATTGCCGGTTGGGTCACCGAATACAGTCTCTCGATCGACAACCTGTTCGTGTTTGTGATCATCATGGGGCGCTTCTCGGTGCCGCGAAAGTACCAACAAGAGGTACTGATGGTCGGCATCCTGATCGCCCTCGTCTTGCGTGGCATCTTCATCCTGCTGGGCGCGCAACTGATCGAAAACTTCAGCTTCATCTTCTACGTCTTCGGTGCGTTCCTGCTTTACACGGCCATTCGCCAAGTGTTCGAAGATCACGATGACATGGAACAAACTGAGAGCGGAATCATCCGTTTCTTGCGGAAGCACATCAACATTTCACCGGTATTCGATGGCGGAAAAGTGCGCACCGTGATCGACGGCAAGAAGGTCTTCACCCCGATCCTCGTCGTGTTTGTCGCCCTCGGTATCACCGACCTCGTGTTCGCGATCGACTCGATTCCCGCGATCTTCGGAATCACGACAGATCCCTTCATCGTGTTCACCGCCAACATCTTCGCGCTCATGGGGCTACGTCAGCTGTACTTCTTGCTCGGCGACCTCATCGACAAACTCGTATACCTGCACTACGGCATTGCCTTCGTGCTCGGCTTCATCGGCGTGAAACTGTTCCTCCACGCACTGCACGTGAACGAACTCCCGTTCATCAACGGGGGAGAGCCAGCACTGTGGGCGCCAGAAATTGGCACATGGACTTCGCTCATCGTCATCCTGGTCGCGATGGCGATTGCGGTCATCGCGAGCCTGGTAAAGATGAACCATGACAAGAAGCGGGAACTCGTCAGCGTCGACAACGACTAACGAGCGGCAAACTCGTTGTGGTGCGCGCCCGGCTCCAGCCAGACGCGCACTCTCTGCCTAGACGGTAGTGGCTAGTCGTGACTGCGCGAGTCGTTCTGCGGCGTCCAAGGTTGTGATTCCCTGGTCGGCTGCATCGCGGAAGATCGTGGCAACGGTCTCACCGATAGCCTCGACGCGCTTGGCGATTTCGTCAGCATCGGCATCCGGTTCTGATGCCATATCGAGGTAAATCACACCACCGCCGTTAACGACGAAGTCTGGTGCCCAGAGAATGCCGCGCTCGGCAAGTGCCTCAGCGCCATCATGCTGGGCGAGTTGGTTGTTGGCGGCTCCGACGACACCGCTGACGTTGAGTTCGCGGATAACGCGGGGGCTCAGAGCGCCACCCATTCCGCAGGGAACGTAAATGTCTGCGACAACACTGTGGGCTTCATCCGCATCGACCCAGTTGGCGTCGAGTTCGGCAGCGAGTAGCTTGCGGTCGAGGTTGACGTCGGTGACCGTCAGCACAGCACCGGCAGCGGTCAGTGAGCGAGCGAGACGTCCGCCTACCTGGCCGAGACCCGAAATTACGAGGTGACGTCCGGCAAGGTCGCGAGTGCCGAAGAGGGCCTCGCAGGTGGCAAGAATGCTGGCGTGAACGCCGGCTGCAGTGGCATCTGCCGGTTCCCCTGCTCCACCCTGATCGGCGGGAAGGCCGCACACGTGTTCGGTGCGTTCGGCGACGATGGACATGAGCTCGGCGCTCGTACCAACATCTTCCGCCGTCATGTAAGCACCGTTGAGGCTTTCGATGGCATCGCCGAGGTCGAGCATTGCGTCACGCTTCTGCGCGGGAGTAAGAACAATGCCCATCGGAACGTGGATGACCGACTTGCCGCCTCCGCGGTTGAGCCCGGCGGCAGAGTTCTTGAGAGTCATCGCGGCCGAGAGGCGCAGGGAGTCGGCTACGGCATCCGTCCAGTGCGGGTAGTTCCACATTCGTGCTCCACCCAGGGCTTGCCCGAGGACGGTGGAGTGGACGGCGACGCTAATAACGAGGCCGGAACGTTTGCCCGTAGAGACGAGGACATTCTCGTGCGAGAACTCCGCATTTTCGATAGCGGATACGGGGGCTTCTAACGTCGTTGACGCTTGCGTAATCATGAACTTCTCCTGCGAGTGGGCCTTGTGGGCAAAACAACAAAATGGCAAGTGGTGGTAGCGCGAGGGTGGTGCGCTGTGGCCAGCATACTGCCGACGCAGACAGAAGTAGACTAGAGAGATTGAGCCGCGCATTTTGCGGCACGATCGTCGATTCGAAAGAGGTGCGCTATGGGCAAGACCCTGGCAGAAAAAGTGTGGGATGACCATCTGGTCGTCACGGGTGCCGATGGCACTCCCGACCTCATCTACATTGACCTTCACCTTGTGCACGAAGTCACGAGCCCTCAAGCATTCGATGGACTCCGGATGGCCGGGCGCCCCGTTCGTCGCCCCGACCTGACCATTGCCACCGAAGACCACAACACTCCGACTCTCGCGATCCACAAGCCGATCGCTGACCTCACCAGTCGTACCCAGATTGAAACCCTGCGCAAGAACGCGAAGGAGTTCGGTGTGCGGCTGCATTCACTCGGCGACATCGAGCAGGGAATCGTTCACGTCGTTGGCCCGCAGCTTGGCCTCACGATGCCCGGCATCACCGTCGTCTGTGGCGACTCGCACACCAGCACGCACGGCGCCTTCGGTGCCATGGCCTTCGGCATCGGTACGAGTGAAGTCGAGCACGTGCTCGCCACCCAGACCCTTCCTCTTAAAGCATTCAAGACAATGGCCATCACCGTTGAAGGCGAACTGCGCCCCGGCGTCACCGCAAAAGACATCATCCTTGCCGTCATCGCGCAGATCGGAACCGGCGGAGGCCAAGGTTACGTTCTCGAATTCCGCGGAAGCGCCATCCGTGCCCTCTCTATGGAGGGGCGCATGACAATCTGCAACATGTCGATCGAAGCTGGCGCCCGCGCCGGAATGATCGCCCCAGACCAGATCACCTACGACTATCTTCAGGGTCGCCCGCACGCACCAGAGGGTGCCGACTGGGATGCCGCTGTTGAGTACTGGAACACGCTCGCCACCGACGATGACGCCGTCTTCGACGCCGAAGTCTTCCTCGATGCCAACACGCTAGAGCCGTTCGTCACTTGGGGAACCAACCCCGGCCAGGGCGTCTCGCTCAGCGACAACGTTCCCGTGCCCGCCGAAATTGCCGACGTCAACGAACGCGCTTCCGCAGAACGCGCGATCGAATACATGGCGCTTGAGGCAGGCATGCCAATGAAAGACATCCGCGTGGATGCTGTCTTCATGGGCTCGTGCACCAATAGTCGTATCGAAGATTTGCGCGCATTCGCGTCCATCATTCAGGGGCGCAAGAAAGCGGATCACATTCGCGTCATGGTCGTGCCAGGCTCCGCGCGCGTGCGCATCGAAGCCGAAGCCGAAGGCATCGACAAGATCGTCGAAGAGTTCGGCGCAGAGTGGCGCTTCGCAGGCTGCTCGATGTGTCTCGGAATGAACCCAGACCAGCTGGCGCCTGGCGAGCGGTGCGCCTCAACAAGCAACCGCAACTTCGAAGGCCGCCAAGGCAAAGGAGGGCGCACCCACCTGGTGTCTCCACTCGTTGCCGCAGCCACCGCCATCCGCGGAACCCTCTCTAGCCCCTGGGATCTCGACAACAGCCCCCTGCCAGAGCAGATGGCGCTCGCCGCAACGACCGCTGAGGAGTCACGCTAATGGACAAGGTCACCACCGTCAGCGGAATCGCCGTTCCGCTCAAGCGCAGCAATGTCGACACCGACCAGATCATCCCTGCCGAGTTTCTCAAGCGAGTAACCAAGACCGGATTCGATGATGCGCTCTTCTTTGCATGGCGCCAAGACCCCGACTTCATTCTCAATCGTGAGCCATACAATCAGGGCAAAATCTTGGTTACCGGTTCCGACTTCGGCACGGGCTCTAGCCGCGAGCACGCTGTGTGGGCGCTTCGCGATTACGGTTTTCAGGCAGTTCTCAGTTCCCGTTTTGGCGATATTTTTCGTGGCAACTCTGGAAAGCAGGGTCTGCTCGCAGCCCAGCTAACAGAAGACGAAATCGAGACAATCTGGGCTCTCATCGAAGCAGATCCCGGGCTCGAGGTGACAGTCGATCTCGAAGCTCGCACGGTAACTGCAGGTGCTGCGCAGTTCACTTTCGAGATAGATGATTACACTAGGTGGCGTTTGCTCGAAGGGCTCGATGACATCGGCCTGACTTTGAGAAACGAAACAGACATCACGGAGTTCGAAAGCCGCCGAGAATCATGGCGACCTAAAACTTTGCCAGCGAAGTAGGGGTAACGATGAATCCATTGGCTCAAGATGCCACAGCGGCAGCCAAGCGAACCGGCTTGCTTTCCAACCAGATCATTATCAACGGCGGAAAGCCCCTTCGGGGACGCATCAACGTGCGTGGTGCTAAGAACCTCGCTACCAAAGCAATGGTCGCGGCTCTTCTCGCCGACACCCCCAGTGTGCTTAGGGATGTTCCCGCCATCAGTGACGTTCGCGTCGTCACCGGAATGCTCGAAGCGTATGGCGTTACCGTTACAGAAACGGGCGATGGCGAGCTGACCCTCGACCCTAAAAACGTGCTCAAGGCCCACTTTGCCAAGATTGACGCGCTCGCAGGTTCGAGCCGCATCCCGATCCTGTTCTGCGGTCCACTCCTGCACCGCCTCGGCGAAGCTCTCATTCCCGACCTCGGTGGTTGCCGCATCGGTGACCGCCCCATCGACTTCCACTTGGATGCTCTGCGAGCGTTCGGCGCGATCGTCGACAAGAGCTACGAAGGCATTCGCCTGACAGCTCCTGAAGGTCTTCACGGTGCGGACATCGAACTGCCGTACCCCAGCGTCGGAGCGACCGAACAAGTACTGCTCACGGCTGTACTGGCTAAGGGAGTCACCGAGCTCAAGGGCGCGGCGATCGAGCCCGAGATCATGGATCTCATCGCTATCCTGCAAAAAATGGGCGCCATCATCAACGTTGAGCCCAACCGCGTCATCTTCATTGAGGGCGTCGAGAAGCTCAGCGGCTACAACCACCGCGCACTGTTCGACCGCAACGAAGCCGCAAGCTGGGCATCCGCTGCTCTTGCAACCGGTGGTGACATTTTCGTTGAGGGCGCTAAGCAGCAAGAGCTCATGAATTTCTTGAACATCTTCCGCAAAGTGGGCGGTGCGTTCGATATTGCCGAAGACGGCATCCGGTTCTGGCATCCAGGCGGGCCGCTCAAGCCGGTCGTTATCGAAACCGATGTGCACCCCGGCTTCATGACCGACTGGCAGCAGCCCCTAATCGTTGCTCTCACGCAGGCGGAAGGTCGCTCTGTTGTGCACGAGACCGTCTACGAGAACCGTCTCGGATTCACCTCAGCGCTGATCGAAATGGGCGCCAACATTGTGGTGCACGAAGAGGGGCTGGAATCAATCAGCCGTCGTGTTCCCCGTCGCCCACTCGAACAGGCCGCCGTCATCATCGGACCAACGCCTTTGCACGGTGCCGATGTTGAGATTCCTGACCTTCGCGGCGGCTTCAGCCACCTCATTGCCGCACTGACCGCCGAGGGGCAGTCAACTGTCAGCAACATTGGCATCATTGCTCGTGGCTACGAGCACTTCGTTGACAAGCTTGAATCTTTGGGTGCCGACTTCATCTACGAGGGATAACCAGCAGTGTCGTCAAGCCCAAAGGCGGGAGCACGCGTGAAATCTGAGAAGACAGCTGCATTTCGTCTGCTCGCATTCCTGCTGCTCCCCGCCATGACCTTCTTGGCGAAGTACACACTGCATGACGTGCACAACGTTCCCGCTCACGGCGCGTTCGTGATGTCGCCCAATCACTACAGCAATATCGATCCCATCGTGATTGGTGTTGCCATGTGGAAGATTGGTCGGATGCCGCGCTACATGGCCAAGGCGTCGTTGTTCACGGTCCCCGTTCTCGGGTGGTTGATGAAGAAATCGGGACAAGTTCCTGTCGAGCGCGCCTCCCGCAGTCGCGAAGGCGGCGACCCGCTCAAAGCCGCCCGCCACATCGCCGACCAGGGACTCGCCGTAGTGGTGTACCCGGAGGGCTCGCTCACACGCGAACCCAATATGTGGCCGATGCGTGGAAAAGCGGGAGCGGTGCGAACGGCGCTCGAAGCGGGTATTCCTCTGATCCCCGCTGCAAGCTGGGGCGCGCAAGAAATTTTGCCGCGATACTCCAAACGGATCAGCGTTTTTCCCCGTAAGACTGTTCACATTCGTTTCGGCGAGCCAGTAGACCTGTCAGAGTTTAAGGGCAAGCATTTAGATGCGCGCACGCTTGCTGAAGCCACGGAGAAACTCATGACCGCAATTACGGCCCTTCTCGAAGACCTTCGGGGCGAAACCGCCCCGAAGATGCGCTACAACCCGGCCGACCATGGCCAGAGTGAGGTTGGTCGTTTTGAGCAACGTTAACGCGGGACCCGATCATGCCCCCGCCCGCCGTGTAGCAGTTCTTGGCGCTGGTTCTTGGGGCACGACGTTCTCAAAAATTCTTGCCGACGGCGGCAACGACGTAGCGCTGTGGGCTCGCCGCCCTGAGCTTGCCCGCGAAATCTCGCAATCTAAGCGCAACAGTGACTACCTGCCGGGCATCAATTTGCCGCGGTCACTCTGGGCGAGCGACAAGCTGCACGAAGTTCTCGAAGGCGCAGAGCAGGTTTACCTGTCTGTGCCTAGCCAGTCTTTGCGCGAGAATCTGCGGATCGTTCGCGAGCTGATTCCCGAGGATGCCCTCATCGTCTCGCTCATGAAGGGTGTCGAAAAGGGCACTGGCGCGCGCATGAGTGAAGTGATTTTGCAAGAACTGGGTGTCGACCCCAACCGGGTTGCCGTGGCATCCGGCCCCAACCTTGCTCTAGAGATCGCCAAAGAGCAGCCAACAGCGGCAGTGATGAGCAGTGCGAGTCTTGAGACCGCGACCACCGTTGCGGTAACCGCACGCAATCGCTATTTCCGGTCGTTTGTCAACACGGATGTCATCGGCACCGAATTTGGCGGAGTCCTCAAGAACCTGATCGCCGTTGCGATCGGAATCGTCGATGGAGTCGGCTACGGCGAAAACACAAAGGCGTCGATCATCACCCGCGGACTTGCCGAGATGACTGATTTCTCGGTCGCTTTCGGTGCTCGGGCAGAAACCCTTGCGGGCCTTGCCGGCCTCGGAGACCTCATCGCCACGTGTGAATCGTCGCTCTCACGCAACAACACGGCAGGGCGCTTGCTCGGTCAGGGCTACAGCTTCTCTGAAGTCATCAAGCAGATGAATCAGACCGCTGAAGGTCTCTCGTCTGTTGCCCCCATTCTTGAACTGGCACTGTCGAAGGGCGTCGACATGCCGATCGTGAGTCAGGTTGCTGAGGTTTTGGCCGGTACGCTCGCTCCGCGGGATATTGCTCCGCATTTGACGACTGACGACCTTCCGCAGGGGGAGTAAACGATGACGGACGCGCCCACAACAACGGCCAAGTCCACGGTGACTGTAGTTCTCCTCTTTGGCGGTCGTTCTTCGGAACACAGCATCAGCTGCGCCACCGCAGGGGGCGTACTTTCGGCGATTGATCGTGCGAAGTACACGGTGATTCCGGTGGGGATCACGCGTGACGGCGCTTTCACATTGCAGCCTGACGACGCTGAGGGGTTTGCGCTGAACCCCGAGGCGATGCCCGAAGTTGCCGACAATGGCACTCGCGTGCACTGGCCGGATTCGTCGCTCTCGAGCGAGCTGACGATTACGGAAGCCGATGGCTCTACCCGCAGTCTCGGCGACGTTGATGTAGTGTTCCCGATTCTACACGGCCCTTTTGGTGAAGACGGCACAATTCAGGGCCTCATCGAGTTGACAGGCCTGCCCTACGTCGGCAATGGTGTCCTCGCCTCGGCGATGGGGATGAACAAACACTTCACGAAACTCGCGCTCGAAGCTGCCGGTGTTGCCGTTGCTCCGTGGGTGACGGTATCTGCGGTGCAGTGGCAACGCGATCCTTCTGCCTGGCGTGAGCGTGCCTCGACTCTCGGTTTCCCTGTCTTCGTCAAGCCCGCTCGCGCAGGATCATCGGTCGGCGTCACCAAAGTTAACGCTCGGGCCGAGCTCGATGCGGCCTTTGCGACCGCTTTTGCCGAAGATTCGACTGCTCTCGTCGAGCAAGCGATGACCGGCCGTGAGATTGAGTGTGGTGTGCTCTCGGGGCGCGACGGCACGGATACCCGTGTGAGCGTTGCCGGGGAAATTGTTGTCACCGGGCGCGACTTTTATGACTTTGAGGCCAAATATCTCGACGTTTCCGCGGCCGAACTTATTTGCCCTGCACCGCTCCATGATGGAGAACTGTGGCAGATGCAACGCACCGCTGCTCGCGCTTTCGAAGCGATCGGGGGAGCAGGGCTCGCTCGCGTCGACTTCTTCTTTGACGGCACCGAGTTCGTGGTTAACGAAATCAATACCCTGCCGGGCTTCACGCCGATCTCGATGTTCCCCAAGTGTTGGGCTGCCAGCGGGATGAGCTATCCGGAACTCATCGATGAACTCATCGAGTTGGGGCTCGAAACCGTGCGCTAACCTGTCGTCTCTGACAGCGCAACGCAAAAACGATCGGGAACGATCTGGCTTACCGCGCCAGCAAGCTCAACGAGTGCATCGAACCCAGACACCTCGTCGCCCTCGACATCAGGGTCACCATCGCTATCAATGATCACTTGCACGGCAGGATCGCGGCCATACGTCGTGAAGACATAGTTCGGTGCATCGCTATCGTCACGCAGCCAGTCGACGCCATTGTCGGGAGCAGTGACGCAGGCCAACGATGCCGTCGGATCGGGCACGGCTACTCCGCAACGCAAGAGAACATTGGCTGGTTCCCCCCAAGCTCCAGTTCCCTGCGCGTTAGTCTCACGAATATCCAGACCCGCAACAGTGTCAGGCAAGCGCACAATAACTTCGGCGCAGGTAGGGTTCGCCGCATCATCCGCTGGCTCGAGAGCAACAATCGACGCGCATCCGGTTAGCAGAGCAACAAGCGGGACCACAGCGAGCATGGCCAAAACGGGGGTGCGGGTCGTCGATCTCATCGCCTTCAGGCTACCGTGAGAATATGACGAAAGACCGCGAGGGCGACCACCGTGACACACTCGGCCAGGTCGGGGAACTGGATGCCCTTAAGCGCATCTTTCCGCGGCTACCCTCCGCTGCCGCCGAACTAATCGGGCCCGGCGACGACTCCGCAGTGCTGGCAACGCCAGACAGGCGTGTGGTGATCACGACAGACATGATGATTCACGGCCCCGATTTTCGACTCGCGTGGTCGACTCCCTACGACCTTGGCTGGAAAGCTGCTGCCACGAACCTCTCAGACATCGCAGCGATGGGCGCAGTGCCCACTGGCCTCGTGGTTGCGATCGCCGCCCCCAACGACACCCCTGTCGCCTCGCTCGAAGCGATCGCCGACGGGCTCCGTGAGGGTTGCGAAGCGCTAGCGCCCGGCAGCGGAGTGATCGGCGGCGACCTCTCGGTCTCACCGGTGCTCACCATTGTCATTACGGCTTTCGGCGACCTAGAGGAGCGTGCGCCCGTGCTGCGGTCCGGTGCACAACTCGGTGACGTCATCGCGGTTTCTGGAACGCTCGGCCTCGCCGCCGAAGGGCTTCGTCTGCTCTTCACCGAAGGAGTAGTTGAGGGCGAACCGGATGCTTCAGCCGCCGCCTCGCTCGCGACGCAGTATCCCGAGGCCATCGCCGCCCAACTCCGGCCATCGCCTCCCATAGCGGACGGCAAAGCAGCATCGCTCGGGGGAGCCACAGCCATGCTCGACCTGAGCGATGGGCTCGCGATTGATGCCCGCCGTATTGCTACCGCGAGCGGTGTTGCTCTCGATCTGTCATCCGAGTCGGTGGGTGGCCGGGCGCAGCTTGACGGTGGCGAAGATCACTCGCTGCTCGCGACATTTCCGCAGGCGGTCGAATTGCCAGCGGGGTTCCGTGCGATCGGCCGCGTTGTCGAGGGGGAGGGCCTTCTCGTCGATGGGGTCGCGTACACCGAGCGTGGTGGCTGGGATCCTTATGCTGGCTGGGATGGCGCTTCGGGCTGAACCCAGTAGAGCGTTGTGTCGCCGTAGTCTTTGCGGCGGTCGAGCTCGAGACCGGCGGGCCATTCGGGCTCAGGGTCGCGCGAACTGCGTTCCACAACGACGAGTGCATCGGGGCTGAGTTGGCTTGACAGCAGCTCTAGAGCCACGAGAAGTTCGGCGTTGCCGAGCTCGTACGGTGGGTCAATGAACACCAGATCCCATTGATCGCCGGATGTCTCTAAGAAGGTGTGCACGGCGCGGGCGGCGGTCAGAATGATCGGCTTTGAGCCGCGGGGAGCTTGTGCGGCGATGAGGGTCGCGTTCTTGCGGCAGGCATCGGCGGCACGAGGATTTTTCTCCACGAGTGTGACATGGGGTGCGCCGCGTGATGCCGATTCGAGGCCGAGGGCGCCGGTGCCGGCATAGAGGTCGAGAACTCGGGCGCCATCGATGGCGTCGCGGGCTTCGAGGGCCGAGAAGATTGCTTCGCGAAGGCGATCACTTGTGGGGCGCGTGCCCGCGCTGGGGACGGCAATGGTGAGGGAGCCAGCGTAGCCGGCGATAATGCGTGTCATAGCGTGTCGAGCCTAGCCGAGAGCCCTCGCGCACGTAGTTCAGTGCCCGGTGACAAGGGAACGCCGGTGGCCACCGGTACTCTGTGAGAGTGACCTCGCCCCTCGATCAGAAGCTCAGTGCCGTGCTGGGCGGGCGCACCGCAACCTCGATGCAGCGCGGGCTCGGTTTGGTGACTGTCGGCGATCTCATGACGCACTACCCGCGGCGTTATGCGCGGCGCGGTGAGCTCACTGCTCTGGCCCAGTTGCCGCTCGATGAGGCCGTCACGATCGTGGCTGAGGTTCGCGAGGTGCGCAATCGCCCGATGCGCAACAAGCGCGGGTCGATCCTTGAAGTGTCGATCAGCGATGGCACGGGCATCCTGACTCTCACGTTTTTCAATCAGGCCTGGCGAGCGAATGAACTGTCACCAGGCGTCCGCGGAATTTTTGCTGGCAAAGTCGGCCAATATCGGGGCACGCGCCAGCTCGCTCACCCTGATTACGAACTTTTTGATCGGGATGCGCTTGAGCTGAAGAAACCTGAGCAGGCGAAGGCGTGGGCTGAGCAACCCATTCCGATTTACCCGGCAACGTCAACCGTGGCGAGTTGGCAGATTCAGAAAGCGGTCGAGGTCGTGCTTGACACTCTTGGACCTCTCGACGATCCTGTTCCGGATGCCGTACGTCGCGAGCGTGAGCTGCTTCCATTTGCGAAGGCGCTTGAGCAAGTGCATCGCCCGAAGGTTGACTCGGATTGGCGAGCAGCTCGGGACACTCTGCGTTTTCAGGAGGCGTTCGTTTTGCAGTCTGCACTGTTGCAGCAACGACAGAGGCAGCGTGAATCTGAGGCGATTGCGCGCACGGCTGGGTCGCTCGTGGACGGTTTTGATGCGGCGCTTCCGTTCGTGCTGACTGGTGATCAGCAGACGGTGGGGGAGCAGATCTTTCACGATCTGGCCGAGCCGGTTCCGATGAATCGTCTGGTGCAGGGCGAAGTGGGCTCTGGCAAGACTCTCGTGGCATTGCGAGCGATGCTGGCGGTGGCCCAGTCGGGTGGGCAGTCGGCCCTGCTTGCGCCAACCGAGGTGTTGGCGCATCAGCATTTCCGATCCATCGTGCGCACTCTTGGCCCCGATCTTGCGGCAGAATTGCGCCCGACTCTCATCACAGGCCAGCTCTCCACGGCCGAGCGCAAGAAGGCGCTTCTCGCGAGCGTGTCTGGCGCCTCACGCATTGTGATCGGCACCCACGCACTCTTGGGCGATGCGGTGAGCTTCGTTGACCTCGGCCTAGTTGTCGTAGACGAGCAGCACAGATTTGGTGTTGATCAGCGTGAAGCACTGCGACTGAAGGGGGCCAAGCCACCACACGTTCTCGTTCTTACGGCGACACCCATCCCTCGCACGGTCGCGATGACAGTCTTTGGTGACCTCGATATTTCGTCGATCGCCGAATTGCCCGCTGGTCGCCAACCCATCAGCAGTCATGTGGTTCCGCTGGCCGAAAAACCCGGTTGGGTGTCTCGTGTGTGGCAGCGTTTAGCCGAGGAACTCGCTATTGGCAGGCAAGGTTTCGTCGTGTGCCCCGCTATCGATGCCAAGACGCAAGAGCCCGGCAGTGACCCTGCACCGGCAGCGGCTGATGATCCGGATGCCGGACCGCCGCGACCTATCGCCAACGTTACTGAGGTGTTGGCTTCGCTACGCAGCAACGAGGTGCTCGCAGGTAAGCGCATCGAGGCACTCCATGGCAAGTTGTCGAGCGACGAAAAAGATGACCTTATGCGGGCGTTCGCTGCCGGTGATGTAGATGTTCTTGTCGCAACGACAGTGATCGAGGTTGGCGTTGACGTGCCAAACGCTTCTGTGATGGTCGTGCTTGACGCTGATCGCTTCGGGGTATCCCAGTTGCACCAGTTGCGCGGCCGTGTTGGCCGAGGTGGCGTGCCGGGCCTGTGCCTGTTTGTGACTGCAGCGGAGGTGGAGTCGCTTGCCCGCGAACGTGTTGAGGCTGTGGCATCCACTCTTGATGGTTTCGAGTTGGCGAACAAAGACCTTGAGCTTCGTCGTGAAGGTGATGTGCTCGGCGGTGTGCAATCGGGTGGGCGTTCGAGTTTGAAGCTGTTGCGAGTGGCCAATGACGGGCAACTCATTACGGAAGCGCGGGAGGCTGCGCAGGCGGTCTTGGCTGACGATCCGACTCTGGCCGAGCATCCGGCGCTCGCCGAAGCACTCAAGCGTCGCCTCGATGAGAGTGCAGAAGCCTTCCTCGGCAAGAACTAACTCCCTGTGACCTTGCTGGCGAGTTTCCTCGTACAGCGAACTCCCACGCGGTGAGCAGCACTCAGCCACTATCGTTGAGGCATGAGTCGGATCGCTGTCGTTCCTGGGTCCTTTGACCCTGTCACCCTGGGCCACCTGGATGTGATTGAGCGGGCAGCAAGAACCTTTGACGAGGTGCACGTTGTTGTCGTGCACAACCCGGGCAAGACGGCGCTTCTGCCGATCGCACAGCGGGTTTCGCTCATTGAGCAGGCGGTGGCGGATGCACGGCTTGCCGGCAACATTCGGGTCACGAGTTGGAGCATGGGTTTGCTCGTCGACTACTGCACCGAGGTTGGGGCGAGTGTCATTGTTAAGGGCATCCGTTCTCAAGTGGATGTCGCGTACGAAACCCCGATGGCGATCGTGAACCGCGATCTTGCTGCTGTCGAAACAATTTTCATGCTGCCAAACCCTGAACACGCTTATGTTTCGAGCTCGCTTGTGCGGCAGGTTGCCGCTCTGGGCGGCGATGTTGCGCCGTACGTTCCGCGGTCAGTTTCTGATTTTTTGCAGGCGCCTCGCGAGTAGTACGGGCACAATGGGTCTATGACTCTTACTCTCGGATACAAAGCCTCAGCTGAACAGTTTGCCCCACGTGAGCTCGTAGAGATTGCGGTCGCGGCCGAAGCCCATGGCATGGAGAGTGTTGCGGTAAGCGATCATTTCCAGCCCTGGCGTCATGAGGGTGGTCATGCACCGTTCTCACTGAGCTGGATGGCTGCTGTTGGAGAGCGCACGAGCACGATTCGGATTGGCACGAGCGTGATGACCCCCACTTTCCGTTACAACCCTGCCGTTCTGGCGCAGGCTTTTGCCACGATGGGTTGCCTTTATCCTGGGCGCATCATGTTGGGGGTTGGCACGGGTGAAGCGCTCAACGAGGTCGCTACCGGATTCCGTGGTGCTGGCGCGCAGGACTGGCCCGAGTTCAAGGAGCGGTTTGCGCGCTTGCGCGAATCAGTGCGCCTCATGCGTGCACTCTGGACCGAGGATCGGGTGTCGTTCGAGGGAGAGTACTACTCCACTCACGAAGCCAGCATTTATGACCGCCCCGACCAGCCCATCCCGATTTACATTGCTGCGGGCGGCCCGATGGTTGCCCGCTACGCCGGTCGTGCCGGTGATGGTTTCATTTGCACCTCTGGCAAGGGCATGGAGCTCTACAACGACGCGCTCATTCCTGGCGTCAAGGAGGGTGCGGCTAAGGCTGACCGCAAGTTCGAGGACATCGACCGGATGATCGAAATCAAGCTCTCCTACGACACCGACGCCGAGCTCGCCCTCGAAAATACACGTTTCTGGGCCCCGCTTGCGCTCTCGAAGGAGCAGAAGCACGACATCACTGATCCGATCGAGATGGAGAAGGCTGCTGACGCGCTGCCGATCGAACAAATCGCTTCGCGGTGGATCGTGGGCAACGACCCAGACAAGATTGTTGAAGAGATTCGCCAGTATGTGGATGCCGGACTCAATCACCTCGTGTTCCACGCGCCCGGGGGCGACCAGCGTCGTTTCCTCGAGCTCTTCGAGCGCGACATCGCACCGCGATTGCGGGCGCTGTAGCGACTAGAGCGCGAAGTACTTAACGAACGATGGGCGGATGCGTGAAGCATCCGCCCATCGTTGGTGTGTGGCGTTGGCGCGTCGACAGCGGCGTGCTGACTAGCTCGTAACGGCGACTGTCTCGGACGATCGAGCCTGGTTCGCGGAGTTGGTGCTGACCTCAATCTTGCGAGGTTTTGCCTTCTCCGACACCGGGATGATGACGCTGAGTACGCCGTTGTCGTAGCTGGCGCTGATGTTTTCGCGGTCAATGCCGGCGCCAATGCTGAACTGGCGCAGGTAGGACCCGTAGCGACGCTCCTGTGATAGCCACTTGGCTCCTTCGCGCTCGCCGGCGGTGCGTTCGGCACGAATGGTGAGCAGCTGGCCATCGACGTCAACGTCGACGGAGCCGGGGTCTACGCCCGGAAGGTCGGCGGTGAGAACGTACTCGTCGGCCTGACGGTAAAGATCCACGGGCATGGGCTGGGTGCCGACGCGGGACTGGGCTGCAGCGGTGAGCCGGTCGAGTTCGGCAAAAGGATCAAATGACAGTGTCATGGGAAACCCCTTTCTCAAAGTTGAGTCACGGTGACTCAATAATCAGAAATTAGCACTCTCACCCCGAGAGTGCCAAGTCATTTTGCTCACAGTTCGCTGATAACGAAGCGACCGTCGCCGGAGCGATCCGGCGACGGTCGGGTGCGGCGCAATCATCGGATGATGAACCGCGGATAGTTCTGCTCAGCGCGAGTCCGGGCTAAAGCCAGGCGCTCGCGACGGAGTTGGTGTTCGGCCCGGAATTCAGCGGTTGCGATCAGTCGAGCCCGGTGAGGACGGCGGCTCCACGTGATGAGCGCAACGCCGAGATGCAGAGCAATTCGGTCGATGAGTCCCACGCGGTGCGCCGAAGTTGGGCGCGACTGGGCGTTGTTGCTGGGTTCGGGCGGATGGTTAGGGCGGTCCTTAGGGGCCGCCAGAGTTGTGTTCATGAGGTGATCTTTCGTGACAGAAGTTGATGCGGAAGGCGCGCAAAAGCGCGCCGGTTCAGGTGGCGACCCAACGTCATCCCTCGGCGATCGCGAGTTGCAGAAGAAGGAGAGATCATCGCGATGCGCTGGCGCTCCAGATGAGGTGGGCGCAGACTCGTCAGTCGAACGCAGTCTCGTGATGATCGAGTTGAGTCGTGTGCTCCGTGAGCGCCGCCACCGTCAGAACGGGTTGGCGGAGATCGCTAGCCGGTTAGGCGGAGAGGGTGCCGACGGAGCCGGCGATAGTCGGAATCATTCCGATAGTTGAAATAAACACGCGAGGCTCCTTTCGATTGTTGGCGTTTGCTCAGTGTAGAACTATCGCCAACTGAGAATCAAGACCCAATTTGGCGACGATCTATTGCCGGTGCTGCCAGTGCTGGTCCATCAGGACGGGGTTGCCGTCTGGATCTTCGAGAACAATGCTGGCTGGGCCTTCGGTGGAATCATCCACACCGTTGATAATTGCCGCCGTTCTTCAGCATGAGCCAGCCCGGTGAACGGCCAAGTATCCGGTCAGCGGTTCGGGAATTCGCTGGTTCATCCGTTGTGACACGGCAGAGGCGCAGTCCGCGCGACAATAGACAGATGCCCGCCTCCGTTTCTGCGCCCCACATTGGCTATGCCGCAATGCTTGAGCGGTTTCATCCGCGCGACGTGTTGGCGTTTGCCCAGCACGCCGAATCACGCGGCTTTCGTGGGGTGATGGCCGCAGACCACTATCAGCCGTGGACGCCGCAACAGGGCCAAGCTTCCTTCGTGTGGAACGTGCTGAGCGCGCTTGGCCAAACCACGATAGGTGACTTAGGCACCGGAGTCACAGCGCCCACATTTCGTTGGCATCCCGCGATGGTCGCTCAGGCATCGGCCACTCTTGCCGCAATGAATCCGGGCCGGCACTGGCTGGGCCTTGGCAGTGGTGAGGCCATTAACGAACATGTGGTCGGCCAGTACTGGCCTGAAGCGCCCGAACGCATCAACCGCATGTTTGAAGCCGTCGAAATCATCAAGAAACTGTTCGCCTCGGGGCTGGCAGGCAAAGATGTGCGCCACGATGGTCAGTTCTACCGGCTGGAGTCGACTCGGCTCTGGACAATGCCCGAGACCGCACCCGAGATCTTGGTCGCCACCGCCGGTCCCGTCGCAGCCAAACGCGCAGGGAAAACGGTTGATGGGCTCATCACCGAGGCCGCGCCGCTCGAAAAGATTGACATGCTGCTCAAACGATTCGCTGAGGGTGCACGTGAAGCCGGCCGTGACACTGCACAGCAGAGCCGCGTCTTGAGACTGCATCTCAGTTGGGCGGACACTGACGAGCAGGCGATGAAGAACGCCATCACCGAGTGGCCTAATGGTGGTCTGCGATTCGCAAAGAACGACATCCGGTCACCATTCGAGCTTGAACAACTCGCCCGAATGGTTCGTCCTGAAGACTTTGAAGGCCGGATGCCCGTCAGCGCGGATCCTGACGTGCACCGTGCCTACATCCAGAGCTACCTAGACCTCGGTTTCGACCGCATTTACCTCCACAACGTTGGTCGAAATCAGCGGGAATTTCTTGATGTTTTCGGTCGTGATGTGCTTCCCTCATTGCGCAAATAGTGTCGCGGTCGCCAATGCCGCAGACTAGACACGTGAGAATGAGCGCCTGGGCCGTGCCCGGCATCCCCGAAATTATGTCCGGTGACGACCTCGTGCAGGTGATATCGGCGGCATTGATTGCCGACTCGAACGATTCGCCGGACGGTGGGCTTGAGGATGGCGACATTCTCACGGTCACCTCCAAGATTGTGAGCAAGGCCGAGGGTCGCGCAGTGAAGGCGGCTGATCGTGAGCAGGCAATCACCGACGAAACCGTTCGTGTGGTGGCGTCACGGGAGCACCCCAACGGTGTGACCCGCATCGTCGAGAATCGCCTCGGGCTGGTGATGGCTGCGGCCGGTGTCGATTCGAGCAATACGCCCGACGGCATCGTGTTATTGCTTCCGCTCGATCCCGATGCGACTGCTCGCCAATTGTGCTCGGCGCTTCGCGAACGCTTCGGTGTGCGGATTGGCATCATCATTACGGACACCGTTGGCCGACCGTGGCGGCGAGGTCAAGCCGATATTGCAATTGGTGCTGCGGGCATCCGCGTTCTCGATGACCTTCGCGGCACCGTTGATGCGTCGGGGCGCCCACTTGCCGTCAGCGTTACTGCCGTTGCCGATGAGATCGCTGCAGCGACAGATCTCGTGAAGGGCAAGGCCGGGGGATTTCCTGTTGCTGTGGTGCGCGGCCTTGCGCAGCACGTAGTTGAGATCGAAGTGCCGGGAGCACGTTCGCTGGTGCGCGTTGGCGCGGACGATATGTTTCGGATGGGCACCAAGGAAGCGTGGTTGGCAGGCTTCGACGAAGCTCACACCGATGCCGACGTCGACGGCGATACTGGCTTCACTCGCGGTCAGCACAACCGGGCCGACCATAAAGAAGATTAATACTCGACTGTGAGTCTGTTTGCCCCTATCCTGATCCAATGGGGAGTCTGATTTCGCTTGCGTTCTTCGCGTTGCTCATCGCGGTTCTGATCGACATCATTCTGATCGACGAATGGCGCATCAAGCACCTAGGCAAAATTACGTGGATCTTCTTGGTGATCTTCCTGCCCCTGATCGGCAGCATCCTCTGGTTCGTGCTTGGTCGCGAATATGCTCCGGCCACTCAATCCAGCAGTTTCGGCGCTCCCCAACGTCGCGAATCCTTGCCCCCGCTAGACACAAGCAACACCGAAGCTGAGCTGGCCAAGCTCGATGCGGAGATCGCATTTTTCGAAAATCAAAAGAAAATTCGCGATCTTGAAGAGAAGCTCCGCGAGCGTAAGCAATTGCCGTAGTGCTCTAGCGCTGGCAGACTCAACGAATGGATGATGTGACTTCCACACCGATGCCCGATGACGTGTTCCATGATCACTGTGCTGCCATTGTGCGCAGTGTTTCGACGGTGATCGACGGCAAAGCTGATGCCGTGCGCTTGGCGCTCACGGTACTTCTGGCGGAGGGCCATCTCCTCATTGAGGATGTTCCCGGAGTTGGCAAAACCATGCTGGCCCGGGCCCTGGCCCGCACTGTCGACTGCTCGGTTTCGCGAGTTCAGTTCACGCCAGATCTGCTACCAGCCGATATCACCGGTGTTTCGGTCTACAACCAGAACACGCGTGAGTTCGAATTCAAAAAGGGGCCGGTATTTGCGAATATCGTGATCGGCGACGAGATCAACCGGGCCAGCCCGAAGACGCAGTCTGCGCTCCTCGAATGTATGGCGGAGTCGAGTGTGACCGTTGATGGCCACACTTACGAACTGACGAGCCCATTCATAGTCGTTGCCACGCAGAATCCGATCGAGATGGAAGGAACGTATCCGCTGCCCGAAGCGCAGCGAGACCGTTTCATGGCGCGGATTTCGATGGGGTATCCGGATGCGGAGTCCGAGTTGGCCATGCTGAGGTCGCGCGAGCTCTCGAGCCCACTTGATTCGCTAACGCCCGTTGTGAGCGTCGAGCAGTTGCGCGACTTGATTGCCACGGTGCGGCGAGTATTTGTCAGCACCGCGGTGGAAGAATACGCCGTTGCTATTGCTCAGGCGACGCGTCGTGATCGTGAGGTTCGGGTGGGGGCGAGCCCTCGGGCAACGCTTCACCTTGTGCGGGCGGCGAAGGCCAGGGCGGCTATCGACGGTCGCGATTTTGTTCTTCCGGATGACATTGATGAACTCGCCGTGACTGTGCTCGCACACCGAATGATTCCGGCTCGCCATGCTGGTGACACTGCTGCGGTGCTCTCGGGTCACTCGATCGCCGATGTGATTGAGCGCATTGTGGCTGAGACTGCCGTTCCTGTTATCGCTGCTGCTTCCTAGATCACTCATCATGCCCCGCGCAGACTTTCGGCGATCTATCCGCATCATTCTTGGCGGTGCCCGTCTGACGCGCCGAGGAATTGTCTTCGTGGTGTGGGGGATAGTGACGGTTCTTCTGGGTTTCGGCGTCGATATGCCAATTTTGTTATATGTCGGATGCTTCGCGGTTGCGTTGCCCCTTGTCGCGCTGTTGTTTGTGCGAACTCGGGAGTCGGCGCTGAGCGTTTCTCGTCGTTTTTCGTTCCCCGTTGTTGAGGCGGGAAACACCACTGCGGTAACCCTGCGCGTTGATAATCATTCACAGCGAGCGACTTCGCCTGTGCGGTGGCGAGATGCGTTGCCGTGGCGGCCCTGGGTGACAGACAGCGGTTGGCTTCCGCGGTTGTCGGTCAAGACTCGCTTGGCGAGTGACCGCAGCGCGGCGCAATTGAGTTATTCATTGACGCCAGCCAGCAGGGGAATTTTTGAGATCGGTCCTCTCGTCGTTGAGGCAACTGATCCATTCGAGCTTGCGTGGGGCGCCTGGAACGTTGGCTCCGAGTCCTCGCTCATCGTGACTCCGCGGGTCGCACAACTCGCAACGAGTGCGCTTGTTGCTCAGTCGGGTGACGGTGAGGCACGCGTTGTCCAGCGCCGGTCGGCCGGCGATGATGACGACGCAATGACGCGCGAGTACCGGCGCGGCGATGCGATGCGCCGGGTGCATTGGAAAGCGTCCGCCAGACACGGCAGCTTGATGGTTCGCCAAGAGGAGCAGCACAGTTATCCCGAGGCCCGAATCATTGTCGATACCCGATTGGAGGGTTATCCCGATGCGAGTCGGGCAACATCACTGCGGGCTGTTGGCGGCGACCGGGTATCGCCGGCGCACAGTGCCCGCTTTGAATGGGTTGTTGGCATGTTGGCATCCGCGGCGGTGCAGTTGCGTCGAGAAGGATTCCTTGTTCAGATCATTGAAACGGGGCAATCGCAGTTGACGGATGCCGCAACGCTGCACCGCAGATCGTCTGCTGAGCAAGAATTGCTGACTCGACTCGCGGCTCTGGCTCCGATTGAAACGCCGGCCGACTGGTGGGGTGACCCTGCATCTCGTTCGTTCGCGCGTGGTCCGGTCATCGCGTTGGTTGCACGGCCTGAACCGGCGACGATTGATTACCTCGTGAGTCAATCGACCAGCACTGTGCTCGCGGTGGTATTCATAGTGGAATCGACCTCTAGTTTTGGCGATCGGGAGCGGACGAACGCACCGCAGCGTCCGCCTCTCGCGGTGGAGCTTCGTGCCGCAGGCTGGAGAGTCATCTCGGTGCAGTCGTTTGACGATGTCGCTGACGCCTGGAATCTGTTCGTCGCGGAATCGATGGTGGCGCGTGAACGTCACTGATAGCGCACGTTTGGCTAGCATCGAGCGCCACACCTACCGGCTTCAACTGTGGTCGATGGCCGGTGTCATGGCGTTGGCTGTTGGCATCGCAGCCGGCAGCCTTGGGGCCGTGCTGACGGAGGGGGCATGGTGGTTCCCGTTCATGGCAATGGTGATGGTGATGTTAGCCACCGCCGCTGCGGTTCGCGGTGTGACCAAGCGTCGTCTTGTCGGCACGATCGCGGCCTTCCTCTCTGGCGGAGTCATTCTCATCCTGATGTTTGCGGCCGACACGGCGATTGCCGGGATCATCCCGACGGGCGAGACTTTTGCCCGCTTTGCGCAACTCGTCAGCGACGGCGATGAGTCGATCGCGAATCAACGTTTTCCTGCGGATGCCGAAATTGGCATCGTCTTTCTGATCTGTTTGGGTGCGCTAGCGGTGACGCTCGCCATGGATGTTGCAGCCTTCGTGCTGCGCAAACCGGCGTTAACCGGCATCCCGTTGTTGATTCTGTTGCTGGTGCCGAGTCTGGTTCGCAGCGAGTTGCATGATGCTTTTGTCTTCGCGACGACGGCGCTGGCGTATGTCGCGATCTTGTTGGTTGCTTCTCAAAGGGCCAGCGTGCGCACAGCGTGGCCTTTAGTGGCGGTAGCTCTCGTGATTTCGCTCATCGTTCCTGTGTTGCTGCCAAGCGTTGAGCCTGCGGTTGACGCGGGAAGTCGTCCTGGCCTGATCTCGACTGGCGTGAATCCCATCATCAACCTGAGCAGTGATCTGCGGCGTAACGCACCCCTGCTTGCCCTGCAGTACACCGCTGAGGGCACGGGCGAGTACCTCCGGGTTGCCGCCCTCGACACGTTCGACGATGACACGTGGCGGCCATCGGAGAACGACGATGCACGTAGTGATGCGATTGACACGTTCCCCGAGCCTGCGGGGCTTACGCCAGAGGTGCCGCGCAGCGAAAACATGATGCAGATCGAAATTGAGCGCATCCGAGGTAAATATTTGCCTGTTCCCTATGCGACGTCTGGCATTTCGGGGCTGGATGGCGACTGGAGTTGGGAACCAGAGGGCCTCACCGTTTCCACTGTGGATGCCAACTCAAAAGATCAAGCGTATGAAGTGTCGTTCGTCACACCAGCGCCATCGATCGAGCAATTGAAGGCGGCTCCGACAGTGCTGCCAGACGGTTTTGACAAATATCTGGCGCTACCCGAAACGCTACCGGCCGTTGTTGGCGAGACGGCGCTTGACGTGGCTGGTGACCTGCCTACGCGTTTTGATCAAGCGCTCGCTCTTCAGTCGTTCTTCAAAGACACCGATTTTGAGTATTCCGAGAGTGCGCCGCTCACCGATGACTATGACGGTTCTGGGGCAGAGGTCCTCGCCGAGTTCTTGAGCGCGCGCAGCGGCTACTGCGTGCATTTTGCCTCCGCTATGGCGGCGATGGCCCGCACTCTCGACATCCCTGCCCGCGTCGTTGTCGGGTTCACGCCCGGTCAAAAGAAAGCAGATGAGGAAACTGACGAGATTCGGTTCGTCGTGACGACGGACAATTTGCACGCGTGGCCGGAGTTGTACTTTCCGACCGTCGGGTGGATCCGGTTCGAACCAACGGTCTCTGTGGGCACTGAGCCCCGGTTCGCGCAAAGCATCGTTGACGATCCCAATACGCCAGACGTAGATGAGTCCCAACCAGAGCCTGCCGCAACGCCAGCACCCACGCCGACAGCGACCTCCGGAGCCCGCCCCGATCTCCCTCTTGATGAGCAACCGAGTAGTTCACCGACTGGCCCCGCTGCGGTATCCCCGTTCTGGTGGTTGCTTCTCGCGCTACCGGTTCTCCTGCTGATACCAGCGCTCGTGAGGGCGATTCGTCGTGGGCTGCGCTTGACCGCCGTCTCTCGAGGAGGTGTCGCTCCGGCCTGGCGCGAAGTGCGTGACACCGCCCGAGATCTGGGGCTAGCCATTAGTGCAACCGCCACCCCGCGCCAGCAATATGAACAGATGGCAGCTCAGCTGGGTTCGTCGAGTGCGAGCGCACTGGCAAGCCTTCTGACCAGTGTCGAAGCTGCTGCCTTTGGTCCGCGCGCGACTGCGTTGCGACCGGCGGCTGTGAGATCGGCGCTGACGTCATTGAGGTCCGCTGCGAATTGGCGAGCGCGACTGCGGGCACGCTGGGCACCGCGCACAGCGTTTGGGCCGGTCGAACGGTCCCGCTAGGCGGGACTAAAACCAATGACCGGTTTGCCAGTAACCGGGTTGTGAAGAATTGAGGCTCGCACGCCGTAGACGTCAGCGATAAGCGCTTCAGTGAGTACCGTTTCGGTAGGGCCAGCAGCCACAACGCGACCGTGCGAGAGCACGATGATGTGATCGCAGTAGCTCGCGGCGAGTGACAGATCGTGCAACGCCGCCAGCACGGTAACCCCGGTGGTGCGGAGCTCTGCAAGCAGCTCGAGGACCGCAAGTTGCGCGGCAATGTCGAGGTGGTTCGTTGGCTCGTCGAGCGTGAGCAATTGTGGTTGCTGAGCGAGCGCCCGAGCGAGCATTACACGCTGCTTTTCGCCGCCAGAAAGACTCTGGAATTCTCGGCCCCGAAAGTCGGTCATACCCACGGTGGCGAGGCTTTCGGTGACGACAGCTGCTGACTCGGCGGAATCCGCTTCCCACAGTGACTGGTGGGGGAGTCGGCCAAGCTGCACAACCATGTCGACGGTGAGCGATGAGTCTGTGGTTGCATCCTGCTCCACAAACGCCGCCAAACGTGCGCGTTGTCTTCGCGGCATCCCGAGGAGGTTTTCTCCATCGAAGTGAACGGAGCCGGATGCCGGAACCTGCACGGCGGTAAGGGCACGCAACAGGGTGGACTTTCCGGCACCGTTTGGCCCGACGAGCGCGCTCAGCGAGCCGCGGGCGACGGTGCAGTCGACATTGTCGATGAGGAGGGTGCCGTCGATCGTGACGCTGATGCGTTCGCCAACGAGGCCATTCTGCTCGCTCATGTTGAACTCTTTCGACGAGTGAGCAGGAAGGCAAAGATGGGAGCGCCGATCATCGCGGTCACGATCCCCACCGGGATCTCTCGTGGATCAAAAAGCGTGCGGGCGAGCGTGTCTGCCCAGACGAGGAACACTGCCCCCAATAGTGCGCTGAGGGGCAACAGCGCTCGATGGCCGGGCCCGACGAGCAGTCTCACGGCGTGAGGCAAGATGAGTCCGACGAATCCGATGGAGCCGCTGACTGAGACCATGGCTCCGGTGACGAGCGCAGTCGCCGCGAGAAGCCCCCACCGCGTCGCGCTGACGTTGACGCCGAGCGACGCGGCTTGCACATCGCCAAACGCAAAAGAATCGAGCAAGCGCCCCGTGAGCATCACCGGGATGCCGACAACAATGATCGCTGTCATTGTGATGGCGACAGCGGGCCAGCGTGCACCGCTCAGCGAACCAAGCAGCCACGAAAGAACTTCGCGGTAGGAGTCACCGGTGACCGTCCAGAAGATCACAAAGCTTGTGATTGCGGAGGCGAGGGCCGAAACAGCAATCCCCGCAAGCACAGTGCGTGAGGGAGTGATCGAGCCAAGCGACCCGGCGAGCAGCAGCGTCAACGTCAGCGCGAGAAGTGCACCCACGAACGCAGCCAACGGCAAAAGGATGGCCGCGCCGAGCAGCAAAACCGAGACCGCACCAAGCGCAGCACCAGAAGACAGCCCGAGCAAATACGGGTCGGCAAGCGGATTGCGAGTGATTGCCTGCATAACGGCACCGCTTAGCGCCAGCCCGGCTCCAACCGCAGCCGCAGTGAGCACCCGCGGCAACCGCAATTGCCACACAATTCCATCGCGCAGTTCCGTTAACGGGCTCACCCCGATGCCGAGATGGCTGCCGATTGACCGCCACACCTCATCAAATCGGATGTCGGCAGGCCCGATCGTCACCGCAATCGTGATCGACACCAGAAGTGCGACCCCGAGAGCGGCGCCGAGCGCGAAGGGAGAAACCTTAGCCATCGAGCTCCGCAATTTGAGCAGTCAAACTTTCTGCTGCCTCTACGCTGCGCACGCCAGCTTCACTTGCCGCGAAGGGCACCACGAGGTAACGGCCAGCCTTCACCGCGCTGAGGTTTGCGGTTGCGGGGTTCGCCTCGAGAACGCCGATCTTCTTCTCGGCACTGTTCCAGGCGGCATCCACCAGCACGATGAAATCGGGGTCAGCGTCGACTACGGCTTCCCAGTTGTATGGTGCCCAGGTGGCATCCACATCGGCGGCAATGTTGGTGAGGCCGACGGTGTCGAGCAACAACTGCGGGGCACCGATTCCGGCGCCAACGTAGGGGGTGTCAGACCCGGACGAGAACCAGAGTGCTGTGCGCGAATCACCATTGGCATCGATTGCTGCGAGTCGATCACGCTGGTCGGTGATCAGGTCGCTCGAATCGACGCGGAAAATTGAGGCAACAGTTTCGATGTCGTTAAACACGTTGTCGAATGTCAATTGTGCGGGCTGTTCAGCGCTCTGGCAGGCGGAGGGTGCCACAAAGGTGTTGATGCCGAGCGCGCTGAGGTCGGCACGTTCACCGGCACCATCAGCGCTGAATGTTGATTCCCAGCCGGCGAAGACTAGGTCGGGTTCACGGTCAAGCACGGCCTCTTCGCTGGGTACGCGCTCCGCGATCGAGGTGAGTCCTGAAGCTTCGGATGCCCATTTCTCGGGCACCGGACCATCCTGGAATGCGGTTCCAATGATGCGATCGCCGAGCCCGAGCGCCAGCAGCAGCTCAGTAGTGGACGACTTGATGGTGATTACGCGTTCTGGTGCGGAATCGAAACTCACATCGAAACCGCAATTGCTCAGCTCGACGGTGTCGGTTGAGGAGTCGCTCGACGGAGCTGTTGACGGGGTGGCGGTAGCCGCGCATCCGCTGAGAGCAAAAAGTGAGACACCGGCGACAAGCGCGGTGCGGGAAAGTACAGACAAAGGGGCCTCCGAAAAACCGTGAATTTCGGCGCTGGGCGCGCGGAACAGGGTGAATAGTGTTTCGAGAAGACCGGCAGCCCAATCCTGGGCAAACCAACCACGCCATACCAAGCGCACGGGTCTGTAGAAACCATCCTATTAGGGCGGAGATGTCATGGTCGCCCTTCATACGAGCACCGAGTGGCTGTGCGATCGCTGACCGGGGGCGACAGCGAGGCTGTTGCGAGGGTAGAATTGACGATCGTGTCTAGAATCAACGAGAGTCCGTATGCCGTGTTGGTGCGCGATCTCATGCACCGCCCAGGTGAGATGAGAGAGCACTCGCTCGACATCGTCGTACCCGAAACCTTTGGGACCACCGTAATTGAGGTTCCCCAGGGCGCGGAATTGTCCATCGATGGCCGTTGTGAATCACTTCATGACGGTATTTTGGTGGATGCCGTTGTCGCGGGAAAAGCTAAGGCAGAGTGTGTTCGCTGCCTCATTGATGTCACGCTGCCGGTTCGAGTCGAGTTTCAAGAACTTTTCGCGTATTCTGAGGACGAAGCTTTCGACTACACGGTTATCGACGAATACATCGATCTAGAACCTGTAGTGCGGGATGCGGTGGTTTTATCATTACCGTTCCAGCCGGTCTGTCAGAAGGATTGTCTTGGCCTGTGCCCTGAGTGTGGGGTTCGGTTGCTCGATAATCCAGGACACGAACACGAAGCGCCGATTGATGCCCGCTGGGCAGCGTTGGCTGGCCTCCAAGATTTCACGCAAGACTCGCACGATCACGATTTGAACGACGCGAACGATTCACCTGAGACCCAAGAAGAAAAGAGTTAGTCATGGCAGTACCAAAGCGCAAGATGTCGCGGGCCAGCACCCGCATGCGCCGCGCCCAGTGGAAGGCAACCCCTCCCACACTCGTCAAGACCGTTGAAAACGGCAAGACCGTTTACAGCCTCCCGCACCGCGCCAAGGTAGTCGAAGACTCCGCTGGCACGCCTCTGTACCTGGAGTACAAGGGCCGCAAGGTAGCTGACGTTTAACTAGTTTCCTTTTCTCGGGTCACATCATGGCGGTCACGGGCTCTAGCGCACCGGCTGAGCTCTCCGCCGTGCTCGGGGTCAGTATTGACCCCGATTTGCTTGTGCTTGCGCTAACGCATCGCTCTTTCGCGTACGAAAACGGCGGCATTGCCAACAATGAGCGGCTCGAGTTTCTTGGTGATTCAATTCTTGGCCAGGCGGTTACGGTCAAGCTGTATCGCGATAACCCGGATCTTGATGAGGGCGACCTTGCCAAGCGCCGGGCTAGTCTCGTTTCTTCTGTTGCGCTTGCCGAGATCGCGCGCCAAATTGGGTTGGGCGCCTTCATCCGTCTTGGCAAAGGCGAAGAGCAGACTGGTGGACGCGAAAAGCCGTCGATTCTGGCAGACACTGTCGAGGCGGTCATCGGTGCCGCCTACCTTGATCTGGGCGGTGACGAAGCAACTGCGCTCGTCTTGAGACTTGTGGCACCGCTGTTGGCTGATCCTGAACGTTTTGGCGCCGCCATGGACCCGAAGACGAGTCTTCAAGAGCTCGCAGCAAAAATGGGTCGTGGTGTGCCCGACTATCGCATCGAAGATAGCGGCCCCGACCATTCCAAACGTTTCCACGCCAGTGTTGTCCTCTCCGATAAGGTCATTTCGACTGGCGTCGGCTCCAGCAAGAAGCAGGCCGAGATGGCCGCGGCGCTCGAAGCCTGGACCCTCCTCCAAACCGCAGTGAAGTAGCTGGCGTGCCCGAACTTCCCGAGGTTGAAGTTGTGCGCGCAGGGCTCGAACCGGCCGTCACTGGCGCGATGGCGGCATCCGTCACCGTCTTTGACGAGCGCTCTCTGCGTCGCCATGAGGGGCCAAGCGAAGACTTTGTCGACCGTCTGACCGGCCGCACCTTTCTGACGCCTCAGCGCCGGGGCAAGTTCATGTGGCTGCCTCTCGCCGATAGCGATGAAGCGCAAGATGAAGCGCTCGTCACGCATCTCGGCATGAGCGGGCAGGTGCTTTTGCGCGATCGGAGCACGGATGACCGGCTCACGCGCATCCGCATCGAACTTGATCATCCTGACCACGGCGCACTGCGCCTCAACTTTGTCGACCAACGTATTTTCGGCTCGATGGCGATCGACAGCATGCTGCCCACCGTTGATCAGCCCGCTTTCGCGGTGCCGAGCCAAGTCGCTCACATCGCTCGTGATCCACTCGACCCCTTCTTCGATGATGCGAAGTTTTTGCGGTCGCTGAAGGCGAAGCGCACGACTGTGAAGCGGGCGCTGCTTGATCAGACCCTCATCAGCGGGGTCGGCAATATCTATGCGGACGAAGCGCTCTGGGCCGCCCGTGTGCACTACAACCAGCCCACCGAGACTCTCAGCCGGGCGAAAGCAGTGCAGCTGCTCGCTGAAGTGAGGGCCGTGTTCTCTAAGGCTTTAGCCGAAGGCGGCACGAGCTTCGATACGCAGTACCTCAACGTGAACGGCGAATCTGGCTACTTCGCGCACTCGCTCAATGTCTACGGCCAGCAAGGGCGGGCGTGCCCGCGCTGCGGTCGCGAGGTTGTGCGCGAGAGCTTCATGAACCGAGGATCGCACTTCTGCAAGTTCTGCCAGCGCATTCGCTGAGGATTGTTCGCGGTCCATAGTTGGTTGAACCAGTTATAACGTGGGTGTGCGCCTTGCCCCTCGAATCGGCAGTACTCCTGCCCAGACAACGAGCTACGCGTACAACGCAGCCGATGCGCTCGCTTCTGTGGCGTTGCCGGGCTCGGCAACGGCGGTCACTTACACGGCTGATGGGGACAATCTCCGACAGTCGCGTACGAAGGGTGCGGCGACTACACGATACCTGTGGGATGTCAGTGGCAGTCTGCCGCTCTTGGTCGAAGCAGGCTCGACTAGCTATCTGTACGGGCCATCACACACTCCGCTCGCGCAGATTGATAGTGCTGGCAATATTGACTATTTGCATGCGGACCTTATCGGTTCGACCCGGATGACAACTAGTGGCTCGGGCGTGGTCACCTCGACTAATGCTTATGACCCGTTCGGTAAACGAACGCATACTGGAACTAAGGACTCTGCATTCGGGTTTTCCGGTAATTTGACCGATGTCGACACTGGTCTGATCTACATGCGCGCGAGGGACTACGACCCGAGGACGGGCCAGTTCCTTACAGTCGACCCTGCTCTGTACTTCACAGGTGACCCGTACGCGTATGTCTCGAATAATCCGCTGTTGAGAATTGATCCCACCGGTCTGTGGGACCTTGTGTCTGATGTCATTGACCCTCTCGCGGTGAGCATGATGCGAGGCAGTCTGGCAGGCGCCACGAGCGCAATAGTGGGATTCGGGGATGGTGCAAGCCTTGGGTTCACCGACTTGTTTAGGGAGTCCGTCGGTACGAACTGTGTCGTAGATAAAGGCAGTTGGTACTTCGGAGGTGGTGTTGTAGGAGTCGCCGGCATCACAGCCCTCAGCGGGCTCGTCAGTGGAGGGGCAAGCGCGGCGGGCGCGGCGAATACGACGGTGGCCATCTCGCGACCCTCTTCCCGGGTGCTGGGAGCGAACCTCGAAGCTGCCGGGACAATTCGCCCTGCAGGCTCTGCTGCCCATCACATTGTGGCCGGAAATGCCAAAAGCGCGGCGCAATCTAGGGCTACTCTCCAGAGGCTTGGCATTGACATTAATGACGCCAGCAACGGGGTATTCTTGCCTGGGCGTTTGACGTCCCCTAACCCGACAGGCGCAGCGGTCCACAGTACGATTCATACGAATGCCTATTATCAGGAGGTAAACAGACTCGTGGTGAAGTCAACCTCTCCCGCTGGTGCGACCGATGTCCTCAACCTGATCAGGTCGCAACTTCTCTCTGGCGGGTTTCCGCGATGAGTTCACCAGTGCGTGTCTACCGCCCAATAGGTTCTGATGGGTTTGAGTGGGCGCTGCCGGTGGACGATACCGATTTCGAAACACTCAACACATTGGGGCCTAGTTCACAGCTGTCTGTTCTTGGCGCGATTGAGATGGAACTGATTAAACTGGACGATCGGAGTCGACGTGAGCGACGTCGCGCAATGATGCCTTGGCTCGGATCTAGTCTCCTGGTGCTTCGTGATGAAGCTATCGACATCGTTGGTCCTTTGCTGGGCGCGTATGGCACGGTTTTTCCTGTCCGGTGTAGAGAAGCTCGATTGGCGGTGTTTGGCGCCCCCTTATTGGAGGGTGCCTTGGACGAGGTAGCGTCTGAGCCCGTGAGATTCAGCGACGGCGGAATCATGTATATGCCTCAGCCGATCTTTCACTCAGATGTGGTTTCGGGCGCTGGCGCGTTTAAACTCGCGGAAATGCCGCGGGGTGATCTGCACCTGACGGGCGAACTTGTTGACGCGATTCTTGCGACGGGACAGACCTCGGGTACCGACTTCACCCTTCTCTTTGAAGAGGGCGCCGAGAAGTAAAAGAACCTCCCGCACGACCGGCTCCCAAGGTTAAGTGGCTGCATCCTCGCGTTTTGGCGACCCGCTTGTTTTTGTTTCACCGTTGTGGGCCGGCAGTTTTGGCTTAGTCACCGATTAGCGCTGCAGCTAGCTCAACTCCTGCTTCCTCACCCCCTCGTAGCCAATCGGAACGAACCCTACGGCTTCGTTCAGGGAATCCATTGGGCTGAATTGCGTGGTCGATAGAGGCAGCCGGTACTTCGGCGGCGGTGCCGTTGGAGTTGCCGGCATCACAGTCCTCAGCGGGCTTGTCAGTGGAGGGGCAAGCGTGGCGGGCGCGGCGAATACAGCGGTGGCCATCTCGCGACCCTCATCACGGGTACTTGGAGCCAACCTCGAAGCCGCTGGAACAACTCGCCCTGCAGGCACTGCTGCCCATCACATTATGGCCGGACTCTCAAGTAATGCGGCGGACGCCAGAGCGGCGCTTCAGGGGTTTGGGATTGACATCAATGATGCGAGAAATGGAGTGTTCTTGCCTGGGCGTTTGATGTCCCCAACCCGACAGGCGCCGCGGTCCACAGCACTATCCACACAAAGCTTTATTATCAAGAGGTGAATGAGTTGTTATTGAGTTCAACCTCTCCCGCGCGCGCGACGGATGCGCTTGGCTTTATAAGGTCGCAACTTCGCTCGGGCGGTTTCCCGCAATGAGTTCACGCGTGCGCGTCTATCGAGTAAGGAGTCCTGAGGGGTTTGAGTGGGCGCTTCCGATTGACGAGGCCTATTTTGAGACTTTGCATACGTTGGAGGCGGGATCACAGCCGTCAATGATCAGTGAAGTTGAACTGAAATTATCAAAAACCGATGATCGGGGCCGCCGCGAGAAGCGAGCACTGATGCCGTGGCTCGGGTCAAACCTCTTGTTGCTTCGTGACGAGGCTATCGACACCGTTGGTCCATTGCTCAGCGGGTACGGCAGCGTGTTTCCTGTTAAGTGCAGGGAAGCCCGATTAGCAGTCTTCGGTGCCCCTTTATTGGAAGGTGCCTTAGACGAGGTAGCGTCTGAGCCCGCGAGATTTAGCGACGGCGGAATCATGTATATGCCGCGGCCGATGTTTCACCCTCATGTCGTTGAAAAGGCCGGAGCGTTCAGGGTTGCTGAAATGGAGCGCGGCCCCGTGTACTTTACCGGCGAACTTGTCGACGCAATTCTGGCGACGGGACAGACCTCGGGTACCGACTTTGTCTTGCTCGATGACCACGGTGATCAGCCCTAACTCTGTGCCAGCTGTTAGTTCGAGGTATTTCCGAGCGCCGGTCGGGCAGCTTTGCAAACGGTTCTCCATGAATGATGACCAATCAACACCGGCGTTCTCGCTCGGGGTAATCGTGGGCGGCACGAGCGCCGACTCCCGAGCATGGGGTGATGCCGTAATGGAACTGGCACGCACAGTCATCGAGGAAAGAGCCCAAGTCGAGTCCGCCCTGCGCGTGAACTTGGTCTTTCAGGTGCCGGGCGAGGTCCTTCCGGTGGATTTTTCAGGCGTCAGGACCGGGCGATACTCGCGGAACGAGCGCTTGCTCTTAATACAAGCGGCTGTTCCCCAGTCGCCGGTGCCGCTCGATCCGAAAGAAGTTCTTTTGCCACTGATTGCTGATTCGATTGAGCTTGCGGAGAAGTTCGCGCAGCGAAAAGGGATTATCAATGGACGGCTTGAGTCACTTCGTTCCCTGGCTATGCGTTTGAGCGCGGATAGTGGTTTTTCGTAGCCGGGAATGTCAGCCAGAGTCAGGCGATCGCGTGCTTGGGTTGTCGCCTGAGTTCGACCTCTACGTCAAGACTGGTGCTGAATTGACAAAATCTCTACTCACCGCGATTGCCAAAGGTGACATTGAGTTAAAGTTTATTCCATGACGCGCGAAAAGAGACGACCGCGCGGGACGACGGCCGGGGGATTCATGGCTGAATTGTCCACAGACACTGAGTTCATGGCTGCCTCAGCTGCTCGTGAATCAGCGCGCGAAGCGCATGCCGCCGAGTGGCGAAATGCTGAACGCCCAATAGTCAAGGCACTTCACTCTGCTGGTGTTGAGGTGGATTCGGTTTGGGATCTTATTAATACGAGCACGCCGTATCCACGCGCCCTGCCGGTCCTCATCGAACACTTAGAGCGGGGCAAATACCCTGATCGAGTGAATGAGGGCTTGGCGCGTGCGCTCGCAGTGAAGCCATCTGTTCAATATTGGGAACGTCTCGTAACGCTCTACAAGATGGCGAATGAGAGTGACGAGCGCGACGGGTTAGCAGCTGCACTCGCCGCATGCGCGACTAAAGAGCAAATTGATTCGCTCATTGAGCTGATCACAAGCCCATCAAGCGGCAAGAACCGAGTGTTATTTGTGAAGCCCATCTTGGCTCTCGCCGGAGCCAGGGGCGAAGTCCTCATTGATTCTCTGAAGAGTGATCCCGTAGTGGGCCAAGAAGCCACCGCACGTCGCGCAGAAACCATGAGGCGCAGGCGAACACGAAACAAGTTGTAGCCTCGGCGGCGACCGAAAATAATTGCTCAACCGATCAACATACTGGGTTAGCAGGTGTGGTCACCTCGACTAATGCTTATGACCCGTTCGGTAAACGAACGCATACTGGAACTAAGGACTCTGCATTCGGGTTTTCCGGTAATTTGACCGATGTCGACACTGGTCTGATCTACATGCGCGCGAGGGACTACGACCCGAGGACGGGCCAGTTCCTTACAGTCGACCCTGCTCTGTACTTCACAGGTGACCCGTACGCGTATGTCTCGAATAATCCGCTGTTGAGAATTGATCCCACCGGTCTGTGGAACTTTGTGTCTGATGATGACTTACGAAATCCCTCGGGGCACCCCGGAGCTCCATCCGAACGTAACTGGCGTTCGGATTATGGATCCTACGACGACCGGCAAGTATCCGTATCCGCAGGGCTACGCTGCTTACATGAATAAGAGCGGTGACACGGTTAATCCACTTAGTGGGGCGGGAATCGACCGTAACCACCCCTTTGCCCGCCTGCCGCTGCCATGATGAAGCTCCATGAACTCCTTGAATTTGATCCGGCACTTCGGAAGTGGCAAGCGAAGCCGGAAATGAATCCGTTGACGGAGGAACATGCCCTCCAAGAAGCGCAACTTCTCGAGGTGCGATTCGACGCTCTGAGACTGAAAGTTGGAATCCTTTTCGATCTTCGTATGGCGCTCCAACTTCGGGAAGCAACCACCGGACTACTTGTGGCTTCTGGTGTTCGGGACTTTTCTTGGTCAGGGCCGAGTCGCGATACCGCCATGACGTGTTGGACCATAGACGGCTCCGAGCTAGGTGGATCTTCTGATTCGTTCGAGCTGGTACTGGGCTTGTGGCCGCCCGCAGGAGAGTTGGTATTGCGCGCGGATTCCGCCGCCTTCTTTGCGGGAGATGTCACTAGTCTCCGCGGCTGGACTGAGGACTATATCGATCTCGATCGATCGGAGGTAGATGCTTACCTACCGCACTGGAACTCATCATTTTCGTTGGTAAGCGCAGTCTTTCGGGATGCGTAAGCAACGCAGGTAGACAGACGAGGAAATGCCGAAGATTTTCTGGCGCGCGGAGGATCGGCTAGCACATCACCATTCCAAGCCAAGTCGCTTTTCGAGGGTCTTCAGTGCGGCAGGAAACAAGCACGACACCATACTCGTGGTGCAGCTCGCTAGATCGCCAATGCCGGCAATCTAGCGAGCGCGTTTTAGCCCCAGGTGCGTGCGTCACCGCTGGTGCGGTAGTCGGGCCAGGGGAGATCGATCGGTGGCTGGAAGTCCACCGGCAGCAGGGCGGGCATCGGTTCGTCAGCGACTCGCTTGTCGAACTCGTTCTTCGCCTCGGCGAGGAGTGCGGGGTCAACCAGCAAGTCGATGAAAGTTCCTGCAACGGTCTTGCCGGCGGTCTCGATGGTGGGGTCGATCGTCTCGGGGATGCCGCCGAGAGCATTCATGACCCACCCCGGGTAGGCGCCTTTGCCTGGCGCAGGCTTGAGCGCGGGGCGTGAGACATAAAAGCGAACGGTCGGCGCGTAGTGCGTCATTTCGACGTAGTCGTCGCTTGTCCAGTTCTGCTGCCACGGGGCGAGGTGTTCGCGCAGTGCCTTCTCGGCATCCTGCGGGGTGATGAGCTGCTCGCATTCGTCGAGGAAAGGCTTCTCCATGGCGTCGAGCCCGAGATTGCGCTGAATCTCTTGAGCAACAGCGATCGCGTCAGCGCCGTAGCTGGGAGCGCCAACCGTCTCGAGGTTGTTGTAGAGAACGGTCGACATCGCGTGGTTGGTGCGACCGGGACGGCTGCGTGCCACCCAGGTCGTCTCAACATCGCAGTGCGCCATGGCACCGGCGTGCTCAGCGTTGCGGTCGAGCACAGCGAGCACGTGCTCCGCCATCTCGATGTTCGGCGTGCGCCACGAATACTGGATGCGGGCAACGCGCGCCGGCAGATTGTCGGCGGTTGCTTGACCGTCGAGCAAGATGGCGTCGCTGAGACTCCACCCTCCAAAGCTCGGGAGCATGGCATCCTGCATGATGCGCGACGAGGTGTACATCGACATCAGGGCAACGTTGGCGCCGGGAGCGCGTGCCGCAGAGTGCGAAGCAGGGATGGGGGAGTTGGGGTTGGCATTGAGCTGCCACGACTCCGGCTCATCGCAAATGAAGGTGTACACCTTGCTGTAGTAGGCACCGCACTGGGTGTCCCAGCGGGCGGTGTTGCAGAGCGGCAGCATGTAGAAGGGGTGGAAGCTCACGATGGCATCCACGTTGTCGTAGTAGCCGCGCAGTCCATGAACGACCTTGGAGCCGTGCATCTTTTCGGCGGGCTCGCCCGTGTACTTGAGGGTGCCGGGGATGTTGTGCTTCTCCATGGCGTGCTTGGTGGCGAGCAGCCCGGCAAGAGTAGAAATGCCGAGCGCTGAGTGCGGGTCGGTGTGGCCGGGCGCGAAGCGGCTCATCCCCTCGCGGCTGTCTTCGGTGACGGATGCCGACTGGTTGTTGCCGGGCACCGCGTCGTATTCGGCGTAGCTCAACATCGTGGGCCCGCCAGTGCCGTTGGTCCATTCCGCGCTGAAAGCGGTCGGCATCCCGGCCGAACCTTCTTCAACCGTGAAGCCCTCGGTGCGCAGTAGCTCGACGTACCACTGGGCTGAACGGAACTCGCGCCAGGCCGGCTCGGCGAGCTGCCAAATGTGGCTGTGCCACTCGGAGAGGCGAGGCATGTTGTCATCCACCCACGTGCGGGCGGTGACTTTAGCGCCGGCGGCGAGAGCGAGTTCTGTCATGTCGTGATCCTTGAGGTGAAAAGAAGTGGTGAGAATTGGAGAGTTGTCGGTGGCGCGAACCGCCGAGAGGGCTAGCCGTGTGCGGCTTCGAAGATGGCGAGCGGAACGTGCACAAGGGCGAGCCCCGGAGTCGCAATGGCCTGAGCTACGGTCTCCGTGAGTTGCTCGGGCTGGGTCACCGAAAAGCCATGACCACCGAAAGCCGCAGAGAGCACCGACCAATTGGGCTGCGCGAGTACCACTCCGACAGGAGTGATGCCTCGGTCGCGCTCGTTCTGGTTGATCTCGGCGTAACCACCATTATCGACACACACGATAGTGAGATCGAGGCCCTGCTCAATGGCCGTGATGAACTCTTGCACCGCGAACATGAGGGCACCGTCGCCAACCACGCACACTACGGGGCGATCAGGTGAGGCCACCTTTGCCCCGATTGCCGCGGGCAGACCATAACCGAGGGTGGCATAGGCCGGCGTGTACAGGAACGAGTGCGAAGTGTCTTGACGCACAACACTCGCCATCCCGAAATACGTGATCTGTGAGGAATCACCCGCGATGATCGCGTTCTCGGGGATCGCATCGTTAATCAGGGCCGCCACTCGGTGCAGCGTCGGTGACACTTCTTGAGCTTCACGAACCGCGGTTTCGCGCACGGCGTCGAGTTCCGCAGCCGTTGTCGCGTTGCCCGTGATGGGCTGTGCCGCCAGAGCGTCGCGCAACTGACCAACGATCACCGCGCTGTCTCCCACCAGCCCGAGATCGCTGGCGACGTTCTTGTTGAGTTGCGACTCCAAGACGTCGATGCGGATGACCGTGCCAGCCGGCGCGATAACGCCGCCCCACAGCTCCGCTTCGCCCAGCTTTGAGCCAATGATGAGTACGGCATCCGAGGCATTGATGAGCTCGTGGATGACGGGCAAACGGATCTCGGAGGCCAGCGAAAGCGGGTGAGTCTCCGGAATCGACGCCTTGCCATTGAGTGTTGTCACGACGGGCGCGCCCAGCGATTCGGCGAGAGCGGTGAGCTCGCTGCCGATACGGCTCGCACCGCCACCAGCGATGATGACGGGATGCGCGGCAGCGGCCAAGATCTCGGCGGCGCGTTCGACGGCACCGGCATCAGCGGCGGCGCGGGCACGCTCAGGGCGGGCCTGCAGCAATTCTTCCGGGCAATCGCTCGCTGACTCGAGCACATTGAGAGGAATCTCGATGTGCACGGGGCGCGGGCGACCATAGCGGAACAGCTCGAAGGCGTCGTGAACGGCGGTGACGGCATCCGTTGCGCTCGTCACTCGACGGCTCCACTCCACGATGGCGCCAGCGGCGCCCGTGGAATCTTTCGTCTCGTGCAGGGCGCCATTGTCGGCGAACTCGCTGCCTTCGGCGACGCCGGGGGAGATGAGGATCATCGGGCGGGATTCGCAATATGCGGTGCCCGCGCCCGACAGAGCGTTGAGCAGGCCGGGGCCGGAGGTGGTGATCACGACACCGGGCAGTCCGGTCTGCTGCGACCAGCCATCGGACCCATAGCTCGCGCCCTGCTCATGGCGAGTCGTCACAGGGTGGATGCCGAGTGCGCTCAGAGGGCGGTACAACTCGAGGTTGTGGGTTCCGGGAATCCCAAACACGGTGTCGATTCCGTAGTTGCGCAGCACCGTCATGATGGCAAGGCCTGCGTTGTTGACATCGACGCCCACGGCAGAGGCCGTTGCCGCAGCCTCAGCGGTGTAGTTGTCGTTCGTGGTCGTAGTCATCGCCGTGCTCACTTCGCTTCGGCGCTGTACTGGCGAACGCCATCAACCCAGGTTTCAGCGACAGCGATCTCGCCAATTTGGGCACATTCGGTTTCGAAAATATCGGCGGTGAGCACGGCAAAGTCGGCACGTTTGCCGACCTCGAGGCTGCCGAGGTCATCTTCGCGACCCAGAGAATAGGCGGCGTTGATGGTGTGAGCGCGCAACGCCTGTTCCCGAGAAATCGCGAGGCTGTCTGGGCCTAGCTGGGTGCCACGACGAGTGATGCGCGTGGTCGCCGCCTGAATGGCTTCGAGCGGGCGCGGGTCGGCGACTGGCGCATCCGAACTGATCGTGATCGGAACGCCAGCAGCAGCAAACTCGCCAAGAGGGTTGAAGCGCTCGCCGGGAGTGCCGATGGCCTGTTCAACACCCTCACCCCAGTTGAAGTGGTGCTGCGGCTGGTTGACGGGCCGGATGCCGGCCGTCGCCATCCGTGAAATGTGGTCGGCGGTGGGCAGGCCGCAGTGTTCGATGCGGTGCCGGGCGTCACTGTCTGGGTGCTCGGCTTGGGCCGCTTCGATCGCGTCAACAACCATCTCGATTGCGGTCGGCGATTGCGCGTGGGTTGCCGTCTGGAGGCCAACGGCGTGAGCGCGGCTGATGAGCGCCTTGTAGTCGGCGGGCTCGTGGTACAGCTGACCGGTGCGGCAGGGATCTCCGACATAGCCATCGGGGAAGTACGCGGTCCAGCCGCCGAGCGTACCGTCCGCGTAGAACTTGATGCCCGAGAAACTCAAGTGGGCGTTACCGAAGGCGCCGTGCATCCCGGTCTCGATCGCTTCCTCGAGCAAGTGAGACAGCAGATACATCGAAATGCGCGTCTTGAGCTGGTTCTCCTCGGCCAGGCGCAAGTAGGTGTCGAATTCGCGACGCGACACCTGGGCGTCACCGATTGTCGTGACGCCACCCTGAAGGAAGGCATCCTGTGCCACAGCAAGTTGGCGCACGTGCTCAGCCGGGGTGTCGGCGAGGTGAAAGTTGGGGCCATGATGGCCGACCTTCACTCCGCCGAGACCAGTCAGAATGTTGCAGGCGGCATCCGAAAGTTCGCCCGTGAGATCGCCATCGACATCGCGGAAAAATTCGCCACCATCGGGGTTCTTGGTGTCACGATTGATGCCAAAAAGTTCGAAGGTGTAGCTGTTGACGACACCACCGTGGCCAGAAGCATTCATGAGGTACACCTCGCGGTCGAGAGCGACCTCGTCAAGCTCGGTGCGATGAGGGTGACGCTGTTCGGCAAGATTGCGCTGTTCATAGCCGTAACCGCGAATCGGCTGGCCCTCAGGTACAGTGTCAGCCGCAGCCTTCAGAAGCGCGACAATCTCAGGAATGTTCGACGCTTTGTTTGGACCACAATCCACCCAGCTCATCAGCTGACCGAGCATCAACGGGTGAGCGTGCGCATCAATGAAGCCAGGAACAATGACCTGAGCTCCGAGGTCGACACGCGACGGCGACGCTGGTGACAGCTGTGCGGCCGCGTCGAGACATTCGTCGACGGTTCCGACCGCGGCGATTGTGCCAGCAAACATGAGCATGGCATCCACGACAGTGTTGGCGGCATCCAGAGTGTGGATGGCTCGCGCGGTCACTACCGTGGGGGTGAATTCTGAAAGTGGCACATCAAAGGCCGAAAGCTTGCGCATGAGTACTCCGGTGGGGTTCTTAGTGAGTGGAGAGTGAGGGTGCCGCTAAGGGCACGAGAGGCGTGTCTGGTGTGCCGCGTTGGGCCCATGAGACAACGTTCTGGGCTTGCAGCCGCACGTACTCTGCTTCACTGCGACCAGAGAAGTACGCGATGTGCGGTGTGATGAGAGCACGAGGATGACCGAGGAGCGGATGCTCGGAGCTCGGCGGTTCGGCATCCAAGACATCGAGGCCAGCGCCAGCAAGGTGCCCGCTGTCGAGCGCTTCGCACAGTGCTGAACTATCGACGAGTCCGCCGCGGCTCACGTTGATGAGATAGGACAGCGGTTTCATCGAGCCAAGGAATGCGGCGTCGACCATGGCGGCGGTGTCGGCAGTGAGCGGCAGGTGCAGCGAGAGGAAATGTGAACTCGAACGAACCGTCGCGGCATCGACCCGGCGAACGCCAGCCGCTGCGAAGCGCGCACGAGTCTCGTCAGTGTCCGGAATGAACGGGTCGTAGCCGATAATCTCGCCGAATAGCTGGCGTGCAAGTTCGGCGAACTTCATACCGATCCTGCCCAACCCCATAAGGCCGAGAGTGCACTCGCTGAGGCGCGGTTGCACGAGAGCATCGCGGTCGTTCCACCGGCCGAAAACGACGGCCTGCTGTGAGAACGTGATGCCGCGTGCCAAGTGAAGCGCCATTGCCAGCGCGTGAGTCGCGACCTCTTCGGTGGCTGCGCCGACGATTGTCGTTACCCAGATTCCGTGCTCGGTTGCCGCATCCACATCCACGTTGTCAAAGCCCATCGACATCAGCGCGATGATCTTCACGGAGGGCATCCGCTCGATCATGGACCGCGTGATTTCGGCATAACCGACAAGCAACGCACTGGCGCCAGCGGCCCCGGCGACGATCGTTTCAGCATCCAGCGAATCGAGGTAGCTGACGTCGAACCCGGCGGAGCTGAGAAGCTCCCGCCCGGCACTGAAGTCGGTGCCATCGAGGTCGGTGTAGACGGCGCGAAGCACGCCGCCGGTGTTAGTGGACATGGCTCAAGAACTGCTTCGTGCGCTCATGCTGCGGGTTATCGAAGAACTCGCCAGGTTCGGCCTGTTCGACAATCACTCCGCTGTCGAAGAGGGTGACCTCATCGGCCGCGCGACGCGCAAATTTTACTTCGTGGGTGACCACAATCATTGTCATGCCGCCGGCAGCGAGGTTTTCCATGACCTCGAGCACTTCACCGACCAGCTCAGGGTCGAGTGCGGATGTTGGCTCGTCGAAGAGCATGACGTGCGGGTTCAGGACGAGTGCCCGCGCGATTGCAACCCGCTGCTGCTGACCTCCGGAAAGTTCGGAGGGAAAGTGCCGGTCGCGATCGCCGAGGCCCACTTTGTTGAGCATCAGGAAGGCGCGCTCGCGAGCTTCGGCTTTGCCGACTTTCTGCACTTCGGTGAGTGCGAGCACCACATTTTCGAGCGCGTTGAGATGCGGAAATAGGTTGAATTTCTGAAACACCATGCCGATATCGCGACGTTGCACTGCGAGTCTGCGCTCGGAGTGGTGCGCGATGCGGCCGTTGTTGTCTGAGGCGCCGATTCGATTGCCATCGAGGCTGATTTCTCCCCGGTCGGCAGGCTCGAGTAGTGCCATCAGGCGCAACATCGTCGATTTACCGGAACCGGATGGACCGAGAACTGCCTTGACTTGACCTTTGTTGATCTGGAATTCGACGCCCTTGAGAACTTCGGTTCCGTTGTACGCCTTGTGGAGGTTCGAAACTTGAAGGGTAGGAACGGTGTTCACGGTTTCTGTGCTCATGCTTACTTCTCCTTCGAGACCGTTGCGAGTGCCCGTGTGCTCAGGCTGATCGGGTCGGTGTTCTTCTTGACGCCACGAGACGTCCAAAGGAAACGTTTCTCGATCCGACTCTGCACGAGAGTGATAATCGTCACGATGACGAGGTAGTACATGATCGCGACGGTGTAGTACTCGGCGTAGCGGAAGGTGATGTTTACCCCGACTTGGGCGGTGGTGAGCAACTCTTTGAGCGAAATCACGGATGCCAGGGAGGAGTACTTGATGAGTCCAATGAATTCGTTGCCAGTCGGCGGCAGCGCGGTACGGATCGCCTGCGGCAAGACCACCCTGCGCATTACGGAGCCAGGTTTCATTCCCAGAGCGCGAGCGGCAAGTTCTTGACCGTCATCCACGCTGCTCAACGCTGAGCGAATGATTTCTGCCATGAAGGCTGCTTCGACCAAACCGAGACCGACGGATGCTGCCACGAACGGTGTGTACCAGTCAGAGCGAAGGGCGGGAAACATCTGGGGGAGTGCGTTCCACATGATGAGCAGAACGAGTAGCGCAGGCAGTGCCCGGAAGAACCAGACGTAGAGGTGTGCTGGAGCGCGAAGGTAGCGCTGCTTGGAGGTTCGCCCGATGGCGAGGAAGAAGCCGAGCACTGTGGCGATGACGAGCGAGCACGCTGCGACTCCGACGGAGATGAGTGCACCCCAGAGGTAGGCGGGGTTGACGAGTTGGGTGAAGAAGATTTCTGGATCAAAGATCATGTGGTGTGACTCCCTGGTTGTGGGTGGTCACGCGAGGTGACCACCCACAGTCGAGTGTTCTTAGTAGACGTCGACGATCGAGGCGTCGAGGTTGTAATCGGCGGCGATCTTCTCGAGAGTGCCGTTGTCGTAGAGGGCGCGGAGGGCCTCAGCAACTGCAGCCGTGAGTACGCCGTCCTTGGGGGTGAAGACTCCGAAGGTGGTGTCTGGGTCGAAGACGCCGTTGGCTACGGCGAGTAGTCCGTCATTCTGGGTGGCCATGTAGGCGGCTGCGACGTTGGTTTCGACAAGCACGTCGGACTTGCCGTTGATCACGGCGAGTACGGTTTCTGCAGTCTTGGGGTACTCGGTATTGGTGATGCCTTCTTTGCCATCTGCGATGCACTGGTCGCTGAGCTTCTGAACGCTCACCGTGTTGCTGGATGCTGCCTGCGTTGCAACGCGCAGTCCGCACAGGTCGGCGCCTTCTTTGAGCTTCGCTGCGAGGTCGGGTGCTGCCAGCGCTGCGGGACCCGCATTCATGACGGCGGAGGCGTCGGCGATCTGTAGGCGCTCTTCGCTCATGTAGAGGCCGCCGAAGATGACGTCGCAGCGGCCGGTCTGGAGTCCAGGCATGAGTCCGTCAAACGAGGTGATTTCGAATTTGGTTTCGACGCCCCAGTAGTCAGCAACGGCGCGGATGCCGTCAGCGTCGAAGCCGATGATGTCGCCGCCAGTCGAGTCTGCGTAGTACTCAAGGGGTGCGTATTCCGGGTCGATGCACGCGGTGAAGGCGTTGGCGTTAACGAGACCTTCAGGGGCGTTGGATGAGGTGGAGTCTGTGGTGTCTGTCGTGGCTTCAGTGCCAGCGGCACATCCGGTCAGCACTACCGCGAGCGATACTGCTGCGGCGATGCCCATGATCGATTTCTTCATTGTTTCTCCTGTGGCTGCAGAACGATTCATCCCCGGATGTGCTGGGGAGGGTGATTTGGTTCTGACCATTGTGTTCACACTCGGCACGAAAGTCAATGCATATTTGCAGTCCTGTAACCAAAAAGACGCAAATATGAAACGAAAGAGAGGTTTATGGAGGGAAAAACGTGGAATTTCACTCAATAAAGTGACAAAACGCTACGTTTTAGTAGTGGGTTGAGATAGTCTGGCCCCGTGGACCAGCTAACCGAGCAATCTTTCGCAATTCTGCGCCAGGACGGCCGAACGTCGTTCAGCGATATTGCGCGCCAACTTGACACCAACCGGGCAAGTGTCGCTAAGCGGTTGAACCCGCTACTCGTTTCTGGCGACATCCGAATCATCGCGGCCGTTCACCCACGGCTTCTCGGGCTGCACGTTCTCGCTCACTTGTCGATTCAGACAGAAGGCGATGCGGGAGAGCTCGCGGAACGAATTTGCGAGCTAAATTCGCCCGTGTTCGTCTCGGAGCGCACGGGCAAGTACCAACTGATTACCGAAGTACACACTGCGACGATGGCGGAACTGCACGAAGAGATTCGCGCGATTCGCGCCTGCGACGGCGTAGTCGACGTGCAGGTGATGATCTATGAACGAACGCTCAAAAGCTTCTTCCTTGGAGAAGAACCTGCCCTGGCAGATTTGCCGCTCGATGCGACTGATCTTAAGTTGATGGAACTGCTCCAAATTGACGGACGCATGGGCTACGCCGAACTCGCTGAAGCCGTTGACCTATCGATCAGTGGATGTCGCACCCGCATTAGCCGCCTCACCGAAACCGGGGCGATGCGCATTGGCCTCTTGCGTGAACGCACCGATATGACCTCGCATCTAACGTTCGGTTTTGGATTCATCACCATGGGAAATGCCGACCCGCTCGTGCGACTTATTGATGAGCAACCGGGGGTGGAGTTCATGGCACGCACGATAGGTCGGTTCGATTTCGTGACAACCATCTCGTTTCCTACTCTCAGTGATTTTAATGACTTTGTGGCGGAACTTCGCGCGCTGACCAGCGTGAAGTCATTGGAGACGTGGCTGCACGCCCGGATTCACAAGGAGCGCTATCAGCACAGCTTGCATCGCATCCGTGAGGGTGCCGTGGCTCTCGCAGCTCATACGGATTCTGCTGCAATTTAGTCGCCCGCAGTGAGAACCCGCTTCCACACTCCTTGGTATCCGATAGGGACAAAGCCGACGGCCTCATTGGTGGAGAGCATATGACGGTTCTCTTCTGCGTTGTAAGTGATCACAGAGGGGTGTCCCGGCGAGACTCGTTCGAGGTGAGCCAGGTTGACAACCTTAAGCAACATCCCCAGGCGGTGTCCTCGATGCTCGTCGAGCACAATGGTGCCTCCCTGGTTGACGGCGCGGTTGGTTTCTTGCGGCACGGCCAGCGCGGTGTACCCGACAAGAGTGCCGGTCTCGACGTGCTCGACTGCAGCGTAAACCATGGTGAGTGAGCTTTCGGCGAGACGACTTTGGTATTCCAGAAGTCGCTTCACCGACCAAATGTCTTCTGGGGGCTCGAGGCCGGCGGAAGGTTCATCGGTGCTCATGCGGGTGTAGAGAAGCGCGAGATCCGTTTGCCACCGCTCGGGGCAGATGTCGACCCACTCGTGTACGGCGTAGTCGCGATTGAGATGGTCAATTGCATCGTCGACTAGTGATCGCACACCCGTCACGGGTAGTACAAGTCGACTGACTCGTTCGACCTGTTCAAAGCTGAAGCCGTGAGCAAACAAGAACTGAGTTTCGGAGTTGTCTTTCGGCACCGCGCCAAACCCAGTAGGTGCTGCAATGACAGGGCCATCGCTCAAGGCGGCCGGAGCGTACATGTGCACCTGACGTTTGTTGTCAGCCCGCGCGATACTCTCTAGTTCGGCGAGTAGTGCGCTCCCTAGCCCGCGCCGTGTGTAGTCAGGATGCACGTGAGCGATCACCCATGCAGTATCCACGTCGTCGCCAACCGTTGTCTCGTAGGTGCCGGAGCCGACAACGCGGCCATCGATCGTCGCCACGATCATCCGATACTTCTCAAATTCACTTGGCTGCCACAGCCCGAGCTCTTCTGTGAGATCAAAGGCCGTATCGGTCGTGCCAAACGCAAGTTCGTAGCTGAGGTTGCCCAGCGCGATGGCCTGGCAAAATTTGTCGCTGCGGGTGGGATCAAGTTCCCGCGGAATCTCAACGGTAGCAATATCGAACTCTGACATGAGCGCACCAATCTGGCTGGTTGGGTGCTACTGAGGTAGCCGACCAGAATACTCTCGTGGACGCCAGAGGATCAAGCGATTGCTTGGCGGGTGAACAGATCGTCGTCGAGGTACTTCAGGCCGGTGTCGCACGCGACGGTCACGACTACTTTGCCTGGCCCGAGCTCCCTGGCAAGCTCGAGTGCGGCAGCAACGTTCAGCCCAGAAGAGGTGCCGACCAGGAGCCCCTCCTGCTCGGCTAACTGCCGACATGTCTTTCGTGCCACGGCCTCGTCGATTGCCCGAGCGTCGTCATACAGCTCGCTGTCGAGGAGGGGAGGGAGGAAACCTACCCCGATGCCCTCAACGTGGTGTTGTCCGGGGTGCCCGAGGGTAAGCAGGGGCGCCGACGCGGGTTCGAGCGCAATTATTTGAGTGCTTGAGGAGTTGTCCTTGAGTACCCCCGCGACCCCCATCAGCATCCCAGCGGTACCGACAGCACCACAGAAAGCGTCGATTCCTTCCGGGAATTGGGCGAGGAGCTCGTGCCCGATCCCGGCATACCCGATGAGGGAGTCGGCGTTGTTGAACTGGTCGGTCTGGTAATAGCCACCCTGCGCTGCGATGGTGGCGGCAACCGAAATCATCTCCGGGATGAGTTCGGGAGTAATTTCCCCACTGGGGCTATGAACGACCGTGAGCTGAGCCCCGAATGCCCGCATGGTGTTGAGCTTGGCAACAGCAAAGGCGTCTGAAGAGACGGCGTGAAAACCGTAACCTTTTGCCGCGCAAACAAAGGCAAGTGACGATCCGGTACTACCGCCGGTGTATTCGATCACCGTCAGGTCCCGGGTTAGCGCACCGCGTTCCTCGGCCTCTTCGATCATGGCGAGTGCCATTCGGTCCTTATAGGAGCCGGTGGGATTGAAACCTTCGAGCTTGACAAATACCGCAGCGGAATCTTGCGAAACAAGGCGCCGAAGCTGAACAACCGGCGTGTTTCCGATGGCGTCGAGAGCTGTACTTGCTGGCAGTGGGGGACGCATTGGATCTCCAAATCCTTACCCCCAGCGGCACGAGGACGCGCACGCGACTGGGACCAGTTGACTCCTCGGGTGTGCCGATGTCAATGGTCATTAGTTGCGCGTGGCTTCCTGCGCGGCAGAACGGCGGAACCCCGCGCATCCGGTACCGTATACCAAGGTTCTGACCAGCAACTTGGCCAGAGACTCGGCCAGCAGAGACAGGGCGGTGACGTGTACCTCAAGAGTTTGACCCTCAAGGGGTTCAAGTCGTTCGCTCAACCAACCACTTTTGCTTTCGAGCAGGGTGTGACGTGTGTCGTCGGCCCCAATGGTTCTGGCAAGTCGAATGTCGTGGATGCTCTCGCCTGGGTTATGGGCGAGCAGGGTGCCAAAACTTTGCGCGGCGGCAAGATGGAAGACGTCATCTTCGCTGGCACCGCCACGAAGGGTCCCCTCGGTCGTGCCGAGGTAGTTCTCACTATCGACAATGCAGATGGCGCGCTGCCGATTGAATACAGCGAAGTCACCATCAGCCGCACCCTGTTCCGCAATGGCGGCAGCGAATATGCGATCAATGGCAGCCAGTGCCGCCTCCTCGACGTTCAAGAACTCCTGAGCGATTCCGGTCTCGGCCGCGAAATGCACGTCATCGTTGGCCAAGGCCAGCTCGATGCGGTGCTGCACGCGAGCCCCGAAGATCGTCGCGGATTCATCGAAGAAGCGGCCGGCATCCTCAAGCACCGTCGTCGCAAAGAGAAGACTCTGCGCAAGCTCGACGCGATGCAGGCGAACCTCACGCGGCTCTCTGACCTGGCGGGGGAGATCCGTCGCCAGCTCAAGCCGCTCGGACAGCAGGCCGAGATTGCCAAAGAGGCAGCATCGATTGCCTCCATTGTGCGGGATGCTCGCGCCCGCCTCCTCGCCGACGAGGTCGTAGAACTGCGCTCAAGCATCAACGATTTCAGCCGCAACGAAAGCGAACGCAAAACTCAGCGCATCGTATTGCAGGAACAACTCGACCAGAACAAGCTTCGTGAAGCTCGCCTCGAGCAAGCACAGGTTGGTGATGCCGTTGATGAGGCCCGCCGGGTGTCATTTGGTCTCGAGTCTGTGCAAGAACGCCTGCGTAGTTTGTACACGCTCGCCAACCAGCGGCTATCGCTACTCGGTCAACAGAGTGATGCTCCCACCTCAGGCAACACCGTAAGCCAGACGCTCGTCGATGAAGTGAAAGCTGAAGCCGACGCTCTCGCCGCCGGAGTTGCGGACGCCGAAAAGGCTGTCGGCGCTGCCGCAGCTGCGACGGCAACGGCCAAAGCGGCCCTCGATTCGCTCGACGAAGAAATTGCCGCCCAGAGCGCCCTAGTCTCGCGCCATGAGTTGGAGAGTGCAGGCCTCACCGCGCGCGTAGAAGTCGCCACGTCAACCCTGACTGCCGCGCAGGGTGAACTCGTTCGCCAACAACAGGCTCTCGCTGAAGCGCAGTCTCGTCGTGAAGCAGCTCAGGCCGAGTTTGAGGCCCTCGAGGGTGAAGCAAACAACTCGACCACCGAATCTGACGGGTCGCTCGATAAGGCTTACGAGGCTGCTGAGGCGAAAGTCGCGAGCATCCAAGTAGACATCGAGTCCCTTCGTGATGCCCTTCACGCGTCCGAACGTGAACGGGATGCTCTCGCCGCGCGAAACTCGGCACTGTCTCTCGCGGTCGATCAGAAAGATGGCTCGAGCGCGCTCGTTGCTGCCAAACTTTCGGGCATCCGTGGGCTCGTCGCCGAGCATGTGAAGATCACCCCCGGCTATGAGGCGGCAATTGCTGCAGCCCTCGGAACACTGGCGGATGCCGTACTGGCCGACGATCGTGATTCCGCGATCGACGCGCTCGCCGAATCTTCCCGTCGTGATTTTGGTCGAGTTGAAGTTGTCATAGCCAACGCCGCGACGTCAGCAGTATCGCTTGGCACAGCCGCCGGAACGGTACCGGCATCTGAGGTTGCTACGGCACCCGATGGCGTGCACGGGCTCTTGGCTCACGTGCTCATTGCCGATGACCTCGAGGCTGCCCGCGCCGCCTACAGCTCACTCGCCAATGCCGCCGACATCACTTTTGTCACACTCCACGGTGACGTGCTCACTCAATTCGTGTTGCGCGGTGGCTCTGGTGCCAAGCGTTCACGACTCGAACTTGTTGCCGAACGGGATGCCGCAGCCGAGAAACTCGGTGTCGTCACGACACAAATCGAGCGCACCAGCTTCGAACTCGCTGAGAAGCGCCGCGAGCTGGTCTCAGCCAAGACGGATGCCGAAGCCGCTCTCGTAGAACTGCGCGAATACGACGCTCAGTTGGCCGCGCAATCAGAGCTCCTCGGCCGACACCGTATCCAGGCGGATGCCGCCCAGGCGGAATGCGACCGCCTTGCCCGTGCCGTCGATATCGCGTCGCAATCGGTGGCCGATGCCACTGCCGAAGTGGGGCGAGCTCAGACCGCCGCCGACGAGTACCAGTCGGCACCTCGGCCCATGCTCGATGTCTCGCAGCGTGATCCGATGCTCGACGAAGTGGAGACCGCTCGGGCTCACGAGGTTGAGCAACGCATCCAGCTTGAGACTATCCGGGAGCGGGTGCGTGCTGAGCGTGCCCGGGCTGAGCAGCTTGCTGCCCAGCTGGTGCGCGAGCGCGAAGCCGCCGCAGAGCAAGCCAGGCTTGCCGTCATCCGTCAACGGCAGATCGCCTCAGCGACGCGCGTCGGAGAAATGCTGCCGGCGGTGCTCGACTCTGTCGACCGCTCGCTGTCAGAAGCGCGAGTCGTTCTCGCGGCGAAAGAATCAGAACGCTCAGCCCAAAACCAAGAACTTTCTGGGCTTCGTCGCGAAGATTCAGCGTTGCGTGAACGACTATCGGCCGTGAGCGAAAGTGTGCACGGCCTAGAGATGCAGATCTACGAAAAGAAGCTGCACCTCTCCAGTTTGCTTGAACGCTCTGGTGAAGAACTCGGCCTAGTCGAAGATGTGCTCGTTGCGGAATATGGCCCGCAGGTCGCGGTGCCTAACGACATCGCGATCAACGCAGACGCAGACGCAGACACAGACGCAGACACAGACACAGACGCAGACACAGACACAGACGCAGACGCAGACGCAGACGCAGACGCAGAGGCAGACGCAGAGGCAGACGCTGACGCCGGCACTCACGTCGACGTTGAGCCCGCGGCATCCGGTCGCCCGTTTGTTCGTGCTGAGCAAGAACTTCGTCTGCAGAAGGCTGAACGCAAGCTCGCGCGTCTGGGGCGGGTCAACCCTCTCGCGCTTGAGGAGTTCGAAGCCCTTGAGCAGCGCCACAAGTTCTTGACCGAGCAACTCACTGACCTCACGAACACGCGCAAGGATTTGTTGACGATCATCGATGAGCTCGACGAGAAGATGCAGGCCATCTTCTCGAGCGCTTTCGAAGACACCAAGAACGCGTTCAACGATGTCTTCCCCATCCTGTTCCCGGGGGGCACGGGGAGCATCTTCTTGACGAACCCGGATGAGCTACTCACGACGGGTATCGAAGTCACGGTAAAGCCTGCGGGTAAGAAGATCGAACGCCTCTCGCTGCTGAGCGGTGGAGAACGGTCGCTCGCTGCGGTTGCTCTGCTGATCGCGATCTTCAAAGCCCGCCCGAGCCCGTTCTACATCATGGACGAGGTTGAGGCAGCCCTCGACGACGCGAACCTTGGCCGTCTGCTCGCGATCTTTGAAGATCTCCGTCAGACCAGCCAGCTGATTGTGATCACGCACCAGAAACGCACGATGGAAATCGCCGATGCGCTGTATGGCGTGAGCATGCGTTCAGACGGAATCAGTGCGGTTGTCGGTCAGCGGGTCGCTAAAGAGACTGTGTCTGCCGAAACAAGCTAGGGCGCGGACCTCCTGATGAGCGTTGTTGGTTAGTCGACGCCCTCGAGCGGTTCGCCGTTGACGGTGTGCACGCACCATCCACTGCGCAGTTTTTCGATGGTCGAGATTGACCCGTTGAGGATGTGGTCGAAGTCGCGGCCAGCGAGCTCGGACAGTGTGTAGCGGATGATTGTGCCGTGGCAGACGACAATAACCTTCTTGCCCGGGTAATCGAGGGAGACCTCGTTGAGGGCTGCGATGCCGCGTTCGACGACGTTGTGCAGAGACTCGAGCCCGGGATAGCCGCTGTGGTTAGGCCAGCGCTCGTTGATCTGCGCGGTTGTGAGTCCTTCGCCTTCACCGTAGTTGCGCTCGATGAGGAGGTCATAGCTGCGACCCAACTCAAGCCCGAGACCGTCGGCGATGATCTGCGCGGTCTCACGGGCGCGCTGCAGGGGAGAACTGACGATTACATCCCACTCGGTGCCGCGCAGCAACTCGACAGCCTCGCGGGCTTGTTCGCGACCGATGTCGTTCAGCGGAATGTCGCTGGAACCTTGCATGCGTCCGGCAGCGTTCCAGTCAGTTTGGCCATGGCGAATCAATGAGAGCATCCAAAAACCCTAGCGCGGTTAGGGCATGTCACTTCACCTGCCTTAACCTGTAGCTATGGCAGCATCTTGGTCGCTTTCGGGCGCACTCAAATCTATGTTCGCGCGCGACACGATCGACGCTGAGACGTGGAGCGATCTCGAAGACGCAATGATCTCCGCTGACTTCGGCCCAGACATCACCGAGTCGGTCATCGATGAGTTGCGGGCGAGCGTCGCCAAATTCAAAACTGACGACCCGGCAGACCTGAAGCGGATGCTGCGCGAAACCCTCGAGGAACGCTTGGCTCGCCTCGACCCCACCCTCACTCTCAGCGCCCGCCCAGCGGTCGTGCTGGTTGTTGGGGTCAATGGCGTGGGAAAGACCACCACGATTGGCAAGTTTGCCAAGTTCTTGGTTGGCCACGGCCGCACTGTTGTTGTTGGTGCTGCTGACACGTTCCGTGCCGCAGCGGTTGAGCAGTTGGCGACGTGGGCTGAGCGCGGGGGAGCCGAGATTGTGCGCCCGCAGCAGCAGGGTCAAGATCCGGCATCCGTTGCTTTTCAGACGGTTGAGCGTGCCCAGCGCGAGGGTATCGACATCGCCATTATCGATACGGCTGGTCGTTTGCAGACGAAGAGCGGTCTGATGGATGAGTTGGGCAAGATCCGTCGTGTCGTCGAAAAGCAGACCGAGATCGCAGAAGTGTTGCTCGTGCTTGACGCGACAACCGGCCAAAACGGTGTCGCTCAGGCAGAAGCCTTCATCCAGCACGCGGGAGTCACGGGTCTGGTGATCACGAAGTTGGATGGTTCGGCTAAGGCTGGCTTTGTGCTTGCTGTGCAGGAGCGCACCGGCATCCCGATCAAACTTGTTGGGCAGGGTGAGGGCATCAACGACCTCACCGGTTTTACCCCGCACGTGTTTGTTCAGGGCCTTGTCGGCTAGCTGCTGACTGCTTTGTGCGCGGCCGCGATGTCGAGGTAGTGGGTCGCGTTTTGGCGCACGCCAGCGATTTCGTCATCACTGAGCTCCCGCCGCACTTTCGCGGGAACGCCTGCAACAAGTGATCGGGGCGGAACAATGGTGCCTTCGAGCACAACAGCGCCGGCGGCGACGAGCGATCCGGTGCCGATGACGGCTCCGTTGAGCACTGTTGCACTCATCCCAATGAGGCAGTCGTCTTCGACGGTGCAGCCGTGGAGAACGGCGCCGTGACCCACGCTCACGCCAGAACCTACGGTGGTCGGAATGCCTTCATCGCAGTGCACGGTCACGTTGTCTTGAAGGTTTGAGCCTTTACCGATGGTTATTGAGTCGGTGTCTCCGCGCAGGACGGCACCGTAGAAGATGCTCGCGCGTTCGCCGAGGGTGACCTGCCCGATGAGTGTTGCGTTTGGTGCGACGAATGCGCTGTCGGCAATCTGAGGCGTCTGTCCGGCGAGAGTCACGATGAGTGCGGTCATTCCTCCACGCTAGCGCGATATCGCGTCACGCTACCGAGAGAAGCGGGTAGCGATCTCGATCAGCACACTTTCATTACCGGCGTAGATGCCCTCTTTGCGTGGCCAGTGGCCAATCACATCGGTGAAGCCAAGGGCTTCGGCGCGACCAACGGCGTCATCCCAGGCGTCGACGCTGTCGAGGCTGAATACGGGTGCGCCATCGAGGTTGAGATAGCGATCGAGACTTGCGGATGCCCGGCCGGCCTTTTCGAGGCTGGCATCCATTCGCGCGGATGACTCAGCGACTACCTGCCACCACTCATCGAGCGTGTCAGCGGTGCGCCCGAGGGTGAGCCAGCCGTCGGCGAGTTCCGCAGCAAGCCTCAGACCCTTTGGCCCTTCGGCGGCGACCACGAATGGCAAACGTGGTGTCCGGGCTGGAACCCCGACCATCCGAGCATTCACTGCGGTGAACCAGTCGCCGCTAAAGCTGATTCCGCCGCTGCCCGGTTTCTCGAAGCGGAGCAGTTCGTCGAGGTCGCGAACGAACTCTTCGAAACGGGCGTGACGTTCGCGCGGGCTGAGTTCAGGAATTCCGAGCACTGTGGAGTCAAAACCGGTGCCGCCAGAACCGGCGCCGAGGAGAAAGCGGCCACCGCTCACATCGTCAAGCGTTGCCAATTCTTTGGCGAAGGTTACGGGATGCCGAAAGTTGGGGGAGGCGACGAAAGTGCCGAGCCCGATGCGACTAGTGACGCTCGCAGCCGCCGTCAGGGTGGGGACTGTGGCGTGCCACGTCTCGTCTGCGAGCGAACGCCACGACAAATGGTCGTAGGTCCACGCGTGATCGAAGCCGAGTTCTTCAGCTCGAATCCACTGGTTTTTGGCTTCAGCCCACGGCTGTTGGGGGAGGATTACGATGCCATATCTCACGCTCACACCCTACTCGGGCACGCTGTCAGCGCATTGCGTTCGCTCCCAGTGCCAAGACACCTTAAACTGGTGTGATCATGGCCACTTTTGGAAATCTCACCGACCGCCTCGCGGATACGTTCAAAAACCTGCGAGGCAAGGGCAAGCTCAGCGAAGCGGATGTCGACGGCACCGTTCGCGAGATTCGCCGTGCTTTGCTGGATGCTGACGTTGCGCTCGAGGTAGTCAAGGAGTTCACGGGCCGCGTTCGTGAACGTGCCCTTGGTCACGAGGTCTCTGGCGCTCTGAATCCTGCCCAGCAGGTGGTACAGATCGTCAACGACGAACTCATCACGATTCTGGGTGGCGAAGCTCGTCGTATCGAGTTCGCGAAGAAGCCACCGACAGTCATCATGCTCGCCGGACTTCAGGGTGCAGGTAAGACGACGCTTGCCGGAAAGCTGTCGAAGTGGCTTGCCGCAGATGGTCACACGCCGCTGCTGGTCGCTGCCGACCTTCAACGCCCCAACGCAGTAACGCAACTCCAGGTTGTTGGTGAGCAGGCTGGTGTTGCCGTGTTTGCTCCCGAGCCTGGCAACGGCAAGGGTGACCCGGTCAAGGTTGCCAAGCAGGCTCTCAAGTTTGCGAAAGACAAGCAGCATGATGTGGTCATCATTGACACCGCTGGTCGTTTGGGTGTGGATGCCGAACTCATGAAGCAGGCAGCAAACATCCGCAAGGCTGTCGATCCCGACGAAGTGCTCTTCGTTATTGACGCGATGATCGGTCAAGACGCGGTCAAGACTGCCCGAGCCTTCCAAGATGGCGTGGACTTCACCGGTGTCGTGCTCTCAAAGCTCGATGGTGATGCCCGTGGTGGTGCTGCTCTCTCGGTTGCTTCGATCACCGGTCGCCCCATCATGTTCGCGTCAACGGGTGAGGGGCTCGACGACTTTGAGCCGTTCCACCCCGACCGCATGGCGAGCCGCATCCTTGACCTTGGTGACATCCTCACTCTCATTGAGCAGGCTCAGAAGACCTTCAATGAAGAAGAGTCCCGCAAGGTTGCCGAGAAATTTGCGACTGACAGCTTTACCCTCGATGACTTCCTGCAGCAGATGCAGCAACTCAAGAACATGGGCTCCATCAAGAGCATGTTGGGCATGCTGCCCGGTGCCAAGGGGATGCGTGAGCAGCTCGAGAATTTCGACGAGTCAGAAATTACGCGCACTGAAGCCATCATCCAGTCGATGACGAAGCAAGAGCGCACCGTGCCGAAGCTGCTCAATGGCTCGCGACGGGTGCGCATTGCTCGCGGTTCGGGAACGACCGTCACTGAGGTAAACGCCCTCGTGAACCGATTTGAGCAGGCCGCCAAAATGATGAAGACCGTTGCCAAGGGCGGAACGCCGCAGATTCCTGGCATGGGCCCGATTCCTGGTGGTCATGGCGGAAAATCAGCGCAGGCGAAAAAGGGTCAGAAGAAGAAAAGCTCCAAGTCTGGCAACCCTGCCAAGCGCGCTGCAGAAGAGGCAGCCCGCGCCCAGGGCGCTGTCGCGCCGGCAGCGGCAGCAGGCTCAGGCTTTGGTCTTGGTGGGTCGAAACCTGCTGCTGGCGGCCCATCGGCAGAAGAGTTAGAGAGTCTGCAAAAGTTCCTCGGGCGCTAGGCTGCTGCGCTTCTCGCGCATCCTGAGCAGTCAGTGTGGCGGGCGCTACTGCATCGTCGCGGTGTCGCTCCGACCGGATACTGTGGAGTTATGACTCAAAGCCGTCCCGTTCGCATTGCCGTCCAGCTTCAACCGCAACATGCCGAGTATTCGGTCATTCGAGACCGGGTTCGTGAACTCGAACAGCTTGGTGTTGATGTGCTTTTCAATTGGGACCACTTCTTCCCACTGTATGGAGAGCCGGATGGACTGCACTTTGAGGCGTGGACGGAACTGGCCTCCTGGGCTGAGCTGACGAGCCGGGTCGAGTTCGGCACCCTCGTTAACTGCAACAGCTACCGCAATCCTGACCTTCAGGCCGATATGGCTCGCACGCTCGATCACATCAGTGGGGGCCGTTTCATTTTCGGCACCGGCTCCGGTTGGTTCGAGCGTGACTACGACGAGTACGGTTACGAGTTCGGCACGGCCGGCTCACGATTGGATGCTCTCGCCGAGGCACTTCCTCGCATCGAGTCGCGCTGGGGCAAACTGAACCCGGCACCCACTCGCAAGATTCCCGTGCTGATCGGTGGCGGCGGAGAGAAGAAAACTCTCAAGCTCGTCGCGAAGCACGCTGACATTTGGCACAGCTTTGCCACCGGAGATGCGCTCGTTCACAAGTTGAGCGTGTTGGCAGGTCACTGCGAGGTCGTCGGTCGCGATATTAATGAGATTGAGCTGTCGAACGAACTTCGCGACAAGAGTGTCGAAGATGCCGACAGCATGCGCGAGCAGGGCATCACGCTCTTTACTTTGGGTATTACGGGCCCCGACTATGACCTCACGAGCACCAAGCAGTGGCTTTCTTGGCGGGATTCTCAGAACGACTAAGGTCACCTCTTTGGGGCTTTCTTCGCTATCGGTTCCCGAAGCGCTCAAAACTCTGGCAGAATAGGCGGTTGAGTCCTTCGTAGCCCGACCCTCTAATCGGCCCGAATGGAATCCACTAGAGCTTTTGTGCCGAGTGTGCCCCCACGCTCACGGCTAGCGGTTCGCCACCAAAACATTTAAATCAGGAGAATTGTGGCTGTAAAGATTCGTTTGAAGCGCATGGGCAAGATCCGTGCACCCTACTACCGCATCGTCATTGCCGACTCGCGCAAAAAGCGCGATGGTCGTGTCATTGAAGAAATCGGAAAGTACCACCCCACCGAGGAGCCCTCGTTCATCGAGGTCGAGTCCGAGCGTGCCCAGTACTGGTTGAGCGTTGGCGCGCAGCCTAGCCCGCAGGTTGAGGCAATCCTCAAGCTGACCGGCGACTGGGGCATCTTCAAGGGTGACAAGAACGCTGTTAGCACCGTCAAGGTCAAGGAAGCTAAGCCAGAGTTCCAAGCCGACGAGAAGAAGAAGCCAGTTCTCAAGCCCAAGGTTGAGAAGGCTGAACCTAAGGCTGAAGAGGCACCTGCTGCAGAAGCTCCCGTCGCTGACGAGGCTGCTGCTGAAGCACCAGCCGCTGACGCAGACAAGGCTTAGCAATTGCTCGCTCCCGCCCTCGAACACCTCGTCAAAGGTATCGTCGACCACCCCGAAGAGGTTCAGGTCGTTGCGAAGAACACGCAACGCGGTGAGCTTCTTGAGGTTCGCGTGCACCCAGAAGATCTCGGCCGTGTAATCGGTCGTGCTGGTCGCACCGCGAAAGCACTGCGTACGCTGATCACGGCTTTGGCCGATGGTCGCAAGGTACGTGTCGACGTAGTCGACACTGACTTCTAACCAGTGGGCGAAGTAAAGACACCCCGCGAAGGTCGCACACAGCTGCGAGTGGGGCGTCTGACGAAGGCTCATGGGCTCAAGGGAGCCGTCAAAGTAGAGATGTACACGGATGCCCCGGAACGACGTTTCGTTCCGGGCGCCGTGTTCTCTCTGCAAGTGCCAACAAGTTCTGCGTGGCATGGCAAGACACTTGAACTCATTGAGCTCAAGTGGTTTAACGCGCAGCCGGTCGCCTTCTTCAAAGGAGTGCTTGACCGCAGCGAGGCCGAAACTTTAGTGAAGGCCATCCTCTGGATCGATCACGATCCCAACGAAGAGCCAGAAGAAGATGCGTGGTTTGATCATCAACTCATCGGCCTCAAGGTCATCCGCGACGGCATCCAAGTTGGTACTCTCGCGCAGGTTGATCATTTTCCTGCGCAAGATCTGCTGACGGTTGATACAGAAAACGGCAACGTACTTGTCCCGTTCGTTAAGTCGATCGTTGCCAGTGTCGATCTCGAGACCGGCGAAATGGTTGTTACTCCTCCGCCTGGTCTGTTCGAAAATCTCGAAGACCTCGCAGACGACACTGAGACACCAGAAACCACATAGCCGTTAGGGTGACTGCGTGCGCATCGACATCGTGACGATCTTCCCCGACTTCTTCGGGGTGCTCGACATCTCTCTGCTTGGCAAAGCGCGCGAGCGTGGAATCATCGAACTCGGCGTTCACGACCTGCGCGACTTTACCTACGATCGTCATCGCACCGTCGACGACACCCCTTATGGCGGTGGCGCAGGCATGGTGATGCGCCCAGAACCGTGGGGCGAAGCTCTGGATGCCGTTCTTACGCCAGAAACAGTAGTGATCGTTCCGACTCCTGCCGGAGTGCCTTTCACGCAGGCTGCCGCCCGTGAGCTCGCGCTGGAGAAGCATCTCGTCTTTACGTGTGGGCGCTATGAGGGAATCGATCAGCGAGTGATCGACTACGCGGCATCCACCGTTCGAGTTCGTGAAATCAGCCTCGGCGATTACGTGCTCAATGGCGGCGAAGTTGCGACGATGGCGATGATTGAGGCCATCGGTCGACTCGTGCCCGGCGTAATTGGCAATCCTGAAAGTTTGACTGAAGAGAGCCACGAGCAGGGGCTACTTGAATACCCCAGCTACACGAAGCCGTCAACGTGGCGCGAGCGATCAGTGCCCGCTGTTTTACTCAGCGGTAACCACAAAGCAATTGCCGACTGGCGTCTTGAGCAGCAACGGGAACGCACTCGACGAGTGCGCCCCGATCTGCTTCCCGACGACCAGTAGCTTTCAGCGCCAGCGAACTTCGGGGCCGGCAGTTCTTCTGCGGCTAATTGCGCGCCGTAAGGACCAATGGTCCCTCTGGGGTGATGGCGACGGTGTGCTCGAAGTGAGCGGCTCGGGAGCCATCAATGCTGCGCAGCGTCCAGCCGTCATCATCGGTGTAGATCTCGTCTGTGCCGATCATGAGCCAGGGCTCGATCGCGAAAACGAGGCCCGGCTTCAACGGCATTCCGCGACGCGCTTTGCCATCGTTAGGGATGTGGGGGTCGCCGTGCATTTCGCGACCAACCCCGTGTCCACCAAAATCGAGGTTCACTTCGTAGCCAGCGCCGTAGGCGACGTCACCGATCGCGGCCGAGATGCCGCCGATGCGGTTGCCAACAACGGCAGCGGCAATGCCGGCGTCGAGGGCGCGAGAGGTGGCATCCATCAGTTTGAGATCTTCGTCGCGGGGCGTTCCCACGGCAAAGGTGATTGCAGAGTCAGCGACCCAACCGTCGACGGCGACGGCAAAGTCGAGACTCAGTAGGTCACCATCTATGAGGGTGTAGTCGTGGGGGAGTCCATGCAGCGCAGCATCGTTTACCGAGGTGCAAATTACTTTGCCGAACGGCGATGCTCCAAACGACGGGTGGTAGTCGATGTAGCAACTTTCGGCGCCGCGCTCACGGATCATGCTGTGTGCGAGGGCATCGATCTGCAGCAAATTGACACCAACCTTTGATGCCGCTTGGGTCGCTGTGAGCACGCTGGCGACGAATTCTCCCGCAGCTTTCATCTCATTGATTTCGGCTGGCGTTCTCAACTCGATCATTCGGTGGTTGCCTCTTTCATGTGCGGTGCCAAGAGTTGCGCAATGAACTCTCGAAGTTTGTCGATAAACGGCTCTTCACCGCGCGGGTCATACAAGAATGCACGCTCGAGCAGTGAATCCGCTATTTGTACGGTGACTTCGATGTCGAAAGTGAGTTCGTCAGACCTCGGAACCCCATAGGTGGTGACAAGAAGTTCGGTCAAGATCTCGGCAAGAGCAGTGTTGTTGCTCTTGCGATCGACGTTGAATCTGCGGTCAATGATGTTCCCGAAGGAGAGAATGCGAAACCCAGGTTCGGTGCGACTGAGTTCGATATACACGTCGATCGCAACATTGAGCGCGTCGAGCGCATTGGTTGCTCTCTTATTGAGCGTGGCCGAGAGTCCGGCGCGGTATTTGTCGAAGTTGCGGGTCGCTAGACCGCGCAGAAGCGATTGGATGTTGGGAAAGTAGCGATAGATAACGCCAACTGAGGAGTGTGCCCGTTTGGCAACATCGCTCGTGGTGATCGCATCGATCCCCACTTCATCTAGCAACACTGCTGCAGCATCGAGTAGCACGGTCAGTCGTTCGGCGCTTCGTTGCTGCACTGGTTCGGTGCGTACGATGGCGGGTTTTGGCACGGGGGGCCACCACGGTCTTTCGGATCGAGATTTTCAGCATTCCTAATCAGTTCGAAGATACCCTGAGAAGCATGATGATCAGGCGTGCGTTCTATTACTGGCAATTCATCGCTGTGATTGTATTGCCGCTGTGGGTGTTGATCGGCCGCGGAGTCTTCGGGTCGAGCGTTGGTTGGGACTTTGTCCTCTTCCTTCTGCTGTGCCCGATATTGGCTTTCGCGCAGCTTGCTGTCGCCGGTCTAACCACCGCACGCAAGAGCGTTCGATCTCAGCGGACCGTCTCGTGGATTGATGCTGGAGTACTCGCCGCCTGGCATGCCGTGATCATCGCCTACGGATTTGTGGATGCTCCACTGCTGGCAGCGCTCATCGTTATTGTTGCCGTTGCTGGCTTCTGGATCGCTCTCTGGCAGCTGGTCACGGAGACTCGCAATCGCTTTACAACACTTGTTGAGGGCTTTGAGCGCGATGCGCAGCGCCCCGCGAATTCGGGGGAGCGCCTCGATAACGGCAACGTGATCATCCTCGACGCCGATGAGAATCGCACTTCTGACTAAATCTGTGGCAGAATTGCTGATTGTGCTCGCGCACGACTCTGCCATGAGGGCGTCGTAACCGCTTGAAGCACAATCTTTCTTTTCTAACTATGTGTGTTCGACTCATGGCGGGCGCAGAGAGCGATTAATAATGCATATCCTCGACGACGTCGACAAGGCGTCCCTCAAAGACAACATTCCTGATTTCCGTGCCGGCGATAACGTCAAGGTTCACGTAAACATCATCGAAGGTACGCGCTCGCGTATCCAGGTGTTCCAAGGTGTTGTAATCGGTCGTTCAGGCCACGGCGTTCGCGAGACCTTCACGGTTCGCAAGGTCAGCTTCCAGGTCGGCGTAGAGCGTACCTTCCCGGTTCACTCCCCAGTCATCGACCACATTGAAGTTGTTTCGCGTGGACTCGTTCGTCGCGCCAAGCTGTACTACTTGCGCGAGCTTCGCGGCAAGAAGGCAAAGATCAAAGAGAAGCGCGACAACTAACACTCTCGCAATTCACAAACCAATGGCTCCCAGCGGCATATGCTTGCTGGGAGCTTTGGGGTTAAATGACAAACGAAACTGCTGAAAACACGATGCCGAGTGGCCGTGGTGACCGTCGCGATGCTGCCAAAAAGGGCGGCGGGTGGAAACTTTTCCTGCGCGATCTGCTGATCATCTTCGTTGCAGCAATTCTGATCTCTTTCCTCATCAAGACGTATTTGGTGCGTTCCTTCTACATTCCGTCATCGTCGATGGAGAACACGCTCCAGATCGATGACCGAATTTTGGTCAATCAGCTCGAGCCGAGATTTTTCCCCATCTCTCACGGAGATGTCGTGGTGTTCACCGATCCGGGTGGCTGGCTTCCCGCGATCTCGAGCCAACCCGAGAACTGGTTTGTCGGTGCCGTCGATGGCGTTCTCGCGTTTGTCGGACTCAGCGCGCCGGACAGCAGCAATCACCTCATCAAGCGGGTAATCGGTTTGCCCGGCGACACCATCGAATGCTGCAACGAATTCGGGCAACTCATCGTCAACGGCATCCCTCTGGAAGAGCCATACATTGTGCTTCCCGATGCCGTCACCAAGGCAACACCGGATGATTTCTCCGTGACGGTTCCCGAAGACTCCATCTGGGTCATGGGAGACAACCGCTACAACTCTGCAGACTCTGCCGCCCACCGCGACGACCCCACCGGCGGTTTCGTCAAAGTTGGCTCAGTCGTCGGGCGCGCATTTCTCATCAGCTGGCCAACCGAGCGCTGGAGTGTTCTCGACAACTACCCCACCACTTTTCAGCGGGTAACCCCGAGCTCAGAGTAGACAGTGGCTGTAGCAGACCCGCATAGCGAGATTGAGCTCGAACTCTTTGCGACCGGTGCGCGTGCCGTAATCGGCTGCGATGAAGTCGGCAGGGGAGCGATCGCTGGCCCAGTCGGCGTCGGGATGGCCGCAATCATGCCCACGCAGGGCGCATGGCCAGTAGGCCTCCGTGATTCCAAAATGTTGAGCCAAAAACGCCGCGAACTTCTCGAACCACTCACGCTCGAATGGGCACCGCTCTCCGCTGTCGGCTATGCGGAGGCCACCGAAGTTGACTCCATCGGAATCACTGCCGCCCTCGGGCTGGCAGGCAAACGTGCCCTCATCCAACTTCATGAAGCGGGGCTCGACATCATGTCCAGTGTGGTGCTACTCGACGGCAGCACCGACTGGCTCAGTGGCGCCCTGAGCGTTGCGCCGCGAGTGCACACCAGGGTAAAAGCTGACCGGGATTGTGTTTCAGTAGCTGCGGCATCCGTTGTGGCAAAAGTACAACGTGACCGGATCATGATTGCGGCAGACGAGGAGTACCCCGGCTATCACTGGCCCAGCAACAAAGGTTACGGTTCAGCAGCCCACTTTGAGGGGATTCGCAGCCTCGGCGCCACCGAACTTCATCGACACACATGGTTGCGCTAGCGCGGCCTACAATGAAGACAGCATGGATGAAGACGAGTTTGAAGACTACGACCGCGAGGTCGAGCTAGCGCTGTACCGCGAATACCGCGATGTAGTGAGCCAGTTCCGTTTTGTGATCGAAACGGAGCGACGCTTCTACCTCGCCAACGAGGTCGATTTGGTGCGCCGCGACACGGAACACGACTTCTATTTCGAGTTGTCGATGACGGATGTCTGGGTGTGGGATGTTTACCGTTCCGACCGCTTCGTGAAGAGTGTGCGCGTCCTTACCTTCAAAGACGTGAACATTGAGGAACTCAGCGCTAAAGATCTCGAACTTCCCAAGGAACTCGCGCTCGACGAATAGCGGACTGTTTCCTAGAGCTCGGGCAAGGCTGCGGCGAGAACCTCGGCGAGGTGCTTGCCCTCGGTGTTCGCGAGCTGTGATGCCTGAGTGCGGCACGAGAAGCCGTCCGCGATCAGAGTGCTGCCGGTTTCCGCGTTTCTGAGGGCGGGCAGGATGCCATTCTCGGCCACCGCGACAGAAACGTCATAGTGACCTTTCTCCATGCCGAAGTTTCCGGCGAGACCACAGCACCCGCTGATCTCCGTAATTGTTGCCCCGGCGTTCCTGAGAAACGTGCGATCGGCATCGAAGCCCATCACAGCGTGCTGGTGGCAGTGCGGCTGGACGACAAAAGTTTCGCCGCTGAGGCTCGGCATTTGCCAGTTGGCCGGACCGATCGGCGCCGGTGCTATCAGCAGCTCGGCTAGAGTGAAAGTCGAGCGAGCGACCGCTGCTGCTGGTGCGCTGTCGGGCAGCAACTCTGTGAGGTCTGACCGCAGGACCGCAGTGCACGACGGTTCGATACCAATGATCGGGATGCCGCGGTCGACATAGCGCGAAAACTCGTCTACCAGCGCGGTCAGTCGCTTTCGCGCACCATCCAACTGCCCGGTAGTGATCCACGTGAGGCCACAACAGACATCGCGCTGGGGGAGCAGCACTTCGTACCCGGCAGCATCGAGCACGCGGATAGTGGCTCGCGCGATGTCTGGCGAAAAGTTGTCGGTGAAAGAGTCGGCCCAGAGGAGTACTTGAGGGCGCTGGGGCGAGGGAGCGGAGTTGCGTATCGGGTCCTGGCCGGGTGAGTGGCGGCTGGTGGAACGACGGCTGTTGGGGGCTCGTAGGGCGCGAGCCTCGGAGCTTGAGCGGAACGCGCGGGGAGCGAATGCGGGCAGCGGGCGCCGAGCGTCCACTCCGCCAACCCAGCGAGTGAGGTGCGCAACGGCGGGCACCCTGAGCATGGCGTTAACGAGGGGCGCTATCGGAGCCAGGAGCCGTGCCCAGCGAGGTAGTTGCCCGAGGAAGTAGTGGCTGCGGGGGCGCAGCTTTCCGTCGAAACGGCGGTGCAGCACTTCGGCTTTGAGAGTAGCCATGTCGACGCCAGCAGGGCAGTCGCTTGCGCAAGCCTTGCACGAGAGGCACAGGTCGAGGGCATCGTGCACCTCTGGCGAATTGACACCTCCCGCGACGAGTGTGCCGTTGGCCATTTCTTGCAGAACTCGGGCGCGACCACGAGTGGAATCTTTCTCGTCACCGGTCGCCAAATACGACGGGCACATCACACCGTTACTCGCTGAATTGTCGGCGCGACACTTGCCGACCCCAACGCAACGGTGGGCTGCCATCGTGAAGTCGCCGTCATCGTCGCTGAAAGCGAAACCATTCACCGCCACAATCGGCAACGCTGCCGGGCGGCGCAGATCGGCATCGACCGGCACTGGATCAACAACGATGCCCGGATTCATCACATTGTTCGGGTCGAAGAGTCGCTTGAACTGCCCGAACAGATCAATAGCTGCCGACGAATACATGTGGGGTAACAGTTCGCTGCGTGCCCGACCGTCGCCATGCTCGCCAGACAGCGAGCCGCCATGGGATGCCACGAGTTGAGCGGCGTTATCCACGAAGGCTCGCAAAACTGCGCCATCCGTCGCGAGAGGAATATCAAGCCGAACATGAACGCAACCTTCCCCGAAATGGCCGTACGGCATCCCCTCTATTGCGTACTCGGCAAGAAGTGTGTCGAAGTCGCGCAGGTAAGCACCGAGACGCTCTGGTGGCACTGCTGCGTCTTCGAAGCCCGGCCAGGCTTGCTTGCCGGATGACGTGCGCCCTGCCAGGCCGGCACCGTCTTCTCGAATGCGCCACAGCTCTTTCGCGGCTACTGCATCGGTGATGACTCGTGCCTCGATGGCGGCAGAGTCGGCGGCGAGTAGTCGAGCGCGCTGGAGAGTTTCGGCGGGGTCGACTCCGGTTACCTCTACGAGGAGCCATCCCGCGCCCTCGGGGAGGGCGGCGACAGCGCGTGCGCCTCGCTGGCGGCTGACCGCATCCACAATGCGGGCGTCGAGGCCCTCGATCGCGCTCGGGTGGTGGGGGAGCAGGGCAGGCACAGCGTCGGCTGCGGTCGCCATGTCGGGGTAGCCAAGCGCGACGAGAAGCGGATGTTGCGGTGCGGTGACCAGATCGACGGTCGCCTCGAGGACCGTCACGAGGCTGCCTTCGGTGCCAACGAGACTGCGGGCCAGATTATGGCCATTCTCGGGCAGGAGGTGCTCGAGGCTGTAGCCCGAAACCTGACGGCCGAAGCGCCCGAGTTCGGTGCGCAGCGTCGCGAGGTTGCCGCTGACGAGAGGTGCGAGACCGGCAATCGTCGCGAGGTCGTTGGTGGCAGTGAATCGTCGTCCCAAACCGTCGACGACATCGAGACTCTGCACGTTGTCAGCCGTTTTGCCGAACTGCAGGGAGTGGGCGCCGCAGGCGTTGTTGCCGATCATGCCTCCGACGGTGCAGCGGGACCAGGTAGAAGGATCGGGACCGAAGCGCAGTCCGTTCGGCTGCGCGGCGGTTTGGAGAGTTGCCAAGACGGTGCCAGGCTGCACGCGTGCGGTTCGAGCATCCGGATCAATCTCGATCACGCGGTGAAGATGGCGCGAGAAATCGAGAACGATTCCTGTGCCGATGGCGTTGCCAGCGATGGAGGTGCCGCCGCCACGGGACGTGATGGGCGTGCTGCTTTCACGGCTCACTGCCAACGCTGCCAGCACATCGTCGGTGTCGCGCGGGAACACGACCACTTGCGGCACGACCCGATAGTTGGAGGCATCGCTCGAGTACTCAGCGCGGCGACGCGTGCTGTCGTCGACCTCGCCGCCAATAACGGAACGCAGGGCGTGAACGACTTCGCTGCGATCGTGCAGAGAAGTGTCTGGCATCTTCCTATTGTGCCTCTAGAGTCAATTCATGCCCCTGATTGCCACCATCGTGCTTGCAGGCTTCGGGTTTGGACTTTCGCTGATCATCGCGATCGGTGCGCAGAATGCCTTCGTTCTGCGGCAAGGTCTACGCCGCGAACACGTCACCGCTGTGGTGTTGGTGTGCACGCTCTCTGACATCGTCCTGATCGTGGCTGGCGTTGCCGGGCTTGGTGCGCTGATCCAGCAGGCGGGTTGGCTCTTGGTTGTCGCCCGCGTCGGCGGTGCACTCTTCTTGCTGGTCTACGCGTTCTTATCGGTGCGACGGGCGACGCGACCTCAAGCCCTCACGGCAACGGCAGCAGGAACGGGGATGACGCTCGCCGCCGCCCTCTCGACAGCGCTCGCGCTTACCTGGCTCAACCCGCACGTGTACATCGACACCGTTTTGCTCCTGGGTTCCATCGGCGGAACGTATGGTGACGACCGCTGGTGGTTTGCACTCGGAGCGTGCCTAGGCAGTATCGTCTGGTTTGCGGCGATCGGCTACGGCAGCCGGTATCTGCGCCCACTATTCGCTAAGCCGATGGCGTGGCGGGTGCTCGACATTGTGATCGCCGTGATCATGGTCGTACTGGCGGCGAGTCTTGTGGCAGGGCTCTTCGAATAGTTGAGAGCGTTCGACCTTGGCTCAGCGCAGTGTCGATAGCTCAAACATCCATTCATTGACTCGGATCGGGTGGCCCTTCGGATATTCGAAATCGGCTTCCCCCACGAGGTTGAAGCCCGTGCGTTGGCAGAGGGCGTTGGATGCCGTGTTGTCGGTGCGAGGGAACGCGAATACCTGATCTCGGTCGCCATTGTCTGCCGCGTACCGGAGGCATTCGGAGAGCGCACGAGCGGCGATTCCGCGGCCCTGGTGGGCGGTGTGGACGCTCCACCCGGTTTCGTAGACGTCGTTGCCTCGCCAGCTCTTCTTCCAGTAACCCACCGAGCCCACGGGGCTGTTTGCGGAGGCCGATCGGATGCGAAACATGCGCGCTTCGCCCGTCTCCCACAGGTGCAAAAACTTGGCGTGCCTAGTGACAATCTGTTTATCGCTTTCAGGCCCGCCAAGAAACAGTGTCATTTCGGGGGTGTTGCTGCGTTCAAGCACGGGAAGATCGTCAACCTGCCACTGCTCAAGCCATACTCGCCCGTCGTCACTGCGCGTCATACGGGCACGATACCGCGAGTAGTCGGTTCTCAAAAGAGCGGGTTGAGATGGTGTTTCGGTCTACTCCTCCCCACCGCCGCGTTGGATCCTTGTGTGCGCCAACATACGGGCGGTAATGAAGGGTGGTGCTCGCGAACAGCAGTCTTGAGGCATGGCAGCAAAAGACATATTGGGTGCGCGGGGCGAAGACCTCGCCGCCGACCATCTGATCAGCACAGGGTTCGAAATTCTCGACCGCAATTGGCGGTGCTCGCAGGGCGAGCTAGACATTGTGGCGCGAGACTGCGATGAGATTGTCTTTGTCGAGGTGAAGACGCGCTCAAGCGTGCTGTTTGGGCATCCCTTCGAATCGATCACGGCAACGAAGGTTGCTCGATTGCGCCGACTGGCGGCCGCCTGGTGTGAGGCTCACGATGGTTCAATTTCGGCAATCCGTATTGACGCAGTCGCTGTGATCGCGCCGACTCAGGGTTCCGTAGAGATCGAACACTTGAAGCGTGTTTCGTGAGTGCTCTCTGATGGCGATCGGCAGAACCTACGCTGTTTCACTTCTCGGCCTCGAGGGCGCAATCGTCGAGATTGAGGCCGACCTCTCCAACAATCTTCCCGGTTTCGTACTGATTGGCCTGCCTGATACTGCTCTGGGCGAAGCGAAAGACCGCGTGCGCGCCGCAGCGACCAACTCGGGGTGCGGGTTGCCAAACCGCAAAATCACCGTAAACCTGTCGCCTGCTGCTCTCCCCAAACACGGCTCGGGCTTCGATCTCGGGATAGCGCTCGCGGCGCTCGCCGCCTCCGGCGCAATCTCGGCAGAATCTATTGATCGCGTGTTGCACATTGGTGAGCTCGGGCTCGATGGCCGCCTTCGCCCCGTCAACGGTGTGCTGCCCGCCGTGCTCGCAGCATCGCGTGCGGGGTTCAGTACCGTAATGGTGCCAAGTGGCAACGCTGATGAAGCGTCGCTCGTTCCCGACATACGCGTCGTTGCGGTTCCCTCATTGCGGGATGCCGCGATTTGGCACGGGGGAGAGTTTGAGCCCGAGCCAGTCGAGGTCATTACGCGGCCGGTTGCCACGACGGTGCCAACAGACAGTGGCGACCTCAGCGACATGATCGGCGGCAGTGATGCGATTGATGCAATGCTCGTCGCTGCAGCAGGTGGCCACCACGTGTTCCTGCTCGGACCTCCCGGCGCAGGCAAAACCATGCTCGCCGCTCGACTTCCCGGGCTCCTTCCCGACCTTGATCCTCAGGCTGCGCTCGAAGTTTCATCGATCCGCTCACTTGCCGGACTCCCCGTTGGCAGCAGCCTCACAACCCGACCACCGCTCGAAGCGCCACACCACACGGCGACGGCCGCGGCGCTCGTGGGAGGCGGCAGCTCGCAGATTCGTCCGGGTGCTGCCGCCCGTGCCTCCGACGGAGTGCTCTTTCTTGACGAAGCACCGGAGTTCGCGCCAGCAGCCTTGGACGCGCTTCGGCAACCGCTCGAATCGGGCGTCATCAGCATCCATCGGGCCAACGCTGTCGCTCACTTCCCCGGTCGCTTTCAACTCGTGATGGCCGCCAACCCCTGCCCCTGTGGTCAATGGGGCGCCCGAGATAGCGAATGCACATGCCCGCCCAACAGTCGCCGCCGCTACCTGGCGAGACTCTCAGGCCCACTACTCGACCGCATCGACATTCAGTTCCGAGTCGAAAGAATCACGAGCGCCCAATTGCGACTTGCGGGGGAGCGACCGACGCTCTCCACGGCGGATGCTCGCGCCAAGGTCACCGCGGCCCGCGAGCGCACCCGTGCTCGCCTCGGGGCAACGCCGTGGCGGCTCAACTCCCACGTGCCGGGATCGTATCTTCGCGGCCGCGAATTGCGGCTCGCCCCCAAGGTCACGGCAGGCCTTGATCGCGCCCTCGAACGCGGCGGAATCACCATGCGCGGGTACGACCGCGTACTTCGCGTTGCCTGGTCACTCGCTGATCTCGCCGACGACGCACGACCCGACGAAACCCACGTCGGTCAAGCACTGTATTTACGAAAGGCAATGTCACAGTGAGCATGTTTGGACTCAAAGAATCAGAAATCGCCACCCTCGTCAGAGCGGTCAGCGTTGACAGCGGTGAGGGCCTCGATCGGGCCGCGATCGAAAACCGATTCGCGCGAGCGACCTGGAGCGGTCTCGCCGAGCCCGGTGACCGCCTCGCGGGCCGTGCTCTGCAACAACTCGGCCCGGCACGCGCGCTCTCTGCCGTTGTTGAGCACTGGGACGCTGAACGGTTCGCCATCGAGCTGGAGGCAGACGGCGACCCTGTATCTGGAGATGACATGCGTCAGGCGATCGACCGCTGGATGCCGCGGCTCAAGTCAGACACAGCACTCATCGCACTGCGTCAAGCCGCCCGATTTGGCGCTCGACTGCTCACGCCAGACGACACACTGTGGCCCGGCCGCCTCAATGACCTCGACTGGCATGCGCCATCCGCGTTGTGGGTGCGCGGCACCGACACGGCGCTCGCCGGAATTGTCGACGGCATCGCCCTCGTCGGAGCCAGAGCCGCTACCGGTTATGGCGAGCACATCACGATGGAAGCATCCGCCGGGCTCGTCGATCGTGGCTACACGATTGTTTCGGGCGCCGCCTACGGAATTGATGGAATGGCGCACCGTGCAGCGCTTGCCAGCCAAGGCCTCACCGTCGCATTTCTCGCCGGGGGAGTAGACCGCTTCTACCCGAGCGGCCACGACAGCCTCCTTACCCGAATTGTCGAAAACGGTGCCGTGATCTCCGAACTCCCGTGCGGGTCTCCACCAACCAAATGGAGATTCTTGCAGCGCAACAGACTAATCGCTGCGGCGAGTCTTGCGACCATAGTGCTCGAAGCGGGCTGGCGTTCTGGCTCCCTCAACACCGCCGGGCACGCTGCGGCCCTTGGCCGACCGCTCGGTGCGGTACCCGGCCCGGTCACAAGCGCGGCCTCCGCCGGGTGTCACCGCCTCATCCGCGACTACGACGCCGTGTGCGTCACCAACCCCGACCAAATGGCCGAACTCGCCCCGCTCGCTGAAAAAGCGACTAAGACTTCCGGCGCAGACGCAGGCGCAGATTTGAGAGCCCGTTCGTCGAACTCCGACCCTGCGGCGTCGCCGGAAAACTCGGATTCCGAGAGCCAACAGAGCAGCGAAGCGACCCGCCTGTTCGACGCCCTCAGCGCTCGCAGCGCGCGCACCACCGATGACATTGCCGCGCGCAGTGGACTCGCCCTCACGACAGTGCGTGCACAACTCGGACTCCTCGAACTAGACGGACGCGTCACAGAAACGGAGCGCGGCTGGAAGAGCGTGCCGAAAGGTGCAGCTCAGCACGGCTGAAGCTCCGTTTCGCAAATCGCGCAAGGCCTGAACGCGACGATTATGCGCTAAAGCCCGAAGCGCGAGAGGTCGCGTGCCAATGAAGTCGACGACGAAATGCGGTGCGATACACGCATCGCCAGCAAAAACATCGACACATTTTACCCACCGGCAACACCCTGAAATGCTGACAATGTGCTGCGCGCCTCGCAATAAAGCTGCGGCACTAGAAGAAATATGCGGCATTCCTGCCCAAACGGGCGTACTGTTTAGTAAAACTAATGCTTCGAGCGGGTCCATCGAGATTGTTACTAATTCTTATGTCTGTCAAAGTAGACAGGCTTAGCCCACGGACGTGCAGAAGAAAGGCGACAAAGTGAACGATCAGTTCTTCCAAATTATCGCAATGGTCATTTATCTGGCCGCAATGCTCGGCATCGGTTGGTGGGCCTACAAGCGCACAACCAACCTTGATGACTACATGCTCGCAGGCCGCAAGCTCAGCCCCGGAGTAGCAGCGCTCAGCGCAGGAGCATCCGACATGTCGGGTTGGCTCCTCCTCGGCCTCCCCGGAGCGTTCTACCTTGGCGGCCTCTTCCAAGGCTGGATCGCCATTGGCCTCACCATTGGTGCATGGCTCAACTGGAAGTTTGTCGCACCGCGACTGCGTGCATACACCGAGGTCTCCAAGAACTCGATCACACTGCCGAGCTTCTTCGAGAACCGTCTCCGCGACAAGTCGCGCGTACTGCGCATTACTGCCGGAATCATCATCCTCGTCTTCTTCACCTTCTACGTATCCTCCGGAATGGTGGCCGGTGGCGTCTTCTTCCAGAGCGCATTCGGCTCCGAATACTGGATCGGAATGCTCGTTGTCGGTGGAGTAACCGTTCTCTACACCCTCTTCGGTGGATTCATCGGCGCAACCTACACCGACGTCGTGCAGGGCATCATGATCTTCCTCGCCCTCATCGCAGTGCCCATCGTCGGTATCTCGCAGACCGGTGGCGTTGCCAACACGATCGAATCGATCCGCGCAGCGAACACCGAAATCGACATGTTCAGCCTCTTCACCGGCGGAACAGTGCTCGCCGCAATCTCCGCAGCAGCGTGGGGCCTTGGCTACTTCGGCCAGCCGCACATCCTCGTGCGCTTCATGGCCCTTCGCTCACCAGGGGATGCCGTAGCCGGTCGCCGCATCGGAATCAGCTGGATGATCATCTCCGTACTCGGAGCCATGGCATCCGCCCTCATCGGTGTTGCGTACTTCCAGCAGCACCCCGAGCTTTCGCTCGAGAACCCTGAGCGCGTGTTCCTCGAACTCGCACAGATCTTCTTCCACCCGCTGATCGCTGGCCTCGTGCTCGCAGCAGTACTCGCCGCCGTCATGAGCACGATTTCCTCGCAGCTCATCGTTTCGTCGTCGGCACTCGTCGAAGACCTCTTCAAGATCGTTGCGAAGAAGGAAGCAACTCCTAAGGCTCAGGTAATCCTCGGTCGTATGGGTGTTCTTATCGTTTCCGTCATCGCGATCATCCTCGCGTGGGACCCCAACTCGTCGATCCTCAGCCTCGTCGCATACGCCTGGGCCGGCTTCGGTGCCGCATTCGGACCGATCGTGATCCTGTCGCTGTTCTGGCGCAAGCTGACCAGCATGGGTGCGATCGCCGGAATGATCGCCGGTGCTGTCACCGTCGTTATCTGGGGCAACGTGCCCGCACTCACCGGTGCGATGTACGAAATCGTTCCCGGATTCGCGATCAACGTTGTCGTTGCCATTGTGGTGAGCCTGCTCACCTTCAAGAACAGCGACGGAATCACCGAAGAGTTCGATACCGCAGTCGAAAGCGTGCGCACCGGAACAGTTCAGCTTCCGGTAGTCACCAAGAACGACTAACTTCGCCGAATTCGTTCCTGTCGATTTAGACAGGGAAGGTAAGGATGCCCACCCCACACCTCTGGGGTGGGCATCCTTCGTTAACGACACTGCGCAACCGTCAACGACACTGTGCAACGAGGTAGCCTTCGGGGCAAGTTCCGCGCCATCCTGTCGAATGACACTCGACACACCTAGGCTGTTTATGTGATCCAACTCGGCCAGTACCCCGCCCCCAGCCATGTCATCGCCCACGTCAGCGATACTCACCTTCTTGCGGGCGGCAGGCCGCTCTACGGCGCCGTCAATACGATCGATCACCTTGAGCAAGCCCTCGCCCAGCTCGAACGATCAACCGCCAACCCGCAAGCGATCGTCTTCACCGGTGACCTCGCCGATCTCGGAGAACCCGACGCGTATGTTCGCTTGCGTGCAATCGTTGAGCCGGCAGCCACACGCATGAACGCCGAAATCATTTGGGTGATGGGCAACCACGACGAACGAGACCAGTACTCCAAACTGCTTTTTGATGACGAATCGGATGCCCCACAAGACCGTGTCTACATGGTCGACGGGCTGCGAATCATTTCCTTCGATACCACGGTGCCCGGATATCACCACGGTGATATCAGTGATGAACAGTTGGAATGGCTGCGCAACGAACTAGCGACCCCGGCACCGCACGGCACACTTCTCGCGGTGCACCATCCACCCATCCCGACCCCCATGCTTGAAGCGATGGGAATGCTCGAACTCCAGCGCCAAGAACGCCTCGCTGAAGTGCTTCAGGGCAGTGATGTGCGGGCGATCCTTGCCGGGCACTTGCACTACTCAACTCACTCAACGTTCGCTGGAATTCCCGTTTCTGTTGCGTCAGCAACCTGTTACACCCTCGACCTCAGTGCCGAGGATCGTCTGTTGTCTGGCGTTGACTATGGTCAAGCCGTCAATGTGGTTCACGTGTATGAGAAGCAGACCGTGCACTCGATCATCCCGGTCGGGGATACCGCAGAAATCACCGGTCATTCGGCCGAGGCTTGGGCCCAGATCGAGGCGATGACACCAGAGCAGCGGAGGGAAACCTTCTCGGCCAAGAACTCAACATTCAATTCGGCTGAAGTAGCCGCGTCAGATTAGCGCTCGACAGGGGGTTGCATTAGGCATGCAGCCGAGCGTGAAAGCATTGAGGTATGGCTCAGGGCGAAAACATCACACCACCACACACCCGAATTGAACTCGAAGAGAAGCTGATTTCAGCCGAATTCATCACCGACACCATTCGGGTGCTCACCGGGCACGAGTCGATTCGCAGCTTCGATCCCAGTCCCATCGCAACTGAAGTGTTGGATGCGATACTGCTCTCCGCGCGCAGCGCCCCCACATCCTCTAACCTGCAGGCCTACAGCGTCGTCGTGGTCGAAGATGAGCAACGTCGAGCTCGCTTGGCTCATTTGGTGGGGGACCAAAGTTACGTGGCAACAGCACCGGTGATGCTCATTTTTTGTGCTGACGTTTCTCGGCTGCACTACCTTGCCGAACGACAGGGCCACACTTTCGCCGCCAACAACCTGGAGATGTTCCTCACGGCATCGATCGATGCCAGCCTTGCCTTGCAAAACGCTCTCGTTGCAGCAGAATCACTCGGGCTTGGGGCTGTGCCCATCGGCTCCGTGCGCAACGAACCCAGCTTGATCGCCGCCGAGCTCGCGCTACCGAGAGGCGTCTTCGCCGTTGCGGGACTCACGATCGGCTACCCGAATCCCGGAGTGCGCCGAGGTGCCAAACCGCGGCTTCCCAGCGAAACCGTTGTGCACCGCGAACAGTACTCGACTGAAGACCTCGAGCAGCAGGTCAGTGACTACGACGCTGTCATGATCGCGAACGGACTCTATGCCGGTCGCCAGGTGGCCAGCGATCCCCAGATTCCGGATGCCGAATACGGTTGGGCCGAACATACGGCACGCCGCACGAGCAAACCAGAAACTCTCGCTGGACCATCAGCGGCACTTCGAGACCACCTCAAAGACGAAGTTGAGGCGCGCGGGTTCTCAATTCGTTAGCTGGTCGCCTTGTGTGATGCGCGGCTCGCTCGAGCTACAAATACCAAGATGAGCGGCTGGGCGACCTTCATCGCAGCCCAAGTCAGCTTGTAACGCACGCTCGGGATGGAGACGGCGCGACCGCGGGCGGCACTGCGAAGGGCAGAGCGAGCCACGAATTCAGCGTCGAGCCACATCCATTTCGGCGCCATGGATGAGCGTTCAATGCCGAGCCGTGAGTGGAACTCCGTGCGCACGAATCCTGGTGCAAGTGCCGTGAAGGTGACCCCACGACCGCGGTAGTGCGCGTTCGCCCAGCGACTGAAACTCAGTGGCCACGCTTTCGCAGCGGCATAAAGCCCCAGTGGCGCTTCACCGGCAAGGCTCGCCACGGTCAGAATGGTGCCAGAACGACGGGCGAGCATCCCGCCAAGAACCGCATGGCTGAGGCGCAGCGGGACCGTTGCCAGCAATTCAAGCATCCGCTCTTCGTCATCGATGGAATTCTGATCAAATTCTTGGGGAAGCCCGTACCCGGCATTGTTCACGAGGTACATAATGGGATTCTTGGCCGATTTCAGTCGGCTTTCGACTGTGTCGCGCTCGGCCGCGATCGTGAGATCTGCAGAGATCACTTCGACGGCAATGTTGGCTTTCTCGCGAAGTTCGATCGCCATGCGGTCGAGGCGGGCAGTGTCGCGGGCAACGAGCACAAGGTCATAACCGGAACGAGCTAGCTGGTGCGAGAGCTCGGCTCCAATGCCTGAAGTCGCTCCGGTGACGAGTGCCGTGCCCAGTGTGGAGTGTGAAGATCGTGTGGCCATCCCGAAACGCTATCGCGGCGAACCCGAATGCCGCGTGCATGTTGCACGATAGAGGCGTGAACCTTCACCGCCTCGTGGATACGTTTGCCGCCTATCTTGCGGCCGATCGGGGATTCAGTGTGCACACGGTGAGGTCATACCGCTCTGATCTCACCAATCTGGTCGAATTCGCTACTGAGCGCGCGGCCAACGAACCAGATGATCTTGACCTTGAACTGTTACGCGACTGGTTGTGGCATGCATCTCAGGCGGGGCTCGCTAAGTCGACTCTTGCTCGTCGGGCTGCTGCCGCGCGAGGGTTCAGCGCTTGGTTAAAAAGAACTCATCAGGCGTCGACGGATGCCGCGGCACGGCTCAAAGCGCCGAAAGCTGAGCGCCACCTTCCTCGGGTGCTTAATCGCGACCAAATGTCTGACATGCTGCAGAGCGTTTCGGAGCGCGCATCTTCGGCAGATCCGGTCGCGTTGCGGGATCAGGCGATTGTCGAGCTTTTGTACGCCTCGGCTTTGCGGGTGAGCGAACTTACAGGCCTCTGTCTGAACGATGTCGATGATTCGCGGTTGACGGTGCGGGTCCTCGGCAAGGGGTCGAAAGAGCGCGTTGTTCCCTTTGGAATTCCGGCGCAGCGCGCTATTTCTGCGTACTTAAAGATTGGGCGTCCGCAACTTACTGAGGAGGCCGGGGGAGCGGCCGCGCTCTTTGTCGGTGCGCGAGGAAAGCGACTGACAACTCGAACCGTGTACGACGTGATTGCGCACTTGCTGGCTGACGTTCCGGGTTCTGGTGGTTCTGGTCCCCACACCCTGCGCCACACTGCGGCAACTCATCTGCTGGATGGTGGTGCCGATTTGCGTGCTGTGCAGGAGATGCTTGGCCATGCGAGTCTCGGCACCACACAGTTATATACGCATGTGTCTACGGAACGATTGCGCGAGAGCTATCGCACCGCGCATCCTCGGGCGTAGCGCAGCCGATCCTGCGTTCTTCGTCTTTCACTCGTGAGGCTGTTGCTCGTTGCCGTTGTTATTGAGTGAGGGGCGGCAAGACCGAAATGCCGTCGGCGTGAGTTTCTGGTTTCCACGAACTTTGTCGCGGGCCGGGGACCTCAGCCAGTGGTCGCGGAACGGCGGGTTTCGGGGCCGGGACGTCGCCGGGCTCTGGCAGTCGCGCGCGATAGATCGTGACCACACTGTCGAGGTAGCGCTCGATGACCTGCTTTTCGGCGTCATCAAAATCGTCGAGTACGCGATCGATGCCCATGATCATTGGCATCAGGGTCGCCATTGCTGTTTCAACTGAGCGAGGGTTCGGCACAACGACAACGCTGCGGCGGTCAGTCGGATGTTGCTGTCTGGTGACATGCCCGACGCCGATGAGGCGGTCAATCACTCCGGTGACTGCTGCGGTTGAAATGTTGAGTCGACGCGACAGTTCGGTTGGGGGAAGCGGGCCGTGCATGATCAGGTGTTCCATCGCTTCGAGATCGGTGGAGTTGACGGAAAGCGTGCGCCCGACATGCTGCTCGAACTCATCGCTGGAATCGAGAATGTCGCGCAGCAGCTGAGTGGGCCGCCGCGCTGCTGGGCGCTCCGTTGCTGCTTGAGGAGGTTGCATGTCCACTACTTTACCGGTAGGTTCCTAAGTTGTCTAATAACTAAGCAACCGAAACATATTTTCAGGAGGAGCGCGATGTATCGCCTCAGGACCTTCATCACCTCACGACGCACCTCCTGGATCGTTTTGGTCGGAGCACTCGTCGCCGCCGGCGCCATTTTCGCCGCCGGAACCGGCAACGAAGAAGGCACACTTCCGGGAGTTGGGCTTCCAGAATCGGCCGAATCCGCACAGGCCGCCGCGGCCGCTGAAGCGCTGCCAGGCGCAGACTCTACCGTCGCGCTGTTGGTCTTCAGCCGCGACGGAGAGACCCTCACCGACGCTGACACGCAGGCCGTCGCATCCGCCGCCGGATCGCTCAGCGACTACTCGGCTGAGGACTTCGTTCCGCCGCCCACATTTTCTGATGATGGAACCACCGCGCTGGTAACAGTCCCCTTGGACAAGCTCTCTGAAGCGGGGGAGCAGGCTGAACGCGCTGACGAGATTCGCGCAACAGCGAACGCTGACCTGCCCAGCGGCCTCACTGCGCTCCTCAGCGGCCCAGAAGGTTTCGCGGTTGACATCGCGGCCGTCTTTGAAGGCGCCGACTTTACGCTGCTGCTCACAACAGTCATCGTGGTTGCTGTTCTTCTCTTGATCACGTACCGAAGCCCGTGGTTGTGGCTTGTTCCACTCGTCGTCGTCGGAACCGCTGACGGTCTCGCCGGAATAGTAGCCGCCAGAGTCGCGGCACTCGCGGGCATCCAACTGGATGCGTCAGTCACCGGCATTCTCTCGGTACTCGTCTTCGGTGCCGGCACCAACTATGCATTGCTGCTAATCGCTCGTTACCGCGACGAATTGCGGCTCGTTGAGGATCGCCGTGAAGCAATGTCCCGTGCGCTGCGCGGCGCTGGCCCCGCCATCATCGCCAGCGGAAGCACGGTCGTTCTCGCCCTCCTCACGCTTGTCTTCGCGGAGCTACAGGGCAACCGTGCGCTCGGAATTGCGTGTGCGACGGGCGTTGTGATCGCGATGATCTTCGCTCTCGTAGTGCTTCCGGCCGCACTGGTCCTCTTCGGTCGTGGCTTGTTCTGGCCGTACATCCCCAAATTCGGATCCGAGGGCAGCGCTGAACGCGGTGTCTGGCACAAGCTCGGTGTTCTGGTCTCCAAGAAGCCCGTTGCCGTCGCGATTCTTGGTGCGATTGTTCTTGGTGCACTCTCGCTTGGTGTTCCCCAGATCAAGATTGGGCTCTCGCAGACCGAGAGTTTCACCCAGGTTCCTGAAGCAGTTCAGGGGCAAAATATCATCGCGGATGCTTTCCCGGCAGGAAGCGGTTCGCCAGCATCCGTCATTGTGAACTCTGATTATGCTGAGGAAGTTGCTCAGGCAGCCGAGGGCGTCAACGGCGTCGATTCGGTGCGCATCGGCGAAAGCACCGACACCATTACCCAGCTCACTGTGGTGTTGGATGACGCCGCCGAGACGGAAGAATCCTTCGCCGCTATTGAGGCCCTTCGCTCGGAGCTGTCGACTATCGAGGGCGCCAACGCGCTCGTTGGCGGTCTGGATGCTCAAGCTCTTGATGTCGAACGCGCTCAACAGTCAGATCAGGATCTAGTAATCCCGCTTATCTTGGGCCTCGTGTTCATTGTGCTTGTGCTCCTGCTGCGGTCGCTGCTCGCGCCTATCCTGTTGTTGCTGACGGTTGTGGCGTCGTTCTTTGCCAGCTTGGGAGCCAGTTGGTTGCTTTTTGAGTCGGTATTCGGCTTCCCCGCGATCGACACGAACGTGGTCTTGTTCGCGTTCCTCTTCCTCGTGGCACTCGGTGTTGACTACAACATCTTCCTGGTGACTCGAGCTCGGGAAGAAGCGGTCGAGCACGGTACGCGAGCGGGAATGATCCGCGCACTGTCGTCTACAGGCGGCGTCATCACAAGCGCCGGTATTTTGCTTGCCGCCGTGTTTGCGGTACTGGGCGTTCTGCCACTCATCACCCTCACCCAAATCGGAATTATTGTCTGCATCGGTGTGCTGCTTGACACGCTTCTCGTTCGCACGGTTATTGTGCCGTCGCTCGCGTTTATTGCTGGCGAGAAGTTCTGGTGGCCGGGTCGCGTGATCTCGATCGGCGCCGAGGTACGCACACCGCAGCATTCCGCATCTCCACGTGCTGCTGCACAGCACGCGGCTTCGAGTGCCGCAGAGGCGCCCCGCGCGGAAACCCTGCCGGAGGACGAACTGCCATCGGACGAACCGCACGCTGCCGAGCACAGCGTTAGCCGTTAGCCTTTAGCCGTTAGCGCGGTGCTGGGCGATCAGGGACCGCGCGTCGGCAACAAGATGGCTCGAGGTGTGCCGCTCAGATAGTTGAGCGGCGAGACATATTCGCCATCCAGTCGGACTCCGAAGTGCAGGCAGGGCCTAAGGCAGTGGCCCTCCTGCACTTCGCCAATTATTTCACCCTGAGAAACAAGATCTCCGCGGGTCAGAGCTGTGGTTACCGGTTCATAGCTGGTGATCAACCCTCCCGGATGCCGAATCGACAGCACGGGACGATCGACCACGATGCCAGCGAAGTGCACGATCCCCGCTGTGGGCGCTCGAAGTTCGACGTCAAAGCTCGCACCAATATCGATGCCACGGTGGCCGGCAGAGTAGGGAGTTTCGGGCGAAATGTATGGCCGAACGATGGGATGAGGTTCGGAAATCGGCCAACTCCACGGTGTCGAGGCTGATCCATTCGCAATGTCATCTAGTGGGACGGCGTCAGGCTCACCTCCCCAGGCGACCCCTGCAGAAGTGGTGCTCCCCGAAAGCACGAGTGTCGCAAGAAGCAGAACGGTGGAGGCTCGAAGCATCCCCTCACTCTCGAAGAAAACGCGGTCGGGTGGCCCCAAAAACGCAGAGCCGGGGAAAGTCGCTACCGGTGATGAAGTTGTGGGGGAGCGATGGTATGATTTTTGCAGCACCGCGTGTATTCGCGGTGACTACGCGTGCCCCGCTGCGGTAAAACTACTGCAGCACACGGCCGCTATCTCCACTCAGTCCCCACTCGCACACCGTTGCGGCTGGGGCGGAGGTATGCCCGGGCACCAGGATTCGCGCCAACCGGCCGCGAGTATTAACTGAGAAGGCCGCTATTGCCACGCGCACTAGTGAGCCAGAAAAGGAGAACGGCCATGGCCGTCGTAACCATCCGCCAGCTGCTCGACAGCGGCGTACACTTCGGACACCAGACTCGTCGTTGGAACCCGAAAATGAAGCGCTTTATTCTGACCGAGCGCTCGGGCAGCCACATCATCGACTTGCAGCAGTCGCTCGCTCACATCGACGCTGTCTACGACTACGTCAAGGAGACGGTCGCCCACGGCGGAACCATCCTCTTCGTCGGTACCAAGAAGCAGGCACAGGGAACCATCGCTGAGCAGGCACTGCGCGTAGGCCAGCCCTACGTCAACCAGCGCTGGCTCGGTGGACTCCTCACCAACTTCCAGACGGTTTCCAAGCGTCTTGCACGCATGAAGGAACTCGAAGAGGTTGACTTCGATGACACCACTCGTGGTTTCACCAAGAAGGAACTGCTCATTCAGAAGCGCGAGCTTGTGAAACTGCAGAAGAGCCTCGGCGGTATCCGTAACCTCACAAAGACCCCGTCGGCCATCTGGATCGTCGACACCAAGAAGGAGCACCTCGCCATTGACGAGGCTCACAAGCTTGGTATCCCCGTTATCGCGATCCTGGACACCAACTGCGACCCCGACGACGTTGCGTACCCGATCCCCGGTAACGACGACGCTATCCGCTCGGTAGGTCTCCTCACACGTATCGTTGCTGACGCTGCCGCTGAGGGTCTCATCCAGCGTCACCAGAAGCCAGAAGAGGGCAAAGAAGTAGAGCCCATGGCTGCATGGGAAGCTGAGCTTCTCGGCCAGGCGGACGCCGATGCTGCTGCAAAGTCAGAAGAGCCTGCCAAGGCTGAGAAGGCTGAAGCACCCGCGAAGGCTGAAAAGGCTGAAGAGCCTGCCAAGGCTGAGAAGGCTGAAGAGCCCGCCAAGGCCGAAAAGGCTGAGAAGGCTGAAGCACCTGCCAAGGCAGACAAAGACGAGGCAAAGGCAGCAAAGCCTGCTGCCAAGCCCGCAGCAAAGAAGCCCGCCGCGAAGGCCGCTGACGCAGCCGACGACAAGAAGTAAGGATTCGAAACAATGGCAGATTTTAGCCTCGAAGACCTCAAGACCCTGCGCGAGCGCCTCGGCACCGGCATGGTCGAAACGAAGAACGCACTCGTTGAAGCTGGCGGAGACCTCGAAAAGGCCACCGAGCTGCTGCGTCTGCGCGGTGCCAAGAGCAACGCCAAGCGTTCAGACCGTTCAACTAGCGAAGGCCTCATCGCCGCGAAGTCGTCCGGTGCAACGACCACGATCATCGAACTCGCTTGCGAGACCGACTTTGTTGCCAAGGGTGACAAGTTCGTCGCGCTAGGTGAGGCCGTTGCTGAAGCGGTCGCTGCTGCTGGCGCCTCGACTGTAGAAGAAGGCCTTGCGGCATCCGCAGGTTCGAAGACTGTCGAAGAGCTCATCAACGATGAAGCTGCGATTCTGGGCGAGAAGTTTGAGCTCCGTCGCCTTGCCAAGCTCGAGGGCGACTCGTTCGAGGTCTACATGCACCGCACCAACAAGGACCTGCCGCCGCAGGTTGGCGTTGTCGTTGCGTACACCGGCGACGATGCAGAGACTGCTCGCGGAATCGCGCAGCACATCTCGTTCGCTGCACCGTCGTACCTCTCGCGCGAAGACGTTCCGGCAGCTGATGTCGAGAACGAGCGTCGTATCGTTGAGGAAATCAGCCGTGGCGAGGGCAAGCCTGACGCTGCTCTCCCGAAGATCGTCGAAGGTCGTCTCGGTGCGTTCTTCAAGCAGGTCGCACTGCTTGACCAGGACTACGCTCGTGACAACAAGGTATCGATCGCTAAGGTTTCTGCTGATGCTGGCATCACCATCACTGGTTTTGCACGCTTCAAGGTAGGCGCCTAACACGCACACTCATAGGGCCCGGGGCATTTTTGCCTCGGGCCTTTAGTGTGCCGGAAGCCACAGTGGACGTTGAGCAAATCGCTTGCACCGAATTTGCTGTGCGGCGCTGCTGAACGCTAGTCAAACCAATAGCCTGTATATGTCGACCACGAAGGAAAGAAGACGATGACAACTCAACGCAAACGCCGGGTGCTGCTGAAACTGTCGGGAGAATCCTTCGGTGGTGGACAACTGGGGGTTAACCCCGATGTCGTTTCGTCATTGGCCAAAGAGATCGCCGCAGCATCCGCCGATGTTGAAATTGCCATCGTCGTTGGTGGCGGAAACTTCTTCCGTGGTGCTGAACTCAGCCAGCGCGGTATGGACCGCGGCCGCGCCGACTACATGGGCATGCTCGGCACCGTCATGAATGCCCTCGCCCTCCAAGACTTCCTTGAGCAAGCCGGCGTCGCTACGCGAGTGCAGTCCGCGATCGCGATGACCCAGGTTGCTGAGCCCTACATTCCTCTTCGCGCAGAACGTCACCTTGAAAAGGGGCGCATTGTGATCTTTGGTGCTGGCGCAGGCTTGCCCTACTTCTCCACTGACACCGTGGCTGCGCAGCGCGCCCTCGAGATCGGTGCTGAAGAGGTGCTCGTGGCAAAGAACGGAGTCGATGGAGTTTACGATGCCGATCCTCGAAGCAACCCGGATGCTCGAAAGCTTGACTCCATCAGTTTCCAAGACGCGCTTGTTCAAGGTCTCAAGGTCGTCGACTCGACCGCCTTTAGCCTGTGCATGGACAATGCAATGCCGATGCTAGTTTTCGGTATGGAACCCGCCGGAAACCTTACTCGTGCCATCGTGGGGGAGCAGATCGGAACCCGCGTGCACGGCTAACGTGCTCAGAGGCTCTGCTCGCGGCCAACCCAGACCAACCAACGCAGACCAACCAACGCAGACCAACCAACCCAGATCGACCCAACTGCGCATAGCAAAGCAAGAGCTGAGCGAAGCCAGAAAGACTCCGAGCGCGCTGCAGCCGTCGTTGCGACGACTGCACGCTAAACTCGGGTGAGACTAAGAGGAGCGCTCGTGATTAGTGATGTTCTAGCGGAAGCTAGCGAAAAGATGAACAAGGCACTGGAAGCTGCCAAAGACGACTTCGGTACAGTGCGCACTGGCCGCGCCAACCCTGCGCTGTTCCAGAAGGTGCTCGTTGACTACTACGGCACTCCTACTCCCTTGCAGCAGCTCGCGTCGATGGTCAACCAGGAAGCCCGCACGCTCCTTATTACCCCGTTCGACAAATCTGCGCTCAAAGACATTGAGAAGGCAATCGCTGGTGCACACCACTTGGGTGCCAGCGTTGGTAACGATGGAAGCGTCATCCGCGCGACCCTTCCCGAACTGACCGAGGATCGCCGCAAGGAGTTCGTCAAGATTGTTCGCGACAAGGCCGAGCAGGCTCGCGTGTCGCTTCGCAATATTCGTCGCAAGGCAAAAGACGACCTCGATGCACTTACTGAGGTTGGCGAAGATGATGTAGCGCGTGCCGAGAAGGAGCTCGAAGCGAGCACCAAGGCTCACGTAGACGCGATCGACGACGCTCTCAAGCGCAAAGAGTCCGAGCTGCTCGAGGTCTAATGGTTTCCGAATTCGAAGCTCAGGTTCGGGCAACTAACGACAAGATCAACGCCCGCACAGGGCGTCCATTGGCGATGGCTCTCACAGTGGGTCTTGCGTTGGGGCTTTCGTTATTGTTCAGCCTGATCTTTGTCAAAGAGCTCTACATGCTCTTTGCCGGAGTTCTGGTTGCATTCACGGCTTTTGAGCTCGCCAGTGCGCTTCGATTTGCAGGGCTGAATATTCCGAGGCTGCCGACGGTCATTGGTGCCGTCGCTGTAGTGCCGGCATCGTTCTACTGGCTCGCTGAGGGTCAGTGGTACGTCACACTCGCAGGTATTGCCTTCGTCGGAGTGTGGCGACTCGTGTGGCTGTTCTCGCCCAAGCACCGCGCCCCAGTGCGCGCTGTTCTCAGAGATCTCGGTGCTGGCGTTTTCGTCATGCTTTATGTCGCATTCTTGGCGAGCTTCACCGTTTTGCTGACGACTCAAGATGGTGGCCAGTGGTGGACGCTGGCAATGCTGATCGTCGTTGTTGTCAGCGATATTGGGGCGTATGCGAGTGGTCTTTCCTTTGGCAAGCATCCGATGGCACCGACGATTAGTCCCAATAAGACGTGGGAGGGATTCGCCGGAGCTGCGCTCGCTTCGGTGACCGCCGGAGTGCTGCTGGCGCTCTTCATGATTGACCAGCCTGTGTGGGTGGGAATAATCTTTGGACTCGTTATTCTCGGCACGGCAACTATGGGTGACCTAGCCGAGTCGCTGATCAAGCGTGACTTGGGAATCAAAGACATCAGCACGTGGCTTCCCGGCCACGGTGGCTTCCTCGACCGGGTCGATTCATCGCTGCTGTCGGCCGCAGCTGGCTACGCGCTGTTTCTTATCTTCGCGTAAGGCACAATAGAACCGTGAGCACCACTTTCCCCCGCACCCGAAAGTCAAAGTTGGGCTACAACGTTGACCAAGTCGAGGACTTCCTCGAGGAGGCTCGCAGCGCCTACACTTCCGATCGAACCGATAGTGCCGTGGTCTCTTCGCGCACTATCCGAAAGCTTGCTTTCGCAATGCAGAAGGGCGGCTACTCGCCCGTGCATGTTGACTCTGCACTTGAGCGTCTCGAAGACGCTTTCGCCGCTCGTGAACGTGATCGCTCCATTGCCGAGCTCGGTGAGTCGGCATGGTACGCAAATGCTCGTTCAGAAGCGCAAGAGATTCTCAATCGCCTGGCACGTCACAAGGGCAAGAAGTTTTCGCGAGTTAGCTCGTTTACTCGCGGCTACGCGATAAAAGATGTCGATGCGTTCGCGGAAGAACTGGCCAACTACTTTCAGAACGGTGCACCGCTCACAATCGAACGAGTGCGCACTGTTGCTTTCCGCAGCACTAAAGGCGGATATCGTGAGGCGCAAGTGGACTATCTGCTCGACAGCGTGATTGATGTAATGCTGGCGGTTCGCTAGTTCCCTCTGTTTTTTCAGGTGAGTGGGCTAATATCGCACTTATTGTGGTCAAAAATTCGCGAACAGCAATCCTCCGCGCCCAGGCTAAAAGCCAGAGCGCGGATCTTTCTGGACGCCACACACGTTCGTCGTTGAGTCTTCGACTCTTCGCATCGATAGTGAGTCTCGGGTTTGTCGCTACCTTCGTCATGGCTGCGCCAAATCCCGTGAGCACAGTGTCTGCTTCGAGCGTTCCGCTCGCCGCCGTCGAGCGCGCTGAAGTTCAGTCAATAACCGTCGCGGAAGGTTTCGTCAATGAAATCGCGCGCGACAAGCTTGCGGTTAAAGAAATTGTCGTCGAGCCCGTAATTCCGGCTGCCCCTGTTGCCCCTGCCGCTGGAGTTCCTGATCCTGGAACAGCTCAAGCAATCGCGCTGTCGATCCTCACGTCACGAGGTATGGGCGCCGATCAGTACAACTGTTTGGTAAGCCTGTGGAATCGCGAATCAGGTTGGAATGTTTACGCGATGAACTCGTCGAGTGGCGCGTACGGCATCCCACAAGCGCTCCCTGGCAGCAAGATGGCCACTGCTGGCGCCGACTGGGCAACGAACCCGGCAACCCAGATTAACTGGGGTCTTAGCTACATTTCGGGCCGCTACGGCACTCCGTGCGACGCCTGGGCCTATTCTGAAAGCCACGGCTGGTACTAGCCGTTCCCGATCGAGCGCATAAGCTTGAACTATGCCTCGTTCGAATCGCCCCCGCGGACGGCGTCGCCCCGATGATGATGACCGCGGTGACCTGAATCAGGTACTTTTTGGTTCTCGACGCACTGAGCACAAATCTGACGGCGAATGGAATGTTCAGCCTGTTTCCTCAGGTAGCGCGGTCAAAACTTATACCTGTCCAGGATGCTCTCAACCTGTTTCGGTGGGAGTCGCCCACACCGTCACTTGGCGCGCCGACGGCATCATGGGCGCAGCAGACGATCTTGCAGCACGGCGTCATTGGCACCAGCACTGCTGGAAAATCAGATTGTGAGAACCGTACGTGAGTGAAACCATCCGAGGCGCTAGCGAACTTCCTGCTACACGCGAAGATATCGAGCTGCACACCAGCGACGGTTTCACGTTGGTTGGGGAACTCACTTTGCCCGAGTCCGGTCATATCGCTGCGACGCTTGTCACCTTGCACCCCCTGCCAACTGCCGGTGGTTTCATGGATTCCCACATCATTCGCAAGGCTGCGGCACGCCTGCCAGCGCTGGCGGATGTCGCGGTCTTGCGTTTCAACTTTCGCGGGGTTACTTCGCCACGCGGTACGTCGGAGGGGTCATTCGGCGAAGGCGAACAAGAACAGTTCGATCTTGCTGCTGCCATGAACTTTGTGCGCGAGCGAGGCTTGCCGAATGTGTGGCTGTTGGGCTGGTCATTCGGCACTGAGGTGACTCTCAAATTTGGTCGCGAACATCCCGTTGACGGCGCGATTTTGCTCTCGCCGCCACTCCACCGTGCCAGTGCTGCCGAGGTTGCCGCGTGGGCAGGGGATGAACGTCGCTTGGTCGCGATTATTCCGGAACTTGACGACTACTTGCGGCCAGAGGAGGCGGCAAAACGTTTCGCATCGGTGCCTGAAATAGAGCTCGTCGTTGTCGAGGGCGGAAAGCACCTGTGGGTGGGAGAAGCGCAGACGTACCGTGTGCTCAGTGAGATCGTTGCCCGACTGAACCCGATGGTGTTGCCATTGCCCCGCACGTGGCCTCCGGAGGCCGCTCAACCGCTCTAAACGGCCTGTTGACCGCCGTCCGCTTAGAGATCGGCCTGGCGGGGAACAATCACTTGCTGAACGACGAGCAGGATTGCTGCCGCAACAGGAATTGCAATGAGAGCGCCAAGGATCCCGAGGAGCGTTCCTCCGGCGAGAGCTGCGATCACGACGAGGGCTCCGGGAAGTTTCACAGCTTTGCTCATGATTCGTGGGTTGAGTAGGTAGGCCTCAATCTGCATATAGATCAGATAGTAGATTCCCACGGCGATGACGCTTGGTGGACCGTTGAAGAGCAGAACCAGCAGGGTGATCACTACCGAACCGCTTAGCGTTCCCACGAGCGGAATCAGCGAGCCCAAGAAGGCGATAAAAGCGAGCAGCGCCGAGTACTTGACCGGCAGGTCGAATGCCGGGAAGACCCACGTGAGCACAATGAAGGAGAGCACGCCGTTGACGAGGGCGAGTGAACCTTGGCCAATGACATATCGACCGACTGCTGTGCTTACTTGCTCAGCAAGGTCGATGAACTTGGCACGCTTTGTGGCGGGAACGAGTTGGTAGATTCCCGACTTGATGTTGTTGATGGACGACACAAAGTAGATCGTCAAAATGAGCACGATAATCGCCCCGGTAATGCCGGTAGCGATTCCGATTCCGACAGCAAAGACGCCGCCGCCGATGGTCGTGAAGTCGAGCTCGGTTAGCCACGTGGTGAAACCGTCGAGGAGGTCCTCAACCTTGAGCCAAGGAAGTGCAGTTTCAACGTTTTCCTTGATCGTTCCGTCGAAGAACGCTGTTACGAGCCGGGGGATTGCTCGAGTGGCATTACGCACTTGCTCAGCGATCACGGGAACGATCGCAAAAACCAGGCCAGCGAACACGCCAAGAACGCCAGCGAGGACAGTGAGGATGGCGGTCCAGCGGGGAAATTTCTTAGTTTCAAGCCACGTCACTACCGGGTCGAGACCGAGTGCAAGGAAGAGTGCTGCCCCGACGTAGGTGAGAATCGTCGCCAAGGAGATGATCGTCTGGCCGATTCCCACGGCGACGAGCACACCAAGACCGCCAAGAAGACCGAGGCGAAAGGGGTTAAGAATCTTCATAGCGAGGCTCCGTCCAGCCTGAGGCGACGAGGTGTCAGGCTGGACGTAATTCTAGATGCCAGCGGGCAACTTACCGGTCAACATCCTCGGCTTGGTTCAGAACTCCACGAAGGTTCTCGAAGTAGCCAGCAACTGTCTCGCGCTCTGCCTTGATCTTGGACAGGCGTTCTTCGGCATCGCTAATGAGTTCATTAGAACGCTTCTCGGCATCGTCGACAAGCGACTTTGCGCGCTGTTCCGCATCCGCGATTTCATTGGCCGCGCGCTCGGCTGCGTCAGCCAGAACTGACTTCGCTTCTGCCTGAGAACTGGTGCTGAGCTCCTCGGCCTCGTGACGTTTGGCGTTCGCTTCGCGCACAGCCTCGCCCAACTGGGCTTGAGCCTCTTCGAGGTAGTTCTGGGTCTGAGTTGATGCCTCTTTGTGCTGGGCCAAGAACTCCTTCTCCGCCTCATCGCGTCGCACAGCGAGCTCTTGTTCTAGAGCGATGCGTGCGGCTTCGGCTTCGCGCTCGATTGCGGTTCGGGTCTCTTCACGCTGGTGCTGAATGGATGCTCGAGTCGACTCGACTTCGTTCGCCAGTTCGGCGCGCTGGCGAGCGATGTCCCGTTCGAGGTCTGCAGTCTGTTTCTGCACATCGTGGGCAAGGGCGGTGCGAGTTTCGGCGTCCTCGGTCTCAAGAGCAGTGCGCTTGTTGTCGATTTCAGCGTCAAGGTCAGCGTGACGGCGAGCCATCTCTTCTTCGAGGCCAGCAGTTCCCGTTGCGATTTCTGCTTCAAGTTCGTTGCGGCGTTCAGTCATCTCGGCTTCGAATTGGGCACGAGCTGTTGCGCTTTCGTTTTCGAAGGCGCTGCGCGCGGTGCTGATTTCTTCTTCAAGTCCCGAGCGGGTGGTCTCGACATCGTTCTCGAGAGCGGCACGCGTTGTGCTGACTTCCTTGGCGAGTGCCTTCTTGGTGGAGGTAACTTCGCGGTCTAGCGCCTTCTTCAGTGCTGCTTGCTCAGCAGCAAGCTCACTTCGTGATGTTTTGACGTGGGCTTCGAGCTCAGCGCGAGTCGTTGTCACTTCATCGTTGAGGGCTGCCTTCGCAGTCGCGACTTCCTGCTCAAGGTTCGAGCGAGTGGTCGTGACTTCTTGCTCAAGCGCAGCCTTGGTGACTTTAACTTCCTGGTCGAGCGCCGTCTTGGTGGTGGTGACTTCCTGTTCGAGCGCAGCTTTCGTGCTCGTCACTTCGTGTTCGAGGGCCGCCTGGGTCGTTGAGACCTCGTCGTCGAGGGCAGCGCGGGTGGTGACAATGTCGCTCTCGAGTTGCGTTCTCGCTTCTCGTTCTTCCTGTTCCCACTGCTCGCGGGCCTCTGAAAGTTCTGCGTCAAGCGCTGTTCGCGCCGCAAGCACGTCTTTTTCGAGCTCGTTGCGGATGCTCGCGGCCTCTGCCTCGACAGCGGCTCGAGCGGTGCTGGTCTCGGTTTCGAGCGCAGCGTATGCCGCATCAAGTTCGGCCTTGAGCTTCGCCTGAGCGGCGTTGGTTTCGTTCGCCAGCTTCGCGTGGGCGGATGTGGTTTCGTTCGCTAGCTTGGTGTGGGCAGCTTTGGTCTCGTTGGCAAGAGTGTCGCGGGCGGCGGTTGTTTCGGCTTCCAGCTCTGCACGCGCTGTCTCGATCTCTCGAGCCAGATCGGTGCGTGCTTGCTCGACATCGTGTTCGAGGTCTTCGCGTTGCTTCGTGTTCTCAGCCTCGAATGTAGCCCGGCCGAGTTCGGCATCTCGTGCGAGTGCTTCGGCAGCTTCGCGTGCCTCAGCAACTTCAGTTGCTGTGCTCGCGCGGAGTTCGGTCATTGCCCGCTCGGTCTCGGCGCGAAGGGCTGCAGCCTCACGCTTAGCGGAGGTGCGAGCATCCGCAGCTTCGGTAGCAACAGCGCCACGAATAGTTGCTGCTTCGCGTGCCGCGTCAGAGGTGAGCTGCGCTGCTTCGTCACGTGCATGGGCAATGAGAGCGTCTGCCTCGTCGCGGGATGAATGTGCAAGAGCATCCGCTTCGCGACTAGCGTCCGCCAGAATGCGCTCTGACTCGGTCGCAGTTTCATTGCGCAGATTCGTCGTCTCAGCCTGGACGGCTTTACGCATCTTTTCGGCGTCGATATCTGCTTGGCTGATGAGTTGCGTTGAATGTTCTTCTGCGACGCGAAGCATGCTCTCAAGCTTCGAGCCGAGACCGCTATAGGTCGGACTCCCTGTTTCGTCGAGCTCGGCCTGCAGATCCTCATTAACGGCAAGGAGTCGCTTTACCTCTTTGGTGGAAGCGGTGCGGTCAGCTTTGGCGGCAACAAGTTCACGACGGAGTTCGCCAATAAGCTTGTCGACGTCGTCCTTCTTGTAGCCGCGCATTTCGGTGCCGAAATCAGTATCGTTCGCGGCCAAGATGTCTCCTCGGAGTCAGCGGAAAGGACTTCTAGAGTTTAGTGGTGCGGAGCGGCTAACTGTCATTTTGGTCTCGATGGGCAATCGGCACTCAACGTTCTCTCAGACAGTTCCCAGACGCAGGACTAGGTGCGCACACGCCCATCCGCTATTCTTGAACGTCTTTGTTGTTGCCTACCCGCCTAAATCGGGCCCTTGACCTGCAGACCGTACTGGGGTTCCGCCAACGTGGCGAAGGGTTTTGTGACGTAAGTCACTGTAGGCAGCGCGAAAGGAGAGATAGTGAGATTCGTTCTCGCCATAGTTAGCTTTATGCTCGCAGCCGTGATGATCGGCTACGGCATTGCGCAGCAAACCATTCTTGCGACCCCAGATGAGGTCAGCGTGTCGGCCGAGTTCGATGGCACTGCCCCCTTGACGGTGATCGATGGAGCAGCTTTGAACGCCTATGAGGGCAAGCAGACTATTAGCGTTACTGGTCCAGGTCGCATCGTTGCCGCTTACGGCAGCACATCAGACGTACTCGCGTGGGTGGGTGACGCCAGCTACAACAAGGTGAGTATCGACCCTGGTACGGGTGAACTCATCACCGAAGAAGTCAGCGGTACCGAGCAGGAAGTTCCCGATCCCTACGATTCTGACCTGTGGCTCGAAAGCTACACGGCCGATCTCGAACTCGCGCTGACGGTCAAGATCCCCTCTGATGTGTCGTTTATCTTGGCGGCGGATGGGGTGGAGCCTGCTCCGAGCGGAGTTGCGCTTTCGTGGCCACTAGACAACACCACTCCGTGGGCAGCCCCTCTCATCACTGGCGGTGCGGCCATCCTTCTTCTTGGCCTGATCTTCCTCATGTGGGCCGTACACCACATGCGTCGTGCTGGCGGTCCCCGTCGCACTCCGCAAAAAATGCCTAAGGTTCCGAAGAAGCCGCTATACAAGCCGGCGAGGCGGTCGACAAAGACCGGCGAGACCGCGACGATCACATCGCCTCAGCGCATTGCTGTTCCTGCTGTCTTGCTGAGCGCTCTGATCTTGAGCGGATGCACCATTGCGTCACCGTCAGGCTCCGCCGACGACGCTAGTGCCCCGGTTCCGACCCCCACTTCGACCTCTGCGGGCAGTGAGTCCCCGATGCCGGCCGTTACCGTGCGTCAGGTGGAGAAAATCGTTGCGCGGGTCAGCGCTGTTTCGCTCGAAGCAGACGAATCTCGCGACACCGATCTCATCAAGACTCGCTTTGCCGAAGCTGCCCTTGAATATCGTCTAGCGAACTACAAAATGCGCAAGGCAGATAGTTCCATTGCCGCACCCATTGCTGTTCCTGACGGACCGGTGCAGCTGACGCTTCCACAGCAGACAGATTCGTGGCCGCGCACCGTATTTACGATCATCCTGGATGAGTCAGACAGTGCTGTGGCCCCGATTGCGCTCTTCCTCGAGCAGGCGTCACCTCGCGAGAATTACAAAGTGAGCTACTCGATCAACCTCGAGCCCTCAATCGTGTTCCCGGATGTCGTAGCCGCCAGCGTAGGAACGTCACGCTTGGCAGCAGACAGTGGCTTGCTTCGCTCGTCACCGACCGAAGTGGCACTCGACTACGCCGAAATTCTCGAGCAGGATGTCGACAGTGACTCCTACCTTGACTTTGAAGCCGAGGGCGACAGCCTGCGGGTCAACGTCGGTCTTGCCGTGAAGCAAGCCGAGAAAGCCGAGCTATCGACTACGGCCACGCTCACCTATGGTCACGAACTCGGCTCAACCGATCCCATAGCAATGGCGACCATTGACGCTGGTGCGATCGTTGCCGTGCATCTCTACGAGACCAAGGTTGCGAAGCCAAAAGAAGAAGGCTCCGCAGTAACTTTTAGTGGTCAGACGAAGGCGCTTTCGGGGATTTCGATCACCGAAACCGGAATCAAATCTACCTACGGAGATCAGCTACTCTTCTATGTTCCGGCAGCCGGTAGTGGAGAAAAGATCGTACTGCTCGGATACACCCAAGGACTTGTTGCAGCATCGGAGTTGAATTGACAAACGCCCCACTGAACGCCGCTAGCTTGCGCGGTGCAGTCGACCTCTCATCGTTGGTTCGCCAGCACAATGCGCCCCCCGCACCTGCGGGAACGGGAGAAACCCCGCAGCCGTCGGGATTCGCCACAAATGTAAACGATGCGTCGTTCACTCAAGTGCTTGAACTTTCGAACACCGTTCCGGTGATCGTGGAGTTCTATGGCCAAGGCATTGAGCCAACGTTGGAGCCGACGATCGCAGCGTATTCTGGCAAGTTTGCCTTGGTGACAGTCGATGCTACGAGCAATCCCCAACTCGTGCAGGCATTTCAGGTGCAGCAGGTTCCCACCGTTGCCGCCGTTATCGGTGGACGACCAGTGCAGCTCTTCGCTGGAGTGATGGCGGCGAACGATCTCACAGAGGTTCTCGACCAAGTGTTGACGCTCGCTGCCGAGAGCAATGTGACAGGAACGCTTCCCGCACCGGACCCCTCGGGGGAAAGCGCCGACGAGCCTGTCGAAGAGCCGCTACCACCGCTGCACCAAGAGGCCTTTGATGCAATCTCCGCTGGAGACTTTGCGACCGCAATCTCGAAGTACGAAACGGCGATCGCGCAGAACCCTCGCGATCAGCAGGCAGTCGCTGGACTCGCCCAGGTGTCGCTACTCGCTCGTCTCGAGAACAAGACAGCCGAATCTGTGCGCAGCGCGGCAGCTCAAGATCTCACCGACGTTGACGCACAACTCGCTGTCGCCGATCTTGACGTTTCTGGCGGGCACCTCGGTGATGCGTTTGGTCGCTTGCTCGAGCTCTATCCTGCCGCTGATGCAGAAGGCAAGAACAGCATCCGCACTCGATTGCTCGACTATTTTGAAATCGCTGGCGCCGAAGACCCTCGAGTTGTTGACGCGCGTCGCCGATTGACTCTGCTTCTTTACTAGCATTGCTGGCTGTTGCTAGCTGTCGCGTGCGATTGCCGCGATTGTTGCGTCGGTAGCTCGAACTAAGTCGCTTGGTGTGAGCTCGATGTCGAATCCGCGCCTTCCGCCGCTGACAAACACGGTCTCAAATAGCTCAACGGTTTCGTCGATAACGGTTCTGTTGGCGGTTTTTTGACCGATGGGGCTGATGCCCCCAACAACGTAACCGGTGCGACGTTGAGCTACGACAGGATCGGCCATCGCCGCGCGCTTGCCGTTGACAGCACTCGCGAGCGCTTTGAGATCGAGCTTTCCTGAGACAGGGACAACGGCAACGATGAGTTCGTCGTCGACCACCGCCATGAGCGTTTTAAATACTCTCTCGGGTTCGATTCCCAATTCGGTGGCGGCTTCACGACCAAATTCGACGGCGCGTGAGCTGTGCTCATAGGGGTGCGGCGTGAAGGGGATCCCCGTGGTGTCGAGCGCAACCGTCGCGGGGGTGCCGAGTGCCATCAGCGCTCACAACTCTCGGTTGGGCCGGTGGCGGAGTCGAAGCGTTGGCGCATGCGATCTAGAGTAATGACACGCGAGCATCCATGGGGAGTGCACGCGAGAGTAGCGGAGAAACAGTGACTATCTATCTGGATCATGCGGCCACGACGCCGATGCGTCCTTCCGTTGTTGACGCGTTCGCTGCGGCACTGCCGGTAGTGGGCAATCCATCGTCAATACATTCCCAAGGGCAGTCGGCAAAACGGATGCTCGAAGAAGCGCGAGAGACGGTCGCTGCCAGTCTTGGTGCGGATTCCGTTGAGGTGACTTTCACCTCAGGGGGCACCGAATCAATCAACTTGGCTATCAAGGGGTTGTTTTGGGCCCGAAACTCGACTGAGGTTTCCCGCCCACGTATTTTGGTTGCGCGAGCCGAACATCACGCGACGATTGATGCCGTTGAGTGGATGCGCGAGCACGATGGAGCGGTGCTGGATTGGATTCCTGTTGACGCTTTCGGTCGCATAGACGTTGATTACGTTCGCGATGCGCTCGCGGATGATGTCGCCCTTGTCACGATGCTCTTGGCTAACAACGAAGTCGGTACCCTTCAGCCGGTTTCTGAGATTTCGACGCTTGCGCATGGTCACGGTGTTCCGGTGCACGTAGATGCTGTCTCTGCTTTTGGCTATGTCCCGATCGACTTTCATGCGGCTGGCGTTGCAGCCCTGAGCGTGTCGGCTCACAAGATTGGGGGACCGGTCGGGGTTGGCGCTCTGGTCATTGCGCGTTCGGCGACAGTGACGCCGCTGATTCATGGTGGTAGCCAGCAGCGAGCTCGATCAGGAACGCTGGATGCTCCTGGTGCTGTGGCTTTTGCTGCCGCAGCGCGGGAGGCAACTGGTGACTTGGCTGACACCGGACGACGGCTGAGTGAATTGCGCGATGAGCTGATCTCTGGGGTGCGAAACGCGGTTCCTGCTGCGGTCCTTCGTGGCGATCCCGAGCACAGGCTGCCGGGAAACGTTCACTTCACTTTCCCTGGTTGCGAGGGTGACTCTTTGCTGTTTCTTCTCGATGTGGCCGGGTTTAGCGTCTCGACTGGATCGGCATGTCAGGCCGGAGTCCCTGAGGCTAGTCATGTGCTGCTTGCGATGGGGCTCGATGAGCCAACCGCGAGGGGCGCACTGCGAATTTCGCTGGGGGAGACGACGACGGCTGCTGAGATTGCGCAGTTCGTTGATGCTCTGCCGCGTGCGGTCGAACAGGCGACGGCTGCCGGGTATTCGAGCCGGGACACGATTCTTGGCCACTATCCAGAAGCCTAGGGTGGCCTCGGGGCGCATTCAGGACGCGCGCGTTGACAGAATTTACCTTCACCTGTAAGTTTTTTATTACAGATGAAGGGATGCTCGTGAACTCTGATGAGCTCGGTGCCTGGTTGGCTGCCGTTGCCAACCCGCAACGCATGCGCATTCTCGCGGAACTCGCTGGCGGACAAGCCCACGTCAGCGATCTCGCCAGACGAGTGGGAATGTCGCGGCCACTTCTCTACATGCACCTCGCAAAGCTCGAAGAATCTGGCTTCGTCGCCGGCCATCACGAGCTCAGCGACGACGGCAAAGCACTCAAGTTCTTTGAAGTTGTGCCCTTTCGCATCACCGTGACTCCAGCATTACTTGCTCGAGCGGTAGCTCAGTCAGCGCAAGAACGACACAACCTAGACACCACCGAAGTAATCGACAAACAACCCGCCAGCACAAACTCTCACAAAGGAAAGTAATGGAAATCTTCTTTAGTCTCTGGTTCTGGATCGGCGTAATCGCCATCACCGGCATCATCGCCGGTGTCATTACCAACGCAGTGAACAAGAAAGCGGAGACAGCAAAACACGTGGCTGACGCCCAAGCCGGCGGCGACTATCGAGCACTCGTCGAGCAAACTCTCGAAACCAACCGATCCCTCCTTGAGCGACTGGATGCCGTAGAAAGCCGACTGGCCGGGGTCGAGAAGACCCTCACCGACATCCCGCAGTAAGAACTTGCCCAGCAACGCGTCTCGTACACTGGTTTTATGAAGGTTTTAGCGGCGATGAGTGGCGGAGTGGACTCCGCGGTTGCTGCCGCGCGGGCAGTCGAGGCAGGGCACGAGGTTGTTGGGGTGCATCTGGCGCTGAGCCGGCAACCAGGAACCCTGCGCACGGGAGCACGTGGCTGCTGCACAATCGAAGATTCGATGGACGCGCAGCGGGCGGCCAACATCATTGGCATCCCGTACTACGTGTGGGATTTCTCCGAGCGTTTCAAGCTCGACGTTGTCGATGATTTCATCGCTGAATACTCGGCGGGCCGCACTCCGAACCCCTGCATGCGCTGTAATGAGCGCATCAAGTTCGCTGCTTTGTTGGAGAAGGCCGTCGCTCTAGGTTTCGACGCCGTTGCAACTGGCCACTACGCCAATATCGTTGACGACGAGCATGGCAATCGCGAGCTTCACCGCGCAGCGGCCTGGGCGAAGGATCAGTCCTACGTACTAGGCGTTCTCACGACAGAGCAACTGGCTCACAGCATGTTCCCGCTCGGGGCGACCCCATCCAAGGCTGAAATTCGCGCTGAGGCAGCGGAACGCGGGTTCTCCGTAGCCAACAAACCTGATTCGCATGACATTTGCTTCATTCCTGACGGCAACACTCGTGGTTGGCTTGCCGACAAAGTCGGAGCTGAGCAGGGCGAAATTTTGGGCCGCGATGGTGAAGTCCTTGGCAAGCACGAGGGCGCCCTCGCTTTCACGATCGGTCAGCGCAAGGGCCTGAACGTGGGTTATCCCACCGACGATGGCAAGCCGCGATTCGTTCTGGAGATTCGACCGAAGACCAACCAGGTTGTTGTCGGACCACGCGAAGCGCTCGCATTGGCTGAAATTGCCGGCTCTAAGTTTTCTTGGGCAGGACTCGACCCGCTTGAGTCGGGATACATTTCTGAGCCAGGCGAAAGTTTTGAGTGCCACGTCCAGGTGCGCGCTCACTCTGACCCGATGCCTGCTGTTGCCAGACTCGATCCTGCCGCCGTTGACGCAGAGGGCAATGAGATTGGCCCAGAACTTGTCGTCACCCCTCACGAGCCTCTCAATGGCGTCGCGCCAGGGCAAACAGCTGTGCTCTACGTCGGTACTCGCGTTTTGGGTCAGTGCACAATCGCACGGTCTGTGTCTGCGGTTCCTGCTCAGGTCTAGTCTGCATAACTGCCGCCGATTTCCTCCGTGCGCAGGTTTCGTCGTAGGCCCTGTTTAGACTTGACCTGTGGCCAACAACACCGAAAAATCCGGTTCAGCGAGCGAATCTGACGATCAGGTCGCCGAGACGACTGACCCGGCTCTCGCAGCCGCGCGTGACGAAGTTTCCGCGCTTACGACCCGCATTCTCGAACTGCGAGACGCCTACTACGTTCGCGATGAAGTCCTCGTTGACGATGCCGAATACGACGACCTGATCAAGCAGCTCGAACAACTCGAGCTTGATCATCCAGAACTTCAGAGTCAAGATAGCCCGACTCAGCGAGTTGGTGGCCGAGCCGCCACGCTGTTCGACCCTGTCGAGCACGTGGAACGCATGCTGAGTCTTGACAATGTGTTCTCGGTTGAAGAGTTCGCTGAGTGGGCAGCGAAGGTCGAGCGATCTTCCGCTCGCCATATTGATTTCTTGTGTGAGCTCAAGATCGATGGTCTTGCGATCAATCTTCGGTATATCGATGGTGTGCTGGTGAGCGCTGCCACTCGCGGAGATGGTCGAGTCGGTGAAGACGTAACCGAGAATGTTGTTCGAGTTGAGGGAATTCCCCAGCGTCTGGCAGGAACAGGTCATCCGCCGATCGTTGAGGTGCGAGGAGAAGTCTTTATTCCTCTCGAATTGTTCCGCGAACTCAATGCGGAACAGACTCGCATCGGTGAGAAAGTTTTTGCGAACCCTCGCAATGCGGCCGCTGGCTCGCTTCGGCAGAAGTCTGAGGGCAAGTCAGAAGAGAAGCTCGCGCACATGCGGCGCAGGTTGTCTTCGCTACGGATGCTCGTGCACGGCATTGGAGCGTGGGACGGCACGCGCGCCCACCACGAGCCCATCCGCAGCCAGAGTGAAATCTACGGAGTGCTCGCCACGTGGGGATTGCCAACAAGCACCCATTTTCGCGTTGTTGATTCCGGAGAGAAAGCGGCAGAGTTCATCCGCTATTACGGAGAACACCGCGACAGTGTCGAACATGAGATCGACGGGATCGTCATCAAAGTTGATGAACTTGCCCTCCATGATGAGTTGGGGGCCACGTCACGTGCTCCGCGCTGGGCAATTGCCTATAAGTACCCGCCAGAGCAGGTAAACACCAAGCTTCTCGACATTGTGGTCGGTATTGGTCGCACGGGTCGGGCCACTCCGTATGCGGTAATGGAGCCCGCTCATGTTGCCGGTTCAGTAGTACGGCAAGCCACCCTCCACAATCAGGATGTAGTGAAGCGCAAGGGTGTTCTCATCGGAGACACTGTTGTCTTGCGAAAAGCCGGAGATGTGATTCCGGAGATCCTCGGCCCGGTCGAAGAGCTTCGCGATGGCACTGAGCGTGCGTTCGTCATGCCCAAACTCTGCCCAGAATGCAATACACCGTTGCGCCCGATGAAAGAGGGCGACATTGATTTGCGCTGCCCGAACGCTCGCAGTTGTCCGGCGCAAGTGCGGGGGCGGGTCGAACACGCTGGCAGCAGAGGCGGACTCGACATCGAAGTGCTTGGAGAAGTAGTGGCGCGAGCTCTGACTCAGCCGAAGTATCCCGAGATTCCGCCGCTCATCAATGAAGCCGGCCTGTTCGATCTCACGGTCGAAGACCTATTTCCGATCGTTGTCGCCGTGCGTGATTCCGAGACCGGGGAAGTTGTCACTGATGACGACGGCGCTGAACGGACGATCACGCCGTTTAGCCGGTTGCGAAAAGTAGCGGGTGCTGGTGCCGATCCCTCGTACGATCCTGCTGCTACCGAATTTGCTGGCGACGAGCACGCCGTACCTTCGAGCAACGCGCTCAAGCTCATCGCCAATCTGAGTGAGGCGAAAACTAAGCCACTGTGGCGCCTCTTGGTGAGCCTCAGCATCCGTCATGTTGGCCCTGTAGCGGCACGAGCCCTCGCCGACTACTTCGGTTCGCTTGATGCGATTCGTTCGGCAACCCGAGAGCAGCTTGCGGCTGTTGACGGAGTTGGCCAAATTATTGCTGACTCGGTCGCCGACTGGTTCGAAGTTGATTGGCATCAAGAGATCGTTTCTCGGTGGGCTGCCGCCGGCGTTCAGTGGACAACTCCCGGGCATCCTGGCCCCGGGGCCGCCCAGTCGAATGACGGCGTTCTCGCTGGACTCACGATCGTCGCAACAGGCAGTCTCGACGGCTTTACTCGTGAAGGAGCCCAAGAGGCAATCATCGCGGCTGGGGCAAAAGCGGCATCCAGCGTGAGCAAAAAAACCGACTATGTCGCTGCGGGCCCCGGCGCGGGCTCTAAACTGACCAAAGCAGAAGAATTGGGGATCCGGATTCTTGATGCGGCGCAGTTTGCGAGGCTCCTCAACGAGGGGCCTTCAGCTCTTGGTGACTAGTTGCTCACCAGCTAAAAACAAGCATTCGACCCCCGAACGGGGTATTTTGCCCTAAGGTTATACAAAACGTGTTCGCGTGCGGGGATGGCACGCGGCAATCGTTCTTGAGGGGAATACCCGGCGTTGCTATTCGAAATTGCAGTTGTTATAGCCACCTCGGTTGTCGGCTTACCCGCCACCGAGGCGTCTGCTATGCCCTCAGTAACTTTCGAGTCCATAGTGACGAGCGATGCCCCACCCGCTTTCGTGGGCCCCGTCGTTGACCGTGGCACTGGGGTGTTCTCCGCTTCAGCATCTTTTGGTGCGCAAACGCTGTCCACGCTTGCGCGCATTCCGGCCGGAAATATTTCTCAGTATTTTGAGTCTCGACCCGCGGCCGTCGACCAATTGCTTGGTGAGCAACCTCCGGCCCAAGAAGTTGCACTGTGGTGGGGCGACCTCGATGCCGATCGCCGAACGGCCCTCGAAATCGCTTCTCCTCAGCTGGTTGGCAACCTTGAAGGTGTTCCGTACACAATTCGCGACACTAGCAATCGCACAATGCTTACGCAGACAATTTCTGAACTCACAACAGTGATGAACTCAGACGCGGGCCGCGCCGTACAGCAGAACGCGCATCAGCAACTGAGTATGCTTTCGTCGATTTCTGAGGCTCTCGTTTATGACAATGATGAGCCAGAACGCACCCTTGTAACGCTCGATGTTTCGGGTCAGGGTCGTGCCGCAATCGTGCTGGGTGACCTCACTACTGCGGACTATGTGAGTTTTCTTGTTCCCGGCATGTTCTTCACCATTGAAGGTCAAATGTCGTACTGGGTAGATGCAGCCAATGAGCTGTATTGCCAGCAGCAGATGTGGCTCGATTACTTCGATGCGCAATCGGTATTCGTGCACAACAATTCAGTTGCCACGGTTGCGTGGATTGGCTACGACACCCCGAACCTGACAAATGTCGGAGCAATCGACAACGCTGATCAAGGTCGAGACAGCCTTGCGGCAGCGATTCTCGGGCTCCAAGCAGAACGTGGCGCCGATCAGCCGTATGTCTCAGTGGTAGCTCATTCGTACGGCACGACCGCCGCGATGATGGCGTTGTCGGAGTACAGCTTTGAGATCGATGCACTTGCCATGGTCGGTTCGCCAGGTAGCCCCGCAGAATCCGTTGACGATCTGCACGTTCGCAACGGTAACGTTTTCGTCGGAGAAGCCGCCTGGGACCCGATCCCCAATAGCTCGTATTTTGGGCCAGATCCTGGAGCGGCGTCGTTCGGCGCCAAGTCATTGGGTGTTGGCGGCGGTTTCGACGTCATCATGAAACGGTCCCTCTCTGGCTCAGTCGGTCACAACGAGTACTTCACCCCCGGTAGCGAAGCGATGCGCAATTTCGCGCTCATCTGCATCGGTCGCAGCGACCTTGTAATCGCCGAAGGGGAACCGGTGGTGCAACGCGCTATCGCGACAACCTCGCATTCGCAGAGCTAGCGTGCCCGCTCTCGCCCTGTCGCTCCTCGCTGCGCGCTAAGCCGAATACACTTAGACGGTTCCCTGTCTGTTTCCCATCTTCGGAGCTCCATGACTGACACCAATCCTGGTGCGATCACCAGCGAGGTCGTTTCGCACCTCGCCTCGCTCGCCCGTATCGCCCTCACCACTGACGAAATCGAGAAGCTCACTGGCGAGCTTGGTGCGATCGTCGATTCTGTGGCCAAAGTCAGCGAAGTCGCTACCGACGATGTTCCGGCGACGAGTCACCCCATTCCGCTCAGCAATGTGTTCCGCCCTGATGTTCCCGGCGTGACGCTCACTACCGAGCAGGCACTGGCAGGAGCACCCGAGCACGATGGTGCACGTTTTGCGGTTAGCGCGATTCTGGGAGAAGAGCAGTAATGGCAGATCTGAACGACCTCACCCGCTTGTCGGCGTCCGAGCTGGCTACCAAGTTGAGTTCCGGCGACGTCTCCTCGGTTGAAGCAACCCAAGCTCACCTCGACCGTATCGCTGCCGTCGATGGCAAGGTTCATGCGTTCTTGCATGTGTCTGCGGATGCTCTGGCCAACGCCAAGCGCATCGATGAGCGTCGTGCGGCAGGGGAGTCACTTGGCGAGCTCGCCGGTGTGCCCGTTGCCGTCAAAGACGTGCTGTGCACGATCGACATGCCGACCACTGCTGGGTCCAAAATCCTTGAGGGTTGGGTTCCTCCCTACGATGCAACACCCGTTGCCAAGCTGCGTGCCGCTGGCCTGATTCCGCTCGGCAAGACCAACATGGACGAGTTCGCCATGGGGTCATCGACCGAGCACTCGGCGTATGGTCCAACTCGCAACCCGTGGGATCTTGACCGGATTCCCGGCGGTTCCGGCGGTGGATCGGCTGCTGCGGTCGCCGCGTTTGAAGCCCCGCTTGCTCTCGGTTCTGACACGGGTGGATCGATTCGTCAGCCAGCATCCGTCACGGGTTCTGTTGGCGTGAAGCCTACCTATGGTGGGGTATCCCGCTACGGCGCGATCGCGTTGGCTTCGTCGCTCGACCAGGTTGGCCCCGTCTCGCGCACCGTTCTTGACTCGGCATTGCTGCACGATGTCATCGGCGGCTGGGACCCGCGCGACTCGACGTCGCTCAATGAGCAGTGGCCGTCATTTGCCGCCGCAGCTCGGGCTGGTGCCGCTGCCGAAAGCCTCAAGGGCGTTCGGGTCGGAGTCATCAAGCAGCTCGACAGCCCCGGTTTCCAAGCTGGAGTCTCGCAGCGCTTCCACGAGGCACTGCAGCTGCTGACCGACTTCGGCGCCGAGATCGTTGAAGTGGATGCTCCCCACTTTGAGTACGCCGTTGAGGCGTACTACCTCATCCTCCCCGCTGAAGCCTCGAGCAACCTCGCCAAATTTGATTCGGTCCGCTTCGGACTTCGGGTCACTCCGCAGGGTGGCGGAACCGTTGAAGACGTCATGGCAGCAACCCGTGAAGCCGGTTTCGGCGACGAGGTCAAACGCCGCATCATCCTCGGCACCTATGCCCTGAGTGCTGGCTACTACGACGCGTACTACGGCAGTGCACAGAAGGTTCGCACGCTCATCCAGCGGGACTTCGCTGCGGCTTTCGAGAAAGCCGATGTGCTCGTCTCGCCCTCAGCGCCGACCACCGCGTTCAAGCTCGGTGAGAAGCTCGAAGACCCGATGGCGATGTACCTCAACGACGTGACGACGATTCCGGCGAACCTTGCCGGCATCCCCGGAATGGGGCTCCCGATGGGCCTTGCTCCCGAGGATGGATTGCCGACTGGCTTCCAAATTATGGCTCCCGCTCGCGGCGACGCCCGGCTTTACGAAGTTGGTGCAACCCTTGAGCGTCTGCTCGAACAGCAGTGGGGTCACACCCTGCCGAGCCAGGTTCCTTCGCTCGGCTAAGGAGCGTCATTTCTGCCAGTCACCCTGTGCTTATCATAAGCACGGGGTGACTGCGCTAACGCGCTCACCTTCTCGAGTGTGTGGCTACGCGTTGTCAGCTGCTTGTCGCTCGCGGTGCGCAATCTGACTCATCCGGTTGCCACAACGGATGCTGCAGAAGCGGCGTGAGCCGTTGCGGGAAAGGTCGGCCATGATTCCCTCGCAGTCGGGGGCTTCGCAGCCGCGGAGTCGCCACATGGAGTCTGTGCGCACAACGTCGACGAGCGCGAGTCCAATTTCGGACTGAATACGTTCGGCTAATGGAGCATCCGGAGAATTAGCGTGCAGATGCCAGTCGAATTCGTCATGGCGGGCGAGAAACGGCAGAGCATTTGCCTCGGCGAGCAGGTCGTTGATTTCTCTAGCGGCATCGTCGCGAGTGAGCTTCCAGATGCTGCGGATGCGCTCGCGGGCGGCGCGCACTTCAGCGAGTTCCGCACGGTCGTTGTCGATGCGGCCGGTGTAGCGATATTTAGTGAAGAATCCGTGAACGTGTTCGATGGTCGCGAGTTCGTCGATGCCGCTTTTGGTGGCGGACCGGTGGGTATTTCCAATGGCAACGGCGAAGTCTAGCGACGCGATTGTGTCAGGTGCAAACTGCAATTTGACTCCTTATCTCTTCACAGACTAGCGTCATCAGAAATACCAGTCAATGTGATCTCAAGGCGGCAATCATGACGCGCTCCTCCACAACTTTCGGCATGTTCATCGCGCTCATCGCTGCCGCCAGTTTTGGACTATCCGGAGCACTCGTGAAGCCCGTTCTCGAAGCCGGGTGGAGCCCGGCCGCTGCCGTGACACTTCGGGTGCTCATCGGGGGAGCGGTGTTGGCGCCGTTCGCGATTCTTGCTCTCAAGGGCCGCTGGATCGCGCTCTGGTACGCGCGCAGTCGAATCCTCCTGATGGCGATCATCTGCGTCTCGGGAACCCAGCTGGTCTACTTCTCGGCGATCGAGCGTATTCCGGTTGGTATCGCGATTCTTCTCGAGTACATGGCACCGTTGCTGCTGGTTGCTTTCGCGTGGGTTACTTCGCGACGCACGCCCAAGGCTGTTGTTCTTATTGGCTCGGTCGTTGCCCTTGGCGGGCTGATTTTGGTGGTCTCGCCAGAGGGATCCGGAGCTCTCGATCCGCTCGGAATCATCTTTGGCGCTTGTGCCGCTGTTGGCGCGGCCGTTTACTACGTCATTGCGGCGCGCACGAGCGAAGGGCTTCCCGCGGTTGCTCTGGCAGCGGCTGGACTGTTGATCGGTGGCGTCATCCTCGGACTCGTTGGCCTTGTCGGTATCGTTCCGTTCGAGATGCCAATGGTGGATGTCACGATGCTCGGTATTGTCGCTCCGTGGTGGGTTCCGCTGCTCATCGTGGGTATTGTCGCGACCGGTATCGCCTACTCGACGAGCATTATGGCGAGCGAGATGCTCGGTTCCCGACTCGCGTCGTTCGTCGGATTGCTTGAGGTTGTCACGGCGGCGATTTACGCCTGGCTACTGATTGGCGAGAACTTGTCGCTCATGCAGTTCATCGGTGGAGCACTCATCCTTGCCGGGATTGCCTTCGTTCGTTCTGAGAAGTCTGAGAAGTTCAGCGACTTCACGATCGAGGCTGAAGCGATCCCGAGTGATGATGACGAACCACTTTTGGCGCCAGCTTCCGCGCCGCTCGAACCGGGTACCGATACGGTGCCGCTGCGCCACGTACAATCGTCTGGTGGCTAAAGCTGAATTGATGGACTACGACAAAGCACTCGAACTATTTGAGCCGACGCTCGGTTTCGAGGTGCACGTCGAGTTGAATACCCAGACCAAGATGTTTTCGGATGCGCCGAACCCTGCTGCGGCTGGCGCGGGGGATGCCGAACCGAACACCATGATCACTCCGGTGGATCTCGGTCTGCCCGGCAGTTTGCCTGTCGTCAACGAAGAGGCGATCAAATATTCGATCTCTCTCGGCCTTGCGCTCGGCTGCCAGATTGCGCCGAGTTCGCGCTTTGCCCGCAAGAACTATTTCTATCCTGACCTGGCGAAGAACTACCAGATCAGCCAGTTCGATGAGCCGATCGCGTTCGAGGGTTCTGTCGACATTGAGCTTGAGAGCGGTCGCACGATCACGATTCCGATCGAGCGCGCGCACATGGAAGAAGACGCCGGCAAGCTCACTCACGTGGGTGGCGCTACCGGTCGCATCCAGGGTGCCGAGTATTCGCTCGTCGATTACAACCGTGCTGGGGTTCCGCTTGTCGAGATCGTCACGCACATGATCACGGGAACCGAAGCGGATGCTCCTGAGGTCGGCAAAGCGTACGTTTCGGCTATTCGCGACATCGTCCGTTCGCTCGGCATTTCTGAGGCGCGCATGGAGCGCGGCAACCTGCGCTGTGATGCCAACATTTCGTTGAGCCCTCGTGGTTCCGGAAAGCTCGGCACGCGCACCGAGACGAAGAACGTGAACTCGATGCGCAGCGTCGAGCGTGCCGTTCGTTACGAGATCCAGCGTCAGGCGGCCATTCTTCAGAAGGGCGGAACGATCACTCAGGAGACGCGCCACTGGCACGAAGACACCGGTGTCACGAGCGCCGGTCGCCCCAAGAGCGATGCCGATGACTACCGCTATTTCCCAGAGCCCGACCTTCTGCCGGTTGAGCCGTCGCTCGCGTTGATCGAAGAGTTGCGTGCAGCGCTTCCTGAGCCTCCGGCCGAGCGCCGTCGTCGCCTTCAGGCGGCGTGGGGCTTTACCGATCTTGAATTCCGCGATGTCAATAATGCTGGTCTTTTCAGCGAAATTGAAGCGACTATTGAGGCGGGCACCACTGCGGCTCAGGCTCGCAAGTGGTGGACGGGTGAGATCGCGCGACTCGCCAACATTCAGGGTGCAGACCCGAGTTCATTGATTACCCCGACGGATGTCGCGGCTCTGGTCACTCTTATCAACGACGGTGTTCTCAACGACAGTCTGGCCCGCCAGGTTCTCGAGGGTGTCATTGCCGGTGAGGGGACACCTGCTGAAGTTGTCGAGAGTCGCGGGCTCAAGTTGGTCTCCGACGACGGCCCCCTTATTGCCGCTATCGATGAGGCGCTCGCTGCTCAGCCTGATGTTCTCGCGAAGATTCGTGACGGCAAAGTTCAGGCTGCTGGTGCGGTTATCGGAGCAGTGATGAAGGCGATGAAGGGCCAAGCTGACGCTGCTCGGGTTCGGGAACTTGTGTTGGAGCGAGCCGCAGCCGAATAAGTTGGCTCGGCAGGGGTCGAGGGTCAGTCGTAGGCAGTACCGTTGGTGTCATGTCTGAATCTGCTGAACTTGTTGTTGAAGTCCATGTTCCTCTCACTCCTGACGCCAATGCGGCCGAGGGGGAGACCCGTTTTCCGTGGATTGAGACCCTGGTGGAGTTCACGACGGAACTCGATGAGGCCGGCGAAATTTTCGTTGTTGAAGAGGGCGATGTTTTCAACGATGCCTATGTCATCGTGATTACGGGTGCCGACGAGTCGACCCTGACGGGTATCGCGAATCGGGTAGCCAATCTTCCCGGAATTCCTACTGGCGTTTTCGCCATGGTGACGGATGCTGATGCCGATGAGCTCGGCCAAGGCACCATCGTTGAAATCTCCTAAGCCGAAAGCACTAGAGCATAAACCAGATGACCAGTACGTCTTCGGCAGCGCAACCATCCAGCGCTGAATCCGCTCCGACGAGCATCTTTGCGCCACAGCTGATGTGGACAACAATTGGAGCGTTCGCGCTCATTTTCTTGGGCGCGTTTGAGACGCTTGCGGTGACGACAATCATGCCGACGATTAGTCGCGATCTTGATGGTCAGTCGCTCTATTCTGTTGCTTTTTCGAGCACTCTCGCGGCTAGTGTGATCGGGATGGTCTTGGCAGGTCGATGGTCTGACCGTACCGGGCCCGCTCGTCCACTGATCGCTGCCATGCTCGTGTTCACAGTCGGCCTTCTCGTTGCGGGTTTCGCTGGCACCATGGGTATTTTTATCGTGGGTCGCTTCTTGCAGGGGCTGGGTTCCGGCGCGCTCATTGTCTCGCTTTATGTGGTGGTTGCGCGGTTGTATCCGGCAATGCTGCATCCGAAAATCTTTGGACTTTTTGCCTCTGCGTGGGTCTTGCCTTCATTGATTGGCCCGCCATTGGCCGGGGTTGTTGCTGTTCAGGTGAGCTGGCATTGGGTGTTCTTTGGCGTGGTTGTTCTGGTTGCCGGGGCCGCTGCAGCGATACTTCCCGCGGTGCGCGCATTATTGGAGGAGCCGATTCTTGACGGCAAGCAGACGGCGAGTCGCGGTGCAATTGCGTGGGCGCTGGTAGCCGCGCTTGCGGTCATCGGCATCAGCTTGGGTGGTGAGAGCGGTGGTGTGTTTGCGTGGCCGCTCGCTGTCGGAGCATTGGTGATCGCAATTGTTGCGCTGCGGCCATTGCTCCCTCACGGAGCACTACGTTTCCGTCGCGGTCTTCCGGCAACTATTGTGCTGCGCGGTTTCTTTGCCGCTGCATTCTTTTCGACCGAGGTTTACCTCCCGTACCTTCTCAACGAACGCTATGGGTTGCCGCCATGGCTTGCGGGTCTCATCCTCACGGTCGGGGCGGTTTCGTGGGCCGCAGGTTCTGCGCTACAAGGGCGATTGAACGACACTGTGGCTCATGAAACGGTCGTAGTTGTTGGCGCTCTGCTGCTGAGTGTGGGAATCGCTACCCAGTTCGTGACGGCCTACTTTTCGCTTTCGGTGTGGGTCGCTGCGATCGGATGGTTAGTGGCTGGCGCGGGAATGGGCATCACTTTCCCTCGCATTTCGACGCTGGTTCTTGCCCACTCGACCGCCAGCAATCAAGGATTCAATAGCGCTGCGCTGTCAATTTCGGATGCTGCGGGTGGGGCGATCGCCATCGCTTTCGGTGGTCTCGTCTTTAGTGCGGTTGGCGGGCTCGCGAACGGGGCAGGGTTTGTTGCTGCTCTTGCGCTTGCCACTGTTTTCGCTCTTGCGGGGATCGTGGTCGCTGGGCGTGTGCGGGCGAAGAGCATCTAGGGCGGCGAATTGTTAAGGAGTGTGTCGGGCTGTTACGTCACACTCGAACGTCGAATACGCATTGCGATTACCTTCGCCACATGACACTTCTCACTAACGAAACTTCGACCACTGATCTTGCCGCTGACCGGGCCGCTCGACTCACTGCGGCTGGCCAAGCCTGGAACTCACGGATTGCGGCAAAGCCTGCGTCAGCAGATCTCACCTACACGGTCACGGGGGAGGGCGAAGGTTCAGTGGGCACGGTACTGAAAGCGGGCAAGCACGTGTTCCGCATCGACGAGCCTGAGGGACTCGCGGGCGACGATCTAGCGGCAAGCCCCGTCGAAATCGCTCTCGGTGCCCTCATCGCCTGTCAGGTAGTTGTCTTCCGCCTTTATGCCCAGGCGCTCGACATTCGCGTTGATGACATCTCCGTTGTGGCCGAGGGTGACCTCGACGTGCGCGGTCTCTTTGGCATTGATGACACCGTTCGCAATGGTTTCGGTGGCATTCGTTTGCTCACCACGATCACTGGGCCGGAATCCCAAGAACGCTACGACGAACTCCGTGAGGCCGTCGACGCGCACTGCCCCGTTCTGGATCTCTTCGCCAACCCCACCCCCATCACCACTCGGGTGGTCAAAGGCTAGTTGGGAGTGCGGCAGCGGCGATCGACTGGTAGAGCCGCGCGGTGCGCAGTACTACTCTCGGGGCTATGAAGCCGTCGTTTGAGTTCAGTTCAGCGTTGACAGAGTGGGATGCGAAGCCGAACGTCTTCTTTTTACAGGTGCCGCCGGATGTGGGTGCCAACGTTCGCGATGTGCCAACACCTCCGCGAGGTTTCGGGTCGGTGGCGGTAGTCGTCACGATTGGTTCCACAACGTGGAGCACGTCGATTTTTCCCAGCAGCAGTCATGACGGCTTCTCGTTGCCAGTGAAAGTCGCTGTGCGTCGCGCAGAGGGCATCGAGCCTGGCGACACAGTCAACGCGACGATCCAGCTCGTCTAGGTCGCTCTGAGGGCATGGGAGGCCCGGGCGCGAGGTCGTCGCCCTGCTAGGCGGGCCAGACACCAATAATTATGGCCATGATGACGAGCGTGACGAACTCGTGACTGATGTTCAGCACAGTGAGACCGTTTGGGCGACCATCGAACTGGTCGTGGGTAGTGAAGCGGGCGGCGGTAAAACCAGCCCACAGGATGATGCTCGTGAAGAGCGTGTTCCAGAAGAAACTGCCGCCATAGAAGTCGAAGGCGATAAATGCTGCGCCAGCGAGGACCCAGGCCGTGATGAAGCTCACGACGACGGTGACAAGGATGGGGCGCAGGGCATCGGCTGCGTTTCCGGTGGGGGTAATTCCGGCGGCTTTCATCCAGTAGTTGCCGAATACTCGTGGCGAATACCAAACAGTGCCGACAAGCATGCTTGACAGTGTCGCGAGCACAACCGCGATGTAGTTGATTTCGGGAGCCATGGCAACCTCCTGTGATTGTGGTGCCCCGAATCTTACTCCGCCGGATGCTAGCCAGTGATGCTTTCTTCGAACCTTTGAATGGGGTCGTACCAGCCCTGCTCGAGAACGAAACTCTGAAATTGCTTATCGAGACCAAGGATCACGGCAACGCCGACCACGATCAGAATTATGCCGAAGACGCGCTTGAAGGCGCCATGCGGGTTGGCCAACCATCCCAGCTTGCGAGCAAATGCTTGACCGAGGAATGCGATGAGCAGTAGAGCGATTGCAAGACCGATCGCGTACACCACGATGTACAGCAGTCCTTCCCCAAACGACACGGGCAATACCGCGGCCAAGATCAAGGCGTAGGTGGGGGAACAGCTGCTGAATGTCGGCCCTAGCGCTGCTCCGAGCATCACATCGCCGCCAAGTCCGCCTCGTGAGTAGGAGCGGTTCATCATGGCGTTGGCCCGATTTTGGATGCCCGTGGCGAGCATGAAGCGTTCCCAGAGCGAGGGGAACACGAGGGTAAGGCCGAAGATCACTAGGATGCCGCCGGCGATAATCTGCCAGACGAGTTGGGGAACGCCAAGCAACGCTGTGGTTGCTTTGAGCAACAGCGTGAAGACGACGACGGATCCGGCCAAGCTGAGGGCTATTACGACGGGGCGGAACCATTGGCGTTCTGCTACTGCTGCATCGCTGCTTGTGCGGGCGATCGATCCACCCACGATTACGGGAAGTAACGGAAGAACACACGGTGCGGCAACAGTGAGCACTCCCGCAACGAAGGAGAGCAGAATCAGACTGAGCATTGCGGCCTAGAGGAGTGCGTTAAGGACAGTCTGGAGTGTGGGGTCAGAGTAGGCCACGAAGTTTTCTTGAAGCTTTTCGCCGCTCGCATCGACCTCAACGAAAGTCGTTTGCTGGGTCACTCCGTATTGAGCACGCAAGTCTTGGTTCGAGTCGTAGTCGACCTTCACGATAGTGACGCCAGACGGAACGCCTTCGGAGTTGATGTCGCCGTCAATCGAAACGCACTGCGGGCACCACGTGGCGTGGAAGAACAAAAGTACTCGGCCCTCAGCATCAGCAACCGCTGTGGGGCTGTACTCAACGTAGGCGCCACCTCCATCGTTGGCGACGACCTGGCTGGTCTCATCACCCGCGTTTCCTGACGATGAACTCGATTCTGCGGAGTCCGTGGGGTCCTGGGCTGTGCCGATCGAGAGACCTACGAGCGCACCACCGATAACAACGGCGAGGACAACCACAATCGTAAGAATCTGCTTGTTCATGCTGATCAGTAACCCATAGAGCCGCGAATTTATTTCGCTCTCAGCTCAATTCTCGGGCTATACCCAGACTTCGGCTTTGTGAGAAAACAGTTTGAGATCGCCGAAGGTGAGTGCCCCGGTAAATCGGGCCCGGGTGTATGGCAGCAAGACCATGAGCGCCGCACCAGCACGGTGTTCGATCCGCACCTCGATGGCATCCGTCTTCTGGGCTGCGAGGCGCGTGTTCGAAACAATGGCGCTGCAGCGGGAGATGTTCGCCATCTGACGCAACTGCGTGACTGTCTGATTCAAGAGCGCCTGAGCGTTCGGGTGTTTTTTGCGGAGCGCGTCATCCGCTGTCATCTCTAATACTCGACCGCTCCCGTCAGTCATGAGAGCGAAAGTCATGAACTCACTGGCGTGACCAAGATTCGTTCTGGCCACATGAAGAGCGGAGTCGAGAATTCGATCAACGTCGGCTTGTTCGTCGGCGTTGAGCGCGTCCCTCCACGATTGCATATCCAAACCGTAGCGACTCCATACCCTCCTTGTCCCACGAAGCGCCCAAATCACCCGCGTTTTGGTGTCACGGGTGCTCAGGACGTTTCGATCACTTTCGAGCGTTTCTCGACGGGTTTAGTGACGCTGCGCTAACGTCTAATCATGCAAAAAGCGCAGCTCAGCAGTACACAACGTAGCCATTCTTTGGTCGCGGGAGCGGTGGGACACGTACTGTTCTCATTCGGTTGGCTCCTTGTTGGATTTGTGGTCCTTGGTGGCGGGATAACGCTTGTGCTCGGCGGTACTACACAAGGAGTCGGCGGACTATTTGGAGATATCTCCGCACTCAGAGCGTTCTTGAGTAGTGCCGGTGAAGTGCTCGGAGTCATCGTCATCGTTCTCAGTGTCGTTGCTCTCATCCTCATTGCGCTCGCAGCGCTCGCTAGTGGATTTATTCTGAAACGGGGCACGGTGCGAAAGCCTTGGCTGGTCACGTTCCAATCCCTCGGGATCGTTGCCATTCTTGATGTGCCGCTATTCGTCGTCTACCTGTCGATCGCGGCCGGTGTTACCGATACCAACGTTGCTGGCCCGGTATTGCTTGGTCCGCTCGTTGGCGTCGTCGGTTCCGCCATTGTTGGTGTTCTGGTGTGGTGGTGGATGGCGTGGTCCCGTCGCGGGTCAGCCTCCAAATTTGCCGGAGCGACTGCTACAGCGTCGGCAACGGCAGTCCCTGCTCAAGCGCCTGGTGCCTCCGCGCCTAGCGAGTAGGGCTCGGAGAGCTGGTAGCTACAACTGATCAGGAGAGCGTGTCATGGCTGAACTCAAACGTATCGAGACACTAATTATTTTGGGGGCTGGGGGAGACCTGACGTCTCGCTTGCTCTTGCCGGGTCTTGCCTCATTTTTGGCGAGTGATGAGGCGCAGAATTTGACCCTCATCGGTGTTGATCGACAAGAGATGGATGATGCGGCCTGGAAGAGCCGCGTCGCTCAGTCGTTCGCGGCCCAAGAGTCAGCGGCGTCAGCCGAGGTCGTTCGCGGTGCGCGCTACGTGCGCGCGGATGTCACAGACGCTGCACAGTTACGGCATGTCTTTGCCGAAGCGCAGGGAAGAGTGGCGCTGTATTTTGCGCTTCCACCGGCGATAACCCACACGGTGTGCACTGCGCTGGCGAACGAAGAACTCCCTGAAGGGATTGTCTTCGCGTTAGAAAAGCCGTTCGGTACTGGCGAGGCGAGCGCTCGCGAACTCAATCGGCTTCTCGAACGAATTCTGCCAGAAGAACAAATTTTTAGAGTCGATCATTTTCTTGGCAAGTCCACCGTCTTGAACCTCTTGGGACTTCGTTTCGCCAACCGTGTCTTTGAACCATTGTTGGGTGCACCGAATGTGGCGAAAGTTGAGCTGATTTTCGACGAGCCGCTGGCTCTCGAAGGGCGAGCAGGCTATTACGACCGTGCCGGCGCTGTCGTCGATATGATCCAGAGCCATCTCTTGCTTGTGCTCGCGTTGACCGCAATGGAGCCGCCGGCGAGTGTTGGATCTGAAGATCTCCGTGGGGCGATGGCCCAGGTGTTGAGGGCGACCAGGGTGCAGACGGCAGACGGAGCGTGCGCTCGGCGTGCTCGATACACGGCGGGGACCATTGGCGATCGGCAGTTGCCTGCCTACGTCGATGAAGACGGTGTCGACCCGGCGCTCGGCACGGAAACCCTTGCCGAAGTGACCTTTGAGATCGACAACTGGCGGTGGGCAGGGGTGCCATTCATCTTGCGGTCGGGGAAGGCTATGGGAGAGGCCCGTCAGGACATTGTCATCACTTTCGCGCCCGTTCCCCACTTGCCGAGGGGGCTGACGGGGATGGCTGATCCCGCTCAGCTGACTATTTCGATTAAGCCCGCGACTCTTGAATTAGATCTCATCGTCAATGGCGAGGGTGATCCGTTCACTCTTGACCGCACCAAGCTTTCGACGACGCTCGGAGACCCTGCCATGGGCGCTTACGGTGAAGTAATCGCCTCGCTTATCGATGGCGATCCCGTGTTATCTGTGCGCGGAGATGTTGCTGAACAGTGCTGGAGAATCGTCACTCCGGTGATTGATGCTTTTCGGGAGAATCGTGTTCCTCTCGACGAATATCCGGCAGGTTCACAGGGCCCGACAGCGTGGAGCACAACGTGAGCGGGCAGCGAGGGCGTGGCATCAGTGCATCCGCCGATGCTCTCGTGCGGACCACGGCGAAGCAAGCCTACGAACTCTCTTGCCCCCTTGATCCCACCCAGTTTTATCCTCGCTTTGGCCCGTTGCCGGCGGTTGTCGACGTGCGCGATCAGTCTGGCGAGTGGAACACGGTGGGGCGTACACGCACTCTGTTGCTCTCTGATGGTGGTCATGTCATCGAAACGATTACCGACACGGAGGTGTCAACGCTCTTCGCCTATGAGCTGACGGAGTTCCAGAAACTGTTCGGCACTCTCGTCTCGGGCGCGCGTGCGGAGTGGCGATTTGAGCCTCGATCAAGCGGTTCGATTATCCGCTGGAAATATACCTTTTTTGCTCGTCCCGCTCGCGGCTGGATCGTTCAATTGAGCGTGCGTCTGTGGTGGGCTCGCTACATGCGGCGAGTGCTTCCTCCGATCGCTCGAGAGATCGAGCGCCTCGCAGCGCGCTAGAAACTCAGGAGCGGCGCGCGTTACAGCGACTCGGTTACCGAATCGTTGTCATTTTCGGGGTTGTTCACACCGGGCATGCACCCTTCTCACAACTCGCACAAAGACGCGGTTGTCACAATGTCAGTATGTTCCGATCGAGATTCGTAGTTGCGCTGTGCGCCGCGCTCTACTTTGCCGTGCTGGCGAGTCTCGCATTCGTGAACGCTCCCGGCGCTAATGGCCGTTATTGGCTGTGGCCGATCCTCGCCTTTATCCCCGTCGGAGCATTTCTCGTGTGCCTGTTTGGGCGCCGTCGGTGGTGGGCAGCGCTCGCGTTTAGTGTGGTAGCTGCCGCCTGGCTTGAAGCCGCTCAGACCGTATGGATGCCCGCGGGCTACGCGAATGTGACCGACATCCTGCTGGCCGCTCTCGGCGCCGGGCTTGGTGTTTCATCCGCAGCCGGAGTCGCACTGTGGTGGGAACACTCGCAGCGCGCCAACAGCTCTGCGGTCGCAAAACCCGTGCGCAACCTTTCGTCGAACCGACGCGCCTCCGCCAGCAACTCGGCGACACCGCTTAACCTCGATCGGTGACCGACGACCGCTACTCGAATGATGTGCTCGCTGACTTTCGGCGCGAACGCACGCCAACTATTCTCCCCAAAGTCCCCATCGAGTCCGGGATGGTTATCGAAGTCATCGCCGACGGTTACGTTGGGGCGCTCGTGCGGCATGCCAACGGCCTCATCGAGCTCGAGGACCGCCACGGTCGCTCCCGCGCATTTCCGCTCGGACGCGGCTACCTCATCGACGGTGTTTCTGTTGAGCTGACCAAGCCGGTTGCCCAAGCCTCGGCCCCCCGCACGACGGCATCAGGCTCGCGCGCAGCACCAGAACAGCGTGCGCGCACCGCGCTGGCGAGTCGCATCTATGTCGAAGGCCGTCACGATGCAGAACTCGTCGAACGGGTGTGGGGCGATGACCTACGAGCCGAGGGCGTTGTCGTGGAGTTCCTCGGTGGCATTGATGACCTCGAAGCGATCGTGGCAGACTTCGCCCCGACCTCCGAACGCAAGCTGGGAATCCTTGTCGATCACCTCGTCGCTGGCTCAAAGGAGAGTCGAATTGCGGATGCCGTTGGCCGCGGAAAGTACGGAAAGTACGCTCTCGTGGTCGGGCATCCATTTGTGGATGTTTGGCAAGCAGTTAAGCCTCAGAGTCTCGGAATTGCTGCCTGGCCCACCATCGCTAGAGGCACCGAGTGGAAGCACGGAATCTGCGAAGCGTTCGGCTGGCCCCACAACGATCAAGCCGACATCGCGCGAGCGTGGCAGCACATTCTGTCGAAAGTTACGAGCTACTCTGACCTCGAGCCTGCGCTCTTGGGTCGGGTAGAACAGCTGATCGATTTCGTTACGGTTGATCAGGAATCGTAGCGGGCGACCCTAGTCGAGCTGGGGTAGTACTTCGCGGGCGAGGAAATCGAGCTGGTCGAGGTCGTGGAAGTCCATGAGTTGGAAGTACACGCGCGTGAAGCCCAACGTCTGAAGCTCCGAGATCTTGTCAACGACCTCGCTCGCTGTACCGGCGAATCCTCCGGCGCGCAGCGCGGTCGGGGTGCTGTTTGCGGCCGTGGCACGCGTGTCGATTTGGGTTTCTGTTGCGCCGACAGCGGTCGTGCCAGCGATCGACAGCACGAGTGTTTCGGGATCACGGTCGAAGTGCTCGCAGGCGGCGCGCACACGATCGATTCGTTCTTTTAGGGGTGCTATGGTCGCGAACCCAGCGTTGTATTCGCTGGCAAATTTTGCGGTGAGCGCTGGTGTGCGGCTCGGGCCGCTGCCGCCGATGATGATAGGCAGTGGGCTCTGCACAGGCTTGGGAAGCGCGGGGGACTGGTTCAACCGGTAGTGCTTTCCGTCATACGAGAAGGTTTTTCCCGGGTCGGTGCCCCAGATGCCGGTGATCACGTCAAGCTGCTCTTCGAGCATCCCGAATCGCTTCGCAGGAAAAGGAATGCCGTAAGCGTCATGTTCGCGCTCGAACCAGCCAGTGCCAAGCCCTAGCTCGATTCGTCCGCCAGACATGTCGTCAACCTGCGCTACCTGAATCGCCAGGATTCCCGGATGCCGAAAAGTGGCCGACGACACCAGCGTGCCCAATCTGATCGTGGAAGTTTCGCGCGCGAGCCCTGCCAACGTCGTCCAGGAATCGGTGGGTCCGGGCATCCCACCATTGCGGTCATCCATTGTCAGGTAGTGATCAGAGCGGAAGTAGCCGGTGAAACCAAGCTTCTCTGCCGCCTGCGCGAGAGTGAGCTGGTCGGTGTAGGTAGCGCCATTTTGCGGTTCGGTGAAAATGCGGAAATCCATATCCTGAGCCTATTGATGATTAGACTGGGTGGCGAACACGGGAGTCCGGTGAGCCGGGCTGAGAGGGAGCTTCTCCAAGCTTCGACCGTCGAACCTGATCTGGATCATGCCAGCGCAGGGAGCAGACACTCTTAGAACCCGTGCCATTCATCAAATGAAAGGCACGAAAGTGACCACAACAGCACCATCTTCTTCCCCATCCACCACGACTGGATCGCGTTTTCAGTGGCGCGTCATCGATATCGTCGTTGCGAGCGTTATTGGCGTCGCAAGCGGCCTCGTCTTTGTTGTCTGGAACATTGTTTCTTCACCGGTTACGGCACCACTTGAGGCGCTTCTTCCTGGACTGCAGTCGCTCGGCTACGGTTTCTGGCTTTTCGCCGGCGTCTTGACCGCACTCGTTATTCGCAAACCGGGCGCCGCGATCTATGGCGAAATGGTTGCCGCATCAGTCTCCGCGCTCATCGGAAACCAGTGGGGCGCGCTGACGCTTGTCAGCGGTCTAACGCAGGGCCTTGGCGCCGAGCTTGTGTTTGCGGCGTTCCTCTACGCTAACTGGCGTGCTAGCGGCGCTGTGCTTGCTGGTGGAGGCGCAGGTCTCGCCCTAGCGATTACTGACCTCACACTCTGGTACCCGGGCGCAGAAACGATTTTCGCCATCATTTATACGATCTCAGCGATCATCGGCGGCATGTTGGTCGCTGGTCTCCTGTCGTGGCTTGCCACTCGAGGTCTCGCCGCGACCGGAGCGCTTAGCCGCTTCGGCGCTGGTCGTGAGATTGCGAAGCGGGTCTGACCTCGATAAAGCCTGCTGGCGTCACCGTCGAAGGATGGGGGTGGCGCCACTCCAGCAGGCTCGCTTGGGCCGTGCGTGGTCTTGACTTGCGCATTGACCCCGGCGAACGAGTGCTGCTCCTTGGAGAGTCTGGGGCGGGAAAGTCAACCTTCCTCCACGCCCTTGCCGGGGTAGTTGGAGACGACGAGGGGGAGTCGGAAGGCTTCCTTCGTGTTGATGGCGAGCATCCGGCAGCGCACCGTGGCCGAACGGGCCTCGTCATTCAGGACCCTGACAGCCAAGTGATTTTGGAGCGCGTCGGTGACGACGTTGCCTTCGGTTGCGAGAACCTCGGTGTGCCTCGTGATGAGATTTGGCGGCGCGTTCACGACAGTCTCGTGGCTGTAGGGCTTGACCTTTCCCTTGATCGCAACACCAGTGCACTATCCGGGGGCCAGAAGCAACGACTCGCCCTCGCTGGGGTTCTGGCTATGCAACCTGGTCTTATCGTTCTCGATGAGCCAACAGCCAATCTCGATCCCGCAGGGGTAATCGAGGTTCGGGATGCTGTGATCCGGGTTGCCGAAGCAACAGGGGCCACGATTGTGGTTGTCGAACACCGTGTTGCCGTGTGGAGTGACGTCGTCGACCGCGTTGTTGTTCTTGCTGCTGGTGGGGGTGTCATCGCCGACGGTGTTCCCGCTGAGGTGTTGTCGCGTCAGGGGCGCGAGCTTGCGGCGCGGGGCGTCTGGGTTCCCCGGTTTCCTCCCCAGCGCCCTCACCGTGCCGAACGTGGAGCGCCACAGTCACTTCTGACAGCTGAACAGCTAGCATTTGGTCGCGGCAAAAGTGCGCTTGGTGACCCTCGTGAATTTGACGTGATGAGCAGTCGGGCTCTCGCGATCACTGGACCTAACGGTGCTGGCAAATCAACGCTGGCAATGACTTTGGGCGGCTTGCTTCCCCCCGTCAGTGGTGCCGTGGTGGCGAGTGATGCTCTCGCGAGCGGTGCCGGCGAGCATCCGATCCGCTGGAAGTCGCGCGAACTGCTCACCCGCATCGGCACCGTATTTCAAGACCCAGAACACCAGTTACTCACAAATACTGTGCGCGCTGAACTTGAAGTTGGCCCCCGGGCGCTCAAACTTTCCGACATCGAAGTGGATGCTCGGGTTGACGAGTTGCTCACACGGTTGCGGCTTGATCGGCTCGCCGAAGCCAACCCCTTCACACTCTCGGGAGGCGAGAAGCGTCGGTTGAGCGTCGCCACGTCGCTCGCTACGCGCCCGAAAGTGCTCGTGCTCGACGAACCCACGTTTGGTCAAGACTCACGAACCTGGAGCGAATTGCTCGCGCTACTGGCTCGACTCGTGGATGACGGCAGCAGCGTGATTGCTGTCAGTCACGATCTGGAGTTTGTCGATGCGCTCGCGGACGACACGGTGGTGCTGAAGTGATCCCGATATCCTCGGTAAACCCTGTGGCAAAACTTGGTGCCGGCCTTATCGTGAGCCTGTTTTTGATCGTCACCATTGACTGGGTATCTGCCAGCACGGCACTCGTGCTGGAACTCGCAATCATTGTCTTTCTGGGAATCGAGCCTCGCCGTTTCTGGTTGCGCACTCTGCCAGTGTGGATCGCCGCCCCGCTGACTGCAGTCACGATCCTGCTCTACGGCCGATATGACGGTGACGTGTATTTTGAGTTTCTCCTCATCAGGATCAGTGACGGATCCATCGAGCTCGCGCTGGCAACGTTCCTGCGTGTTCTCGCAATCGGACTTCCCGCGGTGGTGCTGTTCATCTCGATTGATCCAACCGACTTCGCTGACGGACTTTCTCAGCGGCTGAGGCTTCCTGACCGTTTTGTGCTCGGAGCCCTTGCCGCCGTTCGGATGGTTGGCCTCTTTCTGGAAGATTGGCGTTTCCTCGAGCTAGCGCGGCGTGCGCGCGGTGTTGCTGACCGCGGGCGCATCCGTCGGCTTGCCGGTCAAGGTTTTGCTCTTTTGGTGCTCTCGATTCGCCGGGGAAGCAAGCTGTCGATCGCGATGGAAGCCCGAGGTTTCGGCGGCGATACTCCGCGAACGTGGGCGCGAGAATCTCGCTGGGGCGCGGCCGAGTGGGTAACTTTAGGGGTCGGTGCCGTTATTGGTTTGATTGCTACTGCGGTGGCCGTAATTTCAGGGAGCTGGAACTTCATTGTCGGTTAGCGATGACACCAGAGCGCGGTTCACCGCGGATCGTGCCCCTAGCGCGCACTGGCGTTGCCTCATCGACGGCCGTTCCGGCTCCGGAAAGACCGAACTGGGGCGAGCCATCGCACTGGCCTGGCCTGAGGTGCAATTGATCAAGCTCGACGACTTCTACCCCGGGTGGGACGGGCTCGACGAGGCGAGCGCAATGGTTCCCGAAATTCTGAGTTCGCTGCGCTGGCGAGAGTGGAACTGGCAGAGGAACACGGCAGGACAGTGGCACGAGCTCGACCCCAATCGCCCGATCGTCATTGAAGGCGTTGGGGCGCTAAGCCGCGCCTCGCAGCCACTCGCAGATCACACAATCTGGGTAGAACTCGACGACTCACGCCGCAAGAAACGTGCACTGGAACGGGACGGTGAAGCGTACGCTCCGCACTGGGAACGTTGGGCGAAACAAGAGCTTCGATTCATCGCCAGAGAAAACCCGAAAGATCTCGCCAAGGAGATCCGTGATGGAGCTCGTGCTGCTAGCTGGCCTTAGTCCAGCGCTGAATAAGATCCGTTCCGCGGGGGTTGACTGTCAGAACGTCTGATTCGCACGTCACGATCAAGCCGAGCATGTCATCGAAGTCACTGCGCGGAATCGTGTACGGAACCTCTTCAACTGGCTCGTCATTCAACACCGCCGAAGTCGTGTTCTCGTAGTTTGAGACATCCCAGTCACGGGGGATTGCGACATCCACGTTGATGAGGGCCTTGCCCGTGACAGTGCCGGTGTACGCCTGTGTGATGATCATGACCTGATCTTTCTTGGGCGCCGCCGTAATCGTGAAGGTGAGATCGGAATCGATCGTCAGATCGCCGTTCGCCTTCCACGTCCACGTTTGCCCACCGCTTGGCTCAACAGCGCTAGCCGGAACGCCCTCAATGGGCAATTCAACGAGGAGCTTTTCGGAAAGGTCAGTGGTGTCGAGTTCCCACGTGTGACCGAGAGCACACACCTGCATTGCTGTGGGAGGCTCGCTGGTGTCTGCAGGTTCGATCAGGGCACAACCTGACACCACCAGCAGTACTGCGGGCGCCAACAACAACGCACGGGAGCGCTTGCTCGAAATCATCAATCCTCCTGAAAACCGGGACACTCACGAAATCCTACGCGGTCGTGACCGCAAGACAGCCTAACGGGCGCTACGCCCATCCGAGTTCATGCAACTCTTCATCATCGATGCCGTAATAGTGCGCGATTTCGTGCACCAGAGTGACGTGAATTTGCGCTCTCAGCTCGTCAAGTGATTCGCAGATTGCCAGAAGCGGTTCTCGAAACAGGATGATGCGATCGGGCAGCTCGCCAAACCCGTACTGACCTCTCTCGGTTAGGGCAACTCCGTCATAAAGTCCGAGAACGTTGAGAGACCCATCCTCTGGACGGCTCTCGGTGACAAAGACAACATTTTCTAAACCATCGACAATTTCATCATCAAGAGCGTCGAGGCCTTCTACGACGAGGGCCTCAAACTGTTTCTCGTCGAGAGTTTCCATGGGTATAGCTTGTCAGTTGAGGCTGGGGACGAATCGCGCACAACATCGCGTTAAACAAAACAGTGACTTGGCACTGAAAGAAATCACACCGGGTGAAATCTACACCGGGTGAAATCTCGCGTGCCAAGCCACTATTTTCTTGGGGTGAACGACGGGGCTCGAACCCGCGACTTCCGGCTCCACAAGCCAGCGCTCTACCAACTGAGCTACGCCCACCAAGGTTGTTTTTCACCTTTCGGCGATAAGCAACTCTACAAGTGTATTACAGTCGCGAGGCAAATCCGTCCACTACGTCAGCAGAAATTATCTTGACCTGATCTGTAGTGGGGCCCGGCTCTCCAACAAAGACTGCCTTGCGGTAGTACTCGAGCTCGCGAATCGACTCGAGGATGTCTGCCAGGGCGCGATGTCCGCCATCTTTCGCCGGAGCATTGAAGTACACGCGAGGGAACCAGCGGCGTGAGAGTTCCTTGATCGATGAGACATCGATGCTGCGGTAGTGCAAGTGCGAATCGACGCGCGGCATGTACTTGGCCAAGAAAGTGCGGTCGGTGCCGATGGTGTTGCCGGCGAGCGGCGCCGAGCGAGGATTGGGAACGTAGCGCACGATGTATTCGTTAACGGCGAATTCCGCGTCCGCAAGCGAAACGCCATGAGGCATTTCATCGATAAGGCCGCTAGAGGTGTGCATTTGCGTGACAAATTCACCCATATTGGCGAGAGCTGCCGCACTAGGTTTGATGACGATTGTCATTCCCTCATCGACGGGAACGAGATCGTAATCGGTAATGACCACCGCAACTTCGACTAGTTCGTCGATTGCGACATCCAGTCCCGTCATTTCGCAGTCGATCCAGACCAGATATTCAGCTTGTGATGCCATGGGCCGATTCTACCGTTGATGCGGTGTCGCCAGCGTTCGTTCAAGCTTGTCTGGTAAAACTGGGGCATGACCGAATCAACTCCCACGCTCGCGCACGGCGACGAGTACATCGTGTTCTACGTCGGCGGCCCCTACGACGGCCAGAACGACAAGCGCATTGCAACCGAAGCAGGGTGGGATGATTATGTGACCCTGATTGCGGCAGACGCTGAAGGGTCAGAAACTCAGCTGCGTTATGACGCCCCTGTTGCCAAACAGGTCGGCGAACAAGTTCACGTGACCTACACGTGGGATAAAGCAGACAGCGACCCCTTGGAAGACCTTGACGAACGAAACGACCTCTAAGCCCGACGCCGAAGAAACACGGCCGACAGTTCTCTTCTTTTCGTCGGCTTTCTGCGACCCGTGCACAACGGCCCGCAACACCCTTGATCAGGTGTCGAAGCTCGTGACGAAGGTCGATTACGCAGAGTTGGATGTCGCCCGCCACCCTGACGAGGCGGAGCGCGCAGGTATTGTCTCAACGCCGACGATCGTCATTGTTGCCGCCAACGGTGACGAAGTTTTTCGGGCGCAGGGCGCACCGACGGTGAATCAGATGCTGGTTGCGCTCGCGAAAGCGATGTAGCGCGCCGACACGCTATCGCCGACACGCTATCGTTTAAGCCGTATACCCCGCCCTCGTAGCTCAGGGGATAGAGCAGGAGCCTTCTAATCTCTTGGTCGCAGGTTCGAATCCTGCCGAGGGCACTCGAATAGAGGGGCTGACGATGACGCACCAACCCAATAAGACGAATGCAACTGCGGCTAGCGTTGCCGATTTCATCGCTTCTGTCGATTCTGATCGTCGTCGTCATGAAGCAGAGTCTCTGTTGCAGATCTTTGAACGTGCTTCTGGACAGGATGCCGTGATGTGGGGACCGTCGATCATCGGTTTCGGGTCAAGTCACTATCGTTATGCCACCGGTCGAGAGGGCGACACTGCGACTATCGGGTTTTCGCCCCGTAAAGCAAAGATTTCGCTGTACACGGCGCGAAACTTTCGGGAGTTCCCGGAATTGCTTGAACGTCTAGGAACCCACGAACTTGCGGTCGGCTGCCTCTATGTGAAGAAGCTTTCCGATATCGATCTGACGGTTCTTGAGGAGTTGCTTGTGCGCAGCTACGACATTGCCAAAGTCGATTACGACGCCAGAAACGCCCAAGGCTGAACTGTGGCAGTCCCAGTGAAACGCAGAGCTCTAGTGGCGTTAGTGCTCGCCGGCTCAATTGCGGGTGTTTCTGGTTGTGGGGGAGGCCCTCAGCCGACTGTCGCAACTTTTGAGGTTGCTGGTGGTGAGCAATACAAGATTGAACTTGCTACTCCCGAGCTGATTGAGCACGCGAAGGCGTTGCTTGCGGGGGAGAGCCTGGCCGCCATTCCCAATGGCGTCGTTGTTCGTGGCGATTCGGCGGTCAATGAGCCATGGTCGTGGCACATCGATCCGGCAACACTTGAATTCGCGAACGTCACAATCGAAGTGTGCGACGGAATCCCGCAGTATGTCGAAGACGAAATCATCACCTCGGACCGATTCTGTCCTTGGTCTGCGCGGGTCGTTGCAGTCGACGGACCTGGCGACTAGGACCGATAAATTACTTGCGGTCGGGCGTCACGACAGTCGTAGGTGCAGTGTGGCCACTGCTTGACGGGGCGCTGCCTGCAGCAGTGGCGGTAGAACCACTTGCCGCAGCAGTGGTGTTGCTCTGGGAGGCTTCCTCGGCGGCCTGACGTGACGCCCACTCCTGCTGCTTCACGACCAGTTCGTCTTCGGCTTCGCCCGTCTCGTACTTCCAGCTTGCGAGGTCTTGAGCGAATAGCTTCTTGGCGCGGCCTGGGCGTGCTTGCCAATCGAGGAGGCCTTCTTGAAGTTCCGCAAGGTCTTGTTCCGCTTGGAAGCTGTAGTTGACGGAGTTCTTCTTCATTGTGGCGAGCTTGTGTGCTGCCCAGTCGGCAGCAATATTGGAACCTTTGAGCGGAAGAAGGCGCACGCGCACTTCGGCTTCGCTTGATTGGTGGTCGACGTGCTCTTTTTCGCCAGCAGAGAGCGTGCTCCAGGCTGCAGCGCGGCGGCCCGAAGAAATGAGGGCTGCGACAGCGGCAGCTTTGGCCTGGCGATCTTGCTGACCGATGAGTCGACGCAGAGACGAGCGGGCGATCAGGCCAACGATTATTCCTCCGACGATGATCGCGAGGAAGGGCACAAGGGCGCCGGTGACGAAGGCCGTTCCCTGATCGGAGTTGAACCAGTCAACGAGGTCGTTCCACCACTGAAGAATCATGTTGGAACTGTAACCCCGCTAGTGAGCGAGGGCGCATAGCGACAGGCGCGTCACATCAAAATCGAAAGATATCGAGGGCGTCATCAATCGACCAGAAGTCTCCGAGCGGCAAGAATCGACGCTGTCGTTGCAGCATCCGCTTGGCCTGGAATCGGGCACCTGCTGCTGACTGCCAGCGGTGCACGTAGCCGAGCACTTCTCCGTCGGGGCGTGTAATCCGCCACAAGTCGTCGTTGAGCTCGACGGTGACAATGCCCGATTTGATGGAGTGCGCAGTTTCAGCGAAGTCGAGGGTGGTCATAATTGCTCCTTCGGTCAGCGAGGCCAATGTGTGTTGTTCGAATATATGTTCGAACACTGACATTTGGCGGTGAGCTGTCCACAGAGCGTTAACGAGAAAACCGGGGCCGCCTGATGAGAGCGGCCCCGGTTTCGCGGGATGGAGCGAGCGAACGTTTAGCGGAGGGTAGTTCCATCAACGGCCAGCGGCTCGATTGCGGCAAGCTCTTCTTCGGAGAGAGCTGCACCGTCAAGGGCCGCGAAGCTGTTTTCCAACTGCGCTACGCTGCTGGCTCCGACCAACGCCGAGGTGACTTGCGGATGACGTAGCACCCAGGTGAGAGCAAGCTGCGCGAGACTTTGTCCACGGTTCTGGGCAATCTCGTTGAGGGCACGGACGCGCTGGAGGTACGTGTCGCCGAGCGGGCCAGGCTGAAGCCAGCGACCCTCGGAAGCACGCGAACCATCCGGAATGCTGCCATCCATGTAACGGTCGGTCAGTAGTCCCTGCGCAAGTGGGGAAAATACGATGCTTCCCGCGCCGATCTGGTCGAGAACGGGGAAGAGACCATCTTCGATGTGGCGGTCGAACATGTTGTAGCGCGGCTGGTGGATCGTCAGCGGGATGCCGTATTCCGCGAGCGCTTCTTCGGCAGCCAGCGTTTCTTCGGGGTTGTAGTTCGAGACACCGACGTAGAGGGCCTTGCCTGAATTGACCGCGGTCGCGAGGGCGCCCATCGTTTCTTCGATGGGGGTTTCGGAGTCGGGGCGGTGGTGGTAATAAATGTCGACATACTCAAGGCCCATGCGGTCAAGACTCGCGTCGAGCGATGAGAGCAGGTACTTGCGCGACCCACCGTCTTGGTGCGGGCCAACACCCATCTCGTAGCCAGCTTTGGTCGAAACAATCATTTCGTCTCGATATGGCACGAAGTCATCAGCAAAGATCTCGCCAAAGTTGCGTTCTGCTGCACCAATTTCTGGGCCGTAGTTATTGGCGAGATCAAAGTGGGTGATGCCGAGGTCAAACGCGCGGCGCAGAATTGCACGCTGCGTGGCCTGCGGGCGATCAGAACCGAAATTGTTCCACAATCCTAAAGAGATCGCGGGAAGTTTGAGGCCACTGTGGCCTACGCGGTGGTACTCGGTGGAGTCGTAACGGTGGGGAGAGGCGTCATAAGGCATACGTTCAGCATATGCCCAGAGACTGGGGGAACACGGAGCGTTGGATGAGCGTTGTATGAGACATCCAGCCCAAGAAAGTAGGCTCAACTTATGCACACATTTCATCTCGCAGGCGGCTGTTTCTGGTGCCTCGATGCGGTCTACCGCACCCTCAATGGCGTTACCGACGTAGTTTCTGGATACACCGGTGGCACTGTGCCCAACCCCAGCTATGAACTGGTCTGCACTGAGACCACTGGGCACGCTGAAGCGGTTGCCGTCACCTTTGACCCTGAGATCATTCCCGACGAAGTCATTCTCGACGTGTACTTCACGCTGCACGACCCGCGTCAACTCAATCGGCAGGGCAACGACGTTGGTTCGTCGTACCGTTCCGCGATGTTCTATGACGGTGACGAGCAGAAGGCTCTTTTTGAGGCAGCTCGAGACCGCGCATCCGAATACTGGGATGGCGGCATCGTTACCACAATCGAACCTCTCGACGCCTACTACAAGGCCGAGGAATATCATCAAGATTTCTTTGCGAAGAACCCCGGTCAGGGCTACTGCATGGCGGTAGCGCTGCCCAAGGTCAATAAGATTCGCTCCTCGTTCTCCAGCTACATCCGCTAGTTCGGTAGCAATGGGCTCGGTGAGAGCTCTTGGCTACTTGCTGCGGCAAAGTGGCGCTGCGCCGTTCGACAAAGAAGGTCTTTATCTTCTGAGTCGGGCGGCGTAGGTTCGTTAACGAGCGACGCTGGTGTCGCCTCACTAATCGAAGGAGGTTCGGAAATGACTGATCACACTCTGACCGGACAAACCTGGGTGGCATTCACACAGGCTGGAGCAGTCGGCTCAGTTCATCGAGTCACTGATGGTTTCACCTTCAAGTTATTGAGCGACGAAGGGTTCCGAGGGGTTTATCCCACCCTCGATGCTGCGAAGGCAGCCCTGCACGCGAATCTGCTGCCTGGCACCGCGTGGCCGGAGTTCCGCGAACACTAGACAACCCACTTCTCCTAGTCACTGTTGCCGCGGGCGCGGCATCCACAGATCGCTGTGCCCGCGGTGACTCATGTCTGCGCTGCCGAACACTAATGAGTGACGGATGTCGGGTCGACTTCCCGGCACGAGTGTCGGCCCGCATCTGTCTCCATTCACTGTCGCTGCACACCGCTGCAGCGACGCAGACAGAGGAGCAGAAATGACAGACAACATCACGGTCTCCGGGCTCGTAGCAACGGCGCCTCGCCACATCGTTACAGGCGAGGGGCTGCCGATCACTTCCTTTCGCCTTGCCTCGACTCAGCGCCGGTTCGATCGAAGCAATCAGCGATGGATCGACGGCGAAACGAACTGGTACACCATCACTGCCTTTCGGCAATTGGCGATCAACAGCGCAACGTCGGTAGCCAAAGGAGATCGCGTGGTTCTCGCAGGGCGGCTGCGCATTCGGGAGTGGGAGAATGCGGACCGGAGCGGAACCAATATCGAAATTGAGGCTGATTCTCTAGGGCACGACCTCATGTGGGGCACCGCTCAGTTCTCCAGAACGATCGCCAACGCAGGCAGTGCTGGCAGTGCTGGCGCAGGCCAGCATGGTGGCGATAGTGCGTCGGCTCACGATCGCTTTGAGCCGGCATCGGCAGGAGAAGAAGGCTCAGAGGGGCGAGACGACTCAGAGTCATCTCGCGCCGAGACGGAAGAAACCGAAGACCGGGAGCTCGAGCCAGTCACCCCGTTCTGAGTGGATCGTGCGCGCAGGCAATCTAGACTTGAGGCGGCCCTGAAGGCAGAAGGCCACCGAAAGGATTGCAATGCGCGTACGACCAGCTCACCGAACCGGCGGAGCAATCGCGCTAACCCTTGTGGCTGCAATGACGCTCAGCGGATGCGTGGCGTCAGCGCCCGCGCCAGCACCGAATGTCACACCGAGCGCTGATGCCTCGAGCACACCATCGCCAGAAGTAACGCCCACTGGCCCCATTTTGCGTCCCGGTGAGTCAGCTGCCGCAAACCGTCAATTCTTCGACCTCATCAACACCGAGTATCACGACGCAAACGGCCGCGGCGACGGCCGCAGCATCGTTGACAACCTCATTGCTAACGGCTTCGTCAAGCAAGACATGGAAGTCACTCCAGACAACACCGCAATAGGAATCGCTGCGGACTCCATCGTGGTGTCGGTGCGGATCAAGGGCGAGTGTCTTCTCGGTCAGTTCACGCCGAACAATTTCGTCTCATCCATCGAGCCGCTACTCGGTACCGGTGGCTGCCTTGTCGGAAAGACGCGCACAATCGACTGGTAGTACCCCGAACGGGTTCGACTGAGCTCGAAGCCTCCGTAGAATGGTCCCATGGCCGAATTTATTTATTCCATGGTGCGCGCGCGAAAAGCGGTCGGTGACAAGCTCATTCTCGACGACGTCACGATGTCGTTCTATCCCGGAGCAAAAATTGGTGTGGTCGGGCCCAATGGTGCCGGTAAGTCGACCATCCTCAAGATCATGGCGGGGCTCGACACGCCAAGCAACGGTGAGGCTCGACTGAGCCCCGGCTACAGCGTCGGAATCCTCATGCAGGAACCTGAACTCGACGAATCCAAAACCGTTCTAGAGAACGTTCAAGAGGGCGTTGGCCCCATCAAAGCTAAGGTCGATCGCCACGCTGCCATCGGGCTCGAAATGGCAGAACCAGATGCCGATTTTGATGCGCTCATGGCCGAAATGGGCTCGCTTCAAGAAGATATCGATGCCGCAGATGCCTGGGACCTCGACTCCCAGCTTGAACAGGCAATGGATGCCCTGCGCACGCCGCCCGGAGACTGGCCAGTCAACAAACTCTCCGGTGGAGAGAAGCGCCGCGTTGCGCTCACCAAACTCCTCCTACAGAAGCCTGATCTGCTGCTTCTCGATGAGCCAACTAACCACCTCGATGCCGAAAGCGTTCTCTGGCTCGAGCAGCACCTCTCCAAGTACCCGGGCGCCGTACTGGCCGTAACCCACGATAGGTACTTCCTCGACCATGTCGCCGAATGGATTGCCGAAGTCGACCGCGGTCACCTTTACCCCTATGAGGGCAACTACTCGACCTACCTCGAGAAGAAGCAAGAACGCCTCCAAGTGCAGGGCAAGAAAGACGCCAAGCTCGCCAAGCGACTCTCGAGTGAACTCGAATGGGTGCGCTCAAACTCCAAGGGCCGTCAGACCAAGTCGAAAGCGCGACTCGCACGCTATGAAGAAATGGCGAACGAGGCGGAGAAGACCAGAAAGTTGGACTTCGAAGAGATCGTCATCCCCATGGGACCGCGACTCGGAGCACAAGTCATCGATGCCAAGAACCTCAAGAAGGGCTTCGACGAGCGCATCCTGATCAACGGATTGAGCTTCACTCTTCCTCGAAACGGAATTGTTGGAGTCATCGGGCCAAACGGTGTCGGTAAGACCACACTCTTCAAGACCATTGTTGGGCTCGAACCCCTCGACTCCGGAGACCTGAAGATCGGTGAGACCGTCGACATTTCCTACGTCGACCAGAGCCGTGGTGGCATCGATCCCAACAAGACACTGTGGGAAGTCGTCTCAGACGGCCAGGACTACATTCAGGTAGGAAAGACTGAAATTCCGTCGCGCGGCTACGTCTCCCAGTTCGGCTTCAAGGGGCCCGACCAGCAAAAGAAAGCTGGAGTTCTTTCCGGTGGTGAGCGCAACCGTCTCAACTTGGCGCTGACGCTCAAGCAGGGTGGAAACCTCTTGCTGCTTGACGAACCAACTAACGACCTGGACGTTGAGACTCTCGGAAGCCTCGAAAACGCCCTTCTTGAGTTCCCCGGCTGCGCTGTGGTGATCACTCACGATAGGTGGTTCCTCGACCGCATCGCGACCCACATCCTCGCCTATGAAGGTACCGAAGCGAACCCGGGCTACTGGCACTGGTTCGAAGGAAACTTCGACGCCTACGAAGAGAACAAGATCGAGCGACTCGGTCCAGACGCCGCAAAGCCGCACCGCAGCGCCTACCGCAAGCTCACTCGCGACTAGGGATGAGACTTCACGTACCACTCCCGCTGCGCTGGTCAGACGTTGACGCGTACCAACACGTCAACAATGCCGAAGTGTTTCGCCTGCTCGAAGAGGCGCGCATCCACGCATTCTGGCCAGCTGCGGGAGTGGATGCGCCCCTCACCGCTGTTCTTGACGGTCGCCCCGGCGGCCCAACCATGACGCTCATCGCGCGGCAGGAGATCGAATACCTGCTGCCGATTCCGTACATGCGCGAACCCATTGATATCGAGATGTGGATCGGTCGCGTCGGGGGAGCAAGCCTCGAAGTCTGCTATCAAATACACACGCCGGCAGGGATCGAACCTCGCGAACTATTTGTTCGCGCGTCAACGACGCTTGTGCTCGTGGATGCCGCGACCTCTCGCCCTCAACGCATCAGTGATGAGCAACGTGAAGTATTCGCCCGTTACGTCGAAGAGCCTCTGCAGTTCGCTAAGCGCCGCTAGCCTGCCGCGTTCGTGCGCCCTGCTAGCTAACCGGATCAGCTAGGGCTTGCGGCCGTGTCATCGCCGTCATCGTCTCGGAATTCTTCGTCGAGATCGGTCGGGTCAAGCCATTCTGCAATCGCGTGCGCTCCGCGAGCTTCAAGCAAGTGTTCGGCGTACTGGAAGAGTTCTTTGCGGTTTTCGACGCCTGAGCCCAGCGGCAGCGCCACGTTGATTCCTGCTGCTGACGACTGTGCTGGAGTGAGATCGACTATTGCCGCCACCACAACGAGGAACGATGCTGGACTCTTGGCGCCGCGCAAGTAGTCGACGACTTTGCCGTCCAGCGACTGCGCATCGAGCTTCCCTTCGCCGCTGATAATCACGTCGGCACTGCCAATTACGTCGCTGAGTCCTGTCGTGTCAGCGACGAGTTGGGCTCCGCGCACAAGTTCTGCTGAGAAGAGCGCGACGAGTGGCGCCGCAGTACCACCGGCCGCACCCATGCCGGGCAGGGCTGCGATTCCGGCGGCGGAAAAGCGGCGGTCGGCTACCAGCGGGTGGTCGGCTAGCACCTGCGCTAGTCGGGTGAGTCCGGCATCCAACACTGTAATTTCGGATGCCGTTGCCCCTTTTTGTGGAGCAAAAACGTTGGCAGCGCCTCGGCTCCCCGTGAGCGGATTGGTGACGTCGACGGCGATGTGCCACTTCGTCTCCAGTGCGCCGGGGATAAGCCCGCTGAGGTCAATCGTGTTGAGTGCGGTGAGCGCGCCACCTCCGGGCGCTAGCTCGTTTCCTTCGACGTCGAGGAGGCGTGCTCCGAGGGCGCGCAGTAGGCCGCTGCCTCCGTCGGTGCTGGCAGAGCCACCGAGAAAGAGGGTGATGTCGCGGGCACCTCGTTCGATGACGCTGGCGGCGATGAGACCGACGCCGTAGCTATCGGCTCGCAGCGGTTCAGCAGCGATGTCGCCGACATGGGGGAGTCCGTTTGCTTGAGCGGCTTCGATTACGGCGCGATGTCCGTCGAGATCGAAACCGTAGCGGGCGTCACGTTGACGGCCGAGGGCATCGACGGTTGAGATGGTAAGGGCGGGCTGAAGCCAGGCGGAAAGCACAGCATCGAGGGAGCCTTCTCCGCCGTCGGCCATGGGAAAGGTGAGGACCGTGGCAGTGTCGGGAAGCATCTCTCTAACGCCGCGTTCCAGGGCGGCTGCGGCATCCGCTGCGGTCAGGCTGCCCTTGAAGGAGTCGGGCGCGATGATGACGACGGGGTTCTCAGTTGCTGGCACCCTTCGACCCTAGCGCGGGCGAGCCGAGCACGAAGCCAAGGGCGGGGCAAAGCGGCGGAGCTATGGCACTGAACAGTGGGGCGCGAAAAAAGGGGCCGCCCGAAGGCGACCCCTTTTCGTAGATCACAGTGCTCAATGCACCGCAGATTCACACAGTGTTAGCTGGTGAGGCCGTCTACGTAGTCCTGGTTCGCTGCGATCCAGTCTGCAACGATGGGCTCGTAGTCGCTGCCCTCGTATTCGTTGTACATGACGTTCTCGAGCGAGTAGAGCAGCTCGGAGTCCATCTTGAAGTCAGAGATCCACGAAGTGATTTCTGGCATGTCGTCGCTCAAGGTGTCGCGTGCGAAGGAGTGAATTCCTTCGGCGTCTCCGAGAGTTCCCTCTGGGTCAGCAAGGTCCTTGATGGGGAATGCATCGTAGGCCCAGTGCGGACGCCAGAGTGTAACGGCAATGTTCTCGCCGTTGTCGAGCGCTGCCTGAAGTTCAGCAAGCATTGCTGGGGTCGACGAGGTTAGAAGTTCCATGCCGTCGAGACCATAGGTAGGCATGGTCTTGGTCATGACTGCCTCGGTGAGGCCGGCGCCAGGCTCGATACCGACGATGCGGTTTCCGAACGCGTCAGCGTTAGCTGCGAGCTCTTCGAGCGAGTCGATCGGTGCATCTTCGTTCACTGCAACGGTCAGTCCGGCTTCGGTGTTCCATGCGCCGAGGTCGGTGATGGTTGCGCCGTACTCTTCCATCAGGCTTGCGTGGGTGACTGGAAGCCATCCGTCAAGCGCGATGTCGTAGTCGCCAGTGCTGAGGCCCGAGAAGATGGGGGTAACGTCAGCGTATTCCAGCTCTACGTTGTAGCCCTTGTCTTCAAGGATTGCCTTCCAGAGGAACGAAACTGCTTCGCCCTCAGGCCATCCGTTGAATACGGCGATGGTGAGATCCTTGTTCTCAGGAGCGTCACCTGCCGCGGTGTCGTCTCCGCCTGCGGCGCAAGCCGACAGACCGAGGAGCGTTGCCGCTCCAATTGCAAATGCAGCACGTGTCTGCTTCTTCATTGTGTCGTCCTTTTCTGCCAACGCCGAAGCGTCGACGATGTTGACGTCGATGCACACAGGGTTTTCTGTGTGCGGGAAAACGAGCGCGGGTGAGCGCCCGAAAATTAGCGAACTGGAGGAGTCAGTTCTGCTGGCTCGGCTGTGGCGGGCGCAGAAGTTGCGCTCGTGCCGTCAGCCTCGACCGTGTCGGATGCGCTTGGCTTACCGCGGAAGCTGAAGGAGTCCAGGATGAAGCGGAAGTAGCCCTTGCCGGTGCCGAAGGATGCCGTGAGCCGGTCAAGGAAGATGGCCAGAAGCACTACGGAGAGTCCAGCTTCGAACCCGAGCGAAACATCCGCCCGGCTCAGGCTCTGGATAACGGGCTTACCGAGGCCACCAGCGCCAACCATCGAGGCAATAACGACCATCGAGAGCGAGAGCATGATCACCTGGTTGATACCGGCCATGATCGACGGGAGTGCCAGGGGAAGCTGAATCTGTCGCAGGATGCGGCTCGGTGACGAACCAAATGCCTGCCCAGCTTCAACAACCTCTTTATCGACGCCACGAATGCCCAGCTCAGTAAGACGTACGCCGGGGGCAAGGGCGAAGAGCACCGTTGCCACGATTCCGGGAACATCACCAATGCGGAAGAGGATCAGTGCGGGAATCAGGTAGACGAATGCTGGCATTGTCTGCAAGAAGTCGAGTACTGGCTTCACGATGGTGGAGACCGTTTGATACTTGGCCGCGAGAATTCCCAGCGGAACACTGATCAGAACTGCAATTGCTGCAGCTACCAAGACCAACGCGAGGGTATCCATAGCGTTTTCCCACTGATCCAAGCTGAGGATCAACAGGAAGCTGATTGTGGTGCCCAGTGAGAACGCCCAACCGCGCGCTACGAAAGCGATCACGGCAAAGATGATCAGCATTATCCAGAATGGCGGCGACGTGAACAGGAAGTTCATTCCGTCGGCAACCGAGGCAATCATGAACTTGATGACATCGAAGAAGACTCCGAAAGTCACGGTGATGTAGTCAATGCCATCTTCGACCCATTGGCCGAGGGGAAGTCTAAAGAAATCGTTCATCGGGTGACCTCCTTCTCGGTGGCGGTTTCGGTGGCGGTTTCAGGGGCGTCGACTTCAGGAGTAGCAAGAGCGTCAGAAATCAGCTCCGTCGAGACAGTCAACGACGGCTCCATCGAAGGAAATTCGCCAGTGTCTGTCGTGACATTGCCGAGTGCGGCGAGCAGTGTGACGCGCGGGACTGCCCCAATTAGGCGGCCACGCTCATCCACTACCGCGAGCGGCAGTGGACTCTCCACTGACGGAACGAAGAGTTCCGAGAGCGAGGTGTCTGCTTGGATAACGTTGAAGTCGTCGCTGATGATCGAGCTCAGGTCGGTTTCGCCGCGGCGGACCAACGTCATTGCCTCAGCATCGCGAACGATGCCCTTGAGCGTGCGATCGCGACTGATGACGAATGCGGTCGAGCTTTGCATGTCGCGCATCGTTTTCAAAGCTGCACGGGGTCCTGAGCCGGCGAATGCGGTGACGCGGGCTGGCTCCATGACGCTTGCTGCGGTGAGAACGCGTGAGCGGTCAACATCCTGAACGAACTGGGCAACATAGTCGTTGGCCGGGTCGGTGAGGATGTCTTCTGGAGTCCCGATCTGAACAATGCGACCGTCGCGCATCACGGCGATGCGGTCACCGAGGAACATTGCCTCGTTGAGATCGTGAGTGATGAAGATGATCGTCTTGCCGAGTTCCGTCTGAAGCTCGAGCAGCTGCTCTTGCATTTCGCGACGGATCAGGGGGTCGAGAGCGCTGAACGCCTCGTCCATCAAGAGCACATCAGTGTCAGCGGCGAGGGCGCGGGCAAGGCCTACGCGCTGCTGCATTCCACCAGAAAGCTCTGACGGCATCTTGTCGCCCCAACCCTTAAGGCCGACGAGGTCGATCGTCTTCTGGGCGCGAGCGAGACGTTCCGTGCGGGGAATGCCCTGAACTTCGAGCGCGTAGGCGGCGTTCTCAAGAACACTGCGGTGAGGGAACAGCGCGAAGTGCTGAAACACCATTGAGATGCGGCGACGGCGAACGTCGCGAAGTTTTGCGGCGGAAAGGCCTGAAATGACATCGTCGCCAACTGTTACTGACCCGGATGTGGTGTCCCACAGTCCGTTGAGCATGCGGATGAGCGTTGATTTGCCCGATCCGGAGAGGCCCATGACGACGAAAATCTCGCCCTTGTGAACATCGAAGCTTGCATCAATGACGGCAGCGGTGCCCAGCTCTGATATCTCGTCGCGAGTTGCTCCGTGCTGGAGTCGCTCGACTGCTTCGTTTGGGCGGCGGCCGAAAACCTTATAAAGGTTCTTGGCGCTGACTGCGATTTCCTCGGTCACGTTCTCCTGAATGCTCGGCACCATAAGGGCTCCGCTCTTCTCGATTACGGTCCGGGTTGCGGGCACCTCGCTACTCACGCTGCTCCCTGTCGAGCTGTGCGAGAAGGGGAATCATTGTCGGAACGATTCCAGTGCGAAACAACCGTACGAACGTCAACTCGGACTCCCGAGGTGGCGCGCGCGGCCTGATTCGTTGCGCCCCGTCCACAACGCCAAACAAGGGCGTACCGGGAACCGGGCCGTAATCAAACGTAACTCTTTTGCGGAATGCTCGCAGCTTCAGGTCCACCAGATTGGGGACATCCCGTGGCATTGGCCGACCTCGATCCGCGGCACAGTAGGCATCGGGGCCGGTCGACTTCGTTGTCTATTCGTTACATTGGCGACGCCGCCGTGAGGCGAGTCGCAACGAATAAGAGGGCTTAGCGCGGCGGGCGCACCATACCTTCTTGAGCAACACTGGCGACAAGGCGACCAGAACGATCGTAGATGCGGCCGAGCGAAAGCCCGCGCCCACCGATTGCATTCGGCGACTCCTGAACATAGAGGAGCCACTCATCCACTCGCGCCGCCCGGTGCCACCACATGGCATGGTCGAGGCTGGCAACCTTGATCCCCGGAGTAGCCCAGGCGAGCCCGTGTCGACGCATGATCGACTCGAGAATCGAATAGTCGCTCGCATAGGCCAGAGCTGCGCGATGAAGGTTCATATCGTCGGGCATCGGACCAACCGACTTCAACCAGACAGCCTGGTGAGCCACATGCCCGCCCTCAACTGAAATGAAGATCGGCGAAGGAACGTAACGCATATCGAATGGGCGCTCGGATGCCCAATACCGTGCGACCGGATGATCGAGCGACGCCAACGACTCTGCAGTCGTTGGCAACGACTCCGGGTCGGGGAGGTCGCTTGGCATATCAATCTGGTGATCGAGACCGTCGTCTTGGTCCTGGAACGATGCGATGGCCGAAAGAATTGGCACCCCATCTTGATAGGCCTGCGTACGTCGTGTTGAGAACGATCGACCATCGTGGATGCGGTCGACTGAAAAGGTGATCGGGAGGTTGATGTCTCCCGGACGCAAGAAATAGCCGTGCATCGAGTGCACGATTCGGTCCGCGGCGAGAGTGCGCTGAGCGGCAACAAGAGCCTGCGCAAGCACTTGACCTCCGAAGACTCGACCCTGCGGCATCCATTGGCTTGGACCCGTAAAAATGTCTTCGTTTGTTCGTGCGCCGGTGTCGGTCAGATCGAGGGCAGTTAGAAGCCCAGACATAGGGTCGCTCATGCCTGTAGTTTAGGAGACCTATGACTGGATCGTTTACTTTGGTGGATTCCCTGGCTCTGGGTGATCTGCATGTCTTTTTGGGTCGCGCTGCTCGTGTTGACGACGGCTCCGTTCGACTTATTGGTGGCGCAGGCGTGCTTGCCGTCTACGTTTCCGTGCTGCATCCCGCTGGCTTGCTTGACCACAGCCCAACCGTTCTTGGTTTGAGAACCTTCGCTTTGGCGTCGAAAGATACCTTCGACGCTGTTGTGCCCGTTCGCTCCCTTATCGGTCGCGTGGAAAGCGCGATAGACGAATCCGCCGACTCGTTTGGGGAACCCGTGACGGTGAGCCTGCCCATGAGCGTGAACACCGTCACGTGGGCTGCGATTACTCCGCCGCGTGGAGGATGGGTGGCAATCGATACGGTTGCGGGCGAGATCCTTGAGACTGCGGCCAAAGAGGGAATCGACGAAGTTGCGCAGGCCGTGCCCTCGGGCGTTGGCGAAGCGATCGTGCATAAAGTGCGCACAGAAGTATGGGGGCGTCCGCTGGACAACCCCGATTACCTGCCAGCGGGAGCAGGATTTGCTGCCGTAAGTTTGGGCTTCCTCGGCGACGACGATTCAGCGTCAGTCTACGAATCCGGTGCGTGGACGCGAATCACCACCAAACGGGGGCACGTACTCGTCAAGCGTCGGGCGTGGTCTGTCGCGCGCTAGCCCTCAGGTTCTCTAGACCCCGAGTCCGCTAACAAAGTTGAGCGATAGCAGTAGTGATCCGACTCCGGAAACGAACCAGACGCCCAACGATGCCCAAATGGGTGTGAGCCCCCAGCCCAGCTGACGCTTCACGACAACCGAACGCCCGATGCAGTAAATGAGTGGGCCCAGGAAGATGAATGCCGGATGAAATGGGCGGTCGATCCCGCGACGTTTCAGGCTTCGAACATCGCGAAAAGCTAAAACGATTGTGGCGATATAGGCCACCCACGTGCCGACGATCACCATGATGAATCCGGGATCTGAATAGACCAGAAGCGGATCGTAGGCGCTGAGAATCAGCGTCGTGGGGTCGATGAGGGCGAGGCCAATGAGCGGCAGGAACGGCAGCAATATGATCGTCCAGATTTGCCACGTGTACGGCGACACCTCGCTCGATGACGCAGCCGGCGCCTGAGCATACTGGGGTTGCGCATACTGCGGCTGCGCGACCGTAGCCGTGGACGTGGCAACGGGTTGCGACGCTTGGCCACCCGCAGGCACGTATTCTGACGGACCCCAGGCTGAGCCGTTCCACCACGCCTTGCCTCCACGACCCGACGGATCCGAATACCAGCCCGGTGCCGTTGGCTCCGCCGAAGAATTGCTCATGTTGGAATTCTAGCTGCAGCGGCGGCTCATTCTGTGGCTTAAAGCGCTGCGACACTCCGCCCAGCAGCACGACCGCTGAAGAGGCAACCGCCGAGGAAGGTGCCCTCAAGCGCGCGGTAGCCGTGCATCCCTCCACCGCCGAATCCGCTGGCCTCTCCTGCCGCCCACAAACCCGGCACCGTGGCTCCGTCAGCGCTGAGTGCTCGGCCCGCTAGATCGGTGTGGATGCCGCCCAAACTCTTGCGAGTCAGAATATTGAGCTTGACCGCAATGAGCGGCCCCGCTTTCGGATCAAGGATGCGGTGCGGCTTGGCCACACGGATGAGTTTGTCTCCCAGATAGTGGCGAGCTTGTCTGATCGCATTGACCTGCGAATCCTTCGAGAATGAGTTGGTGAGTTCGCGGTCGCGCGCCTCAATCTCGCGACGGACGTGCGGCAGATCGATCGCGACATCCGGGGTCAGATTTTGCATTCCGGTGAGTAATTCGTCGAGGGTGTCAGCAACAATGAAATCGGCGCCGTGCTTTTTGAAAGCCTCGACGGGAGCTGCGGCGCCCTTGCCGAGCCGTTGCTTCAGGAGTTCGCGCACGCTTTTGCCGGTCAGGTCGGGGTTTTGCTCGCTACCGGAGAGCGCAAATTCTTTCTCGATGATTGCCTGAGTGAGCACAAACCAAGAGTGGTCGTAACCAGTCGCGAGGATGTGTTCCAGCGTGCCGAGCGTGTCGAAACCGGGAAACAGGGGCGTCGGTAGGCGGTGCCCTGTCGCATCCAGCCACACACTCGACGGGCCAGGCAGAATGCGGATGCCGTACTTCGGCCACACCGGATCCCAGTTCTGAATTCCTTCGACATAGTGCCACATGCGGTCGCCGTTGATGAGGCGAGCGCCAGCGGACTCGGCGATGCCGAGCATCCGTCCGTCGACGTGAGCGGGAACACCGCTCAGCAGCTTCTTGGGGGCTGCCCCCATCCGCTTCGGCCACTGGGCGCGCACGAGATCGTGGTTGCCGCCGATGCCTCCGCTCGTCACGATCGTGGCGGGGGCGCGCAGCTCAAAGTCGCCAACGGTCGTTCGGTTGCTTGATGCACCGCGTGCTGCGTCGTCTGCAGCTAGCGTCGCACCGCGTACGCCAACAACGGCACCGTTCTCTCTGAGGAGTTCATCGACGCGGTGACGAAAATGCAGAGTCGCGAGACCATCAGCGACACCACGGCGCACGGCATCGATAAAGGGCTGAACCACGGCAGGGCCAGTTCCCCACGTCACGTGAAAACGCGGAACAGAATTGCCGTGCCCCAGCGCTGAGTAGCCGCCGCGCTCTGCCCAACCAACAACAGGGAAGAACCCCACACCGCGCTCGCGAAGCCATTCGCGTTTCTCGCCGGCAGCAAATTCTAGATAGGCCTCGGCCCAACGCCGGGGCCACTCGTCTTCTTCGCGATCGAAACCAGCCGTGCCGAACCAGTCTTGACGGGCAAGTTCGAGTGAGTCTGTGATGCCCATGCGTCGTTGTTCTGGAGAATCCACCAGAAACAGCCCGCCGAAAGACCACCACGCTTGGCCGCCAAGGCTGGCTTCTGGCTCTTGTTCGACGATGGCGACGTGTTTGCCTGCCACGATGAGTTCGGCGGCGGCGACAAGGCCCGAAAGGCCTGCTCCGACGACGATTGCGTCCAGTTCGCGCGACTGCATCATACGTGACTCCTTTGACACTGATGTGCTGACAGTATGTCGCGTCACCCACCAATTTGGTGGCAACTTTCGCGCGCCACCTTGTGAACCGCGCACGGTGTAGGTACGGTCAAATTAACTCCGAGCGACGAGGCTCGGGTCAACCTGTGATTTACCAATCACGGTTGTGAGGATCGCTTGCGCGTGGCTTACCGGCAGACGCAATGGCAGATCGGAGGAACGATGAGTATGACCGTGCCCGTGAAAGCCCAGAAATCTGAGGCTAAGAAGCAGAACCCTGAGTTCGTGCAGCTTCTCGATCCAGAGGGAAATCGGCTCAGCGATGATGTCTATGACCCTTGGGTGTCGGATGTCACCGGCGATCAGCTTGCCAGCCTCTATGAAGACCTCATCATTGTGCGTCGCATCGATACTGAAGCGACTGCCCTCCAACGTCAGGGCGAGCTTGGACTGTGGCCGCCGCTCTTTGGTCAGGAAGCCGCTCAAGTCGGTTCCGCTCGCACCCTGCGGCCCGATGACTTTGTGTTCTCCAGCTACCGCGAAAACGCCGTTGCATACTGCCGTGGAGTGAAGCTGCCCGATCTTGTTCGGGTGTGGCGCGGAACTGCGGCCTCGGGGTGGGATCCGTTCTCGGTGGGAATGGCAACGCCAGCCGTGATTATCGGCGCCCAGACGCTTCATGCCACTGGATACGCCGTCGGCTGCAAAAAAGATGGCGTCGATAGTGTTGCTGTGGCCTACTTCGGTGACGGTGCCACTAGCGAAGGGGATGTCAGCGAAGCAATGGTCTTTGCTGCCTCCTTCAAGGCTCCCGTGATTTTCTTCTGCCAAAACAACCAGTGGGCGATCTCCGAGCCAGTGGGGTTGCAAGCTCAGCGGCCGATTGCCGATCGGGCTCCGGGGTTCGGTATTCCGAGCATCCGTGTTGATGGCAACGATGTGTTGGCTGTCATGGCGGCAACTCGCAGCGCTCTCGACCGCGCGCGTAACGGTGGCGGCCCCACCTTCATCGAAGCGGTGACGTACCGCCGTGGACCGCACACAACCTCCGATGACCCGAGTCGTTATGTCGACCCAGTGGTCGCAAAAGAGTGGGAAGCTCGCGACCCCATTGCGCGCGTCGAAGCCTTTTTGCGCAGTGAAGGGGTACTGACGGACGAACTTGCCGCCTCCATCCAGGCGCGCGCCGATCAGGTCGCCGCCGAATTCCGGGCGGGATGTCTGGCGCTCGAGAACCCAGAACCGCTCAGCGTTTTCGACAACGTCTATGCGACAGAACACTCGGGTCTTGCGCGTCAAAAGAGCCAATACAAGGCGTACCTAGAGGGGTTTGAGAAATGACTGAACTAACTCTGGCGAAGGCGCTCGGCTCAGGTTTGCGCCGAGCCCTAACCGACGACGACAAGGTTGTATTGCTTGGCGAAGACATCGGTACTCTCGGTGGAGTCTTTCGAGTGACCGATGGTTTACAGCGCGATTTTGGTAATGATCGAGTGATGGATACGCCTCTCGCCGAAGCCGGGATTATCGGTATGGCGGTGGGGCTCGCATTCCGGGGCTACCGTCCGGTGTGCGAAATTCAGTTCGACGGCTTCATCTATCCAGGCTTTGACCAGATCGTCGCGCAGGTGGCGAAGCTGCACTACCGCACGGCCGGAAACGTGCGGATGCCGTTGACAATTCGTGTTCCCTACGGTGGAGGAATTGGCGCGGTCGAGCACCACTCAGAGTCGCCGGAGGCCTACTTTGCCCACACCGCTGGGCTGCGTGTTGTCACGTGTTCGACGCCGCAGGATGCTCACAGCATGCTGCGAGAGGCAATCGCGAGCGACGATCCTGTGCTGTTCTTCGAACCCAAGCGTCGCTACTGGACCAAGGGTGAGGTCGACGAAGATGCTGACGGCCTGCCGATGGGCAAAGCGCGTGTCGTGGTTGAGGGTACTGACGTGACTCTTGTTACCTATGGCCCGCTGGTTGCTACTGCTCTGGATGCCGCAGTTGCCGCCGCCGACGAGGGTATTTCTGTCGAGGTGGTTGATTTGCGTTCGCTGTCGCCGGTTGACTTTGACACCGTTTCGGCGAGCGTGCAGAAGACGGGGCGGCTCGTGATTACCCATGAAGCTTCGGAATCTGGCGGTCTCGGTGCCGAAATTGCGGCGACTCTGACTGATCGTTGTTTCTACTACCTTGAGTCGGCCCCGGTGCGCATCACGGGGTTTGACGTGCCGTATCCGCCAGCAAAGTTGGAGGATCACTTCTTGCCGGATCTTGACCGCATTCTTGATGGTGTCGATCGCGCTCTTGGTCGCGTCAATTCGCTCACCGGGTGGAGCGCATGATGGCCGTTAAGGAGTTTGCTCTGCCCGATCTGGGGGAGGGACTCACCGAGTCGGAGATCGTTGAGTGGCATGTCGCTGTCGGCGATATGGTCACGCTGAATCAGCCCATTGCTGAGGTGGAGACGGCGAAAGCAATTGTGTCGCTGCCGTCGCCAGTGGCGGGCAAGATCACGGCTCTTCATGCTGAGCCCGGGGCTACCGTCATGGTCGGGGCCAAGATCGTGACATTTGAGCTCGAAGGTGCTGCCGGGTCTGCTGATGCTGCGGCTTCGTCAGATGCTGTGCCTTCGTCGGATGCTGCAGAGCCGAACGATTCGGCTGAGTCAGAAAGCGCGTCCGCTTCCTCAGCCGCATCAGCCGCTCCGGAACGCAATTCGGTGCTAGTGGGTTACGGTCCGGCGGTGGAGAGTGGCAAACATCCCACTCGCAAGCGTCGTGCGCCTCAATCGGCAGAGCCTGCTCCCGCCGAGTCGACCGCAACCGAAGTTGAAGCCGGAACCGGACCCGCAGCAGGAACGGCAGCCGAAGGCGCAACCTCGACACCAGCCGCAAACGCTACTGCCAGCCCGGCCGAAGCGCGCACCAAGTCAACACCGCCGGTTCGTAAGCTCGCCCACGACCTAGGGGTTGACCTCACGACCGTGCAGGGCAGTGGACCAGACGGCGTTATTACCCGTGAGGACGTGTCGAAGGCGGCCGCTGCGGGAGGAGACACTGCTGCAGCCACCTCCTCAACAGCCAGCACAGCAACCACCGCAGCAACAGCGCCTCGAGCGCCTCGAGCAGGTGGTTCTGAGTCCCGCCAGCGCGAGCAACGCACCCCCATCAAGTCAGTGCGCAAAGCGACAGCGGCTGCCATGGTGGCGAGCGCCTTTACGGCACCCCATGTCACCGAGTTCTTGACGATTGATGTGACTCCGACGCTCGAACTCGTTGCGCGCTTGAAAGCGAAGGGGAGTGCGGCATCCGTTCTCTCCGTTGTTGCGAAAGCGCTGTGCATTGGCGTTGCACGCAACCCCTCGCTCAATTCGCGCTGGGATGCGGAAGCTAACGAAATTGTTGAGTTCGGCTATGTGAATCTGGGCATTGCGGTGGCAACACCGCGGGGGCTCATGGTTCCGAATCTGAAGGATGCTGATTCGCTTACATTGGCTGAGCTCACGGAAGCGATCGGCGTTATTGCTCGGGATGCTCGTGCCAGCAAGGCCACACCGGCATCGTTGAGCGGCGGAACAATCTCGATCACGAACGTTGGTGTGTTTGGTATTGACACCGGTACCCCCATCCTGAACCCGGGTGAAGCTGCAATTCTGGCGATCGGTGCTGTGCGCAAATTGCCGTGGGAATACCGTGGCGAGGTAGCGCTCCGCGATGTCATGACACTGAGTCTGTCGTTCGACCACCGACTTGTTGATGGCGAACAGGGCGCCCGCTTTCTCACCGATGTTGGGGCAATTCTGAGTGACCCAGGCACCGTATTGAGCATGGTGTGACACGAGGGGTGGCCGCGACAGGTGACAATGGTCTTATGACCGAGAATTTCGACCCTGCCGCGGCCACCACCACCTCGCGTAAATCGCGACGTCTGTTGTGGGGCATTCTTGCGCTCGCTGCTTTCGTGGTTGTCGTCGACCAGGTGAGCAAGTGGTGGGCTGTGGCAACTCTCGGCGACGGCACGACCATCCCCATCATTGGGGATCTGCTGTCGTTCCAGCTTGTCTACAACCCGGGAGCGGCCTTCTCCATTGGCGAAGAGTTCACGTGGGTTCTCACAATCATTGCGGCGCTCGCGGTCGCGGCGATCACTTGGTATGCGGCGCAAGTTGAGTCACGCGCGTGGGCCTTTGCTCTCGCCATGCTGTTGGGTGGGGCCATCACCCACCTCGGAGATCGTCTTTTTCGCGACCCCGGTTTTGCGCGCGGCCACGTTGTCGACTTCATCAACTACAACGGTTACTTCATCGGAAACATCGCCGATATTGCTCTCGTCGGTGGCGCCATCATGATCGTGGTCATTTCGCTCATGGGCATCGCATCGAAGCCTGAACCGGTGGCGATCGAGAGTGCGGATGCTGCGGCAACACCTCCGGCAGCAACACCCCCAACGGCACCATGACAGACCTCAGTCTGCGGATGCCCAACTCGCGGCTGAGGGCTGTGCTCAATCTCGGCACACGACGCACGCCGCCCATCACTCTGCCAACGGCGTTGGCCAAGCCGGAGCTCTTCGCGGACTGGGATGACGAAGGGCAACTGAGCGACCTCCACGTCGAGTACAAGACTGGTCAACTGCACCTCGAAACGACCAGTGCCGGTGTCAGCCACCACTTCCACACTCCGCACGGTGAGCACCGCCCCTCAAGCCCGTGGCGGGCCAACGACACCAACACGCTCCTGCAGTGGGCAACCCAACTAGCTACCGACTTTCATGCACTCTTGCCGACTGTGCTTGAGGACATCACTCAAGCGGCAGCCTGGCACGATGCCGGATTCGACCTCTACATTTGCGAAGTTGAGGAGCCGGTGCAACTTGAACTGCTCGAGATTGAAGTCGAGGGTGAGCTGCTGACGTTGCCGTGGCTCGGTGCGGGAACGGTGAGTCACGACCACATCGATGGCGAGAATCATCCGATCGCCCTCCTGTGGGGTGCAGGCGACTCTGAACCCGACCAGCCAATCGCCGAAGCATGGACTGATCCCCGCACTGGAGCGCCGCGAACCAAAGCCGTTCCGGGAGTCAACTGGGATGTTATCGGGCTGCCAGCGGTCGAAGTATTGCCGTGGCTGGAGGGAATCTACCTCAACCACCATGTCATTCCGGATGCCGAAGGAACGCTGCTCAATGCGGTTCTCCGACGCCTCGGCGGGCTCGATCGCCCCTAACGCATTGTGAAGGCGAAAGGGCCTGCGACCGATCAGTCGCAGGCCCTTCATCGTGCTGGATTTGTTAGTCGTCAGTGTTGTCTTGATCGCTGCTAGTGGTAGCGCCGCGATCGCCGTGATCTGCGCGGTCGCCGCCACGGTCGCCATCGGTGGCGTCGGGGTTTGCTGCGCGCTCGGCTTCATGCTCGGCACGAAGTTCGGTGAGGGCAGCGGTAAGGGTGTCTTCGTCTAGGTTGAGTTCGGTGGCGAGAGCTGTCACGAAGGCAGCTCGACGAGCATCCTTCGCTGCTGTTCGTTCTTCTTCGGTGGCGCCGGATCCCAGTCGTTCTGGGCGCTCGGTGCTGTCGCGCACTGCCGTGAGGGCGTCAGCCACGTCGGCTTCGGCGAGGCCGAGCTTGATGGCGAGGCCGTCAGCGTCGAGGCGAGGGCCGTGACCGGCTCGTTCGCCGCTTGTGGTGGTGCTGTTGGTGGTTGTTTCGGAGGCAGCTGCGCTTGTGGTGGCAGTGTCGATGGTGTCAGCCTGGGCGGGCAAAGCGATGCCCAGTCCTACACACGAGGCCAGCACTACGCCAGCTGCTCCGGTGATCAGTTTCTTGTTCATGGTTGATCCTTTTCGTCCTATCCGGAATCTCCGGTGTACGAAATCCACACTGGGGTTGCCACCTATCAAAACCCTATGGGGACGCCGCTAGGGCGATGGGCAAGTGCTGTGGTCTCACCTGCCGTGGCCTTACCTGCCGTGGTGCGCTACGCGTCGAGCGCGGCCAGCGCCATCCGCTCGAGCACGTGTCGGGTAGCGCCCGCGCGCCCACTGTGGGGAGTGGAGTTGATGAGCCCGAAGGTGGCGTGGGCGCGGGTGCGCAGTTCGGCGGTCGCGGCATCCGGATTGATTTGGGAGAGCACGCCAACCCACAACTCGACGTAGCTGCGTTGCAGGGTGCGCACTTCGTGTTGGTCGCTCGCGGCGAGGCTGTCGAGGTCGCGATCTTGAACGCGGATGACGTCAGCGTTGCCGAGCGCAAAGTTGACGTGAAATTTCACCAGGCTTTCGAGCGCGGCTCGGGGTGTGGGGGCGTGTTCGATCACGGTCTGGGCTCCGCTGCGCAGGTTGGTGCTGGCGTCGACGAGCATTGCGGCGAGCACGTCTTGTTTGCCGTAGAAGTGGCGGTAGACGGCGGGGCCGCTGACGCCGGCTGCGGCCCCGAGTTCTTCGAGGGAGACCCGGGTGAATCCGCGCTCGGCGAAGAGGCTGGCGGCGGCGGCGAGGAGGGCCTCGCGCCGGTCGGCCTTCGCTTGGCTTCGCGGAGTTGGCGTCTCGTTCATGTTCTGAGTCTAGACAGTTCGGTTAATGCTCGCTAACCTATTTGAGTTAGTAGTGACTAACCCAAGTGGCCACAAGCTGCGCTGAACGAAGGTGTTCGATGGAGAAGATTTCCTCGGCCGCTCAACCGTCCCACCCGACGTTTGCGGCTAACGAAGAGTCAATGCGCGGCCTTGTCGAGCAATTACGCGAACGACTCGCGACGGCAGCCCTCGGCGGCTCAGAGAAATCTCGCGAACGTCACGTCTCCCGCGGCAAGCTGCTTCCTCGCGATCGAGTCGATGAGTTGCTCGACGAGGGCAGTCCTTTTATCGAGATCGCTCCGCTCGCCGCGAATGGAATCTATGACGACCAGGCCCCCGGCGCTGGCGTTATTGCCGGTATTGGCCTCATCCACTCTCGTCCCGTTCTCGTGATCTCCAACGACGCCACGGTCAAGGGCGGCACCTATTTTCCGCTGACGGTCAAGAAGCATTTGCGCGCTCAAGAGATTGCGCTCGAGAATAAGCTGCCGTGCGTGTACCTCGTTGACTCGGGCGGGGCATTTCTCCCGATGCAAGACGAGGTGTTTCCCGACCGCGACCACTTCGGGCGCATCTTCTACAATCAGGCTCGGCTCTCGGCGGCGGGCATCCCGCAGATCGCGTCAGTCATGGGATCGTGCACCGCGGGTGGTGCGTACGTTCCGGCGATGAGCGACGAGACGATCATTGTGCGCAATCAGGGCACGATCTTCCTTGGCGGCCCGCCGCTCGTGAAGGCCGCCATCGGCGAGATCGTCACGGCCGAAGAACTCGGCGGGGGAGACGTGCACGCGCGCACGTCGGGCGTCACCGACCACCTCGCCGATGACGACCGTCATGCGCTTGAGATTGTGCGGGACATCATCAAGACCATCCCCAAGCCTGCTGCTCCCGCGTGGGATGTTGTTGCCTCGCGCCCGCCCGCCGTGAACCCTGACGAGCTCTACGGGGTTGTACCCACCGACGTGCAGAGCCCTTACGAAGTGCGCGAAGTGATCGCGCGCCTTGTTGACGGCAGTGAGTTCCACGAGTTCAAGAAGGAATACGGCACGACGCTCATCACCGGGTTTGCGACGCTGCACGGGCATCCGATCGGCATCGTCGCCAACGCCGGGGTGCTGTTCAGTGAGTCGGCGCTCAAGGGCGCGCACTTCATCGAACTGTGCGATCAGCGAGGTATCCCGCTGCTGTTTCTGCAGAACATTTCTGGTTTCATGGTCGGCAAGGAATATGAAGCTGGCGGCATCGCCAAGAATGGCGCCAAGATGGTGACCGCGGTCGCGACAACCCGTGTTCCCAAGTTCACGGTAGTCATTGGCGGCTCCTTTGGTGCCGGCAACTACTCGATGTGCGGCCGCTCCTATTCTCCACGCTTCTTGTGGATGTGGCCCAACGCCCGCATCTCAGTCATGGGCGGCCCGCAGGCTGCGGCCGTGCTCTCCACGGTGCGCCGCGACCAGCTCGGCGAAGATGCCTTCACCGACGATGACAAGGTCGAGTTTGAGAAGCCCATCCGCGAGCAATACGAACGCCAGGGCAGTCCCTACTATTCGACAGCCCGCCTCTGGGATGACGGAATCATTGACCCCAAAGACACTAGAGACGTGCTCGGCATGGCCCTCGATATCGCCGCGGCAACCCCGCTGCCCGACCCGGGCTTCGGCCTCTTCCGGATGTGATGGCGATGTTCTCTGCTGTTCTGGTCGCCAATCGTGGCGAAATTTCCTGTCGCATCACGCGCACCCTGCATTCCATGGGCATCCGTTCGATCGCGGTGTACACGGAGCACGACCGTGACGCAAAGCACGTTCGAGTCGCGGATGCCGCGGTGCTGATCGACAGCTACCTCTCGGTTGAATCGATCGTTGCTGCCGCCCATGCCGTGGACGGCATGCACGCCGATGCGGTGCACCCGGGCTATGGCTTCCTCTCCGAAAACGCGTCCCTCGCCGAGGCCTGCGCGGCAGCCGGAATCACGTTTATCGGCCCCGGCGTCGAAGCGCTTGAGATCATGGGCGACAAGATTGCGTCGAAGAAGCACGTGACCGAGCGTGGCGTCGCCGTGATTCCCGGAGTCGCTGAGCCGGGCATGACGAACGACGATCTCGTGGCTGCTGCGGCCGAGGTCGGGTTCCCGCTGCTGATCAAGCCGTCAGCCGGTGGTGGTGGCAAGGGCATGACGATCGTGCGCGAGCCTGATGCCGTTGCTGGTGCACTCGACTCTGCTCGTCGCGTGGCCAGTGCCGCATTCGGCGATGACACTCTCTTTCTTGAGCGCCTCGTGGAGAAGCCCCGGCACATCGAGGTGCAGGTGCTGGCCGATAGTCACGGCACGACGATTCACCTGGGGGAGCGCGAATGTTCGCTGCAGCGCCGTCACCAGAAGATCATCGAAGAAGCACCATCGCCGCTGCTCGACGAGGCAACGCGTCAGCGCATCGGTGAAGCCGCCTGCGAGGTGGCGCGCAGCGTGAACTACGTCGGCGCGGGAACCGTCGAGTTTCTCGTCTCCGACAATGCCCCCGACGAGTTCTTCTTCATGGAGATGAACACGCGCCTGCAGGTGGAGCATCCGATCACTGAAATGGTCACGGGCATCGACCTCGTGGAGTGGCAAGTGCGCATCGCCGCTGGCGAGAAGCTCACGGTGGAGAAAGCCTTGCTCACTGGTCACTCGGTTGAGGCACGCATTTACTCGGAAGATCCCGCCAACGACTTCTTGCCCTCCGCCGGTCAGATCGTGCACCTGCACGAAGCTGAGGGCGTGCGCGTCGACAGCTCACTCATCCAGGGTGGCACGGTCTCGGCCAACTACGACCCGATGCTCGCGAAGGTGATCGCCCACGGCGCCACCCGCGCCGAAGCCCTCCACGCCCTCGACCGCGCCCTCGCCGAGACAGTGATCCTGGGCGTCACCACCAACATCGAATTCCTCCGCGCCCTCGTCAACCGCGACGACGTCAAAGCCGGCGAACTAGACACCGGCCTCATCGAACGGGCTCTTGCCGAGATCGAGTTCGCCGCCCCAACCCCTGCCGTTCTCGCGGCGGCGGCCCTGAGCATCCATTCCGAGCGTTGGATGCCGGGCTCACCCTGGCAGCGTCCCAGCGGCTGGCGTGTGGGCCACCATCGCTCAGCCCGCTACCGTCTCGCCTGTGCGGGGCAGGTGCACGAGGTTCTGGTTGCCGGCCCGCCCGACGCAGCGGACGTCACGATCGACGGCATGACCACCCCGGCCCGCTTGACGAGCTCCGGTGTCGAGTGGGGTGCGCAGAGCATCCGTCTCACTATCGAAACGGTGGACTCCACGGTGTGGATTGCGCAGGAGGGCACCTCCTGGGCTCTCACTGCGCAGAGCCGCGCTGAGTCGCTCGCCGCTCACCGCGCCACTCTCGCGAGAGTCGCCGGTGTGGTCGATCCCGAACTGCGTTCGCCGATGCCGGGCACCGTTGTCGCGGTCGCCGTAACGCACGGCGACGCGGTGACTGCCGGTCAGACGGTGCTCACGATTGAAGCCATGAAGATGGAACACCCCGTTGTCGCGACCCTCGATGGGGTTGTCGACATCAGTTTGAAGCCTGGCGATCTGGTCACACGAGACCAGATCGTTGCCCGAATCGAATCGCCACGAGCGAGCACTGAAGGAGAAACCTCATGAGTCACGACGCTACCCGCGGCGAAATCACCCACCTCGGCCTCACCGATGAGCAGCTGAAGTTGAGCGCTGACGTGCGCGATTTCGCTGACAAGGTTGTTGCCCCGGCAGCGTATGAGTACGACACGAAGCGTGAACTGCCCTACGGCATCATCGCTCAGATGGGCGAGATGGGGCTCTTCGGTTTGCCGTTCCCCAAAGAATTCGGTGGGCAGGGCAAAGACTATGTGTCGCTGTGCATCGCGATTGAGCAGCTTGCTCGCGTTGACCAGTCGATCGCGGTGACGCTCGAGGCTGGCATCGGTCTTGGCGCCATGCCGATCTTCAAGCACGGCAGCGACGAGCAGAAGCAGCAGTGGGTGCCGATGCTGGCGCGCGGTGAAGCTCTCGCCGGTTTTGGTCTGACCGAAGCGGATGCGGGCTCCGATGCTGCGGGAACCAAGACCACTGCCGAGCTCGTCGATGGCGAATGGGTCATCAACGGCACGAAGCAGTTCATTACTAACTCGGGCAGCGAGATCACGAAGGTGGTGACGGTCACGGCGGTTACGGGTCGTCGCGAGAATGGCCGACCTGAGCTGAGCGCCATCCTCGTTCCGAACGGTACGCCCGGGTTCACGGTGCACCCGGCCTACGACAAGGTCGGCTGGCACACGTCTGACACGCATCCGCTGTCGTTCGACAACGTGCGGGTTCCCGAAGCGAACCTGATGGGGGAGCGCGGCCGTGGTTTCGCGAACTTCATTGAGGCTCTGGATGAGGGTCGCGTTGCGTTCTCGGCACTCTGCACGGGTGCGGCTCAGGGCTGCCTCGAGGAGTCGATCCGCTACGCCAACGAGCGTCACGTCTTCGGCCGTTCGATCGGTTCGAACCAGCACATCGCGTTCAAGATTGCGCGGATGCAGGCGCGAGTTCACTCGGCACGCTTGGCAACCTACGACGCAGCCCGCAAACTGGTTGCCGGAGTTCCTTTCAAGATGGAGGCGAGCTTGGCGAAAATGATCAGCAGCGAGGCGGCCATGGATAACGCTCGGGATGCCACCCAAATCTTTGGGGGCTATGGCTTCATGAACGAGAACCCTGTCGCCCGCCACTACCGTGACTCCAAGGTGCTGGAGCTCGGTGAGGGCACCACTGAGGTGCAGATGATGGTCATTGCTCGTGAACTGGGGTTCGCGACCCTATGACCGGCAAACGTATACAGCAGCGCGGTCTCTGGTTCGACGAGTTCGAGGAGGGCGCGGTCTATCTGCACGCACCCGGCCGCACCGTCACCGAGGCTGACAATGTTCTCTTCACGACGATGACGATGAACACGCAGTCGCTGCACCTTGATGCGGCGTGGTCAGAGCAGCAGCCTTTCGGACAGCGCTTGGTGAACTCGATGTTCACGCTCTCGACGATGGTGGGAGCATCCGTCGCTCAGCTGACGCAAGGCACGATTGTGGCGAACTTGGGCTTCACGGAGGTCAACTTTCCGCATCCGCTTTATCACGGCGACACGATGTATTCCGAGTCGGAGGTGCTGGAGAAGCGGCTGTCGAAGTCGCGCCCCGGCCAGGGAATCATTTCGTTGCGTCACACGGCCAAGAACCAGGACGGTGTTGTGGTGGCTGTGGCAACCCGTTCGGTGATGGTCTGGACTGAGGAGGGCGCACCGTGAGCTTCACTTTAGGGCCGTCGATTCTGTTTGTTCCGGGGGATCGCCCCGACCGTTATGCCAAGGCGCTGGAGCGCGCGGATGCCATCATCATCGACCTTGAGGATGCCGTAGCCAGTGTCGACAAGGCTGCGGCCCGCGCTGCTCTGATCGCTAACCCGATGGATCCGGCCCGCACGATCGTGCGACTGAATCCGGCCGGCACTGAGGATCACGATAGTGATCTGGAGGCGTTGGAGCAGACGGAGTACCGCACGGTGATGCTCTCAAAGTCGGAGTCGGTTGCTGACTTCGATGCGCTCAAAGAACTCGACGTGATCGCCCTGTGCGAGACGGCGAGGGGTGTGCTGGCGGCCACGAGTTTGGCGGCGCTGGATTGCGTGGTTGCCCTCATGTGGGGTGCCGAAGATTTGGTGGCGTCGCTCGGCGGTTCGTCGTCGCGCGAAGATTCCGGCCCCTACCGTGGTGTCGCGCTGCACGCTCGCTCGTCGGTGTTGTTGGCGGCGGGAGCCTACTCGAAGGCGGTGATCGACGCGGTGCATCTCGACATTGCCGACACTGATGGTCTGGCTGCTGAGGCTCGGGATGCCGCAGCACTCGGGTTCACGGCCACGGCCTGCATTCATCCCTCTCAAGCCGCCATTGTGCGCGAAAGCTATGCGCCCACGGTCGAGCAAATCGCGTCAGCACGGGCACTTCTCGCTGCAGCGGAATCGCAGCCCGGGGTCTTCAGCTTCGAGGGTCGCATGGTCGACGGCCCCATCCTGCGGCACGCGGAGTGCGTGGTCGCGCGGGCGGGGTTGCGCGAGGGGTAGCCAAAGAACCGGGCGTGCCAAGCCCGACCGTGATGATCGCCGCGTAAGTGGCCACCTAGAGACGACTTTCTGCCCATAGCGTGCACCGTGCCGCTGATGGGGCGAGCAGGGTTCGGGCAATCGGCGAACTGCAGGGGTAGTCGAATTCTCGGGAGCCACACGAAACTCATCGACCCTTTTCGGGCTGGTTTGCTACCGATAGCATGTGGCTATGACTGAAATTGCGTCGAAATGCTTCATCAGCTATCACCGCCCAGATAACACTGACTTTTTGAGTGTCGTCGACAGGTTGAAGTCAGAACTTGGTGGGAGGTTCAACGCACAGACGGGAAGATCTTTGGAGATCTTCCTTGATCGGGACTCAATCGGATGGGGCGCTGACTGGCGCCAAGAAATTCGAGAGAGTGTGCTGGGCGCGGCGGTTTTTATGCCCGTCATTACAATGCGCTTCTTTCAGAGCGATGCTTGCCGCGAGGAACTTTCTGCCTACTACGAGAACGCCCGTGAACTTGGTGTTACTGAGTTGATTGTGCCCATCGTCCTAGCAGGGGCAAGCCGAATTACCCCGGACCACCCTGACGAACTAGTACAGCTGATTGAACGGCTCAATTACATCTCCATCGAAGCTGAATGGGCCACGGGATATGAATCGTCCGCTTGGATCGGTGCGATAAATAGAATGATTGAGAACCTTGCCAGCCACCTAGATGCGGCAGAAGTTGTGTTGTCCGAGCGCGAAGTAGAAAGGGCTAGCAGCCTCGCCCCTAGCGACACACCTGAAGAAAGTGCCGCGGACCTTGAAGCGCTGAATGAGCTTGTTACGGATGTGACTGCGTCGCTCACGAACGCGAACGAAGCGATGGCCAATCTCAGCTCAGTGCTTACGCAAGTGACTGAGGACACGGCGGCCGAGACTTCACCCCAGGCAAAGAGGGCAAAGCAATTGCGAGGAGCCATGCAGATAAAAGACGCAGCTGAGTCTTTCGCGATAACCGCTTCGGAAATGGAGGGTGGTGTTGCGGCGGCAGACGTTCAGCTCCGCTCAGTCGTTTTCGAACTTCGGGATATCGGAAACCCAGAGTCGCTACAAAGTCTCGAAAGGCTCTTGACGCCTCTCGGGAACTTTCCTGATCAACTCCCGTCACAAACTGTAATTGATGAGGCTATTGCTGGCTTGCGTCTTGCCTCGCTTGGCAATGTGAGCACACGTCGAGCGCTCGAACCAGCGTTGAGAGGGATGCAGTCTATGCGCGCCGGTATGGGTACTGCGAGAACTTGGGCGACGCTCTGAGGCTCTCAATAGCGTTTCCGCGCCCTCACCGAGCTCCAGTGCAGCTTGAGTCCATTTGCAAGGTCAGGTGAGGGGCGCATAGCGATCTCATGTTGCCTTCCACTTGCGCGCGGCGGGCGGGAATTGATTCGTGAGGGCATTCTTCGCTGGCAACTACCGGCGACCTAGGTCGTTAATGCCGGGGCCGGAGGATCGATGGGGGCATTTCTTTTCTCGATCCCAGGAAGTGCGGCGTCAGGAAGCCAGAACGCTGCAGCTAGCAGCTAGCAGCTAGTAGCGAGGCCGTGAGGGAAGAGAAGCTCTTTTCTATTGATGAGATTTTCTGCGTCTATATGGCGGATAGATTTAGAGCATGAGCGGTAGAACGTCCAAACACAAAAGACAGGTAGCTCGCCTGCGCCCCGAACGCATAATAAATGCGGAAATCATCGGTAGGTCCGCCGATGCTGTCCTAAGTGCAAGGATCGACGATGTACCGCTGTCGAACCGCACAACTCAAGTGGTAGTAGGACTTTGTCGCGCGGCGTTTGCCCAGGATAAGGTGTTGGCTATGCTCGCGGAGGCCGACCAGTTATCGGCTGGGGCGCCGAACCGACGTCTCGTTCTAGAGGTCGCACTTCGTCTTCACTGGCTCCAAGGAGTTCCGCCGTCGGACCGCGGAATTGCGGTCGACACGATGCTCGAGAAGGACAGGCAGGACACAAACCGACTTCTAGACTACTTGCGGGATGCAGGCCAAGAGATAGATTTTGACGCTGCCGAGATGAACACTTTCGTCTTGGAGAACGCGACGAAAGGTAAGATTCATCAGGAGGTGACCCGACTCAGCGCTGCTGTTAGTTCGGGTGAGGTCAAGGCCTGGTCCACATATTCAATGTGGCTTGCGGAGACGCCATTCTCACACGCGTCCGCCAACCTTGCGGGCAAGTATGCACCCTCAGATGACAACCGCCGAATGTCTCGTGGCGTGCCGGATCCGGCAGACGAGGACCTTAAGGCACACCGGTTGATTCAGCTTCAGATCATCATGGCGACAGGTTTTCTGCTGTCGGACGAAGACGTGCCAGACGAATTCGCTGGGCGGTTTGCAAAGGCGTTTTTTGCAGCCTAGGTAGGTCTTCCAAGCCGCCCGCAGGCGGTCGAGGGTTAAGCGAGGCTGCGCTGATGCTCGGCGCACGGGGACAGCCCTTGTCGCGCTAGGAGGCGCGCCGAAACATATTCTAGGCAGCGACTGGCACAAGGCCGTTGACGAAATGAGCGACGTCGGTTGGTTCGAGGTCGAGCGCCCGTGCCGCGGCACGGGCGCTGAACTTGCCATCTCCACCGAACATCACTTTTTTCAATAACTGTGATGTTTCTGGGACGATCCCGCCGGGCTCCGATGAGCGGTAGCCGTTGTCCGACAACGTCACGCACGCCGTCCTGTATTGCCAATCAGAGAGAAGATGAAGTTCATGAAGACGGTGGGTCATCGCCATGGCAGAAACCTTCCAATGGCTGCGTGCCGCGAGGATCCGGTCGATGCTCGCCCCCTTCATCGACTGAGCGAGGACAGCTGACTGGGGCATGAGAAAGCTTGCTGCAAAGCGGTTGGCTTCCACTTCACGTTCCTTGGATTGACTTGGATCCATTTCAAGCTCGGCATGCAGAACAAGGTGTCCAAGCTCATGGGCGGCATCAAAGCGTTGGCGCTCGGCCGATTTAGACGTATTGAGAAAGACGTATGGCGTGCTATCGCGGAGAAAACAGAACGCGTCTATGTCTCTGTACGCATGGTTGATTGCAGCCACGCGAACACCTTTTGACTCCAGCAGATGGACCATGTTCGAAACTGGCCGATCTGCCAGCCCCCAACGGCGACGAGTGAGTTCAGCTGCTTGTTCGGCACTCAACTTGTCCAGTGAAGGGATATCTGATTGTGGGAGCTTGAATTTCGACTCGATTACTAGGAAGAACTCGATAGCAAGAACTGCGGCAGCAAGCACGGCATCTCTCTTCAACGCGGTCGTCTTGCTGAGTTTTCGGAAACTCACCGCGTCGGTAGGTACTAGGTCGACTGCCTCGCGCTCAAAAAACTGCCTCGGGACTTCGAGAGTTCTGGCGAGCTTGAGTAAATTCTCCTCGCTTGGAGGTGATGCTTCGTTTTCATAGTTGGTAAGCGAGCGCAAGGAAACACCACTTTGCTCGGCCACCTTGGTTAGGCTCAGCCCCAAGCGCTGTCGAGCTAGTTTAAGTCGGACTGGGTTGAACATTGATCATCACGTTTCAGGCGAAAGCCAGTGTGTGTTCTAGAGGCGCTCGACTGATACGTCGAAATCCTCGTCAGAATCGGGGTTATCGAATACGGATAGGTCGCCGTCTAAGTGCAATGGTTCTACAGTGATGCGATCAGAAAACCCGGTGACGATGCCGCTCGGCGTCATATCGCGCGGTCGCGCGAACAGGAGGTCAAGCCCTGTGGCTGTCCGCTCGTGCAGCAGCATCCAGAAGGGGGCGACTTCGGCGGCATCGACGTTGGCGCTGTTTTCTTCCGACTTAGGGAGGTCGAAGAGGGAAAAAACCTGATGGGGCTGGACTGATAGCGCATTGCGGGTTGCAGTCCCCTTTTTCTGAGTGCGGGGTGAAATGCGCGGATCCGGATGAGCGACATTTTTAGCAGAAGCGAGCGTGAACGAAATCAAGCCCTCGGGGTGAAGGAGACGTGGTTGCCCTCCCACGTCGACACGCTGCCAACCCAAAGGAGTGAGCATCAGCGCAAACTCCTCCATGGCATTGTGGTAAATGTCATTGCCCGGAGTAGTGGGCAGGGCAAGCGAGGTCCTACCTCGGGCTCGACTCGTCCCGGGAGTCAACGCCGTGTGGAAGACTTGCGAAGAAAGTGCGAACGCCTCGAGGCGCTGCTCATCGCTTAGCTCGTCGGCCGGCTTGAAAGATACAACGTTCGACATGGAGTTCCGTTCTGTTGCGTGTAACAGTACCACAAATGTGGTCCCAAATTGCGCAACAGTCTAACTTTCGGCCGCGATGCGCGGTCACTCCTCAAGCTTATTGACACTGGCGTGCGCGGCGCGGTCGAGGAGTGCCCAGATTCCGGTGTCGTGGAGCGGCGGTAATTCGTGGATGTCGAGTGCGGCGTGCGTGTGGCTCGACTAGCGGCCGCGATCATCCGGTTCACCTTGAAGGGCATGTGACGCATGCGCAGGTGCTGGATCGCACCCTCGGGATCGGCAGCAGCACCTCATCCCTTGCCGCGTCCATATAGGACCCGAAGGCGAGTATCTCGAACGTGTCGCGGGCTACAAGCCGCGCAGCTTCTCTCGCAGTTGGTCAAGGGTGGGTGCGCCGGCAAAGCCATCCGGGGTGACATAGCGGCGGCAGGCAAGCCCGACCGGGGCATCCGGCTGGGCGAAGGGATCCACGCCATCGAAGAGGATGCTCGGTGACCCGCGGAACCCCACACGCTCAGCTTCTTCGACCGTGTCGACCAGGTGTCGCGACACCGTGATCTGCGGGAACTCTTGGACGAGCTCGGTGATGTGCTGATCGGCAACCTTCCAGTTAGGGCAGCCCTCGAAGTATTGCAGCGTGATCTCCATACCCTCACGGTAACCCCTGAAGTGCGCGTGAAGCTGGAGCGGTGATTCTGACGGGATCGTGGCCTGTCAGAACTCGTAGATCTCAGTGAGCTCATCCGACAGCAGCACAGTGTGCGGAAGTTCGCGCAGATCGTCGGCGTCAACCGCGATGCCGCGGAGCTGTGCGGCCTCGGCATACGCTTCCCACGGAAACGAATCGGGTTTTGCGGCGTCATCGTTGCGAATCAGATCGAGAACTTCTGAGATCACCTCGGCTGCGGATCGTTTCCACGAAACGACGTCGCCACCCCCATGTCGGGATACGGTCACGCCGCGATCCATGTCGAGACGGATCATCGAATCATCCGAAAGTCGCAGATACTGGGTCATCTTCATACTCATGTGCGGCCCTGTGTTTTCTGGAACCGGATCATCGAGTTCACACATGATGACCAGACCGGTCACCGACAGGGTCGAGAGATCGAAGGGCAGACGATGCAGGATCTCGGGGCGTTCGGCACCCTGTCTGATCGGCGCATAACTTCCCTGCTCATCGTTATCTGCCATGGTTCGCAGTTTAGATCTTCGGCGTCGCAGAGCGGCGGTAATTTGAGAGTGTCCAGGAGGTCGAGAGTGTGATGCAGCCAACCGTTATCAGCATGAGTATGGCTCACCGACCCCAAGCAGGAAGCTGGGGCCTGTGAGCCATACGAGCACGTTGATGGTTCCGGAAATTAGCCGAAGATGCGAATCGCGTACATCACTGCAAGGAATACCAAGAACGCGAGACCGAGCAAGCTAAGAACTAACTGGGGCACGCCGATGCGTAGGCTGCCGCGATCCTTGTGGCGTCCGAGGATTACCATTACGACTCCGATAAGTGGCACGGCAAGAATCGTGACCGCCTGGGCCGTGATGATGAGCTGAATCGGAATGCCGCCGAAGATCGCCGCAACAATCCCACCGAGCACGATCACAAATGAGATGCAGAGCTTGACCGGTGTTGAGGAGAGGCCACCGCGGTCGATACGGAAAACACCGGCGAGCATCGTTCCGCCAATGGTGGAGTTGCCGAGCATGGATGAGAATGCCGACGCCCACAGTCCAATGGCAAAGAGAACGACTGCCCACGATCCGATTGGTGCCAGAATCTGGGCCAATGCTGCCGGCGATGTTGCTGCGATACCCGCTGGGTTCAGAGTGGCGGCCGCAGCGATCATGATGATTGCTGACAGCAAGCCAAGAATCAGCGTTCCGAGAACAGCATCCCGTCGTGCAATTTTGTAGTCAGAGGGAGCCCAGCCTCTTTCACGAACGAGCTGAATCTGGTAGAGCGCCCCGACAACCGAGAACGTGGTTGCGGCGAGTCCCACAATGAGCGGCACAGACGCGTCAGGGATAGACGGGACCAATCCGCCGATGATTCCGGCGGGATCCGGGTTGCTGATGATTGCCGTAGTGATCATGGCCACGAGCATGATCAGAATGACCACGATCATGAGCTTCTCGAGCGCCGGATAGAACTTAGGGATCCAGACGAACAGGACTCCGATTATGGTGAAGCCGATCGCGAACAATCGTGGGTCGCCACCGAAGAGCAACTGGCCGGCAGCACCGGTGCCAGCGGAGTTGCCTGCCTGAAACGAGGTGACGACAAGGAACGAACCGATACCCACAACGATGGCGACGATGCCGGTGAGTCGGTGGGTGATCGTTCCGAGAATGCTGTCTTTGGTGCTGAGCCCGATGCGAACACCAATGTTCACAAAGCACAGCATGAGAATCGTCGCGATGACGGGAACCCAGAGCAGCTCATAGCCGAAGGTGGCGCCCATCGCGCTCGCGGTGGCGATTGATCCCGGGCCGAAGACAAGAGCAGCGGTGATAAAGGCTGGCCCGATGGATCCGAAAATGCCTTTCTTCGGTGCGACTCCGGAGGCACTCGGTGGGGCAATAGTGTTAGTCATTGCGTGAACTCTTTTCTGTGCGGTGAAATTCGCGCAGCGTCAGTGCTGCGTGAATGGTGTTGGCGACGATGGTCTGGGCTGAACTCCACGGCGTGGTGGTGCGGCCGAGTTGAGCGTTTCGTACGAGCTCATCAGCAAGTTCTGCGAAACCTAACGAATCGTTCGCATTGGTGGATGACAGGGTCAACGAATGCGTGCCGGTGGCGGTGAAGACATCCACCGCATATACCTCAGGGCCGGGAGTTCCCGTGACGGTGAGGGCAAGAGGCACGTTCGTTCCGCCGGGGGTCACGAGCCATCCATCTAACTGAGCTGTCTCTTCTGAGGTGCTCGCGGAGTTGATGGCGTGATGGATCCACCCTTGTGCCGGGCTGGCCAGTGTTGCCTGGGGGAGTAGCTGGTCGACTATTTCCCAAGCGTGAGTGCCAATAGTGACGAGGGTTCCCCCGCCGAGTTCGGGATCGTCTTGCCACTTTCGGCCTTCTGCAAGAAACATCGCGATGTCATGCTGAACAAGAATCCGCAGTCCCCAAATCTCTGCGCCAGCAGTCTGTTCGGCAAGCTCACGAAGGCGAGGAGCGAATCGGAGCACGGATGAGGTGCCCACGCGCTCAGGGGCGCTGTCGATTGCTGCAATCCAATTCCTCAGTTGCGTGTGGTTGGCGGCGACAACTTTATTGAAGAAGAGTGGTGCTGAGGTTTCGCTCAGCAGTGTCTTGGCATAAGCAGTTATCTCGTGGGGCCTCGCCGTGACGATGAACAGATCCGCGTCGAGTGTGATGAGCGCGTCGAGTGTGCTGGCGGCAGCGCAGGCGAAGCGCTCGGCGAAGATCTCTGCCTGGCTCGCATCGGAGTCGTAGACACCGACTACGTCAACCTCGACACCCTGTTCCTTGAGCCTGACAAGATTCGTGGCGTCGGTGAACGGATGCGAGTGTGCGAGGCCCGCGAAGGCAACGCGGATGGTGGTCACGGCGGCCTACCTCAACCAGTCGTCGCGATTCGCGGCGATGAACGCGTCATCGTTGAGCTCCGGGTAGGCGAGGCGCACTCGTACAATTTCTGCGGCTTGGCCTGCGGATAGTCCCTCATTGGGGTCGAGACACCAGGTGCCTTCGAGTAGTCCCTGCTGACGAAGCATTTCATGCACGCCAGCGATCACTCCGTGAAAATCGTTGGCCGGGTCGAATACCGCCTGGTTGAGATCAACCAGATCTGCGCTGCTACGGTTCAGGCGAACAAGCGCTTCTGCATCGCCGGCGGCAGCCAAATGAGCAGTCTTCAGCAGGCCGACTGCTGCGCGTGTACCCACTGCCCACTGACCAAGCAGGCCGCCGACGAAACGGAGCGTGCGCGGCCCGGTAGGGGAATCCACGTGAAATTCCGATTGCAAATCGGCGATGATTGCATCGTCATTTCCGGTGTAGAGCGAGATTTCATCCGCCCGTCCTGACTCTGCGACCCCTCTCATAAGCTCGAGCGTGCGGTAGCGATCGAAGGGGGCCGCCTTGACGGCAACGACTGAGGGTATCGCGGCGAATTCTCGCCAGAACGCGCGGCTGAGGTTGGGCCCACCAATTGCGGTTTGCAGATAGAACCCAATGATCGGGAGCACCTCGCCGACTGCACGTGCCCGTTCGAGAAGGCTCTGCTCGTCTGCTCCTGCGACCCGCGGGCTTACGAGCACCGCATCGTATCCGAGCGAGCGAGCGAGCGTTGCTTCGGCGACAGCTTGCGCGGTGTCTCCGGTCACTCCAGCGATGCGGATGATGCCCTCGTCACCATGATTGTTGATCTCTTCGGCAGCAAGCGCGAGAACTGGCTCGAACAGGTTGTGCTCTGGGTCACGAATCTCAAATTGTGTCGTGTGGACCCCGACTGCGATCCCACCGGTGCCAGCGGCAAGGTAGTAGCGGCTGAGTGCGCGCTGTCGCCGTTCATCGAGTGTGCGTTCCGCGGTGAGTGCGAGTGGGTGTGCCGGAATGACGACTCCGGCCGAGAGCGAGGCGGCGGCGGAAGGGCGAAGCTGGGGGATGACGCTCATTAGAACTTTCCGTCTCGAGTAGCCCACTTCGTCGGTTTGGCGGTCATCGGCAACCCCGCTTCGATCCACTGCGCTTGCCACTGGATGAGGGTCTCGGCAGAGACGCTGGGGTAGCCGAAGAGTGACATGCACTTGCGGGAATCGTTCAGCAGTGCCGTCGGTTGTGGCTCGCCGACGATTGTCACATCGCGCTCCAGCAGTTCGCCCATCCGGCGCGCGATGGATTCGACGCTCAGCGTTTCGGGCCCGGTGAGATTGATGGTGAACACCTCTGAGCTGGCGTGCGTAAGGCTTCGCAGTACCACTTCGTTCGCATAGCCCTGCCAAATCACGTTGACGTTCGCTGTCTCGATTGAGACCGGTTCGCCGGCATGAACTGCGCTGACAATGTCTGCGAGCACACCGTAGCGGAGGTCTACTGCGTAGTTGAGGCGAACGATAGCAACACTCGTTCCGCGCTCCTGCGCCGCGAACTCAAAGACACGTTCACGGCCAAGGCATGACTGTGCATATTCCCCGATGGGAGCCGGCGCGACACCTTCTGAGGCTCCGCCGGTGGCCGGAGAAACGAAGGGATAAATGTTGCCGGTCGACAGCGCAACGATCGAACTTGAGCGGTAGCGGCGAGCAATGCGGTCGGGAAGAGCAGCGTTCACTTCCCACGCCCAGGAGGGGCTAGTGGCTGCACCGAACTTGGCGCCCACCATGAAGACAACATTGGGAGCATCCGGCAGTGAGTCCAAGCTCTCACTTTCGATGAGATCGAAGGGGATGACTTTCACACCAGCGGCCGTTAGTCCCTCGCGAACTGACTGCTCGGCGAATCGAGAGACCGCATAAACCGTATCGCCGGAGCGGCCAGCGGCATCGAGCGCTTTGCGCGCCAGTACTGCAAGCGTCGGGCCCATCTTGCCCCCGGCACCGAGTATGACGAGGTCGCCGGTTCCCTGAGAGAAGTCGCTGATCAAGCCTGCGCTCGGTGTGACAAGTTGCTCTTCCAACTCGGCTTCGGAAGCAAATCCCTTAGTCATACTCGATCCTCCATTGGTCGCGTGTCGGTAATTCAACACTAGGTTGTGATAATTAGCAACCAGCAACGTCAATGTCTCGATTTTGAGCGGTAACGGCGTGAAATGATTGCGTTATTCGTCTGAGATATTAGAAGTAATTGAGTGCGGTCGAGCGCACGGGAAGCTAGAGTTAATCCTTAGATCGCCTCGGATTTGTGAAGGGCGGTTGTTCACAAATCGGAGGTGTAATGCAGACCCCAGCAACGCCATCGCACGCTACTCGGGTGGCACTTCATCTTCGAGACAGCGGTCCAGATGCCGTAAATGGCATTGCTCAATCACTTCAGATCTCCCGCACGTCAGTAGAAAATGTGCTTGGCACCCTCGCGCAGGCGGAGATCGTTACCCGCACAACTGTGCCGGGTGCGGGGGTCGGGCGGCCATCCAGATCGTATGAGTTCACTGGTTCTCAGGGCTATGTTGCTGGTGTCGACGTGGGCAAGGCGAGCATTAGGGTTGTGATCTCTGACCTGCGCGGTGTTGTTCTCGCCGACCATGTCGGGCCGGGCGCTGATGGGTATTCAGACGGTGCAGCCAAATTGGGCGCGGTCACTCACGAGGTGAAACGAGCTTTTAGTGCAGCAGCACTCCCAGTGAAGAGACTCCGAGCAGTGGGCCTTTCTCTTCCTGGCATCGTTGATGAGTCGGGGTTTGTTCTCACGTCTGTGGTGATCCCGGAATGGTCTGGTGTTGAAATAGGTGTGTATCTGCAGCAAGAACTTGGCGCGGTGGTCACCGTTGACAACGGTGTGCGGCTTGCAGCCGTTGCGGAACATCATCTCGGCGCAGCACAACTTGTCAACGACATCCTCTACCTTTCGGTGGGTAATCGTATTGCGGTGGGTCTCATTCTTGATGGCAAGCCGCGTCGCGGCGCCCACGATGCGGCAGGCGATGTGGGGCGGTTGGCCTTCCCTGGGGTGCAGCCGCTGACGGGCGAGATTGCGTGGGAGAGCGGCGAGAACGCGGCTGTTGTGTTCTCGCGGGCGCGTGATGGCGATCTCTCAGCGCAGCGGGAGATTGCAAGTTTTATTGAACGTGTGGCTCGCCCCCTCGCCACTCTGATGATGACGGTCGACCCCGCGCGAGTGGTGATCGGAGGAGGCCTGTCTCGTGCACACGAGGAGTTTTTGCGCCCGCTCACCGAGAGTGTGCGCAAGCACATTCAGCTCCCTTTTGAGATCCCTATTGTCGAGGCCCGACTCGGCGATGAGGCAGCAGCGCACGGTGCTCTCGTTCTCGCGTTCCGCCGCAAGTCATTTGAGATCTACGGGCTCGATGGCATGACAGTTCCCACAATCGCGCCACTCTAAGTGGGTCGGGGCGATATTGACAGACGCCGCGCGGGGCTGCTCATAGCTGGGTAGCGACAGATACTCCTCAAACGTGTTGACCATGGCGTGCGCGGCACGGTCGAGGTACGCCCAGATTTCGGCGTCGTAGAGCGGCGGTAGTTCGAGAGTGTCGAGGGCGTTGCGCATGTGATGCAGCCAGCGGTCACGGGCATCCGGGTTCACCTTGAAGGGCATGTGGCGCTGGCGCAGGCGGGGGTGCCCGCGTTCCTGGCTGTACGTGTTCGGGCCGCCCCAATACTGTTCCAAGAAACCCGTCAGGCGCTGGATGGCACCCTCGAGGTCGGGCTGCTCCGGATACATCGGCAGCAGAACCTCATCCGTTGCCACACCCACATAGAACTCGCGCACCAACTTCTCGAACGTGTCGCGACCACCAATAAGTTCCCACATCGAATCGGCCGGAGCATCCGGAGTCACCGCCGGTTTCGCGATGATGCGAATCTTCGGGCGCTTCGCGGGCTCCGCCGCGTTCGCAGTCTCGGCTACGTTCTCGGCGCCGGCGCCAGCTGCATTCTCAGGCTCAGCTACATTCTCAGAGTCGGTCATTTCTTGGGCTTCTCCTCGCCGAAGTTCACGGGCACCGGGCGCGTGCGGGGCGGTCGTGCACCGCGCACACTGGCAGCACCCTCAAAGCCACTCAACACGATCGAGTTCAAAGCGGGAAGTTTGACACCCGCCTCATCCAAATCCTTCTTCAAACGAGCCCGCAGCTCGCGAGCAACATCATCCTTCGTCGCGGATGCCGTCTTCACCACCAGGCGAACCACCACCGCCTCCGACGAAATAGATTCAATGCCCCAAATCTCGGGCTGCTCCAAGATGCGAGTCGTCCACTTGGGAGTCTTATAGAGGTCGACGGCGGTTTTCAGGATGCGCTCCTGCACGGCATCCACATCGGAGTCGTAGGGCACAGCAAGATCAATGATCACGCGCGCCCACCCCTGCGACATATTGCCGACCCGGGTGATCTCACCGTTGCGCACAAACCACAGGGTTCCGTTCACATCGCGCACCTGTGTGGTGCGGATGTCGACCGACTCCACGACACCCACAGCGGGGCCTAGATCAACAATGTCGCCAACGCCCAACTGATCCTCGGCGACCATAAAGAGGCCGTTCAGCACGTCTTTGACCACGTTCTGGGCACCAAAACCCAGACCAGCACCGGTCGCCGCAGTGATGAGAGCGAAGGCGCCCGTGGCACCGGGAACAAAAAGATTGAAGAGCAGAAGCAGCACGACGATCACAATGGCAACCGTGACCAGACTAGAAAGCACCCCGCCCAGAGTGCGAGTGCGCTGCACAACACGAACGGCCGCCAGTGGCGAGGTCATCAAGACCTGAGTGTCGTGAATATTCTCTTTGTGCTTCACACCATTAACGATGCGGTCAACGACGCGCTTGATGACGAACAGCAAGACGAAGCGCAAAAGCCACGCGACAACAACAATCGTCAGGCCCTGCAGCAGCCGCGAACCCTCATAAAAACCGCTGATTGCAACCCACAGGCCGCCCAACGTGAAATCTTCCATGCTGGGAGCCTAGCGAGCGACTGCTGAATAGTCGCCGCTAGGCTCCCGCACGACCACCCGAAGGCGGCTGAAAAGGGGTTAGGAGTTGTCGCGAGCCTGAACTACCAGCGCACGCTCAACCCCCGCAAGGTTCTCCACGATGATGCGGCGCAAAGCCGGAACATCAGGGTTCGCCTCAAGCCACGCGTTCGTGGCATCCACAAGCCCCTGGTTAGCCAACGGTGCCGGGTAGAGGCCACGCAGAACCATCTCGGCAATCGCGTAGCTACGGTTGTTCCACACATCGTTGATTGCCTCGAAGTACGGAGCCACAAAAGCCTCCAACACAGCGGGGTCGTTCACGTGGGTGTAGCCCGTCGTCACGTTACGCACGATCGCGTTCGGCGCCTTGTCACTCTTCACGAGCGAATCAAACGCGGCCTGCTTGCCCGCTTCGGTCGGAATCGTGGCGCGAACCCGAGCCGCAGCCTGCTGGCCGTTTGCTGTCTTGTCCTTGGCGAGAGCCTCATCCACTTCAGCATCACCGGCAGCACCATTGAGCACGAGGCCCTCCAGCAGCTCCCAGCTCAAATCAGTATCAATCTCGAGACCCTCCAGCGTGGTCGAACCGCTGAGCAGAGCGCGAAGAACCGCGACGTGCTGTTCGGTGGATGCCACATTCGCGAAATACTTCACGAACTGGAACTGAGCATCCGAACCAGCCTCAGCACTCTGAGCGAGACCCCAGAGCGTGTCGCCGATCTTCTCGACCGTCGCGGCACGACGCTCAGGCGCAACGTACTGCTTAGCAACCAACACGAGCTGAGCGAGTGTGGTGCGGATGGTGGTCGACTCGCTCTCCGAAGCGATGTTGTTCAGAACGAGGGCAACATAATCGCTGGCCGGAGTTTCAGAATCACGAGCGGCATCCCACGCGGCACCCCACACGATGGCACGAGCCAGCGGGTCAGTGATGTCCGAGAGGTGCTTCATGGCCACAGCAAGCGAGGAGTCATCGAGACGGATCTTCGCGTACGCGAGGTCGTCGTCGTTGATCAGGATGAGGTCGGGGCGCTTCGTGCCGACAAGCTCAGGAACCTCAGTGCGCTCACCCTCAACATCGATCTCGATGCGGTGGTGACGAACAAGCTTGTCGCCCTCCAACGAGTAGTAACCAATAGCGAGACGGTGCGGGCGAATCGTGGGGTAGTCGTCAGCTGCGGTCTGAACGATCGCGAAGCTTTCGACGGTTCCGTCTTCGGCAGTCACCACATCCGGACGCAGCGTGTTCACACCAGCGGTCTCAAGCCAGAGCTTGCTCCACTCCATGAGCTCGCGGCCACTGGTCTTCTCAAGCTCGACCAGTAGATCCTTGAGTTCGGAGTTGCCGTAGGCGTGCTTCGTGAAGTACGCGGCGACACCGGCCATGAACGCTTCGAGGCCAACCCAGGCAACGAGCTGCTTGAGAATCGAGCCGCCCTTGGCGTAGGTGATGCCGTCGAAGTTGACGAGAACATCATCGAGGTCATTGATCGAGGCGTAAACGGGGTGGGTGGAAGGAAGCTGATCCTGCTTGTAGGCCCAGCTCTTCTCCATGGCCGCGAACGTGGTCCACGCTTCAGTCCACTCGGTGGCTTCAGCAGTCGCGATAGTCGATGCCCACTCGGCGAATGACTCGTTGAGCCACAGGTCGTTCCACCACTTCATGGTGACGAGGTCGCCGAACCACATGTGAGCCAGCTCGTGCAGAATCGTGACGACGCGACGTTCCTTGATGGCGTCGGTCACCTTCGAGCGGAACACGTAGGTTTCGGTGAACGTGACAGCGCCCGCGTTCTCCATAGCGCCCGCATTGAACTCGGGCACAAACATCTGGTCGTACTTGGGGAAAGGGTAGGGGTACTGGAAGTGCTTCTCGAAGTACTCGAAACCCTGCTTAGTCTTCTCGAAAATGTAGTCAGCATCGAGGAACTCGCTCAGCGACGCACGCGTGAAGATGCCGAGGGGGATGACGCGGCCATCGCTTGAGGTGAGCTCGTCGCGAACCTCGGCATACGGACCAGCCACGATCGCGGTGATGTAGCTCGACATGATCTGAGTGGGTGGGAACTCCCACGTGGCATTCTCTCCATCCACTGTTGGAGTCGGCGTGGGGGAGTTGCTGATAATGGCCCAGCGTGCCGGCGCGGTCACCGTGAACTGGAACGTTGCCTTGAGGTCAGGCTGCTCGAACACAGCGAAAACACGGCGCGAATCCGGCACCTCGAACTGCGAGTAGAGGTAAACCTCATCGTCAACAGGGTCAACGAAGCGGTGCAGGCCCTCACCGGTGTTGGTGTATTCGGCATCCGCCACAACCTCAAGAACGTTGTTCTCAGCAAGGTTGTCGAGCTGGATGCGCACACCATCGTTCACGGCAGCAACATCAAGAGCGGTGCCGTTGAGCGTGACCGAATCAACCGTGCGGGTGATCGAATCAATGAAAGTGGATGCGCCAGCAGTGGCAGTAAAGCGAACAGTCGTGCTGCTCTTAAACGTCTCAGGACCCGTTGTGAGGTCAAGCGCAATCTCATAGCTGTCAACGTTGACAATCGCTTTACGTTCTTGCGCTTCAACACGGGTGAGGTTCTCTCCGGGCACGTACAACTCCTTCGTTTTGGGGCGGTTTGTGGCCGCACCCAACTAGCTTATGCCGCGCCCCCTTAATGTCAGCACTACAGCCCGGATGCGACCGTAGACTGAACGAATGCGCATCCATATCGCCACCGATCATGCTGGCCTCGAGTTCAGTGCCACCCTGCAGCAGCACCTCACCGATGCAGGTCACGAAGTGATCGATCACGGTCCCGTTCAGTACGACGCCCTCGACGATTACCCTGGGTTCTGCATTGCCGCAGCCCGTGGCGTTGCCGCTGACCAGACCGCCGGTGTCGAAGCCCTCGGTGTTGTCTTCGGTGGTTCGGGCAATGGCGAGCAGATCGCCGCAAACAAGGTGAAAGGCATCCGCGCCGCCCTCGTCTGGAATGACTCGACCGCGGCTCTCGCGCGCCAGCACAACGACGCCAACGTCATCTCCATTGGCGCACGCCAGCACACCGTCGACGAAGCCACCCGTTTCATTGACCTCTTCATTGCCGAGCCCTTCTCCGGCGACGAGCGTCACGCCCGCCGCATCGCTCAGCTCGCCGAGTACGAGACGACAGGCACCATCGCCGCGCACCCCTTCGAGAACTAATGCCTGAGGGGCACTCCGTACATCGCATTGCGCGCCAGTTCGCGCTGCACTTCGTCGGCAAAACCGTCGCAGTGTCGTCACCTCAAGGCCGCTTTGCTGCGGGTGCTGAACGCATCGACGGGCTCCGGATGCTCAGCGCCAAAGCCGTGGGCAAGCAGATGTTCCTCGAATTCGAGCACGACCGCTGGCTGCGCGTGCACCTCGGGCTCTACGGAGCCTGGGATTTCGCCGGCAACTTCACCGCAGACGCCACCACGGCATCCGCTGCTGGTCGTATGGGGCAAACCAACCAGCACGGAACCGTTATTGATGGTGCGGCTGTTGATGGTGCGGATGCCGGTGGTTCGATTGCTAGCGGCGCAGTTCGTCGCGACACGGTCGTGGGGGAGCACGAAGACTCCCTCGCGAGCATCGGTGCCCCACGACGCACACGCTTGCGGATGTCTGAGCAAGAAAAAGCCAGCGATGCGCCTTTAGAATTCCCGCCTGAGCCCATCGGCGCCGTTCGAGTTCGCCTCCTGACCGAAACCACCTGTGCTGACCTGCGCGGGCCAACGGCCTGCGAAGTACTGAATCCTGACGAAGTGCAGATCGCGCTCAACAAGCTCGGGCCCGACCCGCTCGTCGATGACAATGGCGAGGCCGAAGAACGCTTCGTCGCCACCGTGCGCAAAAAGCAGACAGCTATCGGCATCCTGCTCATGGATCAATCGGTCGTCAGCGGCATCGGCAATGTTTACCGCGCCGAAATTTTGTTCCGCGCTCGCCTCGACCCGCACACACCGGGCAAGCTCATTCCCCAAGAGCTGTTGCGCGAACTCTGGCGGGACTGGGCGCGTCTGCTCGAAATCGGTGTGCGCACCGGGCAGATGATGACCATGGAAGGCCTCACCGGCGACGACTACACGGCCGCGCTCGCAAACCGCGCCGACCGACACTGGGTTTATCACCGTGAGGGTCTCCCGTGCCGCGTGTGTGGAACGAATATCGCCATGGAACTGGCCTCGGCGCGCAAACTGTACTGGTGCCCTAATTGTCAGGCACCATTAGGCACCAACCCTCAGGGAGGCTGACATGCGACACACCCCCACCTACGTCATCACTGACCCGGCTGAAGTGCGCCGACTCGTCAGCGAAAACCCGTGGGCCACGATCGTGTCACCAACCTCGAACGGCATGGTCGCCTCGCACTATCCAGTGATGCTCGAAGAGCGCGACGATCAGATCAGTCTCGTCAGTCACTTCGGGCGCCCCGATGACGAACTGCACGAACTCGGCCAGCACGAAGTACTCGTCATTATTCAGGGACCGCACGGCTACATTTCGTCAAGCTGGTACCCCGAAGGCGATGACATCCCCACCTGGAACCATGCCACCGCCCACCTTTACGGCACTCCCGAGATCCTCAGTGAAGAAGAGAATTTTCGGGTGCTGAGTGAACTCGTTGATCACTTCGAACACCACGTTGAGCATCCGGTCAGCCTCAAGGATGACGAAGCCGGCGCTCGCCGCACCGCCAAAGGAACCGTCGGCCTGCGTATCGTCATCGACCGCTTTGACGCCCGCCTGAAGATGAGCCAAAACAAAAAGCCAGAAGTGCACCAGCACATCGTGGATGAACTCAACTCAAATGGCACGTACAGTAGCCCAGAACTGGCCGCAGAAATGATAAGGGCACGACCGAGTGAAACTGAGTAACGCCCGCATCGTCGGAGATGATGCAACACGTTTCGTAGACGTGACCCTCACCGAGGGACGAATCTCATCCATCGAGCCGCACGACGCTTCGGCGGCCGAAGCACACGACGAAATCGTCGACCTTGACGGCCGCTGGATCATGCCCGGTCTCTGGGATCAGCACGTGCACTCCAGCATGTGGGCCCAACTGTCCCAGCGAATCGACCTGAGCCACACCACCTCAGCGACCGAAGTCGCGGTCACTCTCGCCACCTCCGTTCTGGCGCACTCCGATGGCATCATCGTCGGCCAAGGATTTCGGGATGCACTCTGGCCAGACCAGCCCACCCGGGCGCTGCTCGACTCCGCCGTTGCCGACATCGCCGTCGTGCTCGTCAGTGGCGACCTGCACTCCTGCTGGCTCAATAGCCTCGCTCTTGAACGGTTCGGCTTCTACGAGCATCCGACAGGATTTCTTCGTGAAGAAGAAGCCTTTGCGGTGGGAAGCGCACTCAGCCGAGTCGAACCCGAAATTCTCGATGGCTGGATTCGCGACAGCGCGCAAGAAGCAGCATCGCGGGGAGTCGTCGGCATTGTCGACCTCGAAATGACGTGGGAGTTCGACAACTGGCACCGCCGCATGCTCGAAGGCTTCGACCTGTTCCGGGTGCGGGTTGGCGTTTACCCACGATTTCTCGAACGAGCAATTTCCGAAGGCCTCGCAACCGGGCAACGACTCGCCCCATTGCTCGAGGTCGGGCCATTCAAAGTCATCACCGATGGCTCGCTCAACACCCGAACCGCGTACTGCATGGAGTCCTACCCCGGAGATGGCGAAAACCGGGGAATGCTAAATATCCCCACCGATGAACTCATCGACTGGATTCGCACCGCAAGTGACGCCGGCCTTTCGCCGGCCGTGCACGCCATCGGTGACGACGCCAACCGGCTTGCCCTCGACGCTTTCGAAGCCGTCGGATGCGGTGGCCGCATCGAGCACGCCCAGTTGCTTTCCCCCGAAGACATTCCTCGTTTCGCCGCTCTCGGAATTGCCGCGAGCGTGCAACCCGAACACGCCATGGATGACCGAGATGTAGCGGACGCTTACTGGGCTGGTCGCACCCACCGCACCATCGCGTTGCGAGCGTTGCTCGACGCTGGCGCGGAACTCCTCATGGGTTCTGACGCTCCGGTCGCTCCGCTTGACCCGTGGGCCACCATCGCCTCGGCGGTCAGTCGCAGTCGCGATGGGCGCGAGCCGTGGCATCCAGAACAGTGCATCACTATCGACGAAGCATTGCGGGCATCGACCCAGTCAATAATCGCCGTCGGCGAGGTCGCCGACATTCTGGTGACACGAAAAAACCCGCTCGACTGCAGCGGTGAAGAACTGCGGGCGATGCGGGTTGATGCGACGATTCTTGATGGTCGCTTCACTCACAACGAGTTGTAGAACAACACATCGCAGGCAAAGCGACCACCAGAAAAGTTACTTGGTGGCGAGGTGGGCGAAGAGGAACCAGCGGTCCTTCTCAAGCCCACGAGCGATCTCAATCGCGACGTCTTCGCTGACCTTGTCGAGCTCGCCGAGCTCATCGACTGCGGTGCGCACGGTGACGAGCGTTGCGTCGATCGCGGCGATGACCTGAGCGATGACCTCGTCAGACTGCTGGAATCCAGCCGTCATGCTCGGGGTTGTTGCCTTGGCGCCGACGGTCTGGGTGCGGGCATCAATCGGGAGTCCAAGGGCCACAACACGCTCAGCGGCGGTGTCTGCCCATTCGCGGGCGTGGTCGACGATCACGTCGAGGAGTTCGTGTACGGCCTGAAAGTTGACACCACGAACGTGCCAGTGAGCCTGCTTGCCATCAATCGACAGTGCAGTGAGGTCGGTGACTACCGGACCCAAAAACTGGGCAACACCCGAGGTGACGTCAGGATCGGCTGAGGTCTGCGGAACTGCTTTAATCTCGGTCATTTGTGCTCCTTCGTTGTTCTTCAGATACAACGTTACGACGCAGCAAAAATTTCACAAGCAAGCTGAGGCAACGCTAACCAGCCGCGACTCGACTTACGGGGGCTAACCCCACTGTCGATCGGTGAGCATCCACTCTGTTCGCCGTCCCTCGATTTCGCGATCCTGAATAAGGCAACCATCTGCCCTGTAATGCGCGAGACTAAAGCGAGAGACCAATGACGACACAGACAGCAGTAAAACCCCGCAACCCGTACTGGCAGCTGTGGCGCAGCACGCCAAAAGAGGTGCTGTACCTGATGCTGGGCTTTCCGATCGCGATGACCGGGTTTGGTGTGGCCATCTCTCTCGTCGCCACCGGCATCGGCACCCTTGCTATCTTCCTCATTGGTTTCTTCGTGATGATCCTCGCGCTGTACGTCGGTCGCGGCTTCGGGCTCGTACACGTCAACCTTCTGGAGTGGGCTGGGCGCCAGAAACTTGAACGCCCCGACTGGCAAGACGACCGTGCCGCCACCGGATTCGGCGGGTGGTTGAGCGCAACGCTCGGCAACCCGCACTACTGGCTGTACCTGCTGCACACCACCATCTTGGGCTTCGTTCTCACCCTCATCACCTGGACAATCTCATTCGTGTGGGTTGTTGTCGGGCTGACCGGGCTCTCGTCCTGGTTCATTCGCAGTCAAGTCGATGGGGAAAACTCCGACTGGTCGCTCGGAGAATGGTTCTTCGGACTCCTCGGCGTGAACACCACCGGCTGGAACCTTGAAATCGCCGACAACATCGTCGCCTTCGCCGTCGGACTCATCTTCATCGCGACGCTGCCCTTCGTCACACGCGGTCTCGTCCTGACCCAGTGGTGGCTTGCCCGTGGAACCCTCACCGCCTTCCGGTCGGACGGGCTACGACGTGAAGTGCAGTCCCTCGAAGAGTCGCGCGGGGCAGCGCTCTCAGCAGAAGGTCACTCTCTTCGTCGCCTAGAGCGCGACATCCACGACGGCCCACAACAGCGACTCGTACGACTGCAAATGGATCTTGCCGCGGCGGAACGCCAACTCGACACCGACCCAGAAAAAGCTCGTCAGCTGTTGACGGAAGCCCAAGCGCAGTCTTCCGAGGCCCTCGAAGAATTGCGGGCACTTTCTCGCGGTTTCGCACCGCCGCTCTTGCTCGATCGAGGCCTTGTCGCTGCCCTCGAATCGGTGGCCACACGCTCCGTCGTGCCGGCCTCGCTCACTTCAGAGCTTCCGGCCCCACTCATCTTGCCCGGTGAGATCGAACGAGCGTCGTACTTCGTGGTTGCTGAGTTGCTGACGAATGTCGCGAAACATGCTCAGGCCAGCCACGCCGAGGTGCACTTGAGCACTGAGCTGGCCGACGACCGTTCGTGGCTACTAGTGAAGGTCACCGATGACGGTCAGGGCGGCGCCGCTATCACCGCCGAGCACGGCTTGGCCGGAATCGCGGAACGCGTTCGCGGCGTCGGTGGAAGCTTCGAAATCGAAAGCCCTGAAGGCGGGCCTACCTCGGTGACGGCGCGACTACCGTTACCGAAGCAGAGTGCAGAACAGGCTCCCGTTGCCCTCTAGTCTTGAGCGCATGAGCCCTTTACGTGTTGCTGTTGCCGACGACTCGGTGCTGCTGCGTGAGGGGCTCGTGCGTGTGCTCGTCGAAGCAGGGTTCGATGTTGTCGGCGCTTTTGGTGACGCGGATGAACTGCTCACCAATCTCGATAGCTGCGAGCCCGATCTGGTCGTGCTCGATGTGCGAATGCCGCCGACGTTTCGCGACGAGGGAGTGCGGGCGGCGATTCATTTGCGCGAATTGCGACCGCAGATCGGCATCCTGTTGCTGTCGCAGTATGTCGAGGTTGTTTACGCCCAAGAACTGCTCTCTTCTGGCCGTGGCGGTGTCGGCTATCTACTGAAAGATCGTGTGGCTTCGCTTGATCAGCTTCGGGATGCTGTTGAGCGCATTTCTGCCGGCAGTACGGTGCTTGACCCTGAGGTTGTCGCGCAGTTGGTCGGTCGCCGTCAGGATCCGTTGATGACCCTCACGCCGCGTGAGCACGAAGTGATGACTCTGGTGGCAGAGGGGCGCACCAACGCCGCCATTGCCCAGAAACTGGTGATCGGAGTTGGCGCTGTGGAGAAGAACGTCACATCGATTTTTCAGAAGCTTAATTTGGAAGATTCCGGCAGCGATCATCGACGCGTGCTCGCTGTTCTCACCTGGTTGCAGCGCTAAGCTCGCTCGAATTAGCCCTAGCGCAGCGCGCTGAATTTGGTGTTGAGGGTTGTGAGATCGCGGATGCGTCGCTCAAGTGTGATGCCCAAGAACAACACGATCGCGCCGCCGATAACTGCCCAGAGCCACCACGAGGTCAGCTGGTAGAAGCTGATCAGCGCGGGAGCGAACGTGTGCGATGCGTGGATGAGTACGACAATCGTGGCGATAACGAGTGGTGCTTTGAGCTTGAGCCATGCCCCAACAACGATGATCGCTACCGCGACGATTCCGAGGGCGACGATGCGCCACTGAGTGCCATCGCTGGCAGTGTCGATGAACGTTGCGATGAGGCTTGGTGCCAGCAGGATGAGGAGCCCAGCACTGAGCCAACGCATGCTTCGAGCATCCGGGTCGCTCACCATTCGAAGGCCTCCGTGGGTGAGGAGGGCAACGCCGATGAGCACGGTGACCCATTCCAGTGGCTGCACGAGATCGCCGAAGTAGGCGATAGCTCCGACAATGCTGGCAAGGGCGAACCCTAGGTAGCTCATTCGGTGGGTGAGTGGTCGCGTCGACGGGCGTGCAGCGAGCACGAGCAGTGCGCCGCCGAGGGCTACGAGAACGATGATTCGGATGGTGTCGATTGGCTGGTCGCGCTGAACTGCCTCAACGAGCGCAAGCGTCTCTATCGCGTAGAGCAACACGAGCGCGCTACCGAGTAGCACTTCGCTGAGCATGGCCCAGCGGGGGCGGTTATCGTCGTGCGAGAATCCGCTGGCGGCAGCACCGAAGCTGGCAAGGGCAAGCACTCCGGCCGTGGCGAGCAGTCCAGCGTCGAGTTCGGGCACCATTCCTCGACTGTCGGCGATCATCATGATGGCGCGCGAAGCGGTGGTGACGACAAGCCCAATCGCGGAGGCGATGATCGCAACGCCCCAGAAGTCGATAAGGTCGCTGCGCGGTTCCACGAAGGCGGCGGTCAGGAGCAGTGCCCCGCAGAGCCCAGCAATGACGAGGGTGCGGAGTCCGTCACCGCTGGCAGCATTCAGTGCGAGTGGCAGTATCGCGATGAGGAGTCCGGCGAGAGTAATCGCCGGAGCCGAGGCTAGCCGTGCTTGCCGCAGTTCTGCGCGCGCGATGAAGATCGAGAGTGCGATGACGATGGCGGCGAGGGGAAGCACATAGGCTTCGAGCGCTTCGACGCGGGACTGATCGAGGCGCAACCAGAGCGCCCAAGTGCCGAACGCGACAGCACCCCATATAGCGTGGCGGCGCAATGATGCCGATCCGAAGACTCCGTCACGCGAGATTGAGCTGAGGAGCACCGTTACAGACACGAGCAGCGCGATCAACCATGGCGTGTGCTGTGGTTCAAGAATTGCGCTCACTGTGGTGATTGCGGCAACAGCCAGCGCGCTAATCTCGCTGGCTCGTCGAACGGGAGCGTCGTGGTCGCGCAGGCGCAGAATCATGCTGAAAGCGCCGACGAGCACGGATGCTGTGGCGGGGGCGAGTTCGATGGCGACCGTGGGGAGTTCGATCATTCTGCTTGCGCTGTCGAGCAACCAGGCCGTGGCGGGGGCGAGGGCGGCAGCTGCAGCAATTGCTTCGGGAACGGAGGTGCTCGCGCCGCGTCCAAAGATAGTGAAGCTCAGTGCGGTGAGTACGAGAACGGCGCCAACGACGTTGACGATGGACAGATCGAGCATGAACGGAGCGGGTGACCCGGCTCCACTTGCAAAGGCCGTGCCCCCAAGGTTGGCACTCCAGAGGGATGCTGCCGCCAGAGCCGTGACACTGAATCCGGCCCACCACAGCGTGCGGGGTTCGAGCATGGCGTTCTCACGTGAGCGCATCATGAGCGCTCGGGCGATCATCCCGAAGCCAAGAATTGCGGCGATGAGCCAGAATTCGAGGTAGAGCGTTGCGCTGACGACGTAGGTGCCGAGCGCTACGAGCACAGCGAAGGTGAACGCCACGTAGGCAACGGTGCGGGTGAGTGGCGGCTTCGCGAACCGAGCGTTGGTGACGAGGAGCGCAGCGCCGAGAGTCACCAAGGCAACGATGCGGATGCTGCTGAGCGGTGTCGACGAACCGTTCAAGTCGATCGCGATGATGCCTTCGACCGCATAGAGCAGTACGACGGCGGCGCCCAGTAGTGCGGGGCTCGACTTCTGCCACAGAGTTGAGTGCGAAACGCGCGCGAAGTCTGTGTAGGCGAGCCCGAAACTGGCAACGGTCAGAAGCGTCACGGCGCCGATGAGCATGAACTCGGCGTTGGGCTGAGCACTTGGTGCGGCAGTGAACGAGTAGAGGGTGCGGGCTGCTGTGGCGGTGATGAGTCCGGTGGCGGCGGCTACAACGCTGATGCCCCAGAAGCTGAGCAGTGACGGGCGTGGTGCGATGAAGGCGGCCGCGAGCAGGAGTGCCCCACAGAGTGCGGAGATGATGAGCGTACTTGTTCCCGAGCCGCTTGCTGCGTTGAGCGCGAGCGGAACTACGGCAATGAGGAGGCCGGCGAGTGCGATGAAGGGTGCCGAGCGCAGGGAGGATTCCCGTAACTCTGCGCGGGCAGTGAAGATCGAGATAGCCAACACGATTGCGGCAAGCGGGAGTACGTAGGCTTCGAGGGCCTCAACCCGGGACTGGTCGAGGCGCAACCAGAGCGCCCAAGTGGAGAACGCAACTGCGCCCCAGATGACGAAGCGACGCGGCGAATGTGAGCCAAAGATTCCGTCGGCGGAGATCGACGCCAGCAGAAGCGTGATCGAGACGAGCAGGGCGATTAGCCAGTGCGTTTCGTGGGGTTGAAGAATTGTGCTTGCCGTGGTGATTGCCGCAACCGTTAGCGCGCTGAGCTCTCCAATGCGCCGAACGAGCGTGTGGTGTTGGCGCACGCGAAGAGTCATGCTCAGAGCGCCGACGAGAACGGATGCCGTGGCCGGAGCCAGCTCGATCGCTATGGCGCCGAGACCGGCGGTGCGGCTCGCACTATCGAGAGCCCACACCAGAGCGGGAGCGAGGGCGGCAGCAGCGACGAGTCTTTCGGCAGTGCGCGTCTGCGTCGGGCTCGTCACACCCGTGCCGGTAGACGCTGTGCTGGTAGAAACTGTGTTGCTGAATGTGGTGCTCCTCAGCATGGTGATGCTGAGTATGGTGACCAAGAGCACGGCGACGACCACACTGATGATGTTCAGGCTGAGAGCGAGCGGTGCGTCGGGGAATGGGGCCCCGTCGACTGTCGAGGTCCAGAGAATGCTGCCTGCCAGTGCTGTGCTGACGAATCCCATCCACCACAAAACTCGTCGTTCGAGGTCGGTTACTTCGCGCGTGCGGGGCCAGAGCGATCGGGCACTGATGATCACGGCAAGAACGGAGACGGTCAGCCATGATTCGAGAGGGTTGGGGCTCGTGGCGGTGAGAGCGAATTGCAGTTGTTCGCCGAAGCCAGCGGCTGCGAGAAGAAGCGCGAGCATCGCCGTGCCGAGCATCGTGGCGCGAACGGCAACGGCGGTGACGAGGTAGCGGGCGGCGAAGAGAATTGCGGCGGTGCCCATGCTGGCGAGTAGCCACGTGCCGTAGCTCGACCATCCTGAGACATAGGCGAGCACCAGAGGAAGGGAGCCGCCAATGATGAGGATGACCGTGCTGGTGCGTAGCCCAGGGCGGCGGCGCTGGCTGATGCCAATTGCGACCACAGCGAGTGCCGCCAGCGCGAGCCAGACCGCAATGACCGGCAACAGCGTTCCGGCCAGCGGCGCAGCGAGGGCGAGCGCAGCACCGGCGCTCGCGAGCACTAGGGGGAGCCGTGCGCGAAGTTGTCCTGTAGCCCACCACGCGAGCGTCATGATGACGGGAACGCTGAGAATCGCGAGTTGGGGCCAGCCGTTGTCGCTGACGTCGAACGGCGCGCTCGCCGGTGTGATGCGGCGCAGCGACGACTGAGTAACGTACTGCATGGCAATAGCGAGTGAGCTCGCGAGGGGCGAGATGAGAGCGATTGCGGTGATCGCCCAGACTCCGAGCGACGCCCAATGGGTCGTGTTGCGGCTCGCAGCGCCGAAGTATCGTCCGCTGCCTTCGCTGAGTACAGCTAGGGCGGTCAGGGTTGCGACGACGGCGAATGCGCCGATAGGGGCATCAGTTTCGATGAGATTCCACACCGCAGTTGCCACGGTTATCCCAGAGATCACGGCAAAGCTATTACGGATGATCGTGCCGAAACCTGCCCGCTGTGCGGCAACACTGTGGGCTGCCGCGACGGCGCCCAACAGGAGGAGCCAGCCTGCGGTCGAGTCGTCGTCTGACAATCGGAGCGGGAAATAGAGGGAGGCGAGCGCGCTGAGGAATCCGATCGAGAGTGACACGAACGCGTAAACGATCATGATCACTCGCTCGGCTACCCCACGGTAGTTGCCGTGGGCGGCGGTCAGGTAGATGAGCGTCGCGGCGGAGAAGGCCACCATCGGAATCAACACGAGAGTGTTCGGGGAGTCTCCATTGGCGAGCCCAGCGATGAGGAGTGCGGCGGCGGGAGGGAACGCGGCGAAGCCAAGCACGTTGACGAGGGTGAGTTTGCTCGCCCGGTGCCAGAACATGAACCCCAGCGAGGCCACAATCAGGGCGGCTCCCCAGTACACGCGACCAGCGGAGTCGCCGACGACTAGTAGCTCGTTGGCGCGCACTGCATAGATATCGAGCACAACAAGCACGACGGCCAGTGCTGAGAGTGCTTCTGCTGTCGCGGAGAGCCCACGTTTTTTCACCATCGTTGCGCCGACGATGCTCGCGATAGTGATGGTCGCGATGATCGCTGACCGCCAGATGAGTCCGAAGCTAATGAAAGCGTAGATGAGGAAGAAGATTGCGCCGACCGACAGTAGTGACACTCCGACGATCAGCAGGATGACCTGGATGCCCGTATGTGAGCGAGCGGTGGGTGCTTCATTTACGCCGGACGCTGTGTATTCGGTCAGGCGAGGCGCAGGCTCGAGAGGGCTCGCAAGAGATGAGGTGGCTGCAGCAGCAGCCGAAGCAGCTGCAGCAACATCTGGCGCCGATGTCGGCTGCGGATACACCGGTGCTGCAAGTGGCGTCGGGGGAGCCTCGGCGGCAACAGTGTGAGTGGGGGGTGCCAGTGCGGCTGTTGAGCGAGCCGCGCGTTGAGCTGCGGCTGCTTCGAGCGCGGCTCGTTCGGCAAGACGGAGCTCATCGCGAATTCGCGTGCGTTCGGCGGCTGTCTCGAACCGGATCTTTCCGATCAGTTCAAGCCGCGCATCCATGAGTGCAACGACGTTGAGCGACTCGTCCCGTAGGCGAGCGGCGTCGGGGTGGTTCATGTCGAGCCCGCAACTCACACACACCAGGTTGTTCGGAAGTGCTACAAAGCAGGCAGGGCAGCGTGAACTGTCAATGAGGTCTTTGGGGCCACGGGGAAAAAGTACGTGGCCGACATGCTCAATAAAGGAACGCGGTGCACCAACCATTTACTCGGAGTTCCTTTCGGGAGGAACCCTCAGAGTAGCGTTGAATAATCCTTAAGAAGCGATTAGACGCGAAAGTGTGGACTGCTGCTGCGAGAAGCCATTCGCTATCTGGATTTCTGGGCGAGGCTTTTCGAGGCGGTTAGTCCACGCTTGACCATCCCACCAGCGCAGCATGTGGCTGCCAGCGGGATCCGGGTACCAACCGAAGGGGGGAAGTTGAGTAGCGGTGTTAGACATCGGGGGAGTCCAAGGTGCCCTGCCGCGGTGGGCGATACGGGTGCGGCGTGCGATCCAGCCGCGGGGGATCAGTTCGGGGAACGGCTATCCCCAGTATAGGGGGCACGCTCGAATCCTGACAAGGGGTCAGTTGGTTGCCGCGCGCGGCTAAACGCGACCCCTCTGACCGTGGGTAAGATAGTCGCGTGAACATCTTCGGTTTTGTAATCTCTTTGGCGCTCTTTGTCGGTGGAATTTACATGATGGGCGAAGCTTTTTATGTAGAGGGCCTCGAGTCGGTCGTCTTCATGGGCGGACTCCTCATCACGTGCCTCGGAGTATTCGTGCCGATTCACATCATGAAGCGCATCGATAGCTAGTTGACCGTGGCGAGCTTTCTGAGTCGGCTCGCCCCTCTTGCGTTGACCCTCCGCGGGTCAAAGCGCATGTTTAGTGATCCGCAAAAAACTCTCAACAGGGTTGAGCAGCTTCGACTGCACCCCGCACAGGCCACACCGCCAGCATCCATCTCCCGTCACGTGGATGTCACTTCTCGCGTTGTTGACGGATGGACAGTATTCGACGTCTCCGCCCGCGCCGGCGCTAGCCCAGCCAAGGCACTCTTTCTTCACGGCGGTTGCTACGTCTTCGAGATTGATCCACTGCACTGGCGATTTGTTGCCAAACTCGTTCGCGAAACCGGCGTAACCATCAGTGTTCCGATCATGCCGCTTGCCCCAGCCGGGCAGGCATCCGTCGTTGTCGACAAAGTTGCCAACTTGGCGCAGTCGCTGATCGCCGAGGTGGGTGCCAGCAATGTCAGTGTGATTGGTGATTCATCCGGAGGTGGAATGGCGCTCGCGGTGGCGATGGAACTTCGCGACCGCAAACACGAACCGTTGCGGGCGATCGTCCTGTCGGCGCCGTGGCTCGACATCAGTGGGACTGACCCCAAACTGGCGGAGATCGCGCCAAGTGATCCCTGGCTGGCTGTGCCGGGAACTAAGGCAGCGGGAGCACTGTATCGCGCAGAATTGCCGGAATCTGACTGGCGCGTAAGCCCGATCCATGGCGAGCTAGCGGGCCTCGGTCCGATAACCGTGTTCACCGGAACGCGAGACATCGTGCACGCCGATGCACTTCGACTGCTCGAACAAGCAACCGAACAGGGCATTCAGATCGACTTCCATGTGGGGGAGGGAATGATCCACAACTATCCGATCCTGCCCATCCCTGAAGGGGCACAAGCTCGGGCAGTCGCAGCGACAGCTATTCGCTGAGCAGCCTCACAGAACCGCGTTAACGACTAAAGGCCGCCTCAAACGAGGCGGCCTTTAGTAGTGGAGGGGATACGGAGAATCGAACTCCGGTCATCAGTTTGGAAGACTGAGGCTTTACCATTAAGCTACATCCCCACTTGGCACCCGATCGTGCTGTGCGCCGAGGAATACTGTACCTGAAACCTGGCGAAGAACGAAGTCGAGACCGGCATAACTGAATTTCGCCGCCTATTTACTGGCAACAGCTGGGGGAGAACTGCTGATCTGCAGATCTCGTCAACATTCTGTTCTCGCTCAGGCTAGACTTGCCGAGGCCAATTGAGTACCGGCGCGATTTTCTGCGTCGCGGTCAGATCTATGTACGGCGCCCGGGGCGTAGCTCAGCTTGGTAGAGCGCTCGGTTTGGGACCGAGAGGTCGCAGGTTCGAATCCTGTCGCCCCGACGAATACACACAACGAATTACAGGAGTCCACAACGTGAAGACAACCGTTGAGAAGTTGAGCCCGACCCGCGTCAAGCTCAACATTTCGGTCACCCCAGAAGAACTCAAGCCGAGCATTGACCACGCGTACAGCCACATCGCATCGCAGGTCAACATTCCCGGTTTCCGCAAAGGCAAGGTTCCACCGCAGCTCGTTGACCAGCGCGTCGGCCGTGAAGAGATCCTCAACCACGCAGTGAGCGACAGCCTTGACGGTTTCTACCGCCAGGCCGTAACCGAAGAAGAGATTCGCGTTCTTGGTCGCCCCGAGGCAGACATTGTCACGTGGCCAGAGGTCAAGGACTTCAGCGGAGAACTTGTTCTCGCTATCGAGGTTGACGTTCGCCCCGAATTCGATCTTCCTGACTACGACAAGCTCACCCTCACGGTTGACGCTGTCGAAGCATCCGCGGATGACGTGAAAGACGAACTCGACACCTTGCGTGCTCGCTTCGGAACCCTCGTTACCGTTGATCGCCCCGCAAAGAAGGGCGACTTCGCTCAGCTCGACCTCGTAGCCAAGATTGGCGACACCGAGGTCGACTCCGCATCGAGCATTTCGTACGAGCTTGGCTCTGGCGAACTGATCGAGGGCATCGATGAGGCGCTCGACTCGCTCAGCGCCGGCGAATCGACCACCTTTGAGTCAGTTCTTCTCGGTGGAGACAACGAGGGCGAGACAGCAGTAATCAGCCTTTCACTGCTGACCGTCAAGGAGCGCGAGCTTCCTGAGGCAGACGACGACTTCGCCCAGATGGCCAGTGAGTTCGACACCATCAAGGAACTCAAGGCTGACCTCAAGGAGCAGGTCAAGCGCTCGAAGGCCTTCGGCCAGGGTGCAGCAGCTCGCGACCAGATCGTTGACGAACTGCTCAAGACTCTTGACATCCCCGTTCCCGAGAAGCTCGTTGAAGACGAAGTTCACCGTCACCTCGAGAACGAAAATCGCCTCGAAGACGACGAGCACCGCGCTGAGGTCGTAATCGCTAGCGAGAAGACTTTCCGTTCACAGATCCTCCTCGACTCCATCGTTGAGAAGGAAGAGATCAAGGTCAGCCAAGAAGAGCTCACCTCGTACCTCGTGCAGGGTGCTCAGCAGTACGGCATGGAGCCGGGCGAGTTCATCCAGGTTCTGGACAAGAACGGCCAGATCCCCGCAATGGTTGCCGAAGTTGCTCGCAGCAAGGCCCTCGCGGTCGTGCTCAGCAAGGCAAAGGTTGTTGACACCAAGGGCAAGACAGTAGACGTGTCGGCATTCACCGCCATCGCAAACGCTGACGTTGTCGAGGATGACGCTGCAGTAGAAGAAGCAGCAGACGAGTCCTAAAACACAGCTTCATACTCGTGGCCAGCTAGTTATCTAGCTGGCCACGAGTTCGTTAACGAGCAGTGTGCGATCAACCAGTGATGGTGTCGAGGAACAGCCGCGAGTAGCGTGCACCGTCGACTCCGAGAGCCACATCGATCCGGCGGAATAGCGGATCGCCAGCGCCCGACTGTTCATGACCGGCAGTTCTATGGTCAACAACGGTCTGCCCCCGAGTAAGCGGATCGCCGAGACTAACTCGAACAGGCAAATTCGTGGTGCTCAGACCATCCGGATCGATCGCGGCGCACACCGCACCCGCGTCTCCGATGTCTCCATGGCCTTCGCCAACAACTCGCACCTCGCCACCCTTCACGGTGACTATGTGCTGGAGCAAGCGACCTGCTAACTGCGCGCCTGGTTCGGATGCCGCTGCAAGGTCCGCGATATCTGTGGGGGAAATCGTCACCGAGTAGAACACATCGAGACCATACATAGTGATGGGAACGCCAGAACTCAACACGATTTCGGCGGCCTCTGGATCGTGCCACGTGTTGAACTCGGCAACAGCTGTCGCGTTGCCAACGGAGGCCGAACCACCCATGAACACGATTCGTTCAACGTTGGCCAAAACTTCGGGATACATACGCACCAAGAGGGCAATGTTGGTCATCGGTGCCAACGGAACCACAGTCACCGGGGTAGGGCTGGCAAGAATTTCGCGGCGCAAGAGTTCAACAGCATGCAGCGGCACAGTGCTGCGTGGTGAAGGCGCGAGGTTCAGGTCGCCAAGGCCGTCTGTGCCATGCACATGAGCGGCATGGTTAGCCTCGGCGAGCAGCGGGCGACTGGCACCCGCAGCGACCGGAACATCGCCGGCGCCCGCAGCATCCAGTACCGCAAGCGTGTTCTTGACGACCTGTTCAAGGCTGGCGTTGCCTGCGACACACGTGACCGCACGCAGATTAACGTCGGGATGCCGCACAGCGACCATCAGGGCAAGGGCATCGTCAATGCCAGTATCAACGTCGAGAATCATTTGCTGCATGACGCAATGCTAACCGCGGCGGAGCTGCTTAATCAGCGACAAGTTCGGCCGCGTAGCCACGCACCGAGCGCGAGTAAATCGGCAGATAGTCAGCCAACGCCATCAGGGCAACCGCAGCCGCATGAGTTGCCTCTCCGCGACTGGTCAACGCGAGAGCGAGAAAGGCAGCAGAAGGCCCCGTCCACTCATCATCGGGATGCTCGTGCAATTGCTGCTCAAGCATCGCTATCGCCTCATCGATGCGACCGAGATTGCGCAGCGTGCTCGCCAACTGAATGATTGCGCGTGGCCGTAGCGCGACATCCAGCCCGTTTTCGAGCGCTCGACGATAGAGCGGTTCGGCTTCAGCTTCGAGGCCGGCATAGTCGCGAGCGCCTGCGGCCTCGAACAAAGCCTCGGCATCGTCACCATCGCGTTCGGCGACAAGCTCATCGATAGCGATGACAACATCGCCTTCTGCCATGGACTCCGCGTTGGACCAGATATCTGCGACTCGGTCGCGCCAGTTGTCATGCATTTTGTGAGCCTACAAGCACCGCTGAACGACGCGGTACTTTGCCTAGGGCGAACAAGCCAGAATCGGGACGCGTACTCGGATACATTCGTATCAAGCGATTACTGAAACGGAGCGCAACAATGGCCCAACCGGCATTGGTCTCAAGTGTTTTTGACCAACTCCTCAAAGATCGCATCATCTGGCTTGGCTCAGAGGTGCGGGACTCAAACGCGAACGAGATCTGTGCAAAGATCTTGCTGCTCGCGGCAGAGGACCCCAAGCGCGACATCTACCTCTACGTCAACTCACCCGGTGGATCTATCACCGCGGGAATGGCAATCTACGACACGATGAAGTTCGTACCGAACGACATCGTTACCGTCGGCATCGGCCTTGCCGCGTCGATGGGGCAGTTCCTGCTCTCATCCGGCACCAAGGGCAAGCGCTACATCACCCCGAACGCTCGTGTTCTCTTGCACCAGCCGTCGGGCGGATTCGGCGGAACCTCTGCTGACATTCAAACTCAGGCTGGCGTCATCCTCGATATGAAGAAGCGCATGGCTGAGCTCACTGCAGAGCAGACCGGCAAGAGCGTCGAGCAAGTGCTCATCGACAACGACCGCGACAACTGGTTCACGGCTCGTGAAGCGCTCGAATATGGCTTTGTTGACCACCTGCGCGAGTTCGCGTCCGACGTCGTAGGCGGCGGCGGAACCGAAGAGGGCGCATCCGACAACGACGCCACCAGCAAGAAGGACTAGCAATGACGAATTTCAACCTCGGAGCACACGCGCCCGCCGGCATTGGTCGTCCGGATGTCGATGCTCGCTACATTCTGCCGACGTTCGAAGAGCGCACAGCCTATGGCTACAAGCGTCAAGACCCGTACGCGAAGCTGTTCGAAGATCGCATCATCTTCTTGGGTGTGCAGATCGACGATGCTTCCGCTGACGACGTTATGGCACAGCTTCTCGTTCTCGAGAGCCAAGACCCTGATCGCGACATCGTGATGTACATTAACTCGCCCGGTGGCTCGTTCACCGCGATGACGGCTATCTACGACACGATGCAGTACATCCGTCCCCACATCCAGACTGTGGTTCTCGGTCAGGCAGCATCTGCCGCCGCCGTGATCACTGCTGGTGGAACGAAGGGCAAGCGTCTCGCTCTGCCCAACGCTCGCATCATGATCCACCAGCCTGCTGGCGGTTCAGAAGGTGCAAGCCAGGCTTCGGACATCGAGATCCAGGCTCGCGAGATCCTGCGGATGCGTACGTGGCTCGAAGAGACCCTGTCGCACCACTCGAACCGTACGCCCGAACAGGTCAACAAGGACATCGAGCGCGACAAGATTCTGAGCGCCGCTGACGCTGTCGAGTACGGTCTTATCGACCAGGTGCTCACCAGCCGCAAGACGTTGCCGGCGATCACAAGCTAACGAACTCAACGCAGCGCTAGCGGCTTCGGCCTATAGCGACTGTGCAGCACTGAGGCGGTCATCCGAATTGTGGATGACCGCCTCAGTCAGTTAATTGTCGGAGTCGTCAGCCTTCTTGCGTCTCGCGGAGATGAGGAAGATCGCAACGCCAGCTACAAGCACCAAAGTAATCGCGGAAGCAATCAGCACAACCGTCGACGCATCGAGCGTGGGGCTCGCATCAGTACTCTCGTTTTCAGAGTGTGTCTGGTCTGGTCCCGGTGCAGCCTCGTCGAGAGTTCCGCCACCGCACGCTGGGGGAGTGGTGAGCCCCCTAGAGATTGTTTGGCTGGAATCGGGCTTCCAGTCGAATCCGACCTCTCCAGAGATCGTGTGCCCATCTGCGGAGACAACCTGCCACTGCATTAGATAGTCGCCAGCCTCCCCAAGCGTGGCTCCGGTAGAGAGCGTTGCATCACGGATGGCGAAACATCCGTCACCGAAGTACTCTCCCGATTCGTTAGTGATCTGGATGGCGAAGCCGCCAGCATCGCCGGAAAGGTCGAGCAGAGTGTCGTTTGTGGTCACGGAAAATTCCGTAGGCAACTCAGTGACGATCGCACCCTCTTCGGGATTGCTCGTGACTAGGTAGTTATGTGCGTACGCGGGCGCGGCCACGAGCAGCATGAGCGCTGCAATCATGGCCGCGCTAAGCGCAGCGCCGGTGCGGGTAATTCGACGCATCTGTGGAGCTACTTGCTGGTGGGGCGACGGAAAGCGAAGGCCAAGACCAGCGCTGCGAGTCCAGCAACGAGTCCAGCAATTCCGAGACCGCGCGCGACAGGATCACTGCTGTTTGCAGCCGCAGCGTTGTCACTCGCTGCCGCGTCATCGTGGCTGTCATCGCCGCCGTGCGTGTCTTCGTCAGTGGCAGCAGCATCGTGATGGCCAACCGGCTCGTCGTTGATGTAGAGCACAGGGGCAGGCTTCTCCGCGCCCTCTCCGGTTCCGCTCCAGCTAACGACTGAACCATCGGTGTACGTCTGGTCTGCCGTGAGCACGACGCTGCCGACGTCGGGGATGGGACCGAGTGAGACGGGCAGGAGTAGGAGCGCGCCGTCGCCGAGTTCTGAGCCAGCCTGAGCGGTCCAAATGATCGACGTCACAGCTTCGGTGATTTCGCTTTCGCCGACCATGACGGGTTCGGGAAGTTCGCTGCGCACAAGCTCGGCGTCCCAACCGGGAACCGGAACAAAGCGCACACTCGTGAAGGGCGTATCGGTGGGCAGTTTGAGCTCTACCCGGTTAGTTTTTTCGGTTTCTGACTCATTCGGCACCTTAACGGTGATGAGCGCGTACGAGCCAGCTTCGGCTTGCCCGGGTTCGATCGATACGTGTGCGATCGCAGCGAACGGGGCCGCAATAGCCAGGGTTGCGCCTGCCGCGAGGGCGAGGGCAGATTTTGTGAAGGCAGCTTTAGTCAAAATAGTCATTTCGTTCTCTCTGAAGGGTCGCAAGTATGCGACAAAAGTAAGGGGATGCTGTGCGGGCTAAGCCGCTGTGGTCGCGGCAGGTGGGCCGCGATAGCGCATCGTTGAGAGAAAACGGGTGGCAAAGCGCGCGAGATGAAGTGGTTGCTCAGGTCGGGGAACACGAGCTGTTCGCACTGTGATCGCGACAACCGGTGTGAGTAGCCGTGCCAGGAACAACCGTGCCGTTGTCAGAAGACCCCAGAAAGCGACCTCGGCGTAACGGACCATGACGATCGTGACAACGGCAGCACCAAGGTGGGAGAGCGACATGACCGAACTGGCGCTCTGAGTAACAGAGCTGAAGTTCACGGTCATCGCCGACATGTCATGGCCCGCAATTCCCTCAGGCGCGAGCATCGTACTAAAGAGTGCGTGGTACATGGCTTGGCTGGCAACGATCGCCACGGTCAGTCGTGCAAGTGAGACAGTGCGACCGGCGAGCAATGTGCACACCGCGACAGAGATCACCAGCGACACGGCCATTCCGAACAGCGACGGGGAAACCCCGCCAGCTAGGAGATGGGAGAGGGCTGCGGCAAGTGTGGCGAAGAAGGCTGCCGCACTTCCACGAAGCACGCGCATTGCACGGGTATGCATGGGGCTCCTTCTCTCAGCTGCATCGAACTCGTTAAGCCTAGTTCGTATCCGGAGCCAGATTCGCTTGGTCGGTCACCCGGTGGCTAGTGGCCGGGCCTCGACGCGCCGAAACGCCGCCCGTAATGGTGACGGAGACTGACCCAAAATCGGGTTAGGCTCGTAATCAAGGTATTTACTCAAGGAGAGGAACCGGCATGGCCCGAATTGGGGAAAGCGCGGACCTGCTCAAGTGTTCCTTCTGCGGCAAAAGCCAAAAGCAGGTTCAGCAGTTGATTGCCGGTCCCGGCGTCTATATCTGCGACGAGTGCGTAGATCTGTGCAACGAGATTATTGAAGAACGCCTGGCTGAAGCCGGCGAAGAGGCGTCGAGTGAATTCGACTTGCCCAAGCCCCGTGAAATCTACGCCTTCCTTGAGGAATATGTCATCGGCCAAGAGGCCGCCAAGCGCGCTCTCTCTGTAGCGGTCTATAACCACTACAAGCGCGTTCGCGCCCGCAACACCATCACTTCTGCTGATGCGGTTATCGATGATGTCGAAATTGCGAAATCCAACATCCTGCTGATTGGCCCAACTGGTTGCGGCAAGACCTACCTCGCGCAGACCCTCGCGAAGCGACTCAACGTGCCATTCGCCGTTGCGGATGCCACAGCACTCACCGAAGCAGGCTACGTCGGTGAGGATGTTGAAAACATCCTGCTGAAGTTGATTCAGGCCGCAGACTATGACGTCAAGCGTGCTGAAACCGGCATCATCTACATCGACGAGATCGACAAGATCGCCCGTAAGGCAGAAAACCCCTCCATCACTCGAGACGTATCGGGTGAGGGCGTGCAGCAGGCGCTGCTCAAGATTTTGGAAGGCACTGTCGCCTCTGTTCCCCCACAGGGTGGCCGCAAGCATCCTCACCAAGAGTTTATTCAGGTCGACACGACCAACGTGCTCTTCATCGTTGCCGGCGCTTTTGCTGGTCTCGAAGAGATCATCTCCAATCGCGCAGGCAAAAAGGGCATCGGCTTCGGTGCGCCGCTCCACAGCAAGGGTGACGACGTCAACCTCTTCGGTGAGGTGCTGCCGGAAGACCTCCATAAGTTCGGACTCATTCCCGAGTTCATTGGTCGACTGCCCGTCGTGACGACGGTGACCCAGCTGGACCAGGTCGCTCTCATGGATATCCTTACGACGCCGAAGAACGCGCTCGTGCGTCAGTACCAGCGCATGTTCGAGATTGACGGAGTTGAGCTCGAATTCGAGCATGACGCCTTAGAGTCGATCGCTGACCTCGCCGTGCTTCGTCAGACCGGCGCGCGCGGACTGCGTGCGATTCTTGAAGAAGTACTTGGTCCGATTATGTTCGACGTGCCGTCAGACGAAACCGTCGGCCGCGTTATCGTCACCAAGGCTGCAGTACTCGAGAATGCCGCACCGACGATCATCCCGCGCGAGATTATGCGCGAAGAGAAGTCAGCCTAACTCGCAAGTTTTCTAGAGTTCATTCTCCGGTAGCGACTGGAAGAGTGCTGGGCAGTCGGCGCTAAATAATGCTGCATGCGCACGGTTCCTGACGGCGAGAGCCTTCCCGTAAGTACTCCTTCGCACCGCTCGCTGCTCCTCCTGCTCTGTTGGGAGTTCTCTTGGCGTGCCCAAGCGTTAAGGGCACAACTCATAAGCCTGCGACACCCTCACGGCGCCCTATTTTCGTTTCGGTGGTCTCGAACCGTTGACAATCTCCTTTACTTAATTCTATAGTTTGTTTAGTCCTGAACTAAGGGGAACCAATGGCGCTTCGACCGATGGCACGCACCGACGTAAACCGATCAGCAATCCTTGCTCATCTCGGTGCACACGGCCCGGCCTCTCGAGCAGAGCTCGCACGAACGCTGAGCCTCTCACCGGCTTTGATGACCCAACTCACGAAAGACCTTCTGAACGACGGTCTGCTCAGTGAGTTGGAACATCAGCCATCGCAAGGTGGACGCCCGGCGCGCATGCTCGGCCTTGTGTCGAGCGCGGGGCGAGCGGTCGGTGTGAAAGTTGCCTCCGATCACGTCGCCTTCGTCGAAGTGGGAATCGATGGATCACTGCTGCGCACGGCGAGCGAACCATTCGATGCAGCGTCAGCCACCATGCTCACAACCCTTGCCGGCCTACTGCGCGCATTCATTGCCGGAGGTTCCGAAGCACCGCTGCTCGGCATCGGAGTCGGAGTTCCCGGTGCCGTTGACTCGCAGGCTGAAGGTGTAGTCAGCTCTACCCAGCTGAAGTGGAACAACGTTCCCATCGGCGCCACTCTTCGGCGTGAACTTGGAATGCCCGTTCTGGTCGAAAACAACGTCAACGCCCTCGCGATGGCTGAACGGCTCTATGGTCTCGGGCGCCGTCATCGCAACTTTCTCGCCGTCACAATCGGAACCGGTGTCGGTGCAGCAATAGTCGTCGATGGGGGAATAGTCCGCGGTTTCGGAGGAGGCGCCGGTGAAATAGGACATGTTCCTGTTCGCGACAACGGCCCACTCTGCAGCTGTGGCAATACCGGATGCCTCGAAACTTTCGTGTCCGAATCTGCCCTGGTCGCCACAGCCAGAGACCGCGGCGTCATCGCAAGCACCGCGGGAATCACTGCGCTTCGCGATGCTGCGGATCAGGGGAACGCTGAAGCGATCGCCGTGTTCGGCGAAGCTGGCCACCTGCTGGGGCGCGTAATTGCCGGACTCGTGCATGTAATTGACCCTGAGATTGTGATCCTCCTCGGAGAAGGCACCGCTGACTGGCACCACTGGTCCTTCGGATTTGAACCGGCCTTCCGTGCGGCACTTATCCCGTCCCGTCGTGGTATTCCCGTTGCTGTTGAGACTTGGCAGGATGCCAGTTGGGCACAAGGAGCCGCCACCCTCGTGCTTGCCACCCCGTTCGATGCAGAAGGTATCGCCGGGGAACAAGGAGACTTGGTTCGCCAACGTCTGGTCCAGCAGGCATCGCCACCGGAGCGCGCCTAATGGCAATACCAACCGTATTGAGTGCGACACCGACCCCTGACTCCCCGGCAATACGGCTGCGGAGCTCAGCTCTTCGGAGAAGACGGCCCCGAGCATCCGCTGGCTACGTGCTTACCGTTCTTGCATTTCTCCTGCCCAGCGCCATACCGCTAGCGCTCTTCGTACTCGGCCCAATGCTTGCTGCAGCGTGGATCAGCTTCACCGAGTGGAATCTCATCACGCCAATGGAATTTATCGGCTGGGCTAACTACCAGTCGCTGCTTGCCGACGAGCGCACCGCCGAAGTCTTTCTGCACACCATTCAGTACATCGCAGGCTACTTACCCCTCGTCTACATTGGCGGGCTCGCACTAGCACTCGCACTGAACCGTGCGCTCAAAGGCCGTTCCCTCTGGCGCGGCATCTACTTTCTGCCCGTCGTAACCAGCTGGATCGCCGTCGCCATCGTGTGGCGTTGGTTACTCAATCCGAACAACGGAGTCGTCAACCTGGCCCTGGGATGGTTCGGAATTGATGGCCCCGGCTGGTGGACCGATCCCGACTGGGCAATGATCTCGATCATCCTCGCCAGTGCGTGGAAAGACCTTGGATTTGTGATGGTTATCTTGCTCGCCGGTCTTCAGTCGATCAACCCTGACCTGTACGACGCAGCAAAAGTTGACGGCGCCGGTGCATGGAGTCGACTGAAGAACGTCACGATCCCCATGCTGAGCCCGAGCAGTTTCTTCGTCGTCGTCATCTCCCTCATCAACGGCTTCCAAGTGTTTGATCAGGTCTACGCAATGACCGGTGGTGGACCGGGTGGATCCACCCAAGTAGTGGTTCAACAAATCTACGACCTGACGTTCCGCTACGGGGCCGCAGGCGAAGCCTCCGCCCTCTCATGGTTGCTGTTCATCGTGATTCTCGGCGTAACAGTGATTCAAATTATTGGACAGAAGAGGTGGGTGCACTATGCATAATTCACAGCGCGTTCGCCCTAAATCGATTGCATTACACGTCGTTGTCATCGTGGGCGCTGTGGCAATGTTCTTCCCGTTCTTGTGGACCTTCATCACCTCCATCACGCCAGGTGCAGGTTTTTCGATTGCTCCGCAGCTCTGGCCAGAAAACCCCTCATTTGAGGCGTACCAAACGCTCTTTACCGAGCGACCCTTTGCGCGAGTTATCGCCAACAGCGTCGGGCTCGCCCTTGTGACAACCGTGGTGCAACTGTTCACAAGCGCTACAGCCGCCTATGCCTTCAGTCGATTGCCATTTCGTGGGCGCGGCGTCGTGTTCGCTATCTACCTGGCAACCATGATGATCCCGCTGCAAGTGCTTATCGTTCCCCTATTTGCCGAGCTAAAAGCCTTCGGGTTGCTGAACACCTACCTAGGAGCGCTCTTGCCGACGTTTGCTAGCGCCTTCGGCATCTTCCTGCTGCGGCAAGCCATCAACCAGGTTCCACGCGACCTAGATGAAGCAGCGACGCTTGACGGAGCCGGGCACTTTCGAGTGTTCACCCAGATCGTCCTTCCGAACATTCGCCCCGCGCTCGCAACGCTCACAGTCTTTGCTTTCATGAGCAGTTGGAACGCGTTCCTCTGGCCGCTCGTTGTGCTTCGTTCACCCGAACTACAGACACTGCCGATCGCACTCGCCGGACTACAAGGTCAGTACACCACCGCGTGGGATGTCGTGATGGCCGGCTCAGTCGTGAGCATCCTGCCGATGCTCGCGCTCTACATTTTCGCCCAGAAATACATCATTCAGGGCGTCGCAAGCTCAGGGATCAAGTAGGCCCCGGGACACCAGAGATCCATTCATCACCTGACATCAAAGGAGATATCTAGCATGAAACGTTCACTACTTGCTGCGGGAGGCATCCTCGGCGTCTCGGCACTGCTGCTGAGTGCGTGCGCCACGAAACCCGCGAGCAGCGACGACCCGGTAACGATCACCTATTCAAACTTCACCTCATCAGGAGGAAACGAAGAGAACCTGCAAACGATCATTGATGCGTTTGAAACAGACAACCCCAACATCAAGGTCGAGGTGACGACGTTGCCCTACGGCGACTACTTCACGACCCTGCAAACCGACCTCGCCGCCGGCACCGTCGCGGATGTCGTAGACACGAACTACGACTTCTTCCCGCAGTTGGCTTCGAGCGGTTCGCTCGCCCCACTCGAAGTCACCAACCCCGACTCCTACCGCGAATCGCTCATCGATGCCTACTCGGTCGATGGCACGAGTTATGGGCTGCCGAGCTCATTCTCCGACGTAGTGCTCTACTACAACGCTGATCTGTTCGACGCCGCCGGGCTCGACTACCCGACAAGCGACTGGACCTGGACTGATGAAATGGCAGCGGCAGAGGCGCTCACCGATTCAGCAACAGGAACCTGGGGAGATCACCAACCGGTGTCGTTCTATGAGTTCTACAAAGTGCTCGACCAGAATGGCGCATCGTTCTTGAGCGATGACGGTACATCGGTCGCGTTTAACACTCCGGAGGGCATTGAGGCTGCCGAATGGCTCACCTCAAAGAGTGGCACTGTCATGCCAACCATCGAAGAAGGTCAAGGCACCGCCGACTTTGACACCAACCTCTTCCTCGAAGGCAAACTGGGAATGATGCACTCCGGCATCTGGGTCTTCGGGGCGCTGGCTGATGCACCATTCACGTGGGACATTGCGGTCGAGCCAGGAAACACTCAGCAGGCCAGCGCAGTGTTCTCGAACGCGGTCGGTGTTTCTGCAGCATCCGATCACATCGCAGAGGCAAGCGCTTTCGCTGAATTCTTGACCTCATCACAGACGATGATTGACGTGCGTTTGGACACCGGTTGGGAGTTGCCTCCCACGAGCGATGAAGAACAGCTCGCCGTATACCTGACCAAGGACACTCCGGCCAACCGTCAAGCAGTGTTCGACTCGCTTGACTCGATTGCGCTCACCCCGCTTGTCGAGAATGGCCAGCAGGAGATGCAAGACATCGTCACCGAGGAACTGATTGAGGCGCAGGCTGGCCGCAAGTCAGTGGCTGATGCTCTCGCCAGTGCTGAAGAAAGAATCAACGCAGTAATCGGATAGCACTTCTCTCGAGTGAGGCCCACCCCGTTCACGTGAGTGTGGGCCTCACTCCCAGCCGGCCCAGGAGGGCACGTAATGACTTCACCCACCGACGACGAGTCTCTCGCGTCGCTCGCGGCTCACAGCGTCACACTGATCGCGACGCTGCAGCACCCCACCGGTGCGTACCCCGCGAGCCCCACCTTCTCAGCGTATGCCGGCTATTCGTGGTTTCGCGATGGGGCATTCATCGCAGACGGGATGTCGGCGGCGAACGCTGTCGACTCGGCGTCCCAGTTTTTTGACTGGTGCGAAACAATTCTTCTCGATCGTTGTACCCAGATTGACGCGATCGAGCTTGCCGAGGCAGCCGGAAGACCGCTCGCTAATTCTCAGATGCTTGCCACTCGCTTCACTTTCAACGGTGGTGAAGGCAACGACGACTGGTGGGACTTCCAAACGGATGGCTTCGGCACGTGGGTGTGGGCGGCTGTAGCGCATGCGCAACGGCACGGTCTCAGTCTCGAACGCTGGAGAAGGGGCATCGAATTGTCGGTGCGTTATCTTCTGGCCACCTGGCAGCGCCCCTGCTTCGACTGGTGGGAAGAGCACGAATCCGAGCGCCATGTCTCGACGCTGGGATGCGTCGTAGCCGGGTTGAGCGCGGCCGCTGACTCTGGGGTACTCGCGTCAGAGTGGCAAACACGGGCACGGCTCGCTGCCGCAGAAGCTCAGGACCTCATTCAGCGTGAGGGCATTCGTGATGGTCACTTGGTCAAGTGGTTGGGGTCTGATGCAGTCGACGGATCACTCGCCGCGCTCATCGCTCCACTCGGAGTAGTTGATGGCACTTCGTCTGTTGCGTCGCAAACTGTGGCGCGCATCATGGCCAAACTGGCAGTGAACGGGGGAGTGCATCGCTATCTCGACGACACTTTTTATGGCGGTGGACAATGGCCGCTGCTCAGTTGCATGGTCGGCCTCGCATACTCTGCCGGAGGCGACTCCGCACGAGCTCGCGAACAATTGGAATGGGCTGCCACGACCGTAACGGCTGAAGGGTTCTTGCCGGAACAAGTCGATGACCACCTTCTCGCCCCGACGCGGGTTGCAGAGTGGCTCGAACGCTGGGGAACCGTTGCCACACCCTTGCTGTGGAGCCATGCCATGTTCGTGCGGCTAGCCGTGGAGATTGGCGTTTACGTGCCGCCAGTGGCAACCGAACCAGCACACGAAACTACTGAACGACACCACGGAAATGAAAGAGAGACTGTCTAGTGCTGAGACATCGACCACGAGGCTCGGGTCACCCATATTCGGTTGATACAGAACAGCGTCAGCCGGTAATCCCCATCGAAGGTGATGACCTTCGTCTGGGAGTGCGCGCGACCTCCGACGTTGACGAAGTAACCCTCGAGTGGCACGACGGCGAATCGATTACCGAGCATCCACTCGAGCGGGTTCAACAGCGTTCACGGGGACAGGCCGTTGACGGCGGCCACTTAGCGTCTGCTCAGGCCAAACTGGCGCGGGCCAGCACCGGCTTCGCGGTAGCAGTCAGCACCATAGGGGCGGGGGCTTCCTACCGCTACCGGTTCGTTGGAGGCCCACGCTCCTCACCACGCTCGCAGTCCACACGGTGGTTCTCTGTTCGAGCATCGGGTTGGCAGAGTGCGCCAGACTCCCGTGTTGCCGTGGATGCCGCTGCCGGGCTTGTTGCCGGCAGCGTTAGCGTACTCACTGGCGGGCACGGAATCGCGAGAGTGCGATTCGCTGTGGCTCTTGAGTCTGGAGAGCACGTGTCTGGCTTTGGCGAGCGCTTCGACTCTCTTGACCATCGCGGGACGAGTCTCGACTCAGTGGTCTTCGAGCAGTACAAGTCGCAGGGCGCCGAACGCAAAACATACCTTCCGATGCCTTTCGCTCATGTCGTTGGCGGGCGCGGTTGGGGCTTTCACGTGCGGACGAGTCGCCGCGTGTGGTTCGACGTGGCGGAAAGCGATTCTGAGTTGCTCTGGATCGAGGCAGAGGTTGACGCGGCCGATGATGACGCCGAGGTGCTCACCGTCGGCGGTTATGACGGCAGTCCCGCTCAGGTGCTCAACCAATTCCTGGCCGAAGTCGGGAGACCGGAAGTGTTGCCGAGCTGGGTTCACCGGTTGTGGGCCAGCGGCAATGAGTGGAACACTCAAGCCGAAGTCATGCGTCAGATGGATGCCCATCGTGAGCACGGCATCCCGGTCGGTTGCGTCGTTATCGAAGCGTGGAGTGACGAAAGTACCTTCACGGTGTGGCGGGATGCGCAATACACGCCGACCTCCGACGGCGCACCACTGGCCCTTACTGACTTTAGGTTCCCCGCCGAGGGCGCCTGGCCCGACCCGAAGGCCATGATTGATGAGCTGCACGATCGCGACGTTCGCGTGTTGCTGTGGCAGATTCCCCTGATCAAGATGCGTCCCCATCCGGTGGGGCAAGCCCGTTTCGATGCCGATGCCGCAGTGGCAGAGGGCGTGCTTATTCAGGATGAGGACCCTCGCGGTGTGCTCAAGCCATACCGCAATCGCGGTTGGTGGTTTCCGCTCTCTCTGATGCCGGACCTCACAGATGACCGATCCGCTCGATGGTGGACGGAGAAGCGTCGCTACCTCGTCGAAGACATGGGCGTCGATGGTTTCAAGACTGATGGCGGCGAACATGCGTGGGGCTCCGAGTTGCACTATCGCGATGGGCGTCGCGGCGACGAAAAGAACAACACATTTCCCGTGCACTACGCGCGGGCCTACGGAGACCTGTTGCGGCGAGCAGGCAAAGCGCCGGTGACATTCTCTCGAGCGGGCTACACGGGATCTCCGGCGCACGGCGCTTTTTGGGCCGGCGACGAGAACTCAACCTGGGATGCATTCCGTTGGTCGTTGTTCGCTGGTCTCAACGCAAGTGCGAGTGGGATTCTCTATTGGGGGTGGGACTTGGCTGGGTTTAGCGGAGACGTGCCAACGGCGGAACTGTATGTGCGCTCCCTTGCCGCAGCTGCGTTCGTCCCGATCATGCAATACCACTCAGAGTTCAACCATCACCGTTCGCCGAGTAGAGACCGAACACCCTGGAATATTGCCGAGCAGTCAGAAAACCCCGCAGTGCTCTCAATGAGTCGCTCGATTGTTGAATTGCGCGAACGCCTTGTCCCGTACCTTGCTGCGGAGAGCGAGTGGGCGGTAGCCAACGGGACAAACGTGATGCGTCCATTGTTCTTCGACTGGCCTCAGGATGAACGACTCTGGAAGCAACCCTTGCAGTGGATGCTGGGGCGAGACATTCTCGTTTCACCCGTCACCGAAGAGGGCGCCCGTGAGCATTCGGCAACGCTTCCCGCTGGCGACTGGGTTCACGCCTTTAGCGGCGATCCCGTTGAGGGAGCGGCAACCGATACTCGAACAGTGCCGTGGGACGAGGTTCCCGTCTACGTGCGTGCAGAAGCGTGGCAGCGTTTAGCGGCCACATTTAACGGGTAGTGCGCGGATCGATGATCCTGAGGGCGACCGCGTCCGGTGATGGAACCTCAGCAAGATTCGGGTAGTGCTGAGTCAGGATCGCCCTCAGGGCATCGTGCTAGATGACATCTAAGTGTCGGGGTGCGCTAGGCGCAACCGGGACTATTGTGCCCTGTTCGGGTGGTTTGCGAAAGAGTTTCAGCAATTTTTGTTGAGCACGCACAATGATCGTGCGTTGATGAGCTGAATAGCCTGCATATATCGTCGAAACGCCCGCAACTGTTGCCGTGATCGAGGCGGAGTCTGAAGCATGCGCAACGGACTCCGCTCCGACGAAAGGGCTCTAGCTCAGCCCGCGACGATTCAGCAGAGGCTGCAGTTCGGCGTCACGACCGCGGAAATCGCGGAATGCTTCGAGTGGATTCTTCGAGCCGCCGACACCGAGAAGTTTTGATCGAAAACGGTCGCCATTGGCCCGCGTGAGCCCGCCATTTTCGGTGAACCACTCAACCGTGTCGGCATCCAACACTTCGCTCCAAATGTAGGAGTAGTAGCCAGCGTCGTAGGCAGAGTTTGCGAAGATGTGCTGAAAGTAGGTGCTTGAATACCGCGGAGGTACGGCAGCGTTGTCGAGACCGACCGCCGCTAGCGCCTGCGCTTCGAAAGCGGCAACATCAGTCACGTCATCGTCGGCGCCAATGCGGTGCCAGGCTTGGTCTATGAGGGCAGCAGCCAGATACTCACACGTGAGGAACCCCTCGTTGAAAGCAGCGCTCGCGTGGATGCGTTCGACGATCTCGCGTGGCATTGATTCACCGGTCTGATAGTGCTTGGCGTAGTTGTCGAGCACCTCGGGCCAGAGCATCCACATTTCGTTTACCTGACTGGGGAATTCAACGAAGTCGCGGTAGGTGTTTGTGCCTGAGAACTTCGGGTAGGTCACTCGAGCGAACAGCCCGTGCAATGCGTGCCCGAATTCGTGAAAGAGCGTGTTCACTTCGTCATAGGTCAGCAGTGTGACTTCGCCAGCCGCGGGCTTAGGCACATTGAGGTTGTTGGTCACAATGACCGGATGCCCGAGCAGATCTGACTGCGAAATGAGCGAGTTCATCCACGCCCCACCGCGCTTCGAATCACGCGTGTACAGATCAAGCGTGTACAGGCCAACCTCGGTGCCGTCCTCGTTCGTGACCTCAAAAATGCGAACGTCTGGGTGGTAGGCCGGAAGGTCATAGCGCTCACTGAATGTCACGCCATACAGCTTGGTAGCGGCAAAGAACACACCATCACGCAGCACGCGCTCTGCCTCGAAGTATGGGCGCATCTGGGTGGTATCGACGTTGTATTGTTCGGCCCGAACTTTCTCCGAGTAGTAAGCCCAATCGGCGGCGGTCACCTCAGTGTGAGCCAGCTTCTCGAGCGCAGCATGTTCTTCACGAGCATTGCGGGCAGCAGCCGGTGCGAGCTTTCCGAGCATGTCTGCCACGCGCTGCGGGTTCTGCGCCGTCTCGTCGGCCGTAACCCATGCCGCATGACTCTCAAAGCCCAACAGTGCCGCCCGCTGAGAGCGCACCTTGGCGATCTCAAGAACCAGAGCACGGTTATCGAAATCCCCACCCCGAATACCGCGGGCTCGTGACGCTGCCAAAACTCGACCGCGCACATCCGCGTTGTGCAAGACAGACAAGTGAGGCTGGTTGGTTGGCAGAATCAGAGTGATCAGGTACTTGCCGGTGAGACCACGATCTGCTGCAGCACTCGCGGCAGCAGAAATTTCTGACGCATCGAGACCGGCGAGTTCTTCAGCACTATCCACAACGATCGCAAGATCATTGGTGTCGGCGAGCAGGTTCTTCTCAAACTTCGTCGTCAAGCTCGACAGCCGGGAGTTGTATTCGCGCAAGGTGGCCTTGGCCTCGTCGTCGAGGCCAGCTCCTGAGAGCGTGAACTCTGTGAAGTAGCGTTCGACGAGGTAGCGCGCTTCGGCATCCAGCGTGCTGGAATCAAGGCCATCGTGAATACGGCGGATGCGCTCGTAGAGTTCGCTGTTGAGGCTAATGGCGTCGCGATGGGCAGCAAATTTCGGGGCAATGACTTCTTCAAGAGCATCCGTCGCCGCGTTGCTGTCGGCCGAGGTCTTATTGAAGAAGACAATCGCGGCACGCTCAAGCAGTTGACCGCTTTTCTCCAAAGGAATCATCGTGTTTTCGAAGGTCGGCGAATCGGTCTGAGAGGTTATCGCCGCTATCTCCTCAAGCTGCTGCGCCATGCCTTTCTCGAACGCGGGAGCGTAGTGCTCATCCTCGATATCGGCGAACGGTGGCATACCAAAGGGCAGCGTGCTGGGCTCAAAGAAAGGATTGGTCATACATCCACCCTATTCTCGGAGTATGACTAGAGAGCGCTACACCCACGGCCATCACGAAAGTGTTCTCAAATCGCACACGTGGCGAACCATCGCAAACTCTGCGGCATACCTCGAGCCACACCTGCAGCCAGGGCTCTCGCTTCTCGATATTGGCTGCGGGCCAGGCACAATAACGGCGGAGTTTGCCAAGCGGCTCGCCCCCGGCATGGTTGTTGGGTTGGATGCCGCTCCCGCAGCGATAGAAAAAGCCTCGGCCTTCACCGCCGACAACCTCAGTTTCGTCGTCGGTGACGCCTATGCGCTGCCATTCGACGACAACAGTTTCGATCTCGTGCACTCGCATCAGACTCTGCAGCATCTTGGCGACCCGGTCGCGGCGCTCGGAGAAATGAAACGTGTTGCCAAGCCGGGTGGGCTCATCGCGGTGCGCGATGTCGACTATGCGGGCGTCATCGCTTATCCCGAATTGCCGGGGCTCCGAGTCTGGGCTGACCTCTATGACTCAGTGCACCGCAGTAACGGGGGCGAGCCGAACGCGGGCCGGCGCCTGAAGGCCTGGGCGCTGGAGGCGGGGCTCACCGATCTCACCGTGACGGCATCCGTCTGGAACTTTTCCGACGCCCCTGACCGTGAATGGTGGGGCAGCATGTGGGAGGCGCGAGTGTTGGAATCGGCTTTTGCCGAGGATGCACTGAGCAAGTCGCTCGCCACACACGAGGTGTTGCAGCAGATAAGTGCTGCGTGGCGCGAGTGGGCAGATTCGCCAGACGCGTGGTTGGCAATGCCGCACGGTGAGATTCTCGCGAGAGTGTGATCTCACCGGCGGCCGTGCGGCTGCTAAAGCGACTAGGTGTGCGCTGCGACTAGGTGTGCGCTGCGACTAGGTGTGCGCTGCGACTAGGTGTGCGCTGCGACTAGTTCGCGGGTTGTTCTACTGTGACGTCTCCGTCAGCGGCTTGGCGCACGATGGTGCCGTCGTCGAGTTCGGCGACAGGGCGCGATTCAAGCCACGTGAGCGTCCAACGCCACGCACTCGTGTCGAGGTGGGCGATTTCTGATTCAACGCCCGTGATTGCTTCGCGCATTGCCGCGTCGAGGCGCTCGGGAGCCGGTTCGCCCACTGACCATCGTGTGCCGAGCTGCATTAAACGTTCTTTTCGTAGAGGATCCACGACGTGCGGTCTGCGACCTTGTCGTAGAGGCGCTTGGCGCTGTCGTTTTCTTTGTTGGTGATCCAACGAAGTTTTCCGCCACCATCTTCTGCCGCGCGGGCAGCGATGTCGTCGATGATTGTTCCAGCAACGCCAGCACCGCGGTGCTCAGGATCAACGTAGAGGTCGTCCATGAACCAGCCCCACGACGCGGTGAAAGTGTCTGGCAGGCGACGGTAGAGGCCGAAAGCGGCGATGTCACCGGGGTTAGGGCGGTCCTCGGGAGAGACAGCAACAACAGCGTTTAGTTGCGCCGAGTCATCCATGAGCCATTCCCACACGCCCTGAACGATTTCATCCGTGAACTCAGTGTCGTAGAACACGCCGTACTTGACGAAGTGTGCTTTCCACTGCTCAAAATCATCTTCTTGGATGTCGCGGATGGTGTACGAAGGCTTCTCTGAGTTCGTCATTCATTCAACAATACGCGGTTTTGGGGTTCGACGCCGAACTCGACGCCGAACCCTCCGTTGACCGCTAGGCGGAAGCTTCGGGTGCAGCTTCAACGAGAACGATGTCGCGGACCTCGATCTCGTCGGCCTCAACAATCGTGAGGTCGTGGATGCGGCCCACAGCCTTCAGATCGTCAATAGCGGCTGCGATCAGGGCTGGGCCTGCCAACGTTGCCGTGCTTACTTCGGTCTTCTGGGATGCCTTTGCATCGGTCTTGGCGCGACGAATGCTGATGAGTGCTTGGCTGACGGCCGAGAACAGTCCGGTCGGTTCTGCCGTTACGCCCAATTCGTCTGCTGTCGGCCACGTCGCCGCGTGAACGGAGGTGTCGTGCGTCCAGCGCCACACCTCTTCTGTTGCGAAGGGGAGGTAGGGGGCGAAGAGTCGCAAGAATACGTCGATCGCGGTGTGCAGGGCGCGGTTGGCGCTCGCTTGAGCTTCGGGGGTTCCGGCGCCATAGGCGCGTTCTTTCACGAGCTCGAGGTAGTCGTCACAGAAGGTCCAGAAGAACTTCTCCGCGACTTCGAGGGCCTTGGCATGGTCGAAGTTCTCGAGCGCCGTGGTCGCCTGTGACACTACCGAAGCAAGCTCGGCAAGCATTTCGAGGTCGAGGGCTTCGGTCACAACGGCACCGGAATCGGCAGCAACACCGGCAGGAGCGGGAAACGAGTACACAAACTTCGAGGCGTTCAGAACCTTGATCGCGAGACGGCGACCGATCTTGATCTGCTTCGGGTTCTGCGGATCGAACGCTGCGTCAGTACCGAGGCGACTGGATGCTGCCCAGTAACGCACCGCATCCGAACCGTGGTCATCGAGCATGCCCTTGGGGGTGACGACGTTGCCCTTGGACTTCGACATCTTCTTGCGGTCAGGGTCGACGATGAAGCCGGAGATGCCGGCATTGCGCCACGGCACAGTGCCGTGTTCAAGCTCGGAGCGCAGCGCGGTCGAGAATAACCAGGTACGGATGATGTCTTGGCCCTGGCTGCGCAGTGAGTAGGGGAATACGAGATCAAACAGTTCGGGGTCGGTCTCCCAACCACCGGCAATCTGCGGGGTCAGGGATGACGTGGCCCAGGTGTCCATGATGTCGAGTTCGCCCTCGAAGCCACCGGGAACACCACGCTGGTCTTCCGTGTAGCCGGGAGCGGTATCTGACGAGGGGTCGATCGGCAGCGAAGCTTCGCTGGGGACGATCGGGGCACCCTTTTCGCCGTCAGCATCGAGCTCGTACCAGACGGGGATCGGCACGCCGAAGAAGCGCTGGCGCGAAATGAGCCAGTCGCCCGTAAGGCCACCAACCCAGTTGTCATAGCGAACACGCATGTGGTCGGGGGTGAAGTTGATCTGCTTACCGGCCTCGAGGAGGCGGTCACGCAGCTTCTCGTCACGGGCACCGTTGGTGATGTACCACTGGCGCGTCGAAATGATTTCGAGAGGCTTGTCGCCCTTCTCGAAGAACTTCACCTGGTGCTGGATCGGCTTCGCGTCGCCGATCATTTCGCCAGATGCTTTCAACAGCTCAACAATGGCGGCTTTCGCGCTGAAGACCGTCTTGCCCGCGAGTTCGGCGTAGGCAGCCTGAGCGGTGTCGCCAACGATGATATCGGGCGCGTCGGCAATGATGCGACCATCGGCACCAATGATGGTGCGGTTGGGAAGGTCAAGCTCGCGCCACCAAACAACATCGGTGACATCGCCAAACGTACAAATCATGGCGATTCCCGAACCCTTATCTTGCTGAGCAAGGTGGTGGGCCAGGATCGGAACCTCTACGCCAAAGATCGGCGTCGTGACCATCGTGCCGAAGAGGTGCTTGTAGCGCTCGTCGTCAGGGTGAGCCACGAGCGCAACACACGCTGGCAGAAGCTCAGGGCGGGTCGTCTCGATATGGATGTCGTCGCCATCAGCTTTGTGGAAGGCAAGACGGTGGTAGGCGGCAGGCTGCTCTTTATCTTCGAGCTCGGCCTGGGCAACAGCGGTGCGGAACGTGACATCCCACAGGGTTGGTGCGAACGCCTGGTACGCCTCGCCACGGTCGAGGTTGCGCAAGAATGCACGCTGAGCGGCACGCTGGGCGTCATCACCAATGGTGCGGTAGGTGAGGTTCCAGTCGACGCTCAAGCCCAGTTGGCGCCAGAGATCCTCGAACTGCTTCTCGTCTTCGGCGGTCAGCGTCTCGCACAGCTCAACGAAGTTGCGACGCGAAATCGGAAGCTGCGCAGCAGCCTTCGTCGACTTGCCTTCTCCACCCAGCTGAGGAGGCTCGAAGCTCTCGTCATAGGGGAGCGTGGGATCGCAGCGCACACCGTAATAGTTCTGAACCCGACGCTCAGTGGGCAGACCATTGTCATCCCACCCCATCGGATAGAAAATCTCTTTTCCCCGCATGCGCTGGAAGCGAGTGACCAAGTCCATGTGCGTGTAGCTGAACACGTGGCCAATGTGCAGGCTGCCGGATGCCGTCGGCGGGGGAGTGTCGACCGAGAATACGCAGTCAGCCCCCTCAGCAAGCGCCTTCTGGCGATCGAACCGATAGGTGCCCTCGTTCTCCCACACGGGAGCCCATTTGTCTTCGAGTCCTTCTAGGGCAGGTTTTTCGGGAACGCTCGACGACATAATTACTCCGGTTCGATATGTGCGGCACCGAGTCAAAGAAGAGGTGCCTGAGTGTGTTGGTGAGAAAATTCTACTTGGCGTTGAGGGCCGCGTCGATCGCCCGCTCGACGTAAGGCTCGAGGCGGCCACGTTGCGGGCCAACCTGCGCCCACTCCTGAGCAGCCGCCACCACACACGCGATGAGTGAGTAGGCCTGAGCGCGAGCCACATCCGAATCGACGCCATGATGGTGGGCATATCCGCTGAGCAAGCGGGCCTGCGTGGCAAACCGGCTCATAGCGGATGCCTGCAATTCCGCCGCACTACCGATCAAGTCGTACTGGGTAAGGATGAACGGCACATGCTGCGACTCCAGCGGGGCAACAGCGGCAAGCATTGCAGTGCGGATGGCTTCGGTCGCGTTGGCAGGCTGAGACGGCTGATCGGCTAACGCCGTTTTCAGCCGCTCGGTGACGGCATCCAGCTCTACCCAAAAAACTTCACCCTTGGCATCGAAGTAGTTGAAGAAGGTGTTGCGGCTCACCCCGGCGCGAGTAGCAATTTGATCGACGGTTGTGCCCGTGTAGCCATTCTCAATGAACAATTCAAAGGCAGACTCTTGGAGCAGTTCTCGGGATGCCGCTGGCGGGCGGCCACGTGCGGCCGAGTGGGGTGAGGTCACTTACTCATCCTCTCACTCGGGGTAGGGCGGCAATGAGCGACTGGGTGTAGGGATCTTTGGGGGAAGTAAAGATCTCATTCGTCGCCCCCGTCTCAACGATGCGTCCCTGATTGATGACCGCGACGGTATCGCTCATGTGGCGGATGACTCCCAGATCGTGAGAGATGAAGAGATAGCTGAGCCCTAAGTGTCGCTGCAGTTCGTCGAGCAGATTCAACACGCGGGCCTGAGTGGAAACATCGAGAGATGACACTGGTTCGTCGCACAGGATCGTGCGGGGACCAGGGGCGAGGGCCCGCGCAATTGCGACCCGCTGACGCTGCCCGCCCGAGAGGTGAAGCGGGCGACGGTTCTTGACGGAGCGAGGCAGACCAACAGCGTCGAGCAGCTCATCGGTTGTCATTAGCGCTCGCTGGGCATCCGATCCGCCAACGCCGAGAGCGTCACCAAGGATGCGGTCAACGCTCAAGCGCGGATCGAACGAACTCAGAGCATCCTGATAGATCGCGCCAAGAGTGTGGCGCAATGGGCGGCGCTCGCGGGCAGTCAGCGACCCCCACGGTGAGCCATCGAGGAACACGGTGCCGCTATCGGCAGTCTCAAGCCCCAGGGCGATGCGCGCGATTGTGGTCTTGCCTGATCCTGATTGGCCGACAAGCCCCAGAGTGCTCCCGGTGGTGAGCGTGAGCGATACAGAATCGAGAGCCTGAATCGGGGCGCTGTGCCGTGTGGGATAGCGCCGCGAAACGGAAACCAGTTGCAGCGCAGGGGCCGAGCCTGAGCTGGTGGAAACACCATCACGCGCCGTCAATTCGGGCAGCACTGCCGTATCGGCTGACAAGTTCGACGTGGACTCTTCTGGCGAAAGATCGAGAGGAACACCACGCGGCACGTCAACCGGAATTGACGCCAACAGTTGGCGCGTGGCGACTGCAGACGGTGCGCCCAACACTGACCGAGTTGTGCCGGTCTCGACGATGCGCCCGTAACTCATGACGGCCACACGATCCGCGACTCGAGAGACAACAGCAAGGTCGTGGGTGATCAGAATCATCGCGGTGCCTGAGTCTCGGAGCGACGACAGCAGCTCGAGCACGCGTGCCTGCACCGTGACATCGAGAGCCGTCGTCGGCTCATCAGCAATGATCAACGACGGCCCAGCGGCGATACCTGCCGCGATCAGCGCACGCTGACGTAGCCCACCCGAAAGCTCACCCGATCGTTGGCGCGCTCGCAGCGCTGGATCGGGAACACCGACCGCTTCGAGAAGTTCGAGAACGCGCTCGTGCCGTTCCGCTTGGCTGAGTTTCGTGTGCAGTCGAAGCACATCATCAATTTCCCGCCCGACCGGGCGCAGCGGGTCGAGCGACACGAGCGCATCTTGCAAGACCAGCCCAATGGATGCTCCGCGAATGGTTCGCCACCGTCGAGATCCGGGTGCCGGCAGCTCCTCTCCCGCGAGGCTCAGCTCGTCGAAGCTCACGTGGGCTCCGGCGGGCGCAAGCCCGAGCAGGGAACGCGCTGTGACGCTCTTGCCTGATCCGGACTCTCCGACAATGGCGAGGCATTCACCGGGGTGAACCTCGAAGCTCACGTTGTCGACGGCGGGAGCGGCGGTGCGAGCGAAGTGCACGCTGAGGTTCTGCACGCGCAGTAGTGGTGAGTCGGTCATCCGCCCGCCTCCTGTCGGGTTCGCGCGTTGAGGGCGCGGCCAAGCACCGTGAACGAAGCGGCAGTGGCGACGATCGCGAGACCGGGGAACACGGTGAGCCACCAAGCGACGTCAATGTAGGTTCTCCCGTTCGAGAGCATTGCGCCCCATTCGGCGGCGGGTGGGGCAACGCCGAGGCCGAGGAAACCGAGCGACGACGCCCAGACGATCGCTTGGCCGACACCGAGTGTTCCGAGCACAAAGATGGGCGTGAGAGCACCAGGCAGGATGTGTTGCCAGATGATGCGTGCCCGCGAATGGCCGAGCACAGTGGCCGCCTCGACGTAACTGGCGTTGCGAACGCTGCGAAGTTGGCTGCGGATGATGCGGGCATAGCCGGGGGCTGTCGACAACCCAACGGCCACCGTCGACGTGATGACGCCTGGCCCGGCGATGGCGATGAACACGAGCGCGAGCAGGAGGCCGGGGAGAGCGAACATGACCTCGACGATTCGCGTGCTCACGAAGTCACCGAGTCGGCTGCCGAGCCCGCCAAGTAGGCCGAGAACGAGGGCGAGGCCCAAGCCGACCGCGGTGGCGGCAATTCCGATGAGCAGCGAATTGGCTGCGCCGAACACCACGCGGGTGTAGACATCGCGACCCGACTCGTCGGTGCCAAAGAAATGGGCAAGAGTTGGTGACTGGAACGCTTCGGCCGGGGCCACCGCATCCGGATCGGCTGTGGTGATGAGTTGCGGCGCGAGAGCCGCGGTCAGGATGAGCGCGAGCACCGCCAACGCGATTACGACGCCAAGGTTACTGAACAGTCGTGGAACGCTGCGGATGCCGGAACTTCGCCGCGCAGGCTGCGAGAGGCGGCCAGCCAAGATTTCGGTCATCGTGCTGCCACCTCCGTCACGCGCGGATCGACGATGCGGTCAACGGCATCCGTAGCGATCGTGACAAGGATGAAGGTGAGGGCGGAGACGAGGGCGACAGCGGTGACGACGGGGATGTCACGGATGGTGACAGCGCTCAGCAGCGTTCTTCCGAGTCCAGGGCGCGCAAAGATCGTTTCGACGACAACTGCGCCGCTGAGTAGGGAGCCGAACGCCCAGCCCGAGAGCGAGATACCCGGAAGCGCAGCGTGGCGCACTACGTGCCGCAGCCGCACCCCCCATTCGCCTTCGCCGCGTGCCCGAGCGGAAAGAACGAAGGGCTGCTCGTAGGCATTTGCGAGAGACTCACCCATGATCTGCCCCAGAAACCCTGTAAGCGGTAGAGCCAAGGTCAGTACCGGCAAAACGAGCCCCAAGGGCCCGGGAACACTAATCGGTGGGAGCCAGTGCAGAGTGTTGCTCAACAGAATAACGAGCAGGGAGGCAAGCCAGAAGTGTGGGACGGCTGCCGCCAGCAGTTCAAGGCCAGAGCCCACCGCTCGTGAGGTGCGCCCGCGACCACTCGTTGCCACAGTCAACCCCAGAGCGCCAAGCCACGCGACGACCAGGGATGCGACAGTGAGCGTGAGCGTTGACCATAACTGCGTCAACACATACGGAGCAACTGCCACCTTGAGGGCATATGACGTTCCAAAGTCGGCGACGGCGAGCTTGCCCATTGCCAGAAAATACTGAACGATCAGCGGTTGATCGAGACCGTAATCGGCGCGAATCTGAGCAACCGCCTCCGCTGACGCTTGAGAACCTGGCCCGCCCAAAATTGCATCAACCGGGTCACCCGGAATCAACCGGAGCGCAAAGAAAATGACTGTCGCGACTGCCCACAACACGAACACCCCGCCACCCACTCGGCGTGCGATCCACCCCAACGAGCGCAACCGCGTCGCTGGGGTGGAGACACTCGCCGATGCGGGAGCGTCAGACGAATCCGTCACAGGGGATGATCCTCGATGTTCGTTGGTCGTGCGGGATTGGGCGTACTAGTTACTCAACCACGCATCGTAGAAGGTCGGAGCAGAAACGGTCGGCAGCGCCCGGAACCCCTCGACGCTCGTGCTGTAGAGGTAGTGATTCTGCTGGTCATACAGCGGCAGAACATAGAAACCGTCAACAATGATCGACTGAGCCTCGGCGTACAGGTCTTGACGCTCAGCGGCATCCGATGTCTCGCTTGCCGTCGTCAGAATCTCATCGAGAGCAGGATCACTGAGCTGCGCCAGATTCGCGTAGTACCCGCTCGGAGCCGGGATGATCGAATCCGAGTGGTACAGGATGCGCAGCACGTCAGCGCCGACCTTCGTGTACGGGGCGCTCACAAGGTTGTACTCATTCGTGAACAGTGCGCCGTACCACGACGACAAATCTGTCGGCTGCAGGATGACCTCGAAGCCGACGTCCTTTGCGGAAGCCTGAATCTGCTCAAACAGCGACTGCTCGGCCGGGATCGACTGGTTCGTACTGATGGGGAACGTGAGAGTCAGGCGCTCGCCGTCTTTCGTGCGGTAGCCATCGGAATCGATCGTGTCCCAGCCGGCGTCATCCAGCAGCGTTGCGGCGGCCTTTGGGTCAGTAGTGAAGACGTCGGGAAGCGATATGCCGGCTGGCTCGACGCTCGAAAGCACCGAATACGAACGCTCGGCAGTGCCAAAGAAGAGGCTCTCGATGCCGGGGTTCACATCCACTGAGCGGATGAAGGCTTCGCGCACTCGAATGTCGTCAAATGGTGCCTTGCCTGAGTTCAGTTCGATACGGTTCGCGGCGCCCGGGCGTGGAGCGTTGAGTTCTTCAATTGTCGAAACGTCGCCCGCCGAAGAAATGTTGTTGGGTTGAGCGTTGTCGATCACGTCGACATCGCCAGACTGCAGGGCCGCGTAGCGCGTTGCAGCATCCGGAATAAATCGCCACTCAAGCGAGTCGAGAAGTGCAGGACCAGTGTGTTCTGCGTCTTCGGGAGCCGAGTTGTAGTTCTCGTTGCGGTCGAGGGTGATCGACTGCTGCTTCACCCAATCGGTCACGATGAATGGCCCGGTGCCGACGGGGCTCTCGCAGTTCACCGCTTGGTCGCGTTCGAGGGCGGTGGGCGACTGGATGCCGACCCACGGCTGGGAAAGTGACTCGAGGAGTGCGCTGTCTGGTGCCGATAGCGTGAAACGCACCTGGTCGGCGGTGACTGCCTCGATGCTGTCGATCTTGCCGACGGCCAAGTAGCCAGTGGATGAAGCCGTGTTCGGATCCTTCAAGTGTTCGATGTTCGCTTTGACTGCTTCGGCATCGAACGGCGTGCCATCGGTGAAGTTGACGTCGTCGCGCAGGGTGAAGTCCCACGTGAGGCCGTCGGGGCTCTCGGTCCAGTCGGTGGCGAGCCAGGGGATGATCTCGCCATCGCTGTTCTTGGAGACAAGGGACTCAATGTATTGAGTGCTGATGAGGGCTTGAGGATAGTTCCCGCCCACATGAGGGTCGAGGCATCCGGGTTCCGCATCACCGGTCGCATAGACCAGTGTTCCGCCAGCGAGGGGAGTCGCTGAGGGGGCCGTCGCAGCCGTGCAGCCGGCGAATAGAAGTGTGCTGGCTGCGAGGGCGATGGGGATGAGAGACGGGCGAAGCGCGGGCATGTAGTGACCTCTTGATGTGGGCGGGAACGAGCTCGGATATGAGCGAACTAAGCATTGTTGAACTCAGTACATAAACTCTAGCAGCACAAAAAACCGGGCCGGTCCGCGTGAGCGAAACCGACCCGGTTGAGAAACCGAACGCCCGAGCGTTAGTCCTTCTTGCGTGAGAACTTCGTAGCGAGCTTCCACGTCGTGGGGATTACCGCAGCGGCAATGCCTGCCTTGATGAGCCCACCAATGATGAACGGGTAGAGGCCCCAGGCGAGAACCTGCTCGAGGGTGCCACCCGTGGCAATTGCCAACCAGGCGAGGCCGAACGCGAACGTCACAACCGTGCCACCGAGGAACGAGAGTGCTGCGCCGAAGAACTTCTTGTCCCAGTCACGCTGAGCAAGCCATCCGGTGAACCCCGCAGCGAAGATGAAGCCAATGATGTAACCGCCGGTAGTGCCGGTGATCACGCCAAGCCCAGACGAAGCATCGCTGAAAACGGGGATGCCGACGATGCCGAGAAGCGCGTACAGCACCATGGAGATCGCGCCGCGGGTCGCACCGAGTGATGCACCGACAAGCAGAACCGCGAGGGTCTGACCCGTGATCGGCACGGGGTAGAGGGGCACAGCAATCTGGGCCATTACGGCGGTGAGCGCGGCACCAGCGCTAACGAGAGCGATATCAGTCGCGAGGCTGCGAGAGAAGACGGTGTCGGCAAGCGTTGGACGGCCGAGGGTCAAAGTGAGAGTCGACACGCGACGCTCCTTTCCTTTGTCTGCGAACTGTAGAGAGCCCTGCCTGGATAGGCCGGTGCCTGAATAACCCTAGTCATAGATCGACGCGTGTGACGTGCGCCTTGTGATAACAAAATCGTTCGAGTTTATGAGATGCGCGACAAAACCTGATCTCCTGACTTTCCTGCTTGGGCGAAGACGTAGGTCGGACGTACGGTGAATGCAGTGGAGAAACGTGAGAACGAGGGGGCTCGATGACGGTGAACGGTGCGGATGCTCGCGGTCACGGTTACGACTCCGAATTTCTCGGGGTCGAGCTTGCGGTGCCGGTTCCGACTGCGGCGATTCTCGGTAACGAGCTCTACGTCAGAAACCCTCTCGACCGTGGCCATCTTGCTCGGCGGGCAGATCTCACCTGGGGTGAACTTGGTGACGCGCAGCAAGCCAATCGTGACTCGTTCTCTTTCACGAACATTGCGCCACAAATGGACGACTTCAATCAGTCGAGCAGGCAGGGGCTCTGGGGTCGACTGGAGGACGCTCTCTATGAGGATGTCGATGTCGATGATTTGAGAGTCTCGGTGATGGCCGGCCCGGTGTTTTCTCAGTGGATGCATTCCGCCGATCTAGCTGAAGGTGACAGTGTTGGTGCGCCGCCACGGAGACCGTTGGCGCGCACGAGAGATATTCGCTGGTAGTCAGAGCGACGTTGGACCCGCAACTTGTGCTACTTCAACTAGAACAACTATGATTGAAGCATGTTGATTCGAGTTGACCCAGCGTCTGAGACGCCGCTGTTCGAGCAGCTCGCGGCGAGCATCCGGTTATCCGTAATCGATCGTTCACTTGCTGCAGGGGAGCGACTGCCGAGCGCGCGCGAACTTGCTGAATCGCTTGGCATCAACATGCACACCGTTTTGCGCGCCTACCAAGAACTCCGCGACGAAGGCTTTATTGAACTTCGGCGTGGACGAGGCGCGATTGTTTCTGCAACACCCCATAGTTACGACTCGCTCACTGCCGGGGTCACCGCCGTCGTGGCAGACGCGCGCAGCAACAACGTGTCGCTTGCCGCCCTCACTGCCCTCATCCGAGAGGAATACCAATGACCCTTCCCACCGAGAACGTCGCGTCGAAACGCACGCGGGCCCGCCGCCTCATCATTGTGATTGGCGTCGTCGTTCCGCTCCTCATCACGCTCGTGGGGGCGTTTGTCATGGCGCTGTGGATTCCCGAGCTGCCCAACCCCGTTGCCTCTCATTGGGGAACAAGCGGCCCGAATGGCTATACAACAGCCGGAGGGATCATTGCGCTGCCATTGCTCATCACGCTCGCCTTTGCAGCATTTACCGCGATTGTGAGTTGGAAGGGCGCACCGCAGGGCGGGCTCCTGTGGGCCCACAAGATCCTTATCGCAACCTCCGTATTCTTGGCGGTTCTGCTGACGGTCATCTCTGCCGGTAGTTTGGCGATCCAGCGCGGCCTCGAGTCAGCGACGAGCGTAGGGGACATTGGTGGCATCATGCTTGCCGCGTTCGTCATCGCTCCCGTGCTGGGTTTCTTCGCGTGGCTCATGCTGCCCGCTGCGGAGACAATCACGTCGACAGCCGTCGCCGCTGAACCGATTACGGGATCAGATACCCAGCGCGTGCACTTCTCGACGAGCACACGGCTCGGCCCAGGCGTTGTCGTGATCGCCGTGGTCGCCCTCGTAGCGCTCGGCCTCGCACTCGCCATTCAAGCGGTCTCGAATCCTGCAGAACTGCTCTTGCCGGCAAGCATCGGGATCATCGTGATTGCACTCGCCGTCAGCACACTCTCGTGGCGCGTAACGATTGACCATCGCGGGCTGCGGGTTCGTTCAGCGATGGGCTGGCCGCGCACCACTATCGCACCAGACCAGATCGATTCTGTCGCCGTTGTTGACGTGAATCCGATCGGCGAATTTGGCGGCTACGGCTGGCGCTGGGCACCAGATGGTCGCAGTGGCATTGTGCTCTCCAAAGGTGAAGCGATCCAAGTGACGCGGATGAACGGCAAAAAGTTCATCGTCACAATGCACGATGCCCAGCGCGGTGCCGAAGCCCTCGCCACGGTCGCCACGAAATAGCGCTCAACGGTCAGCTAACTCGCGTATCATTGGGGCACACGCTATGAACCGGCTATCACCGGGGAGCATTCGGAAGAAATCGCCTCAACTCTTGCCCTCGGCAGGAGAGCGGGTGGCAGTAGAACCGAACGGGTAAGCCCGTTACAGCGATATGAGTGGTGTGCCGGAAGGTGCACAAGCGGGGTGGTACCGCGGCTGAGAGGTCGTCCTCGTGCAGATTATCCGCACCCACGTACCACTGGAGCCTCATGTCGTATCCCCGCCACCGCTCAGACGATTCCGTAGCGCCGTCACCCAAGTTTCCGGCGATCGAAGAGCAAGTGCTCTCGTACTGGAAGTCCGACGACACTTTTCAGGCATCCATTGATCAGCGTGAAGGCTCGGATGAGTGGGTGTTTTACGACGGCCCTCCCTTTGCAAATGGCCTCCCTCACTATGGTCACTTGCTGACCGGATACGCCAAAGACCTCTTTCCTCGTTTTCAGACGATGCGCGGCAAGCAAGTGCACCGCCGTTTCGGTTGGGACACTCACGGTCTGCCCGCAGAGCTCGAGGCGATGCGCCAACTTGGCATCACCGAGAAGGCTCAGATCGAAGAAATGGGCATCGATAAGTTCAACGATGCGGCTCGTGAATCAGTACTCAAATACACCGGCGAGTGGCAAGAGTATGTGACGCGTATGGCCCGCTGGGTCGACTTTGAGAATGACTACAAGACACTTGACGTCAACTTTATGGAGAGCGTCATCTGGGCGTTCAAGCAGTTGCACACGAAAGACCTCGCTTACGAGGGATTCCGAGTGCTTCCCTACTGCTGGAACGATGAGACCCCGCTCTCCAACCACGAACTGCGTATGGACGATGACGTCTACAAGATGCGTCAAGACCAAACCGTCACTGTCACATTCCCGCTCGACGGGGTGAAAGCCGAAAGCCTCGGCCTCACCGGCGTGAAGGCGCTTGCCTGGACGACCACCCCGTGGACGCTGCCAACCAACCTTGCTCTCGCCGTTGGCCCTGATATTGACTACGCCGTGCTGCCCGCTGGCCCGCTCGGCGCCGGGGACGGCTCAGAAGAAGGATCGGCACAGTACCTGCTTGCTGGCGATACCATCGCTGCCTACGCGAAAGAGCTCGGCTACGAGACTGCTGAGGATGCCCTCGCCGCGGTATCGCGCACGATCAAGGGTTCCGAACTCGACGGTGTTCGCTACGACCGTCTCTGGGACTTCTATGCGGATGCCGAAACCTACGGAACCGAAAATGCGTGGCAGTTCTTGGTTGCCGACTATGTTGCTACCGGCGAAGGTACCGGCATCGTGCACCAGGCGCCCGCCTACGGTGAAGATGACCAAAATGTGTGTGCTGCTGCTGGCATCCCTGTGGTCATCTCAGTTGATGATGGCGGCAAGTTCTTGACGTCGGTTCCACCCGTTGCCGGAATGCAAGTGTTTGACGCCAACAAGCCTCTAACGAAGTTGCTGCGAGAAGAGGGCCGCCTGCTCAAGGTCGCCAGCTACGAGCACTCCTACCCGCACTGCTGGCGCTGCCGCAATCCGCTGATCTACAAGGCTGTGTCGAGCTGGTTCGTCAAGGTTCCCGAGTTCCGCGACCGCATGGGTGAACTCAACCAGGAAATCAATTGGGTTCCCGAGAACGTCAAGGAGGGCCAGTTCGGCAAGTGGGTGGGTAACGCCCGCGACTGGTCGATCAGCCGCAACCGTTACTGGGGTTCACCGATCCCGATCTGGAAGAGCGACAACCCTGACTTCCCGCGCGTGGATGTCTACGGCTCGCTTGCCGAGATCCAAGCAGACTTTGGTCGCTTGCCGCTCAATCACGATGGTGAGCCCGACCTGCACCGCCCGTTTATCGATGAGCTGACGCGTCCCAACCCCGACGATCCCAGCGGTCAGTCGACAATGCGACGTATCGAAGACGTGCTCGACGTGTGGTTCGATTCCGGTTCAATGCCGTTCGCCCAGGTTCACTACCCCTTCGAGAACCAAGAGTGGTTCGATACTCACAGCCCGGCCGACTTCATCGTGGAGTACATCGGTCAAACTCGCGGATGGTTCTATACCCTCCACACGCTGTCGACGGCGTTGTTCGACCGCCCGGCATTCTCGAACGTCATCAGCCACGGCATCGTGCTGGGCAATGACGGCCAAAAGATGTCGAAGAGTCTGCGCAACTACCCGGATGTCTCTGAAGTCTTCGACCGCGATGGCGCCGACGCGATGCGCTGGTTCCTGATGTCGAGCTCGGTTATCCGCGGCGGAAACCTCATGGTTACCGAAGAGGGCATCCGTGATGGCGTTCGCCAGATGCTGCTTCCCCTGTGGAGCACCTATTACTTCTTCACTCTCTATGCGAACGCCGCCGATAACTACGAAGCAACGTGGCGAACAGATTCGACAAACGTTCTCGATCGATACCTGCTGGCGAAAACTCGCGAACTCATCGAAGACGTCACCCGTGAGCTTGATGCGCTAGACAGCCCCATGGCCTCCGCAAAACTTCGCGACTTCGCTGACGTGCTCACCAACTGGTACGTGCGTCGCAGTCGCGACCGCTTTTGGAGTGGCAATGACACTGACGCGTTCGACACGCTCTACACGGTGCTTGAAACGGTTGCGCGGGTTGCAGCGCCGCTGCTGCCACTGGTCTCGGAAGAAATGTGGCGTGGGCTGACCAACGGTCGCAGCGTGCACCTCACCGATTGGCCAGATGCCTCGGCCTTCCCGAGCGACCATGATCTAGTGGCCTCGATGGACCGCGTGCGCGAGATTGCTTCAAGTGGCCTTGCATTGCGTAAGGTACGCAGCCTGCGGGTTCGACTTCCGCTGGCATCGTTGACCATTGTCAGCAAAACTCCCGATGCGCTCGCGTCGTTCAGCGACATCCTTCGTGATGAACTCAATGTCAAAACTGTTCGGTTTGAGCAACTCGAAGATGGCTCGCTTGACAGCTTCGGCATCACCAAAAAGCTGACCGTCAATGCCCGTGCTCTTGGACCGCGTGTCGGCAAGCAAGTTCAGCACGTCATCAAAGAGGCCAAAGCTGGTAACTGGGAGGCGACCGCTGGCGGGGTCTCGGTCGATGGCATGGCTTTAGAACCAGCCGAATATGAACTGCAGATGGAAGCCGCCGATGAAGCGAGTGCGATCGCATTCCTCTCTGACGGTGGTTTCGTGATCATTGATACCCAACTCACCCCTGAGCTTTCGGCCGAAGGGCTTGCTCGAGACGCCATCCGGGCCATTCAGGATGCGCGCAAGGCTGCAGGCTTCGACGTAAGCGACCGAATCGCACTCGTCATCAGTGCCCTCGACGCCGCTGACCATGAGGCCATTGACTTCCACAGCGCCATGATCGCCTCAGAAACGCTTGCAGCGCAATCGACGGTTCAGAGCTTCGCGAATGAGCTGACAGAGGGCACACTTGAGACATACCGCACCGAATTGCCGGCAGGAAAATATGCCAATCAGGGCGGCCTGGTGATTGACATCACCAAGATAGGAACGATTAATGTCTGAACGCGACGAAGAATTCGACGACAGCGTAGAACCAGATGAGTCATTCGATGACTCTCTCAGTGACGAAGAACGGGCCGAGCTCGAAGCGGCCCACCCTCTTGCTGACCTCAGCCCCTTCGCTGATGGTTTCGAGGGAACGAACATCGACGAGGACTCAGATTTCGAACTCGAAGACTCCGAGTACGCCCAAGATGCCGCACTCGTCTACGACGAATTGCTGGCGCGGATAGGGGAGCAGGCACCGCAACCGCGGCTCGAGGCAACTCGTCGTGCCGTCGAACTCATCGGTGACCCGCAGCGCACTTACCCGGTGATTCACATCACGGGAACCAACGGCAAGACGTCAACGAGTCGCATCGTCGAAAGTATTTTGCGGGCCTACGGGTTGCGCACCGGACTCATGACGAGTCCGCATTTGGTGCGCGTGAACGAGCGGATCGTGATTGATGGCCGAGCCATCTCCAACCGCGCTCTTGCCGCCAACTGGGCTGACATCCGCCCCTTCCTCCTCATGGTGGATGCCGAGTTGTTGGCAAAGGCCGAAGAGCCGCTGACGTACTTCGAAGCGCTGACGGTACTCGCATTCGCGAGCTTCGCGGATGCCCCCATCGATGTCGCTGTGCTCGAGGTCGGCATGGGCGGCGAGTGGGATTCCACGAACGTCGCCGACGGCCAAGTTGCCGTCTTCAGCCCGATCGCGCTCGACCACACTCAGCGCCTCGGCACGACAATTTCTGAAATTGCGCGCACCAAGGCGGGAATCATCAAGCCGGCAGCCTCAATCGTGTCTGCGGTTCAAACTGCGGATGCCCAAATTGAGCTTGAACGGGCGGCAGACCTCACGGAATCCAAGCTTGGCTTCGAGGGCGATGCTTTTGAGTTGACGAGCAGCGCCGTAGCTATCGGTGGCCAGTTGATTTCGGTTCGCGGCCTCGCTGGCACCTACTCCGATCTCTTCTTACCGCTCTTCGGCGAGTTCCAAGGGCACAATGCCGCTCTTGCTATTGCCGCAGTCGAGTCCTTCTTAGGCGACGGCAGTCAGGCACTTGTCGGTGACGTTCTCGCCGAGGGACTCGCAACCGTGTCATCTCCTGGTCGCCTGCACGTTATCGGTGCTGAGCCCACAGTAATTGTGGATGCCGCGCACAACCCTCACGGTGCCACAGCTCTGGCGGCAGCGCTGAAGGAGTACTTCACTTTCGACGAAATCGCGTTCGTCATTGGTGTGCTTGACGACAAGGATGCCGCTGGCATTGTTAAGGCTCTGGCTCCGGTTGCTAACCGCTTCTATGTCACGACCTCTCAATCGGATCGCGCAGTGGCGCCAGAGGACCTCGTCGAAATTGTTCGCGAATTCTCTGATGAGACAACCGACTTTGATTCGTTCGCCGAGGCGATGGAATTGGCCCGGGAGTGGGCAGGCGAGAATGAACGTCGCGCCGTAGTCGTCACTGGGTCAATTTCTTTGGTCGGCGAGGCGCTCGCTCTAGCGGAGGCGGAGGGCTGGAAGCCGTGAGTCGAACCCCACGACCTCGCAGAACGCGCTCCGTAACTGAGTTGCTCTTGAGTATCGTTCTGGTGCTCGATGCGACTTTGATTTTCTTCGTGGCCTTGACTGCGTTCGGCCTGAAGGCTCTCGGTCCGGCACCAGCCTTTGTCGGCGGCGCAGTGTTGATCCTTGTCTTCGTTGCCCTGGCACGGATGCTGCACCACCCTTGGGCAGTATGGATCGGCTGGGGGCTTCAGGTTGTCCTCATAGCGCTTGGCTTCATTCTCGCCCCGATGTTTGTGGTCGGCGCGGGCTTTGCTGCAATCTGGACATACTGCTTCATCAAGGGCCGCCAGATCGACGCCGCCAAAGCCGCAATTCTTAGTTCATCAACCACGACTACCCCCGCTGAGGAGACACAATGAACATCGAAGAGACACTTGTACTGATTAAGCCGGATGGCGTTGCTCGCAATCTGACCGGAGAAATCCTTCGCCGTATTGAGGCCAAGGGCTACCAGCTCGTCGACGTGCGTTTGGTGCAGGCTGAAGTAGATCTGCTCGCGCAGCACTACGCCGAGCACGAGGGCAAGCCGTTCTACGAGCCGCTGATGGATTTCATGCAGTCGGGTCCGACTGTTGCTTTGCGCATCGCCGGCAACCGTGCAATCGAGGGTTTCCGCTCGCTCGCAGGCACGACTGACCCGACGACTGCTGCTCCAGGCACCATCCGTGGTGACCTCGGGCGCGACTGGGGACTCGCCGTTCAGCAGAACTTGGTGCACGGCAGTGACTCTCCAGAGTCGGCCGCACGTGAACTGGCTCTCTGGTTCTCCTAAGTCTTCCCACTCTGCGAACGCCAGGCGCGTTCCGCACAAAAAACGGCGAGATCCCGACTGCGGTCAGGAACTCGCCGTTTTTATGTTCCCGGTGCGGCATACGCCGCTGGGACGGAATATCTCTTAGAGGTAGCTCAGTACGTCGAGGCGCACTTGCGCGATGATCGCGATGATGATGTAGCCGACTAGGGCAATTACCGGCACCCAGCTGTACGCAGCTGATGCAGCCTTGCGAAGCGCGCGCGGTGCGGGAATTGCCCCCACCTTAAGGTTTCGCAACGTCACAGCCCAGAACATCGGGATCGTCACCGACCAGACGACCATGCACCAGGGGCACAGCGTGAAGAGATTGAAAATGCTTTGGTAGGAGAGCCACATGCACAGGGCAAATGCTCCGGCAACGCCAATGTTGAAGGTGACCCAGAACCAGCTGTTGAAACGCGCGCCAGCCAAAATCGCTGCCCCAACGACGACGGGAGCCATGAAACCAACCAGTCCGAGTACGGGGTTGGGGAAGCCGAACAGGGCTCCTTGAGCCGAGTCGAGATTCTTTGCACACTGAACGATGATGCTGAAGTCGCAGCTGAGTACCGCTTCTGGGTTTTCGAGCGAGTGGATCTTCTCCACCATGAGCTGGAACGACGCCCACAGCCCGATCAAACCGGTGATGATCAAAAATACGGCGAGGGCTATGGGCCTGTTTCGAACCCCGGAGGCAGTCATGCTGGGATTATCGCATGCGCGTCAGGCTCGTTTTCTGAGAATGCATGCGATAATGAAGCGTAGTTACTCCGAGCCGCGCTCGGAATAACACCAAGAAGGCTTACCGGGCATAGCGACCGGACCAGTTACGCAACGCTTGTTGCGCGAGTCGGATAGCCAGTTCCGAAGTGTCGTGACAGGGCACAACTGCAGCGCGAGCCACGAGCCCGTTGCAAGACCTGAAGAATTAGTAGCGGTTCTCCCACCATAGGTTTGGCAGGGGAATAGCGCACGAGAGAGTACCCGGTAGGTGGCGCGGTCGCCTATTAGGGCAAGGAGTACACCAGCGATGGTGAATCAAAGCGATAGTTCGAAAGAAGTTCCGAAGAAGAAAGGCCTTTTCGGCCGCATTCTTCCTGCTTCCAAATCAGCATCTAAGTCGACGGCGCAGACGCCAGCAGCGCAGACGCCAACCGTGCAAACCCCACCTGTCGAGGCCCCCAAGGAACAGGCGCCACCCGCCGACGTTCCTGCGCAATCGGCTAAGCGTCCAGCGGCTAAGACTGCGAGCCAGCACTTGGGGCTCGAGGTTCCCGCATCAGTAACGGAGATCCCCGCGGATTCCGGTTCCGACGCCAATAAGAGCAACGACGCGCAAGCGCCGAAGACGTCGACCACGCGCTCTCGCTCACGCAAGAGCCCAGCAGCGTCGGTGCAGAACTCTTCGGATGCCGCCACTGAAAAGGCCCCGTCAGCAAAGAAAGCCCCAGCGGCGAAGAAAACGGCAGCAGCTAGTGCTCCGTCGACAACATCGTTGCTCTTTCAGGCACCGGATCTTCCGGATCTTCCAGCGCGTGCGCCTCGCTCGCGCAACGACAACAAGTCGAATGGCGACACCCGTGGTGATGACAACGCGTCGCACGATGAGGCAGGCAACGTTCGTCGTCGCTCACGCCGTCGTTCTGGCGAAGAGGCCCGTCCAGGTGACGAGTCTCCCAACACCGTTGTTCGCGTTCGCCAGCCGCGCAAGCAGGCTGAGCCAAGCAACGAGCCGACCAAGGTAAAGGGTTCGACTCGTCTCGAAGCCAAGAAGCAGCGCCGCCGTGATGGTCGCGATGCTGGTCGCCGTCGTCCCGTTGTGACCGAGAGCGAATTCTTAGCGCGTCGCGAAAGTGTCGACCGTGTCATGGTGGTCCGCTCAAAGTTTGACCGCATCCAAATTGCTGTTCTCGAAGACGGCGTATTGGTTGAGCATTATGTTGCCAAAGCTCAGGACGCGAGCCTTATCGGCAACGTGTACCTCGGTCGCGTGCAGAACGTATTGCCGAGCATGGAGGCAGCGTTCGTCGACATCGGACGTGGCCGCAACGCGGTGCTCTACTCCGGCGAAGTTGATTGGGATGCTGCAGCAGAGAACTCTGCTGACGGCAAGCCGCAAGCGCGTCGTATTGAACTTGCGCTCAAGCCAGGTGACCGCGTGCTCGTTCAGGTGACGAAAGACCCTGTCGGACACAAGGGTGCCCGTCTCACTAGCCAGGTCTCGCTGCCTGGCCGCTACCTCGTCTACGTGCCCAATGGGTCGATGAGTGGCATTAGCCGCAAACTCCCAGACACTGAGCGTTCACGCCTCAAGAAGATCCTCAAGGGTGTACTCCCTGAGAACGTCGGCGTCATTGTGCGCACGGCAGCTGAGGGTGCCACGGAAGAGCAGCTCACTCTCGATGTGAGTCGCCTCACGAACCAATGGGCAGACATCAGCTCGCAGGTGGAAAAGGCTCAGGCTCCGGCCCTTCTTCATTCTGAGCCGGATCTGTTGATCAAGATCATTCGCGATGTCTTCAACGAAGACTTCCACAAGCTCGTGATCGAGGGTGACGACGCTCGCAAGACAATTGAGGGCTACGTGCGTTCTGTCGCTCCCGATTTGCTTGATCGTTTGCAAGAACACGAGGGTTCGGTTGACTCGTTCGAGGAATACCGTGTGTCGGAACAGATCGAGAAGGCGCTTGACCGCAAGGTCTGGCTTCCCTCTGGTGGTTCACTCGTCATCGACCGCACTGAGGCCATGACGGTTGTCGATGTCAACACCGGAAAATTTGTCGGCTCGGGAGGAAACCTCGAAGAGACCGTAACCAAGAACAACGTTGAGGCCGCCGAAGAAATCGTTCGCCAGCTACGTCTGCGCGATATCGGTGGAATCATCGTCATTGACTTCATCGACATGGTTCTCGAATCAAACCGCGACCTCGTTTTGCGTCGTCTCGTTGAGTGCTTGAGCCGCGACCGCACCAAGCACCAAGTTGCCGAAGTTACCTCGCTCGGCCTTGTGCAAATGACTCGTAAGAAGTTGGGTCTCGGGCTTCTCGAAACTTTCAGCGAAAACTGTGAAGTTTGTGCCGGCCGTGGCGTTGTCGTGCACCATGATCCCGTTACCAAGCACCGTCAGCAGCCCACTCAGAACGAGCAGGCTGGCAGCGGTCGCCGTGGTCGTAATCGTGGCGGGAATGGCAACAACGGAAGCGGCAACAACGGAAGCGGCAACAACGGTGGCGCAAACGGCGGTGGAAATAGTTCCGGCTCCGGTAGCAACGCTGGCTCGCAGAATCAGCAGTCGAACGGTGCTGCTAAGTCTTCCAACGCTGGCTCAAGTAACGGTGCCAGCAATGGCGGCAGTAACGGCACTCACGCGATCACCGAAGATGTTCGCAATGCTCTTGCCCGTGTCGCAGCCAGTACCGTCGTAGCGGCCGCCGAGCCCGTAGCAGACGCACCAGCGACATCCCCGGTGGCTCCGTCGGCAGATCAGGCGTCAGCAACAGGGCCCAAGTCACGTTCGTCGAAGAACTCAGGGTCATCACGCAACTCTGGTTCATCGCGAAACGCGAACTCGTCTCGCGATGCTGACTCGACTCAGACGTCGGATTCTCCTCAGGCTGAGGCAAACGCATCGAAGCCAGTAGCTCAGGCTAGCGAGGTCGTTGAGGCTGCAGCAGAAGCTGCGGTTGCGATTCTCGATCTTCCGGCTACGAAGAGTTCACCATCGTCGCCAAAGATCAGTACTCAGGACGCTGAACAGATTTTGGGTTCGGTTCTCGAGGCTCTTCCTGAGCCCAAGCAGCCGGGCCAAGGTCGATCGCGCGGCTCGCGTCGTGCCAGCAGCCAGGGCAAAACAGTGAATGCGACGCCGAACAACGATCAGTAATGCCGGGTGTTCTCGGCTCTTTTAGAGTCGCGCTTTTATAGGGTTAGCGTGTGAGTTCCACTGTGACTGCGAACGTCGATGATCGCCATCGGCATGATCATCGACCTCGCCGATCGCGGCGCCGCTGGTTGTGGGCGGCGATCGGAACGCTCGGAGTTATCTCACTGCTCGCGTTGCGGGCGTACACCGGCGAATTAGACACGCTCGGTGTTCCTGGCCTCGCGCAGGACTTACTGACGTTAGCGACGAGCGTGATCATTGAATCGCTGCCGTTTGTGGTGCTCGGTATCGTTCTGTCGATTGTCGTGCAAGCGTGGCTGCCCGATGACCTGCTGATGCGTTACCTGCCACAACGACCTGTGTTCAGGCGTGCAATCATTTCGCTCTTTGGTATTGCTTTGCCAGTCTGCGAATGCGGAAATGTTCCGCTAGCTCGCGGACTAGTGCTTAAAGGGTTCTCGGTTCCTGAGGCGATGACGTTCTTGCTCGCAGCCCCGATCATTAACCCGATTACGATCCTGACGACCTATCAGGCGTTTGGGTTCACTGACGGCATCCTCGTCGGTCGAATTCTTGGCGGGCTCGCGATTGCCAACATTGTTGGCTGGCTCTTCAGCCTGCATCCGCAACCGAACTCGATGCTCACCGGTCGGTTCGCCGCCCAATGTTCTGCCAGTGCCGATCATCAGCACCAGTCGCGTTCAGACAAGAGCCTCGACATCTTCATGCGCGAGTCGAGCGTGCTCATGCCCGCCGTCTTCATCGGTTCGCTTATCGCCGGCGCAATTCAGGTAGCGGTTCCACGCGATGTGCTCGTGTCGCTCGGCAGCAACCCCTTGTGGTCGATTCTTGCAATGATGCTGCTCGCCTTCGTAATATCGGTGTGCTCCAGCGTTGACGCGTTTTTCATCTTGCCGTTCGCGAGCACCTTCATGCCGGGATCAATCGTGACATTCTTGGTCTTCGGCCCGATTATCGACATCAAGATGTTGGCCATCATGCGCACGACATTCACAGCACGCGTATTGCTGCAACTTTCACTGGTGGTTGCCCTCATGAGTGCCGTTATTGGGTTGGTGATCAACTATGTGGCCTAACCTCCAACGTTGGTGGGGAGTCATCCTGATTGTGGTCGCGGTCAGCGCCACCATGTGGCTCGCGGCAAGCCAGCAGCTCGTTCTCTACATCCATCCCCGCTACGTGGTATTCACGGTCATCATGGCCGTGATTGCCCTCGTTCTTGGCGTGATGAGTGTCGCAATTCGCCCTGGCAGCACCGAGGAACCTGCAGTGAGAAGTGGCTGGTCTCGGGTTCTCGGGGTTATCGCGCTCGTTCTCTCGGGGGTTGTTGCACTTTCGCTTGTTGTCGTGCCGCCGGCCACCCTCTCCAGTGCAACAGCGAGTCAACGTGACATCGTGGGCTCAACGGTCGGCAGTGATAGCCAGAATGTGGATGACGTCGACAGTGCCGATGAATCATTGATTGCGAGCTTCACGGTTGTCGACTGGGCATCGTTGCTGCGCCAGACCAGCGATCCGAGCTTTTACTCCAATAAAACCGCAGATTTAGTAGGTTTCATCACTCCGAGTGATGACGATCCCGACAACATTTTTTATCTTTCTCGCTTTACGGTGACCTGCTGCGCTGTTGACGCTCAGCCGACCGGTGTCGCGGTGTACGCGCCCGGTTGGAGCAATGAATTCGCGATCGACTCCTGGGTGCGGATCACCGGGAACTTCGAGATTAACCCGAGCTCGCGCAGCGATATTTCACTCGTTCTTGTCCCGAAGACCTTGAGCATTGTGGAGCGGCCAAATGAGCCATATCTCTATTAGCCGCAATCCCAACAATCCCCATGCTGGCGCTCAGGCGTTCCGCAAGGCGTTCGCTTGGACGATTGGGGTGCTCGTTGCGCTCTGTGGTGTGTTTTTGGCCTTGGGGTATCTGCAGGGGCCGAAGTTGTCGAATGCCCAACTCGACACGGATGCCGTTGTTGCCTCATCTGATCAAACCTTGCGTCTCTTTCTCAACCAAGCAATCGCCGCAATTGATGCCGGTGCCGTGACTGTTGAGCCAGCCGCAGCCGTTAGCGTCTCGAGCGAGGCTGATCTGATCTCGGTGAAGTTTGAGCAGCCGCTCCAGTACGGCACGCAGTACACGGTGACTGTCGATGGAGTTGTCAGTCCATCCGGCGGTTCAGCCTCAGCGATCGACTACTCATTTACCACTGGCGAAGCAGAGCTCTACTATCTCGACCGTGGGGTTCCGGTCGATGAGATTGTGCGCACCGGACTCAGCGGCTCTGAGCGCACTGTGCTGTTCGCGGGGGAGGGCATCCAAGAATTCACTCCCGTAGGGGACTTGGTGGCGTTCACTACGGCCAGTGCCGACCGCCTTGGCGCGCTGCATCTGGTGAATCCAGAGTCGGGTATTACTGAACAGCTGTTGCTGCCAGAGGTGGGGGAGGTCGCGGACCTCGATGCGTCGCGTGCGGGGGCAACTCTCGGGTTTACGATTTCGAGCGATGATCCTGGGCCGATTGAGACTGTCTCGCACACGCTCTACACGGTTGATCTCGATCGTGGGCGCGACGTTGTTGCTATCTCCGACCTCGATGGTGATCCCATGCGCGTTACGGGCTGGCAGTTCATCCCCGGTACGGCAAATATTGTTGCTCTCACCACCGAGAGCACCGTAGTGCGAGTAGATACCGCTTCGGGTGAGGTTGTGCCGCTCGGTCAGTTTTTTGAGTTCGGCAGGGTATCGGCGGATGGTTCCCACGTGGTCGTCGGTGATGCGCGTGGCAGCGCTTCCCTGTTGCTTACCGATGGTTCTGAACGTCGGCTCCTGGCATCACCGGTTGATGGCAAGCAGCCGTTTTTGGGCGACGCCGATGCGAATGCCGCTGACGATTTGGTTGCCAAGATGGTGTTGGTGGGGGAGGACGGACACACCTTTAGCAGCATCCTTGCCTACGACGACGGCGCGGCTTCACGCATCCTCTTCCAAACGGTCGAAGACAGAGGCGCGATTCTCGATTTTCGGGTGTCGCCCAATGGACAATTTGTCGCGGTTGAGGTTCAACCCAATGTTTCCGCATTCGATTCCGACGAGTATGTGATGAGTGCGCGCCCGCGAAGTGTTGCGACCTACATTGTTGAGATCTCAACTGGCGCAGTCACACGAAGCGTCGAGGGCTTCGGCGCCATCTGGCGGTAGGTTCGTTTTATGACTGCGATCTCTGACCTCGATTCGCTGCTGTCCACTATGGAACCTCAGCACAACCCCGGTGTATTTGTGTTTGCGACGGTGGAGTCACTTCGTGACATCGACGCCGATTCTGTCGTAGCGATGATCATTGAGGCTGAAGGGATCTCTGTGGTGCTGAGCGAGTCGGATGCTCTGCGTCAGTCGATTCCCCACAGCTTCCGATCAGCGTGGATCACTCTCACCGTCAATTCTGCTCTTGAGGCCGTTGGTCTTACCGCAGCGTTCGCTCAGGCACTGGGCGATGCAGACATCAGCTGCAATGTGATCGCTGGCAACTATCACGATCACATATTTGTCCCCATTGACTCTGTGGATGCCGCACTCGCTGCGCTGCGATCGCTTCAGTCGGCATCGCTCTAGTCCGGGCGCCCTATTTGGTGCGGTCGCGCTGAGGAACCCGAAGTCCGCTAGCTTCCAGCCGGCGCACGAACTCTCGAACGCCGACTGGTTCGGCGCCGAGGGCGACAAGTTGTTCCCACATCCGCGCTGGTACATCGTAGTGATCGAGGTCGAATCCTCGGCGGGGGATGCCCGCGAGCTCAGCGAATTCGTGGAGTTCGGCTAGCGACGTGTCACTCACGAGGTGGGCCCACACCGTCTCGTGGGCGGGCCAGATCGCCTGGTCGATCAACACAGTCATGGTCTGAGCCTAATTGAGGGCAGATCGTGACGTTGAGCTTTTGACCGGGCACCCGTTTGGGACGTACTATTGTTGTCGCTGCACTTGAACTGTGGTTGTGATCGTTGAGATTGCGATCAATCTCCGGTGTACACGTTCTCATTTTCGCTAAGTCGTCTCTCATGGCTGACTTAATTCGAAGCAGCAGAAGCGTGTCGTTTGACCGGGAGTGCCCACGTCGAGTATCGTTGATCCTTGGTGTGTGCTGGGCATAGCCCGCAGAATTCGCCACAAGCTTCAGTAGTTCTAGCTATTAATCGTTAAGTAAGGGTCAAAAGTGGTTTACGCAGTTGTGCGCGCCGGTGGGCGGCAGGAGAAGGTAGAGGTCGGCACGATTGTCGTTCTCGACCGCATCGCAGCCGACAAGAACGGCAATGTTGAGCTCGCTCCAGTTCTGTTCGTTGATGGCGACAAGATCACTCACGACGCCAAGGCGCTTGAGAAGATCAAGGTCGTTGCCGAGGTTCTGAACGATGAGCGCGGTCCAAAGATCGTTATTCAGAAGTTCAAGAACAAGACCGGTTACAAGGTTCGCCAGGGTCACCGTCAAGAACTGACCCGCATCAAGATCACCAGCATCAAGTAGCTGACGAGCGTAAAGGACTTCCAAGAAAATGGCACACAAAAAGGGCGCAAGCTCCACCCGCAACGGTCGTGACTCCAACGCGCAGCGCCTCGGCGTAAAGCGCTTCGGCGGCCAAGAGGTTCTCGCCGGCGAGATCATTGTTCGTCAGCGCGGCACCCACTTCCACCCCGGCGTCAACGTCGGCCGTGGAGGAGACGACACTCTGTTCGCTCTCTCAGCAGGCGCAGTGCAGTTCGGTGCAAAGGGCGGCCGCAAGGTCGTCAACATCGTCACCGTCTAGTTTTCCCCGGTTGCCTGTTCGCAGGCGAACGATACAGCGAAGAGCGAGCTTCGGCTCGCTCTCGCCATTTAACTCAGCACCACTAGGTGCAGCACCATTGAGTACAGCAATAGCATTACCCGTGTCTCACGAGAATAGGAGGAACCATCATGGCATCGTTCGTCGACCAGGTGACCTTGCATCTCGTAGCAGGACACGGCGGAAACGGTTGTGTTTCAGTCAAGCGTGAAAAGTTTAAGCCTCTTGCCGGCCCTGACGGCGGTAACGGTGGCAACGGTGGCGACATCGTGCTTTACAGCGACCCTCAGGTCACCACGCTTCTGAACTTCCACCGATCGCCGCACCGCAAATCGCAGCACGGTCAGCCAGGTCAGGGCGACCACAAGGCTGGCACTGCCGGTGCTGAAATGTTGCTCTCGGTTCCGGTCGGCACGCTCGTGCGCGATCAGGATGGCGAAGTCCTCATCGACATGGATGCTCCCGGCATGCGCTTGGTCGTCGGCCCAGGTGGTCAGGGCGGGCTCGGCAACGCAGCCCTCTCATCCACTAAGCGCAAGGCTCCCGGTTTTGCGCTGCTCGGAACGCCCGGTTTTCAGGGCGACATCTTCCTTGAGCTTAAAACCGTTGCCGATGTTGCTTTGGTCGGCTACCCGTCTGCAGGCAAGTCGAGCTTGATCGCTGCTATGAGCGCGGCCAAGCCAAAGATTGCTGACTACCCGTTCACTACGTTGCACCCCAACCTCGGAGTCGTTGAGTCCGGAGACGTTCGCTACACGATCGCCGACGTTCCTGGACTTATCGAAGGCGCAAGCGAGGGCAAAGGCCTTGGGCTTGAGTTCTTGCGTCACGTCGAGCGATGCACCGCACTGTTGCACGTGCTCGACTGCGCCACTTTGGAGCCCGGTCGCGACCCCATCAGCGACCTCGATGTGATTCTCGGCGAACTGGCGGCCTACCCCGTTCCAGAGGGTCAAAAGCCATTGCTCGAGCGCGAGCAACTCATTGCTCTCAACAAGGTCGACGTTTCCGAGGGCAGTGATCTCGCTGATCTCGTCAAGGCTGAGCTAGAAGAGCGCGGCTACCGTGTCTTCGAAGTGTCTGCTGTATCTCGCGAGGGCCTGCGAGAGCTGTCCTTTGCTCTCGCTGCTGTTGTTCTCGCTGACCGCGAGAAGCGCAACTCCGAACCGGTCAAGGAACGCATCATTCTGCGCCCGCGCGCCGTCAATGCGAAGGACTTCGTCGTCAAGGTCGAAGGTGGCACCTACGGCAACATTTACCGCGTTGTTGGCGATAAGCCTGAGCGTTGGGTTGCACAAACAGACTTTGCGAACGAGGAAGCTGTCGGATACTTGGCAGACCGTTTGGCGCGCCTCGGTGTTGAAGACGACCTGTTCAAGGCAGGTGCCGTCCCCGGCTCCACCGTCATTATTGGCGCAGGCGGAGGTGTTGTCTTCGATTGGGAGCCAACGCTCTCATCGGCCGCCGAACTGACTGTTGCTCCTCGAGGAACCGACCCACGACTCGATGACAACCCCCGCGAAACCAACCGCAGCCGTCGCAAGAATTACCTCGAGCGCATGGATGCTAAGGCAGCCGCACGCGCTGAGCTCGAGTCTGAGCGTGAAGCTGGCGTTTGGGTGGACGATGAAGGTTTCGCCATTGAAAAAGGCGATGAGTCGGAGGATCGTGACTAGCAAGCCCGTCGTGCGCGCCGAGATTCCTCGTGCGCGGCGCATCGTTGTCAAGGTTGGATCGTCATCGGTCAGCGGCGCCAACGTGGGCCAAATCGGCGCTCTTGTCGATGCGCTAGCCGCGGCACACGCCGCAGGTTCAGAAGTGATCCTGGTCTCTTCGGGTGCCATCGCTACCGGCATTCCCTTCCTCAAGCTAGATGGGCGACCCACCGACCTCGCTACCCAACAGGCCGCAGCGGCAGTCGGTCAGAACGTGCTCATTTACCGGTATCAGGAGAGCTTCGACCGCTACGGAGTGGTTGCAGCACAAATCCTGTTGACCGCAGGCGACATGGATAACCCCACTCACCACAGCAATGCTCAGCGGGCTATGGAACGATTGCTTGGGCTAAAAATCTTGCCCATCGTGAACGAAAATGACACGGTAGCGACCCATGAGATCCGCTTCGGTGACAACGACCGTCTCGCTGCGCTTGTCTCCGTACTAGTTCGGGCCGACATGCTGGTGCTTCTGTCTGACATCGATGCGCTCTATACGAAGCCTCCTTCTGAACCGGATGCCCAACGCATTGACTTTGTCGCGTTCGATGATGATCTTGCCCACGTGACTTTCGGCGATATTGGTGCTGCGGGTGTTGGCACGGGTGGCGCGGGTACCAAGGTTGCGGCAGCAAAGCATGCCGCAACGGCGGGGATCCCCGTACTCTTGGCTGGAACCGGGAGCGTTGCGGCTGCGCTGGCCGGAGCATCCATCGGCACGTGGTTTGAAGCAGCGATCACGATCGATTAGGGGTCGAAGGCGCGTATTGAGCGCCGCTACACTCTGAATATGGTTGATTCAGGTGTAATCGAGCGCACAATTACTGAGAAGTTCGAAGCGGCACGCGCAGCGTCGCGCACGCTCACCACTCTTACTACGGTGCAGAAGAATGCGGCACTCGCTGCTATCGCCCGGGATGTCGAAACGCACGCCGAACGAATCATCGCGGCCAATGCTCTCGATCTCCAACGCGGCGCAACTAGTGGCATGTCCGAGGGATTACAGGACAGACTGCGTCTGACCCGTGAGCGCATCACACAGCTCTCAGCGGCGGTGCTCGACATCATCGAACTCGCTGACCCGGTCGGCACAGTGGTCCGCGGTTCTGTACTGCCTAATGGACTCTCGGTCTCACAAGTGCGCGTGCCATTCGGGGTGATTGGTGCGATCTATGAAGCGCGACCGAACGTGACGATTGATATTGCGGCGCTGGCGCTCAAGAGCGGCAACGCTGTAGTGCTGCGCGGTGGTTCAGCCGCTGAAGACTCCAACCGCGTTCTTGTAGACATCATTCAGTCCGCTCTTGCGAGCGTGGGAGTGGAGCCGACCGCCGTTCAAACAATTGACGAATTTGGTCGCGATGGCGCGAAGGCACTGATGCAGGCTCGCGGTTTTGTTGACGTTCTTATCCCGCGGGGGAGTGCGCAGCTCATCCAGACCGTTGTCAGAGAGTCAACAGTGCCGGTGATCGAGACGGGTGCCGGCATTGTGCACGTATTCCTCGATGAGTCTGCCGACAAAGAAACGGCGATTGAGATCGTGCACAACGCCAAAGTGCAACGTCCGAGTGTCTGCAACGCTCTAGAGACACTTCTCGTGCATGAAGACGCCGCCGAAAGGCTTATTCCTGCCGTTCTGGCACGCCTCGCAGACGCCGGGGTGACGATTCACGCCGATCAGCGCACCCGTGGGCTATTTCCCCAGGCCCTCATCGCAGACGATGATGCGTGGTCGGTGGAACACTTGAGCCTCGATATTGCTGTGCGGGTGGTTTCCGACCTCGATGCTGCGATTGAACACATCGCAACGTACTCAACCAAGCACACCGAATCGATCATCACCAACGATCTCGCCAACGCTGACCGGTTTCTCGCCGAAGTCGATTCAGCAGTTGTGATGGTCAATGCTTCCACCAGATTCACGGATGGCGCGGAATTCGGTTTCGGCGCCGAAGTCGGTATCTCAACCCAGAAGCTGCACGCTCGTGGCCCCATGGGATTGCCAGAACTTACCAGCACTAAGTGGGTTGTGCGCGGTAGTGGTCAGGTGCGCGGCTAGACTGTTGTCGGCTTTGTGAATGGAGATCTGATGTCTGTTTTTCTGAATGTACTTGCGTCGAGCGAAGAGCTCGCGCCGCTTATCTTGCCGGCGATCGCTTTTCCGATCATCGCTGCAGTCGTTTTCACGACTCTCGGCTTTGTCACGTGGAGTTTCCGTGATGTGGCTAACCGTCACGTTGCGAAGCCTGCGAAAGCTGGCGACGCTCACGGCGCAGGCCACTAAGGCGTAGTCGTGTCGGCCGAGACGACGCAGAAGCGTGCGCGCATCGGCATCATGGGTGGCACTTTCGATCCCATCCATAATGGTCACCTCGTGGCTGCAAGCGAAGCTCAGCAACAGTTTGACCTCGATGAGGTCGTCTTCGTTCCCACGGGCAAGCCCTGGATGAAGTCAACGGTCACAGCCGGAGAACACCGATATCTCATGACGGTGATCGCCACCGCCGCTAACCCCGGCTTCAACGTCAGCCGCGTTGACTTAGAACGAGAAGGCGCGACCTACACAATCGACACGCTCCGGGACATGCGCAAGGCCTATCCCGATGCCGACCTTTTCTTCATTACGGGGGCGGATGCCATGGCTCAGATCATGGAATGGAAAGACGTTTCCGAGGTCTGGACTCTTGCCCATTTCATAGCAGTTTCACGGCCAGGACACCCCCTAACCATTAGTGGATTGCCTACTCAAGGCGTAAGCTCGTTAGAAGTGTCGGCGCTTGCGATCTCATCCACTGATTGCCGAACCAGAGTCAGTCAGGGCTTCCCGGTCTGGTATCTGGTTCCGGATGGTGTCGTTCAGTACATCGCCAAGCACCATTTATATCGGAGTATGCCATGACCACTTTTCACGATCCGCCGCCGCAGTCGCGCCGTGCGGCGCGTCAGAGTGAGCGCGAACGAGCTGCCGATGAGCAGCCGTCAGTAGAGGGCTTCACAACTTTTCCTTCTCAAGAAGCAGAAGAGAACAGTGTCGAAGAACCTCACAAAGACTTGAGCGCCGACACCACTGCCGCAGCCGCCCCATCAGGCACCGTTGCGCCTCCTGCCGCGCCCGCAACATCCCAACCGTCGACAGACGCCGCCTATCGTCTGGCGCCGCCACCATCACCACTCACGCAAGACTCTTCCTTTGCGCCGCCTCCTCCTCCCACTGCCGCTCCGGCAGCGCCGGAGTCGAGTTCTCCCGAGCGCACCCTTAATCGTCGCGAACTGCGAGAGCTTCGCGCACGTCAGGAAGCTGAACGTGCCGCTGCTGCGCCCGCTGAAACCGCTGTGCCTTCTGCAACCGCTGTGCCTTCTGAAACGGCTGCGTCTCCCGAGGCGGCGCCAAAGGCTGCTTCGACTCCGTTAGCAAATGCTGCTGCGGATGCCGTGCCGCATTATCCATACTCGGGTTCAGCTGGACAGGCTTCCAAGCCTGCAGCGGAACAGCACCTGACTGTAGAGCCCACGATTCCGGCCTACGTTGAACCGCCAGCACTCATCGATCCACTTTCGGTAGTTCCTGAAGCTGCAGCGGTTGCCGCACCTCCCGAAGACGCGCTGAGCGCTTTCGAATCACTACTGGCCAACGCTGACGGTTCCGCGAAAGATGCGGAAATCACGGATGCTCCCCGGTCTCCGCTCATCGATCCGCCGCGTGAGACAGGCTCTGCTAAGTCAGCAGCGGACCTCGACTTCAGTGGAACCATTGCAGCAGCTCCGGTAGACACGTCGTCGGCCGCATCAGCGCCGCACCAGTCAGCGCGAAGCGCAGAATCGCAGTCGGCTGAAGCTCCCCGTTCATCCGCGCGATCAACCATTGCGGGACTCCTCGGGTTAGCTCCGGAGGCTGCTAGCGAACCAGCCGATACAACGCCGGCGGTAAAATCAGCGCCCACTATTTCGGCGGCACTAACAAACCTCAGCAATGCCCGCGCAGAGTTCGATGAACAAGCGCGCAAGCGACTCGATGGCGAACTGCCCGCGGTCGACCGACTATCGGTCGAACCCAACGTGACGCCTACCGCCTCGCTGGCCCCGTCGCCGAGGATTGACTCCCAGGGAATGACTGTGGCCCCAGCGGGCCACTGGACTCGTCAGGCTGCGGTTGAAGACGATCCAAGTTCCTCCATCATTTCGAGGACCATTGGCAGCGGAACCCCCGCAACAAGCGCTCTTGTCTTGCCAGCGATCCCGTTTGCCACCGACATCCGCGGTCCGTTGAATTCCAGCGGTGAAACTATGCTCACAGGGTCGATTGATCTGCCGAGCACGTTGTCGGCAAGTGGTGTCTCGGACCGTTTTGACCACGCAGATATTGATTCACTTCTCGATCTCAATGACAGCGACATGGTTTCGACTGATTCAGCACCCGTGCGCGCCGTCAAAGCCGTCAGTACGTTCTCCAATCAGTCAGTAACTCAGACACAAAAGCCGAAGGGTACTCGTGCACTCACGGTGTTGCTCATCTCGGCTTCGTCGATGGCTGTTGTGGTTGCCGGACTGCTTGTGGCAGCATTCGCCTTCAACATGTTGTAGGTTTAACTCTTTGCTCTTCCTCCGATTAAGGACCCTGTGACTGCTTCTCCTCGTGCTAACGAGCTACTTTCCATCGTCGCGCACGCCGCCGACGCCAAGCAGGCGACGGATATGGTCGCACTGGATGTCACCGGTCCCACGCCCTACACCGACATTTTCTTCCTTGCCACAGGCCGCAACGAACGCAACGTTCAGTCGATCGCGTCTGAAATTGAAGAGAAGATGATCGAAGCTGGCGCGAAGCCGCTACGTCGCGAGGGCCGTGCGGAGGGTCGTTGGATTCTTCTCGACTTCGGCCACGTTGTCGCTCACATCTTCCACGAAGAAGATCGCCTCTACTACTCGCTTGAGCGTTTGTGGAGCGATTGCCCCGTCATCCCGATCGATATCGCAGCACCAGCCGACCCCGAATCGGGAGCTGTTTAGTCAGTCTGGTTCGATTACTTCACACTTCGTAACTCAATTTGTGTGGGTGCCAGTGTGCTGGTTTTCTTGATCTAGCCGGGCAGTTAGACCCCGCGGCGATTCCACAAGAATTGCCTTCGATCTCTGGGGTTTCATGATTACGCTTTCTTCCGTCACCAAGACTTTTGGTGCAGCCGCGAACACAGTTCGTGCGCTCGACGATGTGAACCTCGCTGTGCAGCGAGGCGAAATTTTCGGCGTTATCGGCCAAAGTGGTGCCGGCAAGAGCACGCTCATCCGCACGGTAAATCTTCTTGAGCGCCCCGATTCGGGCAGGGTCACCGTCGCCGACCGTGAACTGACCGCGCTCAGCGATCGCGATCTTCTTCATGCGCGTCGCGAAATCGGCATGGTCTTTCAGCAGTTCAACCTGCTTGATAGCCGCACCGTTCGTGGAAACGTGGAACTCGCCTTAGAAGTTGTGGGCGTGAGCCGCAGCGAACGCACCAGCCGCACTAACGACATTCTTGAACTTGTGGGTCTCGAACAGAAAGCTCAGCAATATCCGGCTCAGCTCTCGGGCGGGCAGAAGCAGCGCGTGGGCATCGCGCGGGCGCTGGCATCTCGGCCTCGCGTACTTCTCAGCGATGAAGCAACGAGCGCCCTCGACCCGGAGACCACAGACTCCATTCTTCAGTTGCTGCGCAGGCTCAACAAAGAGCTCGGACTCACCATTTTGCTGATTACGCACGAGATGGACGTCGTCAAAAGCATTTGCGATTCCGCAGCGCTAATGAGCGGTGGCCGCATTCTCGAGCAGGGTCGTCTTGTTGACTTGCTTGCCAAGCCAGGTTCGCAGCTTGCTCGTGGACTGTTCCCGCTCGGCGAACTGCCGCAGGGTAACTCCACAGTCATCGATGTCACCTTTGTCGGTTTGTCGTCAGCGCGACCTGTTGTCGCTCAGCTTGCCCGCACTCACCAACTAGATGTTGGTCTGCTCGGTGCTGCGATGGAAACCATCGGGGGAGCGCAATCAGGGCGCACGCGCCTTGAACTGCCGGGAACGATCGAGCAGCACACTGCCGCAATTGACGACTTGCGCGCTCAGGGCCTCGTCGTTGAGATTGTGAGGAGCGGACGATGATCGATTCCCAAGCTCCCGGCTTCTGGCCGCAGCTGTTTGAGACGCTCCTGAAGGCGACAGGGGAGACCCTGTACCAAGTGGGCGTCACGATGCTCATCACTCTCATTATTGGGCTTGCAGCGGGCACCCTGTTGGTTATCACCGACCGCGGCGGCATTCTTGAGCGCCCATTCGGCAGTGTGATCGCCGGTCGCATCATCAACGCGGTGCTGCAGGCCGTCGTGAACCTGGGCCGTTCGATCCCGTTCATCATTTTGATGATTGCGCTCATCCCGTTTACTCGACTGTTGCTGGGGACAGCGTTTGGCGTGACCGCGGCGATTGTGCCGTTGACGATTGCTGCGATTCCGTTCTATGCCCGCATCGTGGAGATTTCGCTGCGCGAAGTCAACGAGGGGCTTGTTGAGGCGGGGCACTCTTTGGGCGCGACGCGCTGGCAGTTGGTGTCGAAAGTGATTATTCCTGAGGCTGTTCCTGGTCTCATCCGTGGCTTTACAACGACAGTGGTGTCGATTGTGAACTACTCGGCAATTGTGGGCGCGATTGGTGGTGGAGGTCTTGGTGATGTTGCTATTCGCTATGGACACCAGCGCTACAGCGTCATCCACATTGTCGCGGTGATTATCGTGCTAGTCACGATTGTGCAGATCGTTCAGGTAGTCGGCGCTCGCTTGGCTAACCGAATGTCTCACCGCTGACTCTGTCGGCGGCTTACCCCTGAGTAGTTTTTCTTTTTTCTTTCACCACTGTTTGTTTTCTCGATTAAGGAATGTCATGTCACGCTCCAAATTCTTCTCACTCTCCACTGTGGCCGCCGCTGGCGTGCTCGCTTTGACCCTTTCTGGATGCTCGGCTCCCGCCGAAGAGTCCGCGCCCACTGATGGCACTCTCGGTTCGCTTACCGTCGGCGCTACGGCGACACCGGCCGGCGAAATTGTTCAGTTCGTGATCGACAGCGGTCAGGCTGAGGCTGCTGGCCTCGAGCTCGACATCGTTGAGTTCACCGATTACACGACACCGAACCCTGCTCTCAGTGAAGGCAGCCTCGACGTCAACCTGTTCCAGCACGAGCCGTTCCTGGATCTCTACAACGAGAACACGGGAGACAATCTGTTCGTCGTTGGCCAGGTTTACCTTCCGCCGCTCGCTCTGTACTCGAAGACCGTTGACGAGCTTGCAGACCTGAAGGATGGCGCGAACATTGCGTTGCCGAACGATGCCAGCAATGAGGGCCGTGCGCTCTTGCTGCTTGCGGATGCCGGACTCATCGAGACCACGGATGCTCCGTCGACTGTTGCCGACATCACTGCCAACCCGAGCGATTTCAACTTCATCGAAATTGATGCGGCAAGCCTGCCGTCGGCTCTTGATGACCAAGATGCTGCGATCGTGAACTTCAACTACGCCGGTGCTGCTGGCCTCTCGGGCGACCTGCAGCTGGTCACCGAGGGCACCTCGAGCGTCTACTACAACACGCTCGTAACGCGTGACGAGCTCAAGACTGACCCTCGGGTGCTCAAGCTATACGAACTGTTGACCTCAGTCGAGACGAAGGCGTACATCAACGACTTCTACAACGGACTCGTTATTCCCGTTTCTTAGCCGACACGGCAACCTAGCAAACGCACGCTCCGGCTTGCGAAAAGGCGGCCAGTATCCATTCGGATGCTGGCCGTCTTTGGGTTTCCGCCCTCAATGTTGGCTGTGATTCTCACGAACTTGGGCCACAGAACGCTCAGATGGTTCTGGATGCGTCGCGCATGTACTATTCTTGAGAAGTTGCATTTCTGGTAACGGAGATAAAACACATGGGTCCATGGCGCAGCCCGGTAGCGCACCTGCATGGCATGCAGGGGGTCAGGGGTTCGAATCCCCTTGGATCCACCATCTAGCCCCGCAATCGTCAAGGTTGCGGGGCTTTTTTGTTTCGTCGGGAATTTGCTGCAGTGGCGCGCACCTCTGGACGACGTCGATCTGACGCAGTGCTCGAGTGACATTCGGGCCTCTTGCCTGACCCTAGTCGCGCTTTCGGCTTAGGGCGTCGCGATGGGAGTCGTCGGTGGCGGGGGGCACCGTGGTCTTACGCACCTTGGCTTTGAACCACTTGGTGTCGGGGATTCGTGCGAGGAGTGGACCGGCGATGATCGTGATGAGTACATACGCCGTCGCTAGTGGTGCGAGCATGGGCTCGATGCCGGCGCCGACCGCGAGACCCGCGATCACGATCGAGAACTCGCCGCGAGGAGTCAGAATGAGCCCAGTGCGCCATCGACCAGCGACCGCGATCCCAGCCCGTTTCGCCGCAAGGTAGCCGGAGAGCGTCTTCGTAGCGATAGTGACAACCGCGAGAGCAGCCGCCGGCAGCAGAACAGGAACAATGTCTGCCGGCGAAGTTGAGATCCCAAAGAACACAAAGAATACCGCAGCGAATAGGTCACGCAGGGGAGTGATGAGCTGGGCTGACTGGTGCGCCACCGGGCCCGAGATCGCAATACCGACGAGGAAAGCACCCACCGCAGCAGACACGCTCACGCGTTCCGCTAAACCAGCAACAAGCATCGTCAATCCAACGACACCGAGCAACAGTGCTTCGGCGTTCTTGTCGGGAAGCAGTCGGGACAAGAATCGACCATGACGTAGGGCAACATAAAGAATCAGCAGCACGACAGCGACGGCAATGGCCACAGTGAACGCGCCCTGCAGCAGTCCCGCACCAATGACGAGCGCTGAGAGCACCGGCAAATAGAACGCCATCGCCAAGTCTTCCATCACCAGGATGGAAAGCACGGTCGGGGTCTCGCGGTTACCGAGTCGCCCCAGATCGCGCACGACCTTAGCGATCACCCCAGATGATGACACCCAGGTGACACCGGCGAGGGCGACGACCGCGGCAGGTTCCCACCCCAAAATGATGGCGAAAAGAGCCCCGGGTAGGGCATTGAAGACACCATCGAGGATGCCCGAAATGCGAGAAGTCTTGAGATTCGAGACGAGCTCTTCTGCAGAATACTCCAGCCCCAGCATCGCCAAAAGAAGAATCACGCCGATTTGTGAACCGACTTCGAAGAACTCTTCGCTCGCCTGAAACGGCAGCAAACCGCCCTCGCCAACAGCGAGGCCGGCAAGAAGATAGAGCGGGATGGCAGAAAACCCGAAACGTGCAGCAAATCTTCCGAGCACGCTAAGAACAAGCAGGAGAGCGCCAACCTCGATGAGGAGCTGCGTCGTCTCATGCATACGCGAGCCTTAGCTGGGGCCGCGGTTGATGAGCTTGCCGAGTGCGTCGAGACCCTTGCGGGTCCCCACAGCGACGATTACATCGCCAGACTCGAATTTAACCTCAGGACCAGGGGAAGGAACAACATCGTTGCCGCGGGCAATCGCGACGATCGATGCGCTCGTGAGAGTGCGCGCTTTCATATCGCCCATGGGGCGACCGACGAATCCTGAGCCGCCGGGAAGAGAGATCTCTTCGGTGTAGAGCCCCTCAGCCTTCTCGCCAAGAACCGACAAACGGCTGAGCGTGAGCGACGAACCAAGAACCTCAGCGATAGCCGCAGCCTCATCGTCAGTGAGTGAGATGGAGGCAGCGTTCGAGTCAGGGTCGTCCGCATTGAAGAAGGCAAGATCTCGCTCGCCTGAACGCAGCGAAACCACGCTGACACGGCATCCCGAATCAGTGATCACATCATTGCGAACACCAAACCCAGGAAGGTCAATTCGTTCGATTCTTACGCCCACAGTTCCCACTTACCAATTCGCTAGTGGCCAATAGTCCAGCGAGAAGCCTACGCCTCTTACGCTGCAACCCCATACTTTTTCATTGACGTCTCCACAATGGTGAGGCCCTCGAGGCCCGGCATGCGTGAAATGTGCTCATCGAGTTTGCGAATCTCGCGCAATCCCTCCTCGCCTGAGAACAAGTGGCCCATAACGTGGGTCACTTCTTTAGCGGGCATGATGCTCGAGCCAACCGGACCCCAAGCGCCCCTCAAAGCCAGTCGCGCCAAGACTTGCGCCTTCTTGCTTTTGGCTAAACGCTCTCGAGCCTGAGTCGCATAGAAGGCAACGTGGCGTGCTTCTTGCTTGGCGATTCGGCGAAGCAACTCAGACAGCACCGGATGCTTTTCCATATCCGCGAGCCGGTTGTACGCAGCAACGGCAGACCACTCGTTCGCGGCGCCCCAGATCATGTGCACTGCGATGAAGTCCTTACCGATCACATTTCCGAGCACGGACTGCTTGATCGGGTCGAGTCGATCCTTCCAGCCCAACTTCAGCCGGGTGGCTTTGAGCTCGTCATAGTCGAGAGTCACATCGTGAGCACCGAGCACCTTCGAGAGCGCTTCGCCGTGCCAGAACTCTTCGCGGTTCCACATCGTCATAAACGCACTAACGTCGACCTCCTTGTGGGAGGGCGTGACGAGTAGATCTCGCAGGTAGCAGACCGTGTGGTATTCGACATCCGCCATGTAGCGAAGGCTGCGCAGAGTCGAATCCGGGAGGGGATTGCGCTCAAATTCGGTGAAGTCGAGGTCACCCCACTGCACCTTCTTCGAGGTCGAGGTGTACCGATCAATATCAAATGCCATGAGGTGTGGGAACTAGCTCGACGGCGTCGAGTTCTGTTCCTCTCCTTCCAGTTGCACCGGCGCGGTTGCTGCGGCGCGAGGTCGAGGGATGCGGGTATTGGGTGAGCGGCGCTTCCAATCGAGCACGTTCCACCGCTTCTCTTGAGCATGCTTATACAGGTTGACGTCAGGGTTGACGGCACTGGGATTTCCGAGAAGTTGCAGCCACATCAGATCGGCATGACTGTCGCCGTAGCCATACGACTGGGTGAGGTTGAAACCATTGAGTTCGGCATAGTGGCGCAACCACGCGGCCCGTGCCTCATCCACCAGCGGCGGATCGGCCAAGAAACCGGTGAGAACACCGTCACGTTCGTGCATCCGGCCAGCAACGACCTCGTCAAAGTACGGCAAGAAGGGGGTCACCATGAGATCGATTGTTCCCGTGACCAGAATGGTGCGGTGGCCAGCATCACGGTGCTCCTGAACACGGCGCAGAGCATCCGGCATCACCCGACGCATCATGGCCCGGCCGAAGCTGCCGCGCACCATCCGCTCAATCTCCACAATCTTGAAGCCCTCGTAGCGACGCATAAAGGTTCGGATGAACTCGCCGCGGTCACGACGTTCAGCACGCAAGTACTTGCGCAAAGAGAAAGTGAAATTGGCGAGGTCGTGCACAACCTTGGCACGGGGAACAGTTCCACCCCACAGCAGCAAGTACTGCTTCACGAGGTTGGAATCGACGACAGTGCCTTCAAGGTCGAAGACAGCGACAACATCGGTGCGCTGGGGAAGCTTCTTAGCGGTGCGGGTCTTGGCGGCTGGTCGGTTGGCAAATGCCCGCGTCAACGTCGTGATCGCCGGGAAGTGCACCTTCTGGAAGTAGTCCTCCCAGTTGATCTCGGCGACATCGAAGCGTGCACTCTGAGAGGTCTTCTTCGGTAGCGAAGCGAGAAGCTCACGAGTGTTGGCATCATCGAAAATTATCTCCGTCTGCACATACGCGCGATAGAGATTCGTGAAGGCGCGCAGCACGTCAAGCTGATGTTGGCCGCTCTTGACCTCATCCAGCCAACGGCGAGTGCGGGGAGTTGTCGGCATCTTGGTGATCATGCGCTCAGCACGCTCGGCCTGACGCTCGCGCTTCACTAGCGCCTTCTCCACGCGCTGACCTCCGGGGAAACGCCACAGCGGAACCGTGATCTCGCCATCCTCAGCGGGCAGCGGGTTCGCTGTGAAGTAGGCGTTGACGTTCTCATACATGCGGTGGAACGGAAGCGGATTGCTCGCTCCCGAACTCACGTGGTAGTACTGGGGCGCCTTCGGATCAGCCTTCGTGGAGGCGGCCGCCAACGCTGCATTCACGACAAAGTCGACAGGGATGACATCGAGAATCGAATCAGGAAGGCCCGGGAAATCGGGCAACTGACCGCGGCCATAAGCGAGGATCAACGGATCGGCGACCTTGAAACCGTCAATCCAGCCCGGGAACGGGTGGTGAAGTGCACTCTCAATAATCGAGGGACGAACCACCGAAAGGCGGTGCCCGGCCTGAGCCCACAGTTCCTCAGCAACGCGTTCGGCGAACGCCTTCGTCAGAGTGTAGACGTCAGTCCAGCCCAAGCTCTCAGCGCGCATACGGCCGTAATCGACGAGGCGGTCGTGCACCCATTCAGCACGGGCAGCCTCAGTGAATTGGGCAACAGCCTGCGGACCGGCTTTGCCATGACGAGCTTTAGCGGCAGTGAGTTGGGCACGCAGCGCCTCGGGCTGGCGAGACTCGAACTCAACACGAGTGCGCGCCGTGCGAGCAGCCTCATACTCGGCTCGCCAATCAACGTTGTGAACAAGCGATGCTTCGGGAACAATTCCCTTGCGGATGCCGCCAACATAAGCCGTAGAAATATGCACGACGTGAGGACGCGATTTACTGTTCAACAACGCCGTATAGATGCCCGTCGCTCCACCAACATTGGTATCAAACGCTTCATCGATCGGCGGATCAAACGAGACAGTAGACGCGCCGTGGATGACGACATCAATGTCATCGGGCAGCGTGCCGACATCCGTGAGACTGCCTTCAATCACGGTGACCCGGCGAGCAACCTCTTCGAGGGCTTTCTCTTTGCCGAGGGTTTCCATCCACTGCGCAAATACCGGCTTGCGCATGAGATTGGTGAGCCGGCCTTCGCCGCTTGTTGATCCTTTTCCGCGCACGAGAATAGAAATTCGTGTTCCGGGGTGGCTCGAGAGCAAACGTTCGAGAATTGCCTGCCCGACGAAGCCAGTGGCTCCCGTCAGAAAGACATGCTCCGTCGTGAGGGGGGTGATGGTCGTCATAGTTTGGCGGCCCTTTTCATCAGGTGGAGGTTGCTTTGGCCATCGAGGGAATCGACGAGGGCATCAATCTCAGCAATGGTCGCTGGCTGGCTGTTGAATAGATAAGAAAAGAAGAATGCGGTGTTTTCGCGCGGTTCAGCGCGGGCACCGATCGGCCACGGCGTCTTCGCGAGACGCCGCCGCGTGACCTTCTGAGCGCGAGTCGACTCGGCGAGGCGGTGGCGGGCCTGCGCCTCGAAAAACTCCAGCTGGCGCGCCTTAGTCGCTAAGAGCCGCCCGATGAGATCGGCGAGCTGCGGATGAGGCTCACGTTCGAGAAGCCGACGGTAGGCGGCCTGCATGAGCCACTCATCCACGGCACCAAGAGATGTGTGCACGGCCACCATGGGTAGCCCGACAATGTTGGCAACGATCGATTCGCGGATTGTTCGTTCGACAGGAGTGCGGAACGGGGTACGGTCGGCTTCGCCACCCTCGTTCGCGCGAATGACTTGGTCAAGTGCATCCGCAATCCAATACTTCTCGAACGCCCAGGTGATCAAGAATGCGGTAACGCGGGAGTCTTTATGGGTAGCGGTGACCAGCACACTGCGCAGATGCGTCATCGTGCCGCGCTCAACAACCTGCAAGTAACGCAAGACGCGTAGCGTATCTGCGCTCAAGGGCTGAGAGGCGTATGCCTCAAGATTGAGCAGGTCGCGGTAGCTCGCGTGTGCCTCATTGGCATACGCGCGGACGTCAAAATCGGGTGCCGGAATAGACATGTCGTCCAGGGCAACTTCAAGACTTCTTGGCATCGTTCTCCTCCGCTCGAAGCAGTGTGGTGACAGCGACCTCTGACAATTCTAGTTGCGACTCCTCAGAGGAGACACAATCTATAGGGAGGGCTTGCCGTAGTCTTAGAGCCATGGCAATAGCGCTAATTACGGGTGGAACTTCAGGCATCGGTGCTGAGTTTGCCCGGCAACTTGCTCGCAGCGGGACCAACCTTGTCCTGATCGCCCGCAATGAAACTCGCTTGCAAGAAACAGCTTCGACGCTGCACCGCGAGTTTGGCGTGGCCGTCGAGATCATCAGCGCCGATCTTGCCGTGCGCGACGACGTAGTGCGAGTCGCTGCTCGTCTCAGCGATCCAGATCGACCCATTGACCTCTTCGTCAATAACGCGGGCTTCGGGGTGCACTCGAAATTGACCGACACCGATGAGGTGCGCGTGCATGAACATGCCTTCGACGTTATGTGTCGCGCGGTACTGATTCTCGCGGGCGCCGCTGGTCGGGCCATGCGTGAACGCGGCAGCGGTTCGATCATCAACGTGTCGAGCATCGCCGGACTCGTGACCATGGGATCGTACTCAGCGATCAAAGCCTGGGTGGCGTCATACAGCCAAGGACTCTCAGTAGAACTGCGCAATACGGGAGTGACAGTGACGGCGCTCATGCCGGGATGGGTTGTCACCGAATTCCACGAGCGGGCGGGCATCCGCACCGGGTCTATCCCGTCCTTTATGTGGATTGACGCACCGACCCTCGTCACGGGTGCACTGCGGGATTCAGCACGGGGCAAAGTCATTTCCATACCTACTGTTCGGTACCGAGTCATCGGATGGTTTGCTCGACACGTGCCTTTGCGTACAATTCGTTGGATTTCGGCGAAAATTTCTTCAAGCCGAAGTGATGAGGGCTCCGAACCTCAAGGTGTGAAAGATGCGACAACGACATGACCCGGACTTTTGACCGCTTTACCTCGCCGACGATGGCGGGGGCCAGATATGTTGCCCAGCGAGGCCTACTGAAGCCGCTAGTGTGGTCGCTCGTGCGCGTCGATGTAAAGGGAGTCGAGCACATCGAGCGTCACGATGGCCCATTCATCGCCGTTGCCAACCACTCCAGCCACCTTGATGCACCGCTCATCATCGGCGCCTTGCCCCGCAGCCGGGCACGCTACCTCGCCGCCGGAGCGGCAGCCGACTATTTCTTTGAGGTGTGGTGGCGAAAGTGGCTAACCACCTTGTTCTTTAACGCTTTCGCGATCGAACGCAATGCTGAAGGCAAACGTGCTGGCGCATCGCGAGCGCTTCTCGAGCGCGGTGTTCCGCTGCTCATTTTTCCCGAAGGCGGTCGCACCCGCGAGGGTGCACTCACGCGCTTCAAGCCAGGAGCTGCCGCACTGTCAATCAACACTTCAGTGCCGTGCCTTCCTATCGCGCTCGTTGGTGCATCGACAGCAATGCCTCGCGGGGTGAACTGGCCAAAGTCAGGTCGCCTGCCCGTCACGGTAGTCTTTGGCGAACTGCAGCAGCGCCGCGAAGCCGAAACATCGGAAGCTTTTTCTGCACGACTCGCTGAGGTCGTGCGTCAACTGCACGAAACAGTTCAACCCATGCCAAGCGCCACCCCGAAGGGAACGAAATGACCTCTGTCAAACACATGAAGTGGTGGGGTTGGGGCAATGAAGGGGTGGGCTTCCATCACGAAGATAAGCCTGGTTTTGCACCGTTCGTGGAGTACGCAGTAGGTCTTGATCTTGGCTCGGCCACTCGTGCTGGTGAACCATCGTTCGATGAACTCGACGTTCCGAAGAGCAAAGCGACCGCCGCATTCACAAAGCAACTTGCAGCGATTGTCGGCGCGGACTATGTCACTCGAGACGACATGGTGCGCGTCATCCACACCTATGGCAAAGGACTTCGCGACCTCGTACGAATTCGGAGCAATGCCATCAAGCGCAGCCCTGATGTCGTTATCTACCCCGCTGATGAAGCTGAAGTGCAGGCGATCGTGGATGCCGCGGTCGCCGCTAATGCCGTCATTATTCCGTTCGGAGGCGGCAGCAACATCGCTGGCAGCCTCGAGCCGATGCCCGCCGAGAAACGCGTTGTAATCTCGCTCGACCTCGGACGACTTCGCAAGGTTGTGGCAATTGATGCGGATGCCGGCCTCGCTCGCATTCAGGCTGGCGCTCAGGGCCCTGACCTCGAAGAGCAGCTTAATGCTCAAGGTTGGACGATCGGACACTTTCCAGACAGCTTCACGCACTCGACCGTTGGCGGTTGGGTAGCGACGCGTTCCTCCGGAATGCAATCAGACAAATACGGCGACATCGCCGACATCACTCGCGGTCTTCGAGTGGTGCGCCCCGGCGGAATGCTTGTACTTCGGCCCTTGCCAAGCACCTCAAGCGGCCCAAGCGTGCGCGAAATGATCTTAGGAAGCGAAGGGCGCCTCGGGGTCATTACCGAAGTCACTGTCCAGGTGCACCGCATTCCCGCTAAGCGAGATGTGTACGCCTACTTCTTCCCCAACTGGGAGTCAGGAATCGCCGCAATGCAGGCCATCGCGGAGTCGGATGCTGCGCCATCCATCACCCGCATTTCTGATGCAAAAGAGACCGGCTTCTCACTCGCGACGAGCAAGACCCGCACGGGCTTCAGTAAATTTTCGGCCGAAACAGCACTGCCGAAACTGATGACCGCCAAGGGCTGGAACCTTGACGAGATTTGCCTGTCGTTCATTGGCTTCGAGGGCAGCGTTTCTCATGCCAAGCGCCAGAAGAGTCTCGTTGACAAAATTGTCGGCAAGCACGGCGGAATGGGTGTCGGTAAGGGGCCAGGAATCCTCTACGACCAAAAAAAGTTCGACACCCCATACCTGCGCGACTTCTTGCTCGATATGGGTGCCGCCGGCGATGTCTCAGAAACAGCGACCCCGTGGTCGTCTGTCGTGAAGCTGCACTCTGCAGCCCATAAAGCAGCCCAAGATGCCTACGATTCACTCGGCACCAAAGGCTGGATCATGTCGCACATGTCGCACTCCTATCACTCGGGTGCCTGTCTCTACTTCACATTCGCATTCACCTTCGGAGACGATCCACTCGGCGAATATGACACCGTCAAGCGCGCCATCCAACAGTCATTTGTGGACAACGATGGCACCATCTCGCACCACCACGGTGTCGGCCGTGAGCACTCACCGTGGCTCGAACAAGACATCTCAACGGAAGGTGTCAAAGTCATGCAGGGACTGTTTGACTCTGCAGATCCCGGTGCGAACTTCAACCCGGGCAAGGTCACCCCAGCAGAGTTGGCTGGGGCTACTGCGACTGTGACTGCGACTTCGAGTGCGAGTGCGACCGTGACGCCAGCGAAGAAGGCGTCAGCGAAGAAGACGCCAGCGAAGAAGACGCCAGCGAAGAAGGCGTCAGCGAAGAAGGCGCCAGCGACGAAGGCGCCAGCGACGAAGAGTCCGGCAGCGAAAGCGCCAGCGACGAAGGCTGCGCCGACCAAGAAGGCTGCACCCGTTGCGAAGGCTGCACCCGTTACGAAAGCTGAACCGACCAAGAAGGCGCCGGCGCGCGCTACTCCTAAGAAGTAGCGCGCGGGCGGGGTGCCGGTGGCGGCGGCACCTCTTTGGCAGCGATCACTTTGGCGAGTTCAATAGTTTCGAGACCGCGCCTAGTCGCGACAACGCAGTGGCTGTCATCGGCGAGATGAAAGTAGCCGAGGGCATCGGTAGCGCGACCATCGTCGATGAGGTGACGCACGACGACCCGCGTTCCGCTGGCGGTCGCCTTGAGAAACTCCGCCGGGGTCACCATGAGCTCTTGTCGTAGTCCTTCAGGAAGATGCCGAACAGATCTTCTCCGTCCTCGCCTCGCACGATGGGGTCATAGACACGGGCCGCACCATCGACAAGGTCGAGCGGCGCATGAAAGCCCTCTTCCGCCAACCGCACTTTGGTGGGGTGAGGGCGCTCATCCGTAATCCAGCCGGTATCGACGCTCGTCATGAGAATTCCGTCGCTCTCAAACATTTCGCGTGAACTCGTGCGCGTGAGCATGTTGACGGCAGCTTTGGCCATATTGGTGTGCGGATGCCCTGGACCTTTGTAGCCGCGACCGAACACGCCCTCCATCGCCGACACATTCACGATGTATTTGCGGCGGGAGGTGGATGCGGCCATCGATGGACGCAGCATCGAGATCAGCACAAAGGGTGCCGTGGTGTTTGCCAATTGAACTTCGAGCATTTCGAGAGGATCAACCTGATCAACGTGTTGAGTCCACGAGTTGATCGAATCAAGGTCGGGAACAAGCCCACCGGCATCAATCGCGGTGCCGGCGGCTAGTCGTTCGAGTGAGCTTGATCCTGCCGTCATCGCTTGCTCAGTGAGTTCTCCAGCGCGCGTGGCAGCGGCAGCCAGGATGGGGTGAGCTGATACCGACTGTGCGAGCGCCTGCGGGTGCGGGTCGTTCGTGTGTCCGAAGGTCACGAGCTCGGGCAGCGGGCCGTCGGGCAGGGGAGCAAGCTCGCCGTCGACGAGAGGCTGATACGCACCGGGGGAGCGGCGCACCGTCTGCGTCGCATTGTTGATCAGGATGTCGAGCGGGCCCTGAGCCGCGACAGACTCGGCGAGCCCGATTACCTGAGCGGGGTCGCGCAGGTCGATTCCGACGACGCGCAGCCGGTGCAGCCAATCGACGGAGTCGGGGAGGCTCGAGAAGCGACGAACGGCATCCCGAGGAAAGCGGGTCGTGATGGTCGTGTGTGCACCATCCCGCAGCAGACGCAGCGCAATGTACATTCCGATTTTGGCGCGGCCGCCGGTGAGCAGAGCGCGCTTTCCGGTGAGGTCGGTTCTGGCGTCACGCTTGGCGTGATTGAACGCGGCGCAATTCGGACAGAGCTGGTGGTAGAACGAATCGACGGTCGTATACGGCTGCTTGCAGATGTAGCAGGGGCGTGCCTTGATCAGCTCGCCGGCCGACGGAGTTGTCGTGTTTGAGGAGATCGGGATGCCGCGGGTTTCGTCATCGATTCGGTCGGCCGCACCGGTCGCCGTTGCCGCGATCACTTGGCGGTCGGCGTCGGCGATGGTGGCACGCTTCTCAAGCCGACGTTCTTTCTTGACTGCTTTGAACATGGCTGCGGTGGCTCGGCGCACGGTGACAAAGTCGGGGTGCTCATCATCGATCTCGGCCATCTGTTTCAAGACTTTGAGGGTCGTTTCAAGCTCCGTCGGATCAAGACCGCTGGGGCCGGGTTCGGGGGAGTCACTTGAATTGAGCACACCAGATTCTACCCGCGAGCACGCGGTCTCGGAGATCGGGCAGCGTCGTCACGAAGTGGCAATGTCGCGAACGGCAAACTGCAGCAATAGCTCTAAGCTGGCGTGATGATCGTCAGTGTCGTACTCGCGCTTGCTGGCTCGCTGTTTTATGGTGTCTCCGACTTTTTCGGTGGGTTAAGCACTCGCCGTCTTCGCGTTGTTCCCGCGACCACGATCATCCACGTCTTCGCCACTTTCGCCCTCGTCGCGGCGATGCCCTTTGTTGTTGTGCGTTGGGAAGCCGGTGCGATCGTGTGGGGCGCGGTTGCGGGGGTTAGCGCCATTATCGGTCTTCTGACCTTCTACGCGGCACTCGCTGATGGCCCCATGAGTCTCGTCGCACCTCTCATTGCCGTTGTCGGTGCGGTAGTTCCGGTTGGTTTTGCGGTCATCACGGGGGAGCAATTGCCGCTTCAAGCGTGGCTAGCGATCGTGCTCGCCCTCGTCAGCGCGCTGTTGGTCTCGGTGACGAGAGCGGATGCCGCGGTTCGAGTGCGACCCCGCACTGTTGTTGTCGGCTTGGTTTCGGGAGTGGCCTTAGGCACCGCGTTGATTGCTCTTGACCACGCACCGGAGTCGGCGGGGCTTGCCACTGCTGTTGTTGAGATTCTGGTGGGGCTCGGCGCGATGCTCATCTTGCTTGCTCTCACTCGGCTGCTCCCGTCGCTCAAACGATTCTTCGCTCAGTTCGATCATCAGCCAGAAGGGGGCCCGGTCGTCAGTGTGAGTCGGGCGCGACTGCTTGCTGCTGCTGGTGGGGTGCTCGTTGGTGCGTCAAACGCTTTCGTGTTGTTCGCACTTCAGCTCGGAAGCTTGGCCGTGGTGTCAGTGCTCGTCAGTCTCTACCCGCTGGCAACAATCGTGCTCGCAAGATTTACGCTCCACGAACGCGTGAGCAAAGTGCAACTCGTGGGGATGGGGCTTGCGCTTGTCGCTTCCGTTATGTTGGCGCTGAGCTAGCCGTCGTTGTCGCGGCCGTCCTCCGGCTACGGTTGAACAATGCCCTCACTCTTGGATGCGCTTCCGACGCCCTATGACGCAGACGCAACCTATGACGCTTTCGTGGGGTGGGCATCCGATCGCGGTTTGAGTTTGTATCCGGCGCAAGATGAAGCGGTCATCGAGCTGGTTTCGGGCGCGAATGTCATTTTGTCGACGCCGACGGGAACCGGCAAGTCACTTGTGGCAATCGCCGCTCACGCTATTGCCCTTGCGCAGGGCCAGCGCACCTTTTACACGGCACCGATCAAGGCGCTTGTGAGCGAAAAATTCTTCGCTCTTGTCGACATTTTCGGTGCAGAGAATGTCGGAATGGTGACGGGTGACTCCTCGGTCAATGCCGACGCCCCCATAATTTGCTGCACAGCAGAGATTTTGGCGAACCTCGCTTTGCGGGAAGGGGCGGACGCGCGAGTCGATCAGGTAGTGATGGATGAGTTCCATTTCTACGCTGACCCCGATCGTGGCTGGGCGTGGCAAGTGCCGTTGCTCATTCTGCCGAACGTTCAATTTGTGTTGATGTCGGCGACGCTCGGTGACATGCAGCCACTAGCCGATGACCTGAGTCGGCGCACAGGCCGTGAGACAAGTTTGATCACGGGTGTCGAGCGCCCGGTGCCATTGCACTATTCGTGGGCGATTACGCCAATTCACGAAACCGTTGAGGATCTCCTGTCGACCGGTCAGGCACCGATCTACATCGTGCACTTTTCGCAGGCAGCCGCCCTTGAGCGAGCCCAGGCGATGACCAGCATCAAGGTGGTCACCCGTGAACAGCGCGACAAGATCGCTGAGGCAATTGGTGACTTTAGATTCACGACGGTGTTTGGAAAGACCCTGTCTCGACTTATCCGGTCGGGAATCGGCGTTCACCACGCTGGCATGCTGCCCAAGTACCGCCGACTCGTCGAGCAGCTTGCCCAGCAAGGACTACTCCGCGTCATTTGTGGAACAGACACCCTCGGCGTCGGCATCAACGTGCCAATCCGCACGGTGCTATTGACTCAGCTGACTAAGTACGACGGCACCCGCATGCGCCAACTCACTGCGCGGGAGTTCCACCAGATCGCCGGGCGTGCGGGGCGTGCCGGCTTCGATACTGCTGGCACTGTTGTGGCCCAAGCGCCAGAACACGAATCTGAGAACGCCAAGATGGTGGCGAAAGCCGGGGACGACCCTAAGAAGCTCCGCAAGCTCGTACGCAAGAAGGCTCCTGACGGTTTTGTGACGTGGAGCGAGTCAAGCTTCGAGCGGATGATCGCCGCTGAGCCCGAACTGCTCACGAGCAACATGCGCATGAACCACGCCATGATCCTCAACGTGATTGCCCGCGGGGGAGACGTTTTCTCGAACGTGCGCCACCTTGTCGAAGACAACCATGAGCCACGCACCAGCCAGCCTGCGCTTGCTCGTCAGGCGCTCGCGATTTACCGCACTCTGCGCACCGCCGAGATCGTTGAAGAACACCGAATTTCTGACACCGTCATCGTGGATGGCGAAGAAGTCGAAAGCTTTGACGAACGAATTGAGATCCGGCTGACGGTAGATCTGCAGGCCAACTTTGCGCTCAACCAGCCGCTGTCGCCTTTTGCGGTAGCGTCCTTCGATTTGCTTGACAAGGAGTCGCCCAGCTACGCGCTCGACATGATCTCGGTGCTTGAAGCGACCCTCGACAACCCGCGCCCGATTTTGTCTCAACAGCAGTTCATGGCCCGCGGTGAAGCCGTAGCAGCGATGAAGGCGGAGGGCATCGAATACGACCAGCGAATGGAACTACTCGAAGAAGTCACGTGGCCGAAACCGCTCGAGGAACTGCTCACCGCGGCCTTCGAGATGTATAGCGCCAGCCAGCCGTGGATTGGTGACTTCGAACTCAACCCCAAGACCGTAGTGCGCGATCTCTATGAACGGGCAATGACCTTCGCTGACTTTGTCGGCTTCTACGGACTGGCACGTAGCGAGGGTCTCGTGCTGCGTTACCTGTCGGACGCGTATCGGGCTACCCGCCAAACGATTCCGGATGACGCGAAAACTGACGAACTTCTCGACCTCATTGAGTGGCTGGGCGAGTTAGTGCGCCAGGTCGACTCGAGTCTCATCGATGAGTGGGAGGCAATGACGAACGGGGCAGACAGCGCAACGAGCGGCGAGCCCGTGTTGCCGCCAACGCCGGCATCCGTCGTTACTAATGCGCGAGCATTCAGGGTGCTTGTGCGCAATGAGATGTTCCGTCGGGTTCAGTTGGCCGCTCGCGATGACGCTGTGGCTCTTGGCGAGTTGGATGCGGCGGCCGGGTTTGATGAGCAGGCCTGGGGTGAAGCACTCGACCGCTATTTCGAGGAGCACGACAGCATGTCGACGGCCGGGGATGCGCGTGGCCCCGCGATGATCGCCATTACAGAAATGCCGGGCGCGTGGCAGGTTCGCCAAATTATCGCTGATCCGGCCGGAAACCATGATTGGGCCATAGCGGCATCGGTGGATCTTGTGGAATCTGCTGCCGAGGGCGTTGCCGTGGTGCGCGTCTCAGGTTTCGACCGCTTGGACTAGCAGCCCGGCGGGAATGTTCGGCCGTTGGCGGGTGTTTAATGGCGATGTGACACGAGATCAACGCCTAATTCTGATCATCGCTATCTTGGCGTCGTTTGTGGCGTTTCTCGATGGTTCGGTGATCAACGTTGCGTTGCCTGCTATTCGTGCTGAGCTCGGTGGTGGTCTCAGTACGCAGCAGTGGGTGGTCGACGCCTACCTGATTACCCTTGGTTCACTGATTTTGCTTGCGGGATCACTCTCTGACGTGTTCGGCCGCCTCGTGATACTACGGATCGGACTGATCGCATTCGGTGTCGTGTCTTTGGCGATTGCGGTCGCACCCAGCGCTGAACTTGTCATCGTGTTTCGCGGCTTTCAGGGAGTTGCGGGGGCTTTGTTGGTTCCCAGTTCGCTCGCACTCATCATGTCGACGTTTAGAGGCGCTGCTCAAGCCAAGGCGATTGGTCAGTGGACGGCATGGACCAGCGCGGCCTTCATCGTTGGACCGGTGTTGGGAGGCATCTTCGTTGACCTCATCAGTTGGCGACTCGTCTTTGCGATCAATGTCTTGCCCATTGCGGTGACGTTGTGGCTGCTCGTTGTGCTCGGGCACCGAGACGAGCGCAAGAAAGATACCCGCGTTGACTTCCTCGGGGCTGTCTTGGGAATTGTAGGTCTTGGCGGCCCAGTGTTTGCTCTCATCGAGCAAGGAAACTATGGCTGGGGCAGCCCCGCAGTATTCATACCTTTCGCTGTCGGGCTGATTTCCCTGGTCGCCTTTGTGCTCTGGCAACGTCGCGCACCTCAACCGATGTTGCCCTTGGAACTATTTCGGCAGCGCAACTTCAGCATGGGCAACATCGCGACGCTCTTTATTTATGGAGCGTTGGCTCTTGGTGGATTTATCGTCGTTGTTTACCTCCAAGAAGTGGCGGACTTTGGGGCAACGCAAGCAGCACTCGCTTTTCTCCCGTCATCAATTGCCATCATTGTGCTCTCCTCGTATTTCGGAGGTCTGAGCGGCAGATTCGGCCCCCGAATCTTCATGACCGCTGGTCCGCTCCTCGCGGGCGTTGGCTATGTGACGTTCCTCTCGATGCAGGAGAGTGTCAACTACTTCACTCAGGTGCTCCCCGGAGTCCTATTGTTCTCGGTGGGACTCTCAATGACAGTTGCCCCACTGACGTCTGCCATTCTCGGCGCAATTTCAGCGTCCCAAGCGGGCATTGGTTCCGCGGTGAACAATGCTGTGTCCCGAATCGCTGGCCTCATTACGGTTGCGATGCTCGGAGTCATCGTGGTCGGTCCCTTGACCGTCGACAATTTTCATCGCGTGATCATCGTCACGGCGGCGCTGCTCTTTACCGGCGGTGTTGTGTCGTTTCTGGGGATCCGCAACCCTGCTCGTGTCGACCCGGAATCGGTGGATACTTCCCCGCCACTGCCCTAGGGCGACAACAAGCAACGATGCTGTCGCGGCTTTCGGCTAACTCAGTTGTGGAGCCGAAAGCAGCAGCAGCGCCACAGTGACGAGCGCCGCCGCAATGGTGAGGCGGAACAGCATCCGCTTCAGAGAATTTCGGATGACCAAGACGACACTGGCCACTGCCAAAACGAGGATCACGGCGAGGCCGAGAAACGAAATGATCGTGATCTGTTGTGCCGGGCCGAAGACGATTGCGACCGGGGCAGCGACAAGACTGATGGCAATCACGAATCCCGAAACACGCGCGCCTAAACGGTGGGGGAGACCACGCACCCCCGTGTCGTCATCATCGTCGAGATCCGGGAGAACGTTACTGAAGTGCGCGGCGATCCCCAGAAGCGCGCCAGCTGCCAGCGCCCAGTAGTGAGCGAACTCGGGCGGGTCAGCGGCCAACGTGACGATCGCCGGAAGCGAACCAAATCCCAGAATGTAAGGCACGACGGATGCCGCAGTCGACTTAAGCCCCAGGTTGTATAGCCAGCCGCTTGCGAGAAAGAGCGCATGTGCGATCGCCGCGAGTGGCCCGACAGTCAGAGAAACCAGCACAGAGGCGACCGCCAAGAACAGCGCGACTCTCGCTACCAGTGATGACGACAGCTCGCCGGTCGCAATCGGTTTGTCACGGCGACCGTTTCGACGATCGCGGGCAGCATCAAGCCAATCATTGGACAGACCGATAGAGAGCTGGTTGCACAAAATCATCAGCGTAACGGCGGCAACCCGCCACGGTTCTAGCCCGACCCCTACGGAGAGCGCCAGCGCGATGAAGGTCACCGCTACGGTCGGTCCCGGGTGCGAAGACCGCAGAAGTGCGTGAAGCATGCCGTAAGAATAACGCGCCACGGCATCCAAATTGCGGACTCCCAGCCGCGGTGACTTATGTTGATCAATGTGAGTGAAGTTTTTGATGCCTCGGTGCTTGCCGCCAAGCTGCCCGGCACGTGGAGTGTTGTGGCGACCAATTTTCCGATGTGGCTCGATGGGTCTCGTCACAATCCCGAATTCAGCTATGAAATTCTCGAGGGTGCCGAGTTAGTGCTCGCCGATACCGTGAGCTATCTCACCAGTAGCGGTGAAACGAAAACGATCGTGGGAACCGACCGACTCCGAGACGACGAGTTCATCTGGCGCGGTCAGGGTTGGCTCAAGATCCTCACTAGCCGCTGGCAAGTTGTTGGTGCAGACGACGCGTTCGATATTGCCGTTGTGCGCTTTGCCCGCTCGCGGCTGACACCAGCGGGAATCGACGTTCTCGTTCGTAAGACCACTTCGGTGCCGGCAGTACGATCTACGGTCGCGCACACTACTGAGCAGTTCGGGATTAGTGCCGAAGAGTTCGCCTCGCTCACTTGGCTGTAGTCCTCCAACGCCACTGATCCGGGTACCATCTCAAGATGGCTATCGTGCGGCGTACCCTAGCGGCCGCAATACTCGTTGTCCTGAGTGCTTCTGCGTTCGGCTGCAGTTCGAATCAGTCGAGTCAGGTGGTTCCCGCACCGACTTTTGCGCCTCGAGCTGAGCGCCCGGCGATCGATCCGGTCGCCCAGTATGCCAGCGATCGCCTCGCAACTATGACGCTGAGGCAAAAAGTCTTGAGCATGCTTATGGTGCATGTGTCCGGAACTCGCCCCGGCAGCACTTCGCCCGCTTCGTATGCGGGGGTCGGCGGGTACATCTTGATGGGCGACAACATTCCAGGATCGCTGGCTGAACTGAGCGCTGAAACTGCTGCGCTCAGCAGCGAGACGGGACTCCCTGTTTTGATCGCGACTGATCAAGAGGGTGGAATCGTCAAACGCGTTCCCACTGATGACTCATTGGCTGCTTCTCAGTTACGGGGCCTTTCTCCGCGTGACAGTTTTGACGCGTTCGCGCAACGAGGTGCGCTGCTCGAGTCGGTCGGTATTTCAGTGAACTTTGGCATCGTCGCCGACGTTTCCGGGGACCGATCCAGCTTCATCTTCGAACGCTCTTTCGGCGCAACGGGCGCGGATGCGGCAGCCAGGGTATCCGAGGCGGTTGCCGGTGAGTCTCAAGTTCTTTCCACCCTCAAACACTTTCCGGGTCACGGGGCGGCGCCGGGCGATTCGCACTCGAGCATCCCGTCAACATCGATGACATTCGATGAGTGGCGCACGAGTCATGCTCTGCCTTTCGAAGCGGGAATCGATGCGGGAGCACCATTCGTCATGTTCGGTCATCTCGCGTTCACTGCAATTGATCCTGAACCGGCAACTTTTTCGACGCGCTGGCACCAGATTCTGCGTGACGATCTCGGGTTCGACGGCGTATCTATTACGGATGACATGGGGATGTTGGAGAGCTCCGGAGTGCCCGAGTATTCGAATCAGGTGACGAATGCTGTTCGTGCGATAGAGGCCGGCAACACGATGCTGCTCTACGTTGGCGCGGTCGATGCGCCCGCTATCGCCACCGCAGTCGCCACCGCCATCGAGAGCGGTGCCCTCGAGGAGTCGGTCGTCGATGACGCGGCGCTCAAGCTGTTGGCTGTTCGCCGTGCTTTGTCGGGGGAGACTGGCCGTTTTGTGAGCTGTGCTGAGGACTGTGCCGCTATCGCTGGGTAGCAGTCGAGTGCGCAACTGTGCGCACAACCCGACTCTGACTATCGCGTCAGCTATCCGTTGTCAGAGTCGCCGACGATTACTTCGTGAACTCGGCGGACATCCTCGAGAAGTGAACCGATTAGGATCCAGTGCTGCGGATGCGGCGAAAGCACGGTGAGCGGTGCGGTGAGCGTGAGCAGGTCGTTTGTCGCTGGCGCAGACTCCCGGTCCTCTGGTGCGCGACCGCGCAGTCTCAAGTCGTGTGCCGCGCGCTCGAGTTCGCGGGCGATGGAGATCACGACCGGGTCTGTCATGAGATTGGTGTCATAGCGGTCGTGAATGGCCCGAGCCATCCCGAGGGTGCGAGTGACGAGTACGGTCAGGATCGCGAAGAGTTCGGTCTCTCGGCGCAGCATCCGGTGATGTTTGCTCTTTCGAGGGTTGAGGGTGAGGCTATCTGCGCCTTTGCGGAGCGCCATTGCTGCCTCGTCGCGCAGATCGCGCAGCATGCGTGCATCATCGAGGAGCTTGCGAAGATCGTCTTCTGATTGCGGCGTACTGAGTGCTCGTGCGAGAGATTCGAGCACGGTCGCCGTTTTCTTAGTGAGAATGCCGACGGCTACTCGCACGGGGCTCACGAGCACCGGGGCCACAATCGCGAGGTTGACGATCAATCCAATAAGTGCGCCGATGATTGTTTCGACAATTCGTTCTGCGGCATAGCCGGCATTTTGTCCGCCTAGAGCGAGGACGAGCATTGCACTAATCGGTATCTGGTTTGCGGAGCCCGGGCTCAATCGCAATGCCCAAGCGACGATGACGGAGATGATGATGACGCTCAGAATGACCCAGCTCTGGTCGCCAAAGAGTTGGCCTGCGCCGAGCGCAATGACAACACCGGCAACGACACCGATGCTGCGCTCAACCCCTTTTTCGATCGACTGTGTAACGCTCGGCTGAACCACCAAGAGCGCCGCAATCGCCGCAAAGATGGGTAATGGTTGTTGTAGCGCGAAGCCAGCAACAATCCACGCGATTACGGCCGCAACCGAGGTCTTAAGAACCTGAAGCAGCGGTGAACGACGCGCAAGGGTAAGCGTCGTTACTAGCTTCACTTTCGGCTCGTGACTTTCGAGATCGCGTCGGCAGCGCGCACAAGGGCGAGGTGGCTGAGCGCTTGAGGAGTGTTGCCTGCCTGACGTTCGTTGACAGTGTCATACTCCTCGCTGATGAGTCCAACATCGTTGGCGAAGCTCACGAGGCGGTCCATCAACACGGTGGCGTCATCAACGCGACCGGAGCTTGCATACTGCTCAACGAGCCAGAACGAGCAAGCGAGGAAGGGGTTCTCGCCCTCGGGAAGTCCGTCTACTCCCGACTCAGTTCGGTAGCGGAGCACGAGGCCATCAACGAGGAGTTCTTCTTCGATGGCAGCGACGGTGCCGATCATGCGGGGGTCGTCTGCGGCAAGGTAGCCAACCTGGGGAAGCTGGAGTAGCGATGCATCGACGCCGGTGCCGCCGTAGTACTGGGTGTAGGTTCCGCGCTCAGCATCCCAGCCATCGCGTTCAATCTCTTCGTGAATCTCGGCGCGGATCTTGATCCAATTTTCGACGGGGCCTTCGAGGCCGAATTCTTCGACTGCGGTAATGGCGCAGTCCATGGCCGCCCAGAGCATCACGCGCGAGTGGGTGAAGTGGCGTTCAGGGCCGCGGATCTCCCAGATTCCATTGTCTGGTCGGTTCCAATTGTCTTCTACGAAAGTCATCAGCGCGCGCTGAAGGGGCCACGAGAAGTCGTTCTCGTGCACTCCGGATCGCCGAGCGGCTTGGAGGGCGACCATGACTTCTCCGAAGACGTCTCCTTGGAATTGGTTGAAAGCGCCATTGCCGATACGAACCGGGCTGGCTCCTTCGTAGCCGGGAAGGGAGTCAAGTTCGCGCTCCTCAAGCCAGCGTTCGCCTGACAGGCCGTACATGATTTGGACGTCGGCGGGGTCACCAGCAATGGCACGCAGAAGCCAGCGGCGCCACGCTTCAGCCTCGGCGATATAGCCATGATCGAGCAGTACGTGAAGGGTGAGGGCGGCGTCGCGAAGCCAGACATACCGGTAATCCCAGTTGCGACTTCCGCCGAACCACTCTGGCAGGCTCGTTGTCGCTGCGGCAACGATTCCGCCGGTGTCTTCGTGAGTCAGGGCGCGCAGAACCAAAAGTGAGCGTTTGACGATCTCGGGATACATCTCGGTCGGCTCGCAGTGAGATGCCCAGCCATTCCACCATTCGCTTGTTCGCGCGAGCACGTCGTCGACGTTTACCGCCGCTGGCGGGTTGCGGTGCGCGGGGTACCAGGTCATGGTCAGGTCGCGAGTTTCTCCTTCGCTGATCATGAAGTTGGCGGTGTGTTTGTGGTCTGCCGAGTGCAGCTCGATGCCGCGGGCGACGACGGCGTCTGGGCCGGCAACTCCGATGACGGCGTGACCACCGGCTTCGGGCGCTTGGTGCAGCCACGGAAGTGCGGTGGCATAACCGAAACGGATTAGTAGTTCGGTGTGCATTGCGACGGTTCCGCGGACTCCTCGGATGCGGCGCACGACGTCAGCGCGACGGTTTCCGTAGGGCATGAAGTCGATAACTTCGACTTCGCCGTCGTCTGTCACCCAGTTGGTGACAAGGATGAAGGTGTTCTCGCGATACTTGCGAGTGACGGTTACGGTTGCTGATTCGTAGAGACTGGCGATCGGCGCAACAAGCCAGCGGCCATGGTCTTCGTTGCCGAGCAACGCTCCGAACATGGATGCGGAGTCGAATCTGGGAAAACAGAGCCAGTCGATACTTCCATCGCGGCCGACAAGGGCCGCCGTCTGGCAGTCGCCAATAAGGGCATAGTCTTCGATTGGTAGCGCCATACGACAATCATTGCAGCGTCGGGAGCCCGCTCCCTGCACATCCGGTGATCGTGCACCAAATTTAACAATCGAGTCCGATTAGTTGAGCAGAAGTCCAGTCAAAGAGCCCAAATTCCGGTCAATCGTTGATGAGTCCGAGCTCTCTCAGCTCAACGGCCAAGCGAGCGCCATCGGGGGCGAAACGCCAAGGAATCGAGGATTCTTGTTCGTGTTCTGCTGATTTGCTGCGGCCACCGGCGAGCACGGCCTCACCGGTCGACAATTGCCGGATTGCGACAGCGGCAACATTGTCGGGATGACTCGCAGTGAACTCGCCATAAATCTCTTCGTCATGTTGACCGTCGTCGCCGACCAACAGCCATTTTATTCCAGGAAATTCTGAAGCAAGCCGTCGAAGGCTGTCGCGTTTGTGCTCGGCGCCGCTACGGAACCACCGGTCGTGAGTGGGGCCCCAGTCGGTCAGCAACATCGCACCGCGGGGATAGAGGTTGCGTTTGAGGAAGCGCGTGAGGGTCGGGGCGACATTCCACGCTCCGGTGGAGAGGTAGATAACGGGAGCAAGGGGATTTGCGCGAGCGAGGCGGTCATAGAGCACCGCCATGCCGGCCACCGGGCGTCTGGCGTGCTCGTCGAGTACGAACGTGTTCCATGCTGCTAGGAGTGGGCGAGGCAGTGCGGTAACCATTACCGTGTCATCGACGTCAGAAATGATTCCGAAGCGCGCGCTCGGGTCAACGACAAAAATGTGCGCGACAGTCGCATCCGAACCCGTCGAATCGAGCGTTGCGGTTTGCCAGCCGGGAGTGAGGGAGACCTTCACGTCTTCATCAATTACGCCGCCGCGGCCGGGAGTGAGTTTGATCGACTTGCCGCCGAGGGTGACTGTGACGACTTCGGAGTTCACCGGGATGCTAAAGAAGCTGCGCCAACCGCGAACCTTTTCTGCGCGCTTTTTTGATGCTTCTGTTCCGCGGGTAAGAACTACACGGCACAGCACCCGAGCCCAGTCGGTCGAGCCGTAGCTGCTGTAGGGAATGATCGTCGTTGTGAGGCCACGTTTGCGCCCGCGCCGCTCTCGCCAGCGGTGAAAGGAGTCCTCGATTCGGGCCGCGCGGTGCAGGATTTCTCCTGCAGTCTGCGAGGTCATGTGGGCTTTGCCTTGTCGAGCCATAGTTCCAGCCTAGGGTCACACCGGGTCGAGAGCAGCACCGGACCAGACAGCTCTCGCGCTAGTGCTGCGGTTCCGCGTGCAATTGTTCACTCAGAATTACGGATGCTGCGACCGTCGCCTGCACCAAATTGTCGTCACCACGCGTCTCTGGGTCGATCCACTCGTCAATGGCGTCTTTCGCGACGATGACGGGCATCCGGTCATGAATTTCCGCCAGCGATCCGATGGCGGCCTGAGTAAGCATGGTCGTGGTGAGGTGCCAACGTCCCGGATCGCCGGGGGGAAGGGAGCGGTCTTGCCACCAGGAGTAGAGGCCGGCGAAGAAGAGCAGGCCATCGGGGGGAGTGATGTAGTAGGGCACTGGATTCGGGCCGCTCTTCTGTGTCTCGAAGTAGCCGATCGCGGGGATTACGGCTCTGTGGTGAACGATGGCGGCTCGAAATGTTGGTTTCTGAGTCACCGTTTCACTTCGCGCATTGAAAGTCGCGTGCTTGCCGCGCAAGACGGGAGAGAATGGCGGGGTCAGCCACCACTGTGCCAGCGCGGCACGGGGAATCAGCGCTGAGCCGGGGTCATCGCGATCTTCCCGAGTCTTGAGAAGAATGGGAATGTGATCGGTTGGTCTTACGATCGGAGTCGCGAGCCAGTCCGCTTGCCACTCCTCTGGAGGCCTACCGGTGGCCGTGACGAACTCCGTAATCATCTGATTGACCGTGTTATCCATGGCAAAACGACCGCACATAGGGCAACTGTAGAGCGTTTTGAGAGAAAAAAGTGTGCTTCTACCTCCCGTAGAACCAGCGTTCTAAAGGTTAGGATTGATCAGACACCTAGAAGGGGGCCATTGTGTCCGCACAAACAACTATTGATATCGCGGCTGAACCAGCAGTCTCGCTTCGCAACGAACCAGTGCAAGCACGAAGCACGGCTCGACTTACCGCATTGCTCGATGCAGCAGCATCGATCGTCGACGAAGTCGGCATTGAGCGTCTAACCACCGCTATGGTCGCCGAGCGCGCGGGAGCGTCCATTGGCACCGTTTACCGTTATTTTCCTGACCGCATCGTTCTGTTGCAGGCACTTGGCTCGCGTAACTTCGAGCGAGTAATGGCACGGATTACTGAAGCGATCAACGACCAAGCTCACTCTGACTGGCGCGCAGCGCTCAGCACTGCTTTTGCTTCCGTCATTGATACTTACCGTACCGAGCCCGGATTCCGTGGCCTTCGCGTCGGGGATCAGCTTGATCTTCGCCCGTTGCCCAACGGCCGTACGCACAAGTCGCTAGTGGCTGAGCGTATTGTCGAGGCTCTCGCGGCTCGCTTTGGCGTGGAAAACTCTGCGGCGTCCCGTTTTGCACTCGAAGCTGGGCTTGAAATGAGTGATGCTCTTGTCGCTCGCGCGTTCCTTATGAACCCGCAGGGTGATGAGGAATTCATTTCGGTGAGCACGTCAGCTGTTGGTGGATTTATCGCGGAGAACATCGGCTGGTAGCAGTTTCGGCTTCCTGCAAATCTGACTAGTTATGCCCAATCGGGAATGACAGCGGCTTCGAATACTGTTTAGCTAATAGTGCTGGCAAGTGTCGATCCGCGCAGAGGCGCGAGGAATGAGCCGAAATTATGATTGAATTTCGTGCAGTAACGAAGCGTTTTGGTGACGGTACCGTCGCTGTTGACAATTTCGATCTCGTGATTCCATCACGCAAGATCACCGTGTTCGTTGGTTCTTCTGGCAGTGGCAAAACGACGCTGCTCAGAATGATCAACCGCATGGTGGATCTCACCGACGGTGATATCGAAATCGATGGTGACAGCATCATGCGCAAGGAGCCGGTCGCTCTGAGGCGCAGTATTGGCTATGTGATGCAGAATTCAGGATTACTGCCGCACTTCAAAGTCATCGACAATGTCATGACGGTTCCGACCCTCAATGGTGTGCCGAAGAAGCAGGCTCGCGCCCAAGCTCTTGAACTTCTCGACACAGTAGGTCTCAGCCGTTCACTGGCAGACCGGTATCCGAGCCAGCTCTCCGGTGGTCAACAGCAGCGCGTTGGGGTGGCGCGTGGGCTCGCGGCGAATCCCAACATTTTGCTCATGGATGAGCCGTTTGGTGCAGTCGACCCCATTGTGCGCGCCGAATTGCAGCAAGAGACGATTCGGCTCCAGCATGAACTCGACAAGACGATCGTGTTTGTCACTCACGACATCGACGAGGCGTTTCTGCTCGGCGATCAGGTAGTGATCCTCGAAAAGGGTGCGTTGATCGCTCAGGTGGGCAGCCCGAACGAGATCATGGCAAACCCTGCCAGTGACTTTGTGGCGAGCTTCATCGGAACCGACCGCGGCAAGCGTGCTCTCTCGCTGAAGAAGACTGAGTCGGGAACGATTGTGGTCGACAGCGAGGGGCGCGGTGCTGGAGTGCTAGTCGGTGGGTCGGTTGTCGAGTGAACTGGATCATCAATAACCTTGATTTGATCTGGAGCCTCACGCTCGAACATGTCCGGCTGAGTATTCCGCCGATCGTTCTCGGGTTCCTGATCTCGATTCCGCTGGGGTGGGTCGCCTATCGTTTCAAACTCACGCGCGGAATCTTATTGACCGTTGCCGGGCTGCTGTACACGATTCCTTCTCTAGCGATGTTTGTGATCCTGCCACCTATCTTGGGTATCAGCTTCCTGAGCGAACTCAACATCACCATTGCGCTCACGCTCTATGCCGTTGCGATCATGGCGCGTTCGGTGGCGGATGCTCTGGCCTCCGTCGATCCTGCGATCCGTCAATCGGCTACCGCTGTCGGGTTCGGCGGCTGGCGTCGGTTCTGGACTGTCGACTTTCCGCTCGCGGGTCCGGTCGTTCTTGCCGGCCTCCGCGTCGCGGCAGTCTCTACCGTCAGTCTCGTGACTGTCGGCATCCTGATCGGCGTCGAAAGCTTGGGCTACCTCTTTACCAATGGTTTTCAGCGTCGAATTGTCGAAGAGATTTTCGCTGGAGTAGTGATGACCGTCATCGTGGCGCTGCTCATTGACCGTGGCCTAGTACTTCTTGGGCGTTTCCTTATGCCGTGGACAACGGTCAAGAAGATGAAAGCGGGTCAGTCAGAGGCTGCAGCTCAGGAGGTCACCGCATGAATCTACTCATCGAAGCACTGCAGTGGTTGTTCTCGCCTGAGCGACTAGAGGGGAGCAATCCGATTCCTCTTCGACTTGAAGAGCATCTGTTTTACACCTTCGTTTCCGTGCTGATTGCGGCCCTCATCGCCGTTCCCCTGGGTTTCTTCATCGGGCACACCGGCAAAGGCCGCGACTTTGCCGTGGGGCTCTCGGGCGCAGCCCGCGCGCTGCCGTCCTTCGGTCTCATACTGCTGCTTGTTCTCCTGATCGGTGTTGTCGAACGGCAGTTGCAGCTGGCCGCCATCATTGCCTTCGTGCTGCTGGCGATTCCCTCGATCTTGGCTGGCGCCTATGCGGGCCTTGAGGCTGTTGATCGCCGCGTTATTGACGCCGCGCGCGCAGTCGGAATGACCGAGTGGCAAATCTTGTGGAAAGTCGAAGTCCCTCTAGGGCTGCCGCTGTTAATCGGTGGACTTCGCGCCGCAACACTTCAAGTGGTTGCTACGGCAACTCTTGCCGCCTATGTGGGCCTCGGTGGGCTCGGGATTTACATTTTCCGCGGCCTTCCGCTTCAGCTCTATTACGAAATGCTCGGCAGCGCCCTGCTGATTGCTGCATTAGCACTTGCGCTCGACGTAATATTTGCGCTCATCCAACAATTCGCGATTCCCCGCGGAGTTTCGGCTGGGCGTGCTAAAGATGTCCGCACGTCGTCACCTCGACGACGGACGGTGGCAGCAAAAGTTGCCCAAGAAAGAAGAGGATAGAAATGTTCACAGCAAGAAACAAAGGCCGACTCGCGCTTGGCGCAGTCGCGGTCGGGGTGGCAATGGCCCTGTCAGGGTGTGCATCCGGTGACCCTCTAGACACCGGTTCGGGTGATGGGAACGCCAACAGCGAGACCATCGTTGTTGGTTCGCAGGCTTATTACTCCAACGAAATCATTGCCGAGATCTACGCCCAAGCTCTCGAAAATGCCGGATTCGACGTGGAGCGCAAGTTCCAGATCGGCCAGCGCGACGCGTACCTTCCCGCCCTTGAAAGCGGCGAAGTAGACGTCTTCCCTGAGTACACCGGAAACCTTCTCCAGTTCTACAGCCAAGACACCACCGCGACGGCGTCTGAAGATGTCTACGCAGAACTGGCTGATGCGCTGCCAGAGGGCCTCACCGTTCTCGATCAGGCCGCTGCCACCGACCAAGACTCCTACAACGTGACAGCAGACTTCGCCTCCGCGAATTCGCTCGTGAGCCTTGCGGATCTCGCTGGCGTTAGCGACCTCAAGCTCGGTGGAAACGCTGAACTTGAAGAGCGCCCCTACGGTCCCGCTGGGCTCCAAGACGTCTACGGTGCAACTGTGAGCTTCGCCGCCACCGGTGACACCACCGTCGACGCCCTTGTTGCCGGCACGATCAACATCGCCAATGTCTACAGCGCCGACCCGCGCATCCAGACGGAGAACCTGGTTTCTTTGACCGACCCTGAGGGTCTGTTCTTGGCATCCAACGTGGTTCCCCTGGTAAATGCAGACATCGCTGACTCGATCGCTGACGTCATCAATGCCGTCAGCGCCAAGCTCACACCTGAGGGCCTCGTTGCGCTCAACGTGCAGAGCACGGTCGACAAGATGTCATCAGACGACATCGCCAGCGCCTGGTTGAGCGAAAACGGCCTCAGCTAAAACGCACCACTGGTTAGTCCAGGAAAGAGGGGCGGATGCACGTGCATCCGCCCCTCTTTCTGGTTAATCAGATTCACCTTCACCGTGGACGTCGATGTGTTCCATATGCCGCTTTTGCGAACGATGCAGCAGCTTCTTCGCCACAACAGTGATGACTGCGATAGCGGCCACGACCGCAACGAAGATGTAGCCCGCGTAGTGCAGCTGGTCGAGAAGTTCGCGAAAACTGCCAGCGGTGAGAGCTCCAACCGACACATAGGCGATCGACCAAATGCTCGTGGCTGGCACGGTCCACGCCATAAATGTGCGATACCGCATTGTGCTCATACCGACCGTTACCGGGATCAGAGAGTGCAACACCGGCAAGAAGCGCGAAATGAAGACGGCGATACCGCCGCGCCGGCCCAAGTAGCGTTCCGCCTGCGCCCAATGCTGCTCGCCGATGCGCCTGCCAAGCCTGGAGTGCCGAATCTTGGGCCCGAAGTACCGACCGAGGGCGAAGCCGATGCTTTCACCAATAAGGGCACCAACGACAACGACCGCAATCAGAATTGCTGCCTCGAGGGGACTACCCACCGCGGTACTCGCGACCAAGACAACGGTATCCCCGGGCACCAAGAGGCCGATCAGGATCGACGTTTCCAACATGATCGCGACCCCGGCAAGGATCGTTCTCAACACTGGGTCAACCGACTGCACAGTGTCGAGAACAAAGGTCAACGCGTTATTAACCCATTGGCCAAAGTCGACACTGGCAGCAAGCGGCACAGTGCTGAGAGCGAGGTCGACGAAGGGCACAGAATGAGCCTAGCGAGCGTAACCGAATATCGACTGGCTAAATAGTGCGAGCAAGCGCACTCAAACGAGTGCGCCACTGCTCTAGCCGGCCAGGCTTTTCTGCAAGCTCTGGCCCATCGATCCACCGCGGAACGATGCGGATTCCCTGAAGCGCATTGACGACCCACACTTCAGTGCCATCGAGTTCCGCCGCAGTCACGGCCTCCTCATGCGTATCAAGCCCGAGTGCCCTCGCCAAAGTGAGTACGCTCCTCGACGTCACGCTGTCAACGCGTTCGAAATCGTGCGGCGGTCCGCACAAAATATCGCCGCGCCACCACAACACGGCGCTATACGCACCCTCAACGACATACCCCTCACTCGTCAGAAGCACCACTTCATCGGCTCCGTGCGCTCTCGCACCAGCACGCAATGCAGCCATTGCATCAAGATCCGGTCCTTTGACGGAGGGAACCGTGCGCGGGTCATCCCCGTCGAAACTGATGACCGTCGCCGAGCGGTGGCGTTCGGGTGCGGGACGAAGGTGGAGAAAAAACTCGCCTCCGCGCAACTCAACGCGCGGAAACCACGCACCAGCGCGGGGGAGTTGTGCGACAGCAGCCGTGAAAAATTCGTCGGCGGTTTCGTGCAGAGAATCGGGTACGGCATCCAAAAATCGTTGCCGGTGAAGATTCAGAGCAAGCACTTTTCCGGAATCGATGAGCCACGAATCAGCAACCGTAATCGGTGCTTCAGCAAGCGAGCCGGATGGTTCCTCGATCAGTTGTTCGTTCCGCCACCGGTAAATCGCGTTCGCACTCATAGGCTTAGGTTATGCGCTCTCGCGTTCTCTTTTCTGACCTCGCGGTCTCTGCCGACCCCGCCGCCGTGTTTCTCGAACTTCGGGCACCGCACGATGGCGACGTCACTGCCGCTGCCGGCGGCACGGAGACTCAGGGCGCCGTGTGGCTCGATAGCGGAGTCTCAGCTGACTCTGGGCGTAGCTACTTGGCGGTCTCGCGACGGGCAGTTCTCAGCACGCACCTGAGTGAACCTGTCTTTGACTGGATGCGTCGCGATTTCCTCTCCGCCGAAATTGACTTTTCTGGGGCTCCGGAAGGATTCCGACTTGGCTGGGTCGGGTGGCTTGGCTACGAGCTGCGAGGTGAGTCGCTGGATGTCGCGATCCGTACGCCTGCGCCGACTCCCGATGCAGCCTGGCTGTGGATCGATCGGGCGATTGTCGTTGATCATCAGACCAACACCCTCAGCTTGATGGCACTGGGCGACGAGTGGACGGGGGAGCTCCAGCATTGGCGAGAACAGATGGAAGCTCTTATTTCTCGCGCCGCGCAACGAGGCGATCATTCAGCCTCCGGCGCACACCTCGCAGCTCCGGTCGCGGTGTGGCGTGACAGCGATGACGAGTATCTGCAGATGATTGCGAAGTGCCAGCACGCCATTGTCGAGGGCGATGCCTACCAGCTGTGTTTGACGACGAATGTGCGGGTGGAGCCGGCGGCGAATCCGATCCACACCTATTTGGCGTTGCGGGAGGCGAACCCTAGTCACCATGGTGGCTTCGTTAGCGTTGGCGATATCGCGTTGCTCAGTTCCTCGCCCGAGCAGTTTCTCTCAATCGCGCCGAGTGGGGCGATCGAGACGAAACCGATTAAGGGCACTCGTCGACGCGACAGTGATCCGAATGAAGATGAACGGCTGAAAGCAGAGCTCCTTGCCAGCGATAAGGAGCGGGCCGAGAATCTCATGATTGTCGATCTCATGCGCAATGATCTTGGTCGCGTCTGCGAGGTCGGATCAGTTGTCGTCTCCAAGCTCTTCGATGTTGAAAGCTATGCCACTGTTCATCAGTTGGTGAGCACGGTGAGCGGACAGCTGCGAGCCGACGTCAGCGCAGTCGATGCGATTGCGGCATCATTTCCCGCTGGGTCGATGACGGGGGCGCCCAAGCACTCGGCAACCCTCATCCTTGATTCTCTCGAGAGCTCACCGCGCGGTATTTACTCTGGGGTGTTCGGCTACGTCGGGCTCGACGGTGCCGTTGACCTGGCTATGGTCATCCGCTCAATTGTGATGGATGATCGGGGCTCGACAATCGGCGCTGGCGGTGGCATCACGGCGCTCTCGGTGCCGTCAGAGGAGCTTGCCGAGGTGAAGCTGAAGGCGGCGGCACTGCTTGCCGTGTTGGGTGTTCAGGCGAGCTGAGATCGGTCTGCTGCACTGCAGTGCGCAAGGCTGTGTACTGTGAGAGAGGTCCACTCCTAGAGAATGGGTTTACCCGACGATTTTTGGCCCCCTCGAGTGCGGCCCTGGATTCGGTAATCTTAGATCTTCCCCGTAACGAATTGAGAGTATTTACGTGACTGAGCAGCCCAACTTTGCTGATGCACACGATGATCGCGATGCTGCCCCCGGCTACGACGTCGCGGCTATCCACGCAAAGTGGCAGGCCAAATGGGACGAGCTGAAGCCGTTCGCCACGAGCGACCCCAACGACAAGCGGCCACGCAAGTACATTCTCGACATGTTCCCGTATCCCTCTGGTGACCTGCACATGGGTCATGCTGAGGCGTACGCTTTTGGCGATATCGCTGCGCGCTACTGGCGCCAGCGCGGCTTCAACGTGCTGCACCCCATTGGATGGGACTCCTTCGGCCTTCCCGCGGAGAACGCGGCAATCGAGCGCGGCATTGACCCTCGCGGCTGGACCTACGACAACATCGAGCAACAGAAGAAGAGCATGAAGCTCTACGGTGTTTCGTTCGACTGGGATCGTGTTCTTCACACGAGCGATCCTGAGTACTACAAGTGGAACCAGTGGCTGTTCCTCAAAATGTACGAAAAGGGTCTCGCGTACCGCAAAGATTCCTGGGTCAACTGGGACCCGGTAGATCAGACCGTTCTCGCGAACGAGCAGGTTCTGGCCGATGGCACATCCGAGCGTTCGGGTGCAATCGTCGTCAAGAAGAAGCTCACGCAGTGGTACTTGAAGATCACGGACTACGCCGACCGCCTCCTCGATGACCTCAATCAGCTCGAGGGCGCGTGGCCTTCCAAGGTGTTGTCGATGCAACGCAACTGGATCGGTCGCTCGATCGGTGCGGATGTCGACTTCGAGATCGAAGGCCGTGACGAAAAGGTCACAGTCTTCACAACGCGACCCGACACTCTCTACGGCGTAACGTTCATGGTCGTTGCCCCTGACGGAGACTTGGCTGCTGAACTGGTGGAGAATGCCAGCGATGACGTCAAGGCGTCGTTCACTAGCTATCTCGAACAGACTCAGAAGCAGACGGAGATTGAGCGAAAAGATGCAGGTCGCCCCAAGACCGGTATCCCTCTCGATCGTTTCGCTGTCAACCCGGTAACAGGCGAGCGCATCCCGATCTGGGCTGCCGATTACGTTCTTGCCGACTACGGCCACGGTGCCGTGATGGCTGTGCCCGCGCACGACCAGCGCGACCTCGAGTTCGCCATCAAGTTCGATCTGCCTGTGCGCGTCGTCCTCGACACCAATGCGCCTATTACGGGTGCGATTCCGGTGCTCGAGCTCGATGAGAACGGAATGGCAATCCTTCCGGATGATCTGCCACCGTTGAACCCCCGCGACACTGGCAAGTCGTTGCAGGGCGATGGCCGCATGATCAACTCGGGACCACTCGATGGCCTCAGCAAGAGCAACGCGATCAAGAAGATCGTTGAACAGCTCGAAGCAGCAGGAACGGGTCGCGCCGCGAAGACGTACCGTTTGCGTGACTGGCTGATCAGTCGTCAGCGTTTCTGGGGAACCCCCATCCCGATCATCCACGGCTCTGATGGTGAACTGATTCCTGTTCCCTTCGATCAACTGCCGGTCGAGTTGCCATCAACGGAGGGCTTGGATCTGAAGCCGAAGGGCAAGTCGCCTCTGGCCGCAGCCGAGGACTGGATCAACGTTACTGACCCGCGCGATGGCAGTCCTGCCCTGCGCGATGCAGACACAATGGACACCTTCGTTGACAGTTCGTGGTACTTCTTGCGCTTCCTCTCGCCGAACGACCCAGACAAAGCTTTCGATCCCGCAGAAGCTGAAAAGTGGGCACCCGTCGACCAGTACGTTGGGGGAGTCGAACACGCTATTTTGCACCTGCTGTACTCGCGTTTCATCACCAAGGTGCTCTTCGACCTCGGCTACGTCAGCTTCACCGAGCCTTTCAGCGCTCTGCTCAATCAAGGCATGGTGCTCTCTGAGGGCAAGAAGATGTCGAAGCGCAGCCGTAAGGCCGTCACCTTCTCCGGTGAAATTGCTGAACACGGTGCGGATGCTCTCCGCCTGACGCTCGCCTTCGCTGGCCCGCCCGAGGAAAACATCAACTGGGAAGACGTTTCCCCTCCCGCTTCCCACAAGTTCTTGGCTCGTGCTTTCCGTCTCGTTGGAGACGTCACAAGCGCACCAGAGATTGAGTGGAAGACAGGCGATGTCGCACTTCGGCGTGCAACGCACCGCTTCCTCGCTGATGGCCCTGGCCTTGCCGAGTCGTTGAAGTTCAACGTGCTCGTGGCTCGCATCATGGACCTCGTCAACACGACCCGCAAGGTGATTGACACCGGCGCCGGCGGTGGGGATGCTGCGGTGCGTGAAGCTGCAGAGGTCATCACTATCGCCTTGAGCCTGTTTGCCCCGCACACGGCAGAAGAGATGTGGGAGAAGCTTGGCTACGAGCCAACGGTTGCTCTTGCCGGCTGGCGTAAGGCCGACCCCTCGCTGCTCGTTGAGGAATCCGTAACGGCCGTCGTTCAGGTGGATGGCAAAGTGCGTGACCGCCTCGAAGTTTCGCCCAAGATCGATGGTTCCGACCTTGAAGCTCTCGCGATGGCATCCGAAGCGGTCAAGCGCACTGTTGGTGACCGCGAGATCGTGAAGGTCATTGTGCGTGCACCGAAGCTTGTCAACATCGCGACTCGTCAACAGCCGGCCGAGGGCTAAGCAACTGCACTACGAGGAGCCGCGCGGGTTAGCGGCGACCGGGCACGCCTAGCGTGTGCCCGGGAGCGTGGCCTGTTCTGTCTGCCGCCTGACTGTGGGTGGCAGCTAAGCAGAGCGGGAGATCCCGAACCAACTAGGATATTCCTCATGACAACCGGCACGCTTTTTCACGATGCAGGCGTGGACTTTCTTGTGTGGCGTTTATCCGGGGTCAGCGAGCTGGGGTCGCATGCTGGCGAGCAAAAAACTCGTTCTGGCTTCGTCTCAGCAGAGATGAATTGTTCGTGACGCCTCAAACGCAAGAAGGCGTTCGTGGTTTCTCATCAACGATGACTTCCGCTGACGGAACACGCGAGGGATGGCTATCGGTCGTCCGAATACTTTTTGCTTGGTACCTCTTAACCTTTGGCTCCGTAAAGAGCGCGATTGCCGTTTCGGCACTGCCTGAGACTTACTTCAATCCGCCACTTGGCCCTTTCATGCTCCTCAGTGCGGCCCCAAGCGGGATCGTTATTTTTGGGCTGCAAGCCGTGGTTACCTTGGGTCTGCTGCTTCTTCTCATTGGATACCGCACTTCAGTAGTGAGCTACGTCGTGCCGATCCTTCTCATCGTCTTGGCGGGTATCCGGTTTTCTACCGGCAAAATTGACCACGATATTCTGCTGTACCTCTTGCCACTATTTCTTGCCCGGTCGTGGGGAACGAGACTCTCGCTCCGCCCGGAAAGGTACCTTCGTCCGCGGCTCGATGTTCTGGCGTTGTTCGTCGGATTCTTTTTCTTGACCTCAGGGATACTGAAGGCGTCAACCGGGTGGCTTGATCCTGACTACTCGGCGACCGCAGGATGGCTAGCCTTTTATCAAACCAACTATGGTGTAGAAACCGTTCTCGCTGGGTGGCTGGGCGACGTCTCAGGTGCACCACTCGAATTGCTTGACTGGCTCACAGTGCTACTAGAGTGCTCGATCTTGCCGCTCCTTTTCTTCCGGCGGACAGTAGCCGTTGCACTGTTGTTTTGTCTGTCATTCAACATCGTGGTTGTTTTGCTCTTCGGTATCAATTTTTCCGAGCTCTTTCCGGTGTACTTGGCGTTGCTTCCTCTCGCAATCAAAACGGTTGAGAAGCTCACATATTTGGCGGCCGGCGGCATTCTCCTTCTCACCGTCATTATCGGCAATGTGGGATCGCTTATTGGCGGCGCGATGACCTTGGGGCCGTTTGGCCTGAAAGTGCCAATGTTTTGGGTTTTTGCCGCGCTTATGGGGATTGTCATCACCTACGTGGCCATCAAGTCCTTGAGGACGGCGAGCGGCTACACCGTTTCGCGCAGGACCAGCATCGTGGTTATCTCGCTGCTGAGCGTGCCATTGTTGATCACCATTTTCTGGACCGAGCCGTACCCGGCGATTATTGGCCCAGGCTTTCGTGGCGGTATTACTGGCGAACTTCGACAAGTGTGGATGAAAGATGGGCAGGAAGTTCGTCCCAGGGAGGTATTCGATGGCTCCCCATACTCGACGAATATCAGCTTGTATGGCTGGCCATCACCGCAAGGTCAGGGACATGAATATCGGCCGTGGAACACCAACGAAACTCCTGAATTGCCTGAAGGGGTGACTGTTGAGTGGGTGCGCGTCCGCTAACTTCCTCGGCAATTGACGTCAGGGTTGGCGGCCAGCGTAGCGGTGCGATATTCGTGCTCTTGTGCGACTCGTCAACAGCCGACCGAGGGCTAAGCAACTGCACACGTATTAGCTAAGCGCGCTCCGATCCCACGGGGCGCGCTTAGTTTTTGTGGGTGGAAGAGTTTGAGCAGGCTAGGCGTGCCCGATTGCGGTTGCGCGTCGGTGCGGTGGTCGTGCTTGTTTTGGTCGCGCTCGGCTGCGCTGTGCTGGCCACAGCTCTCACGGTGCGACCGGATGCTGCTGAGATTTCTCGGGGAGAGCCCGGAGAATCTGGGGGCGAGTTTTCGCTTGCCGCGGCATCGGTCTATGTGCATGTCACGGGGGCGGTTGCCCGTCCCGGCCTTTTTGAGCTCGCGGATGGCGCCCGTGTCATCGATGCGATCGCTGCGGCTGGCGGGTTCACGGAAACCGCCAATCGCGAAGAACTTAATCTGGCGCGGCTGTTGACCGACGGCGAACAATTCGCTGTACCCGAAGTTGGTGAAGCTGAAACGGATGCTGCGGCATCCGATTCGCGAGTGAACCTGAACACAGCAGATGCGGCAGCGCTCGACACGCTACCTCGGGTCGGCCCGGCGATGGCAGATCGTATTTTGGCGTGGCGCGAAGCTAATGGTCGCTTCACGAGCATCGATGACTTGCGCAACGTGTCTGGCATCGGAGACAAAACTTTCGAGGGACTGCGCGAGCTGATTACCGTATGAGTCTCGATCTGCGGCTGAGTTTGCCGGTAGCGTTCGCGTGGCTTGTAGCGGTGCTCGTGATTGGCATGCCGCAGTGGGCTACTGAGGGCGCCGTCGGGTTGTGGCTAGCGGCGGGAGTGATGGTCGCGTTGGCCCTCAATTCCGGCCGATCATGGCTGGCCAGTGTTGCTCTCGCGTGTGCTCTTGCGGCCCTCTGTGCGACTTCCGTTGCAGTGCACGCGGATGCTCGTCAGCCGCCAGCATTGAGCGATCTTGCCGACAGCCATGCGCAAGTAGAGGTGCGGGGAACAACAACCTCTGCGGTTCGCACTGACATCGATTACTTCCACGCCCAGTTGTCGTCGCTGGTTATTGATGGAGAGACAGTGCCGCTGAGCTCGCCGGCACTGGTCTTCCGGGACAGTGATCGGTTCGGCGCGAGCAACTTGTCTGTTGCAACCGATACCGGCGAAGCGAACGGTGTAGGTTCTGGGCTGCCGGGCGACAAGTGGGGGATCGGCGTCGAATTCTCGGTGACGGCGACTCTAGCGTCGACGGAGCCAGGCGATGGGCGAGCAGTCTTGGTCTTCTCAACAGGGGAGGCGCTGTGGCGCGCTGAACCGCCGGCGTCGCTCGAGTGGGCAAACCAGTTGCGGCGCACCTTTGCTTCGGCAGCACAGGTGCTTCCGGGAGGAGGTGGGCAACTGATCGGAGGACTCGCGATTGGAGATACCGCAGCCGTTAGTGACGAATTGGATGCGGCAATGAAGACGAGCTCGCTCAGTCACCTCACTGCGGTATCGGGAGCTAATTGCGCAATCGTTGTGGGCTTGATCATGGCTCTTGGTGGCAGGATCGGTGCCCATCGTGTGTTGAGAATTGCGCTCTCTGTGCTCGTGCTTCTCGCATTCGTCGTTGTCGTGACACCGGATCCGAGCGTTTTACGCGCGGCGCTCATGGCAACACTGGTGCTCATCGCTTTGGGCAGCGGTCGGCCGATTCGAGGTATGGCGGTGCTGTCATTGGCCGCGATTGGTCTCCTCATCTTTGACCCGTGGTTGTCTCGCAACTTCGCGTTTGCGTTGTCCATCTTCGCGACCGCCGGGCTGTTGCTCTTTGCTGAACCGTTGGCTCAATTTCTTGGGCGGTGGCTACCGCGCTGGTTGGCTCTTGTCATTGCTGTGCCCTTAGCAGCGCAGCTCGCGTGTCAGCCTGTGCTGCTCCTACTGCAGCCCACTCTTCCCACCTATGGGGTGATTGCCAACGTCTTGGCGGCCCCGGCGGCCCCGATTGCAACAGTGGTCGGATTGGCGGCTTGCGTTGCGCTCTCACTGTTCCCACCCATCGGGATCGCTCTGCTGTGGATCGCCTGGGTGCCCTCTGCGTGGGTTGCCGCCGTGGCTACCTTCTTTGCGGATGCCCCGGCGACTCGCATCCCGTGGTGGGAAGGATGGGTGGGTGTTGCCGCGCTCAGCACCCTCACCGTGCTTCTGTTGGCCGCGTTGGTGATGGGGCCACCGTGGCGCCGCCGAGCGCTCACTGCACTCGTCCTCGTGTCGACCCTTGCGGGTGCCACTGCAGCGGGAATGGGAGTCAGTGCAGCAATGTCGTGGCCGCGAGAGTGGCAATTAGCCCAATGCGATGTCGGTCAAGGAGACGCTGTTGTTGTACGAAGCGGCGCACAAATCGCTCTGATCGACGTAGGGTCCGATCCTGAACGCCTCAACTCCTGTCTTGCCCGTTTAGGCGTAAGCAGAATCGATTTGCTCGTTCTGACTCATTTTGACCACGACCATGTTGGTGGCGCCGACGCGGTACTGGGAAAGGCGGAGACGGTGCTCGCCGGCCCGACGGGATCAGCGCAAGATCAGCAGTTGCTTGATGCCCTCACGGCATCAGGGGCGCGGGTGCTGTCGTCCAGCACAGGAGACCGCGGGCAGCTTGGTGAACTGTGGTGGAAAGTACTGTGGCCGGGCGAACGTCTTGCCGGGATCGATCCGGGCAATGATGCCAGTGTGGTGATCGAGTTTCGTCCACGACCCGACTGCGAACGGCAGTGCCTCAGTTCGGTGTTCCTCGGTGACCTTGGCGAGAGCGCTCAGGCGCGACTATTTGGCGAACACCAGCTGTCGACAGTGGATGTTGTCAAAGTTAGCCATCACGGTTCCGCTGACCAGTTTCCGCCGCTCTATGTCGCGCTCAATGCCACTCTCGGATTGGTCGGGGTCGGAGCAGAGAACGGTTACGGGCATCCGACCGCCGATGCCCTTGACATGCTTGAGGAGGCCGGAATCACGGCAGTGCGAAGCGACACCGCCGGACTGGCACTGGTGTCTCAGGGGAGCCGCGCTGGGGCGGTGCGCTTGTGGTCGGAACGGCACGTCGGTGGGCGAGGATAAGCTGGGGTCGCAGTTCTAAGTGAGGAGTCTCGTGGCCGCCAAGCCCCCAGCACGTACGCCGGCTAAGTCCAAGGTCGCTATCCCGCAATTGACGTGGAACAACGTGCGACCGGCACCGATCGTACTGGTCAGTGGCACTGAAGGTTTTCTTGCGGACCGTGCGATCCGATTGCTGCGCGACACCCTCAAGATCGAGGATCCCAGCCTCGAAGTCAGCGACCTTGAGGCCGACCAGTACGCGCCTGGCGAACTCATCAGCCTGGCTAGTCCTTCGCTCTTCAGTGAACCTCGAATGATCCGCATCACGAACGTCGAAAAGTGTTCCGACGCGTTCATCACGGAGACGCTGAAGTACTTGGAGGCTCCCGCTGACGACACCTATGTTGTGCTTCGTCATGCGGGCGGAGTGCGCGGCAAGAAGTTGCTGGACGCGATCCGCTCAGGCACAGGTGGTGGCATCGAGGTCTTGTGTGTCGATCTCAAAAAGGATGCCGAAAAGTATGACTTCGCTGCCGCCGAGTTCTCCACCAAACGTCGCCGCGTAACCCCGGGTGCACTCCGCACTCTAGTCTCGGCATTTTCGGCAGATCTCGCCGAGCTTGCTGCAGCCTGTCAGCAATTGATCGCCGACGACGCCGATGAAATAAACGAATCTACTGTTGCCCGCTACTACTCAGGGCGGGTTGAAACGAGCGCTTTCAAAGTTGCAGACTCTGCCATTGCCGGCCGCTCTGGGGAAGCATTGGTTTTGTTGAGACATGCGCTGGCTTCTGGAGCTGACCCGGTTCCGATCGTTGCCGCTTTCGCCTCAAAAATTCGCACCATGGCAAAACTTTCTGGCGGTTCGATGTCGTCGGGCCAAGCTGCGAAGACTTTCGGCATGGCACCGTGGCAGGCAGATCGGGCCATGAAAGATTTGCGGGGCTGGAGTGATGCGGGGCTTGGCTCCGCCATTGAGGCAATTGCCGATACGGATGCTCAGGTTAAAGGTTTGGGGCGAGACCCTGTCTTTGCGCTCGAACGCATGATTTCGATTGTGGCGGCTCGCGGCATCCACTAGCTAGTCGTATCCTCTGGCCGGTCGCGCTTCCTGCGTGCACGACTTAACGACAAACGCCCCCAGCCGCGAACGGTGGGGGCGTTTTGTGTTCGGCTTTGCGCCGATCAGAGGTCTTTAGAGTGCTGCTACCTGCTTGGCGATGGCCGACTTGCGGTTCGCTGCCTGGTTCTTGTGCAGGATGCCCTTGCCGGCTGCCTTGTCAAGGGTCTTGGTTGCTGCGACGAGACGTGCTGTTGCGGTCTCTTTGTCGCCAGCCTTGATCGCTTCGCGAGTTGCGCGGATAGCCGTCTTGACCTGGCTCTTGACCTGGCGGTTGCGGTCTTGTGCCTTCTTGTTGGTACCAATGCGCTTGATCTGCGACTTAATATTTGCCACGTTGAGGTGCTTTCTTGTTTGTGGATCAGAGATGGTGGGCGGCCGTGGAAGAGAATCGGTGTTCTGATTCCCGGCCGCGATGCGCATACTGTTCGACGAAGAACGTTATGCATAAGCCAACAGGCAACATTACCAGCGCGGTGGAGCTATGGCAATTGCGGAGCAATTGCGCGACCCCAGCGCCGGACAAACTATGTTTGTTCGGTTCCGGTGGAGCTATGGCCACAATCGTGGGTCCGTTTGTTGTTCTGCTTTCACAGGCTAGTGCAGCGGGGTTTTCTTTGCTGGTGTGCCACGCCATTTGTGCTGGTTTTGCTGGGTGTTGACGTATTTCCCGCTAGTTATTTCGGGGGTTATCCCGATTCCTTGAGTGTTGATGGTTTTCTATCGTCGAGGTATGACTTCTTCAACTATTTCCGATACTTCCGATTCGACTGTGGATTCTTCTGCGGTGGTGCTTTCGCCGTCTGATGAGCAGGGCTCGAGCGCTGATTCACCTGCTGCTGGTTACGCTGCGTCTGCCGATGCCGCACCTCAAGCATCCGGCCCGTCTGTTGCTGCTTCGTCCCGCCCGGCGCTGAGCTCGACTCGCACGATGAGCATTTTGGCGTTGAGTTTGGGTATTGCGTCGTTCTTCTTTGCCCAGAGTGTTGTTGTGCCGTTGGCGGCGGTGATCTTGGGTGTTTTTGGTCTTCGGGATGAGCCTTCGGGGCGCAGTTTCTCGGTCTGGGGCATTGTTTTGGCGTGTGTGGCTACCTTTGGATGGGTTGTTCTGCTGGCGGCGGGTGCTGTTCTTTCGTTGCCGTTCCTCTTCTTGGCAGCGTTCTAGAGCTTCAGAGGGGCTGCGTTTGGCCGCTAGTTAGCGGGTTGCCGGGGTCGAGTGTCTGGCGATGACCTGCCGTTTTGGTCGCGTGCGCGCAGGATGCCCGGTCTCATGGGAGAATTGGGCGGATGTCTCCTCGCGCCTCTTACACACTTGAGCCTGCTTCGACCGATCCCGCGTTTATCCGCAACTTTTGCATCATCGCGCATATCGATCACGGCAAGTCCACCCTCGCTGACCGCATGCTGTCGGTCACGGGGGTTGTTAGCGACCGCGATATGCGGGCCCAGTACCTCGACCGTATGGATATTGAGCGTGAGCGCGGCATCACGATCAAGAGCCAGGCTGTTCGTATGCCGTGGGCCCTTACTGATGAAAACGGTAAGGAGCAGGCATACGCACTCAACATGATTGATACCCCTGGCCACGTTGACTTCACTTATGAGGTGTCCCGTTCGCTTGCGGCGTGTGAGGGCGCAATTCTTTTGGTCGATGCGGCGCAGGGCATTGAAGCTCAGACGCTGGCGAACTTGTATTTGGCTATGGAGAACGATCTGACGATCATTCCCGTACTCAACAAGATTGATCTTCCCGCGGCTGATCCCGATAAGTATGCCGATGAGATTGCTGGCCTGATTGGCTGCGATCCGTCAACAGTTCTTCGGGTGTCTGGCAAAACGGGTGTTGGCGTTTCTGAGTTGCTCGATGAGGCGACGCGCCTGATTCCGGCCCCGATCGGCGATCCGGATGCTCCGGCCCGCGCCATGATTTTCGACTCGGTGTATGACGCTTACCGTGGCGTTATTACGTACGTTCGCATGATTGACGGCAGGATGACGCCGCGCGAAAAGGTCATGATGATGTCGACGAAGTCGGCTCACGAATTGCTCGAGATTGGCGTGAGCGCACCTGAACCGACACCGACAAAGGGTCTTGGCGTTGGTGAGGTTGGGTATCTCATTACCGGTGTGAAGGATGTGCGCCTGAGCAAGGTTGGCGATACTGTCACCAACTTCGCGAAGCCGTCTACGGTTCCGCTGAAGGGCTATTCCGAGCCGAAGCCGATGGTTTTCTCGGGTTTGTACCCGATTGATGGTTCTGACTATCCGGTGCTGCGCGAAGCTCTTGACAAGTTGAAACTCTCGGATGCTGCGCTCGTCTACGAGCCTGAGACGTCTGTTGCTCTTGGCTTCGGTTTCCGTTGCGGATTTTTGGGGCTGCTGCACTTGGAGATTGTGCGTGAGCGGCTCGAACGTGAGTTCAACCTCGACATGATCGCCACGGCGCCGTCGGTGATTTACGAAGTGATGGGTGACGACAAGAAGTTCACCACTGTGACGAACCCGAGCGAGTTCCCTGGCGGCAAGATCGCTAGTGTGAGCGAGCCGATGGTGAAGGCATCCGTTCTTACGCCGAAGGATTTCGTCGGCACGGTTATGGAACTCTGCCAGTCGCGCCGCGGCACCATGCAGGGCATGGAATATGTCGGTACCGACCGCGTGGAGCTTCACTACACGATGCCGCTTGGTGAGATCGTCTTCGATTTCTTTGACCACCTGAAGAGCCGAACGCAGGGCTATGCAAGCCTCGATTATGAGCCAAGTGGACATCAGGAAGCCGACCTCGTGAAGGTGGACATTCTTCTTCAGGGTGAAGCTGTTGATGCGTTCAGCGCGATCGTGCACCGCGATAATTCATATGCCTACGGCGTGCTGATGACCGAACGCTTGAAGAAGCTGATTCCGCGTCAGCAGTTTGAGGTTCCCATTCAGGCAGCGATCGGCTCGAAGATCATCGCTCGTGAATCGATTCGGGCGATGCGCAAAGACGTGTTGGCTAAGTGTTACGGTGGCGACATTAGCCGCAAGCGCAAGCTCCTCGAGAAGCAAAAAGAGGGCAAGAAGCGTATGAAAATGGTGGGGCGCGTCGAGGTGCCGCAGGCTGCTTTCATTGCAGCGCTGTCTGGTGAAGTCGAAGCCGGCAAAGAGAAGAAGTAGACGAAGTGGATGCCCGCACCTACCCGAATGCGCCTGTTACGTACGGCGCGGTGGGTGCCACGCGTGGCAGCACTTTTACCGTTCTTCCTCCGAAGGGCTTTCGTCGCGTTGAGCGCACGGCCAGAATTGGTCACGGCGATGAGCGGTGGGCTCTCGCGCACCAACAAATTTTGACGTGGGGTGTTAAGCGCCGCAGTGGTTTCGGTGTGACCGTGTTGCCTCGCGATCCCGCCGGTGAAGCGCTCGATCTTTCGCACGACAATGATGCCCACCCCAAAGTTCGCCCTGGTGACACCATAGTGCTCACGGTAGGGCGAGGTCTGTTCGCGGCCCACGAGCCAGTACGTGTCGTTTACGTTGTTGATCAGCCAACGGTCGCTGGTTTTGCTTATGGAACGCTAGAGGGTCATCCGTTGCGTGGTGAAGAGTCATTCATGATTGAGCGCCGCGACGACAATTCGATTTGGATCACAGTTCGTTCGTTCTCACGACCGTCGTCAACCAAATGGATGTTGCTGTCGCCGGCCTTGCGAGTTTTGCAGTACGTAGTGGTTGGTCGCTATTTGCGAGCGCTTGCCGGCCCCGTTACATCGAACTAGCCCCGCGTGGCAAGCTCGGCGATGATGCCGATCACGTCGTCGATGCCCGACTCTAGGTCGGAAATGACCAGTCGCGCGTTGGTGTTCCGGAGATCGGCAACGGAGAATGCTCCGGTGGCGACGGCGATAAAGGGCAATTGCGCGCTGTCAGCGGCTAGCCCATCATTCGGGGTGTCACCGATGATGACGTGCGGTCCGGCACCGAGCAGGGGTGCGACGAGCGAGGTGAGGTGTGAGCGATTGGGCGATCGATCACCAAAGAATGAGTTCTGCCAGTTGAAGTCGTTGAGGGAGTAGCCGGCGGCCGACAGTTTGAAGCGCGAGTGCTGAGGGCCATTCCCGGTGAGCAGCGCGTTTGTCCAGCCGTGTCGTGAGACTTCGCGCAGCGCCCGTTGACCTCCGGCGACGGCTTCGCGAGTGAAGCCGAGGTCGTGCTGGGCTTGCGTCCGACTGTCGAGTTCGGTGAGCAGATCATCCAACATCGCGGGGGAGTGTCCATTGAGCTGCAGCAGTTCGGCGAGCAGCTGTCCCTCGGTCATGCCGTGCGGGCTAGCGATCCGTCGCTGTGGTGGGGCGCCGGTGACGCGAGTGAAAGCGTCGACGTAGACCGTTGCACCGTCTCGAGAGTTGTGGATGAGGGTGCCGTCGATGTCCCAAAGAATGTGCGTTGTCACGGTGACATTCTCCCATGACCGAGGTGCGACAATTGAGGTTGTGCCTGCATGCAACTGCTGGGGCACGCTCGTGTGATCAGCTGTTTAGGGGACTCGTTCGTGCCAGGTGCTTTGCCCATTGCCGACCCAGCACCCCTTGACGGCGCGCTGCCAGAGAGCGCTGCCGCCGGTTCTGAGAACCGTCAGTGGAGTGTCTACATTCACGTTCCGTTCTGTAGGGTTCGCTGCGGTTACTGCGATTTCAATACGTACACGAGCGAAGAATTACGCGGAGCGAAACGGTCTGACTACGCAACGGAAGCGATCGCTGAAATGGCATTGGCATCCACCGTGTTGTCCCAGGCTGGCGTTGCTCCCCGAAAAGCGTCGACAGTGTTCTTTGGCGGCGGCACTCCAACGCTGTTGCCCGTGACCGACCTCACTCGCATGCTCGCTGCCGCGCGCGACACCTGGGGTTTCGCTTCGGATGTCGAAGTGACCACTGAGGCGAACCCTGATTCTGTTGACCGCGATTACCTGCTGGCGCTCAAAGATGCCGGATTCACGAGGGTGTCGTTTGGAATGCAGTCGGCAGTGCCTCATGTGCTGGCAACGCTGGAGCGCACTCACGATCCCGAGCGTGTGCCTCATGTTGTGGCGTGGGCTCGCGAGGTGGGGCTCGATGTGAGCCTCGATCTGATCTACGGAACTCCGGGCGAGACTTTGCAGGATTGGGAGCGTTCGCTTGATCACGCGATCGCGCAGAATCCTGACCATATTTCGGCCTACGCGCTGATTATCGAAACGGGCACGAAGCTGGCGGCACAGATTCGCCGCGGAGTTGTTGCTGCCGTCGATGATGATCTTCAGGCTGACATGTACGAATTAGCGGAGCAGAAGCTCAAGGCTGCCGGGTACGAGTGGTACGAGGTCAGCAACTGGGGCAAGGCAAGCGATGATCCTGAGGTCAGCAACACTAGTCGTCACAATTTGGGCTACTGGTTGGGCAATGACTGGTGGGGTGTTGGCCCTGGCGCACACAGCCACGTCGGAGGAGTGCGCTGGTGGAATGTGAAGCACCCGGCGGCGTATGCGGATCGTATCGCCGCTGGGCACTCTCCGGGGGCAGGTCGAGAGACGCTCGCTGACTCCAGCAAGTATTTGGAACACGTCTTGTTGCGCACCCGGGTGCGCAATGGGCTTCAGATTGACACGCTCGATGCCGAAGGTCGTACCGCGGTCGCTGGGCTGATTGCCGAAGAGCTCGTCGAAGCACGAGCCGCACTGAGCGGAACGATTGAGCTCACACTAAAGGGGCGCCTGCTCGCGGATGCCGTAGTACGACGACTGCTCGCTGACGCCCCTATTTAGAGCGATGGGTCTGAGTTACTTAATGAACTCGAACGTGAGCGGGTAGCTGTAGGCCTGCCCCTTGTTCGCAGCGATTGCGGCGATGATGCTGAAGATGACGATCAGAACGGCGGCCGCGACAATAATGAGGAAGCCGATTCCGACGACGGTGAGAATCCCGCCAAGGAACATCGCGATATACATCGTGATTTGAAAGTTGAGTGCAGTGCGAGCGTGGGCGCGCACGAACGGTCCGCGGTCCTTGAAGACGAGGTAGCCAACGAGCGCTGAAATGAATCCCAAGAAGATTCCACCGATGTGAATCAGTGTTGACCAGAGCTTCTCATCGCTTGGACTCATCGGTTGGATCGGTGCGTACGGAGAGCTGGTGGGAGGTGTGGAATCTGACATGACTCCATTAAACCCTGCATTGGGCAAAAGAATAGCCCCGAGAGCCGAAGCTCCCGGGGCCGAGTCTTTTTCAGCGGGTAACTACCGCGTTACTTGATGAGACGAAGAGCGAAGGGGTAACGGTAGTGGTTGCCGTCCTTTGCCTTGGTGAAGCCGACAATCGAGAAGATCAATCCGACAGCCCAGATAGCGAAACCAAGAAGTCCTTGGATTAGGCCAAAGAGACCGAAGGTGACTGCGGTAAGAATCGAACCGACAATCAGGAGCGCGATCTGCGCAATGGTCAATGTGATCTGGAAGTTCAGCGCTTCCTTGGCTTCCACATTGGTGAAAGCACCGCGATCTTTGAAGACCAGCCAGATAATGAGCGATGGCAGGAAGCTGAGGATTCCGCCCAAGTGAGCGAATGACGCCCACTGGTTGTCCTCAGCCGTGGTCAGTTGAGCGGCAGGCTGCGGTGCGGCGGGCTGCGGATTTGCGTCAGTCATGAGTTCGTGCCTTTCAGGTGAACAAGGGAACTTCCCGGGTTTCATCAAAATGCTCGGTGTGCCACCTGAGCATTTCCCCGAAGAGGTAGCGCTCAAGTACAGAGACACGGTAGCGCTAATGAGTTGCGTGGTGCAACGGTTGTGTCACGGAGTGTCGAGTAAGATTGGCAGTCGAACGGATTGAGTGCCAATCAAGAGAGGTGGGTGGTGGCATGGTTTCCGCCCGCGGACTTGACGTGCTTCGAGTCATCGTGCAGGACTACGTTGCTACGCGCGAGCCTGTCGGATCCAAGTCGATAGTCGAGCGTCATTCCTTTGGGGTGTCTGCTGCAACGATTCGCAACGACATGGTTTTGCTCGAAGACGAAGAGCTGATTACCGCTCCTCACACCTCATCTGGCCGTGTGCCAACAGACAAGGGCTATCGCGTATTCGTAGACCAGCTCGCAGATCTCAGGCCGCTCACTAGCGCCCAACGTCAAGCAATTGAGTCGTTCCTGGGGCAAGCAGACGATTTGGACGACGTTCTTGCGCGCACTGTTCGCATGCTGTCTCAGCTAACGAACAGTGTCGCGCTTGTGCAGTATCCGTCTCTTGCTACGGCTCGGGTGCGCCACGTTGAGCTGGTCCCCATTAATTCTTCGCGAATTATGACGGTGTTCATCACCGACTCCGGGCTCGTCGAGCAGCGGCTCATCGATGTTTCCGAACCTCTAGACGAGGTGTTTCTGGGGGAGATGCGCGCAAAGCTGAATTCGGCGCTCCACGACCAGTCGCTTCCTCAGGCGGCGGAGCGGCTCGCGAACTTCGCGGATATTTTTCCTGTGGAACGTCAGGCACTCGTCAGCCAGGTGGCATCCAGCTTGATCGAACAGGTATTGGCCAATCGCCATGACAAACTTGTTCTCGCGGGCACAGCAAATCTTGCGCGAACCGAGCAAGACTTCTCGGGAAGTATTTTTCCTGTTCTTGAGGCAATAGAAGAGCAAGTGACGTTGTTACGGCTCTTTGGAGAAATGCAAGTAACAAGTGGGTCCGTTTCCACGCGGATCGGACGCGAGAACGCAGAATTTGGGTTGGAAGAGACTTCGGTCGTCACGGGTGGGTACTCCTCGTCTGGCGGCGGCATTGCACGCCTCGGGGTGCTTGGTCCAACCCGCATGGATTATTCGAACAACATGGCAGCGGTTCGCGCGGTAGCGCGCTACCTGTCGCGACTTTTGGAAGAAAACTGAGCTCGTAAGGAGCAATCGGAACTTTGGCAGATCACTACGAAGCACTGGGCGTTGCCCGCGAGGCCACGCCAGAAGAAATCAAGAAGGCGTACCGCAAACTCGCTCGCGAGTTGCACCCCGACGTCAACCCGAGCGCAGATGCATCAGAGCGGTTCAAGTCCGTCACGCATGCCTATGACGTGCTCAGCGATCCGCAGCAACGTCAGCAGTACGACATGGGTGGAAGCGGCGGATTCGGCGGCGGTGCGAACTTCGGATTCGGCGACATCTTCGAGACCTTCTTTGGTGGCGGTGGTGGCGGACAATCCGTTGGACCACGCTCGCGACGGGAGCGGGGACAAGATGCGCTCTTGCGGGTTGAAGTCAGCCTGAAAGACACCATCTTCGGTGTCTCACGGGACATCGAGGTCAACACAGCTGTGCTCTGTGAAACGTGTGAGGGAAACTGCTCAGCTCCCGGCTCATCTCCAGTGCGCTGCGATATTTGTCAGGGTAGCGGCCAGATCCAGCGCCAAGTGCGCAGCCTTTTGGGCAACGTCATGACGTCGAGTCCCTGCGGCACATGCCGCGGATACGGCAACATCATCGTGAACCCGTGTGCCACGTGTGCCGGCCAAGGTCGCGTGCGCGCACAGCGCACCATTTCGGTTGACATTCCGGCCGGAGTCGAAACCGGTTTGCGGTTGCAAATGCCCGGTCAGGGTGAAGTCGGCCCGGCAGGCGGCCCGAATGGAGACCTCTTCTTGGAGATGAAAGTCCGTCATCACGACGTCTTCAGTCGCTCAGATGACGATCTTCTCGCAACCGTCGAGGTGCAGATGCTCGACGCGATCTTGGGAACCACCGTCACGCTCGATGGTCTCGATGACAAAGTCGAAGTTCACATCAAGCCTGGCACTCAGAGCGGTGAAGTTCTCACGGTCAAGGAACGAGGAATCACGAGCCTTCGCGGAGGCGGTCGAGGTGACTTGCGCTTGGGCATCCAAGTGGTCACACCTACCAAGTTGAGTGGTGCCGAGCAGACCTTGATCAAACAACTTGCTGCCATTCGCAAGAGCAAAGAACCGCATTTTGCTGAATTCCAGCAGGGCCTGTTCGCGAAGCTTCGCGATCGGTTCCTGTAGGCGACGACCGTGGCGCACCTGTACATTGATGAAGAGCTCGACGACGCGCAGGTCGGCGATACGGTTTCGCTGACGAAAGCGGAAGCCCGCCATGCGGTGACAGTCTCACGCCTCAAGGTTGGCGAGACGATTGCGATTAGCAATGGTGTTGGGCTCACAGTTTCGGGGCCCATCACGACTGCCGAACACACAGAACTCAGCATCGAAGTAGCCGAGACGCACCGCACGCCACGCAGCACCCCTGCGGTGTTTCTCGCTCAAGCATTGGCCAAAGCCGACCGTGATGAGCTTGCGGTTCAAGTAGCGACCGAACTCGGCATTGACGGTGTGATTCCGTGGACGGCAGCACGAAGTATTTCGCGCTGGCAAGGCGCAAAGGTCGCGAAAGGACGCGATCGGTGGGCGGCAATTGTGCGTGAAGCGAGCAAACAGTCGTTACGCACGTGGTTACCTGACGTGCTCGATCTGGTCACAACGAAACAACTGGCTGATTTTGCGTCAAGCACGCGGATGCTCGTCCTCGAGCCAACCGCGACCGAAACTCTCGCTGACCTCGTCGTGGACGATCGCGACATCGTGCTTGTCGTTGGGCCAGAGGGCGGGGTCGCTGACCACGAGTTGGAGCTTCTCACCGCGGCCGGAGCATCCACTGTTCGACTGGGCAGTGAAGTCTTGCGCACGTCCACCGCTGGCCCTGCTGCCCTCGCTGTGCTGAACGTCAAACTTGGCCGCTGGGCCTAGAGGTTTAGGCTAGAGGTATGTCTGATTCACCTTCGATCTTTACGAAGATCATCGCTCGCGAGATTCCCGCGGATATTGTCTTCGAGTCAGATTCCGTGATTGCGTTTCGCGACATCGCCCCGCAAGCACCCGTTCATTTGCTCGTTGTTCCCAAAACCGAGCAATTCGCTAACGTCTCCCAGTTGGCGGCCGGCGACCCGGCCTTGCTCGCCGAGTTAGTCGCAGTAGCCAAGCAACTCGCAGACGAGCACACCAATAGCGAGTACCGATTGATTTTCAATACCGGCGAAAGTGCCGGTCAAACAGTGTTCCACGTTCACGCTCACGTGCTCGGTGGACACCTCGAGGAAGGCACCCTTGGTCATTAGTGACTCTGAGTCCGCACGTACCGAAACGACGCCTCCGGAGGACCGCGAGAGCGTGGCAATCGAAGTAGACGGCGTTGCTATGGTGCAGTTGCTTGGTCCCCAAGACCGACTGCTCCGGGTCGTGGAAAGTAAATTTCCCGATGTAGAAATGCATGTCCGTGGAAACGAGATCACCCTGACCGGGGATCCGGTTCCCCTTGCTGCTGCCGAAGAACTCGTTGACGAACTCATCGCAATGGTTCGCAATGGTCATGATCTTGGCACTCAAGAAGTTGATGCATCAGCGAGCATCCTGCGTCAGAGTCAGGGCAGCCCCAACGCCCTCCTTGGCCAAACAATTCTTACCGCCAGGGGCAAAGCTATTCGCCCTAAAACGCTGGGGCAGTCGCAGTATGTCGAAGCGATGGACAACAACACCATCGTATTTGGTATCGGCCCAGCCGGAACCGGCAAGACGTACCTAGCAATGGCGAAGGCCGTTCAAGCGTTGCAGCGCAAAGAAGTTGATCGCATTATTTTGAGCCGCCCAGCCATCGAGGCGGGGGAGAGGCTCGGCTTCCTGCCCGGTTCGCTGACCGACAAGATTGACCCCTATCTGCGCCCGCTTTATGACGCGCTCAACGACATGATGGATCCAGAACTGGTTCCTAAGTTGCTAGCGGCAGGCACAGTCGAGGTCGCGCCGCTCGCCTACATGCGAGGTCGCACCCTCAACAACGCGTTTGTTGTGCTCGACGAGGCCCAGAACACCACTCCAGAGCAAATGAAGATGTTCCTCACCCGATTGGGATTCGACTCGAAGATGGTCATCACCGGTGACATCACTCAGGTCGACCTGCCAGAAGGAGCGAGCGGGCTCAAGCTCGTCTCGAATGTTCTGCAAGATATTGACGACATCCACTTTGCTGAACTCACGAGTGCAGATGTTGTTCGTCACACTCTCGTTGGCAAGATTGTTGATGCCTACACGACCTACGATGCTGAGAAGCAGCTCGACGACTACAACCGCAAGAGCCGACCGCGAGCTCGCAGCCGCAATCACGAGGGACGATAGCGTGTCAATTGAAATCAACAACGAGTCGACCATTGTCGTAGATGAGCATGCCTTTCAGCGCCTCTGCACTTTTGCTCTCGACCAGCTTCATGTTCACCCGGATGCCGAACTCGGCATCGTCTTTGTCGACGAAGCAGCAATGGAGCAGCTTCATGTGCAGTGGATGGACGAGCCGGGTCCCACCGATGTGTTGAGCTTTCCGATGGACGAGCTTCGCCCGGGAACAGAAGAGCGCCAAACGGCCGCCGGATTACTCGGTGACATTGTGGTGTGCCCTCAGGTCGCCATTTCCCAGGCCGAAACTGCCGGGCATTCCCCCCTCGAGGAAATGCTTTTGTTGACAACTCACGGCCTGCTGCACTTGCTCGGATTCGATCATGCAGAACCTGACGAAGAAAAAGAGATGTTCAGCCTTCAGCGCGAAATCCTGTTGGGCTTTGCCCTAGCCGAACGAAGTAGGTAGCCGCTCATGCTGAACGGCATATTCATCACCGCAGCGATCATCCTCGTTTCGCTCGGTGGTTTGCTTGCGGCGGCGGACTCGGCACTGACAGTGCTGAGTCGGAGCGACCTCGTCGAACTGGCTGGCCGCAGCCGCGCGAAGAAAGCCATTCTGGCGATCTCGCAAGATCTGGGCGCGCACTTCAACGCGCTCAACTTCATGCGAATTGTGCTCGAAACGACCGCTGCAGTTCTTGTAACGCTGGTATTCGCCTCCGTCTTTGAACAGTGGTGGTTTGCCCTGCTGTTCAGTGCGCTCATCATGACCGGCGCCTCGTTCGTTCTCGTCGGCTCCAGCCCCAGGAGCGTCGGACGAGCACACTCGCGCAAAGTTGTTCAGATCGCAGCCCCCGTTGTTCGCGGCATCCGTGTCATCTTGGGACCGATCGCTGATGCCCTCGTCGCAATCGGCAACCGAGTGACACCCGGGCGACCTCGCACCGCTACATTCTCCAGCGAAGAACAACTGCTGAGCATGGTCGACGAAGCAACAGAACACGAAGTTCTGGATCAGGACGATCGCGATCTCATCCACTCAATATTCGAGTTCAACAACACAGTCGTGCGTGAAGTAATGATCCCGCGCACCGACATGGTGACGGTAGAGGCCGATGTTACCGCCAGCGCCGCGATGGGGCTTTTCCTGAGTCGCGGTGTTTCGAGAGTTCCCGTAATCGGCGAAGACATCGACCAAGTAATGGGCGTGCTGTACTTACGCGATGTCGCACGAGTCGTCTACGAACAACCCATCGAGGCAGACAAACTGACCACACGAGAACTAGCACGGCCTGCACTATTCGTGCCCGAGTCGCAGCGCGCTGACAGCCTGCTGCGCCAAATGCAGCTCGAATCGAATCATCTCGCCATGGTCGTTGACGAATATGGCGGCATCGCAGGGCTAGTCTCATTGGAAGACCTCATCGAAGAACTTGTCGGAGATATCTCAGACGAGTACGACCGCGAGGTCGCAGAGTTCGAAGAACTCGCCGACGGCACCTACCGTGTGAGCGCGCGATTGCCCATTGACGAACTGGGCGACCTCTTCGGACTCGAACTTGATGATGACGAAGTCGACTCTGTTGGTGGTCTCATCATGAAAACGTTGGGCCGACTGCCGGAGAGCGGTGCCGTAGCGCACTATTCCGGACTTGTTCTCACGGCCGAGCGCACCGAAGGGCGGCGCAAACGCATCAGCACAGTGCTCGTTGCTAAAGACCCTTCTCTAGACAATCAGTACGACTCAATCTCGAATGAACGAGAGAACGGTGAATCACAGTGACCGACGCCAGTGAGTTCAGAGCAGGATTTGTGACCTTTGTTGGTCGACCCAATGTCGGAAAATCGACCCTCACGAATGCTCTTGTTGGCGAAAAGGTGGCCATCACCTCGTCAAAACCGCAAACAACCCGTCGTGCTATTCGCGGAATTGTGCATCGAAAAGATGGTCAACTGATCATCGTCGACACCCCCGGAATGCACCGGCCGCGCACTCTCCTGGGAGAGCGGCTCAACTCGATCGTGCAAGACACCCTTGGCGAAGTAGACGTCATCGGTCTCTGCATCCCCGCGAACGAGAAGATCGGCCCGGGCGACCGCTACATCAACGAACAGCTCGATTCGTTCCCGCGCGCAAAAAAGGTGGCCATTGTCACCAAAATCGACGCATCGTCGCGACCGGGTGTTGCTGAGCAACTCCGTGCGGTCAGTGAGTTGCGCGACTGGGACGAAATCATTCCGATTTCCTCGTTTGACAGCATCCAGCTCGATATTTTGTCAACCGAACTCGTGAAGCTCATGCCCGTCTCCGAAGCTCTCTACCCGGATGATGCCGTTACCGATGAATCGACAGAGTCGCGCGTTGCAGAGCTCATTCGTGAAGCCGCACTCGAAGGCGTCATGGATGAACTGCCTCACTCGATCGCCGTCACGATCGACGACATGATCGAACGCGAAGACAAGAACCTTCTCGAAGTGTTCGCGAACATCTTCGTTGAACGTGACAGCCAAAAGGGAATCATCATCGGTAAGGGTGGTGAGCGGCTTCAGGATGTTGGAGCTCGTGCCCGTGCGGAGATCGAGAAGCTCGTTGGCAAGCAGATCTTCCTGTCGCTTCGCGTCAAGGTTGCCAAGGAGTGGCAACGTGACTCGAAGCAGCTGGGGCGTCTCGGCTTCTAGTCGGCGGTGGTCACCTTGTGTACATCGGAAGGATGATTCTGCGATCCGATCGCCCAGATTACGGGTTTTTCGATGCCTCAGCCGCGTAGCGTTGATGTCATGATCCGCACTCTGTCCCGTGGCGCTCTCATTACAGACGTGAGTATTGCGCTCGTCGCCACTGCCGTGCGCGCGCTTATCGGCATTGACGTTGTGTCGTTGTGGTTCGTTGTGCTCGGTTTAGGGCTTGCCCTCGCGGTGCGGCGGCTGAGTCCGGCGATTGCGTTGACAATCTCATGGTTTGCGGCGCTTACCCAGATGGCTTTTCTGCTGCCCGTGGACGGGGCCAACCTCGCGATTCTTGTCGTGCTTTTCGCCTCGGCCCGCTTTGGCTCCCGCCGGGTGCGGCTTGCCGGGTTAGTGTCGACCGTTGTTGGTTCCTTACTGGGGGCGATTTATCTCGTCGTCTCGTGGGCTCCGTCGACGGGGAGCTGGGCATCGATTCAGTTTTCGCTGACCTCAGACAGCATCTTCCAGTTCGCCGTCACTCTTGGAGGGATGCTCGCGCTTCTCTGTTTGAGCTGGACTGCGGGATTGCTCGCGCGAACTCAAGCAATCTCTCAAGAAAACAAGCGGGGCAGGCTGGTTGCTGAGCAGATTGCAGCCATCGAGCACGAACGAAATCAGATCGCGAGAGATATGCACGATGTGGTGGCACACTCACTTGCGGTCGTGATCGCGCAAGCGGATGGTGCGCGTTATGCGTCAGCAGCCGACCCGGGCTCAGCCGAACGTGCCCTGTCAACAATTTCTGGAACCGCACGCGAAGCGCTTACTGATGTTCGATTGCTGTTGGGGCAATTGCGGCACAGTCAGACAGCGGGGCCACAGCCGGGGCTCGCCGATATTGCTTCGCTGGTCGACCAGATTCGCTCGGCGGGGCTCGACGTTGTTGTCACCGAAACAGGCAATTCTCCGCTGATTCCCATGGGGCAGCAGATCACGCTCTACCGAATCGTTCAAGAAGCGTTGACCAATGCGCTCCGGCATGGGGACACATCCCAACCCGCAGCACTCGTTCTGGACTGGGGAGAAAGCACTGTGACAGTTTCGGTGACAAACGACTACGAATCTCCTCGTGCGGGCGCCCAAGAAAAAACGCAACCGCACTCGGGGCATGGTCTTATCGGAATGCGAGAAAGAGCGCAGTTGACCGGGGCAGAATTGACCGTTCAAGACCACGACAGCCAATTTGAGATCGTCGTCACAATGCCGGTGGTCCGATGAGCGCCATCCGTGTCGCCCTTGTCGACGATCAAGCACTTTTCCGCGCAGGCATCCGGATGCTCGTCTCCTCCCAGACCGACCTTGAGTGCGTCGGTGAGGCTGGCGACGGCGTTGAAGCAATCAGCATGGTCACTGAGACCCAGCCCGATGTAGTGCTGATGGACCTTCGCATGCCCGTGATGGACGGTATCGAGGCGACACGAGCGATTCTTGAGGGAACGGACGCTCCGCATCCGCGCATCATCGTGCTGACTACATTCGACCTCGACGAGGCCGCCGCACGTGCGATTCGGGCCGGTGCGAGTGGCTTTGTGTTGAAAGACGCTGACCCTGAGTTCTTACTCGCTGCTATTAGAACGGTGCATTCGGGCACAAGCGTCATTGCCGCTGCCGCGACCCGAGAGCTCTTCGAACACTTCGGCAGTGCTCCCCGAGTCCAGCCGGTTTCATTCGAAACTCTCACGGCTCGAGAGCGGGAGATCTTCTTACTGGCCGCTCGTGGACTCAGTAACGCGGAGATCGCGAAAACAGAGTTCTTGAGTGAAGCAACAGTTAAGACTCACGTCAGTCGAGTGCTGACGAAACTCGGTCTCCGTGACCGAGTTCAGCTTGTCGTCTACGCCTATGAGAATGGGCTCGCTTAACTCATCCTCGAGGATGACACGGTGGGCACTGCAGGCTGATTCGCTCGTGGGTCGACCGCGACAAGCTTGAAACATGGACAATTCAAGCGGGAGATCCGAGATCATTGCTCGGGTCGAAAACCTCTCAAAATCGTATGGCTCAGGCTCAACAAGGGTGACAGCGCTGAGTGACGTTTCGCTGGGCATCCGTGCCGGGGAATTCACCGCGATCATGGGCCCGAGCGGCTCCGGCAAATCGACACTCATGCACATTCTCGCCGGACTCGATACGGCGACTTCGGGGCGAGTGTGGCTTCGCTCGACGGACATCACTGATCTTGACGACACCGAGTTGACGATGCTTCGGCGTCGGCGCGTGGGGTTCGTATTTCAGGCGTTCAACCTCGTACCCACTCTCGACATCGAGCAAAATATCTTGCTTCCGTTTCAGCTCGATGGGAGGTCTCCGTCAACGACTGAGCGTGGCTGGATTGAACAATTGGTCGACTCCTTGGGGTTGCGCGAACGGATGAGCCATCGCCCGCACGAGCTCTCGGGAGGGCAGCAGCAGCGCGTCGCCATCGCGCGGGCGCTCGGCTCCCGCCCAGAACTCATTTTTGCTGATGAGCCAACCGGAAACCTCGACTCCCGCACCAGTCGTGAAGTGCTCTCACTCCTAGCTGCTGCAAGCGCAGAATTCGGTCAAAGTATCGCGATGGTAACCCACGACCCGATCGCGGCGAGCTATGCCGATCGCATCATTTTCTTGGCCGACGGACGCGTCGTGGACGACCGCGGCCGATCAAGCGCGGCGGACATTAGCCGGTTCATGCTGGAGATGGAGACGGCATCGTGAGGTTGCTGAATCTTCGCGATCACGCCTCGAGTATCCTCGTCGCGGCCTTGAGCAGTGCCTTCGGCGTCGCCCTATTGCAGCTCACTAACAACCTCGCTACTTCGCTCACGTTGAACGAAGACTACGGGCAGCGCGCGGGGGTTCAGATGGCCCTGAGCGTGCTGGCCTCCGTGTTTATCGTCATCTCGGTGTACGTGGGGTCAATAGTCACAGCGAACACGTTCGCCACCGTGATCGCGGGGCGCACCCGCACGATTGCGCTCGTCCGACTGATCGGGGGCAGTGCGCGCAGCCAGAGAGAGCAAGTTGCGCGCGAAGGTCTTGCTGTTGGCGCTATCGGTGCGGTAATTGGCGCCATCTTTGGCGCGCTGACCGCCTTTGCGATATTCCAGTTCGCACAGTCCACGGATGTGCTGCCGACAATCGCGTACAGCTTCTTTGATCCCATCGCCCTTCTTCCGATCGTTGGTGTAGTTCTCACTACGTGGCTCGCAGCGTGGGTCGGATCGCGACGGGTGCTCACCGTTACCCCGATGCAAGCACTAGGAGCATCCGTAGATTCGCTCGCTCACTCCGGGAAGTCAGCTGTGCGACGAGTTGTGGGGTCAACCCTCCTGTGCGGTGTCGGCCTGGGAGTCGTGGTGCTCGGCATGCTTGTCGGGCTAGTGACTCAACAGGGGATGCTGATCTCACTCGTGGGCGGAGTGATCTCATTCACGGGCTTTATCCTTGGTGCGCAGTTCGTTATGCCCCGTGTATTGCGTGCAGTTGGCTCACTCATCGGGCGCGGAGCGTCGGGGGAGCTCGCAGCAAAAAATGCGCTCCGCTATCCAGAACGGAGCACTCGCATCACGTTGGGCCTCGTAATCGGGGTCACCCTGATCACAATGTTTGCAGTCGCTACGGAGAGTTTTCGATTCCTGATCATGATCTCACCGGCCTATGGGGAGTCCGACGGCGCCGCCGATGCTCTCTCTGTCTTGTCGAGCACTTTCTCGATCCTGATTGGATTCAGTGCGATTATTGCGGCAGTGGGCCTCGTTAACACGCTTTCGTTGAGTATTGTGCAGCGTACTCGAGAGCTGGGCCTTCTGCGAGCACTCGGATTCACGGCTGCGCAGTTACGGGCAATGATCCGTGTGGAGAGCGCGCAACTAACGATCGCGGCGAGCCTAGTGGGTTTAATTCTGGGGACCTTCTACGGCTGGGCGGGTGCTCAATCTCTGTTGGGGTCAACTTCGGGCTCAGCCGTGTTCGTGCTTCCGGTTATCCCGTGGTGGATCCTTGTCGCAACAGTGATCCTTGCGGGCGGGCTCGCCTTAACCGCGGCAATCGCACCGGCTCGCCGAGTGACCCGTATTACACCGGTGGAGGCTCTCGCCGTCGAATAATCGCGCCTGATCTCACGGCCCCGCCCTTCACCTGTGGCGGGGTCGTGAGGTGGGTTAATTGGTGATTGGGCGGCGAAGTGCTGCACAGTGCTATTCTGAAATGGTGTTGTTCGGTCTGCTCCTCCTTAGCTGCCGCGACGAGTCCTAATCCAGGCCTCACTCGTCGCGGAGTTTGTCATTGGCTGACCAGATTCGTAACGAGTGGCTCACAAGGCCTTGAGAGCAGCAGGAGCACCAAATGAAGAACAATCAGTCAGCATCCTCGATGCCGATCCACAAGTACCGTCCGTTTCACGAGATCATTTCTGTTGATCTGCCGGACCGCACGTGGCCATCGAAGCGCATCACTCAGGCACCGCGCTGGTGCGCCGTCGATCTTCGTGACGGCAATCAGGCCCTGATCGATCCGATGAGTCCAGAACGCAAGCGGATCATGTTCGATCTGCTCGTCAAGATGGGCTACAAAGAGATCGAGGTCGGCTTCCCCTCGGCGAGCCAGACTGACTTCGACTTCGTGCGCTCACTCATTGAGACGAATGCGATTCCGGATGACGTCACCATTCAGGTGCTGACGCAGGCTCGCGAAGAACTCATCATTCGCACCTACGAATCGATCAAGGGAGCCAAGCAAGCGATCGTTCACCTCTACAACTCCACCAGCGTGCTGCAGCGGGATGTCGTGTTCCGTAAAGACAAGCAGGGCATTATCGACATCGCGCTCAATGGTGCTCGTATCTGCAAGGCATCCGAGGCAATGGTCCCGGAAACCGAGGTGTTCTACGAGTACTCGCCCGAAAGCTACACCGGCACCGAGCTCGAGTTTGCCGTGGATATCTGCAACCAGGTGCTCGAAGTCTTCAAGCCCACTTCGGAGCGCAAGGTCATCCTGAACCTGCCGGCCACGGTTGAAATGGCTACCCCCAACGTTTATGCAGACTCCATCGAGTGGATGTCGCGCAACGTGAATCACCGTGAGAACGTCATCATCTCTCTTCACCCACACAACGACCGTGGAACGGGAATCGCGGCGGCAGAGCTCGGCTACATGGCCGGGGCCGACCGCATCGAGGGTTGCCTGTTCGGAAATGGTGAGCGCACCGGAAACGTTGACCTCGTTGCCCTGGGGCTCAACCTGTTCACGCAAGGTATCGACCCGCAGATCGACTTCAGCGACCTAGACGAGATCCGTCGCACTGCAGAGCACTGCAACCAGCTGAAAGTTCATGAGCGCAGCCCGTGGGCTGGCGACCTCGTTTACACAGCGTTCAGCGGATCGCACCAAGATGCCATCAAAAAGGGCTTCGAATCGATGGCGGCTCAGGCCGAACGCGAAGGCAAGCACGTCAACGATCTGGTCTGGGCTGTTCCTTACCTGCCGATCGACCCCAAGGATGTCGGCCGTGGCTACGAAGCTGTTGTTCGGGTCAACTCACAATCGGGTAAGGGTGGTGTCGCTTACCTACTGAAGTCCGACCACAACCTTGATCTGCCGCGCAAACTGCAGATCGAGTTCAGCGGAGTTGTGCAGTCGAAGACCGACTCCGAAGGTGGCGAGGTTTCTAGCGAGCAAATCTGGACGTCATTCCAGGACGAATACCTGCCGGCATCCGCCGATCACGCAGACCAGAAATGGGGCCGTTACGAGCTCCTGGCGACACGGACGACAAGCGCCAACGATGGTGAAGTGAGCCTCGAAGCGCGACTGCGCGTCGACGACAGCGAGATCGACACCAGCTACGTAGGAAACGGTCCGATTGACGCGTTCTTGGGCATGCTGTCCGCACAAGGCCAAGGTATTGAAGTGAAGCTCTACGACTACGTCGAGCACACCATGAGCGAGGGCAGCAATGCGCAGGCTGCTGCCTACGTTGAGCTCGATATCCACGGTCAACGACTGTGGGGCGTCGGAATCGATGGTGACATTTCACGGGCATCGCTCAAGGCGATTGTCTCAGCGGTCAACCGTTGGGTTCGCGCAAACCGCACTGCTCCGGAACCCGAACTGGTCGCAAGTAACTAGCGTTCGGTTTTGCTCACAAGCCCCACCTATTTTTCGTGGGGCTTGTGCCCGTTAACTGGCAGGTTTTGGGTAGGTCTTGAGTACGTTTCGGAGCGCTGGCGAGTGCTGGCGGCCGACGGTGAGTGCTGGCGACCGACGGCTAGCGCTGGCGACCGACCGCTATCGACGGCGACCGACCGCTATCGACGGCGAAATTTGGGCATACCGCTGATGGTTCGCTGCTCCGGAAGGCTCCAGTTGAAGAGCACAGCCAACACGCGCACCCCCACGGTGAGACCGACACAAATCGTGGCGGCGACAAATACGGGAACGTCGAAACTTCGCATAATCACGAGGCTGGTGGCGCCAGCGGTCGCTGCTACGGCGTAGAGGGATCCGACATGCATCAGTGCGATCGGCATCGACAGGAGTACGTCGCGCATGATCGATCCGCCGATGGCAGAGATCACGCCGACAAAGATTGCTGGGACCTCTGGAAGGCCCAATGAGAGCGCTTTTGTTGTGCCGATAGCGCCGAAGAGACCAATTGTGAGTGCATCCAGCACTGTAATTAGGGGCCCCATGCGTGAAATGAGGCGCTCAAGCAACATTCCGAAGAGCGCAGCACCTGTCGCCACGATGAGATACCAGTTAGTGGTCAACACCACCGGCACCTCAGAGAGGACTATGTCGCGGACCATGCCGCCGCCGAAACCTGTCGAAATGCCGATGATTGCCACTCCCAGTAGATCCAATCGGCGATCGCGAAACTGAGCCGCAAACATTGCTCCCTGCATTGCACCAACGCCGACGGCCAACAGTCCGGCCCACAGAGGGATCTCGAAGGTCTCATTCACGCACTATTCGTACCACGCATAGTGAGTCGTGCCCGGTTGTGCGGCGGGCAAGCCTGCAATCGTCGCCCGGCAAATCGGGGTCGATGGGCCGACGCGAGCGGCCTTTCGGTGGTGCGGCCTTCGGAAACTCAGGAAAACCGAAACGATTTGCGCACTCGACCTCCACAGCTGGTGGGTCCGCGCTCGTGCGCGCCGCGGATCTCCTGAATTTCCGAAAGGGGTGGGAGCAATTTGAGCTCGCGGCCGACTAACGGGAGTCAACGTTGTGAGCTAATTCGCGTCGGAGCTGTGCACGTGCACGTGCTCCTGCTCGCGCTCGAGCACTGAATTAGTTCGCGCCTGAGTTGCGAAGCGAAGCCGCCGCGCGGGCGTGTGCTTCGGCGTAGGCAGAAAACGCAATTTTCCCGTCGCCGGGCAGCGAAGCGAGGTGAAATCCGCGCGCGAAGGACCGGCCGATGGCTCCAGGAACCGGCAATGACCACACCGGTTTACGCAGCGAATGCGCCGAGTTCCACTGGTGTGCTAATTCCCGAAAACTGAGCTGCTCCGGGCCACCGAAGTCCGCCACGCGGCCGCTGGGGCCAGCATCCACCAGTTCGACGAGTCGTTCGGCCACCTCATCCACCGCTACCGGCTGCATCCGGAAAGACGGAACGATGGTGACGGGCAGCCGGCGTTGAGGAATGAATAGGCGCGCCACGAAACTATGGAACTGAGTGGCGCGAAGAATTGTGTACGGAACTCCAGAGGCACCAATGAATTGCTCGCACAGATACTTGTCGCGATAGTAGCCGAGCGCATGCTTGTCGACACCAACAATCGACATGAACACCACATGGTCAACCGGATGCGCGGCAATGGCCCTCAGCAGTTGCCGCGTCTGGTGCGAATCGTGGGTGTTCGCGCCGCTCGCTAAGTGCACGACCGTTGTCACGCCAGAAAGTGCAGCAGCGATACCGGATCCGGTGCTCAGGTCGCCAACTACGCGGCCCGGACCCGGGCGTCGACTCAGCGATCGCACTTCATGACCGGTCGCCTCGAGCAGCGAAACGGTCGGTCTGCCAAGGGCGCCCGTCGCACCAGTGACAAGAATCATTGTGTTCTCCTAGAAGTCAAGTGCAGGTTCGGAGTAGGTTCCCAGTTCTGCCCAAAATCTACTCCGAACTCGCTCCGTTTGCTGCAGACGAACCCAAAACGATTCGGCCTTCGGGCCGTCGCACAGCAAACCGCAACATGCCGGGGGATACTTGAACCGTGCCTACCTACCGTGATGAAGCCGTCGTGCTGCGCACCCACAAGCTGGGTGAAGCCGACCGTATCGTCACGATGCTGTCGCGTGAACACGGCAAGATCCGGGCGGTAGCCAAAGGGGTGCGTCGCACGGCCTCCAAGTTTGGGGCGCGACTGGAGCCATTTATGGTTGCCGACATCCAGTGTTATATCGGTCGTAGTCTCGATATCATCCAGCAGGCAGAATCACTCGGGTCGTATGGTTCCGAGATTACCGCCGACTATGCGAGCTATACCGCCGCAAGCGTGATGGTCGAGACGGCAGACAAAGTCACGGATGACGATGGCTCCTTGCAGCAATATCTTCTGCTGGTTGGTGCGCTGCGGTCTCTCGCGCGGCGCGAGCACAACCCGAGCCTCACTCTTGACTCGTACCTCTTGCGGAGCCTCTCGATTGCGGGTTGGGCGCCGAGTTTTGTTGATTGTGCGGTGACCGGGGCGCCAGGGCCGCATTCGGTTTTCGTCGCGCAGATGGGTGGTGTCGTGGCTGATGAGGTCGCCCCGCCCGGTTCGCCACGACTGAGTCCTGACACGCTTGAACTACTGGGGGCCTTGCTGGCAGGTCAGTGGGATGTTGCGGAAGCGTCTGAGGAGCGGTCACGTTCCCAAGCCAGCGGCGTCGTTGCCGCCTACACTCAGTTTCATTTGGAGCGCAGTCTTCGTTCCATTCAGCATGTGGATCGGAGCGCATGAGCCGCGTAGCAAAAACTCACAAAGATGCTGGGGAGTTTCGTCCTCTCGACTGGACAGGCATCCAGCCGCCGACGTTGCCCAAGGGCTCGGTACCTGAGCACATCGCGATTGTCATGGACGGCAATGGGCGCTGGGCCAACGCGCGCGGCCTCACGCGTGTAGAAGGCCACAAGGCGGGCGAGGCGAGCCTGCTTGATGTCGTGGCTGGTGCCATCCAAATCGGAGTGAAGCACATCAGTGTGTATGCGTTTTCGACCGAGAACTGGAGTCGTTCGCCCGACGAGGTTCGCTTTTTGATGGGCTTCAATCGGGATGTGCTGCACCGTCGCCGGGATCAGCTCAATGAGTGGGGCGTGCGTGTGCGCTGGGCCGGCCGTCGGCCTCGACTGTGGACTTCGGTCATCAAGGAGCTTCAGTTTGCCGAAAAACTCACAGAAAACAACAGCACCCTGACTTTGACGATGTGTGTCAACTATGGCGGTCGCACCGAGATTGCGGATGCTGTGCGATCGATCGCTGATGATGTTGCGGCGGGCAGGCTGAAGCCGTCTGCCGTCTCAGAGAAGCTCATCCAGAAGCGCCTATACCAACCGCAATTGCCCGATGTTGACCTGTTTGTGCGGTCGTCGGGGGAGCAGCGGATGAGCAACTTTATGCCGTGGCAGAGTGCGTACGCCGAGATGGTGTTTTTGGACACGCTGTGGCCTGATTTCACTCGCGAACAGTTGTGGCAGGCGATTGAGATTTATGCCGGTCGTACACGGCGCTTCGGTGGGGCAATTGACGCCCCTGATACCTCTCCCAGCTAGCGGTCGTACCGTTTTGGTCAGGCTGACTTTAAGGTGTATTCTGTGTTCAGGTCAAGATGACTCTTACTGAAGGGAGTGGCGATGCAGAAGAGCGAACAGCGAATTTCGCTCGCGGTATCAACCGTGATTTTCGCGCTGCGCCCCATCCCCGAATCCGGTCAGAGCGCACTGTGGATCCCTTTGGTTCGCCGCACGCGCGAGCCCTTTGCCAGACAGTGGGCGCTGCCAGGTGGTTGGGTTGACAACGACGAGAGCTTGGCGGATGCCGCGGCTCGCAATCTGCTCGAAACCACCGCGCTCGAACCCGCCTACCTTGAGCAGCTCTACGCCTTTGGCGATGTTGAACGCTCGGTCAGCAGTCGCGTGGTGTCGATCATCTACTGGGCGCTCGTGCGTCAAGAGGAAGCCGAGCGCGCCACCGAGGGAGAGAACGTTCGCTGGTTTGCCGCCGATGACCTTCCTGAGCTTGCCTTCGACCATAACGTCATCATTGACTACGCCCTCTGGCGACTGCGCACCAAGATGGAGTACTCACGAATTGCGCGGGCCTTCCTCGGGGAAACCTTTACGTTGAGTGAGTTGCGACTCGTGCACGAGGCCGTGCTGCAACGGCAACTCGACCCCGCAAACTTTCGCCGCCAAATCGAAAACTCGGGCTCACTGGTGCCCACAAACCACGTTGTCTCGGGTGGGCGTCACCGGCCGCCGAGGCTCTACCGCTATGACGAGGGCGTTGAGCTCGTCGACAACGGCCCGCTCGGCCATCTAAAGACAGGGAGCACTCGTGTCATCCATTGATTCGACAATTCAGCGCATTACCAAGACCGGAGACGGCGAAACCTGCGCTCCTGAGCTAGCGGATGGCCCGTGGACCTTCGACCTCGGTGTGCCGAGCTATGGTCCTGGCGCATCGATGGGCGACGTGATTCCGACGGGAGCACCACGTCAGGGGCAGCTTCCGCTTGAGTACCAGAAGGCATCAAACGAGGATCTGCACGCGCGCATCATTGCCGCAAAGGCGACCCTCGGCGATCGTGCCGTCATCCTCGGTCACTTTTACCAGCGGGATGAAGTTGTGCAGCACGCCGACTTCTTAGGGGACTCTTTCCAACTCGCCAACGCCGCCCAAACCGTGCCGAATGCTGAAGCGATCGTGTTCTGTGGCGTCCACTTCATGGCCGAGACCGCCGACATCCTTGCGCGCTCCGATCAGGCGGTCATCCTGCCCAACCTCGCCGCCGGATGCTCGATGGCCGACATGGCAGACATTGATTCGGTCGAGGAGTGCTGGGAGCAACTCACTGAGGTGTACGGCACCGAGCCGGATGCCGATGGCCGGGTGCCGATCATCCCCGTGACGTACATGAACTCGTCTGCTGCGCTCAAGGGTTTCTGTGGTCGTAATGGTGGAATCGTCTGCACCAGCTCGAACGCGACAACCGTGCTGGAGTGGGCCTACGAGCGCGGTCAGCGCGTGCTGTTCTTCCCCGACCAGCACCTCGGTCGCAACACGGCAAAGAAGATGGGCATTTCGACCGATCTCATGCCGATGTGGAACCCGAACAAGCCCCTCGGTGGCAATGACGCCGCGACGCTCAACGAGGCCAAGGTGGTTCTCTGGCACGGCTTCTGCAGCGTTCACAAGCGCTTCAACGTCGGCCAAATCGAGCAAGCTCGCGCTGACCACCCCGGTGTGCGTGTGATCGTGCACCCCGAGTGCCCGATGCCGGTTGTGGATGCCGCCGATGAGGCCGGATCGACCGACTACATTCAGAAGGCCGTTGCTGCCGCAACCGAGCCGACCACCTTTGCTATCGGCACCGAGATCAACATGGTCAACCGACTCGCGGCGGAATACCCGCAGCACACAATTTTCTGCCTCGACCCAGTGGTCTGCCCGTGCTCGACGATGTACCGCATCCACCCCGGCTACCTCGCGTGGGTGCTCGAGGGACTCGTTCGTGGAGAGGTGCTCAATCAAATCACCGTTCCGGATGATGTAGCGGCGCCCGCGCGGATTGCCCTGGAGCGCATGCTCGCAGCCAAGCCGCCGGCAGCGACGAAAGAGGCATAGCCATGGCACGGGTCATTGTTGTCGGCACGGGAATTGCGGGGCTCATCACCGCCTACCGGGCGAGCGCGCACCACGATGTGGTTCTCGTGACGAAGGCGGAGATGGCGGAGAGCAACACGAAGTACGCCCAGGGTGGTGTTGCTGCAGTGTTGTTCCCCGATGATTCGGTTGCCAGTCACGTCGCGGACACGATGCGGGCAGGCGCCGGCCTCTGCGAGAGGGATGCTGTAGAAGTTCTGTGCAGTGAGGGCCCGTTGCGCGTGCAAGAACTCATCTCTCTCGGGGTTGAGTTTGACCGCATTGCCAATGGTGAGCTTGCTCGCGGCCACGAGGCTGCGCACTCCTCGCGCCGCGTCATTCACGCGGGTGGGGATGCCACAGGTCTCGCGATCGAGGTTGCGTTGTTGCGCGCCGTTCGAGCTCTTGCCGTGGAAACCTACGCGTATACGTTTATGCGCGATCTAGTGACCGAGACGGATGCTGACGGAAAGCCCCGAGTCACCGGAATCGATGTCATTGCTCCCGATGGAAACTCGCGAGTGATCGATGGCGACATTGTTGTTCTTGCTAGCGGTGGGGCGGGTCAGCTTTACAAGCACACCACCAACCCCTTCGTGACGACCGGTGATGGTGTCGCTGCTGCTTACCGTGCGGGTGCAGCTCTCGCCGATGTCGAATTTTTCCAATTTCACCCCACTTCGCTGGCGGTGCCCGGCAATCCGCTCGTCTCAGAAGCCGTTCGCGGTGAAGGTGCAACACTGCTCGACGAACACGGCAAGCGATTCATGTTCGATGTGCACCCCGATGGCGAACTCGCACCCCGCGACGTTGTCGCCCGCGGGATTGCCCGCGCCATGGAGAAGCAAGACGGCCGCCCGATCATGCTCGACGCGACGGCTCTCGGCACCGAGTTTTTGGCACAACGGTTCCCCGGAATCACTGAAGTCTGTACCGAGCATGGCTTCGACTGGGGCACTGAACCCATTCCAGTCACGCCAGCGGCGCACTACTGGATGGGCGGCATCCGCACCGACATCGACGGCCGCACGAGCGTTCGCGGTCTCTACGCGGTTGGCGAAGCATCCTGCACCGGTGTGCACGGCGCTAACCGTCTCGCCTCCAATTCGTTGCTTGAGTCACTCGTCTTTGCATGGCGCGCAGCCGATGCACTCAACGAGCCTCAGCGAGCGATCGAGGTAGACGTTCTCGAGCCACAGTTCGAAATCACGGGCAAAGAACCATTCACTCGCGACCAACTGCGAGAGCTCATGTGGACCCACGTCGGTCTTGAACGCGATGCCTCCCGCCTTGAAGAAGCAGCCACAATCCTCGCGAGCTGGCACTCCGAAGCGAACACCGTCGAGGGTGCCGAAAATGCCAACCTCCTCGACCTGGCGCGCCTCGTCGTTGTTGCTGCGCTGCGTCGCCAAGAGTCTCGCGGCGCTCATGAACGCACCGACTTCCCCGAAACGCGCGAAGAACTCGCATTCTCCACGCGGTGGGCCGCAGTGAACGTGGCAGGAGACTTCATCCCCGCCGAAGATCGCATCGCAGTAGAAGACCAAGCAGAGACGGCCAAGCGATGAATCCCGAACTTGTTGACACTGTCATCCTGATGGCACTCGCCGAAGATGCCCCCTGGGGTGACGTAACGAGCGAAGTTTTTGTACCCGAAACGGCCACCGCAACCGCCGTACTCAACGCCCGCGAACCCGGTGTCGCAAGCGGACTCGAAGTTTTTGCACGCACCTTCCTGCTCGTGGATGCCCACGCCGAGGTAACGCTGCACATCAGCGATGGCGACACGTTCACCGCCGGCCAGCAACTAGCTACCGTCTCGGGTAACGCCCGTGCGGTGTTGCGGGCGGAGCGAATAGCCCTCAACCTCAGCCAGCGGATGTCCGGCATCGCTACCCAGACGGCGGCGTACGTCGCACAGGTGGCGGGTACTCATGCGCGCATTGTCGATACGCGCAAGACGACGCCGGGCCTGCGTGCACTGGAACGTCACGCTGTGCGCTGCGGTGGCGGACATAACCACCGCTTCAGTTTGTCGGATGCCGTGATGGCGAAAGATAACCACCTTGCTGTGCTCGCGGCCGAGGGTATCGATCTGGGTGAAGCTATCCGCCGTGCTCGCGCCCGCATCGGTCACACGACGCACCTTGAGGTTGAAGTTGACCGTCTCGATCAGGTCGAAATGGTTGTTTCGGCTGGCGTCGACACGATCATGCTCGACAACTTTTCGACAGATGACCTTCGCGCCGGTGTTGCGCTGGTTGCCGGCCGCGCCATCGTCGAGGCGAGTGGGGGAGTCAACCTCGATACCGTCGCGGCAATTGCGGCGACCGGTGTTGACGTCATCTCGGTAGGGGCGCTCACTCACAGTGTGCGCTCACTTGACCTTGGTCTCGATATTGCGGTGAGCGCAGCGGCCTGATGATTTTTCTCGACTCAGCAGCAACCACACCGGTGCGCCGCGAGGTGCTCGAAGCGATGTGGCCGCTGCTGACGGGAGACTTCGGTAACCCCTCTAGCCATCACGAGCTGGGAGAGTCCGCGAAACGTGCCCTGGATGCCGCACGCAAGAGCGTTGCTGCCTCGATCGGGTGTCGGGCATCCGATGTCATCTTCACCTCGGGCGGCACGGAGTCAGACAATCTCGCGATCAAAGGGTTGGCGCTCGCTGAGCCTCGCGGGCGTCATATCGTCACGAGTGCCGTTGAGCATGAGGCTGTGCTCGAATCGGTCGACTATCTGAAGCGCATCCACGGATTCGAGGTCACTGTGTTGCCGGTTGACCGCCACGGCCGTGTCGATCTCGCCGAGGTTCGCGAAGCACTGCGCCCAGACACGACTCTGTGCACAATCATGTACGCCAATAACGAGGTCGGTGTTGTTCAGCCCATCCCGGCGATTGCCGAACTGTGCCGCGCCCACGGGGTGCCCATGCATACGGATGCCGTGCAAGCCGCTGGATGGCTCCCTCTCGACCCTGCAGCGCTTGGCGTCGTCGCGCTCAGCCTGTCTGGACACAAGCTAGGGGCGCCAAAAGGAATCGGTGTGCTGATTATCAAGGGCAGCCGCAGTCTTGAGCCTGTGCTGCACGGGGGAGGCCAAGAGCGAGGCAAACGCTCTGGCACCGAAAATATCGCCGGCGCCGTCGGTTTCGCGCATGCGCTGGCGCTCGCCGAAAGCGACCGGGTCGAGCGAGCCGCGCGTATCGCGCAACTGCGAAATGACTTTGTTGCTGACGTGTTGACGCGCGTACCCGACGCGATCTTCACCGGGCCCGCGCTCGGGGCTGCGACAGTCAGTGATGACGACGAGACGGAAAGGCGCGCGCCCGAGCGTCTCCCCAACAATGCTTCATTCTGCTTCCCCGGCACGAGCGGAGAATCGCTCCTGCTCGAACTCGGCCGCGCAGGAATCATCTGCTCTGCAGGCTCAGCGTGCGCTGTCGGCAGCGATGATGCCTCTCACGTTCTTACGGCAATGGGCATTGACGAAGAAATCGCCCAGACCGCGGTGCGCTTCAGCCTCAGCGGGGATACAACCGGCGAGCAACTCGCCGCCGTCGCCGCTGAGATAGAAACCGCCTACCGCGCGGTGCGCTCACTCTCGGGATAGTCCTTCAAGCCCCAGGCAGCTCCGCCAAGCGCAGTGAGAGTCAAGACAGTAGTTGCCACACTCGGAATCCTCGTCGCCCCTGGCTGAATCACGTACTGAATGGTGCGCTCACTCGACGGTTGCGGAGCATGGATGCTCACACCCTCCGGCAGCGTCAGCGACGACAGTGCCAACTGAGGGAGAAGCGCAACCCCAAGGCCGCGCGAGACAAAGCTCAATACGGCGAGAGCGTTATCCGTCTCCAACCCGATCTCGGGCGCGAACCCTTCGAGATTACAGAGGGCAAGTAAATGGCCACGACACAGGGTGCACCCCGCGATCCACGGGTCGTTGGTCAGGTCGGCCAGGCTCACGCTGTCCGCCTTCGCTAGGGGATGAGTGTCGGGCAGTACAAGCACCACCGGCTCCGTAAACAGCGGCACTGTCGTATGGCCGCCATCGCGCGACAAATGCGGGTCAGCCCGGTCTTCCGGATACGAGAACGTGATCGCCACATCCGCAGCCCCATCCCGCAGCAGTTGCAAGGCCTGCGGAGGCTCAGCCTCCACATAATTGACAGTCAAATTCGGATGCTGCTGCCGCAATTGACGAATCAGGGGCGGAATCAGCGTCGACGACGCCGTCGGGAAAGCCGCGATGCGCACTGTTCCACTCGACAAACCGGCCAACTCGGAGAGTTCGGCGCTCGCGGCATCCACGGCATTGAGTACGGTTACGGCGTGGCTGGCGAGAGCGCGACCGGCCTCAGTGAGGCGCACGCCGCGGCCAGAGCGGACGACGAGTGCGAGCCCAATACGAGTCTGCGCGCGCGTGAGGTGTTGGCTCAGTGCCGGTTGGCTGTAGCCGAGGGCACGGGCTGCCTCGCTGATCGTGCCGTGTTCAGAGATGGCGCGAACGATGCGCAGCGTCAGGAGGTCAGGCGTGGTGTCCATAGTAAAAGCATAACCAAATGTGATTCTTTATATCCCAATCATGCTCTTGTCGCATGAATGTCATGCGAGCCATCATGGAGGCATGACCTCCCCAGCGCTCACGAACGCGATTGAAAGTTTCGCGAATACTCGCGGTTACCTTTCCGCCGCCACCATGGGCCTGCCGACGTGTGCCGCCGTCACCGAAATGACCGAAAAGCTGGGGCAGTGGGCCAGAGCCACCTGCAACCCCATGAACTACGGCGATATCGTCGAACGCACCCGAGGCCACTACGCGCGCCTAGTCGGAATCAATGCAGCCCGCGTCGCGATCGGTTCGCAGACCTCGGTTATGGCATCGCTCATTGCGTGCTCACTGCCGACGGGTTCCGAAGTGCTCGTCGTCGAATCCGACTTCACCTCCATCGTGTACCCATTCCTGCAACACCCTGACCTCGTCGTGCGTGCAGTCCCGCTGGCCGAACTTGCGGATGCCATCACCGACAGCACCGCGCTCGTCGCGTTCTCGCTCATCCAATCCTGCAACGGTAAAGTCGCCGACGTTGCGGCAATCACCGCAGCGGCAGCCACCCACGGAGCACGCACTCTCTGCGACATCACCCAGGCCGCCGGCGTTTACCCTGTGGATGCCACCCAATTCGATGCGACTGTCTGCCACGCCTACAAGTGGCTGTGTTCGCCCCGCGGCGTCGCGTTCCTCACGATCTCCGAGGATTTTGCCGAACACGTCACGCCAGTGCAAGCGGGCTGGTATGCGGGAGCGGATGTCTGGGGCAGCGTCTATGGCACCGACATGAAACTTGCTAAGGATGCTCGCCAATACGATGTCTCACCTGCGTGGCAAGCATGGGTGGGGGCCGAGCATCCCATCGCCATGTTCGCCGACCTCGATATCAGCGAAGTCTGGGAGCACTGCACCGGCCTAGCCAACCAACTCTGTGATGCCCTCGGCATCGAACGCCAGAACCAAGCGATCGTGACCTGGCCGGATGAGACGGGCGCAGATCTTGCCAAACTCACGGCCGCCGGAATCACCGCATCCGGTCGCGCTGGCCGGCTCCGCGCTGCATTCCACCTCTGGAATAACGAAGACGACGTCGCGGCGGTTATCGCCGCGCTGCGCGTCTAGCTAAACTGGTCATCCGCCGACCGTGCATCCAGCTCGGCTGACTATTGGAGTTTCTGTGGCTACGCCTAACCCCCTCGACGCCGTTATCAACCTCGCCAAGCGCCGAGGTTTCGTCTTCCAATCGGGAGAGATCTACGGCGGTTCACGCTCAGCCTGGGACTACGGCCCACTGGGAACCGCCCTCAAAGAGAACATCAAAAAGCAGTGGTGGCAGACCTTCGTTCAAGGTCGCGAAGACGTAGTCGGGCTCGACTCCGCTGTCATCCTTCCTCGCAAAGTTTGGGAAGCATCCGGCCACGTCGAGGTCTTCTCTGACCCGCTTGTCGAATCACTGCACACCCACAAGCGTTACCGCGCCGACCACCTTCTTGAAGCCTACGAAGAGAAGCACGGCCACCCTCCCGTGAACGGGCTTGCCGACATCCGCGACCCTGACACCGGCCAGCCCGGATCATGGACCGAACCGCAAAACTTCTCCGGACTCCTCAAGACCTACCTCGGCCCCGTCGACAACGAAGAGGGCATGCACTACCTGCGCCCCGAAACCGCTCAGGGCATCTTCACGAACTTCGCCAACGTCATGGGCGCGGCCCGCATGAAGCCGCCGTTCGGTATCGGCCAAGTTGGCAAGTCATTCCGTAACGAAATCACGCCCGGAAACTTCATTTTCCGTACCCGCGAGTTCGAGCAGATGGAAATGGAATTCTTCGTCGAGCCCGGCACGGACGAAGAGTGGCACCAGACTTGGATCGACGAATCCATGAAGTGGTACACCGACCTCGGCATCAAGCCCGAGAACCTGCGTTTCTACGAGCACGCTCAAGAGAAGTTGTCGCACTACTCCAAGCGAACAGTGGATGTCGAGTACCGTTTCCGCTTTGCTGGCGGAGAGTGGGGCGAACTCATGGGCATCGCCAACCGCACCGACTTTGACCTCCGCACGCACTCGGAAGCTTCAGGCTCAGACCTGTCGTACTTCGACCAAGCCAAGGATGAGCGCTGGACGCCCTACGTCATTGAGCCCGCGTTCGGACTTACCCGTGCTCTCATGGCCTTCCTCATTGATGCCTACGCCGAAGATGAGGCGCCTAACGCCAAGGGTGGTGTCGACAAGCGCACAGTGCTGCGTCTTGACCGTCGCCTCTCGCCGGTAAAGGTTGCCGTTCTGCCGCTATCGCGCAACGAACGCCTTTCGCCGATGGCTCGCAGTATTGCGGCGGACCTCCGCAAGTACTGGAATGTCGACTTCGATGACGCCGGCGCAATTGGCCGTCGTTACCGCCGCCAAGACGAAATCGGTACACCATTCTGTGTCACGATCGACTTCGATTCGCTCGATGACAACGCTGTGACAATTCGTGAGCGCGACTCGATGGAACAGAAGCGTATGCCCATCGAAGAGTTGCGCGGCTACCTCGCGCAAGAGCTCATCGGCTGCTAGCAGTCTCGCGTGGCCCCGGGCGGTATCCGCTCGGGGCCACGCGCACCTGTTTTGCCGTCGCCGGGGCATTCGCGGTGTTCGCGGCGCAGGTTATCCCGCGGTTTCACCGCCGGTTTTGTCCCGAAACTGGTTTTGTCCCGACAGCGTTTTGTCCCGACACCGGTTTTGTCCCGACAGCCGCGTAGTCCCCTTCGGAAATTCAGGAAAACCTGAGTCGCGCGATCCGTGGCCCGGCTGCTTACTTGGCAGTGAGGTGGTGGCTTCGCCAATCTCCTGAGTTTCCGAAGGTTGCAGCTACTCCACCAACGTGAACACAGCCATCCAATGACGGCCGGCGCGCAAGATGCTGGCATACATGGTGGAAGTAGATGCGTTAGTGGACGGTCTGGGTGGAATAGCCCAGAAGCGCCAGCTGGTCGCGCTTGGTGCGAGGGACTGTGACTTGACGCGCGCCGTCAAGGACGGCGTAGTAACGAGAGCGCGGCAAGGTTGGTACACGACTTTGGATATTTCCGAGCCTAGAGTGAGAGCCGTTCGGGTCGGCGGGAGGCTGACCGGCATTTCGGCTATTCGAGATTGGGGCGGGTGGGTTCTCGGCGATCATCCGTTGCATGTTTCTGTTCCGCAAAACGCGGCGCGGCTGCGCAGCCAGTGGAATCGAAGGAAACCGATTGGAACGCGTCGTGGGGTCCAGTTGCATTGGGATCCGCCTACCAGGAGCGATTGGGGAACTGTTTGGTGCGTGAGCGTGTTCGAGGCCCTTCGCCGCGTGATCCTCGATGAGGATCATGAGACGGCGGTCGCAGCTCTCGATTGGGCTCTGCACAGCGAGCGAATCGACCTATTCGACCTCGAGCGGCTGATCATCGACCTCCCCGGCCACAAAAATCGTTTCCGTTCGTGGGCTGACGGTGGATGCGAGAGTCTCCCGGAAAGTCTCGCGCGTACGAGATTGCAGCTTGCGGGGCACAGCGTCGAAATTCAGGTTCCAGTGGGGAGCAAGCGCATTGACATGGTCATTGACGGAATTATCGGTCTCGAGATCAATGGCAGACAGTTTCACGCGCACACTTTTGAGGAAGACCACCTCAAGGGAATCGAGATTACGATCGCTGGGTTCCATGCGATGAGCGTGAGCGCTCAGATGGTGTTCCACCAGTGGGGCTTATTCGAGCAAGCGTTGGACGTCGCGCTTGCGTTGCACTCTTCAGGAGGCCGCCGCGCACGCGGCACGCGCCGCGCACCTTCGGAAACTCAGGACTTTCGACAGGACGGGCCCGAGGAGCCCCGTGTTCTCGGGGCTCCGCAGTCTGCCTCTGCCATATTTCCTGAGTTTCCGAAGGGCGTTGGCGGCGAGCCGCGGGGATTGGCGGGCACAAGCGGGAATAACCGCGCCGCGCAGACGTTGGAGTCACAGTGAATGAAACTGCTGCACACCCGATTGCCCCCGTAAAAGTCGACATCTGGTCGGATGTTCAGTGCCCCTGGTGCTACATCGGAAAGCGGCGCTTTGAAGCCGCTGTCGACAGCTCAGGCGTTGCTGTCGACATCGAGTACCACTCCTTCGAGCTGGCACCTGATACTCCCGTCGAGTACGAAGGCACGCCGATTCAGTTCTTGAGCGAACGCAAAGGGCTCCCCATGCCCCAGGTTGAGGAGATGCTGACCCGCGTCACCGACATCGCAACGAGCCTCGGACTTGATTATGACTACGAGCACATTCACCAAACTAATACAGTGAAAGCCCACGAACTTCTTCACTACGCCAAGGCTCACGGCCGTCAGCTCGAGATGAAGGAACGCCTACTCGAGGCGTACTTTGTGAAGACCGAACACGTTGGCCGGGTCGCTGACCTTGCAGACATTGCAGCATCTATTGGCTTCGATCGCGACGAAGTCGTGAGCGCGCTCGAGTCGAGCGAGTACCTCCCTGCGGTGAAAGCTGACATGGAAGTTGCCATGCAATATGGCATCCAAGGCGTGCCATTCTTTGTGATTGACGGAAAATATGGGGTTTCAGGCGCGCAAGAAAGTGAAACTTTCGCTAACGTTCTCACACAGGTACTTACTGAGAGAGATGCGTAACTAATGGATGCCGCAACGAAGCCAATCCCGACCTTCGCCCTACAGCAGGTTGGTGACCCTAATGTCGGTGTCTGCGAAGGTGATGCCTGCATCGTTGACGATCACCGTTCTCAGGCATTTGTGAACCGTCAGATCGACGAAGGACTCGTCTAAGGCTTCCTGCAAGTGAACCCACATTCACGTCGCGGTCGCGAACAGCATCTGACTAATCCGTGGCGTCAGGATGTTCTACCACGCCGCCCCGCCTAGAGTCCTAGAGCTGATGGCGGACGACATCTACAGTTGGCTCATTACCCACGCGAGCAGATAGCTTCGGCTGTTGCCATCGTCGATGCGATCCTCGTTGAGATTTGCGCTCTCTTGGAGTGCCTGCGCCGCCTCTTCTGGGCCGGCAAGCGCCGTGTACATCAGTAGGTAGTCGCCGAACAGCACGTCGTATCCGTTCGGTGCCGCTTCGGCAAGATTTGTGCGAACTCGTTCGGGATCATCGCCCAGATATCCAGCGATAGGGCTCATGGGTAGTACGAGGATTCCAAGCATGGCGCTCGGTTCGGCGCTGAACCAGGTGGCGTAGTCTCGTTTTCCGCCCCAGTTGAGTGACGCGATGGTGTGGTCGAAGCCGTCGTAAACTTCTGCGCTTGTGTCAAAGTTTGTCCAGTAGGCCAGTGCTGATGCGGTTTCTGCTGAAAGCATCCATTGTGCTTCTGTTGCAAGTTCTGGTTGGTGGCTTGCTTTGGCCCACAACGCTAGTCCGTTCCAGGCGCTGACAGCTTCTGAACTTGATTCTTGATTGTTTCCGGCGGCAAAGGGCGATGTGCCGCTTGCCCAGGAGTGTCCAGCGTAGGCATCGAAGACTCGACGTTCGGGAAAGTAGCTGCTGTCGCCTTGGACGGCGATGTCGGCCGCGAGCAAGTTGATCACGGGCGCCCATTTTTCGACGAGGGCGGGATCGCTGGCGGCCACTACTCCTGCGACGTACAGGAAGTAGCCGTAATGGAAGTGGTGATCGTTGAATTCGTCTGATCCGAAGGAAGCGGCACGTCCGACGATTCCGCGGGCGTCTTCGTCGTAGACGAAACAGCGCTCGGTGCGATTGACGCATCCGTCGGGGGCGGTCCAGATATCCATTTCGCGGACGAGCTGATCTGTGATGGTTGAGGCGAGATCGTCCTCGCCGAGTTGATGGGCGATGTCGAGCATGTTGGCAAGGCGGTACATCCATTTTCCGCCGAAATAGGTGTCAGCGGGGGCGGCGAGCGTGGAGGCGACATCCACTTCTAGTTGTGCCGCGAGCAGAGCCTTGTTCTCGTCGGAAAGGGTCGATAGGTCAAGTGATCCGGTCGGTTTCTGGGTGGGCACCGACCAGGTGAGCTCGGTCACGGTGCAGGCATTTAGTTGCCCGTAGACACTTTTCCAATTGCCGGTGTCGCAGGTTGTGTCGTCTGAGAGCGCGGCATACTGGTGCGGCATGGCGGCCACTATCGTCGCTGCACCATCGGCGGTTGTGTAGGCGATGCTTGTGGTTGTTGTTTCGTCAGCTACCGAGTAACGGATACTCGTGCTCACGATGGGGGATGCCGCGGCTGTCACGTAGTCGTCGAGCGATCCTCCGTCGGCGACGGCGAACCATGTGGCGATTTGGCCGGGGGAGAGTCTGAGTTCGGATCCCGACTCGGTCATTTTTCCGTTGCTGACGAGCCCGTATTGGGTTCCTTCGATCGTGGTGGTCCATGCTTCGGTGCCGGCTGTGAGTGGTTGTCCGAGGGTGACGTTTACTGGTTCGGATGCGGTGAAGCTCACGAACGGGGATCCTTCGGCGATCACTGTTGTGCCGATGTCTTTTCCGCTGATCCTGCTCGCAATCGTGACCGACGCCTCGTCATAGTCGGTTATGGCATAGTCGTCTGCGCCAAAATCGGCCGTTAGCGCGGCAAAGAACCCTCCGGCAATGAGATTCTTGCTGGTGACGACGTTGGGGACTCCGATCGCGAAACCGTTTTCCGTCATCTGGAATCCCAGCGGCAAGGGAAAGACGGGCATTGGCTCAGCGCCGAACACCATTCCGGCGAACCATGTGTTGGTGGGCGGGAGGAGGCCGTCAGCGAGTCGTGCGTGGGGGAGGGCGGTTACCGTTTGTGCCGGCAGTTCTGCGATGAGCGGAGCGACACTACTGTCGGGAAATATAGCGCCAGAGGGGTTAACCGGGGTGGTGGATGCGGTTGTTGCGCTCGTGCATCCGCTGACGGACATGATGACTGTCATCATTGCCAGCAGAGCGAGTTTTCGCTGAGCGCTCGCCACGCGACTACAGGCCGATCTTTCTCAGAAAGTCGGCCATGCCATCAAAGGCTCCGGCCAGGATGCCGTTGTCGCTCAATTGCAGTGTGGCGGTGACGGGCGTTCCGGCTTTCACGAGGCCGTTGAACGCGCCATCGGTGAGGGCATCGCTCTCAACACGGATCGTCGTCTCGGCTTGGCCGTCTACGGTCTGCACGTCGATGGTTGAGACGGAGCCGTCGATGCTTGCGCCATTGGGCAGTAGGAGCGTGACGGGTGCGCTTTCGCCGATGCGGGAGTAGTCCCGCCCGGTGAGTTCGTACTGCGCGACGACCGACAGTGAGCCTGCTTTTTCGATTGTCGCGAGAACCTGCCCTGCCTGAACGAACGATCCGGGCTTTGTTGTGACGTCTCGCACGGTTCCAGAAACGGCAGCTGTAAGGGTGATCATGCCGTCGTCGGTCACCGTGTAAGCGACGGTCTCGGGCTTGAGGAGTCCCTCGGCGAGGTCGGCTTGAAGCGAGGGGCTCTGGAGGGTGAAGAGCACGTCGCCCGCGGTCACTCTTTGGTCGTCTTCGGTGATGAAGCTGCGCACGAGGGTTCCCCCGTAGTCGATGCCGACGGGGTATCGCTCTGCTGCAATTGATGCGGAGACGCTGGTGGCTTGAGCCTGGCGTTGGGTGAAGACGATGGTCAACCCGAACACCAGGGCGAAGACGACGATGAGTCCGACGAATAGTTTGAGGTTGCTGCGCCACGTCATGCTGGAGTTCCGTTCAGGGTGAGGAGGTGTTTAGCCAACCGATGGGTGCGGCTGAGCGAGACATGTTCGCGCATGGCGGCGGCGACGAAGCTGCCCATGATGATCGTGTTTGTGACGTTCCACCCGGTTGCGAGGGTAAGAACGCCATTGTCTATATCTCTGAAGATGGCCACGAATGAGGTCAGGAGCAGGAAGACGAAGAACAGCACTTGGGGAATCATGAAGTTGAACGGTGATGACATTTTCGAACGGTCACCGGTTGCGCTCCACGACTGCTCTTTTCCGGTGAGGACGTTGATGAGTGCCGCGAGGTAGATGGGCGCTGACACGGTTGCGAGCATGAGTGTCTCCCAACGAAACGAGCCCATGGTGTAGAACGCGAGCACAATCTGCATGAGATAGAACCCGGCGTAGAAGAGCACCCAGGTGACGACGGTGGTCGACAAATTCATAGGTCGGAGATCGAAGTAGATTTCGAGTGCGGGGACGACCATTAGTAGAAGGGGACAGATTCCGGTGAGGTAGAAGGATGCAGTCACCAAGTATTGGAGTCGCTGGTCGAGGGTGAGCTTTCGTTTGCGGCTCAAAGGGTTGTGATTGAGCAGAATTTCAAAGCCGCCGGTAGCCCAACGCAATTGTTGTTTCGTGTACGACTCGACAGTGTCGGGAGCATGGCCGACGGCAAGCGTCATCGGGATGAAGATCGTGTGCCACCCGCGCTCGTGGAGCATGAGTGACGTCCACACATCTTCTGACTTGGAGTCGGTGTAAATACCTCCGATGTCGTCGATGGCTGCCCTGCGGAAAATGACATTAGTGCCAACGCAGAATGCGGCATTGAACCGATTTCGTCCGGGCTGAATGAAGCGGTAGAACACCGACTGCATGTAGCCGGCTCCGCGGGAGATGACGTTGTGCAAGTTTCCGTACGTTTGCGGGGTTTGCACGAACGCGACTTCGTTGCTTGAGAAGAAGGGGATGGTTTCGTTGAGGAAGTCGGGCGATGGCACAAAGTCTGCGTCGAAGATCGCGAAGAATCGTCCTTTGGCCAAGCTGAGGGCGTGGTTGACGTTTCCCGCTTTTGCGCCACCGGAGCTGAGTCTGCGCACGTACCGAGCGCCCAGCTCTGCAGCAAGGTCGCGAACTTCGTCAGATCGCCCATCGTCGAGAACCCAGGTGATGTGGGCACCGCGCATTGCTAGCGCGGCGGTCACGGTTTCGCGAATGACGTGAACGGGTTCGCCATAGGTGGTGATGAAGACGTCGGTGGTCGCTTCGGTCTCATCGAGGTACATGGTCCAGAGGGATGGCGAGTTTGTTAGCCCATCGCGCAGAATGTCGCGATCGTGAAACAGCTTGGATTTCGCGTCGTGAAATGCAAAGCCACGAGGGTCTTGCGAAGCCGAAAGAATTGTCCACATGGACAGCAGTGCCTGAAGGATGAGGATCGTTTCGGCAATGATGACGAGCGTGTACGGCAGCCAGTCTCCACGACTTGCGGGGTTAAGCAGGAATGATGCGTAGGCAAGGATGCCGAGGGTCGCGATCATCACGAGGATCACGAGCGATGGTGACTGTGCTTTTACTGGTTCGGTGATGCGCGGAGCGGGTGAACCTTCTGGGGTTGCTCGTGCGGTTGCTCGCGCAGTCGCCTCAAGGCGAGATTGCAGGGTCGCCATTCTGGCTTCTTTCGGGAGAAGTGTTCTGCGACGCAGCACGAGTAACACTCACCATGACGTGGTCGGATGCGCGGAGGGTAATGAATGCGACCGGATTGTCACAGCGGCATCATTGACGTGCATACAGGTAGGCCGTGCGACGGGGTAGGTCGCAGGCCTGAGAAATCAGTGCTTCAATAACTCGGGTGGGGCGGGTTTCGCGGGTGGGGCGGGTTTCGCGGGTCAGGCGGGTTGTTGGCCCTACCGTACGGCAGGGAGTTGCCCCTCAACAGGGGGTAGCCAAGAGAAAAGGCAATTGTTTACTTTCTCTTAGCGTGTTCGTAACATGGGCGGCTTATCCGACGAAGCCGCGGCCCGACCATTCGATGATTTCTGCTGCGGTCGCGTGCTCTGGTGCCGCCTTGGCGACTCGTGAGGGAACTTGCGTTAGCGGCACTGTTGTTGGGCGTGCCGGTAGTGACTGGTGATGTCCGTCCCGGGCATTGAAGCGTCTATTGATGAGTGCACCGAGGATGGCGCCGATTCCGAATCCGAGCGGAAGCAGAAGCAGGTAGCCGGTTGGATCGGTTTCGGCTGCAGTGCCGAGTGCCAGCGTCGCTGCTACACCGACAACGGCACCGATCGTGATGGCGACCCACCAGCGCTGGAGCCGTGCGTTCTCTTTGTCCCACGCTCTCTGAGCGCGAAGCTGTTCGAGGGCTTGTTCACCTTCAGCTTCGCTTACCCACGTTCGTCCTTCGAAGCGAAACACATTGGGGTGGTTGTCGAGTGCCATTATTCGGTTCCTGCTTCGGTTGTGATGTCGGCGAGGGTGGCGTCGAGTCCACTGATGAGATCATCGGCAACCACCCAGACGGTGTAGCCGTGGTCTCCTGATCCCATCGAGACTCGTTTGCCGGCGATGCGTTCGTCGGCGAACACAGGCCAGGCGGTGCTGCTGCCGAGTGGTGTGATGGTGCCGCGCGCAAATCCGGTGGCCTCGAGCGCGAGGGAGGCTTCGGGCATCCGCAACTTATTGACACCGACGACGGCCCGCAGTTTGGGCCAAGAGATTTGGCGGTCGCCGGGAACCAAGGCAAAGAGGTAGCTGCCGTCACTGCGCTTGACGACGAGCGACTTGACGATTTCGGCTGGGGTAATGCCGAGCAGCTCGGCGGCGTGCTCGAGTGAGGTGGCTGGTGCGCGTTCGACGATCTCGATTGGGATGCCGCGGCGCTCGGCATCGTCGCGAACGCGGTCGGTTCCTGCCGTCATTAGGGGCCTTCCGGTATGCGCACCGCCGGTTCAGGCGCGACATGGGACAATTGATGTGTGACTATTCTTGCCCCTGCCGACCCGCGTGTCGCGCCACAGCTCTCAATCGGTAACCTCGACCTCGATGTTCCGGTCGTTTTGGCGCCAATGGCCGGCATCACCAACACCGCTTTTCGCCGGCTCTGTCGCGAATACGGCGCTGGCCTGTACGTCAGCGAAATGATCACGAGCCGAGCTCTCGTCGAGCGCACGCCCGAAAGCATGCGACTCATCACGCACCACGAGTCAGAGACGACGCGCAGCATCCAGCTCTATGGGGTTGACCCTAAGACGGTGTCTGAAGCGGTCACGATGTTGGTCGCCGAAGACCGTGCAGACCACATTGACTTGAACTTCGGATGCCCCGTTCCCAAGGTCACTCGCAAGGGCGGGGGAGCGGCGCTCCCGTGGAAGATCGATTTGTTCCGGGAGATCGTTGAAGGTGCCGTGAAAGCTGCCGGCGATGTTCCGTTGACGATCAAGATGCGCAAGGGCATCGATTCTGACCATTTGACGTATCTCGAGGCTGCTCGCGTTGGCGCGGGCGCCGGCGTCGCCAGCATCGCTTTGCATGCGCGCACGGCTGCCGAGTTCTATTCCGGTACCGCCGACTGGTCAGCGATCGAAAAGCTCAAGAACACCATCACCGATACACCGATTCTTGGCAACGGTGACATTTGGAGTGCAGCCGATGCTTTGCGCATGGTCGATGAGACCGGATGCGACGGAGTCGTTGTTGGTCGCGGTTGCCTCGGTCGTCCGTGGCTCTTCGGTGACCTCGCTGCGGCGTTCCGAGGAGAGTCGCTCAAGGCGGAGCCAACACTCGGCGAAGTTGCCATCGCGTTCAAGCGTCATGCCGAACTGCTGGTGGAATTCTTCGGCGATGAGGATCGCGCGTGCCGCGACATCCGCAAGCATGTCGCTTGGTATTTTAAGGGCTATGCGGTCGGTGGCGAGTTGCGTGCGGCGATGGCGACCGTGCACGACCTGGCTCAGCTAGACGAATTGCTTGCTCAGCTTGACTGGAACCAGCAGTACCCTGGTGCTGACGCTGAGGGCCAACGTGGTCGTGCGGGAACCCCGAAAAAGCCATCGCTTCCGCAGGGCTGGCTCGATAGCCGCGAACTGCAGGAGACACACCGTAGTGAACTCAACCAAGCAGAATTGAGCACCAGTGGCGGCTAAGGGCTACACAGAGGCTGACGCCGAGCGTTGGTTTCCCGAGCAGCATTCGAGTCGTCGTAGCGATTTTGCGCGCGACCGTGCGCGAGTGCTTCATTCGAGCGCGCTGCGCCGTCTAGCCGCAAAGACTCAGGTCTTGAGCCCCACGATGGGCACCGACTTTGCCCGCAACCGTCTCACTCACTCGCTCGAGGTTGCCCAGGTGGGCCGCGAGCTTGCCGACAGCCTCGGTCTCGACCCCGATGTGGTCGACACTGCGTGCCTTTCTCACGACCTCGGGCATCCGCCTTTCGGCCACAACGGTGAGCGAGCCTTGAACGAATGGGCGCAAGACATTGGTGGCTTCGAGGGCAACGCTCAAACCCTGCGTCTGTTGACTCGCATCGAGCCCAAAGTTTTTGGTCCCGATGGCCGCAGCTATGGGCTTAATCTCACCCGCGCGAGTTTGGATGCGAGCACAAAGTATCCGTGGCCAAGCGCGCAGGGCATCCCTGACCCGAGTGGTCGCAGCAAATATGGATTCTTTGACGATGACACTGCCGCGTTTAAGTGGTTGCGAGCTGGTGCCCCTGATCGCCAGCGCTGCATCGAAGCCCAAGTGATGGATCTCTCGGACGACATCGCCTACTCAGTTCACGACTTTGAGGATGCCATTGTTGGCGACTTTGTGGATGTGACGGCGCTCGGCGCCAGAGTAAATCACGACGATCTTGTGAAGTCGATGTTTGCGTGGATAGGTGGCGAGTTCACGCACGATGAACTGATCGCGGCGTTCGATCGCCTCGACCTGCTTGATCCGTGGATCGATCAGTGGGATGGCAGTCGGGCAGCCCATGGTCGGCTCAAGAATCTGACGAGTCAGCTCATTGGCCGATTTGCAGGTGCTGCCGTCCAGGCCACACGCGAGGCATATCCCACAGACGCTCTGGCACGATTCGGGGGAAGCCTCATCATTCCCCAAGAGATTCAGGCGGAGATTGCGGTGCTCAAGGGGATCGTTGCCGCCTTTGTGATGTCGACGAACGCTCGCCGACCGATCTACCAGCAACAGCGCGATGTACTCACCGAGCTGGCCGATGTGTTGTTGTGGACAGCTCCCCGCAATCTCGATTCCGGGTTCACTGCCGATTGGAATTCCGCTGAGAACGATCACCAACGCAAGCGGGCCGTAGTAGATCAGGTGGCGAGCCTCACCGATCAGTCCGCGATTGCGTGGCATACACGCCTAGTTGGCTAGAGTCACACCGCGGTAAGCCTACAATTACGATTGTGGCTGGCCTTATCAAGAGAAGCGATATCGACGAGGTGCGTTCGCGCACCAATCTCGCCGACATTGTTGGCGACTACGTCGCTCTCAAGAGTGCTGGTTCCGGTTCGATGAAGGGATTGTGCCCTTTTCACGAAGAGCGCAGCCCCAGTTTTCATGTTCGGCCTCAGGTCGGTTTCTACCACTGCTTTGGTTGTGGAGAAGGCGGTGACGTTTTCACGTTCCTGCAGCGCATGGACCATGTCTCCTTCTCCGAAGCAGTTGAGCGCCTCGCCGGCCGGATCAGCTATGAACTTCACTATGAGGACGGCGGCGCTGCAACTGATCACGGCAATCGTGCCCGCATTCTTGCTGCTAATCAGGCGGCATCCGACTTCTTCGTTGCCAAGTTGTCAACTCCAGAAGCGGCACCGGGGCGCACGTTCTTGGGTGAACGTGGTTTCGATCAGTCGGCAGCCGAGCGCTTTGGCATTGGTTTCGCTCCTCGTGGCGGCGTTCTCGCGAAGCACCTGAACTCATTGGGGTTTACCTCGGATGAGCTCGTCATCGCTGGGCTCATTGGCAAGGGGGAGCGCGGCGACTACTACGACAGGTTCCGGGGGCGACTGGTGTGGCCCATTCGCGATGTCACCGGCCAGACTCTCGGTTTTGGTGCGCGTCGGCTTCTCGACGACGACAAGGGCCCCAAGTATCTGAATACTCCCGAAACTCCCGTTTATCACAAGAGCCAGGTGCTCTACGGTCTCGATCTTGCCAAAAAAGACATCTCGCGCAGCAAGCAGATCGTGGTTGTTGAGGGCTACACCGATGTCATGGCCTGCCATCTTGCCGGAGTGACGACCGCCGTTGCTACCTGTGGCACCGCTTTTGGCGTTGACCACATCAAGATTGTGCGTCGGATGATCGGCGACTACGACAACGCAGACACCACAGCTACCGGCGAAGTGATTTTCACCTTCGACCCGGATGAGGCTGGCCAGAAAGCGGCGAACCGCGCGTTCGCTGAGGAACACCGCTTCGCTGCACAAACTTTTGTTGCTGTTGCCTCTGACGGTCTTGATCCCTGCGATTTGAGGCTCAAGAAGGGGGATGGCGCAGTGCGTCGCCTCGTGAGCACGCGCAAGCCCATGTTTGAGTTCAAGATCCGCCGCGAGCTGGCTGTTCATGACCTTGAGACTGTCGAGGGTCGCGTGGCTGCGCTGCGGGCTGCAGCTCCTGTAGTGGCGGGGATTCGGGATCAAGCGCTTGGTGTTGGCTATGTGCGCAGCGTTGCGGGTTGGCTGGGGATGGAACCGAGCGAAGTTCAGAGTGCGGTGACATCGGCGAAGCGTCAGGCGCCGAGCGCTGCTTCGGCGACCGCTGCGACAAATTCGCGTGCTGGTGAGAGTGCACCGGAGAGTTCGAACGCACGCAATGGCGCTGGCTCCGCTGCTTCGTCGGGAGAACCACCTCAGGAGCAGGGCCCGTCGATCATGAGCCTGAAAACAGACGCAACCACGCGGTTGGAGCGCGATGCGCTGATGGCAGTACTGCAGCATCCGGATGTCGTTGGTGACGAACTCATCCGCAAACTGACTCAGATTTCGTTTGCCGACAACACCCTCGCTGTTGTGCGGGATGCGATCGCTTCGCTGGTGGATCGAGCGCTACTACCTGGTTGGGCTTCGGCGGTTGCCGATGAGGTTCCGCAGTCGTTCTCGACCTTTGTGAAGCAATTGAGTGTCGCGCCGATTCCTGAGCGTGAAGAACGCATCCCGGTGTATTGCGTTCAGATCACGACCGATCTGGTTGAGCGCGACCTTTTGCGCCAAAAGCGGGAGCTTCTCGGCGTGCTTCAGCGCATGGACCGGGAGAGTGATCCTGAGCGTTATGTGCAGACCCAGCGTGACCTGATGAGGATCGAAGCAGAGCGTCGTGCCCTGCGCGAAGACTCCTAGTTTTCCTCGCTTGGTTGCGTTCGTGTAAATATCGTTCATTTGGGTACCAACAACGTAGTGCTTGCCGGCCAATTTGTGTTTCCATTGGTGAACTACGATGCGCGGCGCCTACAAACGCGCCGTCGCATTTTCTGCACGCAACAGGAAGAGGTAGACGGATATGACATCCGCATCCAAGAACAGCAAGCGAGTCCTTGCTGTAGTTGCCGGTTCAGCAGCGTTCGCGCTCGCTTTGACTGGCTGCCAAGCTGGGGGAGATTCCTCCGGCGGTGGCGGTTCTGAGTCGCTTATCGTGGGCACGACTGACAAGGTCACGTTCCTCGACCCGGCCGGTTCGTACGACAACGGTTCGTTTGCACTAATGAACCAGGTTTTCCCGTTCCTGCTCAACTCGCCGCTCGGCACTTCCGATGTTGAACCTGACATTGCAGAATCTGCTGAGTACACGAGCGATGATGAGTACACGGTTGTGCTCAAGTCGGGCTTGAAATTCGCTAATGGCAATGACTTGACGTCTTCTGACGTGAAGTTCAGCTTCGACCGCCAGGTCGCAATCAATGACGAAAATGGACCTTCGGTTCTTCTCGGCAACATTGACAGCGTTGACGCCGTTGACGACACCACCGTGGTCTTCCACTTGAAGAACGGCAACGACCAGACGTTCGCACAGATTCTGTCGAGCCCTGCTGCGCCGATCGTTGACGAAGAGGTGTTCTCGGCTGACTCCGTTACTCCCGATGCTGACATCGTTGATGGCATGGCCTTCGCCGGCCAGTACGTCATCGACAGCTATGACTTCAACAACATTGTTGCTTTCAAGGCCAACCCTGACTACCAGGGTGTTCTTGGCGCTGCGAAGACCGACAGCATCACTCTTAAGTACTACACCGATGCTTCGAACCTGAAGCTCGATGTTCAAGAGGGAAACATTGATGTCGCGCACCGTAGCCTTTCGGCAACGGACGTCGCTGACCTCGAGGGCAATGACAACGTCAATGTCGTCGTTGGCCCCGGTGGAGAGATCCGCTACATCGTGTTCAACTTCGACACCCAGCCGTTCGGTGCTGCGACTCCTGAGGCTGACGCCGCGAAGTCGCTTGCTGTTCGTGGAGCCGTCGCTGACCTCATCAACCGTCAGGAAATCTCTGACCAGGTTTACAAGGGCACCTACCTGCCCCTGTACTCCTACGTTCCTGACGGACTCACCGGTGCAACCGAGGTTCTCAAGGACCTCTACGGCGATGGTGAAGGTGGACCGAGCGTCGACGCAGCGAAGAAGCGTCTTGCTGATGCCGGAGTGGAAACTCCTGTGACACTCAACCTGCAGTACAACCCAGACCACTACGGTGAGTCCTCGGGTGACGAGTACGCGCTTGTTGAGAGCCAGCTCGAAGCTGACGGTATCTTCGACGTCAACCTGCAGTCGACTGAGTGGGTTACGTACGCCAAGGAGCGCACGGCAGATGCTTACCCCGCTTACCAGCTGGGTTGGTTCCCTGACTACTCCGATGCTGACAACTACCTGACCCCGTTCTTCGGTGATGGTAACTTCCTCGGAAACCACTACGCGGATGCTGAAGTCAACGATCTGATCGTTGCTCAAGCAACCGAACTCGACCCTGCCACGCGTGAGGGAATGATCGAGGAAATCCAGGCGAAGGTTGCGGCTCAGCTGTCAACCGTTCCGTTCCTTCAGGGAGCGCAGATCGCTGTGACTGGCAAGGACGTTACCGGAGCTACGCTCGATGGTTCGTTCAAGTTCCGTTACGGTAGCTTGGCAAAATAGGGGCATTTCGCTCTAGTTAGACCTTTGTCTAACGTTGTGACGAACAGGGGGTGGCCCACACACAATGTGGGTCACCTCCTCGTCTTCATCCTCTGCACGATAGGTAGGTATGTCGCAGTCTGCTTCCGCCGTGATTGATCCGGCACCGTCTCCAACGCCCACTAGGCGTCCTCGGGGGATCACAAATCCTCTCGCTCGTTTTCTTATCGTTCGATTTTTGCTAATTTTCCCGACCGTGTTCATCCTCGTAACGATGGTGTTCGTGCTGATGCGGTCGATCGGTGATCCCATTACGGCGGCACTTGGTGGCCGCCTGACGGCCGCTCAGCTTGCAGAGCGCATTAGTTCTGCCGGCTACGACCGCCCGATCTTGGTTCAATACTTCGAGTACTTGGGTCAGATCTTTACCGGTAACTTCGGCACGGCGATCACCGACGGTCGCCCGGTCTCAGAGCTGCTCGTGACGTATGGAAGCGCCACGTTAGAACTCGCGGCCTACGCGATTCTCGTTGCACTGATTGTGGGTATTCCGCTGGGAATGGTTGCGGCGTACTTCCGCGACAAGTGGCCAGACGCAGTGCTGCGTGTTGCCGCGATCCTCGCCTACGCCACCCCGGTCTTCTTCGCGGGGCTGCTGCTCAAGCTGGTCTTCGCTGTGTGGCTCAAGGTGTTGCCTGTTGCCGGCCGCGCATCCACTCGCACTGAATTGCAGCTCAGCACTCTCGACAACAAGTCGGGCATTTACATTATCGATGCGTTCCGGCTTGGCAGCCCAGCCGCAATCGGAGATGTGCTGTCGCATGCGGTGCTGCCCGGCCTAGCGCTCGGTCTGCTCACTGCTGGCATCTTCATGCGTCTCGTGCGCACCAACGTCATCGGCTCGTTGTCGATGGACTATGTGGATGCCGCCCGCTCACGTGGTGTGAGTGAGTTCCGTCTCGTGCGCAAGCACGCATACAAGCCAGCGCTTATCCCGATCATCACGGTGATCGGTCTGCAGATCGCACTCTTGCTTGGAGGCGCGGTGCTGACGGAGACCACGTTCGAGTGGAAGGGTCTTGGCTTCAAGCTCGTCGAGTACTTGGGCGCCCGTGACTTCGTTGCTGTGCAGGGAATTGTGGTTCTGCTGGCGGTCATCGTGGCTCTTACCAACTTCATTGTCGACATAATTGCGGCGATCATCGACCCGAGAGTGAGGTACTGATCATGAATACAACACCCTCACGGTTCGTACGTATTTGGCGGCGTTTGCCCGTCGTCCATCAGGTTCGTCAGGCGGTGGGCCTCCAGCGCGGGATGCTCGTTGCTGGTCTGATCTTGACGGGAATCTTCCTGTTTACTGCCCTGTTCGCGCCCTTGCTTGCGCCCTATGGGTTCTCGCAATTGCGTGACGATGACGGCACCTTTGGTGCTCAGGTTCCTCCGGGTGGTGAGCACATTCTTGGCACCACTGTTGGTGGCTACGATGTGCTTTCTCGCGTGATCTGGGGATCGCGGACTGCGGTGCTGGTGATCGTGGTCGCGGTCGCATTGTCGATCTTCGCCGGGGTGCTCCTTGGCTTGGTCTCTGGCTACTTGGGCAGTTGGCTCGACCGCGTCTTGGTTGTCATCTCCGACGCCGTTTATGCGTTTCCTACGCTGTTGCTCGCGATTGTTGCGGCAATTGCCATTAGCGGTGGTCGTTCGAGTTTCTGGGGCGGTGTATTCGCTGCGGCCATCTCAATCACGGTTGTCTATATTCCGCAGTACTTCCGGGTGATTCGAGCAGAAACGGTGCGAATCAAATCAGAAGCGTATGTGGAGTCGGCAAAGGTTCTGGGTGCGAGTACACCTCGCATCATGTTCCGTCACGTGTTCCGCAATGCCACTCGCACGTTACCGCTCATCTTCACGCTCAACAGTTCGGAAGCAATTCTGACGCTGGCGGGCCTCGGCTTCCTTGGCTTCGGCATTGAGCCTTCTGCCGCGGCGGAGTGGGGTTATGACCTCAACAAGTCGATTTCGGATGTCACGAGCGGTATCTGGTGGACGTCGCTGTTCCCCGGCTTGGCTATCGTGCTCGTCGTGCTGGGAATCACTCTGGTGGGAGAGAGCCTGAACGACCTCGCGGATCCCCGACTGCGCACACGTCGTCGTGCCGAACAGTCAGCGCCTATCCTCGAGACTTCCGCTCTGAACACGGTTGATCTTGATGGCGATGAGACAACGATGGATCCTTTGGAGGCTCGCTCATGAGCGACATTGTTGAGATCAAGAATCTCGAAGTGACCTTCGCCACTGATGGCGGAGATGTAAAAGCTGTAGACGACGTCTCTCTGACGCTTGCTCCTGGCGAAGTTCTGGCGATCGTCGGCGAGAGCGGAAGTGGAAAGAGCGTTACGGCAAAGTCCGTACTCGGGCTGCTTCCCGAGACCGCTGTTGCGCGTGGTGCAATCCTGCTCAATGGCAAAGACGTCGTCGGGATGTCTGGCAAGCGACTTCGCGAATTGCGCGGTGTCGATGTCGCCATGGTCTTCCAAGAGCCGTCACTTGCTCTCAACCCGGTTTTCACGGTCGGGTGGCAGATTGCCGAAGGCCTCCGCGCTCACGGCAAGGTGAACAAAAAGCAGGCTCGCGTCAAGGCGATTGAGATTCTTCGCAAGGTCGGAATTCCTGAGCCAGAGAAGCGCGTCGACTACTACCCCCACCAGTTCTCTGGTGGGCAGAAACAGCGAGTGGTTATTGCAATGGCACTCGTGCTCGAGCCGGAGCTGATTGTTGCCGACGAGCCAACTACGGCGCTGGATGTCACAGTGCAGGCAGAAATTCTTGACCTGCTTCGCCTGTGCCGGGACGAATTTGGTGCTGCAATAATCCTGATTACCCACAACATGGGTATCGTCGCGGACCTTGCTGACCGTGTTGCAGTGATGTATCAGGGCAAGCTCGTTGAAGAGGCTCCGGCACAGGAACTCTTTGACTCTGCGAAGCACCCGTATACCCAGAAGCTTCTTGCTGCCGTTCCTCGCGTCGGAACCGGTGCTGCGCGCGCTGCCGCTCGCGTCGTTGACCGTAAGGATGCGGGGGGCGACTCTCAGGTCGAACCTGTCGTCGTCGCGAAAGATCTGCGGATCTCGTTTCCTGGTCGTTTCGGTCAGCCTGCATTCCGCGCGGTTGATGGTGTGAGCTTCAGCATCTCTCCCGGTGAAGTTCTTGGTCTTGTTGGCGAGAGTGGATCGGGCAAGACCACGATTGGGCGCGCCATTGGCGGTCTCAACAAGGTCACGGGTGGTTCGCTGCAGGTTCTTGGTCACGAGATGTTGCACTTCAAGGAGCGCAACTTTCGGCCGGTCCGCAGCGATATCGGTTTCGTCTTCCAGGACCCGGCATCGAGCTTCAACCCACTCCTGACCATCGCCGAGTGCGTAGCCGAGCCGCTGATCGTTCACGGTAAGGCTCAGGATGCCAAAGATGCCCGCGGTCGGGTGAATGAACTTCTCGAAGCGGTGCAATTGCCGCGTGCATTCGGTGATCGCTATCCACACGAACTGAGCGGTGGCCAACGTCAACGCGCCAGCCTCGCTCGTTCATTGGCTTTGCGCCCTCGACTGCTGATTGCCGACGAACCGACGAGTGCGCTCGACGTGTCGGTGCAAGCGAAGGTTCTTGAGTTGTTCGCTGACCTTCAGCGCGATCTCGGGTTCGCGGCGCTGTTTATCAGCCACGATCTCGCCGTTGTCGACATGCTTTCTGACCGAATCGCTGTGCTCTACAAGGGGCAACTTGTTGAGGAGGGCGTTGGCTCTGATGTGCTGGGAAATCCGCAACATCCGTACACCCAGCGCTTGCTTGCATCGCTTCCGGTTCCTGATCCTCGGGAACAAGCTGAGCGTCGCGAAGCACTGAGGTCGCTGACTGCCGTAGATTATTGAGGTGACTTCTACTCAGGCAACAGTGAGCGCGCGTGACTTGTCATTGCGCTACCCGTCGCGCAACCCAGAAACACGTTCGGTTGCCGTCAATGGCCTGAGTTTTGAGATCGCTGCGGGTGAAGTTTTGACTGTCGTTGGCGAGAGTGGCTCTGGCAAGAGCACTCTCGCCAAGGCTGTTGCCCTCCAGGCCGAGACTGGCGCCTACGGTTCGCCGCTGTTTAGCGGCGGTGAGCTGACCGTTATGGGCACCGAGCTTCGGTCGGTCAGCCGTCGCAAGCGAGATCATCTGAGCCTGCGCGTGGGCTATTTACCGCAGGATGCCGGCAACCACCTCAACGGTCGGCTCACAGTTGGCGAGAACATTGCGGAACCGATTTTTGTGCGTGACCGCCGTTTCAATCAGCGTGAAGCAGCCGAAGCCGTAGCCACGCTGATTGACACCGTTCGGTTACCGCTGGCCGTAATGAATCGTTACCCCTACGAGCTGAGCAAAGGGCAGCGGCAACGTGTTGCTATAGCGCGAGCAATGATCCTTGAGCCGCAGTTGCTCGTTGCCGATGACCCTACTGCCGGCATCGACGTTAATGTTCGCGCCGCCATTCTTGATCTCATCGTTGACCTCCAGCACGATCGCGAATTCTCGGCCCTTCTCGTGACCGCTGATCTTGCGGCTGTTCGCCGAATATCAACCAACATTGCGGTCATGCACCGCGGAATCCTGGTCGGTATTGGTGAACTTGACGAAGTTTTGTCCGACCCGTGGCATCCGTATGTGCAGGGACTAGCCAATTCGCTTGTGGAGCTCAAAAGTGATCAGCACTAACCTGACCCAACATTCCCCTTCGACCTGGCTGGTTGGCGGCTTTGGGCCAGATATGGAGTGCGAATCCGAAGGGATTTCGGTGATGCGAAGTCGGGCGGATGGGTCGCTAGAGTTTTCTCACGTTGCCGCTTCTGTTTTGTCTGCCTCGTTTCTGGTTGTCGCTGGCGACGCTGTGTACTCCACGCTGGAGGGCTCAGGCGAGATTGCGGCGTTCCGTCGTGACGGGGAGACCTTGAGCGACGCAACGACGACTTCTAGCGGCGGCCAGTATCCGTGTCATCTCACGGTGCGCGACTCCGTGATTGTCGCCGCCAATTATGGAACGGGAACGCTGGGTGTCCTCGAGCGGACCGCGCACTCAAGTGCTCTCGATGCGCGCTACGTGCAAGAAACGGCCGGTACAGGTCCGCGACCGCAACAGGAGGGGCCGCACGCCCACTCGTCTCTTTTCGTCGACGAGTCGACCCTCCTCAGCCTCGATCTTGGCGCTGACCGCATCAGAATTTTCGAGTACAGCGACTTCACTCTCAATCAGGTGGATGAGGTCGTGCTACCCGCAGGATTCGGCCCCCGCGACATTGTGGCTCGCCCCGGCAACCTCTTTTATGTTCTCGGAGAACTTGGGCTTGGTTTTCTCGTATTTGAATTGCGCGATCGCGAACTTCACCAGCTGTGCGCAATCGCGCTGCCGGGCGCGGTCGAGGGCGATCACGCGTCAGCAATCGCTATTTCCGCCGACGGCCGTCACGCCTATGTAGGCGTGCGACGCAGCAACCTCATCGCCGTGCTCACGATTGCGGAAGATGGTCGCAGTGTTGCACCTCTCACCGCCGTATCGTGCGAGGGGGACTGGCCACGTCACATCGTCATGGACGACAACATCTTGCATGTGAGCAACCAGTTTTCGCACTCCGTTGCTAGTTTTCGCATTGATGACAACGGAATCCCGAAGCTGATAGCCCCGCCAACCCGGGTTCTTTCGCCGACATACCTCGCTCGAATCGCCTGATGGTTTTTGATGTGCTCAATCCTTTGCTAAAGTAGTTCCGTTGCACAGCGATCCTCGATAGCTCAATTGGCAGAGCAATCGGCTGTTAACCGGTAGGTTCTTGGTTCGAGTCCAAGTCGAGGAGCTTATGAGTCCCGGCCACTAAGGTGGCCGGGACTTTGTGCATTCCGGAGCGGGTGGCTACTACTCCACCGGGAGTAGCCGCGGGTGCGCCGCTGAGCCGATGTGCGTGTGTCGGTCGGCAACTAGCATCAAGGCATGCATTCATCCGATCGACCGTCTCGCACAGCCAGCGCGATGGTAGATGCGATCGCGCGGGGGCAGCGCTTTGGTTACCCAGAGTCACGACGGTCCATCCTCTTGCGTCAGTGGGTGCCGGTCGCTATTTCCCTGATTGTTCAAGTGCCGATTACGCTGGTTGGTGTTTCGCGCCCGGGCAATTTTGATGGGTCGAGTGTCGCCCTCATCCTTCTCGCCGTCGTCGGACCGGTCCTGCTGATCTGGATTCGGCGGCATCCTGGACCGATAGTTGCGCTGATCTCGGCTGCTGCCGCTGCAGACTTTCTTATCGGTTACTCCGTCGTCTCGCCGCCCTACTTGGCGTTGGCTTTTGCCATTGTGATCGCGATCTCTCGAGGAGCCCGTTCGTGGACCTGGATCTCGATGATCGTCGTGTGGGAAGCAACGCTCTTGGCAGGATTGCTAGTGGGCATCGCTCTGGAACCGCCACGCGTCATTGCGACGACTCTCGGGCTGCTCTTGGTGCTCGGTTTTGCCGAATCCCATCGTCGACGCGGAGAACACATTCTGCAGTTTCAGCAAGCTTTCGCTGATCGACGTGAGTCAGAGTTGCGCGCAGAACGCGTTCGCATTGCCCGAGAACTGCATGACGTGTTGGCTCATTCCCTCAGCCAAATCAATGTGCAGGCTGGGGTTGGTCTTCACCTCATGCACAAACAACCCGAACAGGCAGAGGCTGCCCTTGCGAGTATCAAAAGCTCAAGCAAAGAGGCGCTCGACGAAGTGCGATCGCTGCTGGGGATGCTCCGCACGGAAAATGACGACGATGATTCCTTCACCGGTGCCGCTGTGCCGCCGGTGCCAGAGCCTGACCTATCGCGACTGAACCATTTGGCGGACTCGGTGCGATCGCAGGGCCTCGCGGTGAGCCTCAGGTGTGACGTGTCTGCAGAGACGCCCCCAGCCGTGCAATTGGCGCTCTATCGAATTGTGCAAGAGTCGCTGACAAATATTGTTCGCCATGCGAATGCGACGGATGTGAGCGTGAACGTCGGCTACGACGACGGCGACTACCTCGTTACAATTGCCGACAACGGTGATGGAATTGACAGCACTGTCGACAACGAGGGGCGAGGTTTGCTTGGCATGCGAGAACGAGCTGACCTCCTCGGGGGGAAGCTTCAGCTTGGCGAATCCGAATCTGGTGGCGCCCTCGTGACGGCGCGCATTCCGCGTCGACTGGCATCCGCATGATTCGTGTTGTTGTTGCTGACGATCAGCAACTGATTCGTGCCGGTTTCCGCAGCCTTTTGAACGCCGAAGACGACATCGAGGTGGTTGGCGAGGCCGCTACCGGCACCGATGTTATTGACGTTGTGCGTCGTGAGCGCCCCGATGTTGTCCTGATGGACATCCGGATGCCCGACGGTGATGGGCTGTGGGCTACTGAGCAAATCGCCACCTTCCCTGAGCTCGCAGCGACCCGCATCGTGGTCGTGACGACATTTGAGGTCGACGAGTATGTTGCGCGCGCCATCAGGGCCGGAGCGAGCGGATTTTTGGTCAAAGATACTGAGCCGGTGGAGTTGATCCGTGCGGTGCGCGTAGTGGCGGCGGGCGATGCTCTTCTGAGCCCCGGAGTCACGAAGCGACTGCTTGCCCGATTTGCTGGCAGTTCTTCCGTGGCGGTCGACGCGAGCATCCTGACCGCAATCACTGTTCGGGAGCGTGAAGTTCTTTCTCTCGTTGGTCAGGGCCTCACGAACGCCGAAATTGGCGCGAAACTTTTTTTGAGTCCGCTGACGGCCAAGACCCACGTTTCGCGAATCATGTCCAAGCTGATGGCGCGCGACCGCGTTCAACTGGTGGTGATCGCCTACGAAACCGGGCTGGTTTCTTCGGGGCGCGCATAGTGGCCGCACGTGCACGTCAGCGATCGCCAGACGTTGCCGCGGCAATCCGATCGAGCTTTGCAGTGGGGCTCGCGGTTGCCGCCTACGGGGTCTCGTTTGGTGCGCTGTCCGTCGCCGCCGGCTTGGATGTCTGGCAAACCTGTGTGCTGAGTCTGCTGATGTTCTCTGGCGGCTCCCAATTCGCGCTGGTTGGGGTGTTGGCGACCGGGGGAGCCTCAGCGGGAGGTGCCGCTATTGCGAGCGCTGTATTGCTCGGAACACGCAATTCTCTCTATGCGCTGAGGGTTGCGCCGATGATCGGCCCTGGCCGCCTCAAGCGGCTGGTCGCTGGTCATTGGACGATCGATGAGACCACAGCTGTGTCCACCGCTCAACCGACGCTGGAGAGCCAGCGCGCAGGATTCTGGTGGACCGGGCTTGTCATCTATCTGGGCTGGAATCTGACGACGCTGATCGGCGCCCTCATTGGTGATCAGTTGGGAGATGTGAGTCGCTACGGTCTGGATGCGGCGGCCGCTGCAGCATTCCTGGGTCTTCTGTGGCCCCGGCTGAAGCAACTGCAGCCGATCGTGGTCGCGATTGGTGCTGCTGTCGTCGCTGGCGTGCTGATGCCAGTGCTGCCTGCTGGCGTTCCTGTGCTGGCTGCCGCCCTTGTCGCCGTTGTTGTTGGCCTCATGAATCTGTTTGGCACTCGCGAGAGCGACATTGCTGAGGCTGAGCCCGATCCGATGGGGGAGCGATGACTATTTGGCACATCGTGCTGCTCGCGTCGATTGCGGTACTTGCCCTCAAACTTGCTGGCTTCGCGGTTCCGGCAGCGTGGGCAGAAAAGCCCACGGCAGCCCGGCTGACGAATCTGCTGACGGTTGCGTTGCTGGCGGCGCTCGTCGTTGTGCAGACCTTTGGTTCCGCGCGAGGCTTCGAAGTGGATGCCCGGCTGCCAGCAGTAGCACTTGCCGCTGTGCTCTTCGCCATGCGAGTGCCCTTTATCGTCGTGATTATTGCTGCCGCCCTGATCGCTGCAGCAATCCGAGCCTTCAGTTAGCGGTCGAGCCGACGAGAACGTGAACAGCTAGGCGTCGAGCTGTTCCTCGGTGGGTAGCCAGGAGTTTCCCGGCTGACCCCAACCTTGCTTGCGGATCGCTTTCGCCGCGGCCTTAGCATCAGGTTCGCGAAGTCGGTCGGCGTAGAGCACACCATCGAGGTGGTCGTATTCGTGCTGGAAGATGCGGGCGAGCCACCCGGATGCTTCAATCTCGAAAGGTTTCTGATCGAGGTCTACGGCGCGCAGGATTACGCGGTCGGCGCGTACTAAGCCGAACCGTTCGCCGGGGATCGAAAGGCAGCCTTCTTCATCCTCCTCGCCCGGCGCCGCGATGGGGGTTGGGGTGTGCCACAACTCTGGATTGATAGCGACTCCGCGCCAATGCGTGTCGTCTTCATCGATCCAGTCGTAGACGAAAACGCGGAGTCCTACACCGACTTGGGGTGCAGCGAGCCCGACGCCCGGCGCCTCCTCCATGGTTTCGAACATGTCGCCAACAAGGGTAGCGAGGCTGCTATCGAAGGCCGTTACCGGTATCGCGGGAGTGTGGAGCACCGGGTCGCCGGTGATAATGATGGGGAGAACGGCCATGCACCCAGAATATCCCGGTTGAACCGAGTACATTTGACGGGTGCCGCCGGACATTCTTGACCTCACAGAGCAGATCAGTCTCACCCCATCTCAGGCTGTCGGTATTCCTTTGGCGCTCATCGGCGCAATTCTGCTTTCCCTTGGCGCACAGTTTCAACATCGCGGCGTTGCCCGCATGGAAGAACATCACGGCAGCGAAGCAAGTTCTGGGCTCAGCTTTAGTCAAATTATGGCGCTGCTTGCTCGCCCATCTTGGGTTATTGGCACAACTTTTCTGGGCCTCGCCATTGTCTTTCAGCTGTCGAGTTTGGCTATCGCGCCCATCATGGTTGTTCAACCTCTGGGTGCCGTTGCGCTCGTTATGACGGCGATCATGAATTCCCGTCTTGCCAAGGTCAAGCTGGATGCGATTTCTATCCGCGCCATTGTGATGTGCGTTGGTGGCGTTGGAGCTTTTGTTGCCCTCGCTGCGATTTTCGCGAAATCGACGGTGATCACGCAGCGCGAGTTGTCGACTGTTCTGATCATTTTGGTTATCGTTTTGGCGTTGTGGATCGCGTTGTTCCTGTTTTTCCGCAAGAACGCGTCGCCGGTGTTTTACATCCTCGGGGCGGGGATGCTCTTCGGTTTCGTGGCGACTCTCGCCAAAGTGGTCATCGATCGCATCAAGACCATCGTGATTTTGGGTTCAGGAATCGAGAGCACTGATTTGCTTACCGTGCTCTGTATCGTTGGCCTAATTGCGGCATCCTTGCTCGGCTCCTACTTCGTTCAGACGGCTTATGCGTCTGGACCACCGGATTTGGTGGTGGCCGGTCTGACTGTTGTTGATCCTCTTGTCGCGGTGACGGTCGGCATCATCGTGTTGGGCGAGGCCTCGGATGCGCCTCTCTGGGCGGTAGTTTCCTTTGTGATTACGGGTGCTGTCGCCATTTGGGGTGTCTTCTTGCTCTCGAAGCACCACCCTCAACTCAGGATGTAGGTTTCCTTCTCATCGGCAGCGCAGCCCGCTTGGTGGAGTGCAGTGGGGTACGTTATTAGGTGCCGTTGACCTGACCGGGTTGTAAACGAGTTAGCTCGTGACGATAAATTGTTAAGGAACTCTTCGACTGTGACCTCCGCTGTGAGACGCTCGCCCCACGAAGGCAAACCGCGACTTCGCATCCTGATTGGCGCAGATACGTTCTGGCCTCAAATTAATGGTGCCGCAACCTTCATCGCCCGACTTTCCGCCGGGCTTGCCGAGCGCGGACATGATGTTCACATTGCCGCCCCGTCGTATTCCAACAAGAAGTTGGGCACGATGATCGAGGAGCATGAGGGTCAGAAACTGACCCTCCACCGTCTGTACTCGTGGAAGTGGCCTGGTCACCCGTGGCTTCGGTTCATGTTGCCGTGGCGCGTTAAACGCAACTCGGCGATCATCCTTGATCAGATAAAGCCTGACGTCATCCACTTTCAGTCGCACATTGTTATTGGGCGCGGTTTGACCATTGAGGGTGAAGCGCGCGGTATCCGGATGATCGGTACCAACCATTTCATGCCAGAAAACCTGCTCGATCACGCCTACATCATTCCTCGGTTCATGCGCGATAAAGCGATTCGGATGGGCTGGGCTGCGGCTGGTCGTTCGTTCGCTCGGGCCGCGCGGGTGACGACTCCGACGCGTCGGGCCGCCGACTATCTCGAAGAAAACACCCTAGTTCGCAACGTTATTGCGGTGTCGTGCGGAATCGATGCTGATGGTTATAACGGCAATCTCGAGCCCAAACCTGAGAACCTCATTGTTTTCTTGGGTCGTCTCGCTGACGAGAAGCAAATCGACAAGCTCATTCGCGCGATCGCCATTATGGATCCGGCGCTCGACGCCAAATTGGAGATCGTCGGCGGGGGAGAGCTTGAGGCCAAGCTGCGCTCGCTTGCGGCATCATTGGGTATCGAAAACCGGGTTAAGCTCACCGGATTTGTGGAGCAGGATCAACTGCGCGACGCCCTTCAGCGCGGTTCCGTGTTTGCGATGCCATCTACTGCGGAGTTGCAGAGCATTTCTACGATGGAGGCGATGGCCTCAGGTTTGCCGGTGGTTGCCGCGAACGCGATGGCGCTCCCGCATTTGGTTCATGACGGTGAGAATGGCTACCTCTTCGAGCCAGGGAACGTCGAAGATTTGGCCGAGAAGCTCACGCGCGTGCTTACCCTTCCAGCGGATGAACTGCTGAAGTTCAAGAAGGAGAGCCTGGCCATTGTGGCGGCTCACGACATTCAACGCACTCTTGATACGTTCGAGAGTTTGTACCGCGGCGAAGAAGTTACTGACCCTGCCGCTTTGGGCAAAAAGAACGAGAGCGCCTCCTAAGAGACGCTCTCGTTGGAGCCACAGCAATCAGCTCGCGTGCGCAGGCGTGGAGCCTACTTTTTTGCGGGGGTTCGGTTCTCTGCTGAGACCATCCATGCGAACTGCTCAAGGCTTTCGATGATGGCGTGCAGCAGGTCGGCGCTTGTGGGATCTTCTTCGTCGATGGGGTCGTGAACTTCGCGGATGGTGGCGACAGTACCCTCGAGGCGTTCTGTCAGCAGGTCAATGGTGTCTGTCGTGCTGATTTCGCCTGCGGGAAACTCGGGAAGAGTCGTCGTGGCGGCAACCGTGTCACTGCGCCCGTCTGGGGTGGCATGCAGGGCGCGCATCCGTTCGGCGATGGTGTCGCTGAAGCCTCGTGCGGCGTCAATGATTTCGTCGAGAACGAGGTGAGTGTCGCGAAAGTTCTTTCCCACAACGTTCCAGTGGGCTTGCTTGCCCTGAAGCTGCAGTTCGAGCAGGTCGACGAGTACGAGCTGCATCTTGTCGGCGAGGCCTTTAGAGGCGGTGAAACCGTGCTCGGAGTTCTGCTGGCGGGTCTTGCGAGCCCCAGATTTGGCTGGACTCGTGGTCTGCGCTTTCTGTGAATCAGTCATGTCGCTACGCTACGAGCGCTGCTTGAGAGCTTGCTCAACGTTCTTTGAGAGTCTGCCGAATATCACCGTTGGAAAGGAGGCAACTATTGATTTAGGCTCAGATTACAAAACCCAGGCAAGGAGATATTCATGGGCTCAAGATTGTTGCTCGTCGCGACGTGGCTGTTACCGGTCGCCATACTCATTCTCGGCGTTAACGCTGGCGCCACCATCTGGGTCTATATGGAGCCTCAAATGGATACGGTTCCGGCACCAGAAACGTACGGCATCGCCTTCTGGGCCGGCGTCGCCGCGCTGTTGCTGAGTGTGCTCGTTGCTGTCGGAATCTCCATTCAGGTTGCGAGTTCGCGACCCTCAGCCCAGACAGCGGGGTAGTGGGCGAACGCCTGTGTTTCTTGTGGCAGCGCGGCGCGCACAATTCGAGGCAGGACGTGTCACCGTGAGTGCCCCATTTGCCGGTAACGTAGATACGCGTTCGCACTCGTGCGGACACGGGGCGGTAGCTCAGCTGGTTAGAGCAAACGACTCATAATCGTTCGGTCACGGGTTCAAGTCCCGTCCGCCCTACTCAAGTAATCCGTTAACAGCGTGGTGGTGCGTAGTCCGCTTCTAATCGCTCTAGTGACCACGGCCCGAAACCACGTCGGCAATTGTCGCAAGTGGTGACGTCGTGGTGCGTCTGGTGAGTTCGGCACGGTCGGCCAGGGAGTATGCCTTGTATAGCGCTGTGACGGCCAACCATCGAAGTGGCTCTGGTTCCCAGTTGCGCATTCGGTGATTAACCCAGGGCAGCTCGGTCAGAGCGCTCGGTGTTCCGAGGATCAGATCGCTCAGCGTTCTTCCGGCAAGATTCGTTGTGGCTACCCCGGTGCCCACGTAACCACCGGCCCAGGCCAGTCCGCTTGCTTGGTCGAGTCCCACGGTTGCTGCCCAGTCGCGGGGCACTCCAAGCACGCCAGACCACGCGTGGTCGATGGCAGTGTCGACGGTCGCAGGAAAGAACCGGTGCAGGATGCCGCGCAGAAGTTCGGCCGTGCTCGACGGTGTGAGACCGTCAGAATCGGTTTGTGACCCGAATCGGTATGGCACACCGCGACCGCCAATCGCGATGCGGTCATCGGCGGTGCGCTGCGCGTACACGTAGGCGTGCGCCATATCGCCCAGAGCATCCCGGCCGTCCCAACCGATGGAATTCCAAATATCAGCGCTGAGGGGCTCAGTTGCGATAAGTGATGAGTTCATCGGTAACCAGGTGCGGTGCAAACTTTTCAGGCCCGCAGTGAAACCCTCGGTTGCGCGCACCACAAATTCAGCCTCAACGGTGCCGTGGTCTGTGATGGCGCGGTGCGGCAGAATCTCGCTCACTCGAGTGTCTTCGTAAATCTCGACTCCGAGAGCTTCGACGACACGGGCCAAGCCCGAAGCGAGCTTCGCTGGCTGTATTCGCGCGCAATGGGGGTGCCAGCTGGCACCGGTTGTGCCGACCACATTGATGCGGTCGGTTGCTTCCTTCGCGGAGAGAAGTTCGACATCCGTCATTGACCACGCGCGTTCCGCGAACGCGGAGGCAACGAGTCGACTTTGTTGTGGTGCATCGTAAGCAACCGTGAACTCGCCGCCCTTGATGATGTCGGCATCGATGCCTTCGAGGGCAGCAACACGAATTACCTCGTCGACAGTCTCATTCATGTGTGTTTGGAAGCGCGCGGCGGCATCCCTGCCATGAGATTTGACATATTGCTCGCGCCCGCCGGTGACGGCGTTCGTTAGCCAGCCTCCGTTGCGGCCGGAAGCTCCGTAGCCAGCAAAACGCTGCTCGAGAAGGACGACTCGAAGTTGGGGCGCCGCTTTTTTCAGGTAGTAAGCGGTCCAGAGCCCGGTGTAACCGGCACCGACAATACAGACATCGGCGCGGAGCGAGCTGGGCAGTGGGGCTCGAGGGGCATCGCGTCCAATCTGGCTCCACCAGAAAGACACATCACCGTTAATCATCCCGTTACGGTACGCGCAGCACTGAACGTTTACGGGAGATCCAGAACACCAGCGAACCGAAGGCCAACATCACGACGACGATTAAGCCAACGTAGAAGAAGACGCTCGCGTAGCCAGTATCGGGGTGCAAGAAGGGGTAGGGAACCCAGCCGTCGGTCGCGCCGCGCACGAGCACCACCACGACCCACACGATGGGGTAGATGAGCACGATCCAGAGTCGGTTGAAGCCGATCCGCGCGCGGTCGGAGAAGAGGACCCAATCGGCAAGCGCGTAGATCGGGGTGACGATGTGCAAAGCAGTGTTTGCCCACGCCACCGGCACGCCCCCGGCCGCGCCAAGAGGCGCCAGCAGCGTTGCGTAAACGACGCCAACGATGATGATGTAGGTCGTCACTGAAGCGCGCGCGATGTTGAGAGCTGGCGACGCAGCCTCTCCCCGAAGCGAAACGACCGCGATAACGGTGTAGACGACGGCAAGGAATATGTTCGATTGAATCGTGAAATACCCGAACATATTGAAGGGGTTGATCGCGGTGCGACCAGCGGCCTCAGCGACAGTCGCGACGACCGCCCCTGCTACTAGGGCAGCAATCGCTAGACGCAGGATGGCAACAACAACGGTGCCATTTCGGGTAGCGGACTTCGTTGCGTTGGCCATAGTTCCCCTCGAACCAAAAAACGTGCGGTCGAGACTGACTATAGCGAGTGCCTAGGTTGTGGGGTCGTCACCATACTGCGGCGTTGGTTGCGCACCTTGCCGCGACCGAAGATCAGCCACAGGATCGAACCGATGATCGACAAGAAGAATGCCACCAAAATCCAGACAAACTTGCCGAGAACGCCATGATTGTTGCTCTTGGCAATCGAAATGACCGTGATTATGAAGATGATCAAGCCGACAACGCCAAAACTGAAGCTAATAGGTTCCATGGTCTAAATCCTATCGGCGTGGCACTATCAAGATATGAGTTTGCTGGATACCGCGTGGCAATCCCTTGGGGAAGATGCCGCAGCCCTCGCCCTGGTTCGTGACCATGGCACCGCCGTACCTCTATCGGGCGCGCTACCCTCCGGTCGATTCGTTCACGATGCCATTGCGGCGGCCTCATTTTCTGCGTCCCTGCTGGCGGCACGCCGAGTGGGATGTGCAGTACCTTCCGTCGAGTTGACCCCGCTCAAAGTGGCCACAGCGGTCACTAGCGACAAACACTTTCGGCTGAACGGTGAGCCTGTCTCCGCGTGGGCTGAACTCTCCGGTTTCTGGCCGTGCAGCGACGGCTGGGTACGCACCCACGCCAACTACCCGCACCACCGCTCCGCACTCCTGCGAGCTCTCGGCCTCGCCGACGATACTGGCGCCGACGAGTTCATGCTCGCCCTACATCCGATGGTCGCTGCTGAGGTCGAAAGCGCAGTGGTCGCTGCTGGGGGAGTCGCTACCGTTGTTCGCACCGCTAAAGAATGGGCCGCGCATCCCCAAGCTCAAGCGATTGCAGATCTTCCTGTTGTTGAACTCACGAGCCTGGGCGATACCGAGCCTGCTCAGCTGATGGACAGTGCCGTCGACGCCCCGCTTGCCGGAGTGCGCGTGCTTGACCTCACTCGAGTGATTGCCGGGCCCGTCGCGGGCCGAACGCTCGCACTCTGGGGAGCTGACGTCTTGCGCATCGACAGCCCGCGGCATCCCGAAATTGACTGGCAACATCTCGACACAGGCGCGGGCAAACGTTCAGCACTGCTCGACCTCGACGACAGCGCTGCCCGGGCGACCTTCGAGAAACTGCTCGAAACCGCGGATGTCGTACTCACCGCTTACCGCCCCGGTTCTTTAGATAGGTTCGCTCTTTCGCCCGCGGCTCTCGCCGAGCGGCGTCCGGGAGTTATCGTGGGCCGCCTGAGCGCGTGGGGAACAGTTGGACCGCTGGCTGAGCGTCGTGGTTTCGACAGCATTGTGCAGGCGGCGACGGGTATTGCGATGGAGGAGGGCACGGGCACTCCGGGTGCTCTTCCTGCTCAAGCACTCGATCATGCTGCCGGCTATTTGCTCGCTGCGGGTGTTACTTCGGCTGTTCGTCGCCGCATCGATGCTGGTCATTCTTGGCTTGTTGAGGTCTCTCTTGCGCGGTTGGCTACTGAACTTCTGCAGCAACGTCGCCCGCGTCACGCGCCTGAAGCATCGGGCGACTTCGTTCCGACTGTGACGACTCGTGACGGTGTGACGAGCGCCGTGGCCGCTGCTCACTACGATGGTGGGCCAAGCAACTTTTTGGCGCCGGCCGTTGCGTGGGGTTCGAGCGAAGCGAAATGGCTTTCCTGAAATAATCCCGTGTCGGCGGTGGTTGGCATGATGGACTTCAACAAGGATGGATTTATGACTGACACTGCTGCTCCCGCGATCACTCCCGAAGCTAAGCTCGCGAAATTTCGTGAACGACGCGACCAGGCTGTCGTGCAGCAGAATGGCAACCTTGCTCTGACCAATACGCAGTGGGTTGATGCCGAGCAGACAATTTGGGGAGTTCCCGGAACGTGGGCACCTCATGACAACGGGCTAACGGTCACGGCCACCGCAGAAGACAACATCGTTGTTGACGGCACACTGGTTGACGGCAGCGCTGTTGTGCGCAGCAAGAGCGACGAGAACCCCAGCGCTATCGTGTTCGGCGAAACCGTCACCGGGTTTGTTATTAAGGCGCCCGAGGGAAACCACGCACTGCGCGTCTGGGACACCAACTCGCCGGCCATCCAAGAATTCGGCACGATTGATGCGTACGCTTACAATCCCGATTGGGTGATTACGGCGGCGTTTACGCCCAACCCCGAGGGCACCACCCTCGGCTTCGAACACTTGAAAGACAATGGTCAAGAGCGTGAGCAGCCCATTCCGGGCGACATCTCGTTCACGAAGGATGGCATTGACTACAGCCTCGCCGCGTTCAAATCGGGCCGAGCACTTCAACTCGTTTTTGCTGACGCGACGAGCGGCGTCGATACCTACAGTGTTGGTCGCTTCCTGTTCGTCGCCCCCAATCCCGATGGCACGATTGTTCTCGACTTCAATCTTGCGATCCTTCCGCCCTGCGCTTTCAGCTACAACTTCAACTGCCCCATGCCTCCCAAGCAGAACCGCTTCACCGTTCCCATCGAAGCCGGCGAGAAAAACGTGCTGAAGAAAGATGGTTCGCTGCTGCACGACTAGGCAGGCTGTTTTCCTAGGTCGCACGTTCCCTAAGCGGTCGGCGAGTGCGTCTCTAAGAACTCGAAGACTTCCGTGGAATCAACACCGGGATACATTCCTGTGGGCATCGCCGCGAGAAGAGAACTGTTGAGCCGTGCGCTCGGGAGTGAATGTTGTGCCCACCGCTCCGAGAGATTCTCGGGGGCGCTGCGGCAGCATCCATCATCGGGGCACGTCGAGACTGCCCGATTGGTGGTGTCGCGGCCACGGAACCATTTTGCGGAAGCGAACGGGGTTCCCAAGCTCACGGAAAAGTCCCCGCGACGGCCCGACTGGATGCGCGACGTGCACCAGTAGGTGCCGCCCGGCTTATCGGTGTACTGGTGGTAGGGACTGAAACGGTCCTCGACGTCGAAGACTTTGCGGGCGCTCCAATTTCGGCACACAATTTGACCCTCGATCGCACCAAGAGCATCCGTGGGAAAAGCAGCATTGTCGTTCTCGTAGGCTTTGGAGATTGTGCCGCCCTCGTGCACTTTAAGAAAGTGCACGGGAACGCCGAGGTGCTCGGTCGCGAGATTCGTGAAGCGGTGTGCTGCAGTCTCATAAGGCACAGCGAAGGCATCCCGCAGGTCCTCAACAGACAGCTCGCGTTGGGCCTTCGCCGCCGTCAAAAACTCCACCGCAGTCTTCTCCGGAACCATTAGGGCCGCCGCCAAATAGTTGGTCTCGACTCGCTGGTGCAAAAATTCGGCATAGTCAGCGGGCTCGCGGATGCCCAACACATGTCCCGCGAGTGCCTGCAACAATGTCGACCTCGGGTCTGTGCCTTCGCCCTGCGCCACCGGCAAATAAATGCGGCCATTGCGCAGGTCCGTCACGCTGCGAGTGGATGCGGGGAGGTCAGGCACATAGTGAAGCGAAAACCCGAGATGCGAGGCGAGGTCGGAAGCTACCCGCTGCGAGAGTGGTCCACCAGTGTGACCAACGGCATCCAATAGCTCTCGGGCGGTGCTCTCTAGCTCGCCAAAGTAATTGTTGCGTTTGCGCATCATGCGGCGCAGTTCGGTGTTTGCCCGCCGCGCCTCTTCCGGTGTTGCGGCGCGTTCACGGTGAAGGCGCTGCAATTCGTCATGCAAGCCCAAAACGGTTTGGATGGCTTCATCGCTTAACGTCTTGCGCACGGGCAGCTCGGGAAGGGCAAGCGAAGAATAGAGCGGACCGCGCTGGGCGCGTTCGAGCGCGATCTCGAGAGCGGCGCGACGTGATGGAGGCTCGGCGTTGAGAAGGTCGTCGACCGTTACGTCGAAAATGCGAGCGAGTTTTTGTAGCTCACTGAGTTTGAGTTCGCGCTTGCCATTCTCGATTACCGACACCTGGGATGCGGCACGGCCGAGTGCGGCTCCAAGATCGTCGAGGGTGAGTCCGCGATCAGTGCGGAGTTGACGGATGCGACGGCCAACGGTGAGGGAATCGAGCATGTCCTCATCGTCTGCCTGCCTGAGCGTGCGTGGGGTCATCTCTGAGTCCTCCATGACTGTCTTCTGCGGAAAAACAGAAGAATTGGATTTATTCTGCCGCAAAACCCGATGAAGAACTAGTGTGCAGGCCTCACAGTCGAAGAAAGGAAGCACCGCAAGCACCACCGACCGAGGAGCACACCATGACGAACAACCGTCCAGGCGACCAGATTCAGACCGCAGCCGAACTCGAAACCGAGTGGAAGACGGATGCACGGTGGAACGGTATCGAACGCGACTTCAGCGCTGAAGACGTCGTCGCCCTCCGCGGGAGCGTTCGAGAAGACCACACTCTTGCTCGTCGAGGCGCCGAGAACCTCTGGAACCTCATCCAGCGAGACGACACCGAGTGGGTTGCCGCTCTTGGTGCGCTCACCGGCAATCAGGCCGTTCAGCAGGTGCGTGCAGGGCTCGAAGCCATCTACCTCAGTGGTTGGCAGGTCGCCGCCGATGCCAACCTTTCTGGCCAGACCTACCCCGACCAGAGTCTGTACCCGGCAAATAGCGTTCCTGCTGTGGTTCGCCGCATCAATAACGCACTCCTGCGGGCCGACCAGATCGAAACCGCAGAGTTCGGTGCACCGGCTACCGACTGGATGGCGCCGATTGTTGCTGACGCAGAAGCTGGCTTTGGTGGGCCTCTGAACTCCTACGAGCTCATGTCCTCCATGATCGAGGCTGGAGCTGCCGGCGTGCACTGGGAAGACCAGCTCGCCTCCGAAAAGAAGTGCGGCCACATGGGCGGGAAGGTTCTCATCCCCACCGCTCAGCACGTTCGCACTCTCAACGCAGCTCGACTCGCTGCCGACGTTGCCGGGGTATCGAGCATCATCATTGCTCGCACCGATTCGCTCGCTGCCGACCTCATCACCAGTGATGTGGATGACCGCGACAAGCCGTTCTTGACGGGTGAGCGCACGAGCGATGGTTTCTATCGCACCACTCCGGGCATCGAAACGGTCCTGAGCCGCGGCCACGCCTACGCGCCCTATGCGGATCTGCTCTGGGTGGAGAGTGCGAAGCCCGATCTTGAGCTGGCGCGCACCTTTGCGGAGAGCATCCACAAAGAGTTCCCTGGCAAAAAGCTCGCGTACAACTGCTCGCCATCGTTCAACTGGAAGCGTCACCTCGATGACGACCAGATCGCGAGCTTCCAGCGTGAGTTGGCCGCCATGGGCTACGCGTTCCAGTTCATCACCCTTGCCGGATTCCACGCCCTCAACCACTCCATGTACACGCTCGCGCGTGGCTACAGCGAGCGACACATGAGTGCGTATGTGGAATTGCAGGAGGCAGAGTTCGCGTCTGAAGCAGACGGCTACACGGCAACGCGCCACCAGCGCGAGGTCGGAACAGGGTACTTCGATCGCATTGCGACGGCCCTCAACCCCACGAGCGAAACCCTCGCCCTGGTCGGCAGCACCGAAACCGCGCAATTTCATTAGAGGGCACCGCCATTAAAGGGCACCGCCATTGAAGGCACCGCCACTAAAGGGCACCGCCGCTCATCCAACTTCGAAACTCTTTCTAAGGACATCTCATGACCACGCACAGAATGGAACCGATCGCCGAATCGCAGGAACGATTCGACGAGACCCTCACCCCGGAAGCTCTGCACTTCTTGACTCGGCTGCATGACCAGTTCGCTGGTCGCCGCCACGACCGACTCGCTGCTCGTATGGAGTCGCGCAAGCACATCACGAACGGACGCAATTTGCGTTTTTTGCCGGAGACAGCAGCTATTCGTGAGGACAGCAGCTGGCGGGTTGCCGGCGCCGGCCCGGGACTCGACGATCGTCGGGTTGAGATCACGGGGCCGACCGATCGCAAGATGACGATCAATGCCATGAACTCTGGCGCAAAGGTGTGGCTTGCCGATCAAGAGGATGCAACGAGCCCAACGTGGCACAACGTTATCGACGGCCAGATCAACCTGTACGACGCGATCCGTCGCCAGATTGACTTCACGTCTCCCGAGGGCAAGACCTATGCTCTCGGCGAGGAGACCCCAACGATCGTTATGCGACCGCGCGGGTGGCATCTGGTAGAGAAGCACCTCCGGTACACCGATCGGGCAGGGTTGCGCACGCCGGCATCCGGCTCCCTCGTCGACTTCGGGCTCTATATATTCCATAACGCGCACGAACTGATCGAGCGCGGCAACGGCCCGTACTTTTACATCGCCAAAATCGAGAACCACCTCGAAGCGCGCCTGTGGGATGACGTGTTCACGTTTGCCGAAAACGCGCTGAACATTCCACATGGCACAATCCGCGCGACGGTGCTGATCGAGACGATTCCTGCCGCGTTCGAGATGGAGGAGATCCTGTACGAGCTGCGCGAACACTGTGCAGGTCTCAACGCCGGCCGTTGGGATTACATTTTCTCGATCATCAAAAACTTCCGTGGTCGTGGCGCAAGTTTCGTGCTTCCCGACCGGGCCGCCATCACGATGACGGTTCCGTTCATGCGGGCTTACACCGAGTTGCTCGTGTCGACCTGCCACAAGCGGGGAGCTCATGCCATTGGCGGCATGAGCGCGTTCATCCCGAACCGCCGCGACCCTGAAGTGACTGCTCGTGCACTGGATGCGGTGACTCGCGACAAGCGCCGCGAAGCGACCGACGGTTTCGATGGAACGTGGGTGGCGCATCCGGACCTCATTGCGACCGCGCGCGCAGAATTCGACACCGTGTTGGGGGATCGCCCCAACCAGGTTGACCGCCTGCGCGACGATGTGCACGTTACTGCCGACGACCTGCTCGATCTGCGTATCGACGGTGCGGTAACGGATGCCGGAGTGCGCTCGAATGTTTCCATCGCGGTGCGCTACATCGAGAGCTGGCTGCGCGGCGTCGGAGCTGCCGCGATTGACAACCTCATGGAGGATGCGGCGACTGCTGAGATCAGCCGCAGTCAACTGTGGCAGTGGATGCACCAGGGCGTTGTCACCGCAGAAGGAACGCCGATCACGCACCGTCGTATCGAGACGGAGCTCGAAGAAACGCTTGCCGCGATTGAGCGCACGCCTGGCGATCGTTTTGACGAGGCTGCTGCAATCTTCCGTGAAGTAACGCTCGAAGAGGACTTTCCCACCTTCCTTACTTTGAGCGCTTACAGCAGTTATCTCGTCGAGCAGCCGCGGGAGCGCGCTGCCTGACACTCCACGGGCTAGCCGCAGGATCTGAGACCACTCGCCCCACCCGTCGGTCGATGGATCTGGCGGCTAGCCCATTTTCGCCCTCTGCTGAGTGATGCGCCCGCTTCGCTGTGCACGTTCGCTAAGCCACGGCGCGACCCGAGGCTTGCTCTGCTGTCGGCGGATCACGGCAGACTAGGGGCGTGTACATCGTTCTCACAACTGTCGGCCGCGACGTGACGGCTATTCGTGTTGACCCCCTCGGCCTGGTGCTTCGCGAGGAGAACGTCACTGACGTGTCGCAGTTTGTCTCGGATACCCAGTCGAATGAGCCCGATGTGCGGTGGGTCTGGCATGACACGGCCTCGTGGTACCCCCAATTGCTCGCCGCTCGAGTGCGCGTAGCTCGGTGTTTCGATGTGCGGCTGTGCCACACAATTCTTCGCAACTCGGTCTTCACGAGTGAGTCTGCACTGGCACAAGCGCGCAGCGGCAGTTGGGACTCGTTACCGCAATCCGGGCCACCAGCACTTACCGAACTCGGTCCCGTGCAGCACTCAACGCTTTTTGATTGTGACGAGGATGCTGCCACCGCAGCTTCGGAAACTCTTGATGTGCTGTCAGAGTTTCAGCGTCAGCTCGACGCGATTTCATCATCAGCCGAGGCCGGACGACTGCATCGCCTGCTGTCTGCCGAGTCAGCGGGGGCGCTCATCGCGGCTGAAATGAGATTCGCAGGGCTACCGTGGAGCGCCGAAGCGCACGACAGAATTTTGAGCGACCTACTCGGTCCGCGACCGGCAACCGACGGCTCGCGACCCGCGAAACTGCAAGTGCTTGTCGACGACATCCGCACACTGCTCGACGCGCCCCACCTCGCGCCAGAGTCGCCCGCCGAACTCTTGCGCGCGCTCAGCGTCGCGGGAATTCAAGCCACGACCACGCGTTCGTGGGAGCTCAAGCAACTCAAGCACCCCGTGATAGCGCCTCTGCTCGAGTTCAAAAAACTGCAACGCCTGATGACAGCGAATGGGTGGAGTTGGCTTGACTCCTGGGTTGTTGACGGGCGATTTCGGCCAGATTATGTTCCCGGGGGAGTCGTTACCGGGCGTTGGGCGACGAGCGGTGGGGGCGCGCTTCAGCTTCCCCACCTGATCCGCGGTGCCGTTCGAGCTGACCCGGGCTGGAAACTCGTTGTCGCCGATGCTGCTCAACTGGAACCCCGTATCTTGGCTGCAATGGCAGGCGATCGCGGAATGGTAGCGGCTGGTGCATCCGGAGATCTTTATGAGGGAATTGTTGCTAGCGGCGCTGTCGAAACTCGGAGTCAGGCAAAACTGGCGATGCTGGGGGCAATGTATGGCGCGACTACGGGCGAAAGCGGGCGCCTCATGCCTCAGCTTGCTCGCGCTTACCCTCAAGCAATCGCTCTCGTCGAGCGCGCAGCTCGTGCGGGTGAGCGTGGCGAAGTCGTCAGCACGCAACTGGGCCGCAGTTCGCCTCCTGGCGCGCACGCCGCTCACTACGACGAATCGCAGACTCCGGCGCAACGGGCTGCATCTCAAGAGCGGGGGAGATCGTGGGGCCGCTTCACTCGTAACTTTATTGTGCAGGGAACCGCCGCCGAGTGGGCTCTGTGCTGGATGGCCAGCATCCGTAACAGGCTAAGTCAGCTCTCTGAGGTGGCGTGGTTTACTGACGCGCCGCACCTCGTTTTTTTCCTTCATGATGAAGTTGTTGTGCATGCTCCCGCTCATTTTGCGGATGACGTCGCTGAGCAAATTACCCAGGCAGCGGCGGATGCCGGACGGCTCGTCTTCGGCAGTATCCCCGTCACGTTTCCCCTGAGCACCGCAGTTGTCGACCGCTACGATCAAGCGAAGTAGTGTTCTGGTTGCCGTTAATGGATGCGCGTTGCCTGGAGGGTAAAGGTCAACGGCACTTGTTCAGCTCCGTGAGTGAGTCGATACTCGCCATCATCTCCGCGCGCCATATGCCCGGGAAGGGCATCCCAGGGAACGCTGTGGTGCTCGGCGAGTCCATCAATTCGCATGCCGTGTTTGAGAAGCGCGGTGATCATTTCGCCGAGACCGTGGTTCCACTCGTGGCCTGTAGTGGCAGTGAAGACGTGATCGGTTTGCACGTAAGTTCCGGCGTCTTCCCAGACGAGAGCATCCGGCTGTTCAAAGTATGGGTAACGCACCACGAACGCCTCGGAATTCTCATCGTCTAGTGCCCGCAACATGGGATGGCCATCGCGAATGAAAAGGCGCCCGCCAACGCGGAGGAGGGCGGCAACGGTAGCGGCCCACTGATCGATGCTGGGCAACCAGCAGATAGCACCAATGCCTGTGTAGACAAGGTCGAAGGTCGTGCCAGCGAGCACTAACGGTGCGTCATAGACCTCAGATCGAACAAATTTTGTTTTCGCCTGTGTTCGCTCGGCAAGTGAGCGCGCTTCGCTGAGGGCGGCGGGAGAGAAGTCGAGTCCAGTCATTGACGCACCGAGGCGTTCGAGAGACAGAGTGTCTGTGCCGATATGACATTGGAGGTGGATTCCGCGCATTCCGTAGATATCTCCCAGAAGGGGCACATCAAAACGCACGACGTCGCTCAGGAAACTGGGATCGCTAACAAACCGCTCGACACCGTAGTCAGGGGATTGCGCGTGAACCGACGCCCGCTCATCCCAACTTGCGAGGTTTGCTGCTACATACTCGGGAATGTCGGTCATGCTGTCTCCACTTTGTCGTGAGAGGTCGCCACCCGCGGCGCGACCTGTGCTGGTCTACCGCGTTTGGGCTTCGTTGTTGTGAGTGGGAATGAGTGAACACGACCGTGCGATTGAGCTGTCGTGAGCGAAGTCTCGACATGATCGAGCCAGCGCAGTTCAGCTTCGGCGTGGGCGTGCATGGAATCGGTGACGAGCTGTTCGGCGAAGTCGCTGGCATCTCGAGCATCCGCCCGCTGCTCAACCCCAAGGGCAAGGGCGTCGATCGCTCCCCGGGTTGCCACGCGCTGATGCTCGATGACAGCGTGAGCATCGACGCCCGGCAAGGTCACGGCGATGGCCAACTTGATCGCCAACTCATCACGGCTGGCGGAATAACGCTCGACGGTCGAGTTTAACCAAGTGTCGGACTCGAGCCGGCCGGAGTCTGTAATGGAGTAGTAGGTGTGTTGTGACGCATCACTTTGCTCAGTGGCGCTCTGTGCGCTCTTAGTCGCGAAGCCGTCGCGTACGAGTCGATCGAGCGTGTTGTAGATCTGCCCAACGTTGATCGGCCAGGTTGAGCCAGTTCGCCGGTCAAATTCTGAGCGCAACTGGTAGCCGTAACAGGGCCCCTGCGCGAGAATTGTAAGCAAACTGTGGCGGATTGACATAGAAGACCTTCCGGGTAAGTCGATGCTGCGTATGCACTAACTGACCCTAGTGAGGTCCCGGATGCCCGCGCCAGAGGCCCGGGCGTGTCGAGCTCATTGGTTGGTGTCACAGTCCTTGGCAACCGTGCGTGACGAAAATACCAGTCGAGACATAATTGACCTTCTGCTCGCGTCACGTTACCGAATGTCTGACCCAAGGCTCAGCCTTCTGGATGAACTGGACGCTTATGCATCGATTTCGTGCAGGCCGACTCTCGGCCGCATACTCGTGGGCGTGAGTGACGTTTCCGCGCCCCAGTCGGCAGCAGCCCCCCTTCCCGAGTCGATTAATGACCGCGAATTTATCTTGACCTCCTCTTCTAGTAGTGCTGTGGCATCCGAGTCACCGACGCGATTTCGCTATCGCCAAGAGGGTCAGATGATCTGGGGTGAGTATGTCGGCGATACCGTGAGCGTGGGGCGTTTCGTCGGTCGCCGTGACGGGGACGCATTGACAATCCGCTTCGCCCATCGTCTTTCGGCGAGCGACGAGGTGGTTCTCGGGTCTGCGGACAGCACTATTCAGTGGAACTCGGAGGGAAAACTCGAGCTGTACGAAACCTTTGAGAAGGATGGCGAGCCGCAGGTCAGTGTTTGTGTCGAAGCTGATCACTCGATTGCGTGGCCGGTATTGGATCCGGAGTTTCGCACTGAGCCGCATCTCGACGGCACCACCTTTGTCCTTGAAGCATCTTCGGCCAGTGCCGTAAGTGCAGACCCCACTCGTTTCGAGTTTGATGAGAACTCCGGTGTGGTCTGGGGTTTCTACTTTGGCGACACCGTCACATCAGGTCACTGCGTCGGGCGCTACCGCAACGGTGTTCTCGACGAGTACTTCGTTCACCATGTGATCGCAAGCGACTCGACTCTGCTTGGCGACAGCAGTACAACGCTCAGGCGTCGAGCTGATGGTCGCCTTGAACTTGTCGAAGACTTTGTCCTCGACGGCGTGCCAGGCACGAGCGTTTGCGTGCAGGTTGTCGACGCTCGCTAGTTGTTGAGACCAGCACGGCTGGGGTCAGCGCGAGTGAATCGCGTGAGGCCCAATTGTGCTGGTTCCTGGGGGCGCTCAGGGAGATCGATGGGCAAGAGGTAGGGCCGCTGAAAGACTTCATCGAGCACGAGTACCGTCTCAAGCGACTTCACTTCTGGCAAGACTGACAGCACGCCGACGATGAAGTCGTGAATTGCCCCAACTTCATGACCTCTGATGAGGAGCATTGCATCGTGCTCACCGGTGGTGATGCGGCACGACTCGATCTCGGTCATGTTCGTGATGCGGTCGCGAAAGCTCGCCCAGGTCTGCGGATGCACGGAGAGAAACACGAGAGCGCAGATGCCGAGACCAGTCTTGGCTGGATCAACCTGGGCGCTAAATCCCGTGATGACGCCATCGGACATGAGCTGCTCAACCCGCGTGTACACATTGGCGCGGGAGACGTTTACCTTCTCCGCAAGAGCCGACATCGATATTCGTCCGTTATAGCGCAGCTCGCTCAATATCTTCAGGTTGATCTCATCCAATACGGGCGGTGATTGTCCAGCGGTGGATGATGTGCTGCTTGCTTTACTAGACATATTGTACGAAGTCTCCCTCAACTTTGAACCAAGGTCTGAACTATGGTGCCTTTGATTGGACAGACTAGCGGCATTTATGCCAATCTCAAGAAAAGCCGTCCAGCGGCTGTCCTCAAAAACCACAAGGAGTTCCTTTTGCGTACACAGTTCCGCTATGTAGCGGCAGCGTTCGGATTGACGGCATCACTGGCACTTGCCGGTTGCGCCGCGGCGGCGCCCGAAGTAAGCGCTAGCGTCGTTATCGACACCGCCTTTACTCTCGAGACCAGCGACCCGGGACGCAACTACGTACCCACCGGCTACATGGTGTCGAAGGCTCTTTACGAGACCCTCCTCGACTTCGCAGGGTCGGACGAATCAACTCCCGTTCCCGGACTCGCGACGTTCGAGTCGAACGATGACGCGACAGTATTCACCTTCACTCTCGAAGACGGCCGCGTCTTCTCGGACGGATCAGCGATCACCGCCGATGACGTTGTCTTCTCGCTCAACCGCGTAGCGGGAATGACGGAGAGCAAGGCAAACTTCTTGATGAACGGAATCACCGTTACCAAGATCGACGACATGACCGTCGAGCTCAGCACGGAGACCCCGTCGCTCAAGCTCCCCGCTCTCATGACCAACCCGTCACTCGCCATCCTCAACTCGAAGCTTGTTGTCGAAAACGGTGGAACGACGGATGACTCGGATGCTGCTGAAGAGTTCTTGAACACCACCTCGGCGGGTTCGGGCCCGTACATCCTTGATTCGATCAACTTTGAGTCGCAGGTAGTGCTCACCGAAAACGAGAACTACAACGGCGACGAAGATATCGACTTCACTCGTGTCGTAATCCGCAACGTATCGGAAGCGGCAACGCAGAAGATCAACCTTGAGGGCAATGACTCGCAGATCGCTGTTGACCTCAGCGGTGACCAGGTCGCTGGCCTGAGTGACGGCATCAACGTCTTCTCAACTCCGTCAGCGCAGACGATCTTCCTTCTGATCAACCAGAACGATGAAGTAGCCAGCGTTACGTCGAGCCCTGACTTTGCGAACGCCGTTCGTTACGCTCTCGACTACCCGGGTCTGCTTGAGCTTGCTGGTGCCGGCTCCGCGCAGGCAACCGGCGTTATCCCACCATCCTTCCTCGGCGCACTTGATTCAGGCGTTGAGCAAGACTTGGACGTTGCGGCAGCATCGCTAGAGGCATCCGGCTACAACGGTGAGAGCATCACCCTCGAATACCCGAATGACTACCCGGTTGGTGGAGTGAGCTTCACCCCGCTGGCTGAGCGCATCCAGTCTCAGCTTGCGGATGCTGGCATCACTATCGAGCTCGCTCCGGCGCCGTTCACCACTCAGATCGATCGCTACGTAACCGGCGCTGAAGGATTCAGCATCTGGTTCTGGGGCCCTGACTACGCTGACTCGGCCAACTTCCTTCCGTTCGCGGCAGGGCAAAAGGTTGGACTGCGCGCCGGCTGGACCGCTGAGCAGGACTCGGACGTTGTCAACCTCGCTGCTGCGGCAGAGAATGCAACGAACTTCGACGAGCGTGAGACCGCGTTCAGCAACTTTGCTGAGGCACTGCAGCAGCGCGGACCCTTCGTTCCGCTGATCGTTCCCGGCTCGAACATCGCCACGGTTGACTACATCTCCGGAGTTGCTTACAACTCCACCTGGACGATGGACATCGCCGAACTGCAAGCTAAGTAGAAAGTATCTCTAGCGTGGGAAACACACCCCGCGCGACTCGCAAGTACCCGTCCAGATCACCGTTGGTCGGGTACTTGCTTCGTCGCCTCGGAACCTCAGTCCTGCTCCTCTTCGGGGTCACTATTGTCACGTTCGCTTTGGCGAACCTAGTGCCAGGAGATCCGATTGCGGCAGCGCTTGGTGAAGGGGCGGCGAGCAACCCGGCGACAGTCGCGGCCTACGTTCAGGAACGTGGTCTCGATCAGCCGCTTCCGGTGCAATACGCCAACTACATCGGCGGACTCTTCCAGGGCGATATGGGGGTCTCGTTGCGCACAGCTCAGCCCGTGGCATCCGACCTCGCTCAGGCTGTTCCCGCAACTGTCGAGATCGCCCTCTTGGCCATCGTCGTCAGTTTGGGTGTCGGAGTGGCCCTGGGCTCACTCGCCGCCTACCGTCGTGGCAAGATCAGTGACCAGCTGGTGCGTGTCTTTTCACTTATCGGCCTCAGCATCCCAACGTTCTGGATGGCGCTGGTTAGTTTCAACTTCTTCTTCCTTCAACTGCGTATCGCTCCCGGTTCCGGCAGGCTTTCACCGGCACTTCCTCCGCCGCCGACGGTGACGGGGTTCTACACAGTGGATTCGTTGCTGGCCGGCCAGTGGGTCACCTTTACTGATGCGCTTGCCCACCTCATTCTTCCCGTGTTCGTTCTGTCGCTATTTACCATCGGCCTCCTGACACGGTTTGTTCGCACCTCCGTTCTTGAGGTGTTGGATGCCGACTACGTTCGTGCTGGTCGCGCCAAGGGCCTCAGCGGCTCACGGCTGCTCTTCGGTTATGTGCTGCGCGGTGCTTCGCTGCCTATCCTCACGATCGTGGGTCTCGCCTTCGGAACGTTGCTGTCAGGAACAGTTCTGGTTGAGGCAGTCTTTGCGTGGCCTGGCCTCGGTAGCTACGCGTATAACTCGGCGACGAGCCTTGACTTGCCCGGCGTCATGGGCGTCGGTCTCGTTGTCGGCGTCGTCTACTTGACTATCAACTTCGCCGTCGACCTTCTTTACGGTGTACTCGACCCGAGGGTGAGGCTCGCATGAGAAAACGTTGGCTAAAGATTCCCGCAGCCTGGGTGACTCCGCTTGGAGTCATCGGTGCGGTCATTGCTGTGGCGTGGGTGGGCATTGCCTTCACGTCTCGACTCTGGGTTCCTTTCGACCCTCTCGCGCAGGACTTGCCCCGGCTCCAGGCTCCCGGCATTGACACGCTCATGGGCACGGATGCTCTCGGCCGCGACATTTTCTCGCGACTCATGACCGGTGCCGGCGTGACGATTCCGTTGGCGCTGATGCTCGTACTGATGTCCTTGGTTGTGGGAACGCTGATCGGGGCAATTGCCGGGTACTTCGGCAAATGGGTTGATGAGTTGCTCATGCGGCTGACTGACTTGGTCATGGCGTTCCCCACGGTCATCCTGGCCATGGTGGTCGCGGCTGCTCTTGGCCCGTCGCTCTTCAACGCGGTGATCGCAGCCTTTGTGGTTTCGTGGCCGCAATACGCTCGAATGACTCGCAGTATTGTGCTCGGACTTCGCACTCAGAACTATGTGATGGCTGGTCGTCTTATGGGCTTCTCGCCGTTCAAAACACTCCGCGTCGACATCGCCCCCAACGTTGTCGGACCGATTTTGGTGCTCGCGAGTCTCGACGTCGGCACGGCGATTCTTTTGCTCTCTGGACTGTCGTTCTTGGGCCTTGGTGCGCAACCGCCAACACCAGAGTGGGGTTCCATGATTTCGGCGGCCATCCAAAACTTTGATAGCTGGTGGATCGGGCTGTTCCCCGGTCTCGCGATTCTCACCGTGGTAATGGCGTTCAACTTTGTTGGCGACTCGCTGCGTGACATTTTCGATCCCACCTCACAGGTCTCGAGAGCGGCGGCACGATCATGAGCGACGTAGCAACACCAGAATCAGCGGATGCCGCGAGCACTTCCCGCAGCGCAGTTCTCACGATCGACGCGCTCACGATCGGCATCGGCTCGCGAAATAACGTCAAAGCCATCGTTAAGGGCATCAGCCTCGCACTCACCCCCGGACGTGTTCAGGGGCTCGCGGGGGAGTCGGGGTCAGGGAAGACGATCACGTCGTTGGCGATTCTGGGGTTGCTTCCCAGTAACTCAGTTGTTGGCGGGTCGATCCGTCTCGAAGACACCGAACTTGTGGGGATGTCGCGGCGCGAGTTGAACCAGATCCGTGGTCGACGTGTCGCAATGATTTTCCAGGATCCGTCGTCGAGCTTGCACCCTCAGTTGACGGTCGGTACGCAGCTCACCGATCACGTTAAACGTCATCTGGGGTTCTCGACCAAGCAGGCTCGCGTCCATGCAATTGCGCTTCTGGATCGGGTGAGGGTTCCGAATCCCGAGGAAGCTCTTGCTCGGTATCCCCATCAGTTTTCGGGCGGTCAGCGTCAGCGCATTGCGATTGCGATTGCTTTGGCGTGCGACCCTGTTGTTTTGCTTGCTGATGAACCAACCACGGCTCTTGATGTGACGGTGCAAGCCGGTATCTTGCATTTGCTGCGCGATCTTGCGAATGAGCGTCAGCTCGCCGTGTTGCTTGTTACTCATGACCTCGGTGTCATGAGCGCCATTGCTGATGACATCGCCATTATGCGTCATGGTGAAGTCGTTGAATCCAATGTTCGGCAGGAGATTTTCGATCATCCGAAGCATGCTTATACGCGTGAGTTGCTCGCGTCTTTGCCGGGTGCTTCAGGCTTTCAGGAGGCGAACGAATGAGCGAACTGCTTGAGGTCTCTGACCTCATTATCGAATATCACGGAGCTACTGTCGTGCGTGCTGTCGACGAGGTGTCGCTTACTATCGCGCCGGGCGAGGTTCTCGCGCTCGTCGGTGAGAGTGGTTGCGGCAAGTCGAGCTTGGCGCGCGCTGTTGTTGGTATGGAGAGGCCACGCGCTGGAACCGTGAGCTACCGTGGCTCGAATGTTCCCTTGCTTGGTGTTCGTCGTCGAACACCGAATTTCACGTCGATTCAGATGGTTTTTCAAGACCCGAACTCGTCGCTCAATCCCCGTATTCGCGTTGGACAGCAGGTTTCTGAGGGCATTCGCACGGCAGTGGAGCGTGGCGATGAGGGTTCGGTCCCTGAGGAGTGGCTTGAGCGGGTTGGCCTCCCCACGGAGATGGTCTCTCGTTACGCCCACGAATTGTCGGGTGGACAGCGGCAGCGGGTTGCTATCGCCCGTGCGCTTGCGGCTAGGCCCGATCTTCTGGTCGCCGATGAACCGATTTCAGCTCTGGATGCGTCAAGCCAGGCATCGGTTGCCAACATGATGCGACGGCTCGCGCTCGATGCTGGCGCCGGTTTGCTCTTCATTTCTCATGACCTTGCGATCGTGCGTTTGATCGCTGACCGTACTGTCGTGATGTACCGCGGCAAAGTCGTGGAATCTGGTGTTTCTGACCTTATCTGGAACGAGCCGGTGCACCCTTACACTCGCGCGCTTATCTCGGCCATTCCTGAACCGGATGGAAAAGGCAACCTTCCGGCAGCGCCTGCTGCTGAGGCTCCCGAAGAGTGGCGCAGCAGCATCCCTGAGGCACTGAACCGTTCCTAGATGGGTACGGTAGCGTCCTTGCTGATGACGGCTGACCGCATCTTTCCTCGGTTATGGCTGGTTGTTGTTAGACCGGGAGGGGTGCGTTAGCCACCAATTGTGAGGTCAGGTGTCTTCGTGATTCCGAATTCATGTCGCAGCGCTGAACGAGCGGCATAGAAACCACACAGTCCGTGAACTGCCGGTCCTGGCGGTGTGGACGACGATGCTAGATAGATGCCCTTCGTCGGGGTGCGCCATGGATCAGTTGACACGACGGGTCGCTGGAGAAGCTGCCGAAGAGTGACGGCGCCAGCGGAAAAGTCACCGCCGACGTAGTTGGGGTTGTACAGCTCAAGGTCTGTTGCGGCCATGTGGTGCGAACCAATGATGAGATCGCGGAATCCTGGCGCAAATCGCTCAATTTGGGCGACGATCAATTCGGTCATGTCGACAGTAGAGCCGCTCGGAACGTGGGCGTACGCCCACACCACGTGTTTGCCCGCCGGTGCTCGACTTGGATCGAGAACGGTGGGTTGCGAGACGAGCACATACGGTGATTCGGGATGAATTCCGTGCGCAACCTGATCCTCGGAATGAGCGATTTCTTCTCGAGAGCCGCCCAAATGAATTGTTCCCGCGTTCGCCACTTCGTGATTCGTCCACGGAATGGGGCCAGAGAGGGCGAAATCCACTTTGGCTGCCGCGTTACCGTAGCGGAAGCGGCGAAGCGATTTTCTGTAGCGTGACGGCAGCTTTTCGCCGGCGATGTGGTCGAGCGCGCGGGCGGAAACATCGAGCAACACCGCTTTCGACGCAGGCAATTGGTCAAGCGAATCCACTTCAGTGCCTGTGGTGATTGTGCCGCCGTGGGCGCGTAAATCGTTGGCCATCACATCGACAATTCCTTGACTGCCTCCCACAGGAATCGCCCAACCTCGCGCATGAGCTTGGGCCCCGAGGAGCAGGCCGGCACCAGCCGATGACAGGCGCGGCATTGGGCCTATCGCGTGAGCGCTGAGACCCGCAAGCATGGCAGGCGCAATACTTTCCCTAAACCGCATGTTCCATGCTGGCGATCCTTGCTCTAGCACGCGCAGTGCATAGGCCGCTGCGGCGATAGGGGAGCGCGGAATGCGGAGAAGTTGGTTATTTGTAAAGTTGGTGACGTCATCCATGCGATCGACCAGGGGGCGCATGAGGCGGTGCCAAGCCGCACCATCCCGGCCCAGCGAATCGACAGTTCGATCGAGGTCTCGGTAGGCGATTCCCGCCTCGCCCTTGTCGAGCGGATGCGCGTAGGAAATTTCGGGAACGATAAAGTCAAGGCGCTCTGCGAGCTGAAACTCTTGAAAGAACGGTGAGGCGAGCGCCATCGGGTGTACGGCCGAGCAGATGTCGTGTCGGAAGCCGGGGAGCGTTATTTCGGCGGTGCGTGCTCCACCGCCGATCGTGTCGTTGCGCTCGATGACGTGGACGGCGAGCCCTGCCCGAGCCATCGTCACCGCAGCTGCGAGTCCATTGGGGCCTGAGCCGACGATGACAACGTCCGTATTTGTCACTGAACACCTTTTCCTTGTTGAGCAATTCGAGACTACTAGGGAAATTCTCTTGCGTATCTCACCCACCTTCGGCGATAATGTCCCCAAGCGGTTCGCCGCACAATTTAATAGCTTAAGTGCCGTCACAGGTGCCGTTCGTGGGTCGATGGGGAAGTCGCACCCAAACGGAACGGAGATATCGTGACTGCACAAAACGCTCGCGGAGTGCTCTACGTGCACTCTGCTCCTCGCGCGCTCTGCCCACACATCGAGTGGGCAGCTGGTCGCGCTCTTGAACGTGCCGTGAACTTTGACTGGGATGACCAGCCGGTGCTCAAAGGTTCTCAGCGAGCTGAGTTCTATTGGGAGGGCCCTCAGGGCTCTGGCGCGCAACTCGCATCGTCACTCCGCGGTTGGGAGCACCTTCGGTTCGAGGTAACAGAAGATCCATCGCCGGGTAGTGACGGAGGTCGTTGGATGCACACGCCCGATCTGGGGATATTTTTCGCCCAGACAGACAGCGCTGGCAACATGGTTATCCCAGAAGATCGGGTTCGCTACGCCATGGAAGTGGCCGGATCTGACGCTTTCGAGCTCCACCGTGAACTTCGTTTGGCACTGGGCCAGGCGTGGGACGACGAACTCGAGTCTTTCCGCCATGCGGGTCAAGACTCGGCAGTGGTGTGGCTCCATAAGGTGGGATGACGATGATCTCCGAACGCGCGCAGGCCCTTCAGTACGCGGCTGACACGCGGATCTTCCTCATCGAGTGGAGTGACTGTGTCGATGTGGTTATCGATCCAGCAGATTCGAATTTTGATGGCGAATGCACTCTCCATGACGGGTGCCGGTCAATCCTCTAAAGATGCAGTCACGAGTGAGAGCTCCTTTGCGTCCAGCGCATCGCCTGGCTCCTAGTTTTGCCTGCTACTAGTTTCGTGCCAGTGTGAGAACGTCAATCGTTGCGCGCGCAAATTCTTCTGGTGCTTCTTGCGGTGTGTTGTGGCCAATGCCCTCTAGCGTACGAAACTCGTATGGTCCGACAAATTTGTGGGAGTCTGCCTCCGCAGAGGAGACTCCGACGCCATCCGCTGCACCGTCGAGAACAATTGTTGGAACACTGATGTTTGGCTGGGCCAGAAGTCTGTCTTCAATGTCTTGATAGCGGTCATCCCCTGGGGCCGTGCCATATCGATGCCGGTATGAGTGAACGACAACCTCAACGAAGTCTGGATTGTGCAGACTTGCGCGCGACTGTGGAAATGCGGACGCTGCGTGCTTCCACGTGGGTGACCAGTTAAGCCACAACAGCTGGCAGAGTTCATCTCTGTTCTGTTCGAGCCCTCGGCGACCACGTTCTGTTTGGAAATAGTACTGGTACCAGTACGTTGCTTCTTCTGCAGGAGAAGCGGGTTCTTGTGCTGTCGCTAGGTCCTGAATGTTGTAGCCGTCGACTGAGACCAGCCCGATGACGCGCTCCGGAAAGATCGCTGACACGATGCACGCAGCTCGCCCACCCCAGTCATATCCGGCAAGTACGGCCTTCTCTATTCCGAGTGCGTCCAGGAGATCTACGAGATCCTGAGCTAGAGCGCCCTGTTGACCGGATCGTAGTGTCGCGGGATCAACGAACTGAGTCGCGCCAAAGCCCCGCAGGTGGGGCACAATGACCCGTAGTCCCTTCTCCGAAAGTATCGTCACTACCTCGTCGTAGGCGCGAACGTCGTAGGGAAAGCCATGAAGCAGCACGACGGCGGTGTCGGCATCGTCGTTGATCGACTCGTAAGCGAGAGTGAGGGTGCGTGTGCTGACGCTTCGCTGGGTGGTCTGAGGCATAACGCGAGAATAGTTCCGGCCTCAGACAATTACAGGGCGATGAACGATCCTTATCGTCGTTGACGAAGAATCGCCCGCCAGATCGTGGATCGTGACGGGCGACTCTTTGTTGTAGTGCTTCGCACAGAGTGCGCGAAATGAGCTTGTTAGACCGAGCGGAATGCGGCGACAGCGTTGTGTCCGCCAAAGCCAAACGAGTTGCTGATTGCTAGCTGCGGACCCGTGCCGAGGTCGCGCGGCGACGTTACAACATCCAGTGGAATTGCGGGATCCTGTTCGGTCAGGTTGATCGTCGGAGGAGCTGTGCGGTGGTAGAGAGCCAGCACAGTGAAGATTGCTTCGAGTGCACCTGTACCGCCAAGCAAATGCCCTGTCGCGCCCTTAGTGGCCGAAACGGGAATGTTGGGCAGGTGGTCGCCAAAGATGCGTAGGAGCGCCTTGTATTCCGCGATGTCACCGACGGGCGTGCTCGTAGCGTGAGCATTGATGTGTGTGACGTCTGCCGGAGTGGCTCCTGCCGCCTCCAGAGCGTCGCGAACGGCGCGTGCCGCAGCGGTTCCCTCAGGATCGGGCGCAGTGATGTGGAACGAGTCGCTCGTAACAGCACCACCGGCCAACTCGGCATAAATACGTGCTCCACGAGCAAGCGCGTGTTCTTCCGTCTCGAGCACGAGCGTTGCTGCACCTTCGCCAAGAACGAAACCATCGCGCGAAATGTCATAGGGGCGCGAAGCAGTCGCTGGGTCATCATTGCGCTTCGACAGCGCTTGCATTGATGCGAAGGCGGCAATCGGCAGGGGGTGCACCACTGCTTCAGTTCCACCAGCGATCACGACATCCGCGAGTCCGGCTTGAAGGTGGGCGTAAGCATTTGCCAGTGCTTCGGTGCTGGAGGCACAAGCAGAAACATCGGTGCGGGCGTAAGCGCGTGACGGAATCGCCATGCTAATAGCCGCTGCTGCAGCGTTGGGCATGAGCATCGGGATGGTCATGGGCAGAACGCGACGCGGGCCCTTTTCGCGCAGGGTGTCCCAGGCGTCAAGGAGAGTCCAGAGGCCACCGATACCGGTCGAGTAGTCAACACCGATACGCACAGGGTCGACGTCGGGCGAGCCAGCATCAGCCCAAGCTTCACGGGCAGAAATCAACGCGAATTGGCTGGAGGGGTCGAGGCGCTTGTATTCAACGCGCTCAAGAACTTCTTCTGGCCGTACCTTCGCCTGAGCGGCAAAGGTCACAGGCAAAGAGTGTTCCGCGACCCAGTCGTGTTCGAGTGAGCGGGCACCGGATTCGCCGGCGAGGAGGGCGTTCCACGACTCCGTCGCGGTTCCGCCGAGTGGCGTAGTGGCACCAATGCCGGTGACAACGATCTTTTTGGTCATTTCACGTTCCTTTTGAATATACGACTCAGGCATTCCACAAGGGGCTGCGCGTAGACATAGTGCTGCGCGGCGGCCAACCGAACTCGTGTCGATTGGCCGGCCGCGATTAGCTCGATCTAGCCTTGAGCGTTGGTGATGAAGGTGACAGCGTCACCGACGGTCTTGAGGTTCTTTACCTCTTCGTCGGGGATCTTTACGTCGAACTTCTCTTCGGCGTTGACAACGATCGTCATCATCGAAATCGAGTCGATATCTAGGTCATCGGTGAACGACTTGTCCATCTCGACAGTGTCGGTCGCAATGCCGGTCTCGTCGTTGATGAGCTCAGCCAGTCCGGCCATGACTTCTTCGGTGGACAGTGCCATGTTTTTCTCCTTGGGGTGTGAATTGACCGTTAGCCAGTGTAGGCCAGCGGCCGCGCTTAGCGGGGGTGCTACGGCAGAACGATTACCTGCGCGCCGAAAACAAGACCAGCACCGAAGCCAATCTGCAGTGCAAGGCCCCCACTGAGTTCAGGGTTTTCCTTGAGCAGACGGTGAGTGGCCAGCGGGATTGATGCGGCTGATGTGTTGCCAGTGTCGGCAATATCGCGTGCGATGACAACAGACTCCGGAAGCTTGAGTTGCTTTGCGAACTCATCGATGATCCGCATGTTTGCCTGATGGGGGATGAACGCTGCGAGGTCCTCTGCAGTGATGCCTGCGACATCCAGAGCTTCTTTCGCTACCTTCGCCATATCCCAGACGGCCCAGCGGAAAACCGTCTGGCCCTCCTGGCGGAGCGTCGGCCAAGCCGCATCACCCTCGCGGAAGTCGACGAGTGTCGCATTCATCTTGATGGCGTCTGCTTTAGAGCCATCGGAGCCCCATACTGGTGCGGAGATTCCGGGAGTGTCACTCGGTCCGATAATGACGGCACCTGCACCATCGCCGAGCAGGAACGAAATACTGCGATCGGTGGGGTCGACCACGTCTGACAGCTTCTCGGCACCGATAACTAGCGCGTACTTCGCTGCACCGCTGCGGATAAGCGCGTCGGCCTGAGTGACGGCATAGCTGAAACCAGCGCATGCTGCATTCATGTCATAGGCCGCAGCCGGATTCGCGCCAACGCGGTCGGCGACGACGGCGGAGATTGAGGGGGACTGCTGAACGTTGCTGATCGTTGCAACAATCACCACACCGATCTCGGCAGGATCGATACCCGACTTCTCAATCGCTTCACGTGCCGCATCCGTTGCCAAGTCGAGCGCGAGGATGCCAGCGGAAGCACGACGGCGTGTGATCATTCCGGTGCGCTGTTGAATCCACTCATCGCTCGAGTCAATCGCCTCGACAAGCTGGTTGTTGTCAACAATAAGGTCACCGCGTGCGGCGCCGTAACTATAAATTCTGGTGAACTGTGTGCCGACTGACTGGTTCAGTGTGGGTGCGGTCATGCGTTGGCCTCCATCAGGTCAAATGCTGCTGATAAGTCATCTGGTGTCTTGACGGCGACCGCCGGGATGCCCCGGAGTCCACGCTTCGCGAGACCAACTAAAGCGCCGGCAGGCGCAAGTTCAATAATTCCGGTGACGCCAGCATCCGCCAGCGCGTTCATAGTGAGATCCCAACGCACCGGTGACGACACCTGGCCAACCAACAACTCAACGAAGTGCTCGCCGACTTCAATGAGCGATCCATCACGGTTGGTAAAAATGGGGAGAGTGGGATCGTTCTTGGCGAGTCCAGCGGCGACCGTCTCCAGGTGAGCGACGGCGGGCTGCATGTAGTGCGTGTGGAATGCCCCAGCGACCTGCAGGGGGATAACGCGAGTGCCCTTGAGCGGTTCCTCGGCAAGTTTGGCGAGAGCATCGAGCGCTCCAGCGACAACAATCTGGCCGCCACCGTTGAAGTTTGCCGGCTGCAGCCCAAGCTCAGCAAGGCGCTCGAGCAGCGCTTCTTCATCGCCGCCGATAACCGCGGACATTCCTGTCTCCTCGAGGGCGGCCGCAGAAGCCATGGACGAGCCACGTTCAACAACGAAGCGGATTGCATCATCCTCAGAAAGGATTCCCGCCGCCGCCGCTGCCGTAATCTCGCCGACAGAGTGGCCAGCAACCGCACCGATGTGCTTACGGCGGTCGCCGCCGGTGAGCGCAGTGAGGGTCAGAAGACCGGCCGCGACGATGAGGGGTTGGGCAACCGCGGTGTCGCGGATAGTGTCGGCATCCGACTCCGTGCCGTGCTTGACGAGATCGATTCCCGCGACCTCAGAAATGGCCCCGAGCTGATCGCGCAGGGTTTCATCCTCGAGCCAAGGTGCGAGAAAACCGGGGGTCTGGGAGCCCTGACCGGGCGCTACTACAACAATCACTTAGCTAGTCTGCCAATCTTTTCTCAGAAACGCTTGGATGACCCCACCAAACCTTTGGGGGATCGTTGTGTGAAATCACCAAAGAAGGAACGAGGCTAGTGTGAGCGGCCCGCGTCTGGGTCCGAAATCGACCCGACAATGAGTGCTGCCTGCAGGATTAGCGCTTCACGAGCCCCGGTAGCATCCCAGCCGATGACTTCGCTGACACGCTTGAGGCGATACCGCACCGTGTTGGGGTGCACGAAGAGTTCCCGCGCCGTCGCCTCAAGCGAGCGGCCGTTGTCGAGATAACACCACAGCGTGGTCAGTAGATCGGTTGAATGAGCCTGAAGAGGCTTGTAGATCTTGTTGATGAGCGTCGAACGCGCGAGCGGATCTCCAGCGAAAGCACGTTCCGGCAGTAGATCATTGGCCAAAGTCGGTCGTGGAGCGTTTCGCCACGACCGAGCAACGGCGAAACCTGCCAAGGCGGCCTTCGCGCTCTTAGACGCATCAACCAGACTCGCAACCTCAGGACCAAGAACCAGATGGCCACTTCCGAACCCGGGTTCGAGCTGTTCGGCGATCGTGATGAACGGGAGGGGCTCAGCATCCTCGCTCTTTTCAGAACGGGGAGCAGCGCGCCCGATCACCAAAACAAGGCGACTACCTTGAACACCGATCAGAACATCGGCATCCAAATGCCGCGCTGTGCGGCGAAGCTGGTCGACATCGAGCATCCGAGGTGCGGTGCCAACAAGCACACACACCTCTCCATGACCGTTCCACCCCAAAGCGGCAATGCGACTGGGGAGCTCGTTGTCGTACTCCCCGCTGAGAATCGAATCGACAACGAGAGCTTCAAGACGTGCATCCCAGAGTCCTCGTGCTTCAGCGGCTCGAGCGTAGACATCTGCCGAAGCAAACGCGATTTCCCGTGAGTAAAGCAGGATTGCTTCACGCAAGACATCGTCATCAGCCTTGACCCGTGCTTCAACAACCTCAACCGTGATGCGGATCAGCTGCAGCGTCTGTTGCAAGGAGACCGAGCGGAGCAGCTCGCGAGGTGCTGCCCCGAAAACATCTGCCGCAATCCACGGTGTCGTTGTCGGATCTTCGAACCAACTGATGAAGCTCGTAATGCCGGCCTGCGCCACGAGTCCGACAGCGGAACGCCGACCTGGTGGCATTTCGCCATACCAGGGCAGCGTGTCCTCAAGCTGTTTCAGTGTTGCTGTCGCAAGTTCGCCCGAAATCACACGCAACCAGGCGAGCGTCTGCGCCTTGGTCTTCTGTACCGGGGGAATGGTTGCGCCTAGCTTTCGCCGCCGGCAGAACCGGTGGTGCCTGCATTGACGTCATGGAGGCTGTACTTCTCAATTGCTTGAGCGGGAACAGCTGGGTCCATTTCGCCGCGCTTGACGAGTGACTCCAACGTGCGAACGACGAGCGAGTGGCTGTCGATCTTGAAGAAGCGTCGTGCAGCGGCGCGTGTGTCTGAGAAGCCGAAGTCATCAGCACCGAGCGTCGCGAAGTCGCCAGGTACGAACGCACGGATCTGATCCGGCACCGCATGCATGAAGTCAGTGACCGCAACAAACGGGCCCTTGGCATCCGCAAGCTTCGAGGTGACATACGGCACACGCGGCTCTTCGTTGGGGTTGAGGAAGTTGTATTCCTCAGCCGCAAGTCCGTCGCGACGCAACTCAGTCCACGAGGTGACTGACCAGACATCAGCAGCAACGCCCCAATCGGAGGCGAGAATTTGCTGCGCTTCGAGCGCCCACGGAACAGCGACACCGGACGCCAACAATTGTGCCTTCGGACCAGTGATCGTCGGAGCAGTCAAGTGATAAATACCCTTGAGAGCACCGTCGACGTCGAAGTTCTCCGGTTCGGCAGGCTGAACAAGAGGCTCGTTGTACAACGTCAAGTAGTACATGACGTTGGGATCCTCGTGCTCGCCGCCATACATACGCTCGATTCCCGCGCGAACAATGTGGCCAAGCTCATAACCGTATGCGGCGTCATAACTGACGACTGCAGGGTTAGTCGATGCCAGCAAGAGCGAGTGGCCATCAGCGTGCTGAAGCCCTTCACCCGTGAGCGTCGTGCGACCCGCAGTTGCGCCCATGATGAAGCCGCGCGCCATTTGGTCGCCGGCAGCCCACATCGCGTCACCAGTGCGCTGGAAACCGAACATCGAGTAGAAGACGTAAACCGGGATGAGGGGCTCACCGTTGGTGGCATACGAGGTGCCGACGGCAGTGAAGGCAGCAAATGCTCCTGCCTCGTTGATGCCGACGTGCACAATCTGCCCCTGAGGGCTCTCCTTATACGCCAGCAACTGCTCACGGTCCACCGAGGTGTAATGCTGACCGGCAGGGTTGTAAATTTTCGCCGTGGGGAAGTAGGCATCCATGCCGAACGTGCGCGCCTCATCCGGAATGATCGGAACGATCCGGTTACCGATTGACTTGTCGCGCAGCAGGTCTTTCAACAAGCGAGCGAACGCCATTGTGGTGGCGATCTCCTGCTTGCCTGAGCCCTTCTTGACGACGTCGTAGGTCTTTGCCTCTGGCAGTGAAATCTGCGTGTACTTCGTGCGACGTTCGGGAACGTAGCCGCCGAGTTCGCGTCGGCGCTCCTGCAAATACTGAATCGCTTCGTCGTCTTCACCCGGGTGGTAGAACGGGGGCTGGTACGGATCTGCTTCGAGTGCGGCATCCGTAATCGGGATGTGCATTTCGTCGCGGAACTTCTTGAGGTTATCGAGCGTGAGCTTCTTCATCTGGTGGGTCGCATTGCGGCCCTCGAAGCTCGGGCCGAGACCGTAGCCCTTGACCGTCTTCGCGAGGATGACCGTTGGCTGGCCCTTGTGTTCACTGGCAGCCTTAAACGCTGCGTACACCTTGCGGTAGTCATGGCCACCGCGCTTGAGGTTCCACACCTGATCGTCGGAAAGGTGTTCAACCATTTTGAGCGTGCGGGGGTCGCGACCGAAGAAGTTCTCGCGAACGTAGGCTCCCGACTCTGCTTTATAGGTCTGGTAATCGCCATCGGGGGTTTGGTTCATGAGGTCGCGAAGTGCACCCTCATGGTCGTTGGCAAGCAGGTCATCCCACTCGCGGCCCCAAATCACCTTGATAACGTTCCAGCCAGCACCACGGAAGAAGCTCTCGAGCTCCTGAATGATCTTGCCGTTACCGCGCACAGGGCCGTCGAGGCGCTGCAGGTTGCAGTTGATGACGAAGTTGAGGTTGTCGAGCTTCTCGTTCGCGGCCCACTGGAGGGCTCCGCGGCTTTCGACCTCATCCATCTCGCCGTCACCCAGGAATGCCCAAACTTGTTTCTCTGAGACGTCGCGGATGCCGCGGTTGGTGACGTATTTGTTGTTCTGTGCCTGATAGATGGCGTTGATCGGGCCGAGACCCATCGACACGGTGGGGAACTGCCAAAACTCCGGCATAAGGCGCGGGTGCGGATAGCTCGAAATGCCGTTGGGTGCCTGAGACTTCTCTTGACGGAAGCCCTTCAGCTGATCTTCGCTCATGCGGCCTTCAAGGAAAGCACGAGCGTACATACCGGGGGAGGCGTGGCCCTGGTAGAAGATTTGGTCTCCACCAGATTCGTGGTCTGCACCACGGAAGAAGTGGTTGTGGCCTACTTCGTAGAGAGCGGCAGACGAGGCATAGGTCGAGATGTGCCCTCCGACGCCGACGCCTGGGCGCTGCGCGCGGTGCACGGTGATCGCTGCATTCCAGCGGATCCACGCACGGTAGCGACGCTCAAGAGTCTCATCACCCGGGAAGTCGGGTTCGTCATCCTTGGCGATGGTGTTGATGTAATCGGTGGTCGGGACCATCGGTACACCAAGGTGCAAATCTTTAGAACGCTTAAGAAGGCTGAGCATGATCTCGCGACCGCGCTCGTGGCCTTGTGCTGCAACGAGGGAGTCGAGTGATTCGTTCCACTCGGCGGTCTCCTCCGGGTCCTTGTCGGTGTTGGTTACCGAGTATGGGTCCTGGTCGTTTACCGTCACCGTTGACCTCTTTCGTGTAGAGAACAGAGTCGTGCGAGTCGAGGCACTACCGGGTTACGGATGTGATGGGATCAACTACGCCCATCGATTCTAGTTGTCGAATGCAGCAAGTCTCGAACCGAGGGTGATTGCGGCCTGAACTCACAGGTCACGCGCTTGCGAATGAAAGGTCTGAAGCCATGAAAATTGCTGTCGGAGATCACGCACCGGACTTTGAATTGAAAAATCAGCACGGTCAGCTGGTGCGATTGAGCGCCCTGCTCGCACACGAACCGGTGCTGGTCGTGTTTTTGCCGCTCGCGTTCTCTCTGGGGTGCACGAGTGAAGTCGAGACTCTTCACCGCGAAAGACAGCGTTTTGTGGATGCTGGGCTCGCCGTAGTGGTGGTTTCTGTTGACTCGACAGCCACGCTTCGAGCATGGGCGGATGCTGGCGCCTATGACTATTCGTTTCTTTCAGACTTTTGGCCGCATGGCGCTGTGGCCCAAAGCTTTGGTGTGCTTCTCGAAGACAAGGGTTTTGCTTCGCGAACGAGTTTCTTGATCGATCGATCGAGGATCGTGCGTGATGTTGTTGAGGCCCCACTAGACGGCATCCGCGATTTTTCTCGGTATGAAGACGCGATTTCGTTGATGGAAATCGCCGAGTGGTCGTGAGCGTAGCTGCGGTGTTCAACGCCTTGTAAAAAAACCTGTAACATTATCTCGCGCTGCTTCGCATTGCGACGCTGCGGGCCTTTAGCTCAGCTGGTAGAGCGCCACGTTTACACCGTGGATGTCATCGGTTCGATCCCGGTAGGGCCCACCACACAGAAAACCCCCGCAATCGCGGGGGTTTTCTTCGTTTTCGCCGCCTTTTCAGCGATAGGCTCCGGGCAAGATCACGGGCGATCAACTCGGATTCGCCTTACCCTCGCGAGGTGGAGCATCATGTCAAATGATTTGCTAGATCCTGTGTTTGAAACGGCACGTCTGCATGCCGCAAGGTATCTCGAGGGGCTTGCGACCCGTCATGTTGGTGCGTTACACGGTCGCAATGAGATGTTTGAGAGCCTGCGCGCTCCGTTGCCGGTCGACGGAGAAGACCCTTCGGCCGTAATTGACCTTTTAGCGAGCCAAGCTGAGGTCGGGATGACGTCGTGCAGTTCTCCTCGATATTTCGGGTTCGTGATCGGCGGCACTCAACCAGTGGCACTCGCTGCGGACTGGCTGGTGTCGACCTGGGACCAAAATGCAGGCATCCACGCCATTTCACCGTTCTCGGCCGCAGTGGAGGAAGTAGCGGCTGAGTGGATGCTCGAACTTTTCGATCTTCCGCGAGATTCTTCTGTCGGGTTCGTCACTGGTGGGCAGATGGCAAATTTCACTTGTCTGGCAGCGGCGAGGCACAACGTGTTGAGGCGAGTGGGGTGGGATGTAGAACTCGATGGGGTTGCTGGTTCCCCCCATGTCAATATCGTCGTTGGGGCGGGCGCGCACGTCACGATCGATGTGGCTCTCCGCTATCTCGGGTACGGAACCCGCTCACTGTTGATTGTGGAGTCCGACAATCAGGGACGTATGCGCGCAGACAAATTGCGCGAACTGATGGCGACGCTCGAAGGTCCGACGATCATCTGCGCGCAGGCAGGCAACGTCAATAGCGGGTCGTTCGATCCGTTGCGAGAAATAGCGGTGGTGGCCAACAAGGCTGAAGCATGGTTGCACGTTGATGGTGCCTTCGGTTTGTGGGCCCGCGCCAGCACGCAGCTTTCAGCGCTTGTCGACGGGATCGAGTTGGCGGATTCATGGTCGACCGACGCCCACAAATGGTTGAACGTACCGTATGACAGCGGCGTGGCGATTGTGAGGCACTCTGCTGACCATCGTGCAGCGATGACATCATCCGCTTCGTATCTCATCCAAACCCACGGGCCAGAGCGAGACGCGATCGATTGGGTTCCTGAACTATCCCGGCGGGCGCGAGCCATACCGATTTACGCGTGTTTGCGGGCATTGGGCCGGAAAGGTGTTGCGGATCTCATAACGCGGGGTTGTGCGCGAGCCCAACAAATGGCGTCGATGCTGGAAGCAGAGGAAGGCGTCCAGGTTCTCAACGATGTCGTGTTGAATCAGGCACTGATTCGTTTCGGTGACGACGATGAAGTCACTCGTGCCGTTGTTGCTCACGTTCAAGATGAAGGAACGTGCTGGGCTAGCGGAACCAACTGGAATGGCCAAGCGGCAATGCGGATCTCGGTAACAAATTGGGCTACGTCAGAAGAAGACATCGCTCAGAGTGCAGTCGCCATCCTGTCGATCTACCAGAGGCTGCGACGCGAATGAGGCCAGCGCAGCAATAGGCTGACCTAGTGCCGACAACTGCAGCAAACCGGGCTGGATCTCTGGCCATAATTGGCGCGGCCGTACTGTGGGGCACTACGGGAACCGCAGCAAGTTTCTTCCCGGAAAACGTCAGCCCACTAGCTATTGGTGCCGTGACGATGATTGGCGGCGGAGTACTTCTCTTTCTTCGCAGTTTTCGGAGTTCCCAAGTTGCGTTGCGCGATTCACGTGCGCGACGGTGGCTGTTGCTCGGGGCGCTCGGGGTGGTCATGTATCCGCTCGCGTTTTACAGCTCAATGAATCTCGCAGGAATAGCTGTCGGAAACGTGGTTTCTCTGGGCACGGGCCCCCTCTTCGCGGCTCTCCTTGAGCGTCTTATCGATCACAGGCACCTCAGCAGACTGTGGGCAGCAACAACATCAATCGCGCTGCTCGGAGTCATCCTCTTGGCGTTCGGTGGCAGTCACCTAGGCGCTACGACTAGCGGAACACTATTTCCCGGCGTGATTCTTGGTCTCGTCGCCGGGTTCGCCTACGCCCTCTACACCTATTGCTCAACGCGAGCTATCCGTATCGGTCACTCGTCGGACGCCACAATGGGCGCAATGTTTGGAACGGGCGCTCTCGGGCTGTTGCCCGTGCTTATTGCCTTCGGCGCGCCCATTCTTCACTCTGCTGGGAGTATGAGCCTCGCGGTGTATTTGATCATCGGTCCCATGTTCGTGGCGTATGTCCTGTTTGGTCGAGGACTTCGGACAACCAGCAGTTCGACGGCGACCACGATCACCCTTCTCGAACCTGTTGTTGCGACGCTTCTTGCGGTGCTCATCGTGGGGGAGGTGCTTTCGCCGGTGTCGTGGGTGGGTCTTGGCCTCATATTTGTTGCGGTATCTGTACTGAGCACGGCTCGTCATCCCCGCAAAACACTGGACTCGTCTTAGTATCTGTGCATGGCATTCCACGACGACGTTGACGACGCGAACGATGCGAACGACAAAACGTCTTCCGAGCATGAGTTCGAACTACCTTTCCCTCGACGTGCCGCGTCGGGAGTGCCCGCTGCGAATTCGGCGGATGACGGCGATGACTCGACGCCCGTCGACCTCAGCGAAGCGTCCACGGGGGGCGTTTTCGATTTGGATGCCGAATTTAATTTGGGCGCCGAATTTGACTTGGATACCGCGCTGGGTTTGCCCGCTTCGCCCGATATCGCAGCGCCGGCGGACTTGCCACCGCCTCCCAGCGCATCCAGTTTCGCCCCGATTGATTTGAACGAGGAGTTCGAACGTTCCGACCTTTCGGAGGGTCTCGACCAGGGAAAGCCACCGTGGGCGATGGCGCCAGCTCCCGATCCAACGCAGGCTGTCTCTCAGCTCGAAGCGCCGGATGGTCTCTCAGACGAACAGCGCACGGCAGCAAGCGAATCGGATGATGCCGGGACGGCCCAGAACTCGGGCAGTTTCGAGAACGCTTCCGATGCAGATGGTGCTTCGGTCGACGACTTTGCGCCAAAGTCTGCTGCGGCAACACACGACGATCCGTACCAGATTCCTGCTGACTACACGACACCGGATTTCTTCGCTTCGCGCATCTCACGCCGTCGTGTAACTCCCGACGAGAACGATCTCGATAACACCGCAGAGAACGCTCCTGCGGACGACACTTCTCTAGAGGGCGCTTCGGTAGAGGGCACTTCGGCGGAGAATACCGAGGAGCACGCGTCGCCCGTTAATATGCCTGCAGAACCGTTTGATGAACGCGGTCCGCAGGTCGATGAGTTTGCTGACTCGGCAGAGCCAGAAGATACGCGTGACTTTGATTTCGATTCCCTGTTCGCAACGACGGAACCTGATAGCGCTGCGAGCCCCATGCCTGCAGGCGAGGATACGGCGGCGGATGTCGCGCCACCGTTGAGTGCAACGCACTCGGCTCCGGCCGACGATAACCTCGCGACCAATAACGTTTGGAAGCTTGGGCCACTCGAGCCCAACGTTCAGCCTGAGGCGCCCGACGAACCCGTAGATTCGGATGAGGTCACAGTTCCCGCTAACGGTGATTCGGCATCCGCTGGACTCCCGCCAGCGATTGAAGAGGTCATCGAGGGCGCACCGATGTGGAACCTCGACGGCGTTGATACTCCAGAGGCTGCCAGCGCTGCAGGCTCGAATGAGCCTTCGCCCCCAACTGCAGCGTCGTCTTTCGGAGGCTCACAGCCGGTCGAATTTCCTGCGGACGCGTTCTCCGCTGCCGCTGCCGAATTCGCTCCACAGTCAGGAGCTTCGTCGTCTGTAGATGACCAGTCCGAGAACTCAGAGACGTCGGCGGCAGCGGGAACTGTTGATGCCGATGGCTTCCTGGTACTGCCCGAAGTCAGCGACGAGTCAGATCTGTTTGATGATTTCGACAACGACGAGCCGGAAGAGCCTTTCTTCACCCCACCCGCAGAGCCCGCGACGGACAGCGTTGCGTCGGCGGACACCGAGTATGTTGCAGATGCTGCAGATGCTGCAGATGCTGCAGATGTTGGCGACGCTGCAGATGTTGGCGACGCTGCCGACACTCCCATTGACTCATCGGTCGCGCCATCCGAGGAGCAGCTGCCGGTCGTGCCATCCGACTCGTTAGCGGCATCTGCCGAAACAGAGCCTCCCGAAACAGAGCCTGCCGCGGAGACAGAGCCTGCTGCCGAAACAGAGCCTGCCGCGGAGACAGAGCCTGCTGCCGATCCACAGGTTGGCGTCGAGGACGACTTTACTGCTGTAGCCGTCGTGCCTGCGGCCGATGGCGAACCGGTCGAACCCGCAGAAACTGATGCGATCGCCAAAGAGAGTGGCTGGGTCGACGCGCCATTCGCTTCGGCGGCTAGTGAATCACCGTCAGCAGCTTCGACGACTGAGCGTTCTGAACCAGAAATAGCTGAATCGCCCGCATCTGCAGAGCCGACTTCCGAGTCCGGAACGACTGACGACACTGCGATTGAGCTTACGGCCGAGCAGACTGAGACCCCTGAACTCGTGTATGAGTCGGAAATTCCGGCACCACCGGTACGGCGATCAATGGCTGACGATGAGCTGCTGAATTGGGCTGATAATCCGGAAAACCAGTCAACCGGCACCCTCAGCGTGATCGAAGTGCTCGAAGCTCAACTACGACTTCGCGAAGAAGAAGCTCGCGAATATCGTGAATGGGAAACAACACTTCGCTCTAAGGCAGCTCCTCTTCCTGAAGAGAGCATCGAGTCAGTTCCGGTGGAAGAACGAGCATCCTCGGCTGAGTCACCAACTGAGCCCGCGGCGTCGAGTGAACCCACTGCCGTTGCTTCGCCCGCAGCGACAGAAACAGCGCCAGAACCCGTCGCGCCCGAAACGTCGGCAGCAGCACAATTGCCAGCCTGGGATGTGCCGCCGCCCAGCGACACCTGGGCACCCGGTGATGACTTCGACGACGAAATTCCGTTCGCCGCGCACGCAGACCCGACCGGGTCAATCACCCTGCCCGTTCTCGACGACGAACCCACTAAAGAGACTCGTGACGACGACGAGGCTACCGCCTTCGCTGCAACCGGGTCATCTACGGTCGACCAGTCCGCAGCAGACGGAAGTGGCTTACCGAGCGACGCAACGTCGCCGATGCCAGCACCCGTAACACCACCAGTCGAAGACAGCGCCGCTGTAGCGGCTGGTCAATTTGCCTCATCTCCGCAATTTCCGGCCGACGAAGATGGCGACTACGACGAGATTCCGTTCACTCCGCCGCCTCTAGTCGAACCGATTACGGCGCCATCGACACCGCGCGCAAACCTCGACGAACACGTCTCTTTCGGAGACTTCGGTTTCACGCCGCCAATCACAGGAGAACCAGAAGCCGGTGACGAACCAACGTCACCTTCCGCGACGGCAGCTGCGAGTGACACCGACACCGAGGCTCCCTTCGCGTTTGATCTCGACTCGCCCGCAACATCCGCCGTCGCAGAATTTGAGCGTTCTGAGGCCGACCTGGCCGACAGTGCGAGCACGGACGGTGCCGTAGGAGATGACGGATCAACGTCGGCTGGCTCGCTAGCCGAAAGCGATACGGGCCCTGTTGCATTCAATTTCGCTTCGCAGGAAACACCGCGCTACGTTCCCGCAGCACCTGTGAGCTTTGATGACCTGCTCAAGACCGCTGGCCTCGACGAGGCGATCGACGAGCCGGAAGCGGACGAGGACAATCCGTTAGACGCGTTCCTCGCCGAACCGCAGAGTGACGCCGCTCCAGCGTCTGGGGCGCGGCCTGATTCCGAGTCCGAACTTGTGCAGCAGAGCGACCCGCTCGCCGCAGTGCAGACGGGTTCGTTCCCGATCGCCCAAACCGCGTTCGAAGAAGAATCCGACGATGCTGTAGACCCAAGCGATCGCCGGGTACCGCTGGCAGACCTGCCTGATTCACCAGCTACAGACGAAAGCAACCCCATCCCGTTTGCGGCAGCTGGAGCGGGTACGGCCGTTGCTGCAGGGGCCGCAGCAGCGGCAACTCAGCCTGCATCAAGTGGCATAGCCGCGCCAACGTCTGCCGCGATTCCGCCAGTGACAGACTCATCCGCTATTCCGCAGCCGATGCCCCTCGCGACAGCGATGGTCAGCCAGCAGCCTCTCGGCCTTGACGACGTCGCCCCTACCGCGCAACGCGTTTTTAGTCTTGAGGAAAGCGGGCTTGAGCCGACTCCAATCGACCGACGCATCGGTCACGCCGCTCGTTTGTTCTGGCTCTGGTTCGCCGCGAACTCATCGATCATTAGTATCGGACTAGGAGCAGCAGTCTTTGCGGTGGGAATGAGTCTCCGACAGTCTGTTGTGGCGATTCTCGCCGGTGTAGCACTGTCGTTCATCCCCCTTGGCCTAACGACACTGGCGGGCAAGCGAAGCGGCCAGCCCACAATGGTCATCTCACGATCAGCATTTGGGTTGATTGGCAACGTTGTTCCCTCAGTGATCGCGTTGATCGCTCGACTCTTCTGGGGAGCAGTTCTCCTCTGGGTCCTTGCCTCGTCCGTCGCCATCGTCCTGATCGGCTCCGACATGAATGTCGGCCTGGGTGATCGCCAGATATTGCTGCTCGCTCTCGCGCTCTCGTTCCTCGTTGCGCTCGTGATCGCCTTCGCCGGCTACCCGCTGTTTGCGCGCATCCAGCTAATCCTGAGCATCATTTCGGGACTGTTGGTCGTCGGCCTCATCGTCTTCACTGCTCAGTACATCGATGTATCGCAGGCCCTTGCTACCCCAGACGGATCGTGGCTACTGACCGTTACAGGCGCGGTACTTGTCTTCAGCTTCTTAGGACTCGTCTGGGCTTACAGCGGTGCCGATATCGCGCGCTACCAACGCCCATCGTCAAGCGGACCGGCTTCAGCTCTCTCTGCCGCGTTCGGTGCCACTCTTCCCGCGTTCGTGCTGATTGCCTATGGCGCACTACTGGCAGCGTCAGACCCGGCGATCGCTCGCGGTTTCTTGGCCTCACCACTCGACACCCTCCTACTGCTGCTTCCTGGCTGGTACCCGATTCCCCTCCTGTTGGCTGCGGGGCTGAGCCTGCTTTCCGGCATAACGCTGAGTCTTTACTCTGGTGGTTTCGCTCTACAAGCTGTCGGTGTGCGCCTCCCTCGCCAGTGGTCGATCGTCATTGTCGGAGTGCTCTTGGGGGCGCTGGCCGTCTTGTTTGCTTTCGGAGTGGATGGCGGAATCAACGAACTCTTCCGCGATGTGGCAACGACCCTTGCTGTGCCGACGGCAGCGTGGGTAGGAATCTTTGCCGCAGAAACGATGATTCGCACTCGCCGTCTCGACAGCGCCGCGCTGACTACGCGCGGAGGAATCTACCCAGACTTCCGGTGGGTAAACCTCAGCGCCTTCATCGTGATTTCGGCGATAGGGTTTGCGCTGACCAGCGCAACGATTGCATGGCTCTCTTGGCAGGGGTATGGCTTCGTAGCGTTGGGCATCGATCTCAGCTCTGAGCTGGCCGCAACCGACCTTGGGGTACTCGTCGCGCTCGTTCTCGGAATTCTCACGCCAATCGTTGCTGGCATCCCCGCGATCCGGCGTCAAGAAGCGGGCAGCCCTGATCGTGCTGCCCGCCCCGCCTAGACTGAAAGCGTGTCTACTACTGTTGCCGAAGTAATCGCTGCATCCGAAAAACTCTGGCCGTCTTCTGGGGCCGAGTCGTGGGATGCGGTCGGTCTCATTGCGGGTGATCTCGATGCACCGGTGTCAAGAATTTCCCTCGCAGTTGATGCTGTGCTGGACACGGTGAACGAAGCGATCGAAGATGACGCTGACATCCTCATCACCCACCACCCATTACTGTTGCGCGGCGTCACGTCAATTGCGAGCGACCGCTATAAGGGCGCAGTTCTTACCAAACTTGTCAGGGCCGAGTGTGCGCTCCTCGCTGCACACACCAACGCGGATGTCGTTGAGACCGGTACTTCTGGGCGCTTCGCAGCACGGTTGGGCCTCACTGACGTTGCACCGATCGTTGCTGGTCAGACTCCGGATCGCGGCATCGGTCGCACCGGAAATTTGCCAGAGCCAATGACGCTCGGCAGACTCGCTCGTCTCATTGGCGAGATCTTGCCGCCAACAGCGACCGGCATCCGAGTCGCTGGTGATTTCGATCAGCTCGTGCAATCGGTGGCGCTGTGTGGGGGAGCCGGTGACGCATACTTGAACGAGCCGGCGGTTCTTGCCGCTGATGTGTACATCACGAGTGATTTGAGGCACCATCCGGCCTCGGAGGCACGAGAGAACGCTCGCCTCATGAAGGGCCCGGCGCTTGTGGATGTTTCGCATTGGGCAAGTGAATGGCTGTGGCTGGAGGCTGCAGCAGAAGAATTACGGGCTTTGCTCCCAGAAGTCATGATTACGGTGAGCGAACTGCGCACCGATCCTTGGGATTTTGCGGTTGTGCAGTAAGCGCACCGGTAGACAGAAAGAAGTATCACTATGGCGTTAACTGCTAGCCCAGCCGACCAGGCATTACTCCTCGACTTGCAGGCGTTTGACACAAAGATTTCGCAGCTTGAGCACCGTACCAAGAAGCTCCCGCAGCACGAGGCACTAGCGGAGTTGCAACAACACCGAGACAAGCTTCAACTGACCCTTCTTGAAGAGCGTGGAATCAAAGAAGATATCGAGCTTGAGCTGAGTCGTATTGACTCCGATGTGAAGGTTGTTGACGCCCGTATCGCTCGGGACAGCGCCCGTCTCGATGCAACGTCGTCGGCAAAAGACGCGGCGGCTTTCGAACACGAGTTGACCGCACTGCGAACGCGCTTGAGCAACCTCGAAGACATTGAGCTTGCCGTTATGGAGCGCCTCGAGGGTCAGCAGAAAGTTGTCGACAACCTCATTGAGCAGGGCCAAAACCTTACTGCCCAGACTGCTGAGCTTGAAGCAGCCCGAGATGAAGCTCTTCGAGAGATTGAGGCCGAGTTGGGCACCGTGCGGGCGGGGCGTACTGCGCTCCAGAGCACGATTCCTGAAGACCTCCTCGCTCTCTACGAGCGCCAGCGCACTCGCTACGGAACCGGTGCTTCGCTCCTGCGAGGAGGCGTTTCCTTGGCATCCGGTGTGAAGCTTCTCGAGAACGAGATGCAAGAAATTCGCGCGGCAGCTCCCGAGGCGGTCATCATGTGTGCCAGCAGCGAAGCAATTCTGGTGCGCACGGACCAGTCCGGACTCTAGCGCCACAGCACTGTGGTGTGCCACCTGCAGCTCGAACGATAGGATTGACAGCTGAATGGGTCGGCAAGACGGTCGCGTTGCCCGCAAGGGTACCGAGGAACGTCCGGGCTCCGTAGAGCAGGATGGTGGGTAACACCCACCCGGGGTAACCCGCGAGAACAGTGCAACAGAAAGCAGACCGCCACAGGTTTCGACCTGGGGTAAGGGTGAAACGGTGGTGTAAGAGACCACCAGCGGCCGGGGTGACTCGGTCGGCTAGGTAAACCTCGTCCGGAGCAAGATCAGACAGAAGACGCTAAGGCTGCTCGCCGAGTCTTCGGGTAGATCGCTAGAGGTGTGCGGCAACGTACATCGTAGATAGATGACCGTCCAGCACGAGATCTCGGTCTCGTGTGAACAGAACCCGGCGTACTAGCCGGCCCATTCTTCTCTTCGGTTAGACGATTCCTGAGGTTCCGAGCAAAGTTCCGATAAGGAACGTTGTTGCGAGAGCCAGTGCTCCACCGATCACAATTCTTAGCGTAGGGCGCAGCCAATGGTTGCCGCCGACCCTAGCCGAGAGAGCACCGGTGATGATGAGCGCGGTGAGCACCGCGATGAATGTTGCGAGTACCCGCACCGGTTCGGGAGCGAGAAGGATGGCTGCTACCGGCAGTATCCCACCGACGGTGAATGCCAACGCCGATGCTCCAGCAGCGTCCCACGGGCTAGCAACGGCATGTTCTGTGATCCCGAGCTCGGCTTCCAGATGCGCGGCCAACGCGTCGTGTTCGGTGAGTTCTTTCGCTACCTGCGTGGCCGTAGCCAAACTGATGCCCTTTGACTCATAAATCGCCGTCAGCTCGGCAAGTTCCTCTTCAGGCATTTCGGTAAGTTCTCGTCGTTCTTTCTCGATGAGTGCGCGCTGGCTATCGCTTTGACTGCTGACGGAAACGTACTCGCCAAGAGCCATCGAGATCGCACCGCCGACCAGCCCGGCAATGCCGGCAGTGAGGATGGGCGCTATAGCTGACGTAGCTCCAGCAACACCGACGACAATCGCCGCAACAGACACAATTCCATCATTGGCTCCCAGAACTCCAGCGCGAAGCCAGTTAAGGCGCCCTGCGAGATCTCCGGTGTGGGGTTCATTCGGGTGAATACTCACGACTTATTCCTTTACGGCAAGGGCGGCTGCGCCAAGAATGCCAGCATTGTTGCGCAGCTCTGCAGGGATGATGGGGGTAGTGAGCTTCAATAATGGCAAGAACTTTTCGTGGCTTTTTGAGACTCCGCCTCCGACAAGGATGAGGTCGGGGGAGAAGAGCAGCTCGAGGTGTGAATAGTAGCGCTGCAGTCGCTTTGCCCACGATTTCCAACTGAGTCTGCGACGTTCCTTCGCTGCGAAAGATGCCCCCTTTTCGGCATCACGACCGCCAATGAGCAGGTGGCCGAGCTCAGAGTTCGGGATGAGCGTGCCGTTGTAGATCAGCGCGCTGCCGATTCCCGTTCCCAACGTTGTGAGTAGCACGAGACCGCGAACGCCTTTTGCGGCACCGTAGCGAACTTCGGCGACACCAGCGGCATCCGCATCGTTGACAAAGTGGATGTCGCGCCCGAGTGCTTTCTCGAACAGTTCTTCCGCTTCGAGGCCGATCCATTCGTCAGAGATGTTGGCTGCTGACATGGTTTTTCCGTTGTGAACGATGGCAGGAAAGCAGATTCCGATGGGCATGTCCTCAGGGATGCCACCGAGTTTCTCGATGAGTTCGACGACGACATCAATGATGGCGTGTGGTTTGCCCGACTTGGGCGTCGCGAGCTTCTTTCTCTCGCTGACAAGTTCTCCGGTACTTGTATCGACGATGGCACCTTTGATTCCCGTGCCGCCAATATCGATGCCTAGAGCCTGAGTCATTGTGTGTCTCTTTCGCGTAGTTAGGGAAGCGTCAGAATTTCAGTGCCGCGTTCTGTGACGACCATCGTGTGCTCGAATTGTGCGGTCAAACTCTTGTCGCGGGTTGTGACCGTCCAGTCGTCTTCCCATTGATCCCACTCGTGAGTTCCGAGCGTGAGCATTGGTTCGATTGTGAAGACCATCCCGACCTCAATGAGGTCATTGAATTGCGGCGCCGAATCGTAGTGGGGAATGATGAGGCCGGAGTGGAAGGCTTCGCCAACTCCGTGGCCAGTAAAGTCCCGAACAACGCCATAGCCGAAGCGCTTGGCGTATGACTCGATTGCACGACCTATGACGTTAACCTGGCGGCCGGGAGCTACAGCCTTAATTCCACGATTGAGTGCTTCTTGAGTTCGCTCGACGAGGTTGCGCGCATCTTCTGACACTGTGCCGACCAGGAAGGTCTTGTTGAGGTCTCCGTGCATCCCGTTTTTGTATGCGGTGATATCAATGTTGATGATGTCACCTTCTTCGAGCACGGTGTCATCGGGAATCCCGTGACAGATCACCTCATTGATGCTCGTGCAGCACGATTTGGGAAAGCCCCGATAGCCCAGGGTGGATGGGTAGGCTCCACGGGAGATCATGTATTCGTGAGCGATCTGGTCGAGTTGTGCGGTGGTAACGCCCGGTGCGACCGCGGCGCCTACCGCTTCAACAGCACCGGCTGCGATCTTGCCAGACTCACGGATGCGGTCAATCGCTTCTGCACTGTAGACATCAGACCCGGTGAACGGGCGTGGTGCCTTCTTGCCGACATACTCCGGACGGGTTATTGACGACGGAACTGCGAGTGGGGGTGGGATTACTCCCGGAACGAGGTGACCAGATTTATTCCGAGGCATCTGACCAGTCTACCGGCGTAGCCTTGTGCTTAACGAAGGGACGAGACCATGACGCAATGGTGGTACAACCATAAGACCGGTGAAGTCGAAGAGGGCCCACAATCTCTCGGGGTAGATCGGGACGGTCCGTTTGATAGCCGTGAGAGCGCTGAGCGCGCACCCCAGATCATCGCCGAACGAGCTCGCAAGTGGGCCGAAGAGGAAAAGGCAGACTAAGTCGTGTCCGCGCTGTTCTACAGCGGGGCGCTCTAATAGGAGTGTTCCGCTGTGGGATAGATTCCTGCTTCGACTTCAGCGCGATACTCAGAGACGGCACCGGAAAGTGTCGAACGCAGATCGGCGTACTGCTTCACAAATTTGGGGATGCGGCCCTTCGTGAGTCCCGCCCAGTCCGTCCAGACGAGCAACTGCCCGTCAACGTGGGGGCCGGCGCCAACACCGATCGTGGGGATCCTGAGCGCTTCGGTGATCTTGGCGGCAGCATCCGCAGGAACCATTTCAAGCACAACAGCGAATGCACCGGCCTCTTGAACCGCGAGTGCATCCTCAAGCAACTGTTCGAAACCTTCGCCTCGCCCTTGAATGACGTGCCCGCCGAGGCCGTGTTCACTCTGCGGGGTGAAGCCGATGTGCGCCATGAGAGGGATGCCGGAGTCGACAATTCGACGGATCTGTTCGGCACTGCGAACTCCGCCTTCAAGCTTCACGGCGTGAGCGCCCGTCTCTTTCATGAACCGGAACGCGGTGTGGAGGGCTTCATCGGGGCCAGTCTCGTAGGAGCCGAACGGGAGATCCGCAACGACAAAAGCGCGCGTAACAGCGCCTGCTACCGCCCGCGTGAGCGGAATGAGGTCATCGATGCTGACCGGCAAAGTTGTGTCATAGCCGTAAACGTTGTTACCTGCGGAGTCCCCGACTAGGAGAAAGTCGATGCCGGACTCGTCAAAAATGCCAGCAGTTAGTTGGTCATAGCTGGTTAGTCCAACGATCTTGATGCCATTCTCTTTTGCCGTCTGAAAATGGCGAGTGCGGACACGTTTCAGGTTGGCTTGCGCGGCAGCTGCTGCAGGGTCAGTCATACGGGTAAGTCTAACGACACCGCAGCGGCCGATGATTGGGTCGCGCGGCGGCGATTGCGCTGCAATGCCGCTTCAGAGCAAGTAGCCTAAGGAAGGCACAATCGACGTCGCGGTTTCGCGACACGGCACGGATCGAGGGACTCAATGTCAATGGACAAGCAGCGCGACTTCGTTCTTCGTACGATCGAAGAACGTGGAATCAAGTTCGTTCGTCTCTGGTTTACGGATGTCGTCGGAACCCTCAAGAGCGTTGCTGTTGCTCCTGCCGAAATCGAGGGCGCGTTTGCCGAAGGATTGGGCTTTGATGGTTCAGCTATTGAAGGTTTTACCCGCGCTTACGAAGCAGACATGCTTGCGCATCCAGACCCCACAACTTTCCAGATTCTGCCTTGGCGTGGCGAGATTGATCCCACAGCACGCATGTTCTGTGACATCACAACGCCAGATGGCCAGCCTGCAGCTTCTGACCCCCGCAATGTTCTGAAGCGCACACTCGAAAAAGCTGCGGATCGCGGCTTCACTTTCTACACACATCCTGAGATCGAGTTCTACCTCCTCAAGTCGAGCAAGCTGAAGAACGGTAAGCCGCAGCCCGTCGATTCAGCCGGCTTCTTTGACAACGTTCCTGGCGGAACAGCACACGATTTCCGTCGCCGTTCTGTGCGGATGCTCGAAGACCTGGGCATTTCGGTTGAGTTCAGCCACCACGAGTCTGGTCCTGGCCAGAACGAAATCGATCTTCGCTACGCAGATGCGCTGACGACGGCTGACAACATCATGACGTTCCGCACGGTGATCAAAGAGGTCGCAATCGAGCAGGGCGTTTATGCAACGTTCATGCCGAAACCGATGTCCGACCAGCCAGGTTCTGGCATGCACACCCACATGTCGCTCTTCGAAGGCGACCAGAATGCGTTCTACGACGCGAGCGGGCACTACCAGCTTTCCAAGGTCGGGCGGCAATTCATGGCTGGCGTTCTCAAGCATGCACCCGAAATTACGGCGGTTACGAACCAGTTCGTCAACTCCTACAAGCGGCTCTGGGGTGGCGACGAGGCGCCGAGCTTCGTAACGTGGGGCCACAACAACCGTTCTGCACTCGTCCGGGTTCCGCTGTACAAGCCAGGCAAGGGCCAGAGCGCTCGCATCGAATACCGTGCCCTCGATTCTGCAGCGAACCCGTATTTGGCATACTCGCTTTTGCTCGCTGCTGGGCTCAAAGGCATCGAAGAAGGCTACGAATTACCTCTAGAAGCTGAAGACGCCGTCGGTGACCTTTCCGAGCACGAGCGCCGGGCTCTCGGCTACGAGCAGTTGCCCTCGAATCTCAATGATGCACTCGCGATCATGGAGAGTTCCGAGCTCGTCGCTGAAACGCTGGGGGAGCAGGTCTTCAATTTCGTTCTCCTCAACAAGCGACGCGAATGGAAGGCGTACGGCGCTCAGGTGACTCCCTATGAGCTGGAGAGCAACCTAGAGATTCTCTAGAGGACGCCGACGTCTCATGTCTAAGTCTCCGTATACTCTGACCGAACTCGCCAAGCTGGGTTTCCTAGAACTGAGCGAAGCGCGTGAGCGGCTTCTTGCTCTCGATCGTCCTGAAGTTCCGCAACTTTTCGCGCGAGCGGCAGATCCCGATCAGGCGTTACGGCTGCTGTTATCGCTCTCCGAAACGGCACCAGAAAAGCTTGAACCCATTCTCGAAGACGCTGCCGCTGCGGTGCGTCTTGTGCAGATCTTGGGTGCGTCATCCGGTTTGGGCGATTTCTTTGTCCGGCATCCTCAAGAATTGGATGCTCTTTGCTCGCCTATCGAGGGCCCGCCAACGCCAGAAGAATACGTGGCGAAGCTGGCTGAGGCGACGGTGGGACATGACGGCGAAGATGCGTGGGTCGCATTGCGAATCCGCTACCGGAGCGAACTGGCCAAGCTCACGGGGTGGGATTTAGCGCAGGAAGACCCCCTTGCTGCGGTGGACCGTGTGGCGATGGCACTGGCGGATCTCGCGGGGGCAGCGCTAGAAGAATCGCTAAACATTGCTCGCCGCACAGTCAATTTTCCCGCATCTGATATCGCGGGCACTCGGGTCGCGATTATCGGAATGGGGAAAGCCGGCGCCCGCGAACTCAATTATGTGTCGGATGTCGACGTCATTTTTGTCACCGAACCGGATGGCATCGAGGCGAACCGTGCTGTCGACATCGCAACGAGCCTTGCTGTTCAGACTATGCGCGGAATCAATGACCTCACCCTTGAACCCGGGCTGTGGGAAGTCGACGCTAATCTCCGGCCAGAGGGCAAAGACGGTGCGCTGGTTCGTACGTTGGAATCGCATCTTGCCTACTACGAACGCTGGGCAGACAGTTGGGAGTTTCAAGCACTCCTTAAGGCCCGACCGATTGCGGGCGATCAGGACCTCGGCGAACGCTACGTTGCCGGAGTTGCGCCGATGGTGTGGTCGAGTGCATCTCGCGAGAACTTTGTTGCGTCGGTCCAGCGGATGCGGGAGCGGGTAACAGAGAACATCCCGCCAGAAGAACGCGACGTGCAACTCAAACTGGGCCCCGGTGGCTTGCGTGATATTGAATTCACTGTTCAATTGCTGCAACTTGTGCACGGACAAAACGACGAAGAAGTGCGTCAAACTTCGAGTCTGCGGGCACTCATCGCTCTAGCGGAGCAGGGCTATATCGGCCGTACTGAGGCGGGCGAGTTTGCGCGTGATTACCGGTTCCTCCGCCTATTGGAGCATCGCATCCAGTTGTCACGACTGCGGCGCACTCACCTGATGCCGCGCGATCCTGATGATCTGCGCGTCTTGGCTCGCGCTACTGGTGTTGCTAAGAGTGCAAGTGATCTGACCGAGCAGTGGCAGCGGACCAAGATTGCGGTTCGTCGTTTGCACGAGCGCCTGTTCTATCGCCCGCTCCTTTCAGCTGTCGCCGCTCTTCCAGAAGAAGGGCTCGCGCTGTCTAGCGATCAGGCGGCGGCGCGACTTGCTGCTATCGGCTTCCTCGATCCGAAGGGTGCTCTTGCCCATATTGCGGCACTCACCGGGGGAGTCAGCCGCCGAGCGACTGTGCAAAAGACACTTCTTCCCGTCATGTTGCAATGGTTCGCTGACGGAGCGGACCCCGACTATGGGCTTTTGGCTTTTCGACGACTCAGCGAGGCTCTCGGAGAGGCGTACTGGTTCCTGCGGATGCTGCGAGACTCCTCAGGGGCAGCGGAGCGGCTCACCCAAGTGCTCTCCTCATCGAAGTATGTCGGTGGGCTTTTTGAGAGGATTCCCGAGGCGGCCGCCTGGTTGGAATCAGAGAAGGAGCTTCGCCCCCGATCGGCGGACGTCTTGCGGGATGAGGCACGAGCAATCGTCGCGCGTCATCGCGGTGACGAGGATGCCGCGGCTGTCGCGCTGCGCACTGCGAGGCGACGTGAGGTGTTACGTCTCGCACTTGGCTCGATCCTCGGAGTTATTTCTATTCGGGAGTTGGGCCGTGGTCTCAGTGATGTGACCACAACAATCCTCGAGGGCGCGTTGGCGGTGCTCCGGCCCGAGCCCGACGGCATAGAGTTCGGCGTAATTGCGATGGGGCGCTACGGCGGTGCGGAGTCTGGCTTCGGCTCAGATACCGACGTGATGTACGTCTACCGAGCCACGGATGCCGAGAGTGAAGTTGCCGCCAAACGAGCGGAAGCTCTCGCTAAGGGGCTCAAACGCATTACGGAAGATGTGAAGTTGCCGCTCGACTTGGATCTCGACTTGCGGCCAGAGGGGAAGAACGGCGCAATAGTGCGCTCATTGGACTCCTATCAGGCCTACTACGAGCGTTGGTCACTCACGTGGGAAGCACAGGCGTTGTTGCGTGCGCGCGGCGTAGCGGGCGATCTGGGGCTGCTAAACGACTTTGAAACCTTGGCTAATGGTGTTCGCTATCCGAAAGCGATTTCTCCCCAAGATGTACGCGAAGTGAAGCGGATCAAAGCCAGAGTCGAGTCCGAACGACTTCCGCAAGCTGCTGACCCCTCGCGACACCTCAAACTGGGACGCGGGTCGATTAGCGATGTCGAGTGGTTTGTCCAGTTGCTTCAACTCCAGCACGGCGCACGGGTGCCGGGGCTCCGCACGACGTCAACTTTGGATGCACTTGACGCTGCTGTGGCAGAAAAACTCGTCATTGCCTCTGATGCTGCCCGGTTGCGTGAAGCGTGGATTTTGGCTTCGCGCGCACGCTCCGCAATCACCCTGTGGACGTCAAAGTCTGCCGACGTGCTTCCTAATGATCGGCTCCAGCTAGAGGGTATAGCCCGAATGCTGGAGTACCCACCTGGCTCTGCTACCAAACTCGAAGAAGACTACCTTCGTGCAACCCGCCGAGCTCGACGGGTCTTCGAGCGACGCTTCTATGGTGTCGCGAATACCGTCCGCCGCTAGCCGGGTTAACGCAAATCGGGCCGCACCCCGAAAGGTGCGACCCGATTATGTGCTGTGTTAGCGCTTAGACGCCGAAGTACAGTTCGTACTCGTACGGGTGCGGGCGCTGTGCGAATGGGAGCAGTTCGTTCGTACGCTTGTAGTCGATCCAGGTCTCAATGAGGTCCTTGGTGAAGACGTTTCCTTCCATGAGGAACTCGTGGTCACCTTCGAGAGCTACGAGAGCTTCTTCAAGAGAGGCAGGAACCTGAGGAATCAGGCGTGCTTCCTCGGGAGGCAATTCGTAGAGGTCCTTGTCGACGGGCTCGTGCGGCTCAATTTTGTTCTTGATGCCGTCAAGGCCAGCCATGAGCTGGGCAGCGAACGCGAGGTAGGGGTTACCTGATGCGTCGGGTGCGCGGAACTCGATGCGCTTTGCCTTGGGGTTCGTTCCGGTAATCGGAATACGGATGGAAGCCGAACGATTTCCGGCCGAGTACACGAGGTTCACGGGAGCTTCGAATCCAGGGATCAAACGACGGTACGAGTTGACGGTCGGGTTGGTGAATGCGAGCACCGCTGGTGCGTGCTTGAGCAGTCCACCGATGTACCAACGAGCCACGTCGCTGAGTCCGCCATAGCCCTTTTCGTCATAGAACAACGGAGTTCCGTCGTTCCACAGCGACTGGTGCGTGTGCATTCCCGAACCGTTGTCGCCAAAGAGCGGCTTCGGCATGAACGTTGCAGTCTTGCCCCATTCGTTCGCCGTGTTCTTGACGATGTACTTGAACTTGAGGATGTCGTCGCCAGCGTGAACCAGAGTGTCGAACTTGTAGTTGATCTCACCCTGCCCTGCCGTGCCGACCTCGTGGTGGCTGCGTTCGACGTCGAGTCCGACATCGATGAGCTTGACGACGATGTCGTCGCGCAAGTCAGCGTGCTGGTCGACGGGGGAGACGGGGAAGTAGCCGCCCTTGAATGGCGTTTTGTTTGCGAGGTTTCCGCCTTCTTCCGTGCGTCCGCTGTTCCAAGCACCTTCGCTGGAGTCAACTTCGTAGAAGCTCTTGTTGGCGCTTACTTCGTAGCGAACATCGTCGAAGATGTAGAACTCTGCCTCGGAGGCGAAGAAAGCAGTGTCGGCGATTCCCGTCGACGTGAGGTACTTCTCAGCCTTCTTGGCTACCTGGCGCGGGTCGCGAGGGTAAATCTCACCATTGCGCGGGTTGTAGATGTCGAAAATGATGATGAGGGTGCGCTCGACACGGAACGGGTCAACGTATGCGGTGGTGACGTCGGGGATGAGCTGGAGGTCTGATTCGTGGATCGACTGGAAACCGCGGATTGATGAACCATCAAAGAGCTGGCCTACGGTGAAGAAGTCTTCGTCGACGGTGGCAGCAGGAATGTTGAAGTGCTGCTGGATTCCGGGCAGATCGGTAAACCGGATGTCGAGAAACTTCACGTCTGTGTCCTTGATAAATGCAAGAACCTCAGACGAATTGGAAAACTTCGGATGAGACATTGAGTGGAACTCCAAGGGGTTCATTGGCGATCGGCTGTCGTTACAACCACCTCTTAGGGTACAGAACCCGAGTTTCACAATCATCACCGAATTGTTTCGGGCGTGTTACATGCGCGGTATTGGTTAGGCTGAGGCAGTGAATCAGCAGCAAAACTCTAATGATCAGTGGCCGGGCAAGCGAATCGGACTCCCTGCCGAGGGCCCACGTTCGATTGTGCGACTCGGCCGTCGCCTTGTCGCCTTGGCGATCGACTGGGGTTTTGCCGTCGTTGTATCGATTGCCTTTTTTGATTATGACGCGTTCGCGACCCTTGCTGTTTTCGTGACAGCCGAGATTGTCTTGCTCATGACAGCGAATGGCAGCTTCGGGCACCTCATTATGGGGATGCGAGTGGTGCCCCTTGCCGGAGGCTACCTCGGTGTCTGGCGTCCCATTGTAAGAACGCTCCTCATGGCCATTGTGATTCCGGCGGTGATTTGGGACATCGATCAGCGAGGCATGCACGATCGACTAGCAGGGACTCTACTCGTTCGTCGCTAGCCCGGCAGGTCTGCGCAAGCAGCACACTCCTGCACGTGGCGCGAGAAGTGCTAAGCGCGTTGTGAGCGCTGCGCGCGGGCTTTCATCGGATCGATTCCCTTGGGAATGGGCAGCCCATTCTTGTCGAGGGACGTAAGACGATTCGAAATCGCGAGTATTTCTGGCTTGCGGAGAACGCTCTTGAGTCGACCGAGGGCGGGGGCAAGTTTGTGAAGCGGCACCGACTCAGCGTCAGGGCCGACATAAATGAAATGGACGGGAACGTTGGGCAAGAAGCGAACAAGCTTGCGACGTTCGTCTTCAAGCATCTTTTGCGTGCGGCTTCGCGGGCCTTCGCCGATTAGTGCGACGCCACCCTTGCCGACCGCACGATAGACAGCATCCTGGGTCTTGGGGCTAATCGCGACCGGCATTTCGCTCGCGGTCCAGCCGCGGCGAAGAGAACTCTTCAAAACGGCGCCAACTGCACCGGGCTCGCCAGCGATCTGCGAGTAGGCAGCGCGTTCGGCGCGACGACCGAGAACGATGAGGAAGGCGAGGAGTCCAGCCATAACGCCAGCAATGATATAGAGGACGAAGCCGAGTACGTTGTCTGCAGAGAGCAGGAACGCAAGGGCGAGTCCGACGACTATCGGCAGCAGGAATGCGAGCAAGAAGAACCATACTGCGAGGTTGTCGTACCGCCTCGTCATCTGGAAGACCTGATACATCTGCTTGATGCGGCCTGGTTCTTTTGGAGCCTTTGTCGTCTTTTCTCTGCGTGCCATGCTTCTAGGATACGGCCTAGAGCGCGTTCCGGAATTCCGGATCTGAGCTCTCGCCGCAATCGGATCGTTCTCAAAGGAGAGGCGCGCCCACCTCGCCCCAACGGGTAGGGGTAATGGACGGTTTTCCCCAGCTCGCCTCTCGTCCCCAGTGCCCCCGGAATTCTCCGCAAAGAATGGTTCCGTGACTGATGACGTTGTGGCTGGCTATAGGAGTGTTCGGGTTCTGGAAGAGAACGCTCGGGCACGCCTTGTTCTTGCCCACGCTCGACGGCGGAAGCGGATATCCGCACAAGATCAGCACTCTGTAACTCCGCAATCATCTGCGGAAAGCTGGCCTGAAATTCGATCTCTCAAACAATTCCCGAAGACCACGACGAGCACGCAAATACTTAATGAGATCCACTGTCTCTCTCTGGCTAGTGGTCGTCACGTTCCCGATATCGACGATGTGGCTGCGTCCGCGGACGACGAGCCGATTCTGGTCGGGCGATGGGGCGGAGGCGTTTCGCTCCGAAAGATTCTGCGCGATCGCGACTCGTTGCGTCCAGGCGAGGCGATCACGATCGTTGCACCGCTCCTGACGTCACTCGGCCGTGCGCATCGATCGGGTGTCGCGATCGTCGCAATAAATCTGGATGCCGTCCAATTTGATGAGACGGGGTGCCCATTCTTTACTGATTTCAGTTTCGCGCAGCTTCATACCGCACCGCGAACACCTCACGAGCTCCAGATTAACTGTGCTTTCACCGATGATCGTCGATTGTTGGCACAGCTCGCTCGAAGCGTTCTCGCCGCTGTGCGCGGTCATCGAGACGGGCAGCGTGCGGTGTGCGAGCTCGATGATTGGCTCGCTGACGATGCTCACTTCGATGAACCCAACTGGGATCACCACCTAGAGAGGCAACTGTTCAGCATTGGCGCTCCTGAGCCGCTGCGGCTCAACAGCGATGCCCCCCAGTCCGCCGCTGAGGAACCGACCGCCCTCCGCGTGAGTGCTGTCGTCGATCGTGCGGTGCACACTGAGAGCGAAGCCAGTTCCGTTCTTGCTCTACCGCCGTGGCTCGACCTTGACCTCACGCAGGTGCTTGAGTTAGTGCGCCGGCGGAGCGCGGCGGGGATTCGTGCGGCATCTGCGTGGTGCAGGCCCGTTCGCAAGCGAACGTGGCTGTTCGCGACTGCTGGCCTACTCTGTGTGTTGCTCGCTGGCGTGGTCCTCGCCGTCGATGCAACCGATGAGGGCGAGGCTGCAGTGCAGGCGAATCGACTCTCCGGTCCGGTGGAGGAAGAACCAACTGAAATCACTGAGGAAACGGTCGATGCGCCGGTATCGGTGGCGCTGCTCGGGGGTGAGGCCGCGGATGCATTGCCTGTGTTGTTGAAGGCAAGGTCAGAATGTCTTCGAGACCTCTCCACGGTGTGTCTTGAGTCTGTTTCTCTTGTCGGCACCCCGTCGTATGCGAGCGATGTCGCGCTGGTCAACGCCGTATTCGCTGGCGGTGAGTTCCCGACTGCGTCGCTTTTCGCTATCGAGAAAAGTGTGGAAGTTCAACAACTTGGGGATAGCGTCCTTTTTGAGTTCGCGACAGCGGATACAAGCAAACCGGCCTCGATCCTTCTGGTGAAGGGCGAGGCCGGTTGGCGAATAAGAAGCTACACGCTTGCTCAGTAGTGCGTAGTTATCTAGATTCCGAGCTTGTCGGCGAAATCGCCACCCTCGAGACGGTTCTTCATGTCAACGAGGAAACGAGCTGCGTCGGCGCCATCTACGATGCGGTGATCGTAGCTGAGAGCCAAGTAGACCATCGAGCGGATGCCGATTGAGTCACCGTTAGCGTCGCTGATGACAACGGGCTTCTTCGTGACGATTCCGGTGCCGAGGATGGCGGATTGCGGGAGGAACACAATCGGAGTGTCGAAGAGTGCGCCGCGCGAACCTGTGTTAGTTAGCGTAAACGTTCCTCCAGAAAGCTCGTCGGGCGTGAGCTTGTTGTCGCGGGTTCGCTTGGCGAGATCGGCGATCTCTCCAGCGAGTCCTGCAAGGTCAAGCGATGCCGCGTCGCGGATGACCGGTGTGAGGAGCCCACGCTCGGTGTCGACAGCAATGCTGATGTTTTCCTGCGCAGGGTACACGATCGAGTTGCCTTCGATTGTCGCGTTGATAATCGGGTTCGACGTGAGTGCTTCAGCTGCCGCAAGGGCAAAGAATGGCAAGAACGAAAGCTTCGTTCCGGTCTTCTCTAGGAACTTGTCCTTGACCGAAGTGCGGAAGTTGGCCACTGCGGTGACATCGACCTCAACCACCGAGGTGAGTTGCGCGGAGGACTGCATCGAAATGACGGCACGCTCAGCGATGACCTTGCGCAAGCGAGACATCGGTACTGTCGTTCCGCGCAACGGTGAAACTTCGCGAGCAGCGGGTGCACTTGCAGCAGCCGCGGGCGCTTCTACGTTAGCGGCCTTTTCGCTTGCTTCGAGAACATCCTGCTTACGAATTCGACCACCAACACCGGTACCGGTGATTGTGCTCAAGTCAACACCACGCTCATTAGCTAGCTTGCGCACGAGGGGAGTGAGGTACCCGGCCTGCGAGTCATCAGCGTCGGAGTCATCAGCCTCGGAATCGTCAGCGTCAGAGTCATCAGTCTTAGTGTCGCTGTTGGACTCGACACTAGCTTCTGCTGCAGCGTGAGCCGGAGCTTCAGCAGCAGGCGCAGCCTCAGTAGCTGCAGCCTCAGTCGCCTGAGTTTCCTCGGCAGGAGCCTGCTCAGCGGCAGGAGCTTCCTCAGCGGGGGCTTGCTCGGAAGCCGGAGCTTCAGCGGAAGGCGCCGCAGCCGGAGTTGGCTCGGGCTCAGCCGCAGCAGGTGTCGCTTCGGGCTGTTCTTGAGCTGGTGCTTCTTGAGCTGGTGCTTCAGCAGCGGGCGCAGCTTCAGCAGCGGGCGCAGCCTCGGTAGCGGCCTCAGCAGCCGGGGCGGTCGCCTCAGCTTCAGCGGCGGCGGGTTCGGCGGCGGGAGCAGCATCAGAGCCGCCAGATCCGTCACCGATTCGTACCAGTGCAGTGCCCACTTCTACTGTTTCGTCTTCGGCGACCAGGATCTCTTCGATGACGCCGGCGACAGGAGAAGGAATCTCCGTGTCGACCTTGTCAGTTGAGACCTCGAGTAGGGGCTCATCGACCTCTACGCTATCGCCGACTTGCTTAAGCCAGCGGGTCACCGTGCCCTCGGTGACACTCTCGCCGAGTGCCGGAAGGTTAACGGATTCGCTCATCAGTACTGCTCCTTTGTGATGCTTGTCATCAATAGCTTAGTTCCGTGGTTGAGGCGGAGCCTATACCGCGTGAAGCGGTTTACCGGCCAGAGCGAGGAATGCCTCGCCGAGGGCCTCGTTTTGGGTGGGGTGTGCGTGAAGCAGCGGCGTAATGTCCTCTGGATGCGCTTCCCAGTTGACGATGAGCTGTGCTTCACCAATCAGTTCGCCTACTCGTGCACCAATCATGTGGACGCCGATGACGGGCCCGTCGACTACCCGAACTACCTTGATCGATCCAGCAGTACCGATGATGGCGCTCTTGCCGTTTCCGCCAAGGTTGTAGTCGTAAGCCTTGACGTTGTCCGCGCCGTGAAGCTCAATGGCCTTCGTTTCGCTGAGACCTATGGAGGCAACTTCAGGGTCGCTGTACGTGACCTTGGGGATGTTGAGGTCGTCGATAACGATCGGCTTGAGGCCAGCGATTTCTTCGACAACGAAGATTCCTTGCTGGAACCCGCGGTGTGCGAGCTGGAGGCCAGGAACAATGTCGCCTACGGCGTAGACGCCGGGAACGTTTGTTGCGAGTCGGTCATTGGTTAGCACGAAGCCGCGATCCATTTCGATGCCAACTTCTTCGAAGCCAAGCCCGGCAGTGGATGGTCCACGCCCGACAGCAACCAGAAGAAGCTCCGCCTCGACAGTCTCACCGTTCTCCAGCGTGACAACGACACCGTCATCGTTCTGCTCAACGCTCTTGAAGCGCACACCGGTGTGGAAGTTGATTCCGCGACGGCGGAACGCACGTTCGAACTGCTTGCTGACGGATTCGTCCTCATTGGGAACGAGGTGAGGGAGACCTTCGATGATCGTCACGTCGGCGCCCCAGCTCTTCCACACGCTAGAGAATTCGACACCGATGACGCCGCCGCCGAGAACGGCAACCTTCTTCGGAACGAAGTCGAGTTCAAGAGCCTGTTCGGAGGTGATTACTCGACCGCCGATTTCGAGACCGGGAAGCGAGCGAGAGTAGGAACCTGTGGCAAGAACTACATTCTTGCCAACTACGGTGTCTTCACCGACCTGGACGGTATTGGGCGCGACAAGCTTGCCCTCGCCCTCGATGACGGTGATTCCGCGCATCTTGATGAGTCCCTGAAGGCCCTTGTACTTGCTGGCAACGATGTCTTGGCGGTACTTCGTTACCCCCGCGATGTCAATGCCTTCAAGGGTGGTGTTTACGCCGTACTTAGCCGCTTCCCGAGTAACGTCAGCAACTTCTGCCGAGTGGAGAAGCGCCTTCGTCGGAATGCAGCCGACGTGGAGACACGTGCCGCCGAGCTTGCCCTTCTCGATCAAGCCAACGGTCATGCCCAGTTCGGAGGCGCGCAACGCGGCTGCGTAGCCACCGCTTCCTCCACCAAGAACGACAAGGTCAAAATTGTGCTCAGCCAATACAGCAGCTCCTCTGTAAGGAAATTTGTTCGACGGTACGCAGAGTGTGTTCACGGTGCGACCGGATGGTGCGGAAAGTACCCGCGTAAAAACCTTACTACGGTCGAGAAAATTCCTCGGCCAGTTCGATGAGCGTTCTTACACCGATTCCGGTTGCGCCCTTGCCGATGTAACCCCAGCCAGTGGCGCGATTATCGGAAGGCCCGGCAATATCGATGTGCGCCCACGGGATAGTTTCGGTGCTGTCAGCGCGCTTGCCAACGAAGTCCTTAAGGAAAGCGGCAGCGATCAGCATGCCTCCCGCCGAGTTCCCCGCCTTTATGTTGGCGATGTCCGCAATGTCCGAGGCAAGCATCGGGCGCAGTTCTGGGCTGATCGGCATTGGCCAGAAAGGCTCTCCGACTCGATCAGCAACCGCAACTACCTGACTTACGAGTTCCTTGTCGCCCATTGTCCCCGCATAGCGATTTCCGAGGGCGACAACCGCCGCGCCGGTGAGCGTCGCGATATCGACAATGGCATCGGGGTTCTCTTCGCTGGCGGCGACGAGGCCATCGGCCATGACCAGGCGGCCCTCAGCATCCGTGTTGAGGACTTCAACGGTCTTACCGCCGCGAATGGTCAGTACATCGTTGGGGCGGATAGCGGTGCCAGATGGCATGTTTTCCGCAAGGCAGAGCCACGCAGTAAGGCGAACCTTGGTGCCGAGTTTCGCGCACGCTTCGACTACAGCCATGACGGTTGCTGCGCCACTCATGTCGAACTTCATGCCGATCATGCCGAGTCCTGGTTTGAGTGATAGCCCGCCGGAATCAAACGTGATTCCTTTACCAACCAGTGCAAGGTGCTTGGTGGCGCCTGCCGGGTTGTAGCTGAGCTTCACCAGTCGGGGTCCGCGGCTCGATCCTTGACCTACACCGAGGATGCCGCCATATCCGCCATCTTCGAGTTCTTTCTCGGCAAGGATTTCTACCTCGATATTATCGAGATCGGCCAGCGCACTTGCGCGTTCAGCGAAGGTAGCGGGGTAGAGCTCACCGGGAGCTTGATTGACAAGGTCGCGGGTCACGTGGGTGGCATGGGCGATGATGAGCGCGCGCTCTACTAACGCAGGGTCGTCTGCCGGGCTTACTACCGTGATCGTGGCGGCAAGGCTCTTTGCGGCATCGGGTGCAGTTGACCGGTAGACGTCGTAGGAGTATGCGCCGATCGCTGCGCCTTCTAGGGCCGCGAGCGTGTCCTCAGATGATTCGATACCTAAGGCGAGAGAAATGTGCGCAGCACCCTTCAACTGGCGAGCAGCGGAGCCAGCGGCGTAGCGCACAACCTCGGCGGTAACTTCCTTGTCTCCGAGGCCGATGAAGGCAACTGCTGGTGCTGAGATTCCGGAAGCGGGGATGCGGTAAAGCTCATCCTGAGCGCCAGTCGCGCCGATGATCTTCAGCGCGTCAGCAAAAGGCGCAAGCGCGGCAGAACTGTCGACCAATTGCGGTCCAGATTCCGTCTTTACCACCCCAATTACGAGTACATCGGATTCAATTTCAGAGGCGGGCGCGGTGGACAAATGCAAAGTAGCAACGGTCATACCCTCATGATATCCAGCATCCGGCTGCGTGTTCGCTAGCAGCTTGATGTTGTGGGCCGTAATCCTCAGGATGCAGGCGCCCACGCGATTAGAGTTGAATCATGCGAGATCCGGCAGGCCTATACGACATCGTCACCGATGTTGCTGCAGTGCCCCGCGGCCTCCCACTGGTAGCGGGTCTTACGGGCTTTGCTGATGCTGGCGGGGCTGTCAGTCAGCTCAGCCAATACCTACTCGATACGCTCGAACGCACGGTGGTTGCATCATTCGACAATGACACCCTTCTTGACTACCGGGCGCGACGACCGACGATCTATTTCGATCAAGACCACTTGAGTGATTACCGTCCGGCCAAGCTTGAGCTGTATCTCGCCAAGGACGAGCTAGGGCAACCCTTCTTGTTGCTTACGGGGTACGAACCAGATTTTCAGTGGGAACGATTCTCGGCTGCAGTCCTCCGCCTTGTTGAGAAATTCGACGTAGCGTCAACCACTTGGGTTCACGCTATTCCCATGCCGGTTCCGCACACGAGAGGTATCGGCGTTACCGTCAGCGGCAATCGCACTGAGCTGATTGACGCACTTTCCGTCTGGAAGCCTCACACGCAGGTCCCGGCAAACGCCATGCACCTCATTGAGTTCCGCTTGCAAGAGCTCGGGCATCCGACCGCAGGTTTCGTCTTACTCATTCCGCACTACTTGGCCGATACCGAATGGCCGACCGCCGCTGTTACCGCGCTAGAAAGCGTGAGCGCGGCGACTGGCTTGATTTTTCCCACCGATCGACTGCGTGAAGATGGCCGGGAATTTTTGGCCAAGATCGATAGCCAAGTCGAGAGCAATCAAGAACTCGCGCGCCTCGTCGGCACTTTAGAAGAGCGTCACGACAATTACATGGAAGAAAATCCGATGCGGTCGCCACTGACCGATGAGGATGGCGAATTGCCGTCGGCCGATGAAATCGCCGCAGAACTGCAAAAGTTCCTCGCCATCAAGCGCGCGGGCGATGACAATAGCAACCCGGGACTCCCTCTTTAGCTCTGGTGTGTAACCGCCCAAAAGCGTGGCATACTAGAAGTAAGACCCGTTCTTGTTCTGGGACTTTTGTGCAGTGCACAAAAGGTTCAGATACTTGACATGGGTCTTAGTACTGCCCGAAAACCTCGGAAAGGTGTTCACATGGCGACCCGAACCAAGACTGCGGAGTCCGTAACCGCATCGAAGAAGGCTCCTGCTAAGACAGCAGCGAGCACGAAAGCCGCCGCAGCGGCCGACGAGGCGACCACATCTGTTGATGGCGTGGAGACTGCCGCCAAGAAGCCAGCAACCAAGAAGGCGACGACGACGAAGTCGGCCGCCGAATCGGCAACGGCAAAGAAGGCTGCAGCAGTGAAAAAGCCAGCCACAGCTAAGGCGCCGGCCAAGGCGAAAGCCCCGGCCAAGGCCCGTAAAGCTGCCGCTTCGACCGTCGAAATTGTTGAGGCTGATGGTAACGAGGAGCCGAAAGACGACGACCAAGAAGAGAAGTCGACGAGCAAAGACGAAGCGCTGCCCACTGGTGCGCTCGTACTCTCGCTCGTTGATGATGAAGATGACGTTCCGGTTTACTCGGCTGCGATCACCGGAGCAACTGCTGACCCCGTCAAGGACTACCTGAAGCAGATCGGTAAAGTTGCTCTGCTCAACGCGGCTCAAGAAGTTGAGCTCGCGATGCGTATCGAAGCGGGACTTTTCGCTGAAGACAAGCTCGCTGCGATGACTCCAGCCGAAGTTCGTTCGACTCTTGGTCGCGAACTTCAGTGGGTTGCCAAAGACGGTCAACGCGCTAAGAGCCACTTGCTTGGAGCCAACCTTCGACTGGTTGTCTCGCTCGCCAAGCGTTATACGGGCCGAGGAATGCAGTTCCTTGACCTCATTCAAGAGGGAAACCTCGGTCTTATCCGTGCTGTTGAGAAGTTCGACTACACCAAGGGCTTCAAGTTCTCGACCTATGCAACGTGGTGGATTCGCCAGGCGATTACCCGGGCGATGGCCGATCAGGCTCGCACGATCCGCATCCCCGTGCACATGGTTGAAGTCATCAACAAGCTTGCCCGCGTTCAGCGCCAGATGCTCCAGGACTTGGGTCGCGAGCCCACTCCGGAAGAGCTTTCGCGCGAACTCGATATGACCCCTGAGAAGGTTGTCGAAGTTCAGAAGTACGGGCGTGAGCCAATTTCGCTCCACACGCCGCTTGGTGAAGACGGCGATAGCGAGTTCGGTGACCTCATCGAGGACACCGAGGCCGTAGTTCCTGCGGATGCCGTTGGATTCACCATGTTGCAGAAGCAACTGGAGAGCCTGCTTGATTCACTTTCCGAGCGCGAAGCTGGAGTAATCCGCATGCGCTTTGGACTCGGCGATGGAATGCCGAAGACTCTCGACCAGATCGGTGACACGTTCGGTGTTACGCGCGAGCGCATCCGACAGATTGAATCCAAGACGATGGCCAAGCTGCGCCACCCGTCACGTTCGCAGTCCCTACGCGACTACCTCGAATAGGCCAACAATGGGTTCTGAAGCGAATGCGGGAAAGAGTCTCACCGTCGAGGTAGATGGAGTTGTTTACGAGCGACTTCCCATCAAGACTCGCTTGGTGGTTCATAATGACGACATAGTTCAGGTTGTCACGGAGTACGCGACAGACGTCGTGCGCGATGGCGACATTCTTTTCGTGACGGAGAAGATCGTCGGAATCACGCAGGGCCGCGCGTACCCAATCTCTGAGGTTGTACCGCGCAAACTTGCGACGACGCTCTCGAAATACGTCACCAAGACCTCTCATGGCATTGGCCTTGGCATGCCCGAAACGATGGAAATGGCGCTTCGGGAGTGTGGAACGCCCCGGATTCTTTTTGCTGCAGCGGTCGCCGCCGTCACGAAGGCTTTTGGCCGCCGTGGTGATTTCTACCGGATTGCTGGTCCGAAGGCTCGCGCCATCGATGGCCCGACAAAGAACACCATCCCGCCGTACGATTCCCACGTCGTGCTCGGCCCGGCTCGGCCCAATGGCGTCGCGAACGATATTGCTCAGGCTCTCGGCGGTTCGATCACGGTGGCAGTCGTCGATATCAACGACTTCGGTGGCAACGTTCTCGGCTCAACAGACAAGAGCACGAACGCGTTAGTACTGCACGTTCTCAAAGATAATCCGCTCGGGCAAGACCACCAGAGCACGCCACTTGGTGTCATCCGTCGCGCTGCAGTTTAGATTCCGGCTGCCGGCGTAACTGCCTCGAACTGTGGCAGCTGCCGAACAAGGTGTGCAACTAGAAGTCGATTACTTCGCGGAACTTGGGCAACAAACCTGTCTTGATTCCGGTCAGGCTCGGTTTCATCTGAAACACGCCAGTGTTGTAATTGCCTTCGATAATTGCCGGACCTGTGGTCGAAATTGCGATGTCCCATCCGACATACGGTATCTGCGGAATGATGCGAGAGACCGTGTCGAGGGTACTCAGTACCTCGTCGTAGAGGGGAACTTTGAACCCGACGATTGGGGTTCCTGTTTGTGGATGAGTAACGAAAGTATTCGCGTACTTATCGAAGGCGCCATAGGGGGCGATGCCAGTTTTTTCGTCGAGAACGGTATACATGCCGCCTCGGCCATAGTTATCGACGTCGGCGCCGTTGCCCATGCGCAGTACCGCCTCAAGGACATGCACATCGGTTCCATCGAAGAAAGTGATCATGCGCAGCGAGTTGACGCTAGTAGGACACAGCGCTGACATACCAGGGTGTTGCTCGATGAACGCTTCCACCAGAAACTGGCGATTGTTCATGAGCTCGCGGTACAAAGCAGGAGCATCAGCTAGTTCTTGACCGGAATGTTTCGCGATTCCGGCACCGCTCATGCTGTCGACCACTTTGACCATGATGGGGTCATGGGAACCGACAAATTCGACAAACTCAGACTCCGTGGCGGTTCTGAGATCTAGCCAATCACGACCAAGCCATTCGTTGAACGTTGTGTTGAACGTTGGTTTGTCGTAGAAGCGTTGTCGAAAGTCACGCTGGTTATATTTGACGACGATCGAGTTTGCATTCCCGCTCGTGATCCACGTGCGTCGTTCGGCGCGACTGAGCACGTTAAATTCGAATTCCTCATAGTCGAGGTAACCCGCTTGATAAACGAGCGAGCACCACACCATGTCGAGCAAAATTTGGATGACCGGAGTGCGGTCGCGCGCGCTAATGGCCCGCGCAACCGCCAACATATTCGAAACGTCCAAAGACTTCAGACGCGACACATAATGCCGGATGCGCTTCACAGTTCTCCTACGAAGGTCACACCGACACGGGTGCCGGTTACGAGCTAGCTAGCGGGCGAAACTAAACGGTGCGTCCAGAGGCCAGACGGCTCGACTCGTCGATCCACCCAAGAGCGGTAGGGAAGAGCTTCTCCTTGAATTTTGCGCCGTGGTGAGCGCAGAAGAGGAGATCGCCACTGGCGAGAGTCGCGCGAATGTATGCCTGCGCGCCACAACTGTCACAGCGATCGAGCGCCGTGAGGGTGTAGTCCATCTCATCGACTGTGGTGTCTTCTGTTGCAATGTTCGACATGGCCTACTCCTTCTTGCTTGCGGTTGTTAATCCGTACGCCTATACAAGCATGCGGACCTGCGGATTGTTCCTATATCGAGGGCATTTCGCTCAGCGCGTATCAGAATCAGTCCATGGCGGTCTCAGTGCGCGATGGGTGTTGATGGGCAGCAATGTCGTGCGGAGAACGTAGTCTTAACGCTGGTCTTCCGTCGTCAAACCCTAGGAGCACATCATGGCGAGCTCTGACTATTCAGCCCGTCACCTTTCAGTACTTGAGGGGCTCGAAGCTGTACGCAAACGTCCCGGTATGTACATCGGTTCCACTGACTCCCGCGGGCTTATGCACTGCCTATGGGAAGTCATCGACAACTCAGTCGACGAGGCGCTCGACGGGCACGGTTCAGAAATCAGCGTGATTCTGCACGCTGACGAGAGCGTTGAAGTGCGAGACCAAGCACGGGGCATCCCCGTCGATATCGAACCTAAGACCGGGCTCTCAGGGGTCGAAGTAGTTTTCACAAAGCTGCACGCCGGAGGCAAGTTTGGTTCGGGCTCGTATGCGGCATCCGGTGGTCTTCACGGTGTCGGCGCCTCGGTCGTCAACGCTCTGTCTGAACGACTCGACGTTGAGGTCGACCGCGACGGCAAGACCTGGGCAATGTCATTCCATCGTGGCGAGCCAGGAACATTCGCGGACACGGGCGCACCTACGCCAGACGCACCATTCACTCCTTTCGTTTCCGGCAGTGAACTTCGCATCGTTGGCAAGGTGCCCAAGGCACGCACCGGTACCCGTGTTCGTTACTGGGCTGACCGCCAGATTTTCACCAAGGGCGCAACATTTCAGTCTGACGGATTGATCGATCGACTTCGCCAAACCGCGTTCCTCGTGCCCAACCTCACGTTGAATGTCACGGACGAGCGCGGTGACGAGCCCCGCCACGAGAGCTTCGCGTTTGAAGGCGGAATCTCAGAGTTCGTTGAACATCTCGCCGTTGATCCGCCCATTACCGACACGTGGCGGCTCACTGGCTCAGGCGGCTTCACTGAGAGCGTGCCCGTCTTGCAGCCAAACGGTCACATGGTTTCTACCGAGGTCTCCCGAGACTGCGTCGTGGATGTCGCTCTCCGTTGGGGCACGGGGTACGACACTGTGGTCAAGAGCTTCGTCAACATCATTGCTACCCCCAAGGGCGGAACGCACCTCGCAGGTTTTGAGCAGAGCTTGCTCAAGTTCTTGCGGGCCGAGACAGAAAAAAATTCACGACGACTGAAGCTGGGCAACGACAAGCTCGACAAAGACGACGTACTTGCTGGTCTGACGGTTGTATTGACAGTGCGATTGCCAGAGCCTCAGTTCGAAGGGCAAACTAAGGAGATCTTGGGAACCCCGGCGGTACGCGCAATCGTCGCGAAGGTTGTTGCCACCGCTCTGGCTGAAAAGTTCTCATCGACGAAGCGCGACGACAAGGCTCAGTCCTCGTTGGTGCTCGACAAGGTCGTTGCTGAAATGAAGTCGCGCATTTCCGCGCGTGCCCATAAAGAGACTCAACGCCGAAAAAATGCGCTCGAGAGCTCGAGCTTGCCGGCGAAACTTGTGGACTGCCGCTCGAGCGATGTTGCCAATAGCGAACTATTTATCGTCGAGGGTGACTCGGCACTTGGCACGGCGAAGCTCGGCCGTGACAGTGAATACCAAGCGTTGCTACCCATCAGAGGCAAGATCCTCAACGTTCAAAAAGCATCGATTAGCGACATGTTGTCGAATGCAGAGTGCGCGTCGATCATTCAAGTTATTGGTGCTGGCTCCGGGCGAAGCTTTGATCTTTCAACAGCCCGCTACGGCAAGGTCATCATCATGGCCGATGCAGATGTCGACGGTGCCCACATTCGTACCTTGCTCCTCACTCTCTTCTTCCGCTACATGCCTGACATGATTCGTGACGGCCGGGTCTACGCCGCGGTCCCACCACTTCACCGGGTAGTCGTGATCAATCCAGGGTCGAAGCCCAATGAGACGATCTACACGTACTCCGAAAAGGAACTCAACGGCGTCTTGGCTGGCCTCAAAAAGTCGGGCAAGCGCTACCAAGATCCCATCCAGCGCTACAAGGGTCTGGGTGAGATGGATGCCGATCAGCTAGCGACGACGACCATGGATCGCAATAACCGGGTGCTGCGTCGCGTGAACATCTCGGATGCCGAACAAGCCGGAACCGTGTTCGAGCTGCTCATGGGCAATGAGGTTGCTCCGCGCAAGGAGTTCATCATCCAGGGTCAGGGTCTCGACCGCGACCGGATCGACATCTAGCGACGGAAGGGCCGCCGCCTACACAGCCGACTGCCCAGCTAGGGAGTCGTTCCAATCGAGCCAATTACGCCGTCAAGAGGTGCCCCTGAGGCATCGCGTTTCACTAGCTCTGTTGGGAGGTGACGTACGACCCCATCGGGCGCTACGGCGGTTGCAGGAGCCGCTCCGACCCATCCAAGGGTGAGCACGTCTTCGCCCTTGAGGAGTGAGTGTGCGCGCACCCCGCCTGTTCCTCGTCCTTTGGCCGGGAACTGGTCGAATTCGCTTACCTTAGCGCGGCCAGGGTCGGTGCCGGCAATCGTTGCGCTCGAACCGGAAACGGTCACGGCTACAGGGGTGGTGCTTGGGTCGATGGAATCGAAGAAGATCACGGCGGCGCTGGACTCCACGCGGATTCCGGCCATTCCTCCAGCCGTGAGTCCTTGGGGGCGCACTGATGACGCCGCAAAGTGAAGCAATTGTGCATTTGAGGTGATGAATGTGAGTTCATCACCGTCTTTGCTGTGTCCCGCTCCGACCAGTTCGTCGCCATCTTTCAGAGCGATGATCTCGAAGTCAGGTTTCGATGGCCACGCGCCGGGGGTGACCCGCTTTACCGTGCCGAGTCGAGTTCCCAACGCGATCGGCTGATCGCTCTCGAGCGAGACGAGAGCCAATACTTTCTCTTTGCCGTCGATTGCTAAGTATTCGTTGATCTTGGATCCGGCTCCCAGCTGCACCGAGTTTGAGGGAACGTTCGGCAGTTCCATCGCCGTGAATCGAATGAGGCGGCCACGGCTTGTGATTGCGCCGACTTCGGTGCGGCTTGTTGTTGTAACGCGCGAGCGAATCGCATCATGCTGTGATCGACGGGGAGTGGCAAGGACGGTTTCACCCTCGGGTATACCAACGCGGATGACGCGGCCCGTTGTTGACAGCAGAATGACGCACGGCTCGTCCGCTATTTCGAGCACCGGCAAGTTCTTGCGGGCGGCGGAGCGTGAGGTTGTTGCGATCGATGCGGGAGCTTCGGTGAGTAGCGTGCGTCGCGGTGTACCAAATTTCTCAGCGACTTCTTCGAGTTCGTCTGAGACGAGTGCGCGAATCAGTTTTTCGTCTGCCAGTAGGGCTTCAAGGCGCGCAATCTCGGCACGCAACTTGTCGGCCTCTGCCTCGAGTTCGATCCGGCTGAACTTCGTGAGTCGTCGCAAGCGCAGCTCAAGAATGTATTCAGCCTGCAGTTCGCTCAGATCGAAGACATCGCGCAGGCGCGTTCGCGCTTGATCGCTGTCATCACTCTGGCGAATGACTTGAATCACTTCATCGATGTCGACGATCGCGACGAGCAGTCCCTCGACCAGGTGCAAGCGCTCACGGTGCTTGGTTAGACGAAAATTGCTGCGCCGCGTAACCACTTGGAGGCGGTGCTTGAGAAAAACTTCAAGCAGCGCTTTGAGGCCCAAAGTTTGTGGGCGACCGTCAACGAGGGTGACGGCGTTGATGCTGAAGTTGTCTTCTAGGGGAGTGAGGCGATAGAGCTGTTCGAGGACAGCATCCGGGCTGAAGCCCGTTTTGATTCCGATGACAAGGCGAAGACCATGATTTCGGTCAGTGAGGTCGGTAACGTCAGAGATGCCGACGATCTTTTTTGCGTTGACGCCGTCTTTGATCTTTTCGATCACACGCTCGGGGCCAACGAGGTAGGGGAGTTCGGTGACGACGAGCCCCATTTTGCGGGCTGTGATGGATTCGACAGAAACTTTCGCTCGTGTCTTGAACGCTCCTCGGCCGTTCGCGTACGCATCCTTTACACCGGCGAGTCCGATGATTTTTCCCCCGGTCGGCAAGTCTGGACCGGGTACGAACTGCATGAGTTCTTCGAGCGAAGCGTCGGGATTTGACAGCAGGTGGCGTGCGGCTCCCACGACCTCGATGAGGTTGTGCGGTGCCATGTTCGTTGCCATGCCGACAGCGATTCCGCTGGCGCCGTTGACGAGCAGATTGGGGAATGCCGCAGGCAAAACTTCTGGCTGAGTTGTGGAGTTGTCGTAGTTCGGCACGAAGTCGACGACGTCTTCGTCGAGGTTGTCGGTCATTGCGATCGCGGAGGCCTGCAAGCGTGCCTCGGTGTAACGCGGGGCAGCGGGACCATCATCGAGCGAGCCAAAGTTACCGTGGCCGTCAATGAGCGGAACGCGAAGAATAAAGCTTTGGGTCAGTCGAACCATCGCGTCGTAGATTGACGCGTCACCGTGAGGGTGGAGTTTTCCCATGACGTCGCCAACGACGCGGGAGGACTTGACGTGACCCTTTTCGGGGCGCAGCCCCATCTCGCTCATCTGGTACAAAATGCGGCGTTGTACGGGCTTGAGGCCGTCGCGGGCATCGGGAAGAGCGCGCGAATAAATCACGGAGTACGCGTACTCCAAGAACGACCCCTGCATTTCAGTGGTTACATCGATATCTTCGATGCGTTCGCCGGCAGGGGAGTCTGGGGTGGGTTTTGTGGGAGTAGCCATAGGATTGCCCTAATGTTACCGGCGCTTAACCCAGACTCAGCGAACCTCACCGATGTGTTGTCAAGTTCACTCCAGGCAATCGAAGGTGAGGCTAATCGCTTAAGCTTGCCATCCGTCCGGCACGCGGTAGTTGTGCTCGTCGATGGCCTTGGCGCTCAGAGCTTGAAGGCCCGCGCCGGCCACGCGCGCACTCTCAGTTCTGCGTTCTCAAAAACTTCGGTGATTCAATCAGGATTTCCCACCACAACGGCAGCAGCGCTAGCGAGCCTGACGACTGGCGCTCGAGCTGGCCAGCATGGGTTGGTCGGCTATAGCGCTCTCGATACCGTCAATGATCGGGTGGTCAATCAGCTTTCTGGTTGGGATGCTCGGCTCGACCCTGCCGTATGGCAGCGTGTTCCGACTCTCTTCGAACGCGCTAGCGAGCGCGGACACACGGCAGTGGCGGTTGGGGCGGCTCGCTATCGCGACTCTGGGTTCACTCGAGCCGTACTGCGTGGAGCGAAATACGTCGCGGCAGGTTCTTTAGCTGACCGATTGCGCGCGGCCGTGGCAGTTGCCGGCTCGAGTGATGCGGCATCCCTCACCTACGTTTATGCACCAGAACTTGACATGGCCGGTCACGCTAACGGTTGGCAGTCACCGCAATGGACTCACGCGCTGGAAGCTCTCGATGGGGCTCTCGCCGGTGTTGTTGGGCAGCTTGCTGATGATCAGGGAATGCTCGTTACCGCCGATCACGGCATGGTGGATGTTCCTGCCCACGCTCATGTGCTCTTCGACACTTCGCCAGAGCTCCTTGCTGGCGTGCGTCACGTTGCCGGAGAACCTCGCTGTTTGCAGCTTCATTATGAACCGTCATTGACGACGGATGAACGCACCGAGGTCTTCGATCGTTGGTACGCGGCTGAGAGTCATCGTTCGTGGGTCGTTAGCCGTGACGACGCAATAGCTGCTGGCTGGTTCGGCGATGTCGCCCCTGCAGTCGCACCGCGTATTGGCGACATCATCGTTGCGGCACGCAAGGCAATCGCGTACTACGACTCACGAATTCCGAATGATCACGGTCGACTCATGGTTGGTCAGCATGGATCGTGGACAGACGATGAGCTGCGCGTTCCGCTCGTGCGTTTCGGCGCGTTTGCCCATTAGCGGGTTGCGCTGGATCTAGCGGTTTAGGCAGGGTCGTCGTCTGGCTTCGTACCGAAGACGATGTCATCCCAGCTGGGCATTGCTACACGTCGCCTGCGCGACTTAGTGGTCGGTTGGGGCGCAGTTGCCTGAGGCGGGGCAGGAGCATCATGACGCTGTTCAACAACCGGTGGATCGAGAAGGCGCATTGATGCTTCGGGGGCTGCCGCGGGCGAGTCATCCTCGTCAGAAGCATCGAAGCTCGCAGGCTCTCGCTCACCGCGGCGTCTGCGCAGCGCATCAAGAAGATCAGCCGTTTGATTACCAACCCCAGCTTCGGCGGTGCGATCACGCATGACTGGGAGTTCAGCTGGCCGAACGGGCGTTGGTTCGTCATCGAGACCGTTCATGTCAAACGCCCCGCTGTCGAAGCGAGCGGCATCCGCTGCACTGTCTACGGGCGCAACGGCACGGAGTCGAGGGATAAGGGCGCCAGTGGACTCTCCTTGCTGCGACAAGGTCTTAGCTTCGTTGTTGAGGGGAGCTAGTGATTGACGTTTCGGATCAAATTGCCAGCGAGCGTCGTGGTCAATCTCGCTCGCGGTAAAAGCTAGTTTGACGATCCACCCGGTTTCGGGATCTTTCCAGCTTGCCCAACGCTCATCTGTGGCACGGAGCTCGAGGAGGCGATCGCGAATAGCGGATCCGAAAGTGCGCGAGGAGGTGAGAGTGTCAGTCTCGCCAGCAACGTGCACGGGAATTCCCAGCGCGGATTCAATGACAAACTCACGCTCGGCCATGACTGGACCTTCGAAACGAAGAATGTATTCCAAATCGGCACCGGTGACACTCGCGACGTCTTGCGCAGACATTCCGGCACGGATGTGCGCCTGGATTTCACGGGGCGCAATTTTGGGGCTAGCGCTGGCTTGACCGCGACTCTGGCGGAGGCGTGACTGCAGCACGCTATCTACCGCGAGGCGGTACTGCGTTCCATCAGTGCCTGAAACGATCAGTGCACCGTCTTGTACTTCGACTACCCGAAGGTCTTCCATAGTGAACTTCTCCAGCCCTGACGATTCTGTTTCAGGATCGCATGAAGTTGCCCGAAAACGTGGGAATAACACGCCTCGGATAACAGTTGTCTCAGGCGCTGCACAGTGATGCAGATTCGGCGGTTTGCATTTCGGCTCGCTTTCATGGAGACTGTGCCCGCCGATTCCGGTGATTCAACGTAAAACAGAAGTGGATGGGCATGGCCACCGACTACGACGCACCTCGTAAGACTGACGACGACTCCGAGTCGATCGAAGCTCTTAAAGAGCGTGTTCCTGACAAGATGTCGGGCTCGGTTGACGTCGACGATTCAGATAACCCTGCGAACTTTGAACTCGCTGGGGCAGACCTTTCTGATCTCGACCTCGACGTGGTTGTTCTGCCTCCTCAGGCCGACGAATTCACTTGCGTGAGCTGCTTCCTTGTGAAGCACCGCTCGCAGGTAGACCACACCACCAAGCTCGGCGCTATCTGCTTGGAGTGCGCAGCCTAGACTGCGCAATTGCTTCAGCAAGCAACTCGGGAGTGCGACTCGACAACAACCAATATGGTGTCGGGTCGCCCTCATCGTTGACTTCGAGTTTCGCTACGGGAGAAACCCAGCCCCGAATCATTAGCCACGCACGAGCGTCGAGTCGCTGACCTCGTTCGAGAGTCGCCTCAGCCCCGTGGAATGTCGTTACCGCGCCAATGATTGAAATCGGCAGCCGTGCTTTTCCGGCCCGAAGTTCAGTCTCATCAACTTCAATCGTTGGTGCCGATGCCACGAGAAATAAGACGATTCCCCCATACAACACCGCTGCGGTGATGTAGCCGGCAAGAATGTTGATGGGCATAAAGACCAAGATGCTTGCGGGAATGATGAGTGCGGTGCTGACATATAGCCAAGCAGTTGGCCACAAACGTTCGCGATAGATAGTCACTCATCCATTACACACTGCTTTTCTTGATGGCGTTTCGGGCTGGCTGGCGTTCTGCACTAGCCTCGACTCGTGATTGACAACGTAGAGGTGCTCATCTCCGGTGGGCAAACTCCCACCTATGCACATCCCGGTGATGCCGGAGCTGACCTGTATTCGGCAGGAAGCTACTCCCTACCTCCCGGCCACCGCGACACCGTCGCTACCGGAGTTTCGCTCGCGCTTCCCGATGGATACGTTGCTTTTGTTGTGCCACGAAGTGGTTTGGCGGCACGCAGCGGAATCACTATTGTGAACAGCCCGGGCACCGTAGATGCCGGATATCGTGGAGAAATTCGCGTTACCTTGCTTAATACGGATACAGCATCCACATTCGAGATCGAGCCGGGGGATAGAATCGCGCAATTGATCGTTATGCCGGTGTCCCGTGCTCGCTTCATCCCGGTATCGACACTTCCCGGCAGTCATCGCGGTGAGTCGGGCTTTGGCTCGACCGGATTCCGTGCAGATTCAACCCAACAAGGAGCCACTTCGTGAGCGACAACACCGAATCTCTTGAACCTCAAGACCAGCCAAAATCAGCGCCAGAGAATCGTGCAAGCGAGGGTCCGCTTGACGAGAGCGAAGCCAATGCAGTGCGACCCTATGTCGACCTCGGTGGCGTGAAAATTCTGCCTCGCCAAGAACTGCACTTGCGCCTTGAAGTTGAGGAAGCCAGCAAGCGTGTTGTTGCGGTCGGACTGGACTATTCGGGTTCTACACTTCAAATTCAGCCGTTCGCTGCTCCGCGATCAAGCGGGCTGTGGCACGAAATTCGCCAGCAGATTATTGATCAGGTGCACACCCAGGGTGGGACGACGAAGGTTTCGGAAGGCCCATTTGGGCCTGAAGTGTTTGCAGAGATTCCGGTTGCCGGGGCACAGTCTGGTGAGAAGCGAATCGCTCGCTTTGTTGGCGTTGACGGTCCGCGTTGGTTCCTGCGTGGCGTGATCGCTGGTGAGGCTCTCACTAATGCGGATGCCGCGACAAAGATCGAAGACCTGTTCCGTTCCATCGTCGTCGTTCGGGGCAATACGCCAATGCCGCCGCGGGACCTGATTCCGCTGCACATGCCAGCAACGGGAGAGAAGGAAGCTCAGGCGTGAGTTCTTCCGACCTGCCGTCTGGAGCGCCGGAGGATCCTTCCTCGGCGGACCCTTCGTCGGCCGAACCGTCGGTGCGTGACGCTCTCGCGGCTGCCGCACGCCGATCCGCGGTTGGGCATGTGGCTCCTGGCGAGACGCCTACGGGTGGCGCATTGCTCGCCGCCATGGGGGGAATTCGAGGACTCGTCGAGTCGATTCTTCCCGGGCTGAGTTTTCTGGTTATTTTCACTCTCACTCAACAGTTGGTCATCTCGGTTGCTGCCCCGGTGATCGTGGCTTTGGGGTTCGTTGCGGTTCGCTTGATCACGCGCACTCCTGTGTCGTCAGCCCTTGTCGGCGTTGTCGGAGTAGCGCTGTCAGCGGGACTGGCGCTTATTACCGGGCGAGCCGAAGACAATTTCGTCCTCGGCTTCATCATTAACGTGGTCTTCCTTGTCGCCATCATCGTCAGCATCATCGTTCGTCGACCTCTCGTCGGATTGATTGCGATGCTCTTGGTTCCTTCTGCTGCTGACTGGCGTGAGGACAAAGCGAAGTTTCGCGTTGCGTCCATCGCTACCGTCATGTGGGCGGGATTATTCGCACTTCGACTCGGCGTCGAGTTGCCGCTCTATTTCGCCGAAGAGACTCAGGCTTTGGCCACGATGAAGCTTCTCTTGGGCGTACCGCTGTATGCGGGAGTGTTGTGGGTTACATGGTTGCTCATGCGCACGGCCTACGGACGAACGGCATCCGACTAGTTCGTGTTTTTCGTCGTGGCGATCTCGCCCGAGGTTCGCGATGGTGTATATTTATCTCGACGTCAAGATACTTTTGGCCGCAATCGTAGTCTTGTTGCTGCGATTCAGCCTTAGGCTTGCCTTGCTGGATGCAGCGCACGCTCCGCGCAAGGATTGATGAACCGTAGCAAGGGAGATGACAGTGTCGACAGTCAATAGTTTTGGGTCGAAAGACACACTCACAGTCGGGTCAACCGACTACGAAGTGTTTCGCATCGACAAAGTAGCGGGATACGAAAAGCTTCCCTTTAGCCTGAAGGTTCTGCTCGAGAACCTGTTGCGCACGGAAGACGGAAAGAACGTCACCGAAGCGCACATTACGTCGCTGAGCTCCTGGGTTCCCAGTGCAGAGCCCGACACCGAGATTCAGTTCACTCCAGCACGCGTCGTCATGCAGGACTTCACTGGAGTTCCCTGCATCGTTGACCTCGCTACGATGCGCGAAGCTGTCGCCGAGCTCGGTGGAGACCCCACCAAGATCAATCCGCTCGCGCCAGCAGAGCTCGTCATTGACCACTCCGTGATTGCGGACCTGTTCGGTTCTGAGAACGCGCTGGAGCGCAACGTTGAACTTGAGTACGAGCGCAACGGTGAGCGTTACCAGTTCCTTCGGTGGGGACAAACGGCTTTCGACGACTTCAAGGTAGTTCCTCCCGGAACGGGAATCGTTCACCAGGTGAACATTGAGCACCTCGCTCGAGTCACCTACACGCGCGAGGTGGACGGCAAGACGCGCGCCTTCCCCGACACTCTTGTCGGAACCGACTCGCACACCACAATGGTCAATGGCCTCGGTGTTCTCGGATGGGGAGTCGGCGGAATCGAAGCCGAAGCAGCGATGCTCGGCCAGCCGGTTTCCATGCTCATCCCCAAGGTTGTTGGATTCAAGCTCAAGGGTTCGATCCCGGCCGGCGTCACCGCAACTGACGTTGTTCTCACGATCACGCAGATGCTGCGCCAGCACGGCGTCGTCGGCAAGTTCGTCGAGTTCTATGGTGAGGGCGTTGGCGCAGTTCCGCTCGCGAACCGCGCAACTATCGGAAACATGAGCCCTGAGTTCGGTTCGACCGCCGCGATGTTCCCCATCGATGACGTGACTCTTGACTACCTGCGTCTTACCGGTCGCAGCGAAGAGCAGGTTGACCTTGTGGAGGCGTACTCGAAGCTGCAGTCGCTGTGGCACGACCCCAGCGTTGAGCCAAACTACAGCGAGTATCTCGAACTTGACCTCGCTACCGTTGTGCCTTCGATCGCCGGGCCGAAGCGTCCTCAGGACCGTGTCGAGCTCACGAATGCGAAGAACCAGTTCGAAATCGACCTCAACAACTACGCGTCGAGAGATCACTCCAAGGTTGATGCCGCGGTTGAGGGTACGTTCCCGGCATCCGACCCGATTGGTCTCACGCCGCAGGATGAGGACTCGGCTCACGAGCGCTCGCACACTCACGCTAGCCATGCGCCGTACACTGCTTCCTCGCCCACTTCCGTGAGTGTTGATGGGGGAGACCCGTTCACCCTTGATCACGGTGCTGTCGCAATCGCGGCTATCACCTCGTGCACGAACACCTCGAACCCATCGGTCATGCTTGCTGCCGGCCTTCTGGCTCGGAATGCTGCCGCCAAGGGCTTGAAGTCGAAGCCGTGGGTCAAAACCACTCTTGCACCAGGCTCCAAAGTAGTCACTGACTACTACGCAAAGTCTGGACTTGACGTTTCTCTCGAGGCTTTGGGTTTCTACACCGTCGGCTATGGCTGCACAACGTGTATCGGAAACTCGGGACCGCTGGAAGATGAAATCTCTGCCGCGATCAACGAGAACGATCTCGCGGTCACTGCGGTGCTCTCTGGTAACCGCAACTTCGAGGGCCGTATCAACCCCGATGTGAAGATGAACTATCTCGCTAGCCCGCCCCTGGTCATTGCATACGCGCTTGCCGGATCGATGAACTTCGACTTCGACAGCGATGCTCTCGGTCAAGATCAGGATGGCAATGATGTCTTCTTGAAGGACATTTGGCCCGATGCATCTGAAGTTCAGGCCACGATCGACTCGTCGATCGACCGAGACATGTTCATCCACGAATACGCGGGTGTCTTCGACGGCGACGAGCGTTGGCAGAACTTGCCAACGCCAACCGGATCCACTTTCGAGTGGGATGACGAGTCGACCTACGTTCGCAAGCCTCCGTACTTCGAAGGCATGACGATGGAGATCACTCCGGTCAGCTCGATCACGGGTGCACGTGTCCTCGCAAAGCTTGGCGACTCGGTCACCACCGACCACATCAGCCCCGCTGGTTCGATCAAGGGCGACAGCCCGGCCGGACAATACCTGGCTGAGCACGGCATTGATCGCAAGGACTTCAACTCCTACGGATCGCGTCGCGGAAACCACGAGGTAATGATTCGTGGAACGTTCGCGAACATCCGCCTCAAGAACCAGCTTCTCGATGGCGTCGAGGGTGGCTACACCCGTGACTTCACCACGCCGGATGCTGCGCAGTCGTTCATCTACGATGCGGCTCAAAACTATGCAGCCCAGGACACTCCGCTCGTCGTTCTTGGTGGCAAGGAATACGGCTCTGGTTCCTCACGCGACTGGGCGGCTAAGGGCACGAGCTTGCTCGGCGTCAAGGCTGTCATCTGCGAGAGCTTCGAGCGCATTCACCGCTCGAACCTCATCGGAATGGGTGTTCTTCCGCTCCAGTTCCCTGAGGGACAATCCTGGGAATCGTTGGGTCTTGACGGCACTGAGAGCATCAGCATCTCGGGAGTCGAAGAGCTCAATGACGACCGCATTCCGGGCACCCTGCACGTTGTAGCGGAGCCGACTGCGCACTCTCCAGAGGGCAAGACGACGGTGGAGTTCGACGCGAAACTGCGCATCGATACTCCTGGTGAGGCTGACTACTACCGAAATGGCGGCATTCTTCAGTACGTTTTGCGTTCGCTGGTCTAGCTCGAACTAGCTGCTCAAGGCGCGTGGCCGAAAGTATTTACTTTCGCCACGCGCCTTCTGCGTTCCCCGGCGGAAAATCCCGGTACCGCAGAACCCCGTGCGTAATCCTTCACGGTCAGCTGAAGGAGCCTAGACTGAAGGAATGAACTTACTCGAGGGAATCAATGGTCCCCGAGATCTTGACGGTCTCTCTACTGCCCAGCTTGTCGAGTTAGCGCAAGAGATCCGTGAGTTTCTGATTCAGAATGTTTCGCAAACCGGTGGGCATTTGGGGCCAAATCTCGGAGTGGTCGAGCTCACAACCGCTATTCATCGTGTCTTTGATTCGCCGCGGGATTCCATTGTGTTCGATACGGGGCACCAGAGTTATGTTCACAAGATTCTGACGGGACGCAAAGACTTTACGAAGCTGCGCACTGAGGGCGGCCTAGCGGGGTATCCGCAGCGTTCAGAGTCAGAGCACGACATTGTTGAGAGTTCTCACGCCTCAAGTTCACTCTCGTGGGCCGATGGAATTTCACGAGCGTTCGAGATGACAGGGCAGAGCGATCGCCACGTTGTCGCTGTCGTTGGTGACGGCGCGCTCACAGGCGGAATGACGTGGGAAGCGCTCAATAACATCAGCGACGACAACAGTCGCAACCTCATTATCGTAGTGAACGATAACGGTCGTTCATACGCGCCGACCATCGGCGGAATGGCTCATTTCCTCAACAGCGTACGGACTCGTCGTTCGTACCGCTCCCTGTACAGCTCAAGCCAGCGCTTCTTCGGCGCTTTTGGCGGTCCAGGCCGTGCCCTATATCGCGGTATTCGCGGGGGGACGCACGGCTTCCTCTCTCGTTTCAGCAACAACGAGGCTCTGTATTCGAATCTTGACATCAAGTATCTTGGCCCGGTTCATGGCCACGATATTGCGGCCCTCACTGAAGTTCTCGAACAGGCCAAGTCATACGGTGCGCCGGTCATTGTTCACGCGATCACCGAGAAGGGCCGTGGCTACGAGCCAGCACTGCTCGACGTTGCGGATCAATTTCATGCCGTGGGTCAGATTGATCCAGCAACAGGCGAGCCGGTTCAGTCCGGGGGAGCAGCATCGTGGACCTCGGTGTTCTCAGAAGAAATCGTCGCGCTTGCTGACGAGAACCCTCGACTCGTTGGTATCACTGCGGCGATGTTGCGGCCAACAGGGCTCCATCTATTTGCGGAAAAGTATCCAGAACGTGTTCACGATGTTGGCATCGCCGAGCAGCACGCTGTCACTTCGGCCGCTGGGCTTGCCTTTGGCGGTCTGCACCCGGTAGTGGCGCTGTACGCGACGTTTATGAACCGTGCCTTCGATCAGGTACTGATGGATGTCGCGTTGCACCGAGCTGGCGTCACGTTCGTGCTCGACCGTGCAGGGGTCACTGGTCCCGATGGTGCTAGTCACCACGGTATGTGGGACCTTGCTCTGCTCCAGGTTGTCCCGCACATCCGCATTGCGGCCCCTCGCGACGCTGAGCGCCTGCGTGAAGAGCTCGGAGAAGCCGTCGCGGTTGATGATGGTCCCACGGTCATCCGTTTCGCTAAAGGCACTGTGGGAACCTCCTACGATGCGGTTCGCCGAACGGACGACGGCGTGGATGTTCTCCGCGAGGATGAGCAACACGATGTGCTCATTGTCACCGTTGGCTCAATGGCAAAGACCGGACTCCAGGTCGCTGAGCTTCTCGCGGCGCAGGGAATCGGCGCAACCGTAATTGACCCGCGATGGGTAGTTCCCGTAGCGCAGAGCGTGATCGATTTCTCGGCTCAATACCGAATTGTGATCACGATTGAAGATGGAGTTCGTGTAGGCGGAATCGGTACCCGGATTCGTCAGGATATGCGGGCTCAGGGCGTAGATACTGCGGTGAATGAGTTGGGACTCCCTGCCGAGTTCTTGGATCACGGCAGCCGCGACTACGTTCTTGATCAGGTCGGGCTTACTCCTCAACACATCGCGCGCGACGTGGTAGCGCAAGTCCTCGGAAGCAAAATTCCTATTGCTCGACCGCTGAGTGATACCGATTCGCAGGCTGTTACGCTTCCCGCCGAACGAAGCTAGATTTCCCGGGTTATTCTCCGTGACGTCAACGAGATAGTTCTCTTCGACACTTTCTGCGTGCTCCAATGAGCCCCTCGGCTTTTAACAGCAGAAGAGGGCCGACCCAGACAGTGTCCGGGTCGGCCCTCTTCCTAGCTATGCCGCGTTAGTGCGAAACGCTTACTGCACTCCGCGAATCTGCGGATCGTGGAAAGTTCCACCAAACGCCCGCTCCGAAGCGCCAGCGCGATCGAGGTAGGGCGTGACTCCACCCATCTGGAAGGGGTAGCCGGCACCGAGGATGAGGCACAGGTCGATGTCCTCCGCCGCCGCAACCACCTTGTCTTCAAGCATCCGGTGAATCTCGTCGGCAAGACCGTCTTCGATGCGAATCTGAAGCTCCTCGGCCGTCATCGGTGAAGTGCCGCCCTTGACGATTTCTACAGCCTTCTTGGAAACGCCCTTTGCCTTGCCCTTACTGTCACGGTCAAAGATGTATCCGAGCTCGGCGAGCTTGTGCAGGTTCTCACTCTTGAAGAATCGTTCAGGGAATGCAGCGTGATGAGTGTCGAGCACGTGCGCCCCGACCTTGAGTCCAACCAGCTCGAGAAGTTCGAACGGAGTCATCGGCAGCCCGAAAGGACGGGTCGACTCCTCGACGACCTCAAACGGCGTTCCGGTGTCGACAGCGTTCATTGCCTCGCCCAAAACCTTGGCCAAGATGCGGTTCACGACGAAACCGGGCGTATCGGTTGTGATCACCGCGTTCTTGCGCAGGTTCTTAGCCGTGACCATTGCGGTCGACAACGTCTCATCGTTGGTGTGCGGTGTTTTGACGACTTCGATGAGCGGCATGACTGCGACGGGGTTGAAGAAGTGGAACCCAACAAGGCGCTCCGGATGCGACAAGTTTGCACCGATCTGTTCCACCGACAACGACGAAGTGTTTGTGGCCAGGATTGCTTCCTCGGAGATGTACTGCTCAACCTCCGCGAACACAGCCTGCTTAGCACCGAGTTCTTCGTAGATCGCTTCAATCACCCAGTCGCAATCAGCAAAGTCCGCTTTGTTCGTGGTGCCGGTAACAAGGGCTTTGAGGCGGTTAGTGTCGTCTGATGACACCCGGCCTTTGTCGTGCAGCTTGTCGATCTCCGAGTGAATCGCGACAACACCGGCATCCGTCGCTGCCTGATCGAGGTCAGTAATAACAACCGGGACCTGCAGGCGGCGGACGAAGAGCAATGCGAATTGGCGGGCCATGAGCCCTGCGCCAATCACACCCACCTTTGTTACTTTGTGGGCCAGTTCCTTGTCTGGAGCCCCAGCCGGTCGCTTGGCGCGCTTCTGAACGAGGTTGAATGCGTAGATGCTCGCCTGGAACTGATCTCCAGAGATCATGTCAGCCAGAGCCTCATCTTCAGCTTCGAACCCGGTCTTCTTGTCAGTGTTCTTGGCTGCCTTCAATAATGCGAGCGCTGCATAGGGCGACTTGGCGACGCGACCAATGCGGTTCGCGAGCATCTTCTCGGCGATTCCGATCGCAACATCCCATTTGACGGTACGTTCGATTTTTCCCGGCTCGTTCTTGCGCTTGACCTTCGTCGTGCCAGCAATGACACCGTCGGCCCAGCGAATAGAGTCTTCGAGGAAGTTCGCAGGACCAAACATGGCGTCAGCAATACCCAGCTCGAAAGCTTCTGGCCCCTTCAGCATTCGGTTGTTCTTGAGCGGATTCTCGATCACTACCTTGAGTGCATTTTCGATTCCGATCAGGTTAGGAAGCAACCAGGCGCCGCCCCAACCAGGAATCAGACCGAGGAATACCTCAGGAAGCGCCAGCGCAGGTACCGAACTGTCGATGGTGCGGTAGTCAGCGTTGAGAGGAACCTCGACGCCGCCACCGAGAGCGAGTCCATTAATGAACACGAACGAGGGAACACCCAAGTCGCTCAGCTTGCCGAGCGCCCAGTGACCAAGCTGCGCCATCTGCTTACCGGTTTCGCGGTCAGGGATTTCGCTGACCTTCGAGAGGTCGGCGCCTGCGGCAAAAATGAATGGCTTGCCGGTGACAGCCAATCCGTGGATTTCTCCAGCGGATGCCCGTTCTTTCTGCTCATCGAGTACTTTTGCAAACTCAAGAAGAGTTGCTGGGCCGAGAGTGTTCGGCCGAGTGTGGTCTTTCCCGTTGTCGAGAGTGACGAGAGCAAGCGTGCGCCCGCCGGACAACGGCACATCGCGAACGAAGGAGTGGGTGATGACCTCGTCTTGAGACAGGCCAGCGAGACGTGCAAACTGCTGGGTCATTGTTACTTAGCTCCCTTGTAGTTGGGGTTTTCCCAGATAACGGATCCACCTTGGCCAAGACCGACGCACATTGCCGTAAGCCCGTAGCGCACCTCAGGGTGCTGTTCGAACTGGGCTGCGAGCTGAATCATAAGACGGACACCCGATGACGCTAGGGGGTGGCCCATCGCGATCGCGCCGCCCCACTGGTTTACGCGGGGGTCTTCATCGTCGATGCCATAGTGATCGAGCAGTGAGAGAACCTGCACCGCAAAAGCTTCATTGAGTTCGAAGAGTCCGATGTCGTCGATCGAGAGGCTCGCCTTGCGCAGTGCTTTCTCGGTTGACGGAATGGGCCCGATGCCCATGATTTCTGGCTCGACACCGGCGTAGGCGAAGCTCACCATGCGCATTTTGGGCTTCAATCCCAACTCGCGCGCTACTTCGCCGCTCGCCATGATGCTGGCTGTTGCACCATCGTTAAGACCGGATGCGTTTCCCGCGGTGATGCGTCCGTGAGAGCGGAACGGGGTTTTGAGTGCGGCGAGTCCCTCAAGAGTTGTCTCGGGGCGGAGTCCCTCGTCGCGAGTGGCCATTCCCCATCCGGCGTCACTTCGCGTGGCGACAGGAATCAGGTCAGGCTGAATGTTGTTGGCTTCGTACGCAGCGGTTGCACGCTGCTGGCTGCGAAGTGCAAAGGCATCGGCGCGAGCCTTCGTGAGGTGAGGGAAGCGGTCGTGTAGCTTCTCAGCAGTGTTTCCCATGTTGAGCGCTTCGGGGTCGACGAGCTTCTCTGACATGAATCGGGGGTTAGGGTCAACGCCAGATCCCATCGGGTGGTGCCCCATGTGCTCCACGCCGCCAGCAATTGCCAGATCGTAGGCGCCGAATGCGATGCCTCCGGCGACATTCGTGACGGCGGTCATAGCTCCGGCGCACATGCGGTCGATGGCGTAACCAGGAACTGAAATCGGCAATCCAGCGAGAATTGCTGCGCTGCGTCCGATTGTGAGTCCCTGATCACCGGTCTGAGTTGTCGCGGCAATCGCAACTTCGTCAAAGCGTTCTTTAGGGATTTGGGGGTTACGCTCCAGCAGTCCGATCATCGCCTTGACGACGAGGTCATCCGCTCTGGTATTCCAGAACATGCCCTTCTCGCCAGCACGCCCAAATGGAGTACGGACTCCATCTACGAACACAATCTCGGTTTCCTTGGCCACAATGCCTCCACTAGATCCTTGGATGTAGGACTGATCCTAGGTGGCCAAGATTAGGGTTAGGAATCCTTTGATTGTTCCTACGACTCGGTGTCGTCGGACTCCTCAGGCGTTTGGTGGGCTTCGACAAAGGCTTGGGCGATTGACTGTGCAGAAACGTCAATTTGCCATTGGCGCGCGCCGAGGGCATGAAGTACTGCCGCAATGCTCTCGCGCATGATCTCGGTCGGTGGGGTCCAAGCGACACGTCGGAGGTAGTCAGGAGTGAGCAAATTCTCGATCGGGATCGACAATTCTTCCGAGCGCTCGGTCATCATCGCTCGTGCTGCCTTCAGCCGAAGATCGGCTGCGGGGTTCTTGTCTGACCACACTCGTGGCGGCGGAAGTGCGTCGCTAGCGACACGAGAAGCCGGAATGTCCGTCGACGCGATTCCCGCTTGAATCGCGTCCCACCAACGATCAATTTGAGTACGACTAGCACGCCCGCTGAACTCTTTCATCGCAGAGAGCTGACGCTTTGACTCGGGCAGAAAGCGCGCGGCGGCGAGAAGCGCCGAATCAGGAACAAGTCGACCGGGAGCCGTGTCTACTTCTTGAGCGTAGGCATCCCGAGCAAGCCAGAGTTCACGCGCAATGGCGAGATTTTTTCCGCCACGAAGTGAGTGAACCCCGCTGAGCCGGCGCCAAGGTTCTGCGCGAACATTGCTGAGATCCCGAACTAAGACAGAATCGAATTCCTGCTGTGCGATGTCGTGTTTGTCTGCAGAGTCGAGCAGTTCACCAAGAGCTTCGCGAAGATCTACGAGCAACTCAACATCGAGAGCGGCATAGACGAGCCACGCCTGCGGAAGCGGCCGCGTTGACCAGTCCGCCGACGAATGCTCTTTCGCTAGGTGAATGCCGAGGAGATGTTCGACGACAGTGCCGAGTCCAACACGGGGGAGCCCCGCGAGACGAGCGCCCAATTCTGTGTCAAATAGTCGAGTGGGGTGGAGACCAACTTCGCGCAAACACGTGAGGTCTTGTGTCGCTGCGTGCAGAATCCACTCTTCACCGGCGATGATGTCATTGAGCTCGGCGAAGTCGCCGATAGCTGGCGGATCAAATAAGAAGGTGCCAGCTCCGCGACGAAAGATTTGAATGAGGTACGCACGCTGCGAGTAGCGATAGCCGCTCGCACGTTCGGCATCAATTCCGATAGGACCATGGCCCGCAGCAATAGCCGCAACGGCGGCAAGGTATTCTTCCCGATCGTCTATGACGTTTACGGGATCATGAGGGGCTTGGGTTGCGTGCGACTCACCCTCAGGGGTTGCACTTTCGGTTGCGCTATTCACGTCCAACTTTACGGGCCGACAACAGGGTGACTCCTTCAATGGCTGGTGGTAGGCCAGCTAACATGCAGACCAATTCACTCCAGCCTTCCACATGCGCGGCCATGCTGAGATCTTTGGGGCTCCACGAGGCACGTAATTCGATCTGAGCACCGTCAGGCTGCGACTCAAGTTCGCCAAACCCTGTCGACAAAATTCGGGTCGCAGTTCCGGACACTTGATCGTAGGTAGCACCGCGACCGTCAAGAGCATCAACGAGCCACGACCAGGTGACCTCGCTCAGGAACGGATCAACGCCGATCTCCGGTTCTAACGGTGCCTGTGCGAAGCAAATTATGCGAAACTCGCTGTCCCAAGCGTCCGGAACTTCGGGATCGTATAAAAGAACAAAACGGCCAGTGCCAAGATCTGAGTCTTCACCGTGACGTGACGGAGTGACGTCGGCGGCCAGAGCGAATGACCATGGTGCGATCTGAGACGGAGCAGTGATTTCGGTTACTGCGAGCTCCGAGCGCAAAGATGCGCCACGAAGCGACTCGACCGCGGCAGTGAAGACTGCGGGTGGTGTTGGTCCAGCTGGTGAATCGGGCACGACTGAAGATTAGGCTTTAGAGGAACGATCGCTAGTGAGGCACGCCGCGCCAGTGCGGGTGCAGACGGAGGTTTGCGGATGCGAGCACCACAACCGGGGCGCATGGTCGTCGGCATCGTCAGCGGAATTGCTATCGGTGTCACAGCAGTCGGAATCGTCGGTTTGGTCGCTAGCGCGGTTCTTTCCGTAGTTTTTGCTCGGCGGCTCGTGACCCCACCAGGGCGAGCAGACAGTGGACTGCAGATTCTTGCGGTCGGCGAATCGACGATTGTGCTTTCAGCCGCTCTGGAGAGTCGCGCGCCAGGCCGCTTTAGCTTGTGGTTTGCCGACGAGGCAGGTCACGCCCGCATCGGTGCTGTCGTTTCGGAGAGTTCACGATGGGTCGCACGAGAGTTGATCTCGGTTCAACGAGGGATTCCGCACGCCGGGGACAACGCGCGAACGAGTGGCTGGTTCTATCTCAGTCCCGCAGAACTTGGGCTCGAATTTTCCGAAGTACACATTGAAACGGAGCTGGGCGCGGCACCGGCGTGGTTGGTCCCAGCAGCGGCGGCGAGTTCGACGTGGGCAATTCATGTACACGGTCGGGGAGTCCGACGCCAAGAGACTCTGCGCGCTCTGCCCGAGTTTTATGACGCCGGAATCACATCACTTGCCGTGTCATACCGCAATGATACTGAAGCACCAGATTCACCCGACAGGCGCTACGGGTTGGGTTCTACGGAGTATCGCGACGTCGACGCTGCTATCAGTTATGCGCTCGAGGCAGGTGCAGAGCGAATCGTTCTGATGGGATGGTCAATGGGAGGTGCGACAGTCTTGCAGACACTGATGCGCTCCAAGAGTCGGGAAGTAATCGTTGGCCTCATCTTGGATTCTCCCGTAATCGCCTGGGGTCCCATCCTCGAGCTTCACGGCACAATTAACCGAATCCCCACTCCGATTCAGCGCGCGGCGCAAGAAATTCTCGCGGGCGAACAAGCGCAGCTGCTCGTAGGCACCGAGAACCCGCTCGATTTTGCCGCGATGAATTTCGTCGGCCGCGCGACCGAACTCGATCGTCCCATCCTGCTGATGCACAGCACAGCTGACGCTTATGTTCCCGTTGAACCGTCACGTGCGCTTGCGGTGCTTCGCCCGGACATCGTCACCTTCGAAGAATTTGACACTGCCGGTCACACGAGGCTGTGGAACTACGACAGCGAACGGTGGCTTTCGGCTATTCGGTCATGGTTGAGAATTCACGTGGGCGAAGACGACGCCCGAGAAGGTCTCGACTAGGAAATGCTCTTGAGGCGAATCTGACGCTTAGCTCGTGCCAGCATTCCAGTCATGCCGCGAAGGCGGAGTGGACTGACTGCCTTGGCCAGGCCAAGTGACTGAGGGAAGTCGTCCGACAACTCCAGGACTTCCTGGGTGCTGAGGCCAGAAAGGCCCTGTGCCAAAATCGAAGCAAACCCGCGTGTGGTCGGAGCTTCGGGAGGCGCGGTCGCGAACATGTGCACCGTGTCGTTTTCGACCTCAATGAAAATGAAGACCGGGGACTGGCACTCCTCTACCCGTTCAAAAAGATCGGGGTGATCGCGGTAGCGCTCCGGGAGTTCCGGCAGCTCATTCGAGAACTCAAGGAGAAGTTGCAGCCGATCCCGCAGCTGGAGGTCCAAAAAATCGTCGCGGATTTCAGCCAACTGGGTCGGGATCTGCTGCTCACTCATCACTTAAGTCTAACGGGAAGGAACCTCGCCGGGCTCAGTGCCGATGACGATCGGCACTGCGACCAAAGATCCCCATTCAGTCCAAGACCCGTCGTAGTTGCGAACGTTATCGAAGCCCATCAGGTAGTTGAGCACGAACCATGTGTGGCTCGAGCGCTCACCGATACGGCAGTACGCAACAATATCGTCGCCATCTTTCAGCCCGGCACCGTCACGGTAGATCGCGTTCAGCTCGCTGAGCGGACGGAAAGTTCCGTCATCCGCGACAGCCTTGGACCATGGCACACTCTGAGCGCTGGGAATGTGACCGGCACGGAGCGCACCCTCTTCAGGGTAGGCAGGCGCTGTGGTGCGCTCTCCGCTGTACTCCTCAGGGGAACGGACATCAATGAGCGGGTTGCCCAAGTGGGTGAGTACGTCGTCACGGAACGCGCGAATTGTGGAGTCGTTGCGCTCGACGATCGGGTACTCGGTGGCTTGGGGAGTCGGTACCTCGAGAGTGTATTCGCGGCCATCAGCTTCCCACTTTGCGCGCCCACCATCGAGCAAGCGGACATCATCGTGCCCGAAAAGAGTGAAGACCCATAGTGCGTAGGCCGCCCACCAGTTTGTCTTGTCGCCGTAGATGACGACGGTAGTGTCTCGGGAAATTCCGCTACGAGACATGAGCTCGGCGAATCCCTCACCGTCGATGTAGTCGCGGGTTACGGGATCATTGAGATCAGTGTGCCAGTCGATTTTTACGGCGCCGCGGATGTGGCCAGTTTCGTAAAGCAAAACGTCTTCATCAGATTCGACAACTACTAAGCCAGGAGTTTCGAGACGTTCTTCAAGCCAGTCCGCCGAAACCAATCGTTCAGGGTTCGAGAACTCAACGAATTGGGGGGCCGGGTCGCGTTCGATAGTCATAGCTACCTCCGATAGTGGATGGAAAAACTGGCGCGGGCTTCAAACTAAGCTTGATTAGTCCCTTGCCCAAGAAAATTACGCATTCGCCGCTGATTACACCGCGTTGCCGTAAGACTGCGAAACATAACCGAGGCTGAGAATGAGCGCTACTGCGCCTACGACTCCTGAGCGTCTAGTCGATCGTATCCCGTCGTTGACCGGAGCGCAGATGCTCGCCGAACTGGTGCCACCGCGTCAGTTCACCGGGGCGACCTTAGATTCCTATCGACCTGACCGCGACTACCCCTCTCAGGGCGCCGCCGTTGCCGCGATGCGCCACTTTTCTGCCCCGACGAAACCCGGCGGAGGACTGTTTTCTCGCAAAAAAACGCCGGTAGCTAAACCTGGAGTTTATTTGGACGGCGGGTTTGGGGTTGGTAAGACCCACTTGCTTGCGGCTTTGTGGCATCACATTCCTGGCCGCAAGTATTTCGGCACGTTCATTGAGTACACAGCTCTCGTCGGTGCCGTGGGCTATGCCCAAGCTGTTGAGCTTCTCAAGGGTGCTTCGCTGGTGTGCATCGACGAATTTGAGCTTGACGATCCCGGAGACACTCGGTTAATTTCGCGACTGCTGTCTGACCTCGTCGGCTCGGGCACCAAGATTGCGGCAACCTCGAATACTCCGCCGAACGCGCTCGGCGAAGGACGGTTTGCCGCTCAGGACTTCTTGCGAGAAATTGACTCCCTTTCAGCCAAGTTCGAAACCATTCGAATTGATGGAGTTGACTATCGGCGCCGAGACACCGGGGCGCACGCGCTCACAGTCGAGGATGCGGCTGCGGCGGTTTCTCAGATAGCCGGGACAGTGACTTTGGACTCGTTCGATGAAGTGCTGAAACATCTATCGGGAGTTCACCCCTCGCGCTACGTGAAACTGATTGAGGGGATCGACGCGATTGGCTTGACGGACGTGCATCCATTTTCTAACCAGACGGATGCGCTGCGATTTGTTGCGTTTGTAGATCGACTGTATGACGCGCAGGTTCGTATTTTCGCTGAGGGGACGCCACTCGACGGTGTTTTCCCCGACGACATGCTCGCTGGCGGCTATAGCAAGAAGTATTTGCGTGCCGTATCCCGACTTATTGCGCTGACTGCCAACCACGTCTAGTCGCGGTATGCAGTGGACCGGCCCAATTCGCCCATCAAGGGTGGTTCTTGGCGAAGTCATTGTGTATGTGCCCGCTGAGGCATAAGACTGGTCACGGGGAGGTTCACTGTGGCGGAAGAATTCGCGGCGGCGACCATTGGGGTAATTGCGCTTGCAGTGTTGTTGTCGGCGCTGATCGTTTTGTACGCCCGGATTCTTCCGGAAGCGTCTTGGGCACGCGTGATGACAGAGTCTCTCCTGTGCTCGTTGCCCGGTGTCGTTGCGTGGCTGGCTCTTGGCCCTCTTATGTCATCGACATTGCGCCCCATCATGATGCCTTCGCTATCGTTGCTCGGGGGAATCTGTAGCTACCTGGTGACCGTCGTCGCGCGAAGTGCGGGTGCATCGTTTGTTCGGAGTATGACTTTTGGATCTATTTGGGCCGTTGGTGTGTTTGTGCCGACGGCGATCCGCACGTTTGAGCCATTCGGAGCAACCACGCCTCTTGGGCTGAGTCCGATTGATCACGGTGGTGCGCTCGTTATGAGCGTTGCGGTTGGTGCCGGCATGTTCGCCGTCCTGGTGGTGGAACGGAAGTCGCTGATTCGTGGTCGTCGGATGTTTGTCCCCGTCCCGCTGGGGATCGTCGCACTGGTCATCGTGGTTGTGTCGTGGATTGGTTGGCTAGTTGGAGCAGAGTTTGCCATCGACGATGTCGCGGGCCTCATTATCGTCAATGGTGTAGTGAGCGCTATCGCCGGTGCGGTTGGTTGGATCGCAGTTCAGTTGATTGGCCACGGTGTAATTAGTCTCAGATCGCTCGCAGGCGGCGTGGTGAGTGGCCTGATTGCGGTAACGGCCGGCGCACCACTTTTCACTCCAGTTTCTGCGGCAGTGGCCGGGCTTATTGCGGGTGCTGTGGCGTGTGTGTTTACCGTGCGGCGCGGATCGCCGCTGGGTAACCAGTTGCGTTTTCTGGTCAACACCCATTTATTGGGTGGGAGTCTTGGCGTTGTTTCCTTGGGCGTACTCGCGACCGGGTCAGGTTTTCTATTCACCGGCCAGACGGGAATTTTCCAAGAACAGCTCCTCAGCGTCGTCGCGACGGCAAGCTGGTCGTTTGTTATTTCGTCAGGATGCTGGTGGTTGCTCAGCAAGGTCGGTAGAGGCGTTCGCGCCCGCGACTCGCACCTCTTCGTCAAGTAGCGATCGCGTGAGGAGCGTGGCACCGGCGACGGCAGCGGGCATGGCGAACACAGCACCGAACGGAATCAAGAAGACAAGATAGGTCGCTGTTCCCAATCCGAGCGACTGTGCCCGTGAGGCTCTGAGGATGCGACGCCGTGCAGTGAGGTGCATATCTCGAGCCTCGAAGGGGATGTTGGCGAGCTCGACGACTAGGAGCCAGCCGCCGAGTAAGGCACCGGCGGTGGCAGCAATAATGGCGCCGACGATGGGGATAAATCCGAGCAGGAGCACGAGCAGGGCTAGACCGATCGTGGGGAAAAGCAGTCGCAGGCCCTCGCCGAATCCGCGTCGTGCGTCTTTCCAGAACCCTTGCGTCGCGGGCGTGGGCGGCGCACCATGACGGAAATCTACGTGGCTAGAAATTTGACGATAAAAGAAATCTCCGACCATCAGCGTCACCGTCGTGTAGGTGTTCACGATGATGAGGATGCTCGCTAAGAGCAGCGCAACCCCGGCGGCAAATCGCACAGCGGTTCGGGGGAGTTCGTCCCAGTCGTTAGCGAAAGGGGTTATCAGGGTCGCTATGGGGTCAATGGTGACAATCAGGGTAATTAATACCGCGATTGCGACAGCGCCGACGATAGCTGCAGGAATCATCCCCAGAAACATTTGGCGGGGCGCCGTGAGCACTTCGCGGAAGCCTCGAAACAAGAAACTGACGCCGACGAAGAATCGACGAAGTGGCGTTGATCTGGGGGACTTCGCGGCGCGCATTCCCCAAGGGTACTGGCATTGGGCAAGGCCTCAACGTGGCTGATTGCACACACGGCCTGATGGCGAATACGTGTCGCTCTTGCAATTCAGTGCATAAATAGTGGGCGATACCGGACTCGAACCGATGACCTCTTCCGTGTGAAGGAAGCGCGCTACCAACTGCGCCAATCGCCCCGCAGGCCAATCTTCGCATATCTTCGCGACACGCTCGCTACCGAATTGGCTCTCAGCGCAGACTTCGTATACAGTCATCTAGCACGCGAAAACGGGTAACCGAATAGCTGCAAAGTGCGGATGTGGCGCAGTGGTAGCGCATAACCTTGCCAAGGTTAGGGTCGCGAGTTCGAATCTCGTCATCCGCTCGAGTGGGAAGTGTCAGCCTCGCTGGCACTTTCCATGTGCGGTGGAGTGGCCGAGAGGCGAGGCAGCGGCCTGCAAAGCCGTATACGCGGGTTCAAATCCCGTCTCCACCTCGGTATCTAGTGTTTCAACTAAATAGCATGAGCGATTGGCGCAGCGGTAGCGCGCTTCCCTGACACGGAAGAGGTCGCTGGTTCGATCCCAGTATCGCTCACTCGAAAACACCCGACTCAGGTCGGGTTTTTTCGTTTAAGAAGCGCAACCGAACGCTCGTTTGTCTCGTGACACGGCAGTGACCTGATCGCCGCTAAAGTTGCACTGTGACTAAGACTGGATTTGACCTATACACCGACCGCAACGTCGTCGCCATGCGCGTCAACGGTGAGCTGAAAGACCTCGCCACGACGGTAACTGACACGGATGAGGTCGAGGCTGTCACTATCGATTCGCCTGATGGGCTCAATATCCTTCGTCACTCGGCGGCGCACGTCGCAGCTCAAGCGATCCAGACCATTAACCCTGAGGCAAAACTCGGTATTGGTCCGCCCGTTACGGATGGTTTCTATTACGACTTCGATGTCGAGGAGCCGTTTACGCCCGAGGACCTCAAGGCGATCACCAAGGCGATGGATCGCATCATCCGTCAGGGGCAACGCTTTCAGCGTCGTGTCGTGACTGAGGCTGAAGCCCGGGAAGAGCTCGCTAACGAGCCGTACAAGCTTGAACTTATCGGCCTGAAGGGGGCTGTTGCCGAGGGCGACGCCGATGCAGATAACGAGTCGGTCGAGGTCGGCGGCGCCGAGCTCACCATCTACGACAACGTCGATGGCAAGACTGGCGAGGTCTACTGGAAAGATTTGTGCCGTGGACCGCACCTTCCCAACACTCGCATGATCGGCAACGGGTGGTCACTCACGCGTACCGCTGCCGCATATTGGCGCGGTTCGGAAAAGAACAAGCAGCTGCAGCGCGTCTATGGCACGGCCTGGCCGACCAAAGATGAGCTTCGTGAATACCAAGCGCGTCAAGAGGAAGCATTGAAGCGCGATCACCGCAAGCTCGGCGCTGAGCTAGATCTCTTTTCGTTCCCTGACGAAATCGGTTCTGGCCTTGCTGTCTTCCACCCCAAGGGCGGAATCATCCGCCACGAGATGGAGAACTACTCCCGAACGCGCCACTTGCAGGAGGGCTATTCCTTCGTCAACACGCCTCACATCACTAAAGAGGCGCTGTTCGAAACTTCCGGTCACTTGGGCTGGTACAAAGACGGTATGTTCCCACCGATGCACCTCGATGAGGCGCGCAATGAGGAAGGCGAAATAACTCGCCAGGGTGCCGACTATTACCTCAAGCCCATGAACTGCCCGATGCACATCCTGATTTACAAGTCAGGCGGCCGCTCCTACCGCGACCTTCCCATGCGCCTGTTTGAATTCGGCACGGTGTACCGCAATGAGAAGTCTGGTGTTATTCACGGACTGACTCGCGTGCGTGGACTCACCATGGATGACGCCCACATTTTCACAACAAAGGAGGGGATGAAGGCTGAGCTCACTAACACTCTCAACTTCGTGCTCTCTTTGTTGCGGGATTATGGCCTCACAGACTTTTACCTTGAACTGTCGACGAAGGATCCTGAGAAGTATGTCGGTGACGACGATGTGTGGGATGAAGCGACGCAGACCCTTGCCGAGGTGGCCGAAGAGTCGGGGCTTGAACTTGTTCCTGACCCGGGCGGAGCCGCGTTCTATGGCCCCAAGATTTCGGTTCAGGCTCGCGACGCCATCGGGCGTACGTGGCAGATGTCTACCGTGCAGCTCGACTTCAACCTTCCGGAACGCTTCGATCTGGAGTACACGGCTGCGGATGGTTCACGCCAGCGTCCCGTCATGATTCACCGCGCGCTGTTCGGCTCGATCGAGCGCTTCTTCGGCGTTCTCACCGAGCACTACGCTGGGGCATTCCCGGTCTGGCTTTCGCCAGTTCAGGTTGTCGGCATCCCTGTCGCTGAAGCCTACGAGGAGTACTTGGGCGGTGTTGTCGACCAGCTCAAAGCTCTCGGTGTTCGCGCCGAGCTCGACGCATCCAGTGAGCGCATGCAGAAGAAGATCCGCACGCACACGAAGTCGAAGGTTCCGTTCCAGCTCATTGCTGGAGAGCAAGATCAGGCTGCTGGCTCGGTCAGCTTCCGTTTCCGTGACGGAACTCAGGAGAACGGCATCCCGATTGCGGACGCGGTTGCGCGTATTACCGACGCGATCGCGACCCGAGCCCAGGTTTAATTCGTGCGCGACTACGACGGTTCCGAGCTTCCGGCGGGGGAGTCTAGTAACGACTTCGCTGCGGTGCCTGACGCGTTCCAGCGGCTGTGGACGCCCCATCGCATTGCGTACATCATGGACCAGACCCAACCAGAGAAGGATGATTGTCCGTTCTGCGTTGCGCCAACCCTGGATGACGAAAAGGCTCTCATCGTTGCGCGGGGAACTCACGCGTACGTTCTGCTCAACCTCTTTCCGTACAACAGCGGGCACTTGCTCGTGTGCCCGTACCGCCACGTCGCGCTCTATGACGAAGCTACGGATGACGAAGTTGCCGAGATCGCCTCACTCACTCAGACAGCAATGCGAGTGCTGCGCGAAACCTCGAAATCGCACGGATTCAATATCGGCATGAATCAGGGAGCGTTGGCCGGAGCGGGCATCGCTAACCACCTTCATCAACATGTGGTGCCTCGGTGGGCCACCGACTCGAACTTCTTTCCCATCGTTGCGGGAACAAAGGCGATTCCGCGTCTACTTGGTGAAGTGCGTGACGAGCTCGCTAACGCGTGGCCAACGAACCACTGAGAAGGAATTGGCTACGCCCTTCACCGCCAATCCGACGGTAAAATTGGGTCACTATGAGCGACAACACTTCATCAAACCAGTCGGGCACGAGCCGCGTTAAGCGTGGACTCGCTGAAATGCTCAAGGGCGGCGTCATTATGGACGTCGTCAACGCAGAACAAGCGAAGATCGCTGAAGACGCCGGCGCAGTAGCCGTGATGGCTCTCGAGCGCGTTCCCGCAGACATCCGTTCACAAGGCGGAGTGGCTCGCATGAGCGATCCCGACCTCATCGACGGAATCATCGAAGCTGTGTCGATCCCGGTTATGGCGAAGGCCCGCATCGGTCACTTCGTTGAGGCGCAGGTTCTTCAGGCGCTCAAGGTTGACTACATTGACGAATCAGAAGTACTGAGCCCTGCTGACTACGTGAACCACATCGACAAGTGGAACTTCGATGTTCCCTTCGTTTGTGGTGCTACCAACCTGGGTGAGGCGCTGCGTCGCATCACTGAGGGTGCCGCGATGATCCGCTCGAAGGGTGAAGCCGGAACCGGTGACGTCTCTGAGGCGACCAAGCACATCCGCACCATCAAGGGCCAAATCAACGAGCTTCGTTCGAAGACTGCTGACGAACTCTATGTTGCAGCTAAGGAGCTTCAGGCTCCCTACGACCTCGTTCGGGAGATCGCTGAAACCGGCAAGCTCCCGGTTGTTCTTTTCACCGCTGGTGGAGTTGCGACTCCGGCCGACGCTGCGTTGATGATGCAGCTTGGTGCCGATGGCGTATTCGTTGGTTCAGGAATCTTCAAGTCGGGAAACCCGGCTCAGCGCGCCGCCGCGATCGTCAAGGCAACGACGTTCTTCGATGACCCCAGTGTGATTGCGGCAGCATCGCGCGGACTCGGTGAAGCCATGGTCGGCATTAACGTTTCTGACCTCGCTGCTCCTCACCGTCTCTCTGAGCGTGGCTGGTAGTTCACCAGTCGGTCAACTCCCTATTGGAGTTCTCGCTCTCCAGGGCGATTTTCGTGAGCACCTGCATGTGCTCCAGCAACTGGGCGAAACCGCAGTAGCGGTCAAGACGCCTGAACAGCTGGAGCACATCGCCGGCCTTGTCATTCCTGGTGGCGAATCAAGTGTGATCGACAAACTGTCCCGCCTCTATGGGCTTGCTGAACCCATCCGGTCCGCGATTGCGGCGGGTCTGCCCGTGTACGGAACCTGCGCAGGGCTGATTATGCTCGCAGACACCGTTCTTGATGCAATCGAAGGTCAACAGTCCTTTGGCGGTCTCGATATCGTCGTCAGGCGCAATGCGTTCGGCTCGCAGACTGACTCTTTTGAGACTGATCTTGTCGTGCCTGAGCTCGGTGAAGTACCCGTGCGCGCTGTTTTCATTCGGGCTCCAGTCGTCGTCTCTCTGGGGACGGATGTTCGTGCTCTCGCTACCCTCGAAGACGGTCGCGTGGTCGCTGTCGAACACGGCCAGCTCATGGGTACCTCTTTTCACCCAGAGATCACGGGCGATACACGTTTTCACGAGTATTTCGTCGCGCGAGTGCGGAGCCGCAGCTAGTTCCTGCATCATGGGGGAATGAAACTGTACGCAGACCATGCTCCTCGTCGGGCTCGCCAACTGACCGGTGACATCCTCGCGCTAGTTTTCATCGTTGGGTGGATTGCGCTCGGAGTATGGGTGTATCAACTGATCGCTGCGTTCCAGCAGCTCGGTGTTCAGATGCAGGAGGCGGGGGCCGGCTTCAGGTCTACGATGATCGAGCTGGGGGACACTCTGGGTTCGGTTCCCCTCATCGGGGCGGGCATCCGAGTTCCCTTTGATGGAGCGAGCGACGCCGGGGTCGCGTTGGAAAATGCCGGACAGAGCCAACAAGACACGGTGCTTGCTACTGCGACCGTCGTTGGGATAGTGATTGCGGTTGTTCCCATTGCGCTAATCCTGTTGTTGTGGCTGGTGCCCCGACTGCGATTCGCGCGCCGAGCAACCGAAGCGAAAATCCTCTTGAGTTCTCCAGGTGGCGCAGATTTGCTTGCTCTTCGCGCGTTATCTACTCACAAGCTGGGGGATCTTGCCGAGGTGGCGCCAGACGCCGCCGCGCTGTGGCGGGCTGGGGATCCGGTGATTGTCGCGCGTCTTGCACAGCTCCAGTTGCACTCGCTCGGCGTGCGCAGCGCGCTTGTCGAGCACTAGAGCGGGGATTCGCGCAGGCGAACTGTCTGCGTGCCCGGTAGAATGGTGTTTATGTCAGGGCATTCCAAATGGGCAACTACCAAGCACAAGAAGGCGATTACTGATTCTCGCCGCGCGAAGTCATTCGCGAAACTGATCAAGAATATTGAGGTCGCCGCCAAGATTGGCGGAGCTGACCTCTCGGGTAATCCGACTCTTGTTGACGCTATTCAAAAGGCGAAGAAGACATCGGTGCCCAACGACAACATCGATCGTGCAGTCAAGCGCGGCTCCGGCCAGCTTGGCGATGCCATTGAGTATCTCAACATCATGTACGAAGGCTACGGCCCCAATGGTGTTGCTCTTCTGGTCGAATGTCTCACCGACAACAAGAACCGCGCTGCGGCAGACGTACGCACCATCATGAGTCGTAACGGCGGTTCGCTCGCTGACCCTGGCAGCGTCGCTTACAACTTCGAACGCAAGGGTGTTATCTCGATCACTAAGACCGAGGGCGTCACCGAAGACGACATCCTCATTGCCGTACTCGATGCCGGTGCTGAAGAGGTCAAGAACCACGGCGAAGGCTTCGAGGTAATTACCGACACGGCGCACCTCGTTCAATCGCGGGACGCCCTTCAGGCGGCAGGGATTGACTACGACTCCTCAGAGGCAGAATTCGTTCCCCACCTCAAGGTCGAAGTTGATGCGGACACCGCGCGCAAGGTTTTCCGACTGATTGATGCTCTTGAAGAGTCTGACGACGTTCAGAATATTTACTCGAACTTCGACATCACGCCTGAGGTGCAGGCCGAACTCGACGAGGACTAGTCGATGACGCTCCGCGTGATCGGGATTGATCCCGGTCTCACGCGATGCGGCATCGGTGTGGTGGATGTTGCACCAGATCGTCGCGCGACGCTCGTGCATGTTGGCGTGGTGCGCACCCCTCCGGGCATGGCGTTAGAAGAGCGACTCCGCGAAATTGGCGACGGCATCGATGCGGTGATCGCCGAATTCGCGCCTCAACAGCTTGCGCTCGAACGAGTCTTTGCCCAAAACAACGTGAGCACAGTGATGGGAACGGCTCAAGCAAGCGGAGTCGCAATGTATGTCGCCGCTCGCCACGGCATACCGGTCACCCTCCACACCCCCACCGAAGTGAAGCTTGCGATTACGGGATACGGTGGCGCTGAAAAGAAGCAGGTTGGCACAATGGTTGCGCGTGTTTTGGGCCTCGCTGAAGCTCCTAAACCTGCGGATGCGGCGGATGCCTGTGCTCTCGCAATTTGTGGAGCGTGGAAGAGTGGCCCTGGTTTCGCTGCTTCTCCGTCAGGTCGCGGGGCTGATCGCTCAGGGGCATCCGGCTCATCACAGCTGACACCGGCCCAGGAGGCGTGGCGGTCAGCAGAGAAGTCGGCGGGTGCTCGTAGGCTGAACCTATGATTTCTTCCCTTCGTGGCACCGTTCTTGCCGCGGCCGGAACCACGGTCGTCATCGAAGTTGGGGGAGTGGGCCTCTCGGTGAGTGTCACTCCCGAGCACGCACTATCGGTGCGCGTCGGATCCGAAACTCAACTCAATACAGCGCTCATCGTGCGTGAAGATGATTTAGCGCTCTATGGGTTTCACACTCCGGACGAACTTTCTGCGTTCACCCTGCTTCGCGGCGTAACGGGCGTTGGCCCTAAGAGTGCGATGGGCGTGCTTGCTGCCCTCGCGCCAGAGGAGATAGCTCGTGCCGTGGCCGAAGAGAACGACGCCGCATTTCGTAAGGTATCGGGCATCGGTCCGAAGACGGCAAAACTCATTGTTCTCAATCTCGCAGGCAAACTCTTCGTTAGTTCTCCGCAGCGTGGCGCTCAGCCCGTTGTCTCCACCCCGGTATCCGAAAGTGTGTCGATGGCGTTGCAGGGGCTCGGGTGGTCTGAGAAGCTTGCCCGGCCCGCGGCTGAGGCTGCCTTCCGCGAGGCAGCAGAGTCCGATAAGGGCAATACGCAGGCTGTATTGAGGCGCGCGCTCCTGCTCGTCGGCTCGCAAGCCCCGAATGGTGGTTCGTGATGCCTGACAACGATGATGTCGTCGCCAACTCTGGTGTTGAGTCGGATGCCGAGCTTGCCTTTGAGGGCGCGCTTCGACCGAAATCCCTCCATGAGTTTGTCGGTCAGCAGAAGGTGCGTGGCCAACTGCAGCTTCTTCTGAAGGCAGCAGCGATGCAAAACCGCACGGCAGACCACATCTTGCTTGCAGGCCCACCCGGCCTCGGCAAGACAACATTGGCGATGATTGTTGCGCACGAAAGCAACCGACCATTGCGCATGTCTAGCGGTCCTGCGATCCAGCACGCCGGTGATCTTGCGGCGGTATTGTCGTCGCTTCTTCCCGGCGAAGTTCTCTTCATCGACGAAATCCACCGGATGGCACGCTCGGCCGAAGAGATGCTCTACCTTGCGATGGAAGACTTTCGCATCGATATTATGGTCGGCAAGGGCGCCGGCGCGACATCCATTCCTTTAGACATTGCGCCGTTCACGCTTGTCGGTGCCACGACGCGATCGGGATTGCTGCCGAACCCGCTGCGAGATCGTTTTGGGTTTACCGCACACCTTGAGTTCTATGACGAGCCCGAGCTTGAACAGGTACTCGTTCGTGCTGCCGTGATGCTTGAGCTCGAGATTGATCGCGATGCGATCGCGGAGATTGCTGGTCGTTGTCGCGGCACTCCTCGAATCGCGAACCGATTGCTTCGGCGTGTGCGCGATTACGCGCTCGTCAATCACATTCCGGCTTCTCGGGATGCGGTGCGTGCCGCCCTTGAGCTGTACGACGTCGATGAACGCGGCCTTGATCGTCTGGACAGAGCGGTGATGCAGACCGTACTGACCCGCTTTGATGGCGGACCAGTTGGACTCAGCACGCTTGCAGTTTCCGTCGGAGAAGAAGCAGAGACGGTCGAGTCAGTCGTCGAGCCGTTCCTGGTGCGAATAGGGCTGTTGTCGCGCACGCCGCGCGGTCGTGTTGCGACTCGCGCAGCGTGGGAGCACTTCGGCATCGACGATCGAAATTCGTCTCTCTTCAGTGATGAACTATAGTTTTATTGGCTTAGTACGCGCCTCAGCTTGAGCGCCAGGCCCACAGACCACCGAAAGGTACCTCATGGATCCTCTTTCTATTGCGATGCTCGCCATTCTTGGCGTACTCATCTTCTTTATGTTCCGCAACAGCCGCAAGCGCAAAGCTCAGATGGCAGAACTGCGCGAGCAGATGGTTCCTGGCGTCGAAGTTATGACTAACTTCGGGCTTTTTGGAACGCTCGTTACCAACGACACCGTTGCCAACTCTGCCGAGATCGAGATCAGCACTGGCGTAATCGTCAAGGTTCACAGCCAGACGCTGGCCAAGGTCGTTGTCGAAGAAGAGGCTGTCGAAGGCGCTCCTCGTTCGGTGGAAGAAGCTATGGAAATCGCCAACCGCGAAGCTGCGGAACGCGAAGCTGGCACTGCTGAGGTTGACGCTGACGTGAAGCCAGAATTTGGTGAGTTGTCAGACACGAAGCCGGCTAGCTCTGCTGAGTCAAAAAAGGCGTCCGAGTAACCCACTAGTGTTGAGAGTCGTCCCTCCCGAGGACGGTTGTCCAATGGCGTGCGCTTCTGCACTGCTCTGTTAAGAAAGCTGAGTCAATTAGGTGGCAAGAACTACCCCTGTGAAAAACGCGTGGCGAGCCATCGTCTGGCTCACCGCACTCACGGTGGGGCTCTCCGTATTGATCGGTGCTGGCTCCATTTTCGGTTCGGCCTCCTGGGCTCCGAAGCTCGCTCTTGACCTTGAGGGGGGAACGCAAATCGTTCTCGCCCCTCAGCTCGAGAGCGGACAGACGGTTTCCAAGGAGCAGCTGGCTCAAGCAGTCTCGATTATTCGAGATCGTGTCGACGCCAGTGGTGTCGCTGAAGCTGAAGTTACGACTCAAGGCGCGAGCAACGTCATTGTCTCGATCCCGGGTACTCCTGATAAGGAAACACTCAACCGGATCCAGTCATCGGCAAAGCTCGAATTCCGCCCGGTGCTCTACACCGAGGTCGCGACGACTGCTGCTGCTGAAGCAACTCCTGAACCGACCGATGCGGCGGAGACGCCGGACGGAGAGTCGGCAACGAGCACCCCAGAGCCGACCTTGGCCACAACGCCAACCGCGACACCCACCGACGCAAGCGATCTCAACTGGATTACCGAATCTCTTTTCGACGAATACACCAACTTCGATTGTGCTTCGCTCGACAGCTTTAGCGTTGCTCCCGCTGCTGAGCCGCTCATCACTTGTGATTCGGATGATGCCTTCAAGTACATTCTCGGCCCAGTCGAGGTAGAGGGCAGCACGATCACCGACGCGAGCAGCGGACTGATTTCCAGCTCGCAAGGCGTCAGCACCGGACAGTGGGGCGTCTTCCCGACGTTCAACGCCGAGGGCACCACAGACGTCGCAGCGATGACTACGCGTCTCTTCGGCTTCGACAACACTGATCCGCGCAACCGATTCGGAATCGTGCTCGACGGTCGTGTCATTTCGGCGCCGACGACTCAGGGCATCATTACTGGCGGAAACCCACAGATTTCGGGTTCGTTCGACCAGGACAGCGCAAAAGTTCTTGCTGACCAGTTGAAGTTCGGTGCGCTACCCATTGGTTTCGAAGTACAGAGCAACGATTCCATCTCAGCGACGCTAGGTACAACTCAGCTTAATTCTGGGCTGATCGCTGGTCTGATTGGTCTCCTGCTGGTCGTCATCTACTCGCTGTTCCAATACCGCCTTCTCGGTCTCGTTACGGTGGCTTCGCTTGTAGTCGCCGGAGTGCTCACCTATCTCGTCATCGCCTACCTTTCGTGGCAGCACGGCTACCGACTCTCGTTGGCTGGTGTTGCCGGACTGATTGTGGCGATCGGATTTACCGCGGACTCGTTCATCGTCTACTTCGAACGCATTCGAGACGAACTTCGCGATGGTCGATCTCTGACCGGCGCGGTCGAGGCCGGTTGGAAGCGTGCCCTGCGCACTATCTTCGCTGCGAAGGCCGTCAACCTTCTTTCGGCCGTAGTTCTGTTCGTCCTTGCCGTGGGAAACGTTCGCGGTTTCGCGCTGACCTTGGGACTCACCACAGTGATCGACGTGCTCGTTGTCGTTCTCTTCACGCATCCCATGCTTCAGTTGCTCGCAACAACGAAGTTCTTTGCGAGCGGACACCCCATTAGCGGTCTTGATCCCCGAGCTCTGGGCGCGGTCTACCGCGGTCGAGCTCAGTTCAGAACGCCGGTAGCCACGAAGGCGACCGCGGGAGCAAGCCGCGAGGCTGCTCGCCGCCAAACTATTGCTGAACGAAAAGCTGCTGAGTTGGCGGGAACCGCCAAAGATTCCAGCTCAGATGGAAAGGAATCCTGATGGCTAGCTTCTCGAAGTTCGGCAACGACCTCTACACCGGTGAACTATCGGTTAACTTCATCGGGCGTCGGATGGTGTGGTACACCCTCGCGATAGTTTTGATTGTGGTGTCCATTGCTGGCCCCGCGCTCCGTGGTGGTTACGTACTGGGCATTGAATTTACTGGTGGATCACAATTCCAGATCGACTCGGTCGAAGCGCTAACAGATCCTGCTACCAACGCCGACGCTCAGAACCTTGCGATTGACACCGTATCGGGAGTGGTAGCAGAAGCTGATCCCAAGGTCACCGTGGTGGGAACTGACTCCTTGCGTGTGCAAACGGAACAGCTTGAAGCCGACCAGTCCGACGAGGTGCGCGATGCCTTGGCCGGCGCGTTCAATGTCGACAGCGACCAGGTGGCCGCATCGTTTGTTGGCCCGTCATGGGGCGCAGACATCACGAGTTCTGCACTGCGGGCTTTGCTCGTCTTCGTCGCTCTCGCGGCCATCATGATGGCGATCTATTTCCGCACGTGGAAGATGTCGCTCGCAGCGATGATTGCGTTGCTCCACGACATTGTCATCACTGCCGGCGTCTATGGACTCTTCGGATTCGAGATCACTCCTTCCGCAGTTATCGGGTTCTTGACGATCCTTGGTTTCTCGCTTTACGACACCGTTGTGGTGTTCGACAAAATTCGAGAGAACACCTCGGAAGACGGGGCCGAATCCCGACGCACGTTCGCTGAATCTGTCAACCTTGCGGTTAACCAGACTCTTGTTCGCTCGATCAACACCGGAGTCGTTGCAGCTCTGCCTGTCGGTGCGATTCTCTTCATTGGCGCTTATGTGCTCGGTGCCGGCACGTTGCGCGATATTGCTCTTGCGCTCTTTATCGGAATCATTGTTGGTACTTATTCCACGATCTTCATCGCTGCTCCGCTCTACGCGCAGTTCCGTGAGAATGAGCCTGCAATTCTCAGTCGCACGAAGCGGTTGACCGCAGCGCGCGCCGAAGAGAAGGACCGCAAGTAGCCAGCGTGCGCGGACGTGGATCTCGACGTTCGCAGGCTGCGCAGTGCCCCGATAGGGGTAACGGTATGCCAATGCAGCTACGCGTTCTAGAATTGTTCTAGGGGGTAGCGGAATGAGTGAATCACCACAGTCAGCTGCCTCGTTCCGTGCGCTGTTGCCGAGGATTTTCTCCCGCGCTCAGCCCGCTGGAGCCGTAGAGAATTTACTGCGAACGGTAAAGACTCATCACCCTAAAGCGAACCTTGCACTGATCGAGCGCGCCTATGCCGCAGCTTTCCGAGCGCACGACGGTCAGAAGCGTAAGAGCGGTGAGCCCTACATAACTCATCCCGTCGCGGTGGCGCAGATTCTCGCTGATCTCGGTATCGGTGAGAAGACGATCGCCGCTGCACTCTTGCATGACACCGTTGAAGACACTGACTACTCGCTTGATGAGTTGAGGGTTGAATTCGGCGATGAGATTGCGATGTTGGTCGATGGTGTGACCAAGCTCGACAAGGTCAAGTACGGCGACAGCGCGCAAGCCGAGACGGTGCGCAAGATGATCGTCGCGATGTCGAAAGACATCCGAGTCCTCGTGATTAAGCTGGCCGACCGTCTCCATAACGCTCGCACGTGGGGCTTTGTGCCGCGCGAGTCTGCTTCCCGAAAAGCACAAGAGACACTTGAGATTTATGCACCGCTCGCGCATCGTCTGGGTATTCAGGCGATAAAAATTGAACTCGAAGACCTGTCGTTCGCTGTGCTCCACCCTAAGATCTACGTCGAAATCGAGAGCCTGGTAACTAAGCGCACCCCGATGCGTGACGAATTCGTCAAAGAGGTCATTGCTTCGGTTAATGACGACCTCAAGACATCGCGGATCAAGGGCACTGTCGCTGGCCGTCCGAAACAGTACTACTCGATCTATCAGAAGATGATCGTTCGAGGTCGCGAGTTCGATGAAATTTATGACCTTGTGGGCATTCGTGTTCTCGTGAACTCTGTTCGCGATTGTTATGCGGTGCTTGGGTCGATCCACGCCAGATGGAATCCGATTCCTGGTCGTTTCAAGGACTACATTGCGACGCCTAAGTTCAATCTTTATCAGTCTCTTCACACGACGGTCATCGGACCGCACGGTCGCGCGGTTGAGATCCAGATTCGAACGAGCGAGATGCACCACCGTGCCGAGTTCGGTGTAGCTGCGCACTGGAAATACAAAGACCGTAGTGCGGGCAAGATCGTCGAATCTGGGCCCGTTGATAGCGATATGGCGTGGCTTGCGCACATCACGGACTGGCAGGCCGAAACGTCAGACCCCGGTGAGTTCCTTGAGTCGCTGCGATTCGAGATCGGCGCCAAAGAGGTATACGTCTTCACTCCTCAGGGAAAAGTGATCGGCCTACCAGCTGGCGCGACGCCCGTCGACTTTGCCTACGCGGTGCACACGGAAATCGGGCACCGCACTATGGGTGCCAAGGTCAATGGGCGGCTCGTTCCCCTAGAGACAGAACTCACCAGTGGCGACTCTGTTGAGGTCTTCACCTCCAAGAGTCCGGATGCTGCTCCTAGCCAGGACTGGCTCAGTTTCGTCAAGAGCACTCGAGCCCGAAACAAGATTCGCGCCTGGTTCACGAAGGAACGCCGCGACGAAGCTATCGAGCAGGGCAAGGACGCGATCGCGCGCGCAATGCGTAAGCAGAATATGCCACTGCAAAAGCTCATGAATCACGAGTCTTTCGCCGACCTCGCGTCGACAATGCGTTACGAAGACGTATCTGCGTTGTATGCCGCAGTGGGTGAAGGGCACGTTTCCACTCAGTCGGTAATTGAAAAGCTTGTCGCGTCGCTGAGTTCAGGTACTGAAGAGGACGAAGGGGAACTCACATTCCCCGCGCAGGGAAAGCTGCGTCCCTTCAAGCACTCTGACTCCGGAATTCTCGTGCGGGGAGCGCCAGACATTCTGGTGAAGCTGGCGCGCTGTTGCACCCCGGTACCGGGAGACAAGGTTGTCGGATTTGTCACTCGTGGCGCCGGTGTTTCCGTTCACCGGGCGGATTGTAAGAATGTTCAATCGCTCCTAGACGAGCCCGAGCGCATGATCGACGTTGAATGGGCGCCAACGTCAAAGAGTCTCTTTCTCGTGCAGATTCAGGTTGAGGCGCTCGATCGTTCTGGCTTGCTTTCAGACATCACCAAGGTGCTGAGCGAAACACACGTCAACATTCTTTCTGCCACCGTCAACACGTCAACGGACCGTTTAGCTATCAGCAAATTTGTTTTTGAAATGGGAGATACAACCCATCTCGATCGCGTGCTCAATGCCGTGCGTCGTGTTGACGCGGTCTATGACGTTTATCGCGTCAATAGCGGCTAGCTCGCGGCGGGCTGAGGATGTCTCGCACGCACCAACGTGAGTCGCTCAAGGGCGATCCGTTTTTGGGGCAAATTGCGACGGACCAGCATTGAGTTAGCGCACTCGGAATAATCCAACGTGCCTTCGGTCATCAATGTTGCAATTGCTTGGATCTCGCGGTTTCCGAAGCTCTCGCTAAATCTCAGTAGGTCAATTACTGTGCGGAGTCGTGAGGTCACGCTCACGCCGGCCACGCTATCAATCTCTTCTGGAGAGATCACGACTTCCCGCAGCGTTGCATTCAGGCTCGCATGCGGCCTAGTTCGTGCGCCGATGGCAACGCAGAGCTGATGCCGCCGTGGGGGAGTCACCAGCGCACCCCACACCCAGGCTGCGCTCAACCTCTCGGCAATTATTCGCGGATCGAGCACCACACCGAGGGCCCGTGCACGCAAGTGCGTCGTTTCAAATTCGTCAATAGGGCAGAAGCATTGATCGAGGGCATAGAGCTCTCCATCGAGGACGGCACACTGCAGCTCAACAAGGGGCAGATCGAGTGCGCTGAGCACGGAAGGAAGTCGCGAGGTCATTCCTCTATCGTGCAGTGGCACTCACGCCGACGGTGTGTTCACTCTGGTTCGGTGGACAAACAGATGGCCTGTGGAGAGTCTGCTACTTCAGTGCCCCGAGCCATGCCTTGCGAGCATCTAGTGCGTCCTGAGCATCCGCAATCTTCCTAGCATTGCCGGTGGCCTTCGCTTCAGCAAGTTCGGCTTCAAGTTTCGCGATTGCGTCGTTGAGCTGACCCAAGAATCCTTCGGAACGCTCTTGGCGCTCGGGGTTGCTCTTGTTCCAGTGATCCTCGTCGAGCTTGCGCACGGCCGTTTCGATTTTGCGCAGGCGTTCCTCGGCGACTTTGATCTTGTCGCGAGGGACCTTACCAATTTCATCCCAGCGCTTCTGAATCGACAACAACGACTTCTTGGCTTGAGCGCGGTCTGTGGCGGTCAAGAGTGGCTCGGCCTCGTCGAGCAACGCTTTCTTGAGCTCCCAATTTGCGGTGAACTCGACGTTGTCTTGCGCATCCACCTCGGACTTTGCGGCGTAGAGCACGTCGCCAGCCTGCTTAAACTTTGCCCAGAGTGCATCGTCAAACTTCTTGCCAGCGCGCCCGGCTGCCTTCCAACGATCGAGGAGGCGACGGTAGTTGGGGATGGCGTCGGCACCCTGAGCTACCAACGCTTCCGCTTCGTCGACAAGAGCCTGTTTGTCAGCGCGGGCTTGTTTGTGACTCGTGTCGAGTTCAGCGAAGAATGCGCGGCGATGGGTGTCGATCGTGCTGCGGGCGGCTCGAAAACGCTTCCACAACTCGTTCGCTTCCGCCTTCGGAAGACGGGGGCCATCGGCCTGGTGGGCTTTCCAACGCGCGAAGATGTCGTCGATCTGAGCCGTGACCTGCTTCCACTGTGCTTTGGCAGGATCTGCCGCAGCAAGCGTCTCAGCTTCGACAACAAGGGCAGTTCGCACAGCGATAGCTTCGCCCAGAGCCAGTTTGGCTTCTTCGCTCTGCTTCTCGGTGAGTTTTGAGACCGAGCCACCAAGGGCTTCGACACGTGCGCTGAGCGCCGCGAGATCGCCAACGGCGTTTGCGGTTGCGATTGACTCCTTCAGGGCGCTAATCGCCTTCGAGACGTCTGCGGCGGGCGCACCGTTCTTCACGCGCTGCTCGAGCAACGTCACTTGACCTGCAAGCTCGTGATACTTGCGGGTGAAGTAAGCCAAAGCTTCTTCCGGTGTTCCATCGGGGTATTGACCGACAGCGCGCTCGCTTTCTGCTTCGCGTACAAAGACGGTACCCGTCTCATCGACGCGTCCCCACTCGTTTTGCTCCTGTGTAGCCAATTACTTCACCTTGCTGGTTATGCCGGAAGCCGCTGCCCGGGTGAACCCAAGCTTAGGACAACCACGCTTACGGTCGTTGACGCTGTTACTGGATCGTGAAGCCCGTGATGCTTGTGGCAATCACCGGAGCCCCATCCTCGGCATTGTCGACAATGCCTCCAGAGGTGATCTCGGACTGCAAAGCATCGAGACCAGAAACGACCGTACCGACAATGCTGTAGCCGCCGGCGGTGTCGTCAGGAATTATCGCATCGTCAAAGACGATGAAGAACTGTCGCCCATTGGAGAAGGCATTGTTTCCGGTACGCGCCATTGCGATAGTGCCCGCGGGGTAGAAGCCGCCAACTCCTGCATTTTCCACCGGCCCATAGGCGTAGTCGGGATCACTGGCGCCGGTGCCGTCGAGCGATCCACACTGGATCAACCCGGCGTTCTCAGTTTTCACCATGCGGTGGCAGGTAGTACCGACGTAGTAGTCAGTAGCGATCGAGTCGATGATTGAGGCAACAGCTTGAGGTGCAGCGGCTCCGTCGAGTTCAATTCCGAGAGCCACGTCGTTGAGAGTAAGCTCACCCGTCCACGTGCGGTCTTCGGAGACTGAGACATCTGGAACGTCGCCGACGTTCTCCTGGGCGGCCGCAGTGGGTTCGGGGGTGAAGGACGGCGCGGGTTCCGGCGTTCCTGGTCCAGCACTGAAATAGAACACTTGAGCGGTCGAGACAAGCGCGATTACGAGGATCCCAACGCCAACGGCCAGAACATTGTCGCGCTTGCGGCGTGCAAGAGTGTTCTCATGGACCGCATTGCGGGCAGAGTAGTGGCGCAGGCGTTCCCGAGCGTCTCGTTGCTCGCGTGAATGCTTTTTGCTGGATGCCACCATTACTCCTTGAAGAATTGCGGATTTCGCCGCGGTCGTAGGAACGCCACACTGAACCTTACGGTCTCGTGCGAATCTCGACCAAACGCCACGGCGTTCTAGCCCTGAGCCGAAGGGCTGCGCATTTCATCAGTGCGGACGATTACGATTGACCTATGGATGCTTCCGCAAGTCTTCACAGCGGGGCTACGCCTCTTGCTGTGCGCATGCGTCCGCTGACACTTGACGAGATCGTTGGGCAGAAGCATCTGCTGCAGCGAGGTTCGCCGCTCATGAGTCTCGCATCGGATGCTGGCGGCAGTCATGGCTCGGCATCCATTATTTTGTGGGGTCCTCCGGGCACGGGCAAAACAACCATCGCGAAGGCAATCGCGCGAGGGTCTCAACGCAAGTTCGTTGAATTGTCTGCCGTGACCGCCGGGGTTAAGGACGTGCGTCTGACAATTGAAGAAGCCTTGACCGCGCGCGACCTCTACGGCGTCTCTACCGTGTTGTTTCTCGATGAGATTCACCGGTTCACGAAGGCACAGCAGGATGCTCTGCTGCCGGGGGTCGAGAACGGGTGGATCATTTTGATTGCCGCAACGACCGAGAATCCGTCGTTCTCTGTAATCTCTCCTCTCCTCTCACGGTCATTGTTGTTGACGCTCAATCAACTTGACGATGATGAGCTAGGCGAGTTGGTCGATCGGGCGGTTTCCGACGCTCGTGGACTGAACGATGCGGTAGTGCTTGAATCAGACGCTCGCGCATTGCTTGTACGGCTGTCATCTGGCGACGCGAGACGCGCCCTCACGGCGCTAGAGGCTTCAGCGGTATCGGCTGCCAACGAAGACAACGCTTCGAGTCCACCCGTAGTTACCGCAGAGCATGTTGCCACTGCCGTTGACCGTGCGCTGTTGCGCTACGACCGTCAGGGCGATGAGCACTACGACGTCATCAGCGCTTTTATCAAATCGGTGCGTGGTTCAGACGTCGACGCTGCCATCCACTACTTGGCGAGAATGATCGAAGCGGGTGAAGATCCGCGGTTCATCGCCAGACGGATCATCATCAGTGCCGCTGAAGATGTCGGCGTCGCAGACCCCCAAGCTCTCGTCATCGCCGTCGCTGCGGCCGATGCCGTGCAGATGATCGGGATGCCGGAGGGCCGAATCCCTCTCGCGGAGGCCGTTGTGTATCTCGCGACAGCGCCCAAGTCGAACGCCGCTTATGTTGCCCTGGACGCCGCAATCGCCGATGTTCGCGCGGGAAAGATTGGGCGGGTTCCCAAGCCGCTGCGCGATGCGCACTATCCGGGAGCAAAACGCCTCGGCCATGGCAAGGGGTACCAGTATTCTCACGATTCCGAGTTCGGCGTCGTGAAGCAGCAGTACCTCCCCGATGTCCTTCAGGGGACCGAGTACTACCGCCCAACCAACAACGGAAACGAACGCGACGTGTCGGCTCGACTGGCGAAACTTCGAGAGATTATCCGCGGAGAGTGACCAGCCGACGCGCCAAACCCTTGCTGGCCTCGTTTCGTGCCATAGCGATGCTTGGCGTGTTAGAGTTATGCGTCCCATCGATACGGTTTCGGCGCGCGGCTGCAATGAAACCGGAAATCGCGGAGCAAGGTCTGTAGCCGACCAGTCTCCATTGGGCCATCCCTCTACTTTCTTCTGGTGTGTTGTGTACGCCCGTTCGCGTGCGAGTAATCACCAGAGTGTTCTTACTTGAATCAATCGAAAAGGATCTTGTGTCTACTAAGTCACGTACCCGCAGCAAGACTCGCCTTTCGCGTGCACTGGGCATTGCCCTCACGCCGAAGGCTGCAAAGTACCTCGAAAAGCGCCCCTATGCTCCCGGTGAGCACGGCCGCACCAAGCGCAAGCAGGACAGTGACTACGCTGTTCGTCTTCGCGAGAAGCAGCGTCTACGGGCCCAGTACGGAATCCGTGAAGCTCAGCTGAAGATTCAGTTCGAGGAAGCTCGCAAGACCGCCGGCCTAACCGGTGAGAACTTGGTTGAGCAGCTCGAAATGCGTCTCGATGCACTGCTCGTTCGTTCGGCTATCGCTCGCACGACCGCTCAGGCTCGTCAGATGATCGTTCACCGCCACATCCTGGTTGACGGCCAGCTCGTTGACCGTCCCTCGTTCCGCGTCAAGCCGGGACAGCTCATGCACGTCAAGGCTCGCAGCGAGGGCATGGAAATCTTCCAGGTCGCCGCAGCTGGCGGACACGTGGATGTTCTTCCTAAGACTCCTGGTTACCTCGAAGTTGAAATCGACAAGCTTCAGGCACGTCTCGTACGTCGCCCGAAGCGCGCCGAGGTTCCCGTGACCTGTGAAGTTCAGCTCGTTGTTGAGTACTACGCAGCACGCTAACTAACGCACGAAAGGGTCGGGGCTTATGCTCCGGCCCTTTTTTGCGTTTGGCGGGATGTTGGTGCGATTGTCGAATAGCGTGTAACCACCACTTTTTCTGAGACGGATCGGAGCAAGCATGACTGGCGGAGATATCGCAGGGCTTATCGCGGCAGGAGTATTCGCAGTCCTTGTCGGGTTGCTCGCCGTTCCCTTGCTCAAGTTGGGGCGGGTGTTCGACGAAACGAGTTCCGCAATACGTGGAGTCAGCGACAATCTCGACCCCATGTTTACTGAGGCAACGGCCACAATTTCGGAGACGAATCGCCAATTGGCTCGCGTCGATGCGATCACTCAGAATGTGGAAGAAACCACCGGGAATATCTCAGCATTGGTCGCACTAGCAGCCGCAACCGTCGGCGGCCCTTTGATCAAGATCGCTGGCCTCAGTGCCGGAGTGCGTGCTGCTGTGCTGAGCATCCGCCCGAAGCGCCGTCGCTGACCTTTTCGCACGGCCTAAGCTAGTACGGTTCTAGTACCGCTCTCGCACCCAAATCTGAAGGAGAAGTTATGAAAGGCGCAGTTCTTTTCGTTGTAGGTATTGCCGTCGGTTTCGTCGCAGCCCACCAAGTCGCGAAGACACCTGAAGGCAAGCAGTTCTTCTCTGAGGTTGACAGCAAGGCACGCGAGTTCACGAGTGCCGTTGTTGATGGCTACCGCGAGCGTGAAGCAGAACTTCGCGCAGCAGTGGGCGAGGCAGAAGAAGCTCTCTCGGACTTTTCGCAGCGTTCTAAGTAAGAAAATCAGGGCCCTCGGGCCGCATTATTGAGTTCCCGGGGATCCCATGCAGACCGCAGACATTCAGAACCGTTGGTTGACCTATTTTGGCGACCGTGGTCACACTATTGTTCCTTCAGCCTCGCTCGTCAGCGATGACCCGACGCTGTTGTTCACTGTCGCGGGCATGGTTCCCTTCGTTCCCTATCTGACGGGCCTCGTTCCGGCGCCGTTCGATCGCGCAACGAGCGTTCAGAAGTGCATCCGAACGCTCGATATCGAAGAAGTCGGCAAGACGCCGCGTCACGGAACGTTCTTCCAGATGAACGGAAACTTTTCCTTCGGCGACTATTTCAAAAAGGAAGCCATTCAGTTTGCCTGGGAGTTCCTCACGCTTCCCGAGGCCGATGGGGGACTTGGTTTTCACGCAGAGGACCTCTGGGTCACCGTTTACGAAGACGATGACGATGCTGTCGCCTATTGGAAAGAGACCGCAGGGCTTCCTGACGAGCGCATTCAGCGACTCGGGATGGACAGCAACTACTGGTCAACAGGCCAGCCAGGTCCCGCTGGACCCTGTTCGGAAATTTTCTTCGATCGAGGCCCTGCTTACGGCGCCGATGGCGGCCCAGCCACCGACGACGATCGTTACGTTGAAATCTGGAACCTCGTCTTCATGCAGTACCTCCGTGGCGAAGGTAAAGGCAAAGATTTCTCGATCCTCGGCGAACTGCCCAAGCAGAACATTGACACCGGCATGGGCCTGGAGCGCGTTGCGTTCCTCAAGCAGGGCGTCGAGAACATGTACGAAATCGACCAAGTCCGTCCCGTGCTCGACAAGGCCGCAGAACTTTCTGGCCGCACTTACGGCGCTGACCATGAAGCTGACGTTCGACTGCGCGTAGTCGCTGACCACGTTCGTTCGAGCCTCATGCTCATTGCGGATGGCGTTACTCCCAGCAACGAAGGTCGCGGGTACGTGCTGCGGCGCCTACTACGCCGCACAGTGCGCGCCATGCGCCTGCTTGGGGTTGAAGGAACCACCTTCGCTGAACTCTTTCCCGAGTCGCGGGATGCCATGAAGGCCGCCTACCCCGAAGTCGAGAAAGACTACGATCGCATTTCGCGCGTCGTTCTCGCCGAAGAAGATACCTTCATGCGCACGCTCGCTAGCGGAACAACGATCCTTGACACTGCGGTCGAAAACACCAAGAAGTCCGGCGCTTCGGAACTGCCTAGTGACACCGCATTCCTCCTGCACGACACCTTTGGATTTCCCATCGACCTGACGCTGGAGATGGCGGGCGAAGCTGGACTATCGGTGGACCGCGAAGCTTTTGATTCGCTCATGAAACAGCAGCGCGATCGCGCAAAAGCAGACGCAGGCTCCAAAAAGCAATTCCTTGCTGACCTGTCGGTTTACGGCGCGTTCCGCGCGCTCGGCGAGACCACCTTCACCGGCTACGAAAATCTTGAAACCGAATCTAGCGTTCTCGGGATCATCGTCGACGGCGTCTCGGTATCGCAAGCGACATCCGGCCAAATCGCTGAAGTGATCCTCGCCGAAACGTCGCTCTACGCCGAATCCGGTGGTCAAGAAGCGGATGCGGGTGCGATTGTTGGTGCCAGCTACCACCTAGAGATTCTCGACGTCCAACGCCCGGTAAAGGGACTCATCAGCCACAAGGTGCAAGTGACGTCCGGTGAGGTCGGCGTCGGAGACGCTGCAACAGCGATCGTGGATGCCGATTGGCGTCGCGGCGCAACTCAAGCGCACTCGGCAACCCACGTCATCCACGCAGCTTTGCGTCAAATTTTGGGCAAGGATGCTCACCAGTCTGGTTCATACAACAAGGCTGGCTACATGCGTCTGGACTTCTCGTGGTCGCAGGCTCTCTCGGCTGAGACAAAGTCTGAGATTGAAGAAGTCGCGAACACTGCTGTGCGTGACAACCTCGAAGTCACGACACGAATCATGGCACTCGATGACGCCAAGGACCTCGGCGCGATGGCGCTGTTTGGTGAGAAGTACGGCGATACGGTTCGCGTTGTCGAAATCGGTGGACCTTGGTCGCTCGAGTTGTGTGCTGGCACCCACGTTGCCCGTTCCGCTGAGATCGGACTTATTTCGCTCGTTGGTGAGTCGTCGGTCGGATCGTCAAACCGCCGCGTTGAGTCCTTCGTCGGCATGAGCGCATTCCGAAACTTTGCAGCGGAGCGCGCAATCGTCTCAGAACTTACTGCCAATTTGAAGACGCCTAAGGAGCAATTGCCTGATCGGATTGCCGAACTGATGGCAAACCTTAAGGCAGCCGAGCGCAAGATTGCCCAGCTTGAGGCTGGCCAGCTCTCGCAGCGCGTACCGGCCTTGGTCGAGACAGCGCAAGTGCTGGGCTCGGTGAAGGCCGTCGTCGAGAATGTTGGCGAGCTTCCGTCAAACGATGACCTTCGTGGACTTGTCCAGTCAGTTCGTGAGCGGCTCGGCTCGAAGGCTGCTGTCGTAGCACTTGCTGCCACAATTGGCGAAAAGCCTGCCGTCATTGTCGCGACCAATGAGGCGGCTCGTGCTCATGGTCTCGCCGCTGGGGCACTGGCCAAGGCGGCAGCAGGGGTGCTCGGTGGCGGCGGTGGCGGCAAGCCAGACATCGCACAGGGTGGTGGCGCAAACCCCGCTTCGATTCCCGACGCTCTCGCACTTATCGTCTCGACTCTGTCCGCTTAGTCCATGCGCTCAGGTACTCGAATCGGTATTGACGTCGGAAAAGTTCGGGTCGGGGTTGCGAGAAGCGACCCTCACGGGATGTTGGCGACCCCAGTAGAGACGGTGAAGCGCGCACAAGCAAGTATCACAAGAGTGCTGGCTATCGCGAAGGAATACGAGGCTGTTGAACTGGTCGTCGGCCTCCCCATCGCTCTTTCTGGACGGGATACTGCGTCAACCGGTGATGCTCGAGAATTCGCTCAACAGCTTGCCGATAGCTCCGATTTGCCCGTGCGGCTCGTAGATGAGCGGATGACCACGATGAGTGCGCATACTGCGCTGCGGGCATCCGGTCGCACCGCAAAAAATTCTCGCTCGGTCGTCGATCAGGTTGCCGCCGTTATAATTTTGCAACACGCCCTCGACTTCGAGCGCTCAGCGGCGCGATTGCCCGGAGAACTTGTCGAACCGACGCTAGGATCCTGAACCATGGCCGATGAACCGAACTGGGAAGATATCTTCAACGATCAACCCGGTGAAAGTGCACCGAAGTCGGCTCGCGCCGCGGCCTCGCATGGCACCGAACGTGCCGATGGCGCGGCAAGCACCGAATCCTCTACTCCGGTAGTAGGCGCTGGCGAACAGCCACTGACCCGGCGCGAAGCGCGAGCGGCTCACGAGGCGCAAGCATCGCGGGGGAGGACCGCAGAAGCTGCTCCGGAAACTGACGGTTCGACACCAGGAGGCCTACCACGCAAGCGTCGTTGGTGGCTCATCATTGGGCTCCCGATTCTTGTTATTGCCATCGCCGGTGCTGCAGTCGCAACTTTTGCGTGGGTCAACTACGAAGAGAAGATCCGCGAAGTGCTCGGCTGGGAACTGCCAAACGACTTTGAAGGAAGTGGCAACGGCGAGGAAGTTATCGTCACCGTCAACTCGGGTGATATCGGATCCGATATCGCGCGGAGCCTTAATGTTGCTGGCGTCACGATGACCTTCGATGCGTTCTACGATCTGTTGCTTGCGCAAGAAACGGACCCAGCCTTCTTTCCAGGAAACTACTCCCTTCAAAAGGAGATGAGTGCTCAATCTGCACTTGATGCTCTGCTTGACCCAGAGAACAAGGTAACCGACAGAGTCTTGATCACCGAGGGCACAACCTTGCCCGACGCGCTCGAAATCATCTCCCAAACCACCGGCATTGCCCTCGCTGATGTGCAGGCGGCATCCGAAGATCTCGCACACTTTGGGCTTCCCGCCGAAGCTGTCAGCCTTGAGGGCTACCTGTTCCCTGCAACCTACGAACTCGACGGCAGCCAAGACCCCTACGTCGTACTCGACCTGATGGTCAACACCATGTACGAGAAGTTGGATGCAGCGGGTGTCCCTGTTGAAGACCGCTACCGAATTCTGACAATGGCAGCGCTTGTCCAGCGCGAAGCCGGCCCCAATACCGACGACTTCTACAAAATTGCCCGTGTCTTCTACAACCGACTCGATCAGGGGATGTTGCTTCAGTCCGACGCGACCGTCGCCTATGGCACCGGAAATCTCCACACGGTGTGGACAACAGACTCCGAACGCGCTGATGCCAGCAATCCCTACAACACGTACGCCAATCCCGGTCTGCCTGTCGGACCGATTGGTCTCCCCGGCGAGTTGGCGATCGATGCTGCCCTGAACCCTGCCGCCGGCGACTGGCTATTCTTCGTTCCGATCAACTTGGCGACAGGGGAGACGGTCTTCACCAGCAATGTTGACGACCATGAGGCTGCAGCCCAGCAGCTTCGCGATTGGTGCGCCGAGAGCGAAGAGAATGGCAGCTATTGCTAGACAGCTCACGTGTTCCGGCCGCGGGATCCGCCCGATCGAAGCTTGCCGTTCTCGGTTCTCCCATCGCTCACTCGTTGAGCCCGGCAATCCATCGTGCGGCGTACAAAACTCTCGGTTTCGATTGGGAATACGATGCAATCGATCTGTCAGAAGAGTCTCTGCCCGCGTTTCTTGCGGCTCTCGATGGACGCTGGCGTGGACTGTCACTGACGATGCCTCTCAAGCGCGATGTCGTTCCACTACTCGATTGGGCTGACCCGCTTGTTGAGCTCGTTGGAGGGGCAAACACTGTCGTAGTGACGGATGCCGGTCTCCGTGGCTACAACACGGACGTCGAGGGCGCCATGCGCAGTTTTCTCGATGCCGGATTGTCGAGCTTGGAATCCGTCTGGATTCTGGGGGCGGGTGCCACTGCCGCATCGCTTCTCGTGGCTTCTGTTCGTCTCGGCGCGCAAAAGATCGTCATCTTCGCGCGCCGCCCAGCAAAAGCGGAACCCCTCAAGGTGCTTGGCGAGTCGCTCGGTGCAACGATTATTGTTCGACAATGGCACGATGCGGCTCGGGCGGCCGACATTCCCTCTGTTGTTGTCACAACGGTCCCTGGCGGGGCCATAGATCTTGAGTTCGCTGAGGCTGTGCGCAAGCAAGCAGCCCTCTTTGATGTTGCCTATGACCCATGGCCGAGCGACATTGCGCACAGCTGGATGGCTGCAAGCGGAACAGTAATTTCTGGTCATGATTTGCTGATCAATCAGGCCATTGCTCAAGTACGTATTTTTGCCTCAGGAACGCCAGATGTGCCGCTGGCGCATGAGGCGGATGCGATTGACTCGATGCGTGCCGCAATTGAGACGCCGTCGATTCGCGACGAGGTCTAGCAACAGGTACGGCGAGTTCACTGGGACGGTGATCCAGCACTGCGTAAAATGTGGCGTCATCTCGTGTGGGAGGATTGACGCATGCTTCGATGGTTAACGGCCGGTGAATCTCACGGCCCAGAATTGGTCGCAATTCTTGAGGGGATGCCTTCGGGCGTGCCCATCTCACCTGAACAAATTCAGGCGGACTTGGTGCGTCGTACGCTCGGCTATGGCCGTGGTGCCCGCATGAAGTTTGAGCAGGATGAGCTCACGCTGAGTGGGGGAATCCGTTTCGGTGCCACGATGGGTAGCCCCATTGCGTTGCGCATCGGTAACACTGAATGGCCTCGGTGGGTCGAAGTGATGAGTCCGGTTCCCGTCGACCCAGAGACTCTGCCCAAGGGGCGCGGCGCCGCCCTCACGCGTCCGCGTCCGGGGCACGCCGACCTCACAGGGATGCAAAAGTACGACTTTGCCGAGTCCCGTAACGTTCTCGAACGAGCGAGCGCACGCGAAACTGCAGCTCGCGTTGCTCTCGGGGCCGTTGCGCGCGCGTTCCTCGACGGTCTCGGAATTCATCTCGTTAGTCACACTCTGTCGATTGGTACGGTTCGGGTGCCAGCAGGAAGCGCACTGCCAACACCCGGCGATGTTGCGACCCTCGACGCCGACCTTTTGCGGTGCTTCAACCCCGAGACATCTGAGCAAATGGTTGCTGAGGTCGATCTCGCCCATGAAGATGGCGACACCCTCGGGGGAATCGTCGAAGTCCTCGCCTATGGCTTGCCACCGGGACTCGGTTCGTACACCCACTGGGATCGTCGTCTCGACGCGCAGCTTTCTGCCGCACTCATGGGCATCCAAGCGATCAAGGGCGTCGAAGTCGGGGATGGTTTCGAGACAGCTGCACGTCGTGGTTCAGTCGCGCACGATGAACTTGTGCACTCGCCTGACGGAATCTCTCGAGAGAGTGACCGTGCCGGCGGAATCGAAGGCGGAATGTCTACCGGCACTGTCTTGCGTGTTCGTGCCGCCATGAAGCCAATCTCGACGGTTCCTCGTGCTCTTCGAACGGTGGATATTGCGACGGGCGAAGCAGCCGTGGCGCATCATCAGCGTTCGGATGTGTGTGCCGTTCCCGCTGCGGGCGTGGTAGCGGAAGCGATGGTTGCGCTCACTCTGGCGAACTCAGTGCTCGAAAAATTTGGTGGAGATTCGCTTGGCGAAACTAAGCGAAACCTCGAGGCATACCTAGCCGCGATCCCTGATGCGCTCCAGACCACCGGGGCTACGTATGCTCAATGATGGCGGAGCGATCGTTGTCATCATTGGGGCGCCCGGTGCAGGAAAAACTAAAGCAGGCAAGCGACTAGCCAAAATTTTGGATGTGCCCCTTGTCGACACTGACAAGGTTGTCGTCGCCTCACACGGCCCCATCCCTGAACTATTCGCAGAATTTGGCGAAGAATATTTTCGTGCGCGAGAGCGCGAAGCCGTCGCCAACGCACTACTCGAACCTGCCGTCGTCACTCTGGGTGGGGGAGCGGTGCTGAACCTGGAGACGCGTGCTGACCTTGCGTCCCACCGCGTTGTGCAATTGACGATGTCGAAGGCTGCCGCGCGCCTGCGGATTGCCGGAAGTAAACGGCCATTGGCCAATAACGCTGATGAATGGGAAAAGCTCGTCGAAGCCCGTCGTCCTATTTATGACGAGCTTGCTTCTCTCACGATTGATACCTCACTTAAGCCTATGGAGAAAGTTGCGCGCGAGATCGCCGACTGGTTGGGAACCCAACAGCAATGACTGAAACCACGATCATCCCGGTCCCTGGAACGAGCCCCTACGATGTTCTCATCGGCCGAGGCCTGCTGCCGAAGCTCGCTGAGCAGCTAGGTCCGCGAGTAACAAAGGTGTTGATCATTCACCCGCCGACGCTTGGTGCGAGAGCAAATGCACTGCGCGAGTCGCTCTCGGAGAACTACGAGGTACTTCTTGCGGAGATTCCGGATGCCGAAGACGCCAAGCGGATCGAAGTTGCCGCTTTTTGCTGGCAGATCATGGGTCAGACCGATTTCACTCGCACCGATGCTGTGATTGGTTTCGGCGGGGGAGCAGCGACTGACCTTGCTGGCTTTGTCGCCGCCACCTGGCTGCGCGGAATCAAGCTCATTCAGTGCCCAACGAGTGTCGCGGGCATGGTTGACGCTGCTGTGGGTGGAAAAACCGGAATCAACACTGCTGAAGGCAAGAATCTTGTGGGAGCGTTCTATGCCCCGAGCGCTGTGGTCGCGGACCTCGACGTGTTAGAAGACCTTCCTCGCAACGAGATCTTGGCCGGATTCGCTGAGATCGTCAAGTGCGGATTCATCGGTGAGCCCGAAATTCTTGACATCATTGAAGCTGACGTCGACAAGGTCATCGATCCACATTCTGAACAGTTTCGGCGCGTTGTTGAATTGTCGATCGGACTGAAAGCTCGTGTAGTTGGCGAAGACTTCACGGAGACCGGTCTTCGAGAGATTCTGAACTACGGGCACACTCTTGGTCACGCAATTGAGCATGCCGAGCGTTACCGCTGGCGTCACGGCGCTGCAGTGTCCGTCGGAATGGTTTTTGCTGCGGAACTAGCCCACCTCGCTGGATCGCTCAGTTCTGAAGTTGTCGACAGGCACCGGAGCATCCTGCAGTCGCTCAGCTTGCCCATCGATTACCCCCTCGGTCGTTGGAACACTCTTCTCGCGACTATGCAGCGCGATAAGAAGGCCCGGGCGGGAATGATTCGTTTTGTGGTGCTCGACTCGGTCGGCCGCACATCCATGTTGAATGGCCCCGACGAAGCGATGCTGTACTCCGCCTATCAGGAAGTCGGGGTCTAGCGGGCTCGTGCCTCGCTAGAGTGGAGCGGTGACTACAGTATTTGTCCTCAATGGGCCCAACCTCAGCAGGCTCGGCAGTCGAGAGCCTGATGTTTATGGTGGGGGAACGCTTCGCGAGCTGCAATCCGCTCTTGAAGCTCACACCCGAGGGCTGGCCAATGGAGAAAATGTTGTGCTCGACTTTCGCCAAACCGACAGCGAAACAGAACTGATTTCTTGGCTCCATGAGGCTGTCGATTCAGGATCGCCGGTCATCATGAATCCTGCTGCTTTCACTCACTACTCGTACGCTCTGCGGGATGCTGCAGCTCAAGTCACTGGCGCAGGGCTCCCGCTCGTGGAGGTGCACATCACGAATCCACACGCCAGAGAAGAATTCCGTCACACGAGCGTGATTTCTGGTGTGGCAACCGGAGTGATTGCCGGATTCGGTTTCGAATCGTACATTCTCGCCCTCGACGCGGTTGCTCGTCGACTCAGTTAGACTCGAACGTCGCATTTGTCGCCTTCGCGACTTACTCGCGCTTTTGCTCGTTAACAGAAACGGATTTACGCATGGCCTCTACCGCTGACATCAGGAACGGCGTCGTTCTCAACATGGACGGTGGATTGTGGACCGTTATCGAGTTCCAACACGTCAAGCCCGGCAAGGGTGGCGCTTTCGTTCGAACCAAGGTGAAGAACGTGCGTTCGGGTAAGACCGTTGACCGCACATTCAACGCTGGCGCCAAGATCGAGACCGAGACTGTTGACCGTTCCGAATTCCAGTACCTGTACAAGGACATGGAAAATTTCGTGTTCATGAACACGAGCGACTACGACCAGATCACGTTGAGTGCTGAAGCTGTTGGCGATGCCGCAAACTTTATGCTCGAGAACCAGAACGTGGTAATCGCACTCCACAACGGTGACCCTCTCTACGTCGAGCTCCCGGCATCCGTTGTTCTGGAGATCACGTACACGGAGCCTGGCCTTCAGGGCGACCGTTCGACCGGTGGCAGCAAGCCTGCGACCGTCGAAACCGGATATCAGATTCAGGTTCCTTTGTTCCTCGAGCAGGGCACCCGCGTCAAGGTTGATACTCGCGATGGTAGCTACCTCGGCCGCGTGAACGAGTAAATGGGGGCACGCAGCAAGGCGCGTAAGCGCGCGCTTGACCTTATGTACGGTGCCGATGTTCGTGGCGAAAGCATCAACGAAGCGTTGGCAGCAGAGTCACTCCGTGCGATGAACGATCCGGCACGGGCAACCTCGTGGGCGTACGCCCAGCAAGTTGTCTTAGGGATTACCGCTCACGGTGACGAGATTGATGAACTCATCGAGACCTATTCGCAGGGGTGGCCCCTTAACCGGATGCCCGCGGTAGATCGCGCTCTATTGCGTATCGGTCTCTGGGAAATCTTGTACAACGATGATGTTCCCACCGGTGTCGCGATTTCTGAAGCCGTCGAATCGGCCAAGGTTCACTCCACTGAAGATTCAGCAGGTTTCATCAACGGTTTGCTCGGTCGCATTGCGGCCAGTAGCGAGTAACTAGCTCTATTGTGACGTAGCGTTACGCAGTTGCGTGACGCTACGTTACGGCGCAGATCGCCATTGTCGCCGAGGAGTTCTAGCGTTCAGGGATGAGTTCTTCATCCCCCCGCCGCAGCACGGCAGCCGATGCGCTGTCCGTCAGTATTCGCGATCTCTCGCGAAGGTTTGGCGAGCGCCGTGTTCTCAACAACATCGATCTCGACATCAGCGCCGGAGAAATTGTTGCCCTCATCGGGCCCTCTGGCTGCGGCAAGTCAACGCTGTTGCGCCATATCGGTGGATTGGATTCACCAACCGGTGGCGCAATCAGCATCGGCGGTGCACCCGTTACCGGTCTTGACGCGCGTTCGGCAATTGCTTTTCAAGAGCCTCGTTTGCTTCCGTGGCGTTCGATCAAACGAAATGTCGAGGTCGGGCTTCCTCGTGGCAAGCCTACGAGCGACGATAGCGATCGGGTCGCTGACCTCCTCGAGCTTGTCAAACTGTCTGAATCTGCACAGCTTCGCCCGCGGGAAATCTCGGGGGGAATGGCGCAGCGAGTTTCTCTCGCGCGAGCTCTCGCCCGCCGGCCAGGCGTGCTCCTTCTCGACGAACCTTTCGGAGCGCTCGACGCGCTAACGAGGCTCTCAATGCAAGATCTGCTTCTCGAGCTTCATGCTGCTGAACCCGCCACTATCGTCATCGTCACTCACGATGTTGATGAAGCGCTCTACTTAGCGGATCGCGTCATTTTGCTTGGTGCGGTCGGTAGTGACACCGCACACGAGGGCTCGAGTATCAGGGCCACTGTCACTGTCCCCGGTGTGCGCCCTCGTGATCGCGGCAGCGGAGATCTTGCCGAACTTCGGGCCGAACTACTTGAAGGCCTCGGGGTTCCCACCCACCATCTCAGTTCCCACTAATCCCCGCTTCTTTACTCACCCACGAAGGAAATCATGTCTCGCCGTTCACTTTTTTCTCCCCTTGCCGCTGGCGCAGTTGCGTTGACGCTTGGCATTTCTGGCTGTGTTGCCGGTGAAGGTTCCGCACTGTCTCCGGAGGCTGCAAACAACGACGGTGGCTGGAGCAGTGACCACCTCGCTGTTGACTTCGCTACCTACAACCCTCTGAGTCTCATCATCAAGGAAGAGGGCTGGCTTGAAGACACCCTGGGCGATGATGTCGAGGTGACCTGGATTCAGTCATCCGGTTCCGCAGCGGCGAACGATGCTCTCCGCGCCGGAGCTCTTGACATCGGTTCGACTGCTGGCTCAGCAGCACTGCTGGCGCGGGCTAATGGTTCACCGATCAAAACGGTTGATGTGTACTCGCAACCAAACTGGTCCGCTATTGTCGTTGCCGCGGATTCGCCTATTCAATCGGCTGAGGACCTGCGCGGTAAGAACATTGGAGCCAATGCGGGAACCGACCCCTATTTCTTCTTGCTTCAAACTCTCGCAGAATTCGGTATCGGCCTTGATGAAGTTACGATCACCCAGCTTCAACACGCTGACGGTAAGACGGCGTTGGAATCGGGTGCAGTGGATGCGTGGGCTGGTCTTGATCCGCTGATGAGTGCATCCGTCGTCAATGCGGGTTCGCGCATCGTCTATGACAATCCTGACTTCAACAGCTACGGGTTCTTGAATGCGACGGAAAGTTTTCTCGAGAAGTCCCCTGATCTCGCCCAACTCGTAGTGGATGCTTACGAGAAGGCTCGGCAGTGGGCCGCAGATAACCCCGATGATGCTGCAGCGATTTTCGCTGATGTTGCGGGTATTGATCTTCCCATCGCCAACTCGGTGCTGCTGGAGCGCACCAACCTTGCCATCGATCCCGCGCCGGGCCAGAAGCAGCTCGATGTGCTGAACATAATCGGTCCAATTTTCGTGGATTCTGGTGCTGTTGCTGCGCAATCACAGATTGACGATGCACTCGCCTCACTCTTCGAGACCACATATGTCGATGCTGCGGATCCGAGCCGTGTCGCCGAGTAACGATTCAAGCGTGTTGGAGCGGCCCGACGTGAACCACGTCGAGGCCGTTCCGGCGATCTCTGCCGCAGCGCCACAGCGCCGACGTCGCTTGGTGCGCTCAATGATTCTGGGTGCGGTTGTTCCTGTTGCGTTAATCGTGCTGTGGCAAATCATTGCGACTTCCGGCGTGGTAGCGAGCTATCGACTGCCAACACCCCTCAGTGTCTGGATAGCGGGCGTAGATCTCTACGAGCGTGGAGTGCTCTATCAGCATGTTGCTATCTCGACGCAACGGGTGATCCTTGGCTTCGCGATGGGCTCAATTGTTGGTTTGGCATTGGCAGCCGTTGTCGGATTGTCCGCTCGCGTCTCTGATTTTTTTGCCCCGACGTTGGGGGCGCTTCGTGCAGTCCCGTCGCTGGCTTGGGTTCCGCTCCTCGGGCTCTACCTCGGTTACAACGAGGATTCCAAAGTTGTTTTGATTGCGATCGGCGCGTTCTTTCCTGTCTATACAACGGTCGCGTCCGCTCTCAGACATGTGGATGCTCACCTAGTGGAATTGGGTCGTAGCTACGGTTACTCCGGCCCGGCCCTCCTGAGTCTCGTTCAGCTGCCAGCGGTGGTGCCTGCAGTTATTTCTTCGCTGCGGCTTGCTCTGGCGCAGGCGTGGTTATTTCTGGTGGCGGGCGAGCTGCTAGGAGCATCTTTGGGACTCGGTTATCTGCTGGTTGATTCACAGAACAATGGTCGGATCGATCGATTGTTCTTGACGATCATTCTGCTTGGTGTGCTTGGCAAGACCACCGACAGCCTTGTGGGCTTGCTTGAGCGTTTCCTACTCAAGCGCTGGGGTTCATAAGTCTGTCGTGAGCACGCTATAGTCGGTGAAACAGATTTCCTTTAAATTCCGTCCAGAGAGGCGGGGAAGGAGGTCAGAATGCCTGTACGCACAGTGCTGCAGCATGCTGATATCACCCGAGCGTTGACTCGTATTTCCCACGAGATTCTTGAGTCCAATCGCGGTTCAGACGATCTCGTCATTCTCGGTATCCCTACCCGCGGTGTAACTCTCGCGAAGCGAATCTCGACGATCATCCACTCCGTCGACTCTGCGGTTATTCCCGCCGGTGCGCTCGACGTGACGATGTACCGCGACGACCTTGCTCAGAACCCCACTCGCGCAACTGGCCCGACAGACATCCCCGGTGGTGGTATCGACGGTAAGACTGTTGTGCTCGTTGACGACGTTCTCTACTCAGGCCGAACAATTCGCGCTGCTCTTGATGCGCTGGGTGACCTAGGGCGACCGAGAGCGGTTCGATTAGCTGTGCTTGTTGACCGTGGCCACCGCGAGTTTCCGATTCGCGCTGACTTCGTAGGGAAGAACCTTCCGAGCTCAATGGAAGAACGCATTAATGTGCGCCTGGAAGAAATCGACGGCACTGATGAGGTGACGATCGGATGAGGCACCTACTGACAACACAGGGTCTACAACGTGACGAAGCCATCGCGATTCTCGATGTTGCCGAAGACATGGCGGCTGTTGGCGAGCGTGAGGTCAAAAAGTTGCCGACTCTCCGCGGCAAGACCGTCATCAACCTGTTCTTCGAAGACTCCACTCGCACTCGTATCTCCTTCGAGGCAGCAGCGAAACGGCTCAGTGCCGATGTGATCAACTTCGCCGCCAAGGGCTCGAGCGTATCTAAGGGGGAGAACCTCAAAGACACCGCTCAGACTCTTGCCGCCATGGGGGCTGATGCTGTGGTCGTTCGTCATTGGGCATCTGGAGCGCCCAAAACACTCGCTGACAGCGGATGGATCGATGCCGGCATTGTCAATGCTGGCGACGGAACCCACGAGCATCCCACTCAAGCGCTGCTTGACGCGTTTACCATTCGGCGCCGACTTCATGGTGCGAACGCTCGCGGACGGGATCTCGACGGCGTCACCGTCACCGTTGTTGGCGACATTGTGCATTCTCGGGTAGCCCGGTCGAACGTCTGGCTACTCACAACGCTCGGAGCGCACGTCACTCTCGTCGCCCCGGCCACGCTCTTGCCGGTGAACCTCAGCGGGTGGCCTGTTGAAGTGTCCTATGACCTCGATCACGCGATTGCCCAGGGCCCAGATGTCATCATGATGTTGCGAGTTCAGGGTGAACGAATGGCTGCCGCATTCTTTCCTAATGCTCGCGAATATTCGAAGCAGTGGGGACTCAACGACGAACGAATGCGTGCACTTCCAGCCAGTAGCATGGTTATGCATCCTGGGCCGATGAACCGCGGTCTAGAAATCTCCGCTGCGGCGGCAGATTCGCCGCAGTCGACAGTGCTCGATCAGGTCAGAAATGGCGTCTCAGTGAGAATGTCGGTGCTGTATCACTTGCTGTCCGGAGCTGTAGAGCGATGAGTGAAGAACTAGCCTCTGTCACCGACGTCCGTGTAGTACCCCAGAGAAGAGGACTCTCTTGAGTATAAGAATTGTCAACGCAACTTTGCCTAGTGGCGAGCGCACCGACTTCACCATTGACCGGGGCGTTTTTACCGACGACAGCACTGCGGATCGCACCATTGATGCTTCGGGACTTCAAGCCTTGCCAGGTCTGGTTGACCTCCACACCCACCTTCGTGAACCTGGCTTTGAACAGAGCGAAACCGTCTTGTCAGGCACGCGGGCAGCGGCTATCGGCGGCTTTACCGCCGTCTTTGCTATGGCAAACACCATGCCGGTGCAAGACACTGCCGGAGTAGTAGAGCAAGTGCAGTCATTGGGCGATACCCACGGCTATGCCACAGTGCGCCCCATCGGCGCTGTCACCGAGGGCCTTGGCGGCACGACACTCTCTGAGATTGGTGCCATGGCGAACTCGCGTGCGGGTGTCCGGGTTTTTTCCGACGACGGCAAGTGCGTTCACAACGCGCTTCTCATGCGCCGAGCGCTTGAATATGTGAAGACGTTTGATGGAGTTGTTGCTCAGCACGCGCAAGAGCCGACTCTGACAGTGGATGCCCAAATGAACGAGGGCGCTGTATCGAGCGAGCTTGGTCTCGCCGGGTGGCCGGCGGTTGCCGAAGAGTCGATCATCGCTCGCGATGTACTGCTCGCTGAGCACGTCGGAGCACGGCTTCACATTTGTCACCTCTCAACGGCAGGTTCGGTTGACGTCATTCGGTGGGCGAAAGCCCGCGGCATTGCGGTAACGGCAGAAGTCACACCGCATCACCTTCTGCTGACAGACGAACTTGTGCGTGGCTACGACGCTCGATTCAAAGTGAATCCGCCGCTTCGCCGTGATGAGGATGTGCACGCGTTACGAGCGGCTCTCGCCGACGGAACCATCGACATTGTTGCTACCGATCATGCTCCGCATCCTCCCGAGGCAAAAGAGTGTTCGTGGGCAGAGGCAGCGTTTGGAATGGTCGGTCTCGAATCAGCGCTGAACGTTGTGCAAGAGGCCGTTGTCGATACCGGTCAGTTGACATGGGCAGATGTCGCGCGCGTACTCTCACAGGCGCCGGCACAGATCGGGCGTCTCGACGGCTATCAGGTTCCGTTTGCGCTCGGCTCGCCAGCGAACCTCGTGCTGATTGACCCGAGTGCACGATCGACGTTCAGTACCGAATCGTTGCGCGGCAAGAGCACGAACTCGCCGTATTTGGGGCGCACGCTTCCCGGCCGCGTGCTCACTACGATCCATAACGGGTATGAAACCGTGAGGGATGGCGAATTGGTTGATAGTGATGAAGTTGCTCGGAGCGCGCGACTTGCCACCGTGGAGGCCAACAATGTCTAAAGATGTGTCAACGCTGATCGTGGTCGCTTTCCTCGCGCTACTCCTGGGGCTGATGGTTGCCGGGTGGTTCGCGCGCAAGCGTCGCCAATCGCACATCAGCGTTCCCCAGCTGCCTCCAGCAGATTTGCCTGGCACGCACCCGAGCTTCACGGGAAAGTATGTGTCGACGACGCTCGGCGGAGATCAACTCAATCGTGTTGCCGTTCACACGCTGGGCTTCCGCGGCAACTGCAGCATCGAGGTGCACCCCCACGGCGTCGCGGTGTTCCGCACTGGCGAACGCGATGTGTGGATACCGCGCGCCGACGTGCGCGGCATTTCGCGGGCATCTTTGACGATCGACCGTGTCGTCGAGAACAACGGATTGCAGGTGATCGAGTGGACGCTCGATGGCACAGCAGTCGATAGTTATTTCCGAATGGATGACCCCGAGGCCTGTGAACAAGCCCTCGCCGGTGTCATCAGCAATGAGAGGCAGCCCCATGACCTTTGAAGCAGCAGTGCTCGTACTGGAAGATGGCACTCGCTATCTCGGACAGGCATACGGTGCCCGCGGCCAGCGTCTTGGCGAAGTCGTGTTCGCCACAGGGATGACCGGTTACCAAGAGACGATCACCGACCCGAGCTATGCCGGACAAATCGTCGTGATGACGGCGCCGCATATTGGCAACACCGGGGTTAACGACGAAGACCCTGAGTCCTCGCGCATCTGGGTATCGGGCTTTGTCGTTCGCGACGCTAGCCGCGTTGTTTCCAACTATCGCGCAAACGGTTCCCTCGATGACCAGCTCACCGAGCAGTCAATCGTGGGCATCAGCGGTGTCGATACTAGGGCGATCACCCGGCGCTTGCGTGATTCTGGGTCAATGCGCGGCGGAATCTTTTCCGGTGCTGACGCTGAGTTGAGTCACGAAGATCAGCTCGCCGCAGTGAACAGCACAGCGCAGATGACCGGCCGAAGCTTGTCATCCGAGGTGTCCACCGCTGAAAGCTATGTCGTCGACGCGATCGGCGACAGCATCGGGCGTCTCGCCGTGCTTGATCTCGGTGTGAAAACATCCACCCTGAGATTCTTGGCGGAGCGCGGCTTCGAAGTGCACGTGCTGCCACAGACGGTCACTTTCGATGAGCTGCTCGCCATCAACCCGGTCGCAGTCTTCTATTCGAATGGGCCCGGCGACCCTTCTGCATCGGATGATCATGTCGCCCTCCTCACCGACGTCCTCAAGAAGGGACTTCCGTTCTTCGGAATTTGCTTCGGAAACCAACTTTTGGGCCGAGCCCTCGGGTACGGAACCTACAAGTTGCCATTCGGTCACCGCGGAATCAACCAACCAGTTGTCGATGTGAACACACTCCGCACTGAGATCACTTCTCACAATCACGGCTTCGCGGTTGACGCCCCCGTCGGTGTGATCAGCCAGTCACCGGCCGGCTTCGGTCGCGTCGAAGTAAGCCACGTCAACCTCAATGACAACGTGGTCGAGGGCCTTCGAGCGCTCGACATCCCCGCCTTCTCAGTTCAGTACCACCCCGAGGCGGCCTCTGGCCCCCACGATGCCAACTATCTTTTCGACAGGTTCCGCGACCTTGTTCTCGAGAACGCAAAGGACAGCAAGTAATGCCCAAGAGACAAGACATTTCCTCGGTACTGGTCATCGGTTCCGGCCCGATCGTTATCGGTCAGGCAGCAGAGTTTGACTACTCGGGAACACAAGCCTGTCGAGTGTTGCGCGAGGAGGGCATCCGGGTCATCCTGGTCAACTCGAACCCCGCGACGATCATGACCGACCCCGATTTCGCCGATGCAACCTACATCGAGCCCATCACGTGGGAAGTCATCGAGTCGATCATCGCCAAGGAGCGTCCGGATGCTCTGCTCCCGACCCTCGGCGGCCAGACGGCGCTCAACGCGGCTATCGAGCTCGACGCTCACGGCATCCTCGAAAAGTACAACGTCGAGCTGATCGGCGCGAACCTCGAAGCGATCAACCGCGGAGAGGACCGCCAGATTTTCAAGCAGCTCGTGATCGACTGTGGGGCAGACGTCGCAAAGTCGTACATCGCTCGTACAGTTACCGAGGCGGTTGAGTTCGCTGAGGATCTTGGATATCCACTCGTGATCCGCCCCTCTTTCACAATGGGCGGTCTCGGTTCGGGGTTTGCGTACTCTCGCGAGGAACTGATCCGTATGGTCACAGACGGCTTGCACCAGAGTCCAACTACCGAGGTGCTGCTCGAGGAGAGCATCCTGGGCTGGAAAGAGTACGAGCTCGAGCTCATGCGCGACACGTCAGACAACACTGTTGTCGTGTGTTCGATTGAGAATGTTGACCCGGTCGGTGTTCACACCGGTGACTCGATCACAGTCGCGCCGGCGCTCACTTTGACCGACCGTGAGTATCAGAACCTTCGCAACATTGGCATCGACATCATCCGTGCTGTTGGGGTCGACACTGGTGGCTGCAACGTTCAGTTCGCTATCGATCCCGCGACCGGTCGTGTGATTGTCATCGAGATGAACCCACGGGTATCACGCTCAAGCGCACTCGCGTCGAAAGCAACCGGATTCCCGATCGCAAAGATCGCGGCCAAGCTCGCCATCGGCTACCGTCTCGACGAAATCCCGAACGACATCACCAAGGTCACCCCCGCAAGCTTCGAGCCGACCCTCGACTACGTTGTGGTCAAGGTTCCGCGGTTCGCGTTTGAGAAGTTCCCGGCGGCAGACACCCGCCTCACGACCACGATGAAATCGGTCGGTGAGGCCATGGCAATCGGTCGCAACTATTCGACGGCCCTGCAAAAAGCGCTTCGCTCACTAGAGAAGCGAGATTCAAGCTTCCACTGGAACGGTCAAGTGGGTGACAAGACGGAATTGCTTGCCCTGTCGGCCATCGCTACTGACGGTCGCATTGTTACGGTGCAGCAGGCCATGCGCGCCGGCGCCACGACCGAAGAGGTGTTCGATGCCACCAAAATCGACCCGTGGTTTATCGACCAGATCGCGCTAATCAACGAGGTCGCAATCGACATTGCCGAAGCAGACAAGCTGACTGTTGCCCTGCTCACTCACGCCAAGAATCATGGATTCAGCGACGTACAGATTGCTGACCTTCGTGGTTCCACCGAGGCAGAAATTCGCGATCTTCGCTGGGGCCTGAACGTACGTCCCGTCTTCAAGACGGTCGATACCTGTGCCGGCGAGTTCCCCGCACTTACCCCGTACCACTACTCCAGCTACGACTCCGAGACTGAAGTTGCCCCGAGCGACAAGACGAAGGTCATCATTCTTGGTTCGGGCCCGAACCGTATCGGCCAGGGTATTGAGTTCGACTACTCGTGCGTTCATGCCTCGTTCGCCCTCTCCGATGCGGGCTACGAGACCATCATGATCAACTGCAACCCCGAGACGGTCTCGACTGACTACGACACGAGTGACCGGCTCTACTTCGAGCCCCTCACCCTCGAAGATGTGCTCGAGATCATCCATGCAGAGAGCAAGAGTGGTGAACTCCTCGGAGTGATCGTGCAGCTCGGCGGCCAGACAGCTCTGGGTCTCGCTCAGGGACTCAAGGATGCAGGCATCCCGATCCTCGGAACGACACCAGAGGCGATTGACCTTGCCGAGGAACGCGGGTTGTTCTCGGAGATTCTCGACAACGCTGGACTGCTCGCACCGAAGAACGGCACCGCCACTAACCAGTCCGAAGCGATTGAGATCGCCGAGCACATCGGGTTCCCGGTTCTCGTTCGTCCCTCGCACGTGCTTGGTGGGCGTGGCATGGAGATCATTTATGACTCCGAAGCTCTCGCCGATTACTTCGACCGGGTGCGCGACGTTGTGATCATCTCGCCGAGCTCACCGTTGCTCGTTGACCGCTTCCTCGATGACGCGATCGAGATCGACATCGACGCAATTTATGACGGTACTGAGCTTTACGTCGGCGGAATCATGGAGCACATCGAAGAAGCCGGTATTCACTCCGGCGATTCTGCATGCACCCTTCCGTCGGTCACTCTTGGCCGCGACGTGCTCAATCGCGTGCGCGAAGCAACACTCGCCATCGCTGAAGGCGTCGGCGTGCGCGGTCTGCTGAACGTGCAGTTTGCGATCGGTCAGGGCATCCTTTATGTGCTCGAAGCCAACCCTCGCGCGAGTCGTACCGTTCCCTTTGTATCGAAGGCACTCGGTATCCCGCTGGCGAAGGCTGCCGCTCTCGTGATGGCCGGTTCGAGCATCCGTTCGCTCGTCGATAGCGGCCTACTTCCGATTCTCGATGGCTCGCAAGTGCCATCGACGTCGCCGGTCTCGGTGAAAGAAGCAGTGTTGCCATTCCGCCGCTTCCGCACGGTTGAGGGTCAGGTTGTTGACTCCGTTCTTGGCCCAGAGATGCGCTCGACCGGTGAGGTCATGGGAATCGACTCCAACTTCCCGAAGGCCTTCGCCAAGAGCCAGGAGGCGGCTTATGGTGGATTACCCGACAGCGGATCGGTGTTCGTATCGGTTGCTGACCGTGACAAGCGAGCCGTCATCCTGCCGGTGCTGCGCCTCAGCCAGCTTGGCTTCACGATTCTCGCCACCGAAGGCACCGCCGAAATTCTCGCGCGCAACGGCATCGAGGCTCAAGTGGTGCGCAAATACTTCATGGGTCAAGAGGTTGACGCTGCGGAACCGTCGATCGTGGAGATGATCAACGAAGGCAAGGTGGATGTCGTCATCAACACGCCAAGCGGCCGCAGCGCGCGTGCCGATGGTTACGAAATCCGCACAGCGACGGTCGCCGCCGACAAACCGATCTTCACAACCATGGCCCAACTTGCGGCGGCGGTAGCTTCGTTTGAGGCCATCCGTGATGGCTTCGATGTTCGCTCTCTTCAGGATTACGCCCTCGATCGCGCTGCCGAGCTGGAGAAAGTTGCTAACAATGCCTAGCTTCGCGTCACGACTAGAGCAAACCTTCGAGGAATTCGGGGGAGTCTGCATGGGGGTTGACCCCCACCCGTTCTTGCTCGAGAGTTGGGGGCTTTCCGATGATGTGCACGGTGTTCGCGAATTTGCGCTTCGTGCGGTGGATGCTGCAGCAGGCAACGTAGGAATGATCAAACCACAGGTGGCATTTTTCGAGCGCTTTGGATCTGCCGGCTATGCGGTGCTCGAAGAGTCCTTCGCTTTGGCACGTTCGGCCGGAATGCTTGTCATCGCCGACGTCAAGCGTGGCGATCTTTCGTCTTCGGTAGAGGCGTATGGGCAAGCGTGGCTCACTCCGGGATCTCCTCTGGAGGCTGATGCAATGACGGCGGTCGCGTACCAGGGCGTTTCAGAACTTTCAGGACCGTTTGAGTTGGCGCGCAACGCTGGCAAAGGGATTTTCGTACTTGCGGCGACATCGAACGCTTCAGCTTTGAGCATCCAATCTGCTCGCATTGTTGAGGGTGAACATGAGGGCGCAACGGTTGCGGCCAGCGTGGTTCGAGATGTTCGTGCTCTCAACTCGGAGAGCGGGTTGGGCTCGTTTGGTGTTGTTGTTGGTGCAACGGTGAACGTCGCCGACTACGGCATGCGAGTTGAAGAGTTGATCGATGTACCGGTACTGGCCCCGGGTTTTGGCGCTCAAGGAGCATTGGTTGAGCAAGCGCGTGAACTATACGGTCCAGCGGTCGTGAACACTATTGTCACGGTCTCGCGAAGCGTTCTCCAAGAGGGAGCGAGCCAGATTCCCTCCGAATTGCGTTCGTTACGCTCTCAACTTCGTGAGCAGGTGCGCTGATGGGACCTCGCCCGGAACCCCCAGCAGTCGATAGAGCTGCTGCATCGCGCGCGGCGATTGCTGCCCGCCGAGCTCGCGCATCGGTCAAACGTGAAGTTGCCGAGCGCGCACGAACCGCTCTGAGCGTTGCACGCACAGCGTGGTCAAGTCCAGATAGCCCTGAGGCTCGGTTGTTAGTTCGCGAGCTCTTGCTCAGTGTTCCCTCGTTGGGGCCGACAAGGGTTGAATCAGTGATGGAAGATTTGGCTATTGCCGAGCGCAAGCGCGTCGGTGGTCTCGGTCCGAAACAGCGAGACCGACTCGCCGCGTACCTTTCCGATCGTCAAGGTCCGGAACCCACGCGTCTCGTCGTGCTCGCTGGTCCAACAGCCGTCGGCAAAGGTACTGTCTCGAGCTACATTCGGGAAAATCATCCCGACGTTTTGCTTAGCGTGTCTGCGACGACACGAAAGCCCCGCCCGGGAGAAGTTGACGGAGTTCATTACTACTTCGTTAGTGATGAACAGTTCGACGCCATGATCGCCGGTAATGAGCTTCTCGAGTGGGCAATCGTGCACAATTCCTACCGTTACGGCACGCCGCGTCCGCCAATCGATGCTGCTCTCGCTGCGGGAAAGCGTGTTCTCCTGGAGATTGATCTGCAAGGTGCGCGCGCCGTGCGTTCGGTCATGCCTGAGGCACTATTGGTCTTCCTTCTGCCTCCCACTTGGGAAGAATTGGTTCGCCGATTGATTGGCCGCGGCACCGAAGATGCGGCCGAACAGGCGCGCAGATTAGAGACCGCAAAGGTCGAATTGGCGGCTCAAGAAGAGTTCGATGTGAAAGTCGTGAACACAGAAGTAAGCCAAGCGGCTCAAGAAGTCGTAGAATTGATGGATGCGCCCGCTGGCGCGACCACTTCCGACTCCAAGGAGCACCCCCATGGTTGACAAGAACTCGGGCATCATTGATCCCCCCATCGACGAACTGCTGTCGAAGGTTGACTCGAAGTACCAGCTGGTAATCTTCGCGTCCAAGCGTGCTCGCCAGATCAACGACTACTACGCAGACCTTCACGAAGGAAGCCTGTTCGACAACGTCGGACCCCTAGTTGACTCCACGATCGAAGACAAGCCTCTCTCGGTTGCTCTTCACGAGATCAACGAGAACAAGCTCGAACTCAAGCGCCTCAGCGGCGAATAGGACCCACTTCGGTGACCGCGCTCAACGTAGTCGTCGGAATTTCTGGCGGAATCGCTGCCTACAAGGCTGTCTCCGTTGTGCGCGAGCTTGTGCTCGCTGGCCACGATGTCCATGTTGTTGCGACGAGCAATGCTCTGCGCTTTGTGGGAATCCCCACGCTCGAGGCGATAAGTCGCAACCCGGTCAACACCGACCTGTACGAGAGCGTTGACGAAGTTCGCCATGTTGCCGTCGGGAAAGCAGCCGATCTGATCATCGTTGCGCCAGCGACAGCGAACACGATCGCAAAAATCGCCACCGGTCAGGCCAACGACTTTCTCGGCAACACTATTTTGGCGAGCACCGCACCACTCGTCATCGCTCCGGCCATGCACACTGAAATGTGGCTCAATCCGGCCACCGTTGCCAATATTGAGACGCTGCGGTCGCGCGGCATCCACATCATTGGCCCGGAATCAGGTCAATTGACTGGCACCGATAGCGGACCCGGTCGGATGTCGGAGCCAAGCGACATAGTTTCTGCTGCTTTGGAGTTGGCGGTTTCCTCTCACGATCTCGCCGGTCGCACGGTGCTCGTTACTGCTGGTGGCACCCGTGAACCTCTCGATCCGGTGCGATTCATTGGTAATCGTTCGAGTGGAAAGCAGGGGGTTGCGTTGGCGTCCGCGGCGGCGGCGCGCGGTGCATCCGTCACGCTTATCGGAGCCAATCTTGAGGTTTCTGCCCCTCCCGGTGTTCACTTTATTGAAGTCGGTTCGACGCTAGAGCTGCAGGCGGCGGTTGTTGCCGAGGCTGTACACGCCGATCTTGTGGTGATGGCAGCCGCTGTTGCCGACTATCGGCCAGCGGAGACCGCTCAGTCCAAGATTAAGAAGCGCAGCGATTCGAGCACTCTTGAACTCCGATTGGAAGAGAATCCTGACATTTTGCGTGGACTGGCGAGCAACCGAACTCGCGATCAGGTGATCGTTGGCTTTGCCGCTGAGACTGAACCTGACGATGACGCTCTCGTCGAACTGGGGCGAGCAAAAATTTCCCGAAAGGGCTGCGATTTTCTTGTTCTCAACCGTGTGGGTTGGACCGAAGGATTCGCCACAGACAGTAACACTGTCGTCGTGATCAACACGGCCGGAGATAGAGTGGGCGAGGCAAGCGGAAGCAAGTTGTCGGTGGCCCACCGCATTCTGGATCTTGTGTTCGCAGCCCGCTGACATCCATTCATCACTACCGGAGACGGCTTATGACTTCGCCCCTGCGCACCTTCACCTCGGAGTCCGTTACCGAGGGACACCCCGACAAGATCTGTGACCAGATCAGCGACAGCATTCTTGATGCGCTGCTTGAGGAAGACCCCAACGCTCGTGTTGCGGTTGAGACACTCGTCACGACTGGTCTTGTTCATGTTGCCGGTGAGGTTACGACATCCGGCTATGCGGACATTCCGGCAATCGTTCGAGATCGCATCTCAGCGATCGGCTACAACTCTTCAGCAGTAGGGTTTGACGGCCGATCGTGCGGCGTGTCAATTTCGATTGGCGCTCAGTCGCCCGATATTGCTCAGGGCGTAGATGTCGCATTGGAGACTCGCGAGGGACACTCGAGCGACAAACTTGATGTTCTCGGCGCCGGCGATCAAGGCGTGATGTTTGGCTACGCCACGATCGAAACTCCTCAGTTGATGCCAGCACCGGTGTGGTTTGCCCACCGGATGGCTGAGCGGCTTGCGGAAGTTCGCAAGCTCGGTCTCGTGGATTATCTGCGGCCGGACGGCAAGACACAGGTCACCGTCGGTTACGAGGGCGACATCCCGCGCAGCATTGAGACTGTTGTTCTCTCGACGCAGCACTCGCCTCACATTTCGACCGCTCAGTTGCGGTCGGAGATCGAAGAGCTTGTGGTTCGCCCGATTGCTGAAAGCTCGGGTCTTGATCTTTCGAACCTGCAGTCGATCGTTAATCCGAGTGGCCGATTTGAGATCGGTGGCCCGCAGGGCGACGCTGGCGTCACTGGTCGCAAGGTGATTGTCGATACTTACGGTGGGGCATCGCGTCACGGTGGGGGAGCTTTCAGCGGTAAAGATCCGTCGAAGGTTGACCGCTCGGCGACGTATGCCATGCGCTGGGTAGCAAAGAATGCTGTTGCTGCTGGCCTCGCCGATCGCCTCGAGATCCAGATTGCTTACGCGATTGGCCGCGCGGCTCCGGTGAGCCTCTATGTCGAAACGTTCGGCACTGGCCACGTTTCAGACGAGGCAATTCTTGGTGCGATTCACGAGGTATTTGATTTACGACCTGGCGCCATCATCCGAGATCTGGATCTTCTTCGCCCGATCTACGCCAAGACGGCTACCTATGGCCACTTTGGTCGTGAGCTTCCCGAGTTCACGTGGGAACGACTCGACCGCGTTGAGGCTCTTCGCAGGGCCGCCGGGCTCTAGAGATGACTGAAGCATCCATCGCACGGGTGCTCATTGACTCTCCGCTGCCGCAACTTGACAGGCTTTTCGATTACACGATTCCCGAGAATCTTCGTCACGAAGCGCGCGCTGGTGTTCGGGTCAAGGCTCCGCTCAAGACCCTCGGCCGCTTGGTCGAGGGTTGGATTGTCGAACTAACAGACACTGTCGACTACGCCGGCAAGTTGAGCGAACTCGATTCGATTGTTTCGCCGTTTCCTGTCTTATCTCCAGAAGTGTGGACGCTCGCTCGCGCTGCAGCAGATCGCGCCGCAGGAAACGCAGCTGATGTGTTGCGTCTAGGAATTCCGAAGCGCCACGCTCGCGCCGAAAAATTGCTTCCTGATCCTGCGACCGTGACGTTTGAGCCCTCAGGGCAGCCGCTGCCGGTCACCTATTTCCACGCAGAATCTGTCACGACGCTTCTGACAACGAACAAGAGGGCGGCGCTGTCGGCTCCCACCGGGGTCGTTGAAGTTTCTCCAGGCACGTGGGTTGGTCGGTGGGCTGTAACGATGGCTGAGTTGGCCGCTCAGACGCTCGCTCGTGGCTCGACAACGATTCTGGCGACGCCAGATTTTCGTGATCAGGAGCAGCTTGAGGCTGCCGTTGCTGCGCTTATCCCGGACGACCGAATTCTGAGGCTGGATGCGCGCCAGAGCGTGCAGCGTCGCTACGGAAACTTCTTGAGAACCCACGACGACTCTCCGTATGTCATCGTCGGCAACCGATCTGCGGTGTACGCCCCGGCGAAAAACCTGGGATTGATCGTGATCTGGGATGACGGCGATTCGCTCTACAGCGAAAATCTTTCGCCATACATCCATACGCGGGATGCCGCGCTGCTTCGTCAGGAGCAGCAACAGTGCGCCTTGGTGTTTCTGAGCCACTCCCGCAGCACAGAAGTTCAGCGACTCGTCGAAGTCGGCTGGCTTGTCTCACTGAATCCCGGGGGAATCCGTCCACCGAAGGTAATCCCTTCGGCGAATCAGGAAAGTCAGGATCGACTGGCGGCGATAGCCCGCATCCCGTCGTCGGCGTGGAAGGCGGCGCGTGCCGGTCTCGATGAGGGCCCAGTTCTTGTGCAGGTCGCGCGCCCTGGCTATGCGCCACGGCTTGCCTGTACTGATTGTGCACAGTCAGCGCGGTGCACAACTTGCGCCGGCCCGCTTGCGCAGCGTTCGGCTTCAGCGACCCCAAGCTGCGTCTGGTGTGGAGCGCTAGCCGTGAAGTGGCGCTGTCGTGAATGTGACGGGACGCGATTGCGCATGGTCGGCTCGGGCAGCGCCCGCACGGCTGATGAACTGGGCCGAGCGTTTCCGGGCTATCGCGTGATCGTGGCAGACGGCGATCACCAAGTGCTCACGGTCTCGTCTGAACCATCATTGGTCATTGCCACTCGGGGTGCTGAGCCTGTCGCCGCGGGCGGCTACCGTGCGGTGCTTCTCCTTGACGGTGCCGGGATGCTCGCCCGCGAAAGCTTGAGGGTATCGGAGGATTGTCTCCGCTGGTGGTCGAACGCCATCTCGCTGGCCGCCGACGGTGCTCCAGCTGTGATCGTTGGGGTTGGTGGTTCGCTGGCCACCGCGTTGGTGACGTGGCGTCAAGAGGATTTTGCCAGTTCTGAGCTTGCCGACCGCCGAGAGTTGAGGTTTCCGCCGGCGATTCGTGTCGCCACCCTCACCGGCAAGGTTGATCTCATCACTGACGCAATCGAGAAGCTGCACGTCGAACCGCTTGATGTTCTTGGGCCAGTGGATCTTGCAGACGGGGTGGTTCGCACGATCATCCGTTTCGATTACAAGGCCGGTTCGGCGATTGCCGAACAACTCAAGGCCCTCGTTATCGCGGCCACAACAGTGTCGCGCAGCAACCGCAAACCGGGTGTGCCACGAGCGAGCCAGCCACCACCCGGACTGCGTGTTCACCTTGACGATCTCGAACCATTTGTGGATCTATAAAGCAAGAGTGCGAAAGCTTCCGTATTTTCACGAGAGAATTGGTGGATGACTTCGTTGCGACTCCTCTTTGCCGGTAGCCCCGACGTTGCTGTACCCAGTCTTGACGCGCTGCTAGAGAGCAAGCACGAGGTTGCTGCAGTGCTCACGCGGACTGACTCTGCTCAGGGGCGCCGTCGTGTGATGACCCCGACGCCTGTTGCCGCTCGAGCGGAACAGGCCGGAGTCGAGGTTATCCGGGCAAACCGCCTTGACGACACGGCGAGTGAGTCAATTGAGGCGCTCAATGTGGACCTCGGTGTGATCGTTGCTTATGGAGGACTAGTCCCCAAGCACGTGTTGACCATTCCCCGCCTTGGCTGGATCAACCTGCACTTTTCGCTGCTTCCTCAGTGGAGAGGGGCCGCGCCAGTTCAACGAGCCATTATGGGCGGCGATACGGTCGCCGGCGCGACTGTATTCCAACTTGTTGAGAAGCTTGATGCTGGGGATATTTTTGCCACCATGACCGAGCCCATCGGTGCGCAGCAAACAGCGGGTGCCCTTCTGCAACAACTGTCTTTCTCCGGTGCAACTCTTCTCTCGACTGTGGTCGATTCTTTGGCAGCGGGAACAGCTCACGCCGAACCACAGTCCGGCAACATCACACTTGCCCCCAAATTGACTTTAGAAGACGGTCGTATCGACTGGTCGCAGGGTGCTCAAGACGTGCACAACCAAATCCGAGGCGTCACCCCTGAGCCCGGCGCATCTACTCAGGTAGACGGCAAGCGACTGAAAGTACTTGACGCGGCGATCGCCCGCGAAACCCCCGCTCTCCCGATCGGCCACATCAATTTCGTCGGCAAAAAAGTTTTTGTCGGCACAGCCTCAGAACCAATCGAGCTTCTCCGGGTTCATCCGGAGGGGCGCAACGCAATGGATGCCGCAGCCTGGTGGCGCGGCCTGAATTCAGAATCAGAGGTGGTGGCTTCGTGAGCTACGCACAGTCAGCCCGTCGAGTCGCGCTCGATGTCATTATGGCGGTGCGCGAGTCCGATGCGTACGCCAACTTGTTGTTGCCGGTTCATCTCGAGCGCGCGAAGCTGTCGACAGCGGATGCGGGACTTGCCACTGAGCTGACCTATGGGACTCTCCGCATGCAGGGCTACTACGATGCGGTAATTGAGCAGGCTGCCGGTCGTGCTGTCGCAAAGATTGATCCGCCGGTTCTTGATGTTCTGAGGCTCGCAACTCATCAGTTGTTGTCGATGCGTATCCCGTCGCATGCTGCTGTCGACGAGTCGGTCCGTTTGGCTAAGACGATCGGTTCCCGCTCGGCGGTAGGTTTTGTGAACGCGGTCTTGCGTGCCATTACGAAGCACGAACCAGACGTCTGGCGTGAGCGAGTGATCGGTTCGGCTGCGTCAGGGGAAGAGGCTCTGGCGCTGGCGTATTCGCATCCGTTGTGGGTGACCCGTGCCTTCCGTCAGGTATTGGTTGCCGAGGGTCGTGAGGCTGAGCTTGAGGGACTATTGGCTGCCGATAACGTTCCTGCACGAGTTTCCGTTGTCGCGCTACCAGGCTTCGCGGATGCCACTCAGATTGGTGTGACGGTCGCTGAGTATTCGCCGGTCGGTGGCACCCTTCGCGAGGGTGACCCTGGCAAGAATACTGCAGTGGCTTCGGGGCGAGCACGTGTGCAAGACGAGGGTTCGCAATTGGCTGCACTGGCTTTGAGTCGGGCGCGTCCGATCGTTGCTGGCGAGTCGTGGCTCGATATGTGTGCTGGTCCGGGCGGCAAAGCAGCGTTGCTTGCCGCAGAGGCGCTCATCGGTGGCGCGAAGCTGACCGCTAACGAGCTCGTTCCTGCCCGCGCAAAGCTCGTGCGAAATGCCCTTGCGGTTTTCGATTCACCTCCTGAGGTCTGGGAGAAGGATGGTGTCGAGATTGGCCGCGAACATCCTGGCCAATTTGACCGCATCTTGCTCGACGCACCATGTACTGGTCTTGGGGCACTACGTCGCCGCCCGGAGGCTCGGTGGCGAAAGCAGCCGGGTGATGTTGCCCAACTTGGCGCGCTGCAGACGGCGCTGCTTCATTCGGCACTCGATGCTCTCAAGCCAGGCGGCGTGCTTGCTTATGTGACGTGTTCGCCTCACGCTGCTGAGACGAAAGCGATTGTCGGGTCTGTGCTTCGCAAAGTTCCGAATGTGACCAAAATGGACACTCCTGCGGTAATTCGCACAGTCACGGTACATGAGCTCGATCTCCCGGATGCCACCCATGTCCAGTTGTGGCCGCACCGTCACGGTACCGACGCCATGTTCATTCAGCTGCTCGTGAAGGCTGACTCCTAGATAGGCTCTCGCTATGTCAGTACGCATTAGTCCCAGCATCCTCGCCGCCGATTTTGTCAATCTCGAGCGTGACATTTCTCGCATCTCGAACGCCGATCTGGTTCACGTTGACATCATGGACAACCATTTCGTGCCTAATCTCACGTTTGGGCTACAGATGACTGAACGAATCCAGCAGGTGTCGCCGATCCCGCTCGACATTCACCTCATGATTGAGAACCCAGAACGGTGGGCTCCCGACTATGCAGACTTGGGTGCTTTTGCGGTCACCTTCCATGCCGAAGCCGCTAGGGATGCTGTTGCGCTCGCGCGCACGCTCCGATCTCAGGGCACGCGTGCTGGTGTCGCGGTTAAACCGGGGACGGCGATCGAGCCGTATCTCGAACTTCTTGAGGAATTCGATCAGGTACTAGTGATGACCGTTGAACCTGGCTTTGGTGGGCAAAGTTTCATGGAAGAGACGATGCCCAAATTGCGCCAGTTGCGTGAACTCGTCGATAAGCGTGGCCTCGATGTGTGGTTGGAAGTCGACGGAGGGGTCGATGAACAAACCATCGAAATTGCCGCTGCGGCTGGTGCGGACACTTTTGTTGCGGGGTCATCCGTTTATCGTGGATCCGATCCATCACTTCGAGTGTCAGAACTGCGCGAACGGGCAGCCGCACACCGTCATTAGTCGCCGGCAAGCGATCGGGTCTGGTTGACTAGTCCTATGAGCGATTCAGGAAAAACTAAGCCAGAGGTCGAGTTCTATGAGGGCCAAGCGCCCACTGAGCTTGTCATTATTGATATTGAAGAAGGAACCGGAGCCGAAGCAACTGCGGGTGCCACCGTTGACGTTCACTACTTGGGCGTAGATTTCGAATCCGGCGAGGAGTTCGATTCTTCATGGAGCCGCGGACAGTCCATCAACTTCCCTCTCACGTCTCTCATTAGCGGATGGCAAGAAGGTATCCCCGGGATGAAAGTTGGCGGACGTCGTCAGCTCATTTGCCCTCCTCACTTGGCATACGGCCCCGCTGGTGGAGGACACCAGTTGTCTGGTCGCACGTTGACCTTCGTGATCGACCTTCTCGGCACGAACTAGCTCCAGAGCTGCATCTCGCAAAACGGCAGGGGACCGTCCTTCGGGGCGGTACCCTTGACCTGTGAAAGACTTTGACGAACTTTTTGCAGAACTAAGCCGCAAAGCGGTCGAACGCCCAGCAGGGTCAGGGTCGGTAGCCTTGCTCGATGCTGGAGTGCACTCGATCGGCAAGAAGATCGTTGAGGAGGCCGCTGAAGTATGGATGGCCGCCGAATTCCAGTCTGACGAAGAGACTGCTGAAGAAATTTCTCAGTTGATCTATCACCTCCAGGTTCTCATGGTCGCCAAGGGGCTAACGCCCGACGACGTGTGGCGACATCTCTGACGCCAACACACCCCTTTTCGCGCGAACTGACTGAGAGTTGACATGTTAAGAGTTGCAGTGCCCAATAAGGGTTCACTGAGTGATACCGCTTCCGAAATGCTGTCGGAAGCTGGTTATGTTGGTCGCCGGGACCCCCGCGCGCTGAACGTACGTGACGAACGCAATGGCGTTGAGTTCTTTTACCTCCGCCCCCGCGACATCGCTACCTATGTTGGATCCGGCGCTCTCGACGTTGGGATCACTGGCCGAGACTTGCTTTTGGATTCGCAGTCGCCTGCTGTTGAAATTGCGAGCCTTGATTTTGGGGGATCCACCTTCCGTTTCGCCGGAACGCCCGGCCGCTTTTCTGAACTCTCCGATCTCAATGGAGTGAGGGTAGCCACCAGCTACGCAGGACTCGTTGGTGCGTTTCTTGAGCGTCACGGAGTAAAGGCAGAGCTCGTAGGCCTCGATGGTGCCGTCGAGTCCGCGATCCGCCTTGGAGTAGCGGATGCCGTTGCCGACGTCGTGTCCACTGGCTCAACGCTGCGCGCTCAGGGCCTCGAAATCTTCGGACCGGTCATCCTCGATTCCACCGCCGTTCTCATTAGCTCCGGCACGGCATCCGGAGATGGTGTCGCCACCCTTCAGCGCCGCCTTCAGGGAGTTCTTGTGGCTCGACAGTATGTGCTGATCGACTACGACGTTCCTGTTCGACTTCTTGACGCCGCTACGCAAGTGACTCCCGGTATCGAGAGCCCTACAGTCTCTCCGTTGCAGGATCCCGAATGGGTTGCAGTGCGCTCGATGGTTCGACGCACCGACACTAACCACGTCATGGACGAGCTCTACGCCGTTGGCGCACGCGCGATTCTCGTCAGCACCATCCACGCTGCGAGGATTTAGTCGTGGCTGTCGCAGTCCGAGTCATTCCGTGTCTCGACGTCGCCGACGGCCGGGTCGTCAAAGGCGTCAACTTTAAGGATCTTCGAGACGCAGGAGATCCCGTTTCGCTCGCCCGCCGCTATTACGACCAGGGCGCTGACGAAGTGACCTTCTTGGATGTCACGGCGACGGTAGAAGGTCGCGCGACGATGTACGACGTTGTCCGTTCAGCAGCGGAACAGATCTTCATCCCACTGACTGTTGGTGGGGGAGTCAGGGAACCCGACGACGTCTCCAAGCTTCTTGCCCATGGCGCAGACAAAGTTGGCGTCAATAGTGCAGCGCTCGCTCGACCGCAGCTCATTGATGACATTGCGCGACGTTTTGGTGCTCAAGTACTCGTATTGAGTCTCGATATTAAACGCCGCGGCGATGGCTGGATCGTGACCACGCACGGTGGTCGGACTGAGACCGATCGAGATGCGATCGACTGGGCCCGCGAGGCAATGGACCGTGGTGCAGGCGAATTGCTCGTCAACTCCATCGATGCAGATGGCACCAAACAGGGTTTCGACCTTGAGTTGGTCTCGGCGATTAGCGAATTTGCGACAGTGCCCGTCATCGCCAGTGGTGGTGCCGGTGCTGTGGAGCACTTCGCCCCGGCAATTGCCGCCGGTGCCGATGCCGTGCTTGCGGCATCCGTGTTCCACAATCGCCAACTGACTGTCGGCGATGTTAAAGAGTCACTTCGAAATCATGGATTGGTTACGCGATGAGCGACGAACTCACCCTGGCGACGATTAGCGATGTTCTTGAGCGGGCACAGTTCGCGCCTGACGGCCTGCTGCCGGCAATTATTCAGCAGTGGGATACCAAAGAGGTACTCATGCTTGGCTATATGAATGCGGAAGCACTGACCCGCACATTGACTGAGGGTCGAGTGACTTTCTATAGCCGAAGCAGGCAAGAACTTTGGCGCAAGGGTGATACCAGCGGCCACTTTCAGTTCGTTCGGACGGCAGCCCTCGATTGTGACCGAGATGCACTTCTCGTAGGTGTCGAGCAGGTCGGACCGGCGTGCCACACCGGAACTCACTCCTGCTTCGAGGTCGACCCGCTCGTTCCCGTTCAGGGATTCTCTAATGAATAGCACGACAGACCACGCGGAATTTGAGCGCCTCGTAGCGGTAGGAAACCGGGTCGTTCCGGTCATCCGTCAAGTCTTTGCTGACGGTGAGACGCCAGTGGGCGTGTACCGCAAACTTGCGCAGGCCAAGCCAGGTACTTTTCTTCTTGAATCGGCGGGCCAGGGTGGCATTTGGTCTCGATTCTCGTTCGTCGGCGTAGCGAGCTTTGGTGTGCTTACGCACAACGAAGAGTCCGTTGAGTGGATCGACTACGGCTTGTCGAGGGAGAGAGTTCTCGGCAACGATTGCCCCACAGCCCCGCTAGAGGCTCTAGCGCACCTCAACGAACGATGGAAGACACCAAGAGTTTCCGGCCACCCGCCTCTCACCGGCGGCCTCGTTGGCTTTATCGGGTGGGAAGCGATCCGACAGCTAGAGAACCTTCCGGATGCTCCGCCCGCCGATTTCGATGTTCCGAGCCAAGCACTGAGCTTCGTTTCCGATCTCGTTGTGCTCGACCACCGCAATGGCACAGTGTTGCTCATATCCACGGCGCTCAACGATGGAAATCTTGATTCCGCGACGATGTGGACGGAAGCGCAAACTCGACTCGACGTTTTGCAGACTGGGCTTGCTCGACCGACCGAAGCGTATCTCGCAGAGGTCGACATCGAGATTGAGCCGATCCCAATTCCTCGAACCACTCCTGATGAGTATGCGCAGGCCATCGCCAAATCTAAAGAGTTCATTCGTGAAGGTGACGTATTTCAAGTCGTCATCTCGCAGCGTTTCGATCACGAACTTAGTGCGAGTCCTCTCGACGTCTATCGAGTGCTCCGTACGCTCAATCCATCGCCATACATGTACCTGCTTTCCTTGGTCGATGTTTCTGGTCGCCCATACTCGATTGTCGGGGCCAGCCCCGAAGCGCTCGTCAAGGTGTCGCAAAAACGGGTGCACATGCATCCGATCGCTGGCTCGCGCCCGCGCGGAGTGGACACTGAACACGACCTCGAACTTGCTGAAGAGTTGCTCGCCGATACGAAAGAGCGCGCAGAACACCTCATGCTTGTCGATTTGGCTCGCAACGACCTTTTGAAGGTCTGTATCCCCGGCACTGTGGCCGTCACCGAATTTATGCAGGTGGAACGCTTCAGCCACATCATGCACTTGGTCTCGTCAGTTGAGGGCGACCTTTCGCCGAATGCTTCAGCCGTCGACGTATTCCGTGCCACGTTCCCGGCAGGAACGCTTTCTGGTGCGCCCAAGCCCCGCGCGCTGGAGATTATCGACGAGCTCGAGCCTGCTCAGCGCGGCGTGTATGGGGGAGTGGTTGGCTATTTCGACTTCGCTGGAGATGCTGATCTCGCGATCGCCATTCGCACGGTCACGATCGTCGATGGTATGGCGCGGGTGCAAGCTGGCGCTGGTCTGGTGGCCGACTCGGACCCTGCTGCTGAACATCAGGAAGCTAAGAACAAGGCGGCGGCTCCACTGCGCGCCGTCGCGGTGGCCAATGCGATGCGGCGGCTGAATTCGTGATCGTGAGACGCTCCAGAGCGATCGTGCTCGCTGCTCTCGTAATTTTGGGCGCGACCGTGATGCTCTCCTGGACTCAACAGTGGTTTACGATCGCGCTGTATGAAGGCTCAAGAGTTGACGTGCTCGGAAGTGATGCTGCCGGCTCGCTGGCAGCTCTGGCGCTATCGATCTTCGCGCTGGTTGCGGCACTCAGTCTTTCTTCCGTGATCGTGCGGCGCGTGCTGGGAGTTCTTGCCGCCGGTGTTGGTGCGATCATTGTGGCCGTGAGCCAGTCAGCAATCGCCGATCCGCTTCATTCCTCTGGTGCACTCATCACGGATGCCACCGGAATCAGTGGCGATGAGTCGCTTCGGTCTTTAGTCGACACTGTCAGTGTCAGCGGCTGGCCGATACCGGCGATAGTGGCAGGCGGGCTCATTGTCGTTGTGGGTTTGTTCGCGACGATTTCGGCCCACCGTTGGCCTGCACCCACTAAGAAATACGATCGTGCGACAGCAGTCGTTGCCGACGATCCAGCATCTCAATGGGACGCTCAGAGTCGGGGAATCGACCCAACTGCGAGCTGAGTGGCACAACCACGAGCTTTACTCCCGCTAGAATTTAGGATCAGCAAAGAATGGAGCCTGATGAGTACTGATACTGACCCCGGCCACGGAAACTCTCCTGCGGCATGGACTGCCGTCGTCATCATGTTGGTCGCGTTCACAATCGGAACGCTCGCATTCTGGTTCAATGTGCCGTGGCTCGTGTTTGCCTCGGCAGGGCTCGTCGTTGTCGGCCTGATCGTTGGCCAGATTCTGCGCAAACTCGGTTACGGCGTCGGTGGCGACAAGCTCACCGTCGAGCCCCACAACTAGAGTGCTCTCCGATTTAGTCGACGGCGCGCTCGAAGATGCCGCCGTTCGTCGTGAGGCTGTCAGTCTCGCTCAGGTAGAGCGTGCTGCTGCAGATGCTTTTCCGGCTCTGGATGCCCTTGAGGCTCTGTCGCCGCGCGAACGTGTGCACATCATCGCTGAGATCAAACGGTCTAGTCCATCTCGCGGTGCGTTAGCGGAAATCAGCGATCCGGCATCGCTAGCGTTGTCCTATCAAACCGGCGGCGCCAGTGCGATTAGTGTGCTCACCGAGCAGCGTCGATTCGGAGGTTCCCTTGAGGACCTCACGACGGTTAAAGCTGTTGTGCGACTTCCGGTCTTGCGTAAGGACTTTATCGCCGAGCCTTACCAAGTGTTTGAGGCTCGCGCTGCTGGTGCTGACCTCGTGCTCCTCATTGTTGCTGCTCTAGACCAGAAGATTCTCGAGCACCTTTACAACTTGATCGTCTCATTGGGCATGACGCCGTTGGTCGAAACGCATTCTGCTGACGAGGTTTCGCGGGCCTTGGATGTTGGGGCCAGCTTGGTCGGCGTCAACGCACGAAACCTGAGCACTTTCGAACTCGATCAGAACCTGTTCGGCGAGCTTGCCGATCAGATTCCTAGCGGAGTTATCCGCATTGCCGAATCTGCCGTGAAGTCTGCGGCTGATGTCGCCCACTACCGCAAGGCAGGCGCTGACGTCGTTCTCGTGGGCGAAGCCCTCGTTACCGGTGATCCCATTGCCACCCTGCAAGAATTTTTGGACTGCTAATGCTGAGAGATGAACTAGGACCGTATTTCGGAGAGTTCGGCGGGCGCTTTGTCCCCGAATCCTTGATCGCCGCTCTTGATGAGCTCGACGCTGCCTATAACGAGGCGAAGAACGATTCCTCGTTTCAAGCGGAGCTTGCGGAGTTGCACGCTAGTTACACCGGGCGGCCATCCATTATTACCGAGGTTCCGCGATTCGCGGAGCACGCGGGTGGTGCTCGAATCATCCTCAAGCGTGAGGACCTGAATCACACCGGTTCTCACAAAATCAACAACGTGCTCGGGCAAGCACTGCTCGCTCGTCGACTAGGTAAAACTCGCCTCATCGCAGAGACCGGGGCGGGGCAACATGGCGTAGCGACCGCAACAGCGGCAGCGCTGTTTGGCATGTCGTGCGTTGTCTACATGGGCGAAGTGGATACAGAACGCCAAGCACTGAACGTTGCGCGCATGCGTTTGCTTGGTGCAGAAGTCATTCCCGTGACAGCGGGCTCGCGCACCCTCAAAGATGCGATCAACGAGGCACTTCGCGACTGGGTTGCCAACGTCGAAGACACCCACTACCTCTTGGGGACTGTTGCTGGTCCGCATCCATTCCCTGTCATGGTGCGGGATTTCCACAAGGTGATCGGCGACGAAGCTCGCGAGCAAGTTGTGAAACTCACCGGCGCCCTTCCTACCGCGGTTGTAGCGTGTGTCGGCGGTGGCAGCAACGCTATGGGGATTTTCCACGCCTTTCTCGATGATGCCGACGTAGCGCTTTATGGCTACGAGGCGGCAGGAGAAGGGCACCTCACCGAACGTCATGCGGCGACCCTCACACGAGGCCGCCCTGGGGTCCTCCACGGTGCACGTAGCTACATGCTCCAGGACGCTGATGGCCAGACCGTTGAATCACACTCGATTTCTGCCGGCCTCGACTATCCGGGTGTTGGCCCTGAACACTCGTGGCTGAAAGATATCGGGCGGGCAGACTACTTGCCCATCACCGATGCTGAGGCGATGGATGCTCTGCGCTTGTTGAGCAGAACCGAAGGCATCATCCCCGCCATTGAGTCTGCACATGCGTTGGCTGGGGCCATCAACTTGGGCAAGGAACTCGGGCCAGACTCCGTGATCTTGGTAAACCTCAGCGGCCGCGGTGACAAAGATATGGAAACTGCTGCAGAATACTTCGACCTCATCGATGCGGAAGCGGCTTCGGCTGCTACTTCCCGCGCGGAGGAAAAGTAATGAGCACCGTAGAAGACACCATCGCCCAGGCAAATCGTGATCGCTCAGGTGCGTTAATCGGATACCTTCCTGTCGGTTTCCCGACCATCGCCGACAGTATTGAGGCTGCCGTTGCTCTCGCCGAGAATGGTGTCGACGTCATTGAACTTGGCTTGCCATACTCCGACCCGGTGATGGACGGCCCCGCAATTCAGAAAGCGACCCAGCAGGCTCTCGCTAATGGTTTCCGGCTTCAAGACGGGTTTGATGCCGTGGCGGAGATCACGTCGCGAGTGTCGGCACCGGTGCTCTTGATGAGCTACTGGAACCCGATCATGCAATTTGGGGTCGATCGGTTCGCAGACGAACTCAAGGCTGCTGGGGGAGCGGGCATCATTACGCCTGACCTTGTTAGCGATGAGGCCGCAGAATGGATTGCGGCATCAGACCGCACAGGTCTTGACCGAGTCTTCCTCGCAGCCCCGTCGTCCAGCGATGCCCGGTTAGTTCGCGCTGTTGAGGCAAGCACTGGATTCGTCTATGCGGTCTCCACGATGGGAATTACGGGCGCCCGTTCTGATGTCGATACCGCAGCGAAAACTTTGGTTGCGCGCTTGCGAAACGCGGGTTCCACGAGCGCGTGCGTTGGACTGGGGATTTCGACCGCTGATCAAGTGCGTGAGGTGCTCAGCTACGCGGATGGTGCAATTGTCGGCTCAGTATTCGTCAGCGCTTTGGCCAATGGCGGGGTGAGCGCCGTAGCACAGACGGCAGCGTCGCTTTCGACCGGTACGCTTGCTTAGTCGCAGTCCAGAAAGGTGACCCTCTTGTCATTAGTGCCCCTCAGTATTCCGAGCCCGCCCGATTCATGGTCGACGCTCGCGACAATTCCGTTCGGCCAATGGTTGAGCGGTCTGGGCGTCAATCCCAACCAGGCGATCGTGATCCACACGTACGCGATCTGCATTCTGCTGGGAATCATTGCGGCTACCTGGTTGACTTCACGTCGGCTCACTAATCGTGGTGCTGAACCCGGGATTGTTCTCGACATCATCATTTGGGCTGTGCCTCTTGGTTTGGTTGGTGCGCGCGCCTATCACGTGTTGACTCACCCTGGCGATTACTTCTATGACGGCGCGGATCCCTGGGAAGTCATCCGTATCTGGAATGGTGGAAATGCGATTTTCGGGTCGCTTATCGGTGGAGCCGTCGGTGCCTATATTGGCGCGCGTACGACCGGAATACGGTTCTGGAGCTTTGCGGATGCTCTCGCTCCTGCGATTCTCTTGGCTCAGGCTATTGGTCGTCTCGGCAACTATTTCAACCATGAGCTCTTCGGCCAGCCTACTGATTTGCCGTGGGGTCTCGAGATCGAGGCGGGTAATTCAGCAATCCCTGCAGGGTTGCCCGTTGATACCCTGTTCCACCCGACTTTTTTGTACGAAATGATCTGGAATGTTGTCGGCATCGTCTTCTTGCTCACAATGGAGCGTCAATACGGTTTCGTAAAGAAGCATGTTCTTGGACTCACCCTTCCCGTCTTCACGGCTACAGGCCCAATTCGCCTCCAGTGGGGCAAGGTGTGGGCGCTGTACATGATTTGGTATGGCGTCGGCCGTGTCTGGTTCGAGTCGATTCGCATTGATCCCAGCGAGGTTTATCTCGGACTCAGAGTTAACGTGTGGGGCGCAATCTTCACCGTGGCCTTCGGCATTATTCTCTTCGTTGTGCAGTCACGTCGTCACGTTGGTGTCGAAAAGAGCGCCTACGTCGATGGTCACGTGTGGACCGCCGATGGTGTTGTAAACTCCGATGAAACGTATTCTGAGCATGACATAGTCGTCAACGCTGCCGAGGAGTCCGCTCCTGTCACTGCTTCGAAATAGTCCGCCACAAGCGGCGATACCCCTCAGGCCCCTATCGGGCGCTGAATTTTCTCTGGGCCACTGAAGTCCCTCTCCGCACCAGTAATAACGTGAGGACGGTACGGCATGGCTGTTACCCCACCCTTTGAACGCTTTGGTTCGATCCCAGCAGCAGCAGGGATGTACGACCCATCCAATGAGAAAGATGCTTGTGGTCTCGCCATGGTGGCGACGCTTCGCGGCACCCCTGGGCACGATATTATTACGACGGCGCTTGAGGCGCTTCGTAACCTAGAACATCGCGGCGCGGTCGGTTCCGATGCCGGAACCGGCGACGGCGCGGGCATCATGACTCAGATTCCCGATGATTTCTTTCGAGAGGTCGTCGATTTTGAGCTGCCGAGCAACGGCCGTTACGCCGTCGGCAATGTTTTCCTTCCGCTCGATAGCGCCGCCCGTCACGATGTTAAAGCTGGCATCGAGAAGCTTGCTGCCGAGGAAGATCTCACGGTATTGGGGTGGCGCGATGTGCCGATTCAGCCCGATGAGCTCGGAAGTCTCGCCCGCGGAGCAATGCCGGCTATTGAGCAGCTCTTTTTGCAGTCCAAACGTGTCGACTTGAAAGGAACGCTGCGCGGCATTCATCTCGACCGCCAGACGTATCGTCTCCGTAAGCGTGCAGAACGTGATCTGCACGCTTACTTCCCCTCGCTTTCCTGTCGGACGATCACCTACAAGGGCATGGTGACGACGCTCCAGCTCGAGCCTTTCTATCCTGACCTTTCCGATGTGCGTTTCGCGTCAAAGCTCGCGCTCGTGCACTCGCGCTATTCAACGAATACTTTCCCTTCGTGGCCTTTGGCGCAGCCATTCCGCATGGTCGCTCACAATGGCGAGATCAACACTGTGCAGGGCAACCGTAACTGGATGCGTGCACGGCAATCGCAGCTCGAATCTGCGGTTTTCGGAGATATTAACGACATCCTGCCGGTCAATACTCCAGGTGCAAGCGACTCAGCGTCCTTCGATGAGGTCGTCGAGTTGTTGAACCTTGCGGGTCGCCCACTCCCACACGCAATGATGATGATGGTTCCCGAGGCGTACGAGAACCAGGTTGATGCAGATCCTCGCCGTCGGGCGTTCTACGAATATCACTCGATGTTGATGGAGCCCTGGGACGGCCCAGCAGCACTCGTCTTCACTGACGGTTCGCTGGTAGGCGCAACGCTCGACCGCAACGGACTTCGTCCCGGACGCTACCTTGTGACCGACGATGGACTCGTCGTACTCGCCAGTGAGATCGGCGTATTCGACGTCGATCCCATCAAGGTTGTTCGCAAGGGACGCTTGCGTCCCGGCAAGATGTTCTTGGTCGACACTCAGGCCGGTCGCTTGATCGAGGATGACGAGATCAAGGCAGAGCTTGCGGCATCGCAACCGTGGGCTGAGTGGCTTGAGAGCGGTCGAATTGCCCTCGAAGAGCTGCCGGAGCGCGAGCACATCGTGCATACCCCGGCGTCAGTTACTCGTCGTCAACGCACCTTCGGGTACACCGAAGAAGAAGTACGCATTCTTATCGAACCGATGTCACGGTTGGGCGCAGAGCCGCTCGGTGCTATGGGATCCGATACGCCCATTGCGGTACTTTCGGAGCGCCCACGACTACTTTTCGACTACTTCACTCAGCAGTTTGCGCAGGTGACGAACCCACCACTCGACTCGATTCGTGAGTCGGTTGTTACGTCGATGCGTCTCGGAGTTGGCCCGCAACGTAACTTGCTAGCGGCGACCCCTGAGCATGCCAAACAGGTCGCTCTGCCGTTCCCGGTAATCGACAATGATGAGTTGGCCAAGATTCAGCACATCGAACCGCATCCCGGCTCCCGCCTCGCGACGACCATTAAGGGTCTCTATCGAGTTGATGCTGGACCATCAGCGATGGAAGCGCGGTTGGCGGCGATGTGCGCCGAGGCCGATGCGGCTATTGCCGATGGCGCAGAGTTCATCGTGCTCTCCGACCGAGACTCGAATAAGGACCTCGCACCGATTCCATCGCTGCTCATGGTCGCTACGGTGCACCATCACTTGATTCGCCAGCATGACCGCATGAAGGTTGGGCTGATGGTGGAAGCTGGCGATGTGCGCGAGGTTCATCATGTGGCTCTTCTTGTGGGCTACGGCGCGTCAGCAATTAACCCGTATCTGGCGATGGAAACCGCTGAAGAGCTCGTTCGTAATGGCACGATCACTGATGTGAGCGCCGAGAAGGCAGTTCGTAATCTGATCACCGCGCTTGGCAAAGGCGTGTTGAAGATCATGTCCAAGATGGGCATCTCGGTAGTGAGCTCCTATGCGGGAGCTCAGGCCTTCGAAGCTGTCGGTCTTTCTCAGGCGTTCGTCGATCAGTATTTCACTGGCACCAAGAGCATCTTGGGTGGCGTGGGCCTCGATGCCATCGCTCGGGAAAATGCTGCACGTCACACTGCCGCTTATCCCGAGGACCGTGCGCCAACGGTTCACGAACGTCTCAACACCGGTGGAGAATATCAGTGGCGCCGTGAGGGCCCACCGCATCTGTTCAACCCGGAGACTGTTTTCAAGCTTCAGCACTCGACTCGCACGCGTCGCTACGACATCTTCCGTGAGTACACCTCGCAAGTAGATGAGCAAGCGGAAAACTTGATGACCTTGCGTGGACTCTTCGCCTTCAAGACTGAGGGTCGCGAGGCTGTACCGATCGACGAGGTCGAGTCGGTAGCGAGCATTGTCAAGCGGTTCAGTACCGGTGCAATGAGCTACGGCTCGATTAGCAAAGAAGCTCACGAAACACTGGCTATCGCCATGAATCAACTCGGAGCGCGTTCGAACACTGGCGAAGGTGGCGAGGACGTCGAACGACTTCTCGACCCCTCTCGTCGGAGCGCAATCAAGCAGGTTGCTTCTGGCCGTTTTGGCGTGACGAGCATGTACTTGACCCATGCAGACGACATCCAAATCAAGATGGCTCAGGGAGCAAAGCCTGGTGAGGGCGGTCAGCTGCCGGCGAGCAAGGTGTATCCGTGGATCGCACGGACGCGCCACGGCACACCCGGAGTCGGATTGATTTCGCCGCCGCCGCACCACGACATCTACTCGATCGAAGACCTCAAGCAATTGATCTTCGACCTCAAGCGGTCGAACCCGTCGGCTCGAGTCCACGTCAAACTGGTGAGCCAGAAAGGCATCGGAGCAGTTGCGGCCGGCGTCACGAAGGCAAAAGCGGATGTTGTGTTGGTATCTGGCCATGATGGCGGAACGGGCGCTAGCCCCCTGAATTCGCTCAAGCATGCTGGCACGCCGTGGGAAATCGGTTTGGCCGAAACCCAGCAGACGCTCATGCTCAACGGAATGCGTGACCGCGTTACGGTTCAGGTTGATGGTCAGATGAAGACGGGCCGTGACGTGATCATCGGTGCGCTTCTCGGTGCAGAAGAGTACGGGTTCGCGACGGCGCCCCTTGTGGTGTCTGGGTGCATCCTGATGCGGGTTTGTCACCTCGATACGTGTCCTGTCGGTGTCGCGACTCAGAATCCCGAGTTGCGTGAACGCTTTACGGGCAAGCCGGAGTTCATCGTCAACTTCTTTGAGTTCTTGGCTCAAGAGGTCCGTGAATACTTGGCGCAGCTAGGATTCCGCACGCTGGAAGAAGCGATCGGCCACAGCGAACTGCTTGACATGAACCGGGCAATCTCACACTGGAAGACTGACGGCCTAGATCTGACTCCAGTATTTGAGGGACCGGTATTCGCTGACGATGAGCCTCGCACTCAGTCGGTGGCTCAAGATCACGAACTCGATGAGCACTTCGACCAGCAGCTTATTGAACTCAGCCGCGCGGCATTGGAGAACAAGAGCTCTGTTTCGATCGATCTGCCTGTGCGCAATACTGATCGCGCAGTGGGCACGATGCTCGGTCATGAGGTTACGCGTCGTCACGGCGAGCACGGTCTGCCGATTGACACGATCACCATCACGCTGCATGGTTCAGCGGGCCAATCACTTGGTGCCTTCGTTCCGGCAGGTATTTCGTTGAAGCTGTACGGTGACAGCAACGACTATGTCGGCAAGGGACTGTCCGGAGGTTCGGTCGTTGTCCGGCCTGATCTGGCGAGTGTTTTCCCCGCCGAGACAAATGTGATCGCGGGAAACGTTATTGGTTATGGCGCCACGAGCGGCAGCATCTTCATTCGTGGAAAAGTGGGCGAGCGCTTTATGGTTCGCAATTCCGGAGCGACTGCGGTAGCGGAAGGCGTTGGTGACCACGCTCTTGAGTACATGACCGGCGGTCTCGTACTCATCCTTGGCACGACGGGGAGAAACCTCGGTGCGGGGATGTCTGGTGGCACCGCGTACATTCACCAATTGCGTGAAGAACGCGTTAACGCCGAGTCTTTGAGCTCCGGCGAACTGGGCTTGAGCGAACTCGGCAGCGCTGATGTAGAAATTCTGAAAGATCTGCTCGAGCTTCATCGTGCCGAAACAGGGTCGGTTGTTGCCGAAAAAATGCTCGCCGATATGGATGCTACGGCTGCCCAGTTTACGAAGGTGACTCCGCGCGATTATGCGGCAGTAATCGAAACTCGAGCAACCGCACTGGCCGAAGGACTCGACCCCGATGGGGACGTTACTTGGGCGCGAATCAAGGAGGTTACCGGTGGCTGATCCCAAGGGATTCCTCAAGGTACAAGAGCGTGAGCTTCCCAAGCGACGCCCCGTCAGTCTTCGACTGATGGATTTCAAAGAAGTGTACGAACAGCAAGAGTCGGGTCAATTGGCTCGTCAAGCTGGCCGTTGTATGGACTGCGGTATTCCGTTCTGTCATCAGGGATGCCCGCTTGGCAATTTAATTCCTGAGTGGAACGACCTGATGCGTCGGGGAGAGAGCGCCGAAGCAATTGAGCGGCTGCACGCGACGAACAACTTCCCCGAGTTCACCGGGCGGCTGTGTCCTGCACCGTGCGAGAGTTCGTGTGTTTTGGGTATCAACCAACCAGCAGTAACGATCAAACAGATTGAAGTTTCGATCATTGATCAGGCATTTGCCGATGGCAATGTCACCCCACACCCTCCTGGTCGGCTGACGGGCAAGACGGTTGCCGTTGTTGGATCAGGTCCCGCTGGTTTGGCTGCCGCTCAGCAACTAACGCGCGCTGGTCATACGGTTGCGGTGTTCGAGCGTGAGGACCGCATCGGTGGATTGCTTCGCTACGGCATCCCCGACTTCAAGATGGAAAAGCGCCACATTGAGTTGCGTCTTGCCCAGATGCAGGCTGAGGGAACTCGTTTTCGCGCTGGAGTAAACATTGGTGTCGACATCTCGTGGAACGATCTGCGGTCGCGTTACGATGCCGTCGTTGTTGCTACCGGCGCTACGGTGCCGCGCAACTTGCCGGTGCCCGGCCGCGACTCTCTCGGTGTGCACTACGCCATGGAATACCTCGTTCAATCGAACAAGGTTGTTGCCGGCGACTCTGTGAGCGAACAAATCACTGCTGAAGGCAAGCACGTCGTGGTTTTGGGCGGTGGAGACACCGGAGCGGACTGCATCGGCACGGCACATCGCCAAGGAGCGCTCTCCGTTACGAACCTTGCCATTGGAGTCCAGCCTCCGGCGGAGCGCCCAGAACACCAGCCGTGGCCCCTGACCCCCACACTCTTCGAGGTGTCCAGTGCCCATGAGGAGGGCGGCGAGCGACTCTACTTGGCATCGACCGTTGAGTTCGTGACTAACTCTGTCGGCGAAGTGCGTGCGATCAAGGTCGCCGAGACCGAATTCGTCGATGGCCGCAGAGTGCCGAAGGCGGGGACCGAACGCGAAATTCCGGCCGATCTCGTGCTGCTCGCGCTCGGATTTACTGGTCCCGAGACAGACTTGCTCAACAAGCAGCTGCCACTCGGATCAGATGATCGTGGCAACCTGACGCGCGACGCTGACTACCAGAGCGACACTCCCGGCGTTTACGTCGTTGGGGATGCTGGCCGTGGTCAGTCATTGATCGTGTGGGCTATTGCCGAGGGGCGGGCTGCGGCATCCGCTGTAGATCGGTACCTTGAAGGGGACACGCAATTGCCGTTCCCTGTTTTGCCCAGCGATCGCGGGATGACCGTGTAGCTGTATCACCACCACTAGTACCACCACCCATTCACCACCACTGAATTGTCAAAGGAAGTTATGAGACGCGCAAAAATCGTCGCGACGCTCGGCCCGGCTACGTCGAGCTACGAGAACATCAGGGCAATCATCGATGCAGGTGTCGATGTTGCTCGCATGAACCTCAGCCATGGAAACTACGCCGTCCACGAAGAGGTGTACGCGAATGTGCGTCGTGCCGCCGAGGACGCTGGCAAGCCGGTTGCAGTGATGGTTGACCTTCAGGGCCCTAAGATTCGTCTTGGCAAGTTCGAAGATGGACCCTACGACCTCGCAGTCGGTGACATTTTCAAGATCACGATCGACGATATCGTCGGTAACCGCGAGATTTGCGGGACTACTTTCAAGGGATTGCCTCAGGATGTGGCCCCTGGCGACTTCCTGCTCATTGATGATGGCAAGGTCAAGGTCAAGGTTGTGAGCGCGACGGATACTGTCGTGACCACCGAAGTCATCGTTGCTGGCGCCGTATCGAACAACAAGGGCATCAACTTGCCTGGTGTTGCAGTCAACGTTCCTGCTCTGTCGGAAAAGGACGAAGACGACCTTCGCTGGGGTCTCAAGCTTGGCGCTGACCTGATCGCGTTGTCGTTCGTTCGCAATGCTGAAGACATCGTTCGGGTTCACGAGATTATGGACGAAGAGGGCCGTCGGGTTCCTGTCATCGCGAAGATCGAGAAGCCACAGGCTGTCGATCACCTTGAGGCAATCATTGACGCCTTTGACGCCATCATGGTTGCGCGTGGCGACCTTGGCGTTGAACTTCCTCTCGAGGCGGTTCCGATTGTTCAGAAGCGTACTGTCGAGTTGGCTCGCCGGATGGCTAAGCCGGTCATTGTTGCGACCCAAATGCTTGAGTCCATGATTTCTAGCCCCGTACCGACGCGCGCGGAAACGTCCGACGTCGCCAATGCGATTTTGGACGGTGCTGACGCCGTCATGCTCAGCGGCGAAACCAGCGTGGGGGAGTACCCCGTGATCACGGTTCAGACCATGGCAAAGATTGTTGCTTCAACAGAAGAACACGGTCTCGACCGTATTGCTGAGCTGGGCACGAAGCCGAAGACACAGGGCGGTGCAATCACACTTGCAGCAGCCGATGTTGCCGCGTTCGTTGAAGCAAAATATGTCTGTGTCTTCACCGAATCTGGTGACTCTGCACGTCGGATGTCACGACTGAGGTTCCGCATTCCCATGAAGGCCTTCACGCCGAACCCTGAGATTCAACGCCGCATGTCGCTGATCTGGGGAATCGAATCATTCATTGTCGACCGTGTTACCCACACGGATGAAATGTACCGCCAAGTTGATCAAGTTCTGCTTGATCAGAAGCTCGCTGAGATTGGGGACAAGGTAGTCGTTATTTCCGGTTCCCCTCCCGGAATCGCGGGATCGACAAATGACCTTCGCGTGCACATCATCGGTGACGCGATTAACGCCAAGGCGCCAGTCTGGGCGAACAACTAGTTCACTCAGATAATTGTCGCCAGCGTGCCGGCGAGGACCCAACGGTTCTCGCCGGCACGCGCCGTTAACGAACAATGCGATAGCGGATGGCGCGTTAACGAATAAGACCGAGATCAGGGGTTCTGATCTCGGTCTCATTCTGTAAATATTGTGCCGAATGTGGGACTCGAACCCACACGTCCTTTCGAACAAAGCATTTTGAGTGCTCCGCGTCTACCATTCCGCCAATTCGGCTGACTACAACGCTGAATAGAATACCGTAGGCTTGCACTTGTGACTGACCAAAACACCAATCCCACTGCTCCTCGCCGCGTCGTCGTTGCCGAAGATGAGTCTCTCATCCGCATGGACATCGTAGAAATTCTCCGTGACGCCGGCTATGAGGTTGTCGGTGAAGCCGGTGACGGCGAGACCGCCGTGGCCTTGGCCACAGAGTTGCGCCCCGATCTGGTCATCATGGATGTCAAGATGCCTCAGCTCGACGGCATCTCAGCCGCTGAACGCCTGAGCGCCAACCACATCGCCCCGGTCGTGCTGCTTACCGCCTTCAGCCAGAAGGAGCTCGTAGAGCGTGCTTCAGAGGCTGGTGCGCTTGCCTATGTCGTCAAGCCGTTCACTCCGAGCGATCTGCTGCCAGCGATTGAGATTGCGCTTAGTCGCTATGCGCAGATCATTACTCTCGAAGCTGAAGTCAGTGACCTCGTCGAGCGTTTCGAAACTCGCAAACTCGTTGATCGCGCCAAGGGCCTACTGAATGAAAAAATGGGGCTGAGCGAACCTGATGCATTCCGTTGGATTCAGAAGGCATCTATGGATCGTCGCTTGACGATGCACGATGTGTCGCAGGCCATCATCGACCAGCTCAGCGCCAAGAAGTAGTTTCTGGCGCGTTATCGCGCCGCCTTGAGGCCCGCACTGATCTTGGGGCCCGCACCGCGCTATGGGGTGTGGCGATCCTTCAGGATGTTCGTGATGCGAACCGTCGAGAGTCGACGCTCCTGTTCGTCACGGATCACGATTTCGTGAGTGGCCAGTGTGCGGCTCAGAGCGATCGCGGTACACGTCGCGGTGACTATTCCTTCGCGCACTGCTCGGGTGTGGGTCGCGTTCACTTCGATGCCCATGGCGACTCGACCGGGGCCGGCATGAATCGCAGAAGATATTGAGCCAAGTGACTCGCCGAGAACCACGTGAGCGCCGCCGTGCAAAATACCGATCACCTGGGTGTTGCCCTCAACGGGCATAGTCGCAACCGAACGTTCGGCTCCCAACTCAAGAAACTCGATCCCCATCTTCTGGGTGAGTGCTCCGCCTCCTGATTCAATAAGTCGTGCGACGAGTTCAGGATCGAGGTCATCGGGATACTTCACAGAGGGGCCCTTCAAGCTAAGTCGTTCCGGCTGTCGGCAGGCGCGGCTAGGCTGGCTGCGTGTCGGATAATCAAAAGCCTACCCTCATGATCATTGACGGCCACTCGTTGGCCTTCCGAGCGTTTTACGCGCTCCCTGTCGATAGTTTTCAGAACAGGGAGGGTCAACATACCAATGCCATTCACGGCTTCTTGTCGATGCTGATCTCTCTCTTGCAGAATGAGAAACCCACGCATCTCGCCGTGGCGTTCGATATTTCCCGCTATTCCTTCCGCACGCGGGAGTACCCCGAATACAAAGGGACGCGTGGCGAAACGCCTGTCGAGTTCGTGGGGCAAATTCCGCTGCTGGAGGAGGCTCTCAAGGCCATGGGTGTCCAAACTCTCAGCAAAGAAGATTACGAAGCAGACGACATCCTCGCCACGCTCGCCCATGAGGGTTCCGACAACGGCTACCGGGTACTTGTTGTTTCTGGCGACCGTGATGCAATTCAAATGGTCAACGATGATGTCACTTTGCTTTATCCAAATGCTCGTGGCGTTTCCGAGTTGAAGCGGTACGACCGCGATGCTGTTTTCGAACGCTACGGCGTGGAACCCCACCAATATCCGGATGTCGCAGCTTTGGTTGGCGAGACCAGTGACAACCTCATCGGCGTTGACAAAGTGGGGGAGAAGACCGCGGTCAAGTGGATCAATCTCTACGGATCGCTTGACGAAGTGCTAGCTCATGCCGAAGAAATTAAGGGCGTGGTTGGGCAAAATTTGCGGGATCAGATGGATCGCGCGGTTCGCAACCGCAAGCTCAACCACCTTCTTACTGATGTCGAATTGCCGGTTACCGTCGGCGATCTCGACCGACGCCCCATCGACGAAGCAGCAGTTCAGGAAGTTTTTGATCGACTCCAGTTCAAAACTCTGCTTCAACGCGTGCTCAAGATTGCGGCAGCGGAACGCGGCGATGAACCCGCCTCGTCGACAGCCCTCGAAACAGCAACCACTGTTCCCGTTGTGCGCACGATGGTTGATGAAGAACTTGCTAAGTGGATTGCTACGAACAGCGCTCAAGGCACAAAGCCTCTCGGCCTCACACTGACAACCGTTGACGGCAAGGTGACCGGCCTCGGGCTAGCAACCGCAACCGAAACTGCTTTTGTGCCCTGGGCAGCAGACCGACTCGACTACGCAGCGCTCACCGAGTGGTTAGCCAGCGACGCTCCGAAGTTCATGCATTCCGCCAAAGCGCAGCTCAAGGTCGCCTTGGCTAACGGTCTCGAGATCGCCGGGATTGCCTTCGATACGATGCTTGCTGCATGGGTGCTCAAGCCAAGCGGAAAACCTGAAGAGCTCGAGGCCCAGGTGTACAACTACCTAGGCGAAACGATCGAACAAAGCGACCCCAATCAGCTTGTACCCGAAACAGAGGCGCTGAGCGCCGCGACGCTGTCTTGGTATGTTATTCGCGTCGCGGAATATCTTGCCGGTCGACTAGACGAAGGTTCGCTCGGTGTTCTGACCGAGATCGAGATGCCGCTTGTTCCTGTATTTGCTCGAATGGAGCGTTCGGGCATTGCCGTGAATCGGCAATTGCTCAACGATCTCAGTACTTCACTGTCTGAAACAGCAGCAGAAGTCGCTCGCAATGCCTTCGAGGTAATTGGGCGCGAGATTAATTTAGGTAGTCCGAAGCAGCTTCAAGAGGTGCTGTTCACTCAGCTGGAGATGCCAAAGACGCGCGCAAACAAGACCGGCTATTCCACGGATGCCGCTAGCCTTGCTGACCTGCAAGAGCAAGCTCCGCATCCGTTCCTCGATCTATTGCTCAAGCACAGGGATGCCACAAAGCTGGCTCAAATCATCACCGGTATTGAGAAAGCGATTGATGAGTCGGGTCGCGTACACACAACGTACGAGCAAGCAGGGTCAAGCACCGGTCGCATTGCGTCTAATGAACCCAATCTGCAGAACGTTCCCATCAAAACAGCGACAGGACGGCAGATTCGATCAGCTTTCGAAGCTGGCGCTGGATTCGACACTCTATTGACCGCCGATTATTCGCAGATTGAAATGCGCATCATGGCCCATCTTTCTGGAGATGAAGGGCTCATTCAGGCTTTCAACGATGGCGAAGATTTGCATCGTTTTGTCGGATCCAGAATCTTTGGAGTTGAGCCGGCCGATGTCACGTCGGAAATGCGAACCAAGGTGAAAGCGATGTCCTACGGCTTGGCTTACGGACTCAGTGCTTTCGGCCTCAGTAAGCAATTACGTATTGAGACGAGCGAAGCCAAGGCACTAATGACGGACTACTTTGCGCGGTTCGGTGCTGTGCGGGACTACTTGCGCAATGTTGTCGAGCAGGCGCGAGTCGACGGCTACACCACAACGATATTCGGTCGCCGGCGACCCTTTGGCGACCTTAATTCGAAGAATCGTGTTTTGCGTGACAACGCTGAGCGCCAAGCATTGAACTCACCCATTCAGGGATCGGCCGCCGATATCCTCAAAATTGCGATGTTGCAGATCGATGCCGATATTCGTGAGGGCGAACTTAAATCGCGGATGCTTCTCCAAGTTCACGATGAATTGGTCTTTGAAATCGCTGGGGGAGAGCTTGAGCAAATGACTACTATCGTTCATGAGCGGATGTCGGGTGCTGCGAACCTCTCTGTCCCGCTAGACGTTCAAATTGGTACGGGACACAACTGGGATTCGGCAGCTCATTAGGGTTTTCAAGAATTACGGCGAACACTAGCCGCAGCGAGGAGCAGAGATGACAAGCAGAACCGCAACCATCGGATCAAAGGTGGGGCTTCACGCTCGCCCAGCATCTCTATTTGCTCAAGCGGTAAGTACCTGTGGAGTGACAGTGATGCTCACCGACTCGACAGGCAAGACTGTCAACGCGGCGAGCATTCTCAGCGTGCTATCGCTGGGGATCGAGTTCGGTCATTCTGTGACGTTGACATCCGATGATGACGGCGCAGAAGCCGCGCTTGAGTCGTTAGCTCGGCTGCTTGCTAGCGAACTAGACGACTAGCAACAAGATCCGCTAAAAAAGGAGCCAGACAAAGATGTCAGAATCGAAGCTTCAGCCAAGCAACGAGGATTCCTGTGCATCGCGTGAGTCCACGCCGATCGACGCGATCGCCGAAGAGTGGGTTGAGACTTTGACAAGACTCAACCCAGCAATCGGTACCTGGATCGGATCGCCGGGTGCGCATTCTGGGTATGCCGACTATTCACCAGAAGGGCACTCTGAGATTGTTGAAGCTACTCGCGATGTCCTAGAGCGTCTCAAGAATGAGGCTGTTGTTGACCACGTGGATCTCGTTACCAAGTCCGATATGGTGTCGACGCTGCAGCTTGAACTCGACTCTGATGCTGCGAGCTTGTGGATGCGCGATCTCAATAATCTGGCAAGCCCAGCTCAAGACATCCGTGGCGTACTCGATCTCATGCCCACTGCGTCCGGAGACGATTGGTCGGTTATTGCAGACCGACTTCACAACATTCCCGCCGCGATCGATGGCTACATTGCCACCCTCCGCCACGGCATTGATCAGGCGGTCGTTCCGGCCAAGCGTCAAGTTGCTGAAGTTATCGCTCAGGCGAAACAAATCTCAGCACCGGGTGGATTCTTCGATAGCTTTATCGCGGCGGCTCAGCCAGTTGCAGCAGGCGATGCAGCTCTAGAAAGTGCTCTAAACGACGGTGCGTCGGAAGCGGCCAAAAGTTACCTCAAACTCGAAGAGTTTCTCCGCACTGAACTAGCTCCACGAGCTTCGATGCAAGACGCCTTCGGCCGGGAGCTTTATACCCTCCAGTCCCAGAGCTTCCTTGGTTCCAAGATCGATCTCGACGAAACCTATGAGTGGGGAATTGAAGAACTCGCTCGCATGACTCGTGAGCAAGAAGAAATCGCCCGTGAAATCAAGCCAGGGGCTACAGTCGCGGAAGCGATTGCTCATCTCGATTCAGATCCTGCGCGGACTCTCCATGGCACCGAGGCGCTCCGCGAGTGGATGCAGCACCTGAGCGATGAGGCCGTGAATGCCTTGGCCGGCACACATTTCGATATTGCAGAGCCCATGCGAGCGCTTGAGTGCATGATCGCTCCAACACACGACGGAATCATCTACTACACCGGGCCAAGCGACGACTTCTCGCGCCCCGGCCGCATGTGGTGGTCAGTGCCAGAGTCGGTGACCGAATTCACTACGTGGCGAGAAGCGACAACCGTTTACCACGAGGGCGTGCCCGGCCATCATCTTCAGATCGCTCAGGCCGTATACAACCGCAATCAGTTGAATACCTACCGTCGACAGCTGTCTGGCACTTCGGGTCACGCCGAGGGGTGGGCTCTCTACGCTGAACGGTTTATGAGCGAGCTTGGTTTTCTTGATGATCCAGCGAATCGCTTCGGCATGCTCGACGGCCAGCGGATGCGTGCAGCGCGGGTTGTTCTCGACATCGGTGTACATCTGGGCAAGCCCAAACTCGACGGGACCGGAGTCTGGGACTGGGACTACGCTCTTGACTTCATGACGAAGAATGTCACGCTCGATCCCGCTAATGTTCGGTTTGAAGTGAACCGTTACTTTGGCTGGCCGGGCCAAGCCCCGTCCTACAAAGTAGGACAGCGAATCTGGGAAGAGCTGCGAGACGAGTGCAAAGCGCGCGAAGGCGAGTCCTTCGATTTGCGCGCCTTCCATCGCCGAGCACTCAACGTCGGGGGAGTAGGGCTTGACACTCTGCGAACCGCAGTACTCGCCCACTATGAAAAGCCCTAGCGAGGATGCTGATTTCATATCCGTGCCGTGAAGGCGCAGTTTTCCCCAACTAAAGAGAAACACTGGGGTCGGCTGGTTGGTTTTCCCTCACCTGAGGCGCTAGGCTGGAGTGTCGCAATTGCGACTTCTTATTCGCCTGCCTGCGGCGATCACAAAATTACTTATTGCCGTTGGCCCAATTGTGCGCTTTTCGAAGCGCAACCCATACCGGAGCTACTACTACATGACAATCGCAACGACCGACAAGGCACCCAAGCAGGTCGCCATCAATGACATTGGATCTGCTGAAGATTTTCTCGCCGCGGTCGAAAAGACTCTGAAGTTCTTCAACGATGGTGACCTTATCGAAGGTACCGTCGTCAAAATCGATCGTGACGAGGTTCTCCTCGACGTCGGTTACAAGACCGAGGGTGTAATCCCCTCCCGTGAACTTTCCATCAAGCACGACGTTGACCCCACCGAGGTTGTCAACGTTGGCGACACCGTTGAGGCTCTTGTTCTTCAGAAAGAAGACAAAGAAGGCCGTCTCATCCTGTCGAAGAAGCGCGCACAGTACGAGCGTGCATGGGGCGACGTCGAACTCATCAAGGAATCGGATGGCGTTGTCACCGGTTCTGTCATTGAGGTCGTCAAGGGTGGACTCATCGTCGACATCGGTCTTCGTGGATTCCTCCCCGCATCGCTCATCGAGCTTCGCCGCGTTCGCGACCTCACGCCGTACCTCGGCCAGGAGATCGAAGCGAAGATCCTCGAACTCGACAAGAACCGCAACAACGTTGTTCTGTCGCGTCGTGCCCTTCTCGAAGAGACTCAGTCGGCTAGCCGCACTTCGTTCCTCAACAACTTGGCCAAGGGCCAGGTTCGCAAGGGTGTCGTTTCCTCGATCGTCAACTTCGGTGCGTTCGTTGATCTCGGCGGCGTAGACGGACTCGTCCACGTTTCTGAGCTCTCCTGGAAGCACATTGAGCACGCTTCAGAAGTTGTTGAAGTTGGCCAGGAAGTTACCGTCGAAATTCTTGAGGTTGACCTCGAGCGCGAGCGCGTTTCGCTGTCGCTCAAGGCAACGCAGGAAGACCCGTGGCAGGTATTCGCCCGCACCCACGCAATCGGACAGGTTGCACCGGGTAAGGTCACCAAGCTCGTTCCGTTCGGTGCGTTCGTTCGCGTCGCAGACGGCATCGAGGGTCTCGTTCACATCTCCGAGCTCTCCGGCAAGCACGTTGAGCTCGCCGAGCAGGTTGTTTCGGTTGGCGACGAAGTATTCGTCAAGGTCATCGACATCGACCTCGAGCGCCGTCGCATCTCGCTTAGTCTCAAGCAGGCTAACGAGGGCGTTGACCCAGAAGGTACCGAGTTCGACCCGGCACTCTACGGAATGCTCACGGAGTACGACGACCAGGGCAACTACAAGTACCCCGATGGTTTCGACCCCGAGACCAACGAGTGGAAAGACGGCTTCGAGTCACAGCGCGAGAAGTGGGAGCAGGACTATGCTGCCGCTCAGGAGCGTTGGGAACAGCACAAGAAGCAGGTTGCTGCAGCCGCCATTCAGGAAGAGTCGATCAGCAGTGCACCTGCTGGATCGTCCTCGTTCTCGAACGACGAGGCAGCATCCGCTGCTGGTTCAGGAACCCTTGCAGACGACGAGACTCTCGCCGCTCTGCGCGAAAAGCTTTCGAGCAACAACTAGTCTCTAGTTGAATTTCTGTGGCCAGTCTCCTTCGGGAGGCTGGCCACAGTCCGTTAACGGGAGAAGCATCCAGCGGACGAGAGCTCGCTTGCCAACGCCGGCAGCGAGGGTGCGAGGCCCTCGATCACAAGCTGGTGCGAGGCGAGCAACTGGCTGAGGTCCGCTACTGGCGGGTTAGCCGTCCGCGTCGTGATCGACGAATCCGCACAATGACGAGAGCAACCAGGGCGATTAGGGCAACAAGGCCGATCACCGGCACGAGTAGTGCCATGAAGCTCAGCAGCACGCTGCTGAGATCTTCGGCAGCGCTCACTACGGGCGCAGCAGTGCCCGCGCTAGCAGCGTTGAGGGCGGGGCGCGCTAGCATCTTCGTGGCGTGCGTTCCGAACGCGAGGAGGACACCAACCGCAACGGGAACCCAAGCATGGGAACTGAAGAACGCGGCGGGATCGGTGACAACGGCGGTTTCGGATGCAGCTCCAGTGCCGAAGGCGATCCCTCCCGCGGCGGGGCGTATGACACTTTGGATCCAGTCATTGACGGAATCCACGACGGGGATTTTGTCCGCCACGATTTCGACGACAAGAAGCACACCGAGAATCACCAAGACCCAAGGATTTTCGAGCCAAGTCCACGCGCCCGGCAACTCAACGAAATCAAAGACTCGCCCTGCGAGCCCCAAAATTAGCAGCGGGATGTAGGCATTGAGTCCGGCCGCTACAGCCAGACCGCTACCGGTAAGCACCTCAAGCATCCGGAGTTCCTTTCAACACGCTGAGGCTAGCATTAGAGAATGCACTTATTAGCGCTCACCGGTGGCATTGCGTCAGGTAAGTCCACAGTTGCACAGCGCTGGAAACAGCACGGTGCGGTCGTAGTGGATGCGGATGCTCTGGCTCGCGAAGTGGTCGAGCCCGGCTCGCGAGTTCTTGACGTGATTGCTCATCGATTCGGCCCCGGCGTGCTTTCGGAGGACGGGTCGCTGAACCGTGCAGCGCTGGGCAACATAATCTTTCGAGACAGTCAGGCTCGGGAGGACCTCAACGCCATCACTCATCCCGCGATCGGGCGACTTGCGCAACGTCATTTTGACGATGCTGCTCGGCTGAATCCCGATGCGATTATCGTCTACGACATCCCATTGCTAGTGGAGTCTGCACAGTCTCTCGACCGCTTTGAGTTCGTTGTCACGGTTGAAGCTGAACCTGAAGTACGGATTCAACGACTCATTGAGCATCGGGGGATGTCTCAGAGCGAGGCTCGGGGCCGTGTGGAATCCCAGGCCACATCCCAAGATCGTCGCGCCGTTGCCGACTTCGTTATTGAGACAAATGGTTCGCTTGACGATACCGAGCATCAAGCCGACCAAGTGTGGTCCCGCATCGACTCGCAACTGCAGGCGTCGCTCTAATCAAGTTGTCAGTGCGCATGCTTAGACTTGAGTAATGCAACCGACCCGCTCAGTGCGTCCATTTGAGGTGATCAGCGAGTACTCACCGTCTGGCGATCAGCCAGAGGCCATTCGGCAACTCGCGCAGCGGATCAACGCCGGAGAGACTGACGTGGTGTTGCTTGGCGCGACGGGTACCGGAAAGTCGGCAACGACAGCGTGGCTTATCGAGCAGGTTCAGCGTCCGACTCTCATCATGTCGCACAACAAAACACTGGCAGCCCAGCTCGCTAATGAGTTCCGTGACCTGATGCCCAACAATGCTGTCGAGTACTTCGTGTCGTACTACGACTACTACCAGCCTGAGGCCTATATCCCGCAAACGGATACGTTCATCGAGAAAGATTCGTCGATCAATGCCGAGGTCGAACGGCTACGACACTCCACGACAAACTCCTTACTCAGTCGCCGCGACACCGTCGTGGTTTCCACGGTATCAAGCATCTACGGCTTGGGGGCGGCAGAGTCCTACCTCGAGGCAATGATTGCTCTTCAGGTGGGAATGCGTATTGATCGTGAGACGCTCATTCGCAAGTTTGTGAGCATGCAATACCAGCGCAACGACTATGACTTCTCGCGGGGCAACTTTCGCGTTCGTGGCGACACCATCGAGATCATTCCGGTGTATGAAGAGCTGGCGATTCGCGTGGAGATGTTTGGCGACGAGATTGAAGCTCTTTACTCTCTGCACCCGCTGACCGGCGAAATTGTTAAAAAGATGGATGCCGTTTCCGTTTTCCCCGGAACGCACTACGCGGCGAGCCCAGAAACGATTAAGACGGCGATCGTGTCGATTCAAGCGGAGCTCGCCGATCGACTGGCAGTCCTCGAACGCCAAGGCAAGTTGCTCGAGGCACAACGGTTGCGGATGCGCACAACGTATGACATCGAGATGATGGAGCAAATCGGTTTCTGCAACGGCATCGAGAATTACTCCCTGCACATGGACGGACGCCAGCCTGGCGAGCCACCGAGCTGTCTCCTTGATTATTTTCCCGAAGACTTCTTGGTCGTAATTGACGAGTCTCATGTAACGGTGCCCCAAATTGGCGCGATGTATGAGGGCGATGCTTCCCGAAAGCGCACCCTCGTTGAGCACGGATTTCGGTTACCGAGTGCGCTCGACAACCGTCCACTGCGCTGGGAAGAGTTCCTAGAACGCGTTGGTCAAAAGATTTACCTCTCGGCCACCCCCGGAAAGTACGAGCTAGGAATTACCGACTCAATCGTCGAGCAGGTCATCCGACCGACCGGACTGGTTGATCCCCAAATTGTGGTTAAACCATCGAAGGGCCAGATAGACGATCTCCTCGAACAGATCACCACGAGGGTCGAGAAGAATGAGCGGATCTTGGTCACAACGCTGACCAAGAAAATGGCGGAAGAGCTCACAGAGTTCCTGTCAGAGCACGGCGTTCGGGTGCGCTACCTGCACGCTGACGTTGACACCCTTCGTCGCGTCGAATTGCTCACTGAACTGCGGCAGGGGGTCTACGACGTGCTCGTCGGTATCAATCTGCTCAGGGAGGGCCTCGATCTTCCCGAAGTCTCTCTCGTCGCGATTCTCGACGCCGATAAAGAAGGATTCCTTCGTTCATCGACGTCGCTCATCCAGACCATCGGACGAGCAGCACGAAACGTCTCCGGTGAGGTCCACATGTACGCGGATGTCATCACCCGGTCCATGCAGTTCGCCATCGAAGAAACTGATCGTCGTCGCGAAAAACAAGTCGCGTACAACACCGAACACGGCATCGACCCGCAACCGCTTCGCAAGAAGATCGCCGATATCACCGATGCTCTCCTCCGTGAGGGCGCCGACACCGCCGAGCTTCTTTCCACCCGCAATCGTGATGGTAAAAAGCGGGCACCTACACCCAATCTTTCACGTGAGGGAATCGCAGCGAGCGGTGGAAACGACCTTGAGCAGATCATTTCAGAGCTCAATGAACAAATGTTGCAGGCGGCATCCGAATTGAAATTCGAACTTGCTGCGCGATTGCGTGACGAAGTTCAGGATCTCAAGAAAGAACTACGCCAGATGGAACAGGCTGGTCACTTGCGTTAACTTTCATTGCTTAGCCCAGCGATTCGTGAAGGTCAATCATGGCGCGGGCGAGTGGCATCGCATCAAAAGGTAGTGCGGTCTCGCGTGCAGCACGCCTACGCTTCTCCACTGGTTCGGCGCGAAGCACCAGGGTTGCTTGTGCCATGTGCGCAGGATCCGCGGAAGTGCTGAGGCCACCGCCATCTCGAAAATCAATGTGGCCCTGGATGTGCGCGCTCACGATTACCGGGGTGCCAGACGCGAGGGACTCAAGAGTGATCCCATGACCGATGGTGCCGCCAACCGTGACGAACGCGAAGTCTGCGGTGGCAAAGACCTCGGCGCGTTCGGCTAAGGAGAGGTCGTCGGCGCTCAAGAATTGCACTGGCAGCCCAGAGGCGCTCCGCTCGAGTCGATTGCGCAGCGGACCGTCACCCACGACCACTAGATGCGCATCGATCCCCTGGATAGTAATGGCACGGATAGCTTCTATAGCGACTGCTACAGCGCCGCCAGTGGTGAGCGGCGCGGCACACACCACAATCACATCGGCACCGCTCGTGTCGCGGAGAGCAGAGTTGTGGCGCAACGGAGTGAAAATCTCCAGATCCACCCCGGGCTCAACCGTCAAGATTCTACTGGCGTCGAGGTACGCGGAGCGAAGTGTCGTCGACTCGCTGCCACACACAACTCGCTCATAGTTCGTCAGCGCTGCGTCGGTCGACCACTTAGCTTGCACATCGTCGGCGAGAAGTATTGCCGGTACATGGTTGTTTCGCGCCCAGATTCCCAGTTGGCGAAAACTCAGGCGATCGGCAACCTCAAGGCGGTCGGGAACTAGCCGATCAAGCGCACGGCGGATCGCGAGGGGAATCCTCACAAACCCACGGCGCATTGCGGGTCCACGTGCGGGAACCGTGACCACGGTGCCGTACTCGGTCCATTTTACGGACGCGACAATTCCAGGCACAATTACCGAAAATTCGTGACCAGCCGCGCGGTACGCGATTCCGCGTGAACGCACCGCGCTTGAGGGGGAGAGCGCCGGAACTGAATAGAAACTGGCCACGTGCGCGATGTGCATATGTTCATTATCGCCCTCACAAGGCAAACGTTCAGGCAATGTCAGTGGTCTCCGTAGAATAGTAAGAGTGACTACTGCTCCGTTGATCCCCAATTCTCACCTCAGCGTCCGCGGCGCTCGAGTTCACAACCTCAAGAACGTTGACCTCGAAATACCTCGTGATTCGCTCGTGGTTTTCACCGGTCTTTCTGGGTCAGGAAAGTCGAGCCTTGCGTTCGACACGATCTTCGCTGAAGGTCAACGCCGCTATGTAGAATCTCTCTCCGCTTACGCGCGGCAGTTTCTTGGTCAAGTCGACCGACCTGATGTTGACTTCATCGAGGGTCTCAGCCCTGCAGTGTCGATCGATCAGAAGTCGACGAACCGTAATCCGCGGTCCACTGTTGGCACGATCACAGAGATCTACGACTACATGCGGCTCCTCTGGGCGCGCATCGGGGTCCCGCACTGTGCTGTGTGTGGCGAAAAGATCGAACGTCAGTCTGTGCAGCAGATTGCTGATCAGCTCATGAAACTCGAGAGTGGCACTCGCTACCAGGTCGTGAGCCCGGTCGTTAGTCAGAAGAAGGGCGAGTTCGTTGACCTATTCGCCGAATTAACGTCGAGCGGATACTCACGCGCGTTGGTGGATGGCGACGTGATTCAACTGAACGATCCTCCCAAACTCAAAAAGCAGGTTAAACACGACATCTCCGTCGTCGTTGACCGCCTCGTCGCTAACGAAGACATCCTCACTCGCCTCACCGATTCCCTCGAAACGGCACTTCGACTTACCGATGGAACTGTTGCGATCAACTTTGTGGACGAAGAGGGCGATGCTGCATGGCGTTCATTCTCAGAGAAACTCTCCTGCCCCAACAACCACCCCATCCAACTTACTGAGATTGAGCCTCGAACCTTCTCATTCAACGCTCCATTCGGTGCCTGTCCCGAATGTTCCGGGCTGGGTACCCGCATGTCGATCGACGCGGATCTATTAATCGCCGATGATTCAGTAAGCCTGTCAGAGGGCGCAATTCTGCCGTGGACCAACGCAGGAAAGGGCCTCTATAACTATTTCGAGAAGTTGCTCGGCGGCCTAGCCCAAGACCTAGATTTTTCTTTGGACACGCCCTGGGGCGAGCTTCCAGAGGACGTCAAGGATGCGATTCTGACCGGAAATAACTTCAAAGTCTCCGTCAAGTGGAAGAATCGCTACGGCCGAGAAATGAAGTATTCGACCGGGTTCGAGGGAGTTATACCGTACATCGAACGCAAGTATCTCGAGGCAGAAACTGACGTTCAACGGCAACGTCATGCCGCCTACCTGCGCGAAATCCCTTGCCCCGTCTGCCAGGGCAAACGACTCAAACCAGAAGTTCTCGCCGTCACCGTTGCTGATCGCAGCATCTCTGATATTTGCGAATTGAGCCTCAGTGACGCCTACGGTTTCATGAACGGCATCACACTTTCAGAGCGCGATGCTCGTATCGCGGCCCAAGTGTTGCGCGAAATCCGGCTTCGTTTGGAATTTTTGGTCGAGGTCGGATTGAGCTATCTCAACCTCGCCCGCGCAGCCGCGACTTTGAGCGGTGGCGAAGCTCAGCGCATCAGACTTGCAACTCAGATCGGGTCTGGGCTTACTGGTGTGCTTTATGTCCTTGATGAACCCAGCATCGGTCTTCACCAGAGGGACAATCGCCGGTTGATCGAGACCTTGGTGAAGCTCAAGAACCTTGGCAACACCCTCATCGTCGTCGAGCACGACGAAGACACCATTCGCACTGCGGACTGGATTGTCGATATTGGGCCGGGTGCTGGCGAACACGGCGGAGAAGTCGTGCATTCTGGCTCCTATGCTGACCTTCTGAAGAACACGGAATCGATTACCGCAGACTACTTGTCAGGACGAAAGGCGATTGAAACGCCGAAAAAGCGTCGACCAATTGACCGCGACCGGCAAATTACTGTGGAAGGTGCGCGAGCCAACAACCTCCAGAACGTCACCGTGAAGTTTCCCCTCGGCACGTTCACCGCGGTGACCGGAGTGAGTGGTTCAGGAAAATCGAGTCTCGTTAACGACATTTTGTATAGGGTTCTCGCCAACGAACTCAACGGTGCACGTCAGATCCCCGGCAAGCACACGCGGGTCACCGGTCTCGAGAACCTAGACAAGGTTGTCCACGTCGATCAAAATCCCATAGGTCGCACACCCCGGTCAAACCCCGCCACCTATACCGGCGTCTTCGACAAAATTCGCACGCTGTTTTCTGAAACAGGGGATGCAAAAGCACGAGGTTACCTTCCCGGTCGATTTAGCTTCAATGTGAAGGGTGGCCGCTGCGAGAACTGTTCGGGCGACGGAACAATCAAGATCGAGATGAACTTTCTCCCTGATGTCTACGTCGCTTGCGAAGTATGCGGGGGAGCCCGTTACAACCGCGACACACTCGCTGTGAAGTACAAATCCAAGAACATCGCAGAAGTTCTCGACATGCCCATTAGCGAGGCTGCAGAGTTCTTTGAGGCGATCTCTAGCATCCATCGATACCTGAAGACGCTAGAAGAGGTTGGACTCGGCTATGTGCGACTCGGTCAAAGTGCAACCACACTTTCCGGTGGCGAAGCACAACGGGTAAAGCTCGCGACCGAACTACAGAAGCGATCGATGGGGCGCAGCATCTATGTCCTCGATGAGCCGACTACTGGGCTTCACTTCGAGGATGTTCGCAAGTTGCTCTTAGTGCTCAATGGTCTCGTTGATAAGGGAAACACGGTCATCGTGATCGAACACAATCTCGATGTTATTAAATCCGCAGACTGGCTTATCGATCTCGGGCCTGAGGGCGGAGCCGGCGGTGGTCAACTGCTATTCACGGGCACGCCGGAAAAGCTCGCCAAGGTGAAAGATAGCCACACCGGAAAGTTCCTCGACGAGGTGCTCAGCGGCAACCGTGTCTAATCAATCGTCCGGATGTCTAGAGTGAAAACGGCGCACGGAACAAAGATTGCATCTAGCGAGGAAAGGGAACGACATGGCTGAAACAGTCAGTTGGCGCCCTCGCGCGGGTGATATTCCTACTCAGCCGGGCGTCTATCGCTTCATAGACGATCGCAAGAGAGTTTTGTACGTCGGCAAGGCCAAGAACCTCCGTTCGCGGTTGAGCAACTACTTCGCACCGCTATCGTCGCTCCACGAGCGCACTCGCCGTATGGTGCTTTCGGCAACCGACGTCGAGTGGACAATCGTAGGAAACGACTTCGAAGCGCTGCAACTCGAATACACTTGGATTAAGGAATTCGATCCGCCGTTCAATGTTCAGTACAAAGACGACAAGTCGTACCCGTATCTGGCAATCACAATGGGCGACGACGTTCCTCGCGTGCTCGTCACCCGTAACCGAAATCTTCCGAACGCGCGCTATTTCGGACCCTACTCCCGAGCCTGGGCAATTCGCGACACCGTCGACGTTATGCTCAAGGCTTTCCCCATGCGAAGTTGTTCGCAGTCGGTCTACAAGCGTGCGCAACATACAGGTCGCCCCTGTCTGCTGGGAGATATCGGAAAATGTGCAGCGCCGTGCGTAGGGCGAGTTACCCTCGAGGATCACAAGTCGATTGCGCTGGACTTCGCCTCGTTTATGGCGGGCAATGACTCACGGATGCTCAATTCGATCCGGGAACAGATGAATCAGTCAGCAGCCTCGCAAGACTACGAGTCTGCCGCCCGCTATCGGGATCAGATAGGTGCCCTCGAAACGGCACTGGCCAAGAATCAAATCGTGCTCTCCGAAGATGTTGACGCCGACTTCTTTGGAATCGCACATGATGAGCTCGCAGCTGCCGTGCAGCAGTTCATCGTGCGAGGCGGACGTATTCGAGGTGTGCGGGGCTGGGTCGTCGACAAGGAACTTGATGTCGATCTTGGCGGTCTGGTCGAGTCTGTGCTTCAGAATGCGTATGACGACGCGTCACCTCCGCGCGACGTCATAGTGCCGGCATTGCCCGAAGACAGCACGGTGCTAGAAGAGTGGCTAGCTCAGCGGCGTGGAATAGGAGCTCGCGCTCGATTGCGGGTTGCGCAACGCGGTGAGAAAGCTGCACTCGCTCAGACCGTCGAGACAAATGCAAAGAACGCGCTGATGCTCTACAAGTCGAAGCGCAGTGGTGACTTCGTTGCTCGCTCTCAAGCTCTGGCCGACATCCAGGAAGCACTAGGCATGTCTGCGGCTCCACTGCGAATGGAGTGCTTCGACGTCTCGCACCTCTCGGGAACGAACGTTGTGGCATCAATGGTGGTCTTCGAAGACGGATTGCCGAAAAAGCAGCACTATCGGCGCTTCAACATCGCGGAAACGACGGACGACACTGACTCGATCTACCAGGTACTTAAGCGCCGGCTCGCCTATCTAGCGGTCGGAGCTACCGTGCCAGAATCAGGTCAACCAACCCCAGTGAAAGACCTCGCTAAGTCAGAAGAATCGACGGCGCTGGATGAGCAAGACGTCACTGGTGAGCTGTCGAACCTCACCCAGCAGCCCGCGAGCTCCACAAAATTTGCCTATCCGCCACAACTTCTCATTGTTGATGGTGGCCAGCCGCAGGTTTCCGCAGCGAAACGTGCGCTAGAAGAGTCGGGGGTTTCTGGCATTCAACTCGCAGGGATCGCGAAAAGGCTCGAAGAAATTTGGCTTCCGGATTCTGACTTTCCGGTCATCCTGCCGCGTAATAGTGATGCACTCTTTTTGATTCAGCGGCTTCGGGATGAAGCCCATCGTTTTGCTATTACTCATCAACGACAGCGTCGATCGAAAGATGTGTCGTCGGTTCTCGCAACTGTCCCGGGCCTTGGACCAGCGCGGATCAAGACCCTCCTTCAGCATTTTGGATCCGTCGCCAGGCTCAGGGGCGCCTCAGTTGACGAGATCATCGAAGTACCTGGCATTGGCGCGTCGACAGCCGACGCCATCATTCAGAAGCTCGCCCAACCCGACCTCAGGTAGTCTGGCAACACCATGAAACCTGTTACCGAACAGCAAGAGATGCTCATCGTGACCGGGATGTCAGGCGCAGGACGATCGACAGTCGGAAATGCTCTAGAAGATCTTGGCTGGTATGTCGTTGACAACCTGCCGCCCCAAATGTTGCGTCCGCTCGTTGATCTCGCCCACCGGGCGGGAGATTCCCTGCCTCGCGTCGCGGCTGTTGTTGATGTTCGAGGCGGAAAGCTCTTCTCCGACGCTCAAGAGGCCATCCAGTCGCTGCGAGGCTCGACCTCACTGCGGGTGCTGTTTCTCGATGCAGAGGACGCTGCGCTTGTTCGTCGATTTGAACAAGTGCGTCGCCCCCACCCGCTTCAAGAGGAGGGGACTCCGCTGGATGGGATTGCCGCAGAACGTACCCGAATGGCAGAAATTCGTTCCAGCAGCGACATCATCATCGACACTACAGATCTGAACATCCACCAGCTTGCAACAACCATTATCGAGAAGTTCTCTGCGGAGAGCGACGCCGGTTTGCGTATTACTATTGAGAGCTTCGGGTTTAAGTATGGCCTTCCAGCAGACGCCGATATGGTGGCTGACTGCAGGTTCCTGCCTAATCCCTTTTGGGTTCCTGAACTCAAAGCGCTTGACGGACTCGATGATCGAGTGCGCGCGTACGTCGTTGGAGCAACCGGAGCACAAGAGTTTGTTGCAGACTATGCACGAGCACTTGAGCCTGTCTTTGCTGGCTATCAGCGCGAAAACAAACGACACGCAACGATTGCGATCGGCTGCACCGGCGGTAAACACCGGTCGGTTGCAATTGCAGAAGAATTGTCGGCGATTCTGAGCGGCTTGCCCGGAGTTGCCGTAAGCATCAAACATCGGGATCGCGGACGAGAGTAGATTACTCATCCATGAACACCGCCACCGTGAAAGAAAGGCCAGTTAGTGGCATTAACTGCTGAAGTCAAAGACGAACTGGCACGAATTCAGTTGGGCAAGACCACCGAGCGCGCAGCTGAACTCGCGACAATTCTGCGTTTCTCGGGCGGATTGCACCTGATTTCGGGACGCATCGCCGTCGAGTCTGAGCTCGAGACCGAACTTCTCGCGCGTCGCGTGCGACGCGACATCGCAGAGTTGTACGGGGTGCGCTCCGAAGTGTCACGAGTTGCGTCATCTGGCGGACGTCGCTCAAATAATCTTTTGGTGCGAGTTCTCGACGGGGGAGAGACCTTGGCCCGCCAGACGGGGCTGCTGGATGCTCGCCGCCGACCCATTCGTGGGCTCCCGAATCGGGTCACGACAGGAGGTCGCGGCGAACTGGCGGCTGTCTGGCGAGGCGCATTCCTTGCTGCCGGTTCCCTCACCGATCCCGGTCGCTCTGGGGCCCTGGAGGTTACTTGCCCCGGGAATGAAGCGGCTATGGCTCTTGTCGGCGCAGCGGGGCGCCTGCGCGTGGCCGCTAAGGCTCGAGAGGTGCGCGGAGTTCACCGCGTCGTAGTGCGTGATGGTGAGGCGATCAGCGCGATGCTCACGATCATGGGCGCAGAAACTACTGTGGTCAGTTGGAACGAGTTGCGCCAGCGCCGCGAGGTGCGAGCGACTGCAAACCGCCTGGTCAACTTCGACGATGCGAACCTCCGCCGCTCTGCGCAAGCAGCCGTAGCAGCTTGCGCGAGGGTCGAGCGTGCTCTTGAGATTCTCGGTGACGATGTCCCCAAGCATCTCCGTTACGCCGGTGAATTACGGTTAAGTCACCGTGATTCGAGCCTTGACGAGCTGGGACACCATGCCGATCCGCCCATGACCAAGGATGCCGTTGCCGGTCGTATTCGACGGCTGCTCGCAATGGCCGACAAGCGCGCAAGCGATCTCGGAATCGCCGGAACCGAAGCGAACCTGCCCTCCGAGTTGGAGGAAGCTTAGCGTTCGATGCATGCGACACGTGTGTCGTATGGACGTGGTTAGACTGGAACCATCTCGCCTGCTCGTGCTTGCCAGCCGCGCAGGTTTCAAGATTCTAGGAGGACTTCCGATGGCTGAATATACCCTTCCCGAACTTTCATATGACTACTCGGCGCTCGAGCCGAGCATCAGTGCGACGATCATGGAATTGCACCACAGCAAGCACCACCAGGCCTACGTGACTGGCGCAAATGCTGCGATCGCTGGACTTGCTGATGCGCGCGATGTCGGTGACCTCTCGAACGTGAACAAGCTGGAGAAAGACCTCGCGTTCAACCTCGGTGGCCACGTCAACCACTCGATTTTTTGGACCAACATGTCACCAAATGGTGGCGACAAGCCGACCGGCGAGCTTGAGAGCGCAATCGACGACCACTTTGGCTCCTTTGACAAGTTCACCGCGCACTTTACTGCAACCGCCATGGGCGTTCAGGGCTCGGGTTGGGCCGTCCTGGCGTGGGATTCGCTGGGAGAGCGACTCATCATTGTTCAGTTCTTTGACCAGCAAGGCAACTTGCCGGCCGGAATCGTGCCACTTTTGATGCTCGATGTTTGGGAGCACGCGTACTACCTCGACTACAAGAACGTGCGCGCTGACTACGTAAAAGCGTTCTGGAAAATCGTTGATTGGGCTAACGTTCAAGACCGCTTCAGCGCAGCGCGCTCGAAGACAAATGGACTGCTGCTACTCTCGTAGCGGCATCGTGGCCGGGTTTGGCCCCGGCTTTAGCCCTGTCTCCGCTAGATAGCACCACCCCACCACTACAGCACGACGCGTCCTAGACGCCTGATTTTCTGGAGCAACAGTGAGCGTAAAAATCGGTATTAATGGTTTCGGTCGCATTGGTCGCAACTTCTTTCGAGCGGCTTTGGCCAAAGACAGCAACATTGAAATTGTTGCGGTAAATGACCTCACAGATAACAAGACTCTCGCTCATCTGCTCAAGTACGACACAATCACAGGTCGTCTCGATGCAGAAGTAACGTTCGACAACGACCAGATCGTCGTCAATGGAACCGCGATCAAGGTATTCGCTGAGCGTGACCCCGCCAATCTTCCTTGGGGAGAGTTGGGTGTTGACATCGTTATCGAATCAACTGGTCACTTCACCAAGTCAGTTGATGCAGCGAAGCACATTGCTGCGGGTGCGAAGAAGGTCATTGTTTCTGCTCCTGCCTCAGGTGACGACGTAGCGACCGTAGTACTTGGTGTTAACGAGGGTGACTACGACCCCACCGTGCACAACATCATCTCGAACGCATCGTGCACGACAAACTGCCTCGCGCCATTGGCGAAGGTCTTCATGGACAACTTCGGCATCGACACCGGCTTCATGACCACGGTTCACGCGTACACTGCTGACCAGAATCTTCAGGATGGTCCTCACGGCGACTTGCGTCGTGCTCGTGCAGCAGCGCAGAACGTCATCCCGACGTCGACAGGTGCCGCAAAGGCACTCGGTTTGGTTCTTCCTGAGCTCGTGGGCAAGCTTGACGGCTATGCACTTCGCGTTCCTGTTATCACTGGATCGATCACTGACCTCACGATTACGACGTCAGCTGATGTCACGGTTGAGAAGATCAACGCCGCATACAAAGCAGCAGCGGAAGGTCCCCTTAAGGGAATCCTTAAGTACACAGAGGACGAAATCGTCTCGAGCGATATCGTCGGCGATCCGCATTCCTCGATCTTCGACGCCGGCCTCACTAAAGTCATCGGCAACCAAGTCAAGGTCGCATCATGGTACGACAACGAGTGGGGATACTCTAACCGTCTCGTAGATGTTGCAGAGTACGTCGGCGAACGCCTCTAACCCCCGCCGAATATGAGCCTCAGAACTCTTTCAACGTTTTCGGACCTCCGGGGAAAGCGTGTAATCGTCCGTTGCGATCTCAACGTTCCCCTCAAGGACGGTCAGATCACCGACGACGGTCGCATTCGTGCTTCTCTGCCGACGCTCAACGCTCTCATCAACAAGGGTGCACGGGTAGTTATCGTCTCGCACCTTGGTCGCCCTAACGGCGAGCCTGATTCGCAATACAGTCTTGAGCCTGTGGCCCAACGACTTTCGGAACTTCTCGGCAAGGCTGTCGTCTTTGCCAAGGACACCGTGGGTCACGCCGCAGAACAGGCAGTTTCGGAGCTGGGAGAGTGTGGCGTAGCGCTGCTAGAGAATCTGAGATTCAATTCCGGTGAAACCTCAAAGTCAGAGACTGAACGTGGAGAGTTTGCTAGCAAGCTCGCTCGCTTCGGTGACGCGTTCGTCTCTGACGGTTTCGGTGTTGTTCACCGCAAACAAGCGAGTGTTTTCGAGCTTGCACAGATCCTCCCGAGCGCGGCTGGGCTTCTGATCGAAACTGAACTCGATGTGCTCGAACGGTTGACTGTCACCCCTGAGCGGCCCTACACCGTCGTCTTGGGAGGTTCGAAGGTTTCGGACAAGCTCGACGTCATTGGCTCGCTTCTTCCGCGCGTAGATTCACTGCTCGTCGGGGGAGGGATGCTCTTCACTTTCCTTGCCGCCCAAGGGCACAAAGTCGGAGCAAGCTTGCTGGAGGCTGATCAACTTGAGACAGTCAAAAACTATCTCGCCCAAGCTCACGATCTCGGCGTGCAAATTATTTTGCCAACCGATGTTGTCGTCGCGGAATCTTTCGGTCCTGATGCGGCTCATGCGGTAACCGCTGCAGATCAGATCGAGAATACCGACTTCGGCGCGAGCGGGATCGGGCTCGATATTGGACCAGACACTGCCGCACGATTTGCGGACGTCGTCCGCTCGTCTCGGACAGTGTTCTGGAATGGGCCGATGGGCGTATTCGAGTTTCCGGCTTTTGCCGCAGGCACGAAGGCAATCGCTCAGGCACTCACTGAAACCGAGGGTTTTGGAGTCGTCGGTGGCGGCGACTCTGCGGCGGCGGTTCGTGCACTAGGTTTTGACGATGACCAATTTGGTCACATTTCTACGGGTGGTGGAGCGAGCCTTGAGTTCCTCGAAGGTAAACCACTTCCCGGACTGGAGGTACTTGGATGGCAAAGCTAAAGCGTGTCCCGCTTATTGCGGGTAACTGGAAGATGAATCTTGACCATCTTCAATCAATCGCATTTGTGCAAAAACTTGCATGGACGCTGAAAGACGCAAATCACGATTTCGGCGTCGACGGCGCAGAAGTCGCGGTGTTTCCGCCGTTCACTGACCTTCGGTCCGTGCAGACTCTTATCGCAGCAGACAAGCTCGACGTCCGTTTCGGCGGTCAGGACCTTTCCGAGCACGAGTCTGGCGCCTACACGGGTGAGATCTCTGGCGCGTTCCTTTCATCGTTGGATTGCCGCTACGTCTTGGTCGGGCACTCTGAGCGTCGCACTATGCACGGTGAGACTGACGAGCAGCTCTCTCGCAAGGTCGCAGCAGCGCTTAAGCACGGTCTCGTTCCCGTGTTGTGCGTCGGTGAGACCGCCGACGATCTTGAGGAACACGGCCCAAGCGCCGTCCCGGTCTCGCAGCTTAAGGCTGGACTTGCGGGAATCTCGGGCTCACCTGAAATCGTTGTCGCTTACGAGCCCGTGTGGGCCATCGGATCCGGTAAGGCTGCGACTCCGGAGCAGGCAGAGCAAGTTGCCGCTCGGCTTCGTGAGACGCTCGCAGAAGTCCTGGGCGAAGACGTAGCCGCAGCGACTCGAATTCTTTACGGCGGTTCGGTGAAGTCTGCCAACATTGCTAGTTTGATGCGGGAGCCCAATATCGATGGTGCTCTTGTTGGCGGCGCGAGCCTCGATGTCGCCGAATTTGCGAGCATTTCGCGCTTCTCCAAGCACGTCGGCACCTAGCCGTTATACTGTTCGAGGCCTGAACGGCCTGTTCGAAAGGTTCTTTGTGGAAATTCTTCAAGTTGTGTTGCAGGTCCTGCTCGGTATTACGAGCTTGCTGCTCACGCTTCTTATCCTGCTTCACCGTGGTCGCGGTGGAGGCCTCTCCGATATGTTCGGTGGGGGAGTAACATCCAACCTCGGCGCATCGGGTGTTGCCGAGCGCAACTTGAACAGAATCACGGTGATCCTCGGAGTCGTGTGGATCAGCTGCATCGTTGTTCTTGGACTCATTACCAAGTTTGACGGCGCGTAAAGAACCTCCAGCCTCTCGAGACAAGGAAACACAGTGGCATCAGGCGGTAGTGCAATTCGCGGATCGCGCGTTGGCGCAGGTCCCATGGGTGAACAAGATCGTGGTTTTCACGCTGAGCGCGTCCACGTTTCATACTGGGATGCCCTGGGCAACGAGACTGTACGGTCTTTTGCGGCCACTGTTCCCGACGAGGACATCCCGGAGACAATAGATTGCCCGTCTTCTGGCCTCCCTGCGGGCCGTGACAAAGAGAATCCTCCATCGGTAGCAAAGCTTGAGCCATATAAGACTCACCTTGCCTACGTAAAGGAGCGCCGTAGCGACGACGAAGCCGCCGAGTTGCTAGAGGAAGCGCTACTACAATTACGCACGCGACGAGGAACTGTAAGTTCCTAGAACGGCCCGTGCGGGCTGCAATATCTAAAAGTAAGGGTCCAACCGTGTATCGGTTGGACCCCTACTTAGTTTGCGCTGAACCGTCAGTTAGCGCAGAGCTCTTGGCAGTCGCGGATTCTAGTGTTCGTCGGTCGCGTCCGCGCTAGTCCAGAACTCTCCTGGATCGATAAGGGAATCGGGAACCTGCGCTGCAGCATCCGAGTCGACAAAGAAGAGTGTCTTGCGGCGTCCCTCTAGGCCTGCTGCAGGGACCTCGTTGTAGCTAGCGCCGGCGAGCGTCAGTCCGAGTGCAGACGCCTTGTCGCTTCCTGCAACCACAGCCCAGATCCGCACAGACGAATTGAGCACTGGAAGAGTCAGACTGAGCCGTTCATCAGGTGGCTTAGGCGAATTGCGGACCGCGATAACAGTGCGCTCCGTCTCGCGGATGCCTTCACGTTCCGGAAACAGCGATGCGATGTGGCCGTCGGGGCCAACCCCCAGAAAAACGACATCGAAATTGGGGTACTTGCCAGACCGCGCTGCGTGACTTGCTAGTTCAGTCGAATAGGCTTCAGCGGCTTCGTCCAAGCTCAGCCCAGCGTCGGAGGCGGCGAATGGATGAACTCGCGCTTGGTCGACAGGAATGTGGTCCAGTAGTGCCGCTCGAGCTTGCACGTCATTGCGTTCGGAATCTCCTGCAGGCAACCAACGTTCATCGCCCCACCAGAAGTTGACGCGTGACCAGTCAACCGCACGGCGTTTCGCCGATCTATTGATGGCTTCAAGTACCGCTTGTCCCATAGTTCCGCCGGTGAGTACGACAGTCGCTTCATCAAACTCAGCAATGATATGAGGGACTTTCGTGAGAAAGCGATCAGCTACGGCTTCGGCGAGTTCTGGTTTCGTCGCATGGACAATTGCACGCCGTTCGTTGCTCACTAGTTACTCGCCTTCATAGAGTTGTTGACCTGCACGCTCGTAATTTCGCTCACTCCGCGACGAACCACTTCGCCGAAAAGGCTGTCGGGGTCGAGACGGCGTAGCTCCTCAGCCAGGCAGTCACGGAGGCTGCGACGCGGGAGAGAAATGTCGTGAACCGGTTGATCTGGCTGAGTCAATGTAGCGATGCTCGCAACATTGCGTTCAAGCGAAATCGTGCCCGATTTGCGTTCCATGATCACAGCGTGAATGCCGGTGGGCACGGGGGAGCCATCCGCCACCTCAAGAGAGACTTCCACTTTGAGTTGCATTTGAAGCCAGGCCGCGAGGAGCATCGTCGAGGGTGAATCAGCGGCGCCGCTTACGGTAACCGCAGTGATGGCCTCAAAGGGCGGCTGGTCGAGCACGGCCGCAAGCTGCGCACGCCACAGGGTGAGCCGCGTCCACGCAAAATCGGTGTCACCGGGAACGTAGGTCTTGCACATGCGGTGCATTGCATCGAGGGGGTTCTCGTTTGCAGCGGCATCCGTAATCCTGCGCTGCGCTATGCGACCCAGTGGGGACTCTGATGCGCTCTCTGGGGCCTCTCCCGGCCACCAAGCCACAACAGGCGCGTCAGGGAGCAAGAGGCCTGTGACGAGGCTCTCCTGGTCGATAGCGGCGTCACCGTAGGCCGTAACGACAATAACTTCGCTCGCGCCTGCGTCGCCACCAACGCGAATTTGAGCGTCTACTCGCGGCTCTTGCTCGCGGTCGGATGCCGCGCTGCTCGTCGACACAACAAGAACGCGCATAGGGTGCTCTCGAGATGCATCATTAGCGGCCGCAATAGCTTCTTCTTCGTTACCAAGTTCTGTAGCGATAATCAGCGTCAAGACTCGACCGAGAGCCACGGCTCCGCCGTCCTCACGAATTCTCACAAGTGCTTTTGAGATCTTTGCCGTCGTGGTGTTTGGCAGATCAACGATCATGGTCTTCTCCAAACTCGTCCATCGCGCGCCATGAGGTCGTCAGCAGATTGTGGTCCCCAGGTGCCTGGGCGGTACTGCTCGGGGGCTCCCTGCGTTTCCCAGAATTCTTCAATTGGGTCGAGGATCTTCCAACTCAGTTCGACTTCTTCATGGCGGGGGAACAGGGGAGGATCTCCGAGCAATACATCCAAAATGAGACGCTCATAGGCTTCGGGGCTTGCCTCAGTGAACGCATGGCCGTATCCGAAGTCCATCGTGACATCCCGGACATGCATTTCTGCGCCGGGCACCTTCGATCCGAACCGGATTGTGACACCTTCATCCGGCTGAACTCGAATCACGAGTGCGTTCTGTCCAAGAGCGGAGGTGCGGCTTTCTTCAAACAAGTATTGCGGAGCGCGCTTGAACACAACGGCGATCTCAGTAACGCGGCGTCCAAGTCGTTTTCCCGCACGGAGATAGAACGGAACGCCAGCCCACCGTCGAGTTCCGATGTCCAGACGGATGGCTGCGTAGGTTTCCGTCGTCGACTCCGGATTCATTCCCTCTTCGTCGAGGAATCCAGCGACCTTCTCGCCACCCTGCCAGCCGCCTGCGTATTGCCCGCGAGCGGTGTGCTCACCGAGATTAGCGGGAAGGCGAACTGCGGAAAGCACCTTCTCCTTTTCTGCCCGCAAGTCTGCAGCATCAAACGAAACCGGTTCCTCCATAGCCGTCAGTGCCAGCAATTGAAGTAGGTGATTTTGGATAACATCACGGGCAGCACCGATGCCGTCGTAGTAGCCGGCTCGGCCGCCTACCCCGATGTCTTCAGCCATGGTGATCTGAACATGATCGACGTGATTGGAATTCCACAGGGGCTCATACAGCTGATTGGCAAAACGCAGCGCCAAGATATTTTGGACTGTTTCCTTGCCGAGGTAGTGGTCGATCCGAAATACGCTGTCTGGAGGGAAGACTGATTCCACGACATCGTTGAGCTCGCGAGCAGTCTTGAGATCGCTACCAAATGGTTTCTCGATAACCACCCGACTCCACTGGCCATCGCGCTGTTCGGCGAGGCCAGAATTACGGAGCTGTTCAGTGACCTGCGGGAAAGACTTCGGAGGGATCGACAAGTAAAACGCGTGGTTCCCCATCGTTCCGCGTTCGCGATCGAGCTCGCCTAGCGTCGTCTTGAGGCGCTCAAATGCTGCAGCGTCATCGAATTCGCCCTGCACAAAACGGATTCCCTGTGCAAGTTGCTTCCACACATCTTCGTCAAAGGGAGTTCGCGCGTATTGCTTGACGGCGTCGTGAACGACTTTTTCGAAGTCCTGGTCTTCCCACTCACGCCGAGCAAAGCCGACGAGAGCGAAACCTGGGGGAAGCAGCCCCCGATTCGCGAGGTCATAGACCGCAGGCATGAGCTTTTTGCGCGACAGGTCGCCGGTGACGCCGAATATAACTAAGGCGCTAGGTCCTGCAATGCGATTAAGCCTGCGGTCAGAACTCAACCGCAATGGGTTAAATTCGGCGCTGATGTCAACGGGGGACATGCTTCTCCTCTGTGTGCTGCGCAAGGATGCGGCAGCTATCCGATCGCGTCGAGAACGAGCGGCAACGAAACCTTCGGCTTCGAAACCGTGAGGCTCAATACGGGACGACCGTGATCGGCTAGCACGCTAGCATCGCCCGCCGCCTGTGCACGGATGAGCTGTCCGAAAGTAAACGGACGGTCCGGGATTTGAAGGTCAATATCTTCAACCACGATGATCTGCAAAAATACTCCGACAGCGGGCCCACCCTTGTGGAACTGTCCAGTCGAGTGCAAAAAGCGAGGTCCCCAGCCAAATGTGACAGGCCGTTTGGCGCGGGCTGCGGCGCGTTCCCGGATACGAGCGAGCTCTGGATAAGCAGTGCGGTCGGCGTAGGCCTGAATCGCAACGTAACCGTCGTCATCCAAATAGGAGAGCAGCGAAGAAACAACTCCGGAAAGATCGCTGCTGTCAGCAATGACACCGTCGGTTCCACGAATCTCTATATCCCCGACAGTAAACGCCGGTGCTACCGGTGGCGTGGGATTGTCAATCAGTTCGCGCGCGGCATTCTTCGCGGCCTCGACATCGGGCTGGTCAAACGGGTTGATCCCGAGCAATCGCCCGGCAACTACTGTCGCGTACTCCCAGAGCAGTAATTGACCGCCGAGTGAGCCCGCAATCTCTATTTCCCCATCGATGACCTCTTTGGTGTCGTCCCATTCGCCAACGAGCCGAACGATCTGAAGATCATCAAGAGCTTCAGTGATTTCGGGGGAGTCAGTGCTGAGGACAACGGGAAGAAGACCCTTGCCGAGCTTTCCCGTAGATTCTGCGATGAGCTGTTCAGCCCAGTCGCCAAATCCGAGGATGTGCGTGCCGTCAGGAACGATGCCCAGCTTGTCCTTGAGCGGGTCTGCACCAGCAATCGCAGCACCAAGAATGAGGCCAGGGTTGCTCTCGTTGTCTACGGCGAGTTCAACCATGACGGCTTCTGCTTCATCGAGAAGTTCCACCAAATCAACACCCGCTAGGCCCGAGGGGACGAGACCGAAGGCGGTAAGCGCTGAGTATCGGCCACCAACGTTGGGGTCGGCATTGAATACGCGGTATCCCGCCGTACGAGCGGCAGCATCCATCGGAGAACCAGGATCAGTCACAATCACGATTCGTTCACGGGGGTCGATTCCGGCGTCAGTAAAGGACTTCTCGTAGATGCGCTTTTGAGAATCAGTTTCGAGGGTCGAACCTGACTTCGACGAAATGATGACCGCTGTTGAGTCCAGTCGGTCCGCTAGCGCCGCTGAAACCTGAGCAGGGTCAGTCGAATCGAGAACAGTGAGTTCAACGCCATAGGTACGCGTAATCACCTCGGGGGCGAGGGAGGAGCCACCCATACCGCCGAGGACAAAGTGGTTGACGCCCTCAGCCCGCAGTTTGTCGCGAAGCGCATAGATGTCCTCAACCATCGGACGTCCGACCGAGACTGCCTCAACCCATCCGAGTCTTTTAGCTGATTCTTCTTCCGCCTCAGGACCCCAGAGAGTGGAGTCTCCTCCGGTGATACGGCTCGCGACTAGATCGTTGACGAGCTGAGGAACAATACGGTCGACGGCTTCTGCTGCCGCTCCCGATACAGCAATTTTCACACTCATTTTGCGGCCTCGAGCGCAGCAGAAACGGTGTCGAGCAGCTCATTCCACGAGACAATGAACTTTTCAACACCCTCTTTTTCGAGAAGGGCAGTTACTTCGTCGTACGAGATACCGAGTGCGGTTAGCGCGTCCAGAGTTATATTGGCCGCCGCGTAATTTGCGGTTACCTGTTCGCCTTCGATAACTCCATGGTCGAACGTAGCCTCGAGAGTCTTTTCCGGCATGGTGTTTACTGTTTCGCCTACAGCAAGCTCTGTGACGTACAGGGTGTCGGGGAGACTGGGGTCTTTCACACCAGTGGATGCCCAGAGAGGGCGCTGCTTATTCGCGCCGGCGGAGAGCAATGCCTCAGCACGCTCAGTCGAGAAGGCTGCCTCATAGAGTTCGTAAGCGAGACGAGCGTTTGCTACGCCAGCCTTGCTCTTGAGTGCCTTGGCCTCATCGGTACCGATTGCGTCCAGTCGCTTGTCAATCTCTGTGTCGACCCGCGAAACGAAGAATGATGCGACCGAATGGATCTTGGAAAGGTCATGGCCAGCGGCCTGTGCCTTCTCAAGTCCGGTCAAGTAGGCCTCAATGACGTCGCGGTGGCGAGCCAGGCTGAAGATGAGCGTGACATTGACGCTAATTCCGGCGGCAATGGTCTCGGTGATCGCTTCAAGTCCCTCAACGGTTGCGGGAATCTTGATCATCGCATTTTCGCGGGCTACTTTCGCCCACAACTGCTGCGCCTGCGCGATAGTACCTGCGGCATCGTGAGCAAGCCCAGGCTCTACCTCTATCGACACCCGGCCGTCGCGGCCACCAGTTGCATCGTAGACGGGACGGAAGATGTCGCTAGCTGCAGCGACGTCGTCCGTAGTGATCTCGAATACAGCTTCCGTAACGGTCTTGCCCTTGGCGGCAAGCGCAGCGACCTGCTCGTCGTATGCTTCGCCCTTAGCCAAGGCCGTTGCGAAGATCGTCGGGTTGGTCGTCACACCAACAACGTTGCGCGACTCAATGAGCGACTCGAGGCCGCCTGAATTGATTCGTTCACGTGAGAGGTCATCGAGCCAAATGCTCACTCCGAGGTTGGACAGTGCGGTGGTGGGGGTTTCGTTAGTCATTCTTGTCTCCTTTATCGGAATGCCTAGACGGCATCCAAAGAATCGCGTGCTGCGGCCACAACGGCCTCGGTGGTGATGCCAAACTCACGGAAGAGAGTCTTGTAGTCAGCCGATGCACCGAAGTGATCAATGGAGATGCTTCGGCCGGCGTCGCCGACGTACTCGCGCCATCCAGTGGCGACTCCTGCTTCGACCGATACGCGTGCACGCACAGTTGAAGGCAAAACGGACTCGCGGTATTCGGCTGACTGCTCAGAGAACCACTCAAGGCTCGGGGCAGAAATCACACGGGCGTTGATTCCGTCAGCCTTGAGTGCCTCGCGCGCCTCAACGGCAAGCTGAACCTCAGACCCGGTAGCGATCAGGATGACGTCAGGCGTTCCGTTTGGAGCCTCTGCGAGCACATACGCACCGCGCGCGACGTTGGAGGCGGAAGCGAACGTCTCGCCGCTTGCATCGCCTTCTCCGCGGGCAAACGTCGGAACGTTTTGACGGGTGAGTGCGATTCCGGCTGGGCCGTTGCGACGCTCTAGAATCGTCTTCCAGGCCCACGCAGTTTCGTTAGCATCAGCGGGACGAACGACATCGAGGCCCGGGATCATGCGCAGGCTTGCAAGCTGTTCGATGGGCTGGTGCGTCGGACCATCTTCGCCGAGAGCGATCGAGTCGTGAGTCCACACGAAGATCGACGGGACGGCCATAAGGGCAGCCAATCGCACTGCGGGGCGCATGTAGTCGCTGAAGATGAGGAACGTGCCGCCGAACACACGGGTGTTTCCGTGCAGGACGATTCCGTTGATGATCGCGCCCATTGCGTGCTCGCGAATACCGAAGTGAAGCACCCGCCCGTATTCGTTTCCGCTCCACTCTCCTGTGGAGTGTTCGCTCGGGATGAACGACTGTCCGCCGGCGATGGTAGTTAGGTTCGATTCTGCAAGGTCGGATGAGCCGCCCCACAACTCGGGCATTACCGCTCCGAGTGCTCCAAGTACCTTGCCGCTGGCGGCGCGTGTTGAGACATCCTTCCCAGCTTCGAACTGGGGGAGTGCTTCACTGAATCCCTCGGGAAGTTCGCCAGCCTGAATACGGTCAAGTAATTGCTTGCGCTCGGGGTTGGCGGCAGCCCATTTGTCAAAGGTCTCGGTCCACGAAGCTCGAGCGTGCTTGCCACGCTCAACTGCGAGACGTGTGTGCGCAATCACATCGTCGTCGACGACAAAACTTTGTTCTGGGTCGAAACCGAGCGCCTTTTTTGTGCCTGCCAGTTCTTCTGCACCGAGGGCAGATCCGTGGATCTTCCCGGTGTTCTGCTTGCTCGGTGCTGGCCAACCAATAATGGTGCGCAGGATGATCAACGACGGCTGATCTGTGACGGCCTTAGCTGCCTCAATCGCGTCATTGAGAGCTTCGACGTCTTCGACGTACTCGCCGGTCTTCTTCCAATCAACTACCTGAACATGCCAGTTGTACGCCTCGTAGCGCATGTGAACGTCTTCGGTGAAGGCGATGTTGGTGTCGTCTTCAATGGAAATCTGATTGCTGTCGTAGATAGCAATCAGGTTGCCAAGCTTTTGGTGGCCGGCAAGAGAGGAAGCCTCTGACGATACGCCTTCTTGAAGATCTCCATCGCCGGCAATGACGTAGACGAAGTGATCGAACGGGCTCTCACCTGCTGCTGCTTCTGGGTCAAATAGACCGCGCTCGAAACGCGAAGCATAGGCAAAACCGACGGACGAGGCGATGCCTTGACCTAGGGGCCCCGTAGTGATTTCGACACCCTTGGTGTGGCCGTACTCGGGGTGACCAGGTGTGAGCGAACCCCAGGTGCGAAGTGCCTTGAGGTCGTCGAGTTCGAGGCCGTAGCCGCCGAGGTACAGCTGGACATACTGGGTTAGTGAACTGTGGCCCACTGAAAGGATGAAACGGTCGCGCCCCAGCCATTGATCGTCGCTTGGATCGCGACGCATCACTTTCTGAAATAGCAGATACGCTGCAGGCGCCAAACTCATCGCGGTACCGGGATGCCCGTTACCTACCTTCTCAACAGCATCAGCCGCCAGAATTCGAGCAGTATCTACTGCTTTGTTGTCGATGTGATCCCATTGAAAAGCTGCCATGAGAATAATGACCCTTCTGCAAGCGAAGTGCCTGACCGTGAACGATCAGGGCACGTGAACGGCCCGCCACGCGACATCTTTGGCTCGCTCAGTGGGTTGTCGCAACTACGCGAACGCAGAACACGGACCTCGTCACCGAGAGGCGGGCATCCCAAGTATAGGGAACAGAGCAGGTGAACGGCGCCTTGCTACGGTGACGGTCAGCGCAATCGCTTCAGCGGTTTAGAATCGTGGGTATGGATGTCACTTTAGAAGCCCGTACGCAGCACGAACGCATCGGCATCCTCCGTAAGACACGCGCGTATGTCGCACTAACAAAACCGCGAGTTATCGAACTCCTGCTTGTAACGACGGTTCCAGTGATGGTGCTTGCTGCTAACGGCATTCCCAACCTGTGGCTCGTGTTGGCGACGCTGGTTGGCGGAATTCTCAGTGCGTCATCAGCAAACGCCTTCAACTGTTACATCGATCGCGATATCGACCGTGTCATGGCTCGTACGAAGAACCGTCCGTTGGTTACCGGCGAGTTAAGCGACCGCGAGGCTCTTGTGTTTGCGTGGGTAACGGGAGCTGGGTCGGTTCTCTGGCTTGGCGTCTTGACTAACTGGCTTGCGGCGGGACTGTCGCTCTTTGCCATTCTCTTCTACGTCTTCGTGTATACCCTGCTGCTGAAGCGTCGCACCCCTCAGAATATTATTTGGGGCGGAATTGCAGGGTGCATGCCCGTGCTCATCGGATGGGCAGCAGTCACCGGTGATCTCTCGTGGGCGTCGATTGTGCTTTTCGCCGTTGTATTTCTCTGGACACCTCCGCACTACTGGCCGCTGTCGATGAAATACCGGGCAGAGTACCAATCTGTCGGCGTACCAATGCTCGCGGTAGTTCGTGGCCGCGCAGCAGTCGGGCTCCAAGTCATCTTGTACGCCTGGGCAACCGTCGTTTGTTCGCTACTGCTGGTACCCGTCGCTGACATGGGGATTGTCTACACCGTGGTTGCCGCAGGCAGCGGCGCGTGGTTCATCATCGAGTCTCACCGTTTGTATTCAACGGCAATCCGCCACGGCGAAGTTAAAGCGATGCGGGTCTTCCATAGCTCAATCAGCTACCTGACGCTGGTGTTCCTCGCGGTCGGTATCGACCCACTTCTTCCGTTCTAAGAGCGGCTAACCTCGCAACGGCACTGGTCGCTAGCTCACCTAGCCGCTAGCTCCTCGTGAGCAGGTACGGACTGTGTGGCTTGCGGGTTCGAACTCCGCAACGAGAGCACTACTACGGTCATTGCCGCAGCTATCGTGCACGCGATGATCATATGGCTGCCGACAAGTACGATCGGCAATCCGGTGCGGGACTGAACGATACCGACGACGGCCTGCACAGCTTCGAGGACGAGCAGGATGATCGCAAAGTTCATGATTCGACGATGACCGCCGATGGCAAGCATGATCACGAGCGCGAGCGTGGTTGCCAGCAGCGCGTAGCCTGGCCAGCTATGCACGTGCTGCAGGATGCTCGCATCCAGGCCGTTGCGAGCGGAGCCGTCATCACCAGCGTGAGGTCCTGCCCCTGTAGTAAGGATGCCCGCGATGATTGTCAAAGCAACAAAGAGGCTCGTTACGTGGGTCAGGAGAGCGATCGGACGCGAGACAAGGAGTCGGTCACCTCGGGGGCCCATCCATACTCGGTAGACCAAGGCAGCACTGACTGCGACCAGAATTGCCGATATCGCAAAGTGAACGCCAACGACGCTCGGATCCAGTTGAACGCGAACGGATAGCCCACCAATCAGTCCTTGAAGAACCGTTCCACCGAGGATGACTAGACCAAGGGTCATCAGGTCGCGACGCTCGCGACGAAGCCGGATGAGCATCAGGACCATAAGGATGGCGACAAAGCCGACAATGATCGACAACAGGCGGTTTCCGAACTCGATTGCACCGTGCACTCCCATCTCTGGCGTCGCGATGAGGGACGCATCGGTGCAGAGTGGCCAGGTCGGGCATCCGAGTCCTGAACCTGTGAGGCGAACAGCCCCTCCCGTTGCGACAATCAGAATCTGAATGACGAGAGATGTCACTGCGAAAAAGCGAACTCGCGTGCTGACGAACTGGGGTAATCGTGCGATGACGGCGTTCACGGCCGTACCTCCTGTTATTTCGAGCTTCTGCCTGTAGAATGGATTGCGTTCAGGAACACAGCCCATGCCGGGAAGTCAATGATGACAGCGAGGTAATGCCTTGCTTGTCCTGTTTCAGTCTAAGTTCGCCCGCACTGTGTTGTGACACAGTGCACGCGCAACTCACGAAATATTCCCGGCAATCTGCTGTGCGAAGGAATGCCAACACAGCCACCTTGGTTGATAGGGGCAGGAAAAGAGGTACCAATGTCCGACGTGCTTATTGATCGTCCGGAACTCAGTGGCATGGGCCAGTATGAGTTCGGCTGGGCTGACTCCGACGTTGCAGGAGCCTCTGCACGACGAGGCATCAACGAAGAGGTCGTCCGCGACATCTCAACGCTGAAAAACGAACCAGAATCGATGCTCAAGAAACGCCTAAAAGGCCTTGAGCTCTTCGGTCGCAAACCGATGCCGAAGTGGGGCGCAGACCTCTCGGGCATCGACTTTGACAACATTAAATACTTTGTTCGTTCCACGGAAAAGCAAGCCCAGACGTGGGAAGACCTTCCTGCCGATATTCGTGACACGTATGAGAAGTTGGGTATTCCCGAGGCGGAGCGTAATCGTCTTGTCTCTGGCGTAGCCGCACAGTACGAGTCTGAAGTTGTCTTCCACTCAATCAACGCTGAACTTGAAGCTAAGGGTGTCATCTTCATGGACACTGATACGGCGCTGCGCGAGCACCCCGAGTTCTTTGACGAGTATTTCGGATCAGTGATTCCCGCTGGCGACAACAAATTTGCCGCGCTGAACACCGCTGTGTGGTCTGGTGGCTCGTTCGTTTACGTTCCCAAGGGCGTCCACGTAGAGATTCCGTTGCAGGCCTACTTCCGGATCAATACGGAGAACATGGGCCAGTTTGAGCGCACGCTAATCATTGCGGATGAGGGCTCATACGTTCACTACATCGAGGGTTGCACCGCGCCGATCTATAAGTCGGATTCGCTGCACTCGGCCGTGGTGGAAATTATCGTGAAGAAGAACGCTCGCGTTCGCTACACAACGATCCAAAACTGGTCCAACAACGTCTACAACCTGGTGACCAAGCGTGCGATCGCGCACGAAGGCGCAACTATGGAGTGGATTGATGGAAACATCGGTTCAAAGGTCACGATGAAGTACCCGTCGATCTACCTCGTCGGCGAGCACGCCAAGGGCGAAACCCTCTCGGTCGCGTTCGCGGGCCCCGGTCAGCATCAGGACGCCGGCGCCAAAATGATTCACATGGCCCCATACACGACCTCGTCAATTGTTTCGAAGTCAGTGGCTCGAGGCGGAGGTCGCGCCGGCTACCGCGGAGAGGTCCGAGTAGACGAGAAAGCTCATCACTCGGCAAATACTGTGCGCTGCGACGCTCTCTTGGTTGACACAATTTCTCGATCGGACACCTACCCGGCAATCGACATCCGTGTGGATGACGTGCAGCTCGGGCACGAGGCTACGGTTTCCAAGGTGAGCGCTGAACAACTCTTCTACCTGCAGTCTCGGGGAATGGAAGAGGACGAAGCGATGGCGATGATTGTTCGAGGATTCATCGAGCCCATCGCACGCGAACTGCCCATGGAGTACGCCTTCGAACTCAATAAGCTCATTGAACTGAGCATGGAAGGATCCGTCGGCTAAATGACCGTCGTTACACCAGAACAACACGGACTCAAAGCTCATAGCGATGGTGGATGGGATGCCGAAGATAAGAACTTCGTTCCCGTTCAAACGCGTTCCGCACGACCTAAGTCGTTCGAACACGCCGATTTCGCCCCCGTAACAGGGATCGAAGCGGACTGGAAGCTCTCACCGGTGAAACTCATTAAGCCTTTGCTTGATGACACCCTCAACGGTGGGAACTATCCGTTTGACGCGGAGGTGCCCGATGGCGTTGTCGTCGAATGGGTCGCCAGAGACGACAAACGCATCGCATCAGCGGGTGCTCCAGAAGAGCGCGCATCTGCCAATGCTTGGACAAGTTTCGAGCAAGCGCTAGCAATCACGGTTACTAGCGAAGAACACGTGACGCTTCGCCTGACTCGCACTGAACTCGGCACTGATGCCCGCGCTGGGCACATTGTTATCACTGCTCGCCCTCACAGCAACAGCACGATCATCGTTGAGTCGTCCGGAGCTGCGCTTCTGAGCGAGAACGTCGAAATTGTTGTCGAGGAGGGCGCCAAGCTCAATGTGGTTAGCGTTCAAGACTGGAACGACGAAGCGATTCACTTGGCAAGTCACTTTGCGCAAGTCGGCCGTGATGCCTACCTCAAACACACAATCGTGTCGCTTGGCGGCAAGGTCGTTCGAGTCAACCCCTCGGTTCATCTCTCAGGAGAAGGGTCGGATGGCGAACTCAACGGTCTGTACTTTGCCGACAAGGGTCAGCACCTCGAACAGCGCGTTTACCTGCATCACCAAGCAGCGCACACGCGCGGCCGCGTGAACTATAAGGGTGCGCTTCAGGGAGAGGGAGCACGCACCGTGTGGGTCGGCGACGTTCTTATCGGCAGTGAGGGTGCTGGCACCGACAGTTACGAGCAGAACCGCAACCTCGTTCTCACTGAAGGAACACGCGCTGACTCGATTCCCAACTTGGAAATCGAAACTGGCGACATCCAGGGTGCCGGGCACGCCAGTGCAACCGGACGGTTCGACGACGAGCAGCTCTTCTATCTCCAAGCTCGAGGTATCTCCGAAGCCGAGGCGCGACGTCTGGTCGTCATCGGATTCCTCACGGAAATCGTCCAGAAGGTCGGCGACGGCGCGCTTGAAGCGCGTCTGCATTCGGCGATTGAAGCTGAGCTGGAAGGCACTCTCTCATGACCGCTCAGCGAGTGTGCGGAATCGACGAACTTGAGCCGAACAAGGCCTACCGTGTTGATCTAGATGGCACTGCCATCGCGATTGTTAAAGATTCGGCCGGCGTAGTTCACGCCATTGGCGATACCTGTACGCATGGAGATATTTCTCTAGCCGAAGGCTTTGTCGAAGACGGGGCGATCGAGTGCTGGGCTCACGGTTCACTGTTTTCGCTCGATACTGGTAAGCCGCTGAGCTTGCCAGCCTATGAACCTGTACCGGTCTTTGTAGTGAAGATCGACGACGATGGCGGGGTTCACATCGACCCAGAAGACACCGTCGCCATCGAGGGCTAAACGCCCTCCTCACGAGACCATTAAGGAAAGAAATAAATGTCAGTATTGTCAGTCAAAGACTTGCACGTCAGCGTTGAAACTGAGCAGGGCACCAAGAACATCCTGAAGGGTGTCAACCTCACGATCAAGCAGGGAGAAATCCACGCGATCATGGGGCCCAACGGTTCGGGAAAGTCCACTCTGGCTTATACGATTGCGGGCCACCCCAAGTACCACGTCGAGAGCGGATCTGTCACTCTCGATGGAGAAGAAGTGCTCGATATGAGCATCGATGCTCGTGCTCGCGCTGGGCTTTTCTTGGCTATGCAGTACCCAGTAGAGATTCCCGGAGTCAAGGTCGCCGACTTCCTTCGCACCGCCAAGACCGCTCTCAGCGGTGAGGCTCCTGCACTTCGGCCGTGGATCAAAGAGGTCAACGCCTCGATGAAGGCACTCCGGATGGACAAGGCGTTCTCTGACCGTAACGTGAACGAGGGATTCTCCGGCGGAGAGAAGAAGCGCAACGAGATTCTGCAGTTGGAGCTTCTCAAGCCACAATTCGCGATTCTCGACGAGACTGATTCGGGACTCGACGTAGACGCACTCAAGATTGTCTCTGAGGGCGTCAATCGCGCACACGAGTCAACAGGTCTCGGCTTGCTGCTGATCACTCATTACACTCGTATCTTGCGATACATCAAGCCTGATTTCGTGCACGTGTTCGTTGATGGTCGAGTGGCCGAGCAGGGTGGTCCTGAGCTTGCAGATCGCCTTGAAAACGAAGGCTATGATCGATTTTTGACCGACACGAGCGTAGCCTAAAGCCATGTCTACTGTTTTGGCTCCCGCACTCTTCGACGAGGTCGAAGAGGCGCTAAAGGACGTCGTCGATCCCGAGCTTGGCGTCAATATTGTTGATCTTGGCCTGATCTACGATTTGAGTTGGGATCCCGAGAACAATGCGCTCATCATCAGCATGACGTTGACTTCCGCTGGTTGTCCCTTGACCGACGTAATTGAAGAGCAGATTGCACAATCTCTGGACAACGTTGTTGAAGCGTTCCGTATCAATTGGGTCTGGATGCCGCCGTGGGGCCCAGAAAAGATCACCGATGACGGGCGTGACATGATGCGCGCGCTGGGATTCTCGATCTAGTTCGCTGCTTCGCTAGCGGGAAACCGGTTCGACCGCACTGTGCCGCAGCACTGCACTCCAGGTTACGGAGAGTATGGCTGCGGCCAAGATGATCTTGGTAGCGGCACCCAGTAAGAACGGGGTGAGTCCGACTTCGATAAGGCTAGAGATCGATGTCGACTGCCCTCTAGCGTGGAACGCGACAGCCAGACCTATCAGCCCGCAAATGAATGTGACGGCAATTGCGAGACTCGCTCCGACTAGCGCGCGAATAAAGGTTCGGTCCCATTGCCGCTCGGCGAAGAGTCCAGCGATTGCCGCGCAAAATACATAGCCAATGAGGTACCCACCTGTTGGTCCTGTGAGTACCGTGATTCCTGCCTCGCCGCCGCTGAAGATGGGCAAGCCTATTGCTCCTAGACCCACATACACAACCATGGCAAGAGCACCGCGGAGAGCTCCCAGAGCCATTCCGACCAGTAGTACAGCGAGTGTTTGAGCCGTGAGGGGCACCGGATCTAGCGGCACGACGAACTGTGCCAAGATTGCGGTAAGCGCCGCACCCGCGACAATGAAGGTCACGCTGGACACGAAATTCTGACCGAAAACTTGATCGATTATGGTTGCGGGTAACCTGACGGGTTTCTTGCTCATAGCGGAGCGCTCCGGATCAGTAAAATTCTGACTGCACTGTGCAGCCAACGCTAGGAAGTAGACTAGTTGGTTGGTGCTGTCGCCCACTAACCCCAACCCCCAAGATTTGGATGTTTTGCCGTGCTTGCTGTGCATGATCTCGAGTTGCGCGTTGGCGCACGCATGCTGATGCAGGGCGTCAATTTCAGAGTCGATCGCGGCGACAAAATCGGGCTGGTCGGGCGAAACGGTGCCGGCAAGACAACCCTCACGAAAACGCTTGCCGGAGAACTTGAGTCCACCGACGGATCAATCGAACGTACCGGGGAGATCGGCTACTTGCCGCAGGACCCCCGCTCCGGAAACCCTGAAGATCTCGCGCGTACTCGCATTCTTGACGCCAGAGGGCTCGGCAGCATCGTGCTGAAGATGCGCCAAGCTCAAGACGAGATGGGAAGCAGCGATCCAGAAATCAGCGCTGCCGCCATGGATCGATACGGCAAGTTGGATGACCGCTTCTTATCCCTAGGGGGGTATGCGGCTGAAGCCGAAGCGGCATCGATCGCGAGCAACTTGAGCCTGCCGGATCACATTCTCGATCAACAGCTGTCTACGCTTTCCGGCGGACAGCGTCGCCGCATCGAGCTCGCGCGGATTCTATTCTCGGGCGCAGACACGATGCTTCTTGACGAACCAACAAACCACCTCGACGCCGATTCGGTTGTGTGGCTTCGAGAATTCTTGAAGAACTTCGGTGGCGGTTTGATCGTGATTAGCCACGATGTTGAGCTCGTCGAAGACACCGTGAACAAGGTCTTTTACTTGGATGCCAACCGGCAGCAAATCGATCAATACAACATGGGCTGGAAGCATTACCTTCGCCAGCGCCAGTCTGACGAAGAGCGTCGCCGAAAGGAACGCGCCAACGCAGAGAAGAAGGCGAGCACGCTGCAAGCTCAGGCCGCTAAATTCGGTGCAAAAGCGTCAAAGGCTGCTTCTGCCCACCAGATGGTTGCTCGAGCAGAAAAATTGCTTGCCGGTCTCGATGACGTGCGCGCCAACGATCGGGTTGCCGCACTCCGTTTCCCCGACCCAGCGCCCTGCGGTCGTACGCCGCTCATGGGCTACAACCTCAGCAAGAGCTACGGCTCGCTTGAAATCTTCGCATCCGTCGATCTCGCGATCGACCGCGGCTCGAAAGTAGTAATCCTGGGCTTCAACGGTGCAGGAAAGACCACGTTGTTGCGGATGCTCGCCGGCGTCGACAAACCAGACACCGGGCATATTGAGCCTGGCCACGGCCTTCGCATCGGTTACTACGCCCAGGAGCACGAGACAATCGACGTTAAGCGTTCGGTTCTCGAAAACATGGTGTCGTCGTCTCCTCACATTACGGAGATGGAAGCCCGCCGGGTTCTCGGTTCATTCCTGTTCACCGGTGATGACTCAGCAAAGCTTGCTGGCGTTCTCTCTGGTGGAGAGAAAACCAGACTCGCACTGGCCATGATCGTTGTCAGTGGCGCAAACGTACTTCTTCTCGATGAGCCCACCAACAACCTTGACCCCGCGAGCCGCGAGGAAATCTTGGGCGCGCTGTCGAACTACAAGGGCGCCGTTGTGCTTGTGAGCCACGATGAGGGTGCCGTCCAGGCCCTTAACCCCGAACGCGTTCTGATTCTGCCTGACGGAATCGAAGACCACTGGAATAAGGACTACGCGGACCTCATCTCGCTGGCGTAGCATTGCTCGGCCGAGCTTCGTCATCCAGACTTCAGGTACGACACGCCTGCGAGGCTAGCTAGGCGTCGAGAATCGCGTCTTCGATCTCGGCATCCGTTGGGCCGCGGTCTTCCGCTTTTCGTTTGCGTTTGTCAGCACGCTCGCGTTCCGCAGGATCCGCTTCATTGATGAGACGGTACTCCTGCCGGACCGCCCAGCCGAGCCCGATAAAGGCCAGAACTCCAAAAGCTACCCACTGAAACGCATACGACAGGTGAGCGCCTTCATCCAGAAGCGGTTTCGGATAGGCAATCGGCATTTCAGCGACGCTGGGGGACTCAGAGGCAAGAAGGCCGTACCCGCCGATATACGTTTCTTCGTCTAGAAGGTTCGCGATCGTTGGTAAGTGAATCGTTGCGACTTGGCCAGCAGGTGCTGACCGACCCTGAACGGTGGGCTCACCGGGTTTGAGGCGGACCACAATATCGATTGCGCCCGATGGGGGAGTCGGCACGGCATCCGGTGAATCTTGGCTATTACCCGCAGGAACCCAACCTCGATCGACGATGATGACACGGCCGCTCTCAAGCTTGAACGGCACAAGGATCTCGAAACCGGGCTGACCGGAATACGGGCGCCCGCGAACCAACAGTTGTTCGTTCTCCAAGTACTGACCGCTGACCGCCACAGACATCCACTTATTGTCGATATCAAAATCAGCGAGTTCCGGCATCAGACTGTCGAGTTGTTGCGGCGCCGCATCCCAGTTCTCGCTGACTCGAGCGACTTCAGCCGCGGCTTCTTCGCGGCGGTCAAACTGCCAATGCGAGAGAAACACGCAACCAATCGCAAATGCGACAACTAAAGCCAGGTAGCCAAACCATCTCTGCGAGAACGCGAAGCGCCACTTTTTCACTGTGATGCACCATCCGGTACAACGGTTGCAGGATGTGCAAGCTCGCTAACCACAACAGGAAAGCCTCGAGTGCTGAGGTAATCATTGAGGTAGTCGACATGTTCGTCACACGCCAACCAAATCTTGACCCTCTCAAGACCGTGGATGCGGGGGTTGCGCCAATTGACGTTCCAGCGAGCATCCAACAAACATCCTGCTCGTGAGCACTGCGAGGTTACTGGGCCGTTCTCTCCGATCAACGAGCTGCCTCGTCTGACGAGTTCGAATCGCTCGAGGAGTTGATCGAGCCAATGGCGAATTGACCTGGCGTATTAATCGAGCCGGATCGACTCGAATTAACGTTCGCCAGGACAACGGCGATGTAGGGCAAGACGACCGCACCGAGAATCGGAAGTACGAGCCACCAGCCCCGAACGAAGACGCACAAGAGAACACAGACAACTCGGATCGCCATAGCGATCGAGTAATTGACCATGCGTCGATGGCGCTCGTCATCGGGTCGTTCAGGGAGCGAGGTAATCGACTCAGGACTGGTCATGGGCTTTCTTAGGTATCGAGGAAGGTAGACCTAAGCCTACGCCGCTGTTCGCGACTATATGCTGGGAACCATGAGCACCACAGCATCTCCATCACGGATCGTTCTTGTTACCGGCGGCAATCGCGGTATTGGCCGGGCTATTGCCGAAGAGTTTGTTGCTCAGGGGCACAGAGTCGCCGTGACTGCGCGTACTGGGTCCGGACCGGAAGGCACGCTCACTGTGATCGCCGACGTTACCGATCCGGCGAGCATTGATGCTGCATTCACTGAAGTCGAAGCACAACTTGGTCCGGTTGAAGTCGTAGTAGCGAATGCAGGGATTACGCGTGACATGCTCTTGATGCGTATGAGCGATGACGACTTTACTCAAGTGATCGACACCAACCTCTCCGGTGCGTTCCGGGTGGTCAAGCGCGCATCCAAGGGCATGATGAAAGCACGGTTTGGGCGCATCATTCTTGTTTCGAGTGTCGTAGGTCTTCTCGGTTCTACTGGTCAGGTCAATTACTCAGCGTCGAAGAGTGGACTCATTGGTCTTGCTCGCTCAGTGACGCGGGAATTAGGCAGTCGGGGTATCACTGCCAACGTCGTTTCTCCCGGATTCATAGAGACCGATATGACGGCTGCGCTGCCGGCTGAACAGCAGGATGCGTACCTCAAACAGATCCCGGCAAGTCGCTTCGCCCAGCCTCAAGAGGTCGCCCGAGCAATTACGTGGCTCGCTAGCGACGATGCCGCTTACATTTCTGGAGCCATCATTCCGGTCGATGGCGGTCTCGGAATGGGCCACTAGAAGAGCGCAGCCGCACACGCGGTCCGCGCTGACTATCCGCGGAGGCCTAAGAGCGGCAAAATTACGCTCAGATCCCGCGTATCGATGTGAACATCAGCATTGGCGCGCACGATCGGTTTAGCGGTGATCCCCAGCGAGAGTGCTGCCGCGCTCATCATGAGCAAGTCATTAGCTCCATCGCCGACAGCGATGGTTGCCGAGAGGGGAGTGCCTGTCGCTGCTGCCCATTCATGAAGCGCATCCGCTTTTGCCTGGGCATCGATAACGGGGCCAAGAACGTTGCCCGTGAGCTTGCCGCCAACTACTTCAAGTCGGTTGGCGCGTGCGTAGGCCAAGCCAAGCTTTTTCGCGATTGGATCGAGCAGCTCATGAAATCCACCGGATACGGCGGCGACATTTCCTCCGGCCGCAATGACCGCAGCGATCATTTCCTCAGCACCGTGAGTGATTCGGATGTCGCGACCGCAGTCTGCCACCACTGATTCATCAAGCCCAGCCAACGTTGCCACTCGCGCACGCAAGCTCTGCTCAAAGTCGAGTTCACCATTCATGGCACGAGTTGTAATGTCGGTAACCTCGGTTTCGGAGCCCGCATGGGCGGCGAGCAACTCGATAACCTCGTTCTCGATCAGAGTGGAATCTACATCGAGAACAACGAGAAATTTAGCCACAAGTTGAGCCTTTCGTGCCACAGCTTCGGTCGTAATGTGTCGGAACCTTGCAGCACCGCGTTCCAGACTATCGGGATCAGTCGAGTGGCTGCCCCGCGAGAGGGTCAGAGCGAATAGGATAGGGGATCATGGCTAGTGTCCTCTCTTTTTCTGATGTATCCGTTACTCGCAACGGCACCACAATTCTCGACTCGATTTCGTGGAGCGCAGAGGCATCCGATCGGTGGGTGATTCTGGGGCCAAATGGTGCAGGCAAGACCACCCTGTTGCAGTTGGCTGCCGCCCAGATTCATCCCAGTTCGGGTGAAGTCGTCGTGCTTGAGAGCACGCTCGGGTCGGCCGATGTGTTCGATGTACGTCCCCGAATCGGGTTCGCATCGACGGCACTGGCTCGTCGCGTGCCCAACAGCGAGCGGGTAATCGACGTCGTTCTCACTGCTGCGTATTCGGTTACCGGCCGCTGGAACGAGCAGTACGAGAAGGTTGACATTCGCCGTGCCCGGAGAGTTCTCGCCGAGTGGAGCCTTTCGCACCTCGAAGACCGCCGCTTTGGAGATCTGAGCGATGGCGAACAGAAGCGTGTACAAATTGCGCGCTCAGTCATGACTGACCCAGAGCTGCTTCTGCTGGATGAACCTGCCGCAAGCCTTGACCTCGGTGCTCGCGAAGAACTCGTGCAATTACTGAGTGGCTATGCGAAGGCAGAAAGCGCACCAGCAATCGTCATGGTTACGCACCACGTCGAAGAGATTCCTCAGGGATTTACGCACGCGCTGATTATCACCGACGGAACAGTGCATAGCGCCGGTAAGATTGACGATGTTGTTACGTCAGAGAACTTGAGCGCAGCCTTTGGGCTTGAGCTGATCATCACAAAAGACTCGGGCCGCTACACGGCGCGGGCCACCTAAACCTCTGATAGGCTTGTGTGTCGGTCCGCGTGACCGCCTACGTCTTTTATGTAGTCCAGAACTCAGCACTTAATCCAGAACCCAGGGAAATCCAATGAAGTCCGAGACCCACCCCACATACATGCCCATCGTTTTTCGCGACCTCGCGTCGGGCTCAACGTTCCTCACCCGTTCAACAGTGACGAGCGAGAAGACGATCGAGTGGGAAGACGGCACCACCTACCCGGTGATCGACGTTGAAATCTCCTCTGAGTCGCACCCGTTCTACACGGGCAAGCAGCGCATCATGGACTCCGCCGGGCGCGTTGAGAAGTTCAAGAACCGTTACAAGGGCTTCGGCAACTAGTAACACTCCAGTTTCACTGAAGGCGACCGGTATTCCGGTCGCCTTCAGTCGTTAACAGCGACTTCCGCTGCCAATTGCGCCAGCGTCACCACTGGCGACCACGTCGAGAAACTGGCGAGGCACCTCTGTTGCAGCCGACCTACGAAGAAGTAGCTGCTACTGCGGGAACGAGCGGACGGGCCATTCGCCGTTGGCGACGAAATCATGGTCGCCCTTGGACGAGCGCATGTAGTCCTGAAAACTGGCTGCCTGGTCGGAGTACCACTGGCGTTGACGAGCGTGAAGTTCGGCGAACGGAATGCTCAGCTCCTCGGTGAATTTCACCAGCAGGGCTTGGGCCACGCGTGCGGCAGCAATTGCATCCGAGCCAGCATCATGGGCATCGTCGAGCACTACGCCGTACAACCCCGATGTTACCTCAAGGGTGCGCTTTCCACGACGGTAGCGATCCACTGCCTTGTCAATCACTAAAGGATCAATGACGACATAGGGTTCGGGCAGCGGGTCGATCGAATAACGACGGCACTCCCGATCAAGTAGTGAAAGGTCATACGGCGCGTTGTAGACCACGAGCGGGATGCCGAGACCACAGGTCACTTTCAGAGTTTGTACGATCTCGGCAACAACGATGGAGGCATCGCGACCCTCGGCCCGTGCTCGCTCAGTTGAGATACCGTGAATTGCGGCAGCACCTTCGGGAATTTCAATTCCGGGGTCGGCAAGCCAATCCCAGCGTGACAGTACGCGACCTGAAGAATCGACGATGGCAATACAGGCTGAAACGATGCGGCTGGTTTCAACATCAACGCCAGTCGTCTCAAGATCGAAAGTGGCTAGGGTTCCCGAGTTGCTCATGATCTCAGCGTATGCCGGAGCACTGACAGCAGGAACGCGGCTCGCGGTGATCCATCGCTTGGGCAGCGTTCTCGACGCGCGACACGTCAGATGCGAGCAACCACTCGGCGACTGCCTAGAATTGTGTGAATGAGACCCGCATCGCCGTACGGAGAACTACTCGCCGCTAACCCTTCGAGACACTCCACTATCGACGTGCTCGGCGCAACAACCCACTACTGGGAGTACGGGCCAGCAGATGCGGAGACTGTACTCGTTCTTGTTCACGGTTTTCGGGGGGACCACCACGGACTCGAGGCGGTGTGTGCACACCTTCGCGGCATCCGCATCGTCAGCCCCGACCTTCCCGGGTTTGGTGACTCTGCGCCGCTCAACGGGCACGCCCACGACATCACGGGTTATGCAATGTGGCTCGACGCGTTCATCGGATCTTTGGGACTCAGTGGTCGCGCAGTGCTGCTCGGCCACTCATTTGGTTCTATTGTCGTCGCGGCGGCAATAGCTCGCGGACTTACAACACCGCAACTGATTCTCGTGAACCCAATCGCGGCGCCTGCCCTCGCCGGCCCTAATGCCGTGCTCAGTAAAATCACTCTCGGCCTCTACCGCTTGGCACGATCACTTCCCCTCGCCCTGGGTGCACCGCTGCTCAGCAATTGGCTTGTCGTGAGGGTGATGAGTCTTGCGATGGTAAAGACGCATGACGCCGAACTTCGCCGCTGGGTACATCAACAGCATCACGCGTACTTTAGTAGTTACGCGAATCGTGACGGCCTGCTTGAGGGGTTTGAAGCATCGATCGGCTCAGACGTCAGCATGTTTGCAGAGCAGATTTTGATGCCAACCTTGCTGATTGGTGCACGCAACGATCCGATTAGTCCTGTTCCAGCGCAAGAGCGGCTGGTGGATGTGATTCCGGATGCCCGACTCGAACTTTTCGACAATGTTGGCCATCTCATCCACTACGAACGGCCACGCGAAGCCGCCGAATTAATTGTTTCGTTCCTCAATACAGGAACAGTTGCGGAGTCAACCAAGTGAAAATTGTTTTTGATTGCCGCTACACGCGCATCGGCCGACATGACGGTATCAGTCGCTATGGTTCACGGCTGGTTGAGGAATTGAACAAGCTGCACCCCGTAACGATGCTGATCTCTGACAAGCGCCAGCTCGAACTTTTGCCCGACCTTCCGTGGGAGCTGGTGAGCTCACCGACAAGCGCTCGGGAACCATTAGTCGCGCTTCAGGTCAATAAGCTCGGGCCGGATGTTGTATTCACACCGATGCAAACCATGGGACCGTTCGGGCGCAAGTACGCTCTCGTCACGACGGTGCACGATTTGATCTACTACAAGCATCCAACGCCGCCCCGCAATCTGCCGTGGCCGGTTCGGGCAATGTGGCGTATCTATCACCTCACCTGGGCGTTCCAGCGTGCACTACTGAACCGTGCGGATGCGCACGTCACAGACTCCGAGACGACTCGCGATCAGATGCTTGAGCATCGACTCACCACACGACCGATCTCTGTGGTGACTTTAGGAACTGACAGCGCTCAGCAGTCTGCCGTGCGCACCGCCCCCACCTCGCGAGAGCTCGTTTATATGGGCTCCTATATGCCATACAAAAACGTGGAACTCATCGCGCGTGCGCTTCACGACTTGCCCGGGTACACCCTGCATCTCATGAGTCGCGCTGATGACGACGTGAAGGCCCGGTTAGCTGCGCTTGCTCCCGAATCCTCGCTCATTTTTCACAATGGGGCGAGCGACGAAGTGTACGCCGAGACCCTGTCACGGGCCACTGCGCTTGTTTCTGCATCGCGGGACGAGGGCTTCGGACTACCACAGGTCGAGGCGATGGTTCTCGGCACTCCAGTGTTGCTGAGCGACATTCCGATCTTTCGTGAGATCTCCGGGGCCGCGGGCGGCTTCTTTGACCCGGATGACCCAGCAGAACTTGTCCGTGAGGTGCACGCTCTTGAAGACCCTGCAGTCTGGCAGTCGCGCTCAACACTGGCGCGTACTCGTTCCGCCGAATTCACGTGGGCTAAGGGTGCAGCTGCACTCTCGCGGGTATTGCGCGACGCAGTGGAAGCTCGCACGCAGTCACGCAAGTGATTGGATGAGTGAGCTGGTAGCTCACGCTCTAGTGTGTTGACGACTCCCGACGCGCCAGTACATTCTGCGTGTCAAATGGATCTCCGCCTGTGGTCTCTGATTCGGCTTCGATAGGGTCATCAAAGTTCACCAGATAGAGAGATCCATCGTCGTGGCGAAAGCTGTGTACCGATCCGTTGACGATGGGTGAACGCGGTCGCTCAGGTGCCACCGCTGCCAGAATGGACGCAATCACTCCACCATGTACGACGACGATCACTGACTTTCCGTGATTGGCTTCAGCAAGTTGCACGAGGGCGGGAAGTGCGCGGTCAATTACCGCTTGCCGCGGTTCACGGCCGGGTACTTCAGTATTTCCCGGATAAAGAGCATCAACTTCGCTATCCGTGCGACCTTCGGCGTCACCATAATTACGTTCGACAACCGCTGGAAGCGGGATCGGCTCAGCCAAACTCGTTTCCGCGGCAATGATTTGAGCGGTCTCCATCGCGCGGGAGAGTGGGCTGGCAAAGATGCCATCCCAGTTACGTCTCGCCAGAAGCTCACCCGTTGCCTTCGCCTGAGCTCTCCCCGTGTCATTCAGGGGTATGTCGCTACTGCCCTGAATGCGCCGCTGGCGATTCCAATCCGTTTCGCCGTGACGTACTAGGTAGATGAACACAGGACTCCCATCGATGGCACTCACTAACTCATGCTCGTGCAGCGCTCAATTACTTATGTACCCAGACGATCGAGCAAACTGCTCAAAATGACGGATGCTCCGCCGTCCAGCTTAACGTCGGCCCGTCGATCTGCCTTTGTTATGCCGCGATTGATGATGATGAGCGGGATCTGCTTGCGAAGCGCACGCTCCACCAAGCGAATTCCAGAATTCACAACCAGCGACGAACCCGCGACGATGAGCGCCTCCGACTGGTCCACGAGCGACGAAGCAAGCTGAAACTTTCGTGGCGGAACGAATTCGCCGAAGAAGACAACGTCAGGTTTCAGCATTCCGCCGCAGACAGTGCAGTCAGGAACCACGAAAGCCTCGACCTCCTGCACCTCCGCATCGCCGTCAGGATTCAGCCGGTTGACTTCAGACTGTTCCAGCCAAGGATTGAGCTGCTCAATGCGCTGAGCGAGAGGAACGCGAGCGAAATATTGCCCACAGCGAAGGCACCGCGCTCTGTCAACGCTGCCATGAACATCCACAACTCGTCCTGAACCGGCTTGCAGGTGCAACCCGTCAACATTTTGGGTAATAACGCCGTTGCTCAGCCCACGCCGTTCAAACTCAGCCAGAGCCAAGTGTCCATCGTTGGGAGCGGATGCTGCAAAGCGTTTCCAGCCCAGGTGACTTCCGGCCCAGTACCGTTTGCGAAAGTCTTCGGCGCTCTGGAATTGCTGGAAGGTCATCGGATTACGCACCGCGGCGCCCTCGCCGCGATAATCGGGTATACCGGAATCGGTACTGATGCCGGCGCCGGTGAGAACGCTGATCAGTTTTCCATCCAGAAGCTCCGCAGCACGATCAATTTCGTTGCTGGCGTTTTGTGTCTGCACACCTCCAGCGTAGACACTGCTAACAGCACAAAAGCCGAGTCGAGACATCCTTGCCTCAAATTCGCGTAGTTGGGAACACACAGTGAATGTCATCCGGGTTACCGAACTCTCTGATCCGCGACTGAGTGATTTCGCTAACCTCACCGATGTTGCGCTCCGGCGCCGCACCGAACCCGAGGGCGGCTTGTACATTGCCGAGTCGTCGAAGGTCATCTCCCGAGCTTTGCGGGCAGGACACATTCCTCGCGCGGTGCTCGTGCTCGAACAGTGGCTCGACGATGTAGCTGAACTGCTCGGTGACTCAGAAACCCCGGTTTATGTGGGGGAGTCCGCATTGTTGGAACAATTGACTGGCTTCAATCTGCACCGCGGCGCGCTGGCATCGATGCACCGACCGCGATTGCGATCCGTTTCAGAACTGATCGAGGGTGCCCGCCGCATCGTCATTCTTGAAGACATCGTCGATCACACCAATGTTGGTGCGGTGTTCCGCTCGGCTGCCGCTCTGGGCGCCGATGCCGTTCTCATCACCCCCCGCTGTGCAGATCCCTTCTATCGCCGTAGCGTGCGGGTCAGCATGGGAACTGTTCTCCAGGTGCCATGGACCCGGCTGGACAACTGGCCAGCGGATGCCGCGATACTCCAAACAGCGGGCTTTCACCTCGCAGCGCTTGCGCTGAGCGACGATTCCATCGATCTTGATACATTCGCCGCGAACGCGCCAGAGCGAGTCGCCCTCATTCTCGGAACCGAAGGTGATGGTCTATCGCGACAAACCATCGAAGCTGCGGACAGCGTTGTTAAGATTCCCATGATGCATGGCGTGGATTCGCTCAATGTCGCTGCCGCCAGCGCAGTGGGAATGTACACGCTTCGCGTGCGCTAGCGCTCAATCGCACCTGAACTGTTAGCGTTATGCGGTGCCGCTGACTCAACGCCAAATCTTTCGTCGCCGACGTATTGTCGTGTTTTCCGTCGTCGGAATTGTTCTCACGACAGCGTTCTACCTCCCTCTCACGCTGCTCGCGCCTCTCGAACAAGTCTCTGCGTCAGCGATCGCTCACCCAGCGCCAGAGCTCGCGGAGCCCGAATTCACGTTCCCGACTTATGGGGCTTCAGCGATCGCTGCCACTGATCGTCCGGGCGTACTGGCACAAGCTGGAAGTAAAGAGGCGCTTCCTATCGCCTCGATTACGAAAATCATCACGGCGCTTGTCGTGCTCGACGTCAAGCCGCTAACAGCTGACGAGTTAGGGCCAACGATCACCTTCGGGGCTGCAGATCTCGACTACTACTACACCCAACAAGCGCAATACGGACTGGTATGGCCCGTTTCCGATGGGCAGCAGTTGTCGCAACGAGACGTCATGAACGTCACGCTTCTTGCATCGGCGAACAATTATGCTCAGTCACTTGCCCTCTGGGCTTACGGCTCTGAAGACGCATTCGTTTCAGCCGCTGCTACTTGGCTCACCGACCACGGGCTAGCAAATACCACGATCAGCGAGGCGTCGGGCATCAAGACTTCGAACACCAGCACCGCTCAAGACCTCACTGAAATCGCGCGCCTCGCGATTTCAACGCCTGTCATTGCGGCGATCGTGGGAACTCCTTCAGTGGAAGTTCCGGGCTTGGGAATCGTGAGCAATCGCAATCAGCTTCTCGGAATCGACGGCGTTGACGGCATCAAGACGGGAACGCTCCTCGACAACTATGCGTGCCTACTGTTCTCTACCGACGTTCCCATCGGTGATGAGATCAAGACATTCGTTGGCGTTGTGCTCGGCGGACCGGACCACCCGACGATCGCTGCGGCAATCCGCACGCTCATTGCGGAGGCAACTGAGGGCTATACAGAAGTGACTCTCGCCAGCGATGGCGAAAAATTTGCCGAATACGACACGCCGTGGGGCGATGACACCACCGCTGTCACTTCAGCCACCATCACTCGTGTTGTCTGGGGAGAAGATGACATCACGATGACGGTGGATGCCGACCCAGTTCGCGTCGCTACCGCAGGCTCAAGCGCCGGTGTTGTCTATGTTCAGATCGGTTCTGAGTCGATTGAAATTCCGCTTCACTTCAGTGACGAAATCGACGGCCCGGGAGCGTGGTGGAGGCTCACGCATCCGCAGAGTTTGTTTTAGTTATCAAATAAACACGGGGCTCACAGGCACTAGCGGTAAGATTGTTTGATCTGGAGCACCCGCTCGTATGTCACATGGCTGGGAAGTCATACGAAACTTCTGAGGTCACGTGAGTAGTTCTCTCTCAGCCGATCCCACACGTGTAATTAAAACTGGTCCACGCGGTGTCGGTAATCCCATCAGCGAATTCGCTGCCTTGCTTCGCACCGTGCGCGAAGCTGGTCTTCTGCGTCGCAGTCGAGCCTTTTACATCATCACTTTTGCCGTCATCACGTTGGCAATGGTCGCAGCCTGGTTTGGCTTCGCAATGCTGGCCGGCACTTGGTATGTGCTGCTCATCGCGGCTGCCATGGGCATCATCTTCACGCAGTACGCATTCTTGACGCATGAGCTAGCTCACCGTCAGGTCTTCGACTCGAGCAAGCTCAATGACACGCTTGGGCGCCTTATGTCCGACCTCGTTGTCGGCATCAGCTACGCCTGGTGGATGAACAAGCACTCGCGTCACCACGCGAACCCCAACACGGTAGATAAAGACCCTGACATCGAAACTGACTTCATCATTTTCCAGAAGGAAAAAGCAGTCGGCCTCAAGGGAATTACCAAGTTCATGGCTAACCGCCAAGGTTACCTCTTCTTCCCCGCTCTCTTGCTCGAGGGCTTCAACCTTCACTCACACGCTTTCCAAGAGGTGTTCAACCTCAAGAAGAAGGTCGACAAGCGGGCTCTCGAAATCGTCCTGCTCCTCGTGCGCAACATCGGTTATCTCGCGGTCGTTTTCACGTTCCTACCGGTAGGAATGGCGTTCGCTTTCCTCGCGGTCCAGATGGGCATCTTCGGCTTGTACATGGGCGCATCGTTTGCTCCCAATCACAAGGGAATGCCAATTCTGCCCAAGGGATCGAAGGTTGACTACCTGCGACGTCAGGTACTTACTAGCCGCAACATTCGCAGTGGTGTCTTCATGAACCACTTCATGGGTGGTTTGAACTACCAAATCGAACATCACTTGTTCCCCACGATGCCTCGACCGCACCTGCCTCGTGCCGCAGAAATGGTCAAGGAATACTGCAAGACCAAGGGAATCAAGTACACCGAGGTAGGGCTAGTAACTTCCTACGGAATTGTTATTCGTCACCTCAATGAAGTTGGCCTTGGCGCTGACGGTGACCCATTCGATTGCCCTGCAGCGGGCCGAACCGGCTACACAGGCTAAAGAACGCCGCACTACAACGCTGAAGGGCCCCTACCGAGTCGGTAGGGGCCCTTTGACGTTGTATCGAAGCTTAGAACTCCGGACGCTTCGCTGTGATGTTGTCTCCAGACGACTCGTGACGTATTCGACGGAGCACCCAAGGCATAAGGTGTTCGCGCGCCCAACCGATGTCTTCCACTCTCGCTGTGCGCCAACGCCGCGGCGGAAGAGGTTCTGGTTTAAACGGTTCGAGTTCATTGGCAACGTTGAGAGCCTCAAGAACCATGCGAGCTACGGTGTGATGTCCGATAGCGGAGAAGTGCAGTCGATCCGGTGCCCACATGCGCGGATCACCGAGTTCACGCAGTGACCACATGTCGGCGACGACGGCATCGTGCCGATGAGCGATCGTGCGAATGTTCTCGTTATAGATGGCGACTTTTCCTCGCATGCGATTCAGTACTGGCGTCATCCCGATGTCTGGTCCCGTGAATAGCACGACTGTGGCACCGTCGCTTCGTAGCCCGGCAACGAGCGCATCGACTCGGCCAGCTACCTCGTCGGGATCTGAACCGGGGCGGATGATGTCGTTTCCTCCAGCCGAGACGCTAATCAAGTCGGGCTTGAGCAGCAGTGCCGGCTCGAGTTGCTCGGCGTGAATCTGGTTAAGCAGTCGCCCACGGATCGCGAGATTTGCATAGGCAAAGCCTTCTTTGTCTTGCCCAAGAACTTCAGCGACACGGTCGGCCCACCCGCGATTGCCGCCGGGGGAGTTGGGTTCTGGGTCGCCAATTCCTTCAGTGAAGGAGTCGCCAATGGCGACATATCGAGTCCACGGATGTTGTTCTTGCATTCATCCAGCTTGCCTCACATTTTGTCTGTGCGAAACCCGAGTGATTCCTGTGAGCAGCCTGTATCACTTGACCCCCGGATGGGGGCATATTAGGTTTATTCACGATCTTCACATCGAAGACAACATACAACCGTTTGGAGAACACACAATGGGAATCATTGGTTGGATCGTACTGGGACTTATCGCCGGAGCCATCGCTAAGGCAATTCTGCCCGGACGCCAGAGCGGCGGTTGGATTGCGACACTGATCCTTGGTGTCGTTGGTGCACTCGTTGGTGGATTCGTTGGAGGCGCGATCTTCGGAATCGGGCTCGAAGAATTCTTCTCCATCCAGACGTGGCTTGTAGCCATCGCTGGTTCAGTGCTCGTGCTGTTCATCTACGGACTAGTCACGCGCGGCTCACGTCGCTAACTCTTTACTAAGAAAGCAGGCGGCACACCGAGGTGTGCCGCCTGCTTTGTTTAACCGGTTGCGGGAGATTTATCAGCCGCCACCGTGGCCCGCCACCCCGGCCTGCTTAGCGGTTCGAATACTCGGCTTGCGGAGGGGCAGTGAAGCGTCACCGCAGCGTCAGAGGCTCCTGAGAGAATAGGAGCATGGGCAAGCAAGACGGACTGACACGGCACGTGTCGGCACTCGACGTCGACGACAGCACCGCAACCATCCTGCACGTCGACATGGATGCCTTCTTCGCTTCCGTTGAGCTCCTCGATCACCCCGAACTCATTGGCAAGCCAGTAATTGTCGGCCACAACTCGACCCGCTCAGTTGTCACGGCCGCCACCTACGAAGCTCGTAGATACGGCGTGAACTCGGCGATGCCGATGGCTCTGGCGCTTCGACGCTGCCCTAAAGCCATCGTGCTTGAGCCACATTTTGAGCGGTACCAGCACTACTCAGCCAAAGTCTTTGAGATTTGCGATGAACTCACACCAAAGGTCGAGCGATTGGGCATCGACGAAGCCTTCCTCGACGTGGCTGGCGCACGCGCGATCTATGGCTCGCCCAAAGAAATCGCTGCATTGCTTCGCGCGCGAGTCCTCGCCGAGACAGGTTTAGTCTGCTCAGTGGGTGCTGCGGCATCCAAGTATGTAGCTAAAGTAGCGTCAGGTTTGTCAAAGCCAGACGGTCTGCTCGTGATTCCGGCCGACAAGACCATCGAGTTTCTTCATCCGTTGCCCATCTCTGCACTCTGGGGCGTCGGCGGCAAGACCGAGGAGACGCTTCAGCAGCGTGGCTTCTCCATCATTGCCCACATCGCCCACGCCGATCGCGAGTCGCTAACGCGAGCAGTGGGGGAGGCCGGTGCCGTGAAACTGCATAACCTCGCCTGGGGCAATGACCACCGAGAGGTCGAAGAGCGCCCGGCAGAAAAGAGCATCGGCCACGAGACGACTTTCGAATACGACGTGCTCGACGCCGACGGGATCCGCAGAGAGCTTCTGCGCCTGTCCGGAAAAGTTGCCATTCGTCTGAGAGCTGCCGGCGTGGTGGCGCGAACTGTCGTTCTCAAATTACGATTCGAGGATTTCAGCACGGTGACGCGCTCCCGCAAGCTGCCTGAGCCCACCGATCTCGGTCGCACCCTTTACGAGACCGTCCGAGGCATTTACGACGAGTTTGTGGCCGAAGGACGTCCCGTCCGCCTCGTCGGTGTGCGCGGAGAACAACTCGTCGACCCCGGAGGAACGCTCATCAGCTTGTGGGACACCACAGACGGCTGGCGTGATGCTGAAGAGGCAATGGAAGCGGCCTCAGCACGATTCGGCAGCGGAGCTATTGGTCCTGCACGGTTGCTAGGTGCTGAACGCTCCGCGCGTCCACGACTCGGCCAGCGCGATTAGCCCGCGCCTGCAGCGAAACTCCGCTGCCGCGACCATCGATGTCAGTCAGAAACGGTAAAGTCTTATCAAGTGAGCACTCCATTGCCTGGCCCAACCGTGGGCACGTTTGCGGCGGAACACCTCTCACCGTCGTACCCGGAGCGCGCCGCCAGAGGCACCGCGTCCAAATTGCGGGCGTGGCAAGCCGAAGCACTCGATCTATATTTCGAACGAGAGCCGAAAGACTTTCTTGCTGCAGCGACACCGGGAGCCGGAAAGACAACTTTCGCACTGCGATTAGCGGTTGAACTGATCGCACGACGTGAAATCGACCGCGTCACCGTTGTCGCCCCAACAGACCATCTCAAGCGGCAATGGGCCGATGCCGCTGACCGAGTTGGGTTGCGTCTCAACCCTGGATTCTCCAACGGCGATGCGTGGGGTGGTCGACGGTTCAACGGAATCGCCGTCACCTATGCGCAAGTCGCAATGAAGGCATCCTTGCATCAAGAAATCACCGATTCGGCGCGGACCCTCGTCATTCTTGACGAGGTGCATCACGGCGGTGATGCGCTGAGTTGGGGCGATGCCATCCACACCGCGTTTGGCCGCGCGACCCGGCGACTCTCCCTCACGGGGACTCCATTTCGCAGTGACACTGCCCCTATCCCGTTTGTCACCTACGCGCCCGACGGCAAAGGCATTCGCACTTCAGTCACGGATTACAGCTACGGCTACGGCCGTGCCCTCAGCGACGGCGTCGTTCGGCCCGTCATGTTTATGGCCTATGCAGGCAAGATGCGTTGGCGCACCCGCATGGGTGATGAGATGGAGGCCCGGCTGGGCGAGGGCGACACTAAAGATGTGACTTCCCAAGCTTGGCGCACTGCCCTTGATCCCCAAGGCGAATGGATGCCGGCAGTGCTTCGAGCCGCTGACCGTCGTCTTAGCGAAGTGCGGCATTCGATTCCGGATGCTGGCGGACTCGTCATTGCTACTGACCAGCTCGCTGCGCGCGCCTATGCGGGACTCATCAAAGAAATTACGGGGGAGTCAGCGACGATTGTCCTCTCTGACGAAAAAGAGTCCTCTGCACGTATCGAGAAGTTCGCGGCAAGCGACAGCCGGTGGATGGTTGCCGTGCGGATGGTGTCAGAGGGCGTAGACGTTCCTCGGCTAGCCGTCGGAGTGTATGCAACGTCAGCGTCGACACCGCTCTACTTTGCTCAAGCCGTTGGGCGGTTCGTTCGCGTGCGCCGACGTGGCGAGACCGCATCCATTTTCTTACCGAGCGTTCCATCGCTGATGCTTCTGGCAGAAAAGCTTGAGCAGGAACGAGATCACGCACTCGATCGTGAGAGCGCACAAGACGAGTTGCTTGACGATAGCCTTCTCGACAGCGAAAACCAGGAAGAGAAAACGAGTGATGAGCTTTCAGATGAGTTCGTTTGGGAAGCAATCGAGTCAGATGCAAATTTCGACCGGGTGCTTTTTGACGGGAATGAGTTTGGATTTGCGGCAGAAACAGGCAGTGATGAAGAGCTCGACTTCATTGGGCTCCCCGGAATTTTGGAACCTGAACAGGTTCGCGAACTACTGCTGCAACGCCAGAAACGCCAGTCTCGGCGCGCCGAAGGCAAGCCAAAAGCAGACAAGCCCCAACCGTTGTATCGAACGCTCAAAGAGCAACGCACCCTGCTGAATAATCTGGTGGGGCGACGCGCGAAACTATCCAACGAACCCCACGGACTCATTCATGCTGAGCTGCGCCGAGTCTGCGGAGGGCCTGCTGTCGCGCAGGCAACGGTGACGCAGTTGCAAACGCGCATCGACTATCTGAGTAAAAGCATGCACTCCTAGGGGGAGTGCCTCTCACATTTCGCAACACGCTGGGCGCCGGACGCGTGGCACCGCAACCCCCATCGCTGTGGTCTTGTGGGTCCATCCGACTGATCGAGCAGCTGCTGCAGCTAAAACAATCGTGGGTTAACAAGAAAACGCCCCCGGTATAGGACCGAGGGCGTCTTCGTTACTGAACTATCAAGATCAGATGGGGCGGATGTTCTCCGCCTGGGGTCCCTTGGGACCCTGTGTGATGTCAAACTCAACCTTTTGGTTCTCGTCGAGCGACTTGTAGCCATTTGTTGCGATGGCCGAGTAGTGGGCGAACACATCAGGACTTCCGTCCTCGGGGGCGATGAAGCCAAAGCCCTTTTCTGCGTTGAACCACTTGACGGTACCTAGTGCCATTTAAAACTCCTCCAGGAGCGTTTCTTTCAGGCCCCGACAGTCGAGGCCGCATCCATGCCTTGTATAGAACATGAACGATTCCATAAGGCTATATCAGTATTGCGCTGCATGGGTCATGTATTTCGTAAAGTTCACACAACGGTAATGAAGTTTCTTTTAATGGAAATCACGCGATTGCGTGCGGGGAAGCCCAGAAAGTGGCTCAAAACGATCTGCGAGCACATTAATAACGCCATCATCTGATCGCTCAACAATGCCACGAACAATCAAGGCTGCACTGTCGCGCGCGATGCGGCGATACCGCCCCCAGACACCGACACTGCAAATCACGTTGATGAGTCCCGTCTCATCTTCGATATTCATAAAGGTGATGCCGCTGGCTGTTGCCGGACGCTGCCGATGGGTAACCACTCCACCGATCTCGATGCGGCGACCCGACTCGGTGACAGCAAGGTCAGTGGCAGAAAGAACCCCCCGACGCGTCAAAGCCTCTCGCAGATGCACCACAGGATGACTTGCTGGAGAGATTCCCGTTGCCCAAAGATCAGCCATCAGGTCATCAAAATTTGAGGCCAACGAAAACAGCGGAGGCTGCACAGTGACCATGCTGTTCGGCAAATACTCTTCCCGATCGTGTGCAGCATTACCCGCATTCCACAGCGCCTCCCGACGGGTCAGCCCGAACCCATCGAAGGCACCAGCCGCCGCCAACGCTTCTAACTGCTTTGTGGTGAGCCCTACGCGGCGAACTAGATCATTCATTGAAACGAACTCGCCCGAATCACGCTCAGCCACAATTTTTTCTGCAACAGCTGTACCGATGCCCTTAACCTCATCCAAACCAAGACGCACCGCGAATGCACCATCACGACGATGATCATCAGTATCAAAGTGGGCCGAGCGATCAAAGGGGCCGACCGGTGGCTGTTCGTGATCGGTGCACTGCCCACTTCCGGTAGGCGCTGTGCTCCCAGAGTGCTGCTCAAGCCCCGCAAAAACCCCAGAACGATGGATGTCAGGGCCACGCACCTGCACCCCGTGGCGCCGAGCATCCGCCACCAAAGACTGTGGAGAATAGAAACCCATCGGTTGCGCGCGCAGCAGCGCAGCAAGGAATGCCGCGGGGTAGTGCAGTCGAATCCACGCGCTGGCATAAACAAGAAGGCCAAAGCTGAGGGCATGGCTTTCAGCAAAACCAAAACCGGCAAAGGCTTGAATGCTCTCGTAAATGCGGTCGGCATCCGCCCCGACGATTCCGTTGCTCGCCATCCCGGAATAGAGCTTCGACCGCAACTTGTCGATGCGTTCGATGCCGCGCTTCGACCCCATCGCGCGCCTCAACAGGTCAGCATCATCCGCCGAACATCCGCCAACCGCCACCGCGATCTGCATCAACTGCTCCTGAAAAATGGGTACCCCCAAGGTGCGCTCAAGTGGCTCAACCAGATTGGGATGCAGGTAAGTGATCGGTTCGGCACCCATCTTGCGGCGCACATACGGATGCACAGCTCCACCCTGAATCGGACCGGGGCGAACGAGCGCAATCTCTACCACCAGATGATAAAACTCTCGCGGCTGCAGACGCGGCAGCAGCCCCATCTGAGCGCGACTTTCCACTTGAAAGACCCCGATGGCATCAGCTCGACACAACTGGTCGTAGACGCCCTGCTCTTCGGCGGGAATCGTAGCGAGATCCCAACGCTCACCAAGTGCCTCATCAACGAGATCGAAACTGTATTGCATGGCCGAAAGAATGCCGAGGCCGAGAAGATCAAACTTGACCAGCCCCATCCACGCGCAGTCATCTTTATCCCACTGCACCACTGTGCGCTTTTCTTTGCGGGCATGCTCAATGGGCACAACTTCGCCAACGGGTCGTTGCGTCAGCACCATTCCGCCCGAATGGATACCTAAGTGCCGCGGAAACTTCATCACCTGCTGAGCAAGTTCCAACACCGAGTCGGGAATGTCATGGTCGATTCCGGAAACTTCAGAACCCCACCGCTCCATTTGCTGTGACCAGGCATCTTGCTGACCCGCGCTGTAGCCGAGTGCTTTCGCCATATCGCGCACAGCAAACCGGGGACGATACTGAATCACGTTCGCCACCTGGGCCGCATTTTCGCGCCCGTAGCGGTCAAAGACGTATTGGATGACCTCTTCACGACGTTCGGAATCGAAATCGACATCAATGTCGGGTTCCTCTTCGCGCATTGCCGAAATAAACCTCTCAAACGGAAGCTTGTAGCGAATCGGATCGACCGCCGTGATCTTCAGCAAATAACACACCACTGAACTGGCCGCTGAGCCTCGTCCCTGACACAAGATTCCTCGGCCGCGAGCAAACGCCACAATGTCGTGCACAATCAAGAAGTAGCCGGCGAAATTCTTCTCTTCGATCACATCAAGTTCACGCTGGATACGTGCCCGGTTAGCTGCAGAAAGTGTGATCGCTCGATCGGCGACTCCCGCCCAGGTGAGTTCACGTAGCCAGCTCGACGGCGTATGCCCCTCTGGCACCGCCTGATCAGGAAGGGCTGGCTTCGCCTGTCTCAGTTCAAACGCCGCCTCATTGGCCACCTCAACCGTCGTAGCCACCGCACCGGGGTAGCGGGAAAAGCGTGCCGTCATCTCGACGCCCGACTTCAGATGAGCTGTTCCGGCAGCAGGGAGCCAGCCATCCATCTCATCAAGACTGCGTCGAGCACGCACGGCGGAAATCGCCGAATGAAGATGATGTTGGCGTGGCGTCGCATAGTGAGCGTTCGAGGTGGCAACAACACGGAGACCACGCGCATGAGCTAAAGAGTAGAGAGCATCGTTGTAAGCAGAGTCGAGGGGATACCCCTGATCGAAAAGTTCCACAATGACAGCTTCGCTGCCGAAGAGCTCACACAGTCGGTCGATCTCGTGGCCAGCAGCCGTTATTGATTCATTGCTTGGTGCTGAATTGGGGTTCGGGCCACAGAGCGCTCGACGCACAGCACCCTTTCGGCATCCGGTCAGCACAAACCAGTGTCCCCCTGCCAACTCCGCCAATTCGTTCAGGTCATACTGCGGGCGCCCCTTTTCTCCTCCCGCCAGTTGCGCGCGAGTAATAGCCAGCGCCAATCGGTGATACCCCTCCTCTTTGCGAGCAAGCACCAGCAAGTGTTCGCCTTCCGGATCAGCGTTGCCGGCTTGCGGTTCTGTGAGATTCAAAGAAAGTTCTGCACCAAACAGTGTGGAAAGCCCCAACTCGGCTGCGGCCTCAGCCATTCGGACAATTCCGTAGAGCCCGTCATGATCGGTAAGAGCAAGAGCAGTCAGTCCCAGCCGAGCAGCTTCTTCTGCCAGCTTCTCCGGCATGCTCGCGCCATCAAGAAAACTGAAGCTCGAATGCGCGTGAAGCTCGGCATAGGGCACAACCTCACTAAGGGATGCCGTATCGGCGTCGCCCGTCGACGCACCATGCTCTACATCGAGATGCTCATTCGGAGGGACATAGGGCACACGTTTGCTCGACACCAACGACATGGCACGCCCGTCACCGGCTTCGCCAATCGGTGTAACCGAGCCAAACCCCGACAGCGTTCGCTCAAGCTGGTGCCACGGAATCGGAGGATTAGACCACGCCATGAGACACCTCACCCCGCGGAACGTTCATCAACCACACGTGCATTAGTCGTACCTCGCTTCGGCCCACCAGCCGCCATCGTCGAGCACAAGCAACCACGCACATCCGGTGTCATCGACGGCTTGAAAACGCCAAGCATTTCCTGAGGCCCCCGCCTCCCACCAGCGTTCAGCGAGAGGCCACGGCCCTGCCCACGCCGTTAGCGTGCGCGAGCGCGAATCGCTGGTCGCAAAACGTGCGGGGGCCGCAGCAACCTGACCTCGCTCATCCACGGAAACTGGACTGCCATCGTGAGCAAAAACATGCACAGCATGACGCGATGAAAAAACTGTTCCCGGTAGGGGAGCAGGCAGCGCCCCTGGCCACGGCCGATGCGCAGATCTTTCATCAATGCTGCGATCGCCCCAAGCGGTAAATTGCTGCCGCGACTGAAGCGTTCGCCCACCCTGCAGAGTTGGCATGAGCACAGCCCCATGCCCGAGCATGCTCTGCACTCGAGAGAGTCCGTGATGGATGCGCGGCTCAAGCCCAGAACCCCACAATCCTGTTTCGTGGTTGCCAATCGCATCCACCGTTTCGGGCACAATGCGCACACGACTGATACCCGAACTCAAACCTGCATCAATAAGACCGGAGCCTTGCACCTGCCAACGGACACGATCAACAACATCGCTTGCAGTGAATGACCGCGGATGTAACCACACACGTTCGGCAATTTCGCCAGATTCGGAATCAAGCTCGACACGAATCGCGGTGGCAACTAATTGGGCATTCACCAGTGCCGCAATGAAATCATCAGCCAGACTGCGAATGCCGAAGGCCACTTGGTCGACCCTGTCGAGTGCTGGCTCAAAATCGATAACAACATCAAGATCGAGAGGAGGCGTGCGGGCAATAAATGCCTGGGGGTCACGACCACCAGCAAGGGAATGCAATCGAGCGCCGAGTTCTCCAAAACGAATACGAACATCGCTGTGCTCAAGCTGGGCAAAGCCGCCAAGAGTAGAGATACCCAATTTCAGGAGAAGAGTGGCGATCGGGGGCTCTTCAAGCACCGCGATGGGTAGTGGTGCCAGAAAGTTTGCAGACTCTCCGAGAGGAATGAGTCGCGCCTGACCGGAGCGAGAATGCGGATCTGCCCCCACAGTGCTGCGTGCAGCATGCACCGCAGTGAAGAGGGCATCAGCAATACCCACTCGTGCATCGGACGCAACAATCTCATTAACTCGATCAATGACGGTGAGTGCTGCAGCCTTTTCGCCACCGTAATACTGGGCGGCACCACGCACCCTCACAGCACACATGCCCGGTCGAAGTAGTTGTACGCCAGGAATTAGCTCTTCAACGCCAGCAATCACAGGTTCGAATGCACGACTATCGAGCGCAGGATCGTAGGCGCGATCGATAAGCCCAGGAAACTTCGACTGCGCTTCTCGCAACCTCAACCCCCGGCTGATCCCCTCAGCCCGCGCAGAAGCAGAAGCGGCAAAAACGAGACCCTTCTCAGTGAGCACGAGCGGAGCATCCGTCGGCAACTTTTCGTGTTGTCTGGCAGCAACCACTGGCCAATCAGGACACCACAGCACAAGAACGCGGGGGAGAGAAAGAGGATTAGCGGAGCGCTGAGCCAAAGGAAGCGGTGTGGCGGTCATGCTGACACCCGATGCGGCAGCGCCGAAATTTGCGGCAGGACTGTCAGTTCAGGCAGGACTGTCAGTTCAGGTTTGGCCAACTCGTGGTCGTTATAGGACCGAATAGTTTCTGCCGAATCGGGTAACCACAATCGCGCACTGCGGGGACGTGCAGCACTCTTGCTTGTGACAGTGACGGTTACCTCGCGAGCAGCCAAGTGCCCATAACCCGCACCAATGCCATGCCATCGACTTTCGCCCAACGACACCATTGCTTCGCTTTGCGGCCACGACCCCATCATGAGCAGCGTAGATTTGCGCTGCCGAAGCCGTGAAGCCAACCGTGCGACAGCAGAATCAGAAGCTCGAGCAGGGGGTCGAGCCACAACAACATCAACGACATCTGCGATCGCCGCAGTAACGGCCAACCATTGGTCACCCGGATGCGGAACCAACACCAACCGTTCAAGATCGACCCCGAAGCGTGCGGCTGCTTCGATGCCAAACTCAGGAACCCCAATGACTGCACACCAAGACCCTGCCGCAGACGGTGGCGCGAGCAATGCCATCAGCAACATGGTTGATTTATCTATCGAATAAACGCTGCCCTGTTGCAAACCACCACCGGGTAAAAGTTTGCCGATAGCAGGGTGGGTGGGGATCAGTTGGGTATTTAGTGTGCGCGACTGCATCTGGGCGATGCGGGATTGCAGTTCGGCTACCCGTTCTGAAGCCGAGCTGGCTGCGATAGACCTCCCGCTTTGCACACTCGATCGCGCTTCAGCGGTTGCTGAAAAAGCTTGAGCGGAGACAGGGGACACCTGTTCATATTCGAACATATGTTCGAGTGTGTCAATTGCGTACGACATCTACCGGCGTGTCTTTACGATGTCGCACGCATCATCTACCTTTGCTTCGTGACTTTCATCGAAGCAGTTGACCTCAGAAAGACCTACACACCCAAAGGGGCCGCGCCGGTTCATGCGCTCGACGGTCTCGATCTTGTCGTTCCTCAGGGAACAGTTACCGCCCTTCTCGGCCCGAATGGTGCAGGAAAAACGACAACAGTAAAAGTGCTCACAACGCTTATCCGCCCCGATTCGGGCACCGCGACAATCAATGGAATTGATGCGATCGCTTCACCAGAACGTATTCGCCCAATGATTGGGGTGTCCGGGCAGTACGCGGCCGTCGACGAAAATCTCACGGGCTTTGAAAACCTCGATATGGTTGGCCGCCTTTACCATTTGGGCGCACAACAGTCTCGCGAACGGGCTCGTGAACTCATTGACCTCTTTGACCTCACAGAAGCGCAAAATCGTCCGGTTAAGGGATTCTCTGGCGGCATGCGGCGACGCATCGACCTCGCTGGCGCCCTCGTCATGCGACCGCCGGTGCTCTTCCTCGACGAACCGACGACCGGCCTTGACCCGCGCAGCCGTATCGGCATGTGGGAGATCATCACGTCGCTAGTGGGGGAGGGCACAACCGTTCTCCTCACCACCCAGTATCTCGAAGAGGCTGACCAGCTCGCTGACAGTATCTCGGTGATCGACGATGGCAAGGTCATTGCGAAGGGAACCTCAGACGAACTCAAAGCTTCAATCGGTGGCCAACGCGTTGAAGTGAGTCTTGTTTCGACGGATGATTCAGCTGCCGCCATCGAAATCCTCACCCGATTTGGCACAACCGAACCTGTTGTGAACCTCGATGGTCGTGGACTCACGGTTAACGCAGAAGACGCCCCTGCCGCACTGCAACGTATTCTCAGTGAGTTCGCCAGCCAGGGCATCCAACTTTATGACGCAGGAATGCGCAGGCCGACTCTCGACGATGTGTTCTTGAAACTCACCGGCCACACGGCGAGCACGGATGATGCTGAGCCAACAGACTCGACTTCCTCATCCGCAACGCAGAAAGCAACTTCAGCAAAGAAGGCACAGCAATGACCGCTACGGTTCGCGAAAAAACACCGTACCCCACCACATCTTCGCCGGTCGCCGCATGGCTCAACGATGGATGGATCACCACTCGCCGCAACCTCATCAAGATCAAACGTGTCCCTGACATCTTGGTCTTTACGACCCTGCAGCCGATCATGTTCGTACTGCTATTTACCTATGTCTACGCCGGCGTGATCGATATTCCCGGCAGCACGTACGCCGAGTTCATCATGGCGGGTATTTTCGCCCAGACAGTGGTTTTTGGTTCCACCTACTCTGGTTCGGCTATGGCCCAAGACCTGAAAGACGGGATTATTGACCGTTTTCGCACATTACCCATGAGCTCATCGGCTGTGCTGGTTGGTCGCACAAATGGCGATCTCCTCATTAACTCAATTTCGATGGTCGTGATGATGGCCACAGGACTCATTGTGGGTTGGCGAATCAACTCAAGCCCATTTGAGGCTCTCGCTGCGATCGCGCTGCTCTTGCTCTTTGCCTATGCGTTGTCGTGGGTAATGGCGTTCATCGGAATGAGCGTTCGCAGCCCCGAGGTGATCAACAATGTTTCTTTCTTGGTGCTCTTTCCGCTCACCTTCATCTCAAATGCGTTTGTTCCCGCAGAAACTCTGCCAGGGCCGTTGCGCGCATTTGCGGAACTCAACCCCGTATCGGCCTTAGTGCAAGCAGCTCGTGAGTTGTTCGGCAATACCCCTGTGGGCTCTGCGCAGTCCGAGGTGTGGTCGCAACAACATCCAGTGATCACAGTCCTCATCGGAATTGTACTGATGTTGGCGATTTTCATTCCGCTTGCGGTGCGAAAATTCGCAAGCATCAGCACACGTTAGGAGCGGGGAGCGCGGTCCTTTGAGCCGCGGAGGTATGGTTAGCGGCTCATAACGATGTTATGATCCGCATAATTAGACTGCCCCTCCCGCTGGGACATTTACATCGCAACCACCTGAGCGATGCGCTCCGATATACCCGAAACGGAGAACAAGAGATGTTCGCCACGCTAGGACATATCGTGATGAAGTCATTCATGCTTGTGTGGTTATATACCTCACCACATTCGTGGCGAGGTCTTCCTGTGCCTGAAGCTGGTCCGCCCGTGGTAGTTGACGGACCCAATTCTCGGAATATTCTCCTGTGCGGTTCGGGCGTCGTTGTCGGCTACGGGGTTGCATCTCATGAGCTCGCCCTCGGGGGTTCGCTCGCTCGCTCGCTCGCCGCCATCACGGGTCGCGGCACTCAAGTGGCGACAATCGCCGGCGTCAGGCTGTCCCCTAAAGCAGCACAGTCACTCCTCACGCCTCAAACACTCAGCGAAACGGATGCCGTAGTACTGTCGTTCGGAACTTTCGACCTTCTCTCTTTTCGCCCCGCACGAACGTGGGGTCGACGCATCGGCGAGCTGGTCGACTCGGTCCTTGCCAACACCACATCGCGTACGCAAGTCTTTGTTTTGGATTGCACTGCGCCAAAGATGTCGACCTTTACCGCCGCTTACCAGCGCCGTCTCTTGACGCTGACATCTGAATACAATGAACAAATTCGTCTACTCGTTGAACAACGACAACGTGTCTACCGGATCGATTTCGCGCCAGAGCCTGAAGATGCGGAAGCTATAGAGGGCCGGCAAAATTATCGAACTTGGGCTGACGCGATCGCTCCCGAAATTGCCGGGGCGCTCGACGGTCCAGGAGTGAAAGAGTAGCTAAACGATCACGCGCACGAGCTGGCGGCTCCGTATGTCGCGGTCGGCCCGCTAGCGTTTCTTGTTCTGACGCTTGCCCGGACGAGCCGGACGTCGTACGTTCGCTCGCGGGTATTTGACGCGAGGGCTCGCCTGACTAGGACGTTGCTGTTTCTTTGTTGCCGTTTTGTCCTGGCTAGCTTCCGCCGTTGCGTCAGCAGACTCTGAAGCCTTCGCTGTTCCCCGTGAACTCCGTGCAGTGCGTCCGCGAACGATGCCGATGAATTCTTCAACGTGCGGATCAACCGAACCGTCGCGCCACGCAACGGCGACCTGCCACTCTGGCCCGTCGTCGAGTAGCTTTGCCACGACATCCCGGCGCATCAGTGCTCGTGCTACCGACTGCGGCATAATGGCCACTCCCACATTGGCAGCAACAAGTTCTGTTGCCTCTGACCAGCCACCAGATAACTCATTCTCAGCGCTAAGTTCGGAACGATTGACCGACTCCGACTTAGCCAGTGCGTGTTCCTTAGGGACAACCACGACGGCACGTTCTGTGTAGAGCGGGATTGCGGCTAGCGGACGATCGCCATCGAAATCTAAATCGATAGGTAGACGCAGGAGGGCGACGTCGGCGGCGCCGCTGTGCAGCATGGCCAATGCCTCTTCTTGCTCGCTTGCTACAAGATTCAGAGCGACATCGACGAGACGCTCATTCCAGACGCGTGCCCATTTGCCCGGGGTCGCACCGAGAACGAAGGCAACAGTGAATGACGAAGGCATGGGTTCAGGTTAGTCTTGGGGCGTGCCAGTTCAGACCATGAAGCCCGCGACAGCCGCCAAAAAGCTCGGTATTTATCTGCCAGCAACCCCAGAAGAGTTCCGTGACTCCGAAATTAGTCGCGAAGAACTTGCAGCGCTGCTCGAATCACCTCCGGAATGGTTAGCACAATTGCGCCGCGAAGGGCCCCATCCTCGACAGGTTGTTGCTCAAAAACTCGGGGTTTCGACATCGGGACTCGCCCGCGCAGGAGCGCCCGACGTGATGACAACTTCAGAGATCAAATCGCTTCTCGTCGAAATGCCGCAATGGCTCGTTGAGGAGCGATCGGTTCACGCCGCGGTCAACGAAGAGAATGCACGGATCAAGGCCGAACGCTCTGCGAAGGCCGCTCGTAAATAATCATCAGTTTTCCTCATTCTGCTAGTTCTGAAAAGTATTCAGGTCTATACTTTGTAGCTTGAGTGCGTCCGTGTCTGGACGTTCGGGTGGGGATCGATTGTTTCGTAGCTATGCTGCGCTATTGGCGTGGCCTTTAGTCAAGCTTTGTCTTGCGCTAATTCCGCAGAGTTGGCGGACCCTTGTGGTGCCCACAGATGACCCGCGCGCTGAAGCAGTTGGCCCGGATCCCGACCGCGTGCTGCTGCTTGGTCCGGGAAAGTCAGCTGGATTCGGAGTTGCTACGCACGAGCTGGGCCTCGGCGGTCACCTCGCCCGTGAACTTTCCGCACTCACCAAACGCGGGTGCAGCGTCGACATCGTCTCCGACCCTTCCATGTCCGCTGCAGACATCCGTGTCATCATTGGCTGGGCGCGTCTAGAGAAATTTGATGCACTTGTGCTGACCTTGGGAGGAGCAGACACCATACGGATGCGCTCGCTCTTTGTGTGGCGGCGAGACGTGTCAGCGCTGCTCGACGCTATCAAAGACAGCGGGGGAGGTGCACTTCACAGTTTCATCGTGGGGATTGCACCCGCCGACGAGTTGCTTACGCTGCCCGCCATGCTGCTCCGCATTGTCAATATGAATATCGCCAAGCTCAACGCCATAATTGAACAGCTCTGTGCGGCGCGAGCGGGCATCACATTTGTTCCCGCAACTCCACCGTCGGATTCCGCTAGCATTCCGTTTGCAAGCCACACCTACGCGCACTGGGCGCACGAGCTGGCTCCAGTAATTGCTGCTCGACTCGCAGATGGCGCCGTTCAGCCCTCAAATTGGTCGTCGAATACCGATCGTCCAGCATTCGACGATTCCGCACTCTCAATTGGGTCGGTGTCGAACTCGCTTGAGACGATCACTCAGTCCGCTCGAGTCATGTTTAACACTACGGGCGCTGCGGTTACGTTTCACGATCAAGAAACGTTCTGGTTCACCTCCACCTCAGGTGTTGGCGACATGCGGCGTGACGAAGCAGGGGACTTCTGCAGCGCGGCATTTGTCGCCCAAGGTCTCGTCGTATTGCAAGACACTCTCAAGGATCCTCGGTTCTCCGATCACCCCTGGGTTCTGAGGGGGCCGCGTATCCGGTTCTATGCCAGCTACCCGATTTCGGCACCTAACGGCGATGTTGTAGGCGCTGTCTGCATCTTCGATACTGGACCCCGCACGTTCGATTCGAGCCACGAATCACTACTCCGGGAGTTGGCCATGCGAGCAGCGTCGGCAATACAGCGACGATAATTGCCGTACCTTGGGAACGGAGGTCATTTCTGAACTCCGAGAAAGGACCCAATGAGTGGCACCGAGTGCATCCACGGCTTCGAGAATCAATTGTGCGATTCCTGCTTCCCCAAGGCTGCCCCTGCCAAGCCAGTGACGCGGGCAACAACGTCATCGCGTACCAAACGCGTACCTGGTGCGCCACGAGCGTCAAGCAATAAGCTCCCGGTCCTGGCCGATCAGCGGGCCTATCACGTCACGCACATCAGCAATCTCGAAAATATTCTTCGTACGGGACAACTGGTTGCTGCAGCTCAAATCGAAACTCCGATCTTAGACATCAGTTCGCCTCTTACTCGTGAACTTCGCAGCACAGCCTCGCTTAGCACGGGGGAGTCGGTCGACCGTTACGTGCCATTCAGCCTCGTACCTGAGTCAAGTGCATGGCGTGAGCTGCGGGATGGCGCAATGGAGCCACGGTGGTCGGATGCCGCACGTGCAGCATCATCGACAGATTTCGTTTTTTTGGTAACAACCATTCGTGCTCTCGGTGATGACGCGGTGCTTGCCGATGGTGACGCTTCTGCATCGCTCACTCGGTTTGCCGCTGATGAAGAAACCAAGACGCGAATGCTGGGGAATTTGCGCGCCGACGAACTCACGGAGGATGCTGAAGTTCTGATTCATGGTTCATTTGCCTTCGACGAAGTGCAGCTTGTTGGTGTAGCTAGTGACCGCGCTCGAGATCGTGTGAAGCAACTGCTCGATTCTGCATCCTTCGCGACCAAAGTGGCGGTCTACCCGCCATGGTTCATTCAGTAGGGTACGCGGTAGCGTTGGTGCATGACGAATGACTTTTCTACGCACCCCGTTGATGAGACTTCAGCAGCTTCGCTCGCCAGTCGCGGCCTGCGTTACGGTCTAGTTGACTCCTCCAATCGGGAGGCTTTTGCTGCCTGGTTTCAGGCGGACTCTCGAGGTTTTCATGGTCCGGTCATGTCTCAAGAACAGGTCGACTCCAACTTTGAGGGAGTGACCTACCGGCGCACTGTTGGTGTGTGGGATGACAGCCTGATTTCGCCAGAGGTCCCGGTGGCAACTACCAGCTCATGGACTGAACAACTGACAGTTCCTGGCGGTCGCAGCATTGATGCGTGGGCAATCAGTTCGGTTACGGTGTCCCCAACTCACCGGCGCCGAGGCGTCGCCAGATCGCTGCTCGAAGGCGAGTTGCGTTCCGCAGCGAGCATGGGGCTGCCGATGGCTATGCTCACCGTCTCGGAGTCCACTATCTACGGGAGATTCGGCTTCGGACCTGCAGTGTTTGCCGCAGATCTCACTATTGACTCCACCCGCGCAACGTTCAGATCCTCGGAGCGTCGTGGCAAGTTGCAGCCGGTCTCGCCGTCTGAATTCAGCAACGATGCACCCAACATTTTTGATCGCATTCGTCTTGCGACTCCCGGCCAAATAGGGGTGTGGCCTTTGCGATGGGAGCAAATCGCTGGTCTAGCTCCTGGCGACGAGGAGTACACCAAGAAAACTCGTGTCGTGAGGTTCGACGATGACGGCGGAACTCCTCGCGGCTTTGTTGTTTATCGAGTGAGTGGTGGTGGGCTTGATATCACCAATCATTCGCTCACAGTCGATTATCTTCTCTCGGAGACTGCCGAAGCCTACGAGGCCCTGTGGCGCTACGTTCTCGAGGTCGACTTGGTGCGCGAAGTTAAATCCGAACTCCGTTCCGTCGCTGAACCGCTCCTCTGGCACCTCTCCGACATGCGGGCTGTCACAGCGACTCCCATCGACCACTTGTGGTTGCGCATCCTCGATGTTCCTGCCTCGCTCACTGCGCGGCAATATACCAGCTCCTCGCGCATCGCCTTTGATGTCTCGGATACGCTCGGTTTCGCTAACGGGCGCTTCCTCCTTGAAACGGATGACGAGGGAACCCCACAGGTGTCCCATTTGGACGAACTTCCTGCAAATACCGCTGCCGTCGAGCTCTCAGTGAACGAACTCAGTTCGCTGTATCTCGGGGGAGTGACGGCCGAATCCCTCGTTGCCAGTGGCCGGATGCGCGAGCTCACTTCAGGCGCCGGTGCGACTATTGAACGTACTTTCCATTCACCGACTACACCGTGGTTGAGTATCTGGTTCTAATGCACCTTGATTCGTAGCGCTGCGAGACGGACGCTCATCTAACAGTGCGAGAATTGAGCCATGACTGCCGCTCTCGATCACGTAAACGATCTCGCACGCTTTGTATCCGCATCCCCATCGTCTTTTCACGCCGTGGCGGAAGCCGCTCGACGACTACGCGCTGCTGGCTTTAGCGAACTTCACGAGGCGGACGACTGGAATGGCGCCCGAACTCGCAAAGCGGCAAAGTACTTCGTGATTCGCGATGGCGCGATTGCAGCGTGGATTCAGCCGACGAAGGCCACCGCGACGACTCCTTTCCGCATCCTCGGAGCGCACACGGATTCCCCAAGCTTCAAGCTCAAGCCGAAGCCCACCACAGGCAATGAGGGAATGCTCCAGGCCGGGGTGGAGATTTATGGCGGCCCGTTGCTCAATTCTTGGCTTGACCGTGAGCTCGAGTTGGCCGGACGAATCATTTTCAGTGATGGAACCTCCGAGCTGGTACGCACGGGTCCGTTGCTGCGTTTTCCGCAGCTCGCCGTACATCTGGACCGCAAGGTCAACGACGGCTTAACTCTGAAGCGTCAGATGCACATGAACCCCGTACTTGGCTTGGGGGAGTTGGGTGACGCCGACCTGCTTGAGCACCTCGCATCGCTTCTCTCAACCGAGTCAACAAAGCGCTCCGCCGCTGATATCGACGGCTACGACATTGTCGTTGCCGATACAGCAACTCCCGCAGTTTTCGGCCTTGATGAAAAGCTGTTTGCTTCTGGGCGACTCGACAATTTGTCGTCGGTTCACGCCGGTCTCGTTGCACTCGTTGCGCTGTCAACCAAGCTTGATCACATTCCCGTATTTGTCGCGTTTGATCACGAAGAGGTTGGGTCAGCAACACGTTCAGGTGCCGGTGGGCCTTTCCTCGCCGATCTTCTTGCTCGAATCGGTGGCGGACTTGGTGGTTCCGATACTGATCGGATGCGAGCCGTCGCCGAATCATGGTGCCTTTCGTCTGACGCGGGTCACGCCGCACACCCCAACTATCCCGAGCGGCACGATCCTGCTAATCGGCCACGACTTGGCGGGGGACCGCTGTTGAAGATCAACGCGAACCAGCGCTACGCGACTGATGGTGTTGGCGCAGCGGAGTGGGCGCGCGCTTGCCGTCAGGCTGGTGTCGAGTACCAAGAATTTGTCTCAAATAATGACATGCCCTGCGGATCGACCATCGGGCCCATTACCGCGACCCGTCTAGGAATCCGCACGATCGACGTCGGACTTCCGCTGCTGTCGATGCATTCGGCTCGCGAGATGTGCGGGGTCGCAGATCCACTGGCATTGAGTAAGGCAATTTCGGCGTTCTTCTCGCCAGAGTAAAACGAGTCTGGGCTACCCGAGTTCGTGAAGCGCGAACGAAGTCAAAAAACCTACCGTGACAATCAGGCCAGTGATTGCTCTGTCGCGCGCAAAAGCTTCAGGGATCATGGTGTTCGAGAGCATTGCGAGGATGGCCCCGGCGGCGATAGTCGTCACAAACGCTATTGTGGACGGGCTCGCGGTTGCGAGAGCGAAAGTGCCAATCATCGCCGCAATTCCGCTCGCGACGGCGATACCGCCCCACACGCCGAAGACATAGCGAGCTGAGCGCCCCGACTGTTTCATTCCAGCGGAAGCAGAGAGCCCTTCTGGAACATTCGAGAGCCCGAAGGCCACGAGGAGTGACATGCTCACGCCTCCCGTTGCAACAACACTCAGCCCAAGAACGAGAGATTCGGGGATGCCGTCAAATAGTGCGCCGATGGCTATGGCTGTGCCACTTCCCTGTTTTTCGCTCTCCGACGATTGAAGGGTCGAGGAGCGTTTTCGGTGTTGCGCACCGAATCGTGCGAGCACACTGTCAGCAATTACGTAGAGAGTCGCGCCAGCGAGACAGCCCGTGACTGTTGCACTGACGCCGCCGCCATCATTGGCTTCTTGAACTATTTCGTAGGCGAGCGTGGAGAGAAGCACCCCTGCTCCAAAAGCCATGATGCCCGCTGTGACGGATGCGGGTACCTTGATGAACCACGATACGAGGGCGCCGACAACGAGCATGGAACCCGAGACGAGGGCGGCACCACCGGCAATCAGAAAATCGGGCATGAGCTGGTCCTCCAGTGTTGTTTAGCGTGCGCCTAGAACAGTGGGGAGATCTCGTCTGAAAGAGAACTGCCGAGCGAAGCATCGCTAGCAGCAGCACCAGGGTATCCCGGGCCTACTGGGCACTCGCTGCGGCGTTGGAATGCTTCAGCTGCACCGCGCGCCCGAACGTCAGCAGCTTCATTGAGCGGATGCCCCACATGACCGCGAACCCATTCGAACCGGTACCGTCGCCCGACGATGGCGTCATCGATCTGCTTAAGCAGGTCGACATTCATGACGGGTTTGCCATCGCTCTTGCGCCAACCCTTTTTCTTCCAACCAGGCATCCATTTAGTGACCGAGTTGATCACGTATTGGCTGTCGCACAAGATCAGAAGGTCATCATCGACATGTGCGGTTGCGCGAAATAGCTGAAGCACGGCCATGAGCTCTCCTTGATTGTTCGTTGCATGATCCCAGCCACCGGCCGCCCACGTGCTCTCGTCGACGTACCAGGCCCACCCTGCTGGTCCGGGATTGCCCAGTGCTGAGCCATCGGCAGCGGCAGTAATCGTCATAACAACCTTTCATCGGTGCGTGCACGGTGTCGTTGGCACCGAACTATTCGACTCTAGTAGCTGCGCATCACCGCAGATTCTGGTGTCAGACGCACAATGAGCACCATTCGGTTTTAGGCTAGTGCCGTGCCCGATGCCAAAACTCTTTTGCCTGCCCTCGAAATCACCGGTCTGACCAAGCGCTTCGGTGAGAAGCTCGCTGTTAACGCGGTTGATCTGATTGTTCCCAGTGGCTCTTTTTTTGGACTTGTCGGCCCAAACGGTGCCGGTAAGACAACAACTCTTTCGATGGCAACTGGGCTCCTCCGGCCTGACTCTGGCACAGTGTCGGTTTATGGCGTTGATGTCTGGACCAACCTGGTGGAGTCAAAGAGGCGCCTTGGTGTTCTGAGCGATGGAGTACGACTTTTCGACAGACTCACCGGGCTGCAACTCGTCACCTACTCAGGGCTCCTCAGCGGCATGGAGCGGGCAGTCGTTGCGGAGCGTGCCGCCGATCTTCTTGAGCTCTTCGATCTCGAGGCTGCCGGCGGAACTCTTGTCGTCGATTACTCCGCTGGAATGACTAAGAAGATTGCCCTAGCCTGTGCGCTCATTCATGCGCCGCAAGTGCTCGTTCTTGACGAACCATTTGAGTCCGTCGATCCAGTGTCCGGGGCCAACATCCGCGATATTTTGCACGGATTCGTTGAGTCTGGCGGAACTGTCATCGTGTCGAGTCATGCCATGGACCTCGTGCAACGCATGTGCGATCACGTCGCGGTAATCGCTGATGGTCGTGTTCTCGCTTCGGGAACTACCGACGAAGTCCGGGGAGATTCGACGCTGGAAGACCGGTTCGTGGAACTCGTCGGTGGAAGACGTCACGGGAAGGGCCCCGAGTGGTTGCGCATCTCGTAAGGCTTCGGTTTCGGCTGTTGATCAACAGCCTCAGTCGAAGCCCGTGGCAGGCCGTTGCCGTCATCCTCGGCACCCTCTACGCCCTGTTTCTACTTGCGCTTGCCATCGTTGGCCTTTTCACCCTGAGTTTTGCCCCGGTCGAGGTCGGTCGCACGGTCAGTGTGCTTGGCGGCGCTGTGCTTCTACTCGGGTGGACCGTGCTTCCGCTGTTGAGTTCTGGCATCGATGAGACTGTTGAGCCCTCGAAGCTCGCTGTATTTCCCATCCAGACAAATACCCTCGTGCTTGCTCTCGCGATCAGTGGCTTGTTGGGAGTTCCCGGAGTGATCACGACTCTCGTGACTTTCTCGACGGGACTCATTTGGTGGCAAACTCCGCTGATCGGCGTTGTCGCTGTTATCTGCGGCGCGGTCGGGGCTTCCACCTGCATCATTGGGTCACGGATGCTCGCAGCTCTGACAGTGCGCATCTCCAGTGGGCGTCGTGCTCGCGAAGCGAAGACAATTTTGGTTTTGATCCCATTGATCTTGCTTGGCCCGGCGATACTGGGTATTTCTTCGCTATTGCGCGATTTCTCCGGGATCTTTCCCGCCATCGCTGGAGTCGTAGCGTGGACACCCCTTGGTGCCATCTGGGCGGTACCTGGCGATCTCGCGCTCGGCAACTATGGCTATGCCGTTCTCCATGCCCTCATGGGAATCGCCACTCTCGCAGTTTCGGTGTTCGTCTGGCGCTGGGCACTCGACCGTGCTCTTGAACGCCCTGGCCACTCGACTACCAGTACAGCAACTCGGCGAGGTCTCGGGTGGTTCAGAGTATTTCCTGGCACGGCAAGCGGTGCTGTCGCTGCACGGGCGTTGACGTACTGGATTCGCGATCCGCGCTACACGCAGTCCCTGATAAGCGTTCCGCTTGTGCCAGCGCTCGTGTTTTTCTATAGCGGAGCGAGCGGCGATCTCACGGGATTGCTCTTTGTTGGGCCCATTGTCGCGGTGCTGCTCGGGATGTCCATTTATACGGATGTCTCATACGACAACACTGCTTTCAGCCTCCACCTCCAAACTGGCGTCAGCGGTCGCGCTGATCGTTGGGGAAGGGTGTTGGCGGTATCAACGTTTGCCATACCGGTCACCATTTTTCTGACCGTAGCAAGCGTCTGGGTCAGCAACAGCTGGGAGAGACTTCCTGGCCTTCTCGGCATCGCGCTCGGGCTGCTTCTGACCGGACTTGCGCTGTCATCGCTCGTATCAGGTCGCTTCGCATTCTCCGTTCCGGCCCCCGGTGATAATCCATTCAAGTCACGCCCAGGTGGCGGATTCACGTTGATGCTGTCCATGTTGGCCTCGTGGACAGCTTTGACGGTTTTGACGCTTCCTGAAATGATTCTGGCTCTGCTCGGCATCGCAACAGATCAACCGCTACTTGGATGGCTTGCCCTCGCTATCGGAGTAGGGCTCGGCACGGGGTTGCTCATCATTGGTGTTCGATGGGGCGGCAAACTAGTGGATAACCACGGTCCCGAGCTTCTTGTTCAGTTGCAGCGCCAAAAGTAGCTCCACAATTGTGACGCAGCGTCCAGCTAAGGGGCGTATTTTTTGCCCATGAGTGACGATCCATCTCGAATGAGAAACCAGCCGGCCCTGACCACTAATTCGGGAACGAGCTGGCTCATCGTCGGTGCCCTCTTTGCGGCGATCACTATCGCGATGCTTTCGGCACTGGCAACACTGCCGCCATCTGGATTAGCGTTCGCGACGATTGCAGTGATTTCCGCGCTCTATGCGGGGATGCTCATTGCACGATTGCTCGTGCGCACCCGAAAACTCCGCCTCAGATTAATCGCCGGGTGTTTTCTCGCGATCGCCCTAGTTGGGCTCGTGTCTGTGATTGTTATTGCTGCCGTGAACTGGGCACCACAGTAACGTCGAGACGGAAGAATCGTCGAGACAGAAGAATCGTCGCGGCAGAAGTAGCGGGAACTAGCGAGAGAGAAGTTCTGCACGAGTCGGATTGGCATCGAACCACTCGGCGATATACCAGCACATCGGCAGAACTCGTTTCGATGAATTCGATTCAACGTCGTCCATGGCGAATTTGACCAATTGTGCCGCATACCCTTTGCCGCGATGGGCGGGCTGAGTGTAGGTATGGTTGAACGAAATCGAGCCCCCCTGTGACCGATAGTCTGCGACAGCGACGAGCGCGCCATCGACGTTCATCACGTAGCGGTTCGAGTCAGCTTCATGCACAAATTGGGTAGTCATCGATCTACCCTATGCGGGGAGTGCTGCTTCAATTGCACCGACGATAGCGGGGTCATCCGGAACCACCGTCGGACGAAAGCGCTGCACTTCATTGTCGGGAGTGACCAAGAACTTCTCGAAGTTCCACGCGACGCGACCGGCCTTGCCTGCACTATCAGGAGTCTTCTTGAGCTCCGCGTAGAGCGGGTGAGCAGACTTGCCGTTGAGCTTCACTTTCTCGAACATGGGAAAAGTCACACCCCACGTCATGGAGCAATATTCTTTAATCGCGTCTTCACTCCCGAGTTCTTGCAAAAACTGGTTGCTCGGAAAACCCAAGACTGCGAATCCACGCTCGCCATAGGTCTTTTGTAGTTGTTCGAGCTGCTCGTATTGCGGTGCGAGGCCGCAACGCGAAGCTACGTTGACGATGAGAACCACCTTGTCGCGAAAATCAGCGAGCGAGGTTGTGGAGCCATCAATAGTGGTCAGAGGGATGTCGCGAAGTTCAGTCACACGATAACGCTACGCCTGCAGGCTGGGCACTCGCCTACGACATCCCGTGTGTTACCAGCGAGGTTCGGTAATGTGGGGGATTCACCCGAAACTGCGTCAGCCACCCAGCGAAAGCGAGTCCATGCCCGATAGCCCCTTGTCAGCGAGTGCCTACGAGGTGCTTGGTGTTGAGGCCTCGGCTAGTGACGCTGAGCTTAAGAAGGCTTTTCGTCGTGCGCTTCGGCAGACTCACCCCGATACTGGGGGAAATCCCGAGAAGTTTGCCGCCGTTCAGCGTGCGTGGGAACGCGTGGGAACTCCGGAGAAACGGCGCGGCTACGATGCCGTCTTCTCTTCCCGCTCGACTTCACCCCAATCTTCTCGTCCGTCGTACGCCGCCGGCACGAGCACAAACTCTCGCGAAAGCTCTCGCCCGAAGGCTCGGGCCTACGGGCATCCAGGCGGATGGCGACGGGAGCGTTTTCTTGACGGCATGCGCGAGTGGGTTGGCCGGGGAGTCAGCCTCGATGATCCTTACGATCCGGCTCTCGTCAGAGGAGCACCGCGCGAACTGCGTCGAACACTCGCGGATGCCTTCGCCGAAGAGGCAACTGCTCGTACGATTAGCACTCTCGGAATCGGATTCACCGTGTGGCATGACATCGCGACGGGAGCCCCCGACCGCAAGATTGATCACGTCGTTCTCGGGCCCACCGGACTATTCGCGATGCTCTCCGAAGACTTTGGTGGACCGATAAAGGTTCGCCGCGGCGAGCTAATCGGACCCGCTGTCCAGCCAGAGAAACCCATGCACGAGTTGTCCTCTCGAGCGAAGGCGCTGAGTCGTCAGCTGAAGGTCGCATTCACCTGTTTCGTGATAGTCGTTCCCGATGAAGCCCTCGCTCAACCGCAGGTTTCTCTTGGAACCGTTCGAGGACAACCAGCAATCGTGGTGCGTCAGAGCGTTCTCGCACACTTACTGCGCACCGGTCCTGAAATTCCCGGTACCCGACATCTTGGCGGCAATGAGCTTTTCGACGTACGCACCAGGCTCAGTAATGGAATTTCCTTCGTCGACTAGAACGTAGTCCCCAACGTTTCTCAGTTCGTTGCACACTGTTCACCCGACGATCGATGTCGCGCGCCTCTGGCCCAACTCCGCCACGAGTATGGTGATCTTGTGAATACACACGCCACGCTTGCTCGGCGGTTGACCACATTTGACGCCACGATGATTGGTCTTGGCTCAATGATTGGTGCCGGGGTATTCGCCGCATTCGTGCCAGCCGCACACGCCGCCGGTGGTGGGCTAGTGATCGGCCTGCTAATTGCGGCAGCGGTGGCGTGGAGCAACGCCGCGGCCTCCGCGCAACTTGCCGCCGTGCATCCAGTAGCCGGAGGTACATATGCCTACGGCCGGGCACAGCTCGGTCCGTGGTGGGGGTTCTTCGCCGGCTGGTCATTTGTGATCGGCAAGACAGCAAGTTGTGCCGCTATGGCACTGGTGTTTGCGGCCTACATCGCACCGGCTGGTTGGGAAAAGCCCACTGCCATCGCTGCGGTCGTGTCCCTCACCGCGGTGAATTTACTCGGGGTGACACGCACTGCACTCGCGACAAAAGTCATGGCCACCGCCGTCATTATGGTGCTAATCGGCGTTCTCATTGCGACGATCAGCTCGTCCTCCTTCACCCCTCAGCTCTTTTCACTTGTCGACGACACCAGCGTCTACGGGATACTCCAGTCGGCCGGGATACTATTCTTTGCCTTCGCTGGCTACGCCCGTATCGCGACCCTTGGCGAAGAAGTTCTGGCGCCCCAACGCTCAATTCCTCGCGCGATCATGATCGCACTCGCTATCACCGTAGCTCTCTACCTTGCTCTCGGAGTAGTCATGCTCTCTGTGCTTGGAGTGGATGGGCTAGCTCACTCGAAAGCACCGGTCGCCGATGTAGCCAACGCGGTTGGATGGGGATGGGCATCCGGCCTCATCTCGCTAACAGCGGGCGTTGCTTCACTCGGCGCACTACTGGCTCTGATGGCCGGCATCAGCCGGACGACGTTTGCCATGGCGCGAAACAGCGATGTGCCACCGTGGCTGGGCGCGGTTCACCCTCGATTCGCCGTGCCTCACCGTGCGGAGATTTTCCTTGCGATCATCGTCATCGTGGTGATTCTCCTAGCTGACCTTCGAGGGGCGATTGCCTTCTCGTCGTTTGGAGTTCTGCTTTACTACTGTGTAGCGAACGTCGCAGCTTTTACTCAGCCCACAGCACAACGCCGTGTACCGCGACTCATCAATGTTCTTGGGGCGGCGGGATGCGTCCTGCTGGTGGCGACGTTACCTGTCATGGGCATTGCTGTTGGGGCTGTCATCCTGATCCTAGGGATTCCTGTGCGTTTGTTGTCGAATCGACAATCTCCCGCACTTTCAGATCATGGCGCATAGGCTAGTTCTCTCTTAAGAAAGAGGTATTTGGATTCGTGATTCGCGTAATTAGCTACAACCTCCGCAAAAATAAAGCAGCCACCGAATTGGCGAAGCTCGCAGAAACACCCGACCTCGATGCCCTGTGCCTCCAAGAGGTCATTTCATCTGAGCTTCCCACTGAGATTGGTGACCTGCACCTTGCCGACTCAACCAAAAACAACCGGCTGGGACTTGCCGTCTACTATCGGCGAGGACGATACGAGCAAACTGCGAGCCAAGCGTTTGAACTCAAGAAGTCGCTTCATGACCGAATCTTCACGCCGACCCCTGAGCGCCTCGTAGGTTCGCGACTCATCGATCGCGACTCCGGACACGAGCTTGTGCTTGCTTCGTTCCACGCCGCTCCGCTCACCGCCCTCAACTCGTTGCGGCGCAACCAAATAAAGGCCGCTCACGAACTACTGCAGACGCTCGGTTCAGGCGCGCCGATCCTCATGGTCGGTGATTACAATTACCCTCTGTTTAAAGATGGCCTCACCCAGAAGGTGAAAAAGACTGGTTACGACCTGTCTCTCAGCGACCGTATGACCTACACGAATTATAAATTCTTCCGCGGGCACTTCGACTTTGTCACGTCTCAGGGCTTCACGATCGAAGGTGTAGAAACTCTGACCCGAGGTTCTTCAGATCATCTACCCATCTTGGTCACGGCGGCGTACGGAACAGCCAACACCCACCACTCCACTATTTCTGTGGAGCCTCTCGCAAACTGAGTTAGCCTTCGCCCCCGAGGTTTCCCGCAAGACGCTCGTGCATATACTGACTGGCTTCATTGAGGCCAATCAGTACAACGCGCTTTCCGAGGCGCTCGTACTTCGTAGTGATTGCATCAAGGGCGGCAACTGTGGAGGCGTCCCAAATATGGGAGTTTGACATATCGATGATGACCCGATCAGGGTCATCCGAATACTCGAACTGCGTCGTCAGGTCGTTGCTGGAGGCGAAGAAGAGTTCGCCATTCACACGGTAATACGCGGTAGGAACCGTCTCATCTTCGGGCAAAGTGCGTTCGACTGTCGCAAAGTGAGCAACGCGACGAGCAAAGGCCACCATCGCTACGATGACTCCAACGAGAACGCCAACCGCAAGGTTGTGAGTTGCGACAACCACGACGACCGTCGCTACCATAACGACAGTCTCGCTCAGGGGCATGCGCTTGAGAGTCGAGATCTGCACGCTGTGCCAGTTGAACGTCGACACCGCGACGATGATCATCACAGCGACGAGTGCAGCCATCGGGATGATGGCAACGACGTCGCCAAGTACGACAACCAGAATGAGCAAGAAGATACCAGCCAAGAACGTCGAGATGCGGGTTCGAGCCCCGGATGCCTTGACGTTGATCATGGTTTGACCGATCATCGCGCATCCACCCATTCCGCCGAACAGACCAGAGAGCACATTCGCGACGCCCTGACCCCAAGCTTCACGAGTTTTGCGAGAGTGAGTGTCTGTGATGTCGTCGACAAGTTTTGCCGTCAACAGCGACTCAAGGAGCCCAACAAGCGCCATCGCGAGGGCAAACGGGCCGATTATTTGCAGCGTCTCCCACGTGAGAGGGACATTCGGGATGAACAGCTCAGGAAGACTGCGAGGGAGCTCGCCCTGATCCCCGACGTTGGGCACGGCGATCGCCATAGTGACAGTGGCGATGGTGATCAGGACGATGGCTACCAGCGGAGCAGGAATGACCCTAGTGAAGCGCGGCATCAGCACCATGATGATGAGGCCGACACCGACGAGGGGGTAAACCATCCACGGCACATTAATGAGGTGGGGCAACTGCGCCATGAAGATCAAAATTGCGAGGGAGTTCACGAAGCCGAGCATCACGCTCCGGGGGATAAACCGCATCAGCTTCGCTACGCCAAGTACGCCCATGATGACTTGAAGTAGCCCACCAAGAATTACCGTCGCGATGAAGTAGTCCATGCCGTATTCGCGGGCGACGGGGGCGATCACCAAAGCGATCGCTCCCGTCGCGGCGGTGATCATTGCTGGCCGACCGCCGAGGAATGCGATCGACACAGCCATAACGAAAGAAGAGAAGAGCCCGACTCGAGGGTCGACGCCCGCGATGATCGAGAACGAAATGGCTTCAGGAATCAAAGCTAATGCGACAACCAACCCCGCCAGTACCTCGCGGGTAAGGATTCGCGGTGTGCGCAAAGCCGTCATGACTGAGGGTTCGGCGCGGTAGCGATTAGGACGAGGCGATTGTGCGATGGCGATAATATTCTCCTGCGAAAGGCGCCACACGCGGGCGCGGTGTACTGAATGCTTGAGGAGCCTAGGTGCGAGATATGCACGGCTGAATACCAGCGACATTGCCGGCTAGAGACCAGAGGTAGCCTGGCTAGACAAAAGCGGACAACAGCAGATTCGACTGGGTCCTTCTAACACGATAGCCGATCGCACAGATTCGCGGGTGACTCCCAGCAATCCCTTCGCGGGGATTAGAAGCGACGGCTAGTCGATAATATCCCGCCGAGTACGGCATGCAGGAGGGGCAGAAGCGACACAATCATGAGTACGACGCCGAAATTCGGCTCCGTTGGCTTCAGCAGGATGCCCCCAATGAGTAGTCCGGCGAACAAGACAGCGGACAACACTCGTCGCACGAGCTGCTCCACCACCCGCAACCGTTTGTCGACGCTTGGCGTCTCTACCGCTAGTTGACCACGTTGCATAAGCGTCGCAACGCTCTCCAGCTGCTGAGGCAGTCGCAGAAGGAGGCCAGCGGAGGAGAGCGCTTGCTTCGCAAACTCCTTGATTGTTCCGCTACCTTCATCGACAGCGAGGCGCTGGGCGAACGGCTCAATCGCCGTCCAGACGTTGTACTTCGAGTTCAGGTTGCTAGCCACGCCAGAAGTCACCGAGACTGAGCGGATGATCAGCAAGAAGTTCTCGGGAAGCTGGAACGGCATTGTCCGCACCACATCACTGAACTCGTTTCCAAAGGCCCGGAATTCTTGCGGGTCGACTTTTTGGAGCTCGCTAAATCCCATTCCCCCGAAACGGTCGAATAGTTCACCCATCGCGCGTTCGAGAGGCGCAGTCTCTGCGGTACGAAGCAGGATGCCCATATCTCGGACGCTGGCAACAAGGCCTGGGGCGTCTCTCGCGGCCGCGGCAATGATGAGTCGTTGTAGTCCGCGGCTGAGGTTTTCGGGCACTTCTCCCATCATGCCAAAGTCAATGAACGTGAGCGTCCAATCAGGGGTAGATTGGTCAACTCGTTCTGGGTCAGCTGGAGTGACGAATATGTTGCCAGGGTGCGGGTCGGCGTGGAAGAAGCGGTGCATAAAAAGTTGCTCAAACATCGCACGCGATAATTCGTCGGCGACTTCGGCTGGGTCGATACCAGCCTCTTCGAGGCGCTGCACGTCGTTGATTTTGATCGCCGTCGCGTCAGAGAGCGTCAGGATACGTCGCGTGGAACGCTCCCACACCACCACGGGTGCCTCTACTCGCGGGTCATCAGCAAAGTTGTCTGCGAATCTTTCGGCATTGCTTCCCTCATTGAGGTAGTCAATCTCGCGCAGACTAATGATTGCGAATTCTTCGAGAAGCGCTGGCAAATCCACGCGTCGCGAGATGAAGCGCACACGACTCAGCCACCGCGCAACACGCCGAAGCGCCGAGAGGTCGACCTCAATTATTTCGCCGATTCCTGGGCGCTGCACCTTGACGACTACATCGCTAAACCCGACATCCGTCGCCTCCGACGGTGTCAGGCGCGCGCGATGAACTTGACCAAAGGAGGCAGCAGCAATGGGGGTTGAGTCGAAGAACGCGTAAGCACGCTCAAGGGGGAGCCCGAGTTCGCGCTCAGCGCAGTCTACGATCAAAGCAAAGTCGACCGCTGGCACTTCATCCTGAAGTCCCTCTAGCTCTCGAGTGATTTCAGCCGGCAACACATCAAGGCGGGAGGACATAAATTGTCCGACCTTGATCATGAGTCCGCCTAAATCGACGGCGAGGGTGTGGAAGTTTCGGGCGATGTGAGCTGCGCGTGCAAGTCGGCGGCGGGCGGCGATCCGTTCGAGACCGAACCGGGGGAGTACGAGTTCAAACCACCATTCGAGAACCATGTACCGAGCAGCGAAACGCAGTATCCGACGATAGCGGGCGCGCAGGTGTCTGGTCTCGGTCATGGATTCTCCCTAGTGCCGACTACTCGGCGCCATTTGGTCAGTCTTGGGCGAGGATTGCGTAAAGCTTACGACGCGCATCGTCCACAACGGCGATTGCTTCTTCGACCTGTTCGGGGCTACCACTTCGCATGATCGGGATCACGGCTTCTGCCAGTTTGGCGGCAGCATGAGGCAGTGCTGTGGGCCGCGAAGAGTCGTGCGACTCCGAATCGTGCCATGGTGCTGGACGGCTCGACTTCACTTCGTCGTGCCCCTTCTCCGTCAACGTGTAGGTCTTCTTACCGTCGGCTTCGTGCGCCTCGATAAGCCCCTCATCGGCGAGTAGCTGGAGTGTCGGGTAAACAGAGCCAGGGCTGGGCTTCCACGCACCTTTACTGCGGCTTTCGATTTCGTGAATGATCTGGTAGCCGTGCATCGACTCTTCAGCAAGAAGAGAAAGGATGGCGACACGCACATCTCCGCGTCCCATCCGCGGCGATACGCGGCGCTCAAATTCTGAGCGCACGTTGTCGAGCGCATCCCAGAGACCCTGGCCGGCATGGTCAAAAGCTTCTGCGAACGGACGGCGCGAGTTGCGGCCGCCGGTTCCAAATGAGTTGTTCATGGTGGTCCTCCATTCCGCGGGGCGGGGCACGAGAGGCCCTGCCGATACTCAACGATACATCGTTAACTATTTGCCGAAGGAAAACCACAGGAAACTTGCAGAAGCCGTCAGCGCATACCGGCCGAGTGGGATACGGCTCCGAGGAACGAAAAAAGGCCGGCAGCCGTATAAAACGACCTGCCGACCTAATCTCTCAACTACTGATTCGTTAGTCCGAATCATTCGCTGTGCGCGAAGGGGGACTTGAACCCCCACGCCCTTACGGGCACTAGCACCTCAAGCTAGCGCGTCTACCAATTCCGCCATCCGCGCGCATCAGCGGCGCTCTAAGAGCACCGCCGAGATAAGAGAATAGCATCATTTCTGAGCACACAATGACGCGTCCCGTGCACGGCTCCACGCGAGGCTGATCGACCAAACCGTGGCGTGCAGATTTTTCCCGGTCAGACGGCTAGCGTGGCCTTATGACTTCTGAGCCATCTCTTGAGCGCACCGCTCGCATCGCGCAAGATCTCATCCGCTTCGACACTTCTAACTACGGTGAGGGGCGATCCAACGGAGAGACTGTTGCCGCTGAGTACCTAGGCGCACTTCTTGAAGAGATGGGTTTGACGACCCAGTACTTTGATGCCGCCACTGGTCGCACCACCGTCGTGGCTCGTGTCGAAGGCAGCTACGACACCGAATCGTCGGCACCCCATGCGAAAGAACGCCCCGCCTTGATCCTGCACGGGCACACCGACGTTGTGCCGGCAGATCCAAAAAACTGGTCTGTTGATCCGTTCGGTGGAGAGATCCGGGACGGCCTTCTTTGGGGCCGCGGTGCCGTGGACATGAAAAACATGGATGCCATGATCGTCACCGCTCTCGGCGACATTTTGGGAGCAGGCAAACGACCAGCGCGCGACCTCATCATCGCTTTCTTCTCAGACGAGGAGAACGGTGGCGAATTCGGTTCGCACTTCATGGTTGATCACCACGCCGACGTCTTTGACGGCGCGACCGAAGCCATCAGCGAAGTTGGCGGATACTCCGTTGATCTCCAGGGCCAGCGCGCCTACTTGCTGCAAACCGGCGAGAAAGCGCTTGTGTGGATCAAACTCACCGCGCGAGGCATGGCCGCCCATGGTTCGCGAGTAATCAGCAACAATGCAGTCACAAAACTTGCCGAGGCAGTCGCAATCTTGGGTCGTCAAGAGTGGCCAGTGCGGCTCACCGACACAACAACGTTGCTGATCTCCGAATTGTCGCGCATCCTCAAAATCGACCCAGAAGTGGTTGGACCAGACGAGCTAATCCTGGCAACGGGTACTGCCTCGGGATTCCTGCAGGCGACACTGCGGACCACCAGCAACCCAACACTCTTGAACGCCGGCTACAAGCACAATGTGATTCCCGACTTTGCCGAAGCACTCATCGACATCCGCACACTTCCCGGCGAAGAGGATGAGGTTCTCGCTCAAGTGCGCGCATTACTGCCTGACGAAATTGAGATCGAAATCATGCACCGCGACATTGGGCTCGAAACGAGTTTCGATGGTCCGCTGGTCGATGCCATGATCGGCAGCCTCAATGTATTTGACCCGGGAGCTCCTGTATTGCCCTATCTCATGTCTGGCGGCACAGACAACAAGGCTCTCAAGCGGCTAGACATTACCGGCTACGGATTCGCGCCGCTCCAATTGCCCCCGGAGATCGACTTCCCCGGCATGTTCCATGGCGTTGATGAACGTGTGCCGTTGGACGCACTAGTCTTTGGCAGGCAGGTTCTCGGAGACTTGCTTCTCAAGTACTAGTTTTCACCTGATCGGGAGCGCTCCATGGGTTTTATCGAGGCCATTATTCTTGGGCTTGTTCAGGGACTCACCGAGTTTCTGCCGATATCGTCGAGCGCCCACTTGCGCATCATGGGCGAGTTTCTTCCCTCCGCGAGCGACCCAGGCGCAACATTCACGGCAATCACCCAGTTGGGCACAGAACTGGCCGTGATCCTCTACTTTCGCAAAGACATTGCCCGAATTCTGAGCCGCTGGTTTCAACAGTTTCGAAAGCCCAGCGGGTCTCACCGTGAGGTAGTCGACAAGAATCATCCGGATGTTCGGCTCGGCTGGCTGGTCATCATCGGTACGGTCCCGATCGTAATCGTCGGATACTTTGCCCAGGAGTACATCCGTTCCACGTTCCGCTCGCTCTGGTTGGTCGCGACCGTGCTCATTGTCTTCGGCATCATTTTGGGAATCGCTGACTACCTCGGAAAGCGCACTCGTGCACTCGATGAAATGACCTACGGCCACGGCATCACCATCGGCCTTGCGCAGGTGCTCGCACTCGTGCCCGGTGTTTCCCGCTCCGGCTCAACCATGACTGCCGGACTCGCCCTTGGCTATACTCGCCCCGCTGCAGCACGTTTCGGCTTTCTCCTAGCGATCCCCGCTGTCTTCGGCAGCGGGCTCTATGAACTCGTCCACAGCTTTGGTGAGTCAAACCACGTGTTTACCTACGCCGAAACTGCGGTCGCAACAGTGATCGCGTTCGTCGTGGGGTATGTCGTCATTGCCGCCCTCATGCGGTACATCGAAAAGCGCTCGTTCTTGCCGTTTGTCATTTATCGCGTAGCACTCGGCGTGACGTTATTTGTGCTGCTATCGTTCAACGTCATTCAGCCGGTGTAGTGCGTCGCCAGCCAGAATCTAGTCTTTACCGCGCCACGGCTCATCGCCGGCGGAACCCTGATCGGGCTTATCGTCTCCGCGACGAAGATACTTCTCAAATTCTTGAGCGATCGCCTCACCACTAGCTTCGGGGGAGTCAACAGTGTCGCGCGCCTGCTCCAACTGCTCGATGTAGGACGACATGTCGTCATCTTCGCCGGCAAGAGCGTCAATGCCTGTTTCCCAGTCGGTGGCCTCCGTCACGAGGTCGCCTCGAGGAATCACGACATCCACAATTTCTTCAAGCTTGTCGATGATCGCCAGAGTTGCCTTAGGCGATGGCGCATTGTGCACATAGTGCGGAACGGATGCCCAGATCGACATAGTAGTGATGCCTGCCGCTTCAGCAGCCTGACCCAACACCGAAAGAATCCCCACTGGCCCCTCGTAGTTGCTTCGCTCAATTTCTAAAGCAGAACGCACCGAAGGGTTTTCACTAGAGGTAAAGACTGAAATTGGTCGCGTGTGCGGAACGTCAGCCAGCATTGCGCCAAGGAAAACGATCGACGTAATGCCGTTGTCAACAACGGTTTCGAGAATGTCTCTCGTGAACGCCTTCCATGATCGCGAAGGCTCGGTTCCCAGCAGCAAGTAAATGTTCGACTGGTTGTTCGCACTGAGTTGCAATTCCGCATCAGCGGCGATGCTATCCGGACGAACGGTATTGGGGCGGGACGGTCCATAAATGGTTACCGAGGGCCAAGTAAGCGACCGGTTACCGTCATCATCATGCGCGACCATGGGCCGATTAAATTGATAGTCGAAGTAGTCCTCAGGATCGACTTCGGCGATGGGGTAGACGTCTAATTGCTCTTTGAGGGATTTGACGGCACCGCTGGCCGCTTCTCCGGCGTCATTCCACCCCTCGAAGGCGACGACCAAGAGTCGTCCGTTCGCGAATGGGGTGTTAGTCACTTGGCTCCTTTAGGTCGAGTGCCACGAATGTCACTAGGTCAAGGATAGAACTACGATGGTGCGTTGTGACTCATTCCACTCCGGCTGCCGTTTTATGGGACATGGACGGCACCCTCATAAATTCCGAACCATACTGGATTTCCGCCGAGGTCCAGCTCGTTGAAGCGTTCGGAGGTGAGTGGACGCATGACGACGCTATGGCCGTCGTTGGCAGCGGCCTATTCAATTCAGCACGAGCTATGCAAGCCAAGGGTGTTGAACTCGATGAGCAAACTATTGTTGATCGGCTCACCGATCAGGTGATGACACAGCTGCGAGAATCCGGAATCCCTTGGCGTCCAGGCGCCCGTGAGTTGCTGCTTGAGCTTCGAGAAGCCAACATACCGACCGCCCTTGTCACCATGTCGATAGGGCGCATGGCGCACCATGTCGTCGACAATCTTGGTTTCCACGGTTTCGACGCGGTGATTTCGGGAGATGACGTCGAGAATCCGAAGCCTCATCCGCAGCCGTACCATGTCGGCGCTGACGCCCTCGGCGTTGACATTGATGATTGCGTTGCCATCGAAGACTCCCCACCGGGCGCCACTTCAGCCTTCAGCGCTGGAGCAACGGTAGTGGGAGTTCCTTTTATGGTCGACATTCCCGAAGATCAGACTCATGCGCTCTGGCCGACACTTGCCGGGCGCACGCTCGAACATCTCTCAGAACTTCACGCAAAGGTAGCAACTCGATGACTGACGTATTCCGACGACAGAGCGGCGAATTCCGCGTAGGTGACCGTGTTCAGCTCACAGGACCAAAGGGCCGCCTCAACACGGTTACCCTCGAGCCTGGGGGAGCATTCCACACTCACCGGGGTGTGCTGAGCCATGACGTCATCATCGGCCTTCCGGATGCCAGTGTGGTCACGTGTTCCAACGGCATCGAATATTTGGCGATGCGACCGCTGCTCACCGATTTCGTCATGTCGATGCCCCGCGGTGCCGCAATTATTTATCCGAAGGATGCCGCACAGATCATTGGCCAAGCCGATGTATTTCCGGGAGCCCACGTTGTGGAGGCTGGTGTTGGCTCCGGCGCACTCTCCCTGTGGCTTTTGCGCGCCATCGGACCGAGTGGCCAGTTGAGTTCATTCGAACGACGTGAAGAGTTCTCAGAGATTGCTCAGTCGAACGTTGAAGCATTCCTCGGCGCGAAGCCCGAAAACTGGTCGGTAACTGTTGGTGATCTTCAGGAACAACTGCCAGCATCCGTTGAACCTGGGTCTGTCGACCGTGTGGTTCTCGACATGCTCGCTCCGTGGGAATGCATCGAAGAGTGCGCCACCGCGCTGACGCCAGGCGGAGTGCTGCTGTGCTACATCGCCACCGTCACACAGCTGTCACGTGTTGCTGAAGCGATTCGCGCAACCGGACTCTTCACTGAACCTGATTCCAATGAAACTATCGTGCGCGGCTGGCACGTCGAGGGCCTTGCCGTTCGTCCAGATCACCGCATGGTTGCCCACACAGGGTTCCTGATGACGGCGCGCCGTCTGGCGCCCGGCTCCGTATTGCCGGAACTCAAGCGCCGCGCATCCAAAACTGACTTCAGCGATGAGGATGTCGAGATCTGGACTCCCGGTGCACTGGGTGAGCGCAGCGCGAGCGCTAAGCGCCTGCGCAAGACTGCGCGTGAGGCGAAGGCGGCGGCTGAAGCCGCGTCTTCAGACCGGTAGAGTGATGGCGATGTCTGTGTCGATGAAAAGAGTATTTGTGCGCAAGCTTGCAGTGGTGGCCCTGAGCGCCGGAATCGTTGTTTCGTTGAGCGGTTGCGCCAACGGCCCCTTCAATCTGGCTGCGTGTACTCCGCTGTTTTCTTCGGGCAGCAACGCGGCTCTCGTCACTACCGGCGGAGACCTCAGCACCGACCCCGAAGCGGAATTTCCGACTCCACTCATTGCCGATGGCATCTCAAGTGAGGTGACGACGGTTGGTGATGGCGAACAGCTCAACGATGGAGACGTTGCCACACTTCAAATCACGATTTACAACGGCGAAACTGGCGAACAGCTGATTTCCACGGGTCACGACAGCGCCGGTCTCCGTGTTCCCGTTACCGAGCGCGCACCGCACTTTGGCGAGATCGCACAATGCTCGACGGTTGGATCGCGCATTGTCACTGTGGGAACCGCTGGCGAGATCTTGGGTGCCGAAAATATCACTCAGAACCAGCTTCCGCTAACCGATAGTGACACCATCGTGATGGTTAGCGACGTTGAAACCCGCTATCCGGGCAAGGCTGACGGCACAAACCAGGTTCCCCCGTCCGGTCTTCCTGCGGTGGTTCTGGCACCGAATGGTCAGCCTGGCTTTACGTTCCCCGGAACAGAAGCACCGAGTGAACTTAAGGTGGCAACGCTCAAGGCTGGAGACGGTCAAACGGTAGCCAAGGGCGACCTTGCCGTGATGCACGTGAGTGGCATCGAGTGGGATGCCGACGCCACCTTTACCAACAGTTGGGAAGAAGCTGGCGTTCCCGGAACCTATCTCATCGAGAGCAGCGAAACTTCGGACCGTGGACTTCCTCCGGGGCTAGCTACGGCACTCATCGGAAAAAAGGTCGGCTCGCAGGTTCTCGTTGTTCTCCCGCCAGACGTGGGATTTGCCGAGGGCACAGCTCCAGACGGGGTGACTAGCGGATCCACATTGGTATTCGTTTTCGACATTCTGGGAATCCAAGAGCAGTAATCGTTCAACTAGACACGGCCGGGTGTCAGAGACATAGGATTTGACTCGTGCCAGTACCCAAAGTTCCCAACGAGGAGCGACTTTTTAGCTTGGTGTTAGCCTTGCTGTCGTCCGAGGCCGGACTGACGAAGAGCGAAATCTTGTCGACCGTCCAGGGCTACCGTCAACGGTTCGTGCACTCGGGCGATAACTCCAACCTTGAGCGCCAGTTTGAGCGCGATAAGGATGATGTTCGCGAACTCGGGGTACCGCTCGAGACGATGGAGTCTCCCGAGCAGGCTGGCAATAATCACAACCTTCGCTACCGCATTCCACGGGTCGATTACGAGCTTCCGGACGACATCAGTTTCTCGGCTGAAGAGTCGACGCTTCTCGGGCTCGCCGCAATGGTGTGGCGTGAAGGTTCGCTGTCTGAAGAATCGCGCCGCGCAATGGTCAAGCTTCGTTCGCTCGGCATCGCTACTGCCGAGCCGGTGCTGAGTTACGCCCCGCAGTTGCGAGTGCGCGAACAATCTTTCGAGCCGTTGCGGTCAGCGCTCGATAAGCGGGTTTTGGTTTCGTTTGACTATCTGAAACCGGGGGAGCAGTCATCAACGCAGCGCACGGTCGCACCGCTTGCGCTCGTTCAGCATCAGGGCCGCTGGCATTTGTATGCCAAAGATCCAGCGACAGATCGCTTTAAGACGTTCCTCCTTCGCCGCATCGTGAGCCCCGTGCGTGCAAGCAAGAAGCCATTCGATGAATCGACGGTGGATGCCGCTGCTCGCGCACTTGCCGAGCTAGAAGCTGTCTGGCAATCCAATGTCGCAGTTGTGCGAGTCGAGCCAGGAACAGATGCAGCTACCCGATTGAGCAAGCGCCGGGGCGCTACAAAACGCGCAACCGCAGACCTCGAGCTCCACTTCACCGACCTCAATATTTTTGCTGATGAGCTGGCAAGTTTTGGGCCTGAAGTACTCGTGATTTCTCCTCACGCTGTACGTGCTGCCGTCATCGAACGCTTGACGAGAACGGCGGCTGACCATGGCTAAGAAAGTTCAACCACTTCGCGCGCAAGACAAGCTGGTCTATTTGCTCGCTCTTGTTCCCTATTTGATGGATCGCGATCGCGTGAGCGTATCGGAAGCCGCCGCGCACTTTGGGGTTCCCGAACAACAAATTCGGGACGCCGTTCGGTTGATTGCGGTGTCGGGAATTCCTGGCGAGACGTCGACCTATCAAGACAGCGACCTGTTCGATATCGCGTGGGATGATTTCGAAGAGAACGACCAGATCGTGCTCACCCACATGGTCGCCATCGACGACTCACCGCGGTTCTCTGCGCGCGAGGCATCCGCGCTTATCGCTGGTCTTCAATACCTCTCTGGTCTGCCAGAGCATGCTGACCGAGCTGCGATCGCGACCCTCATGTCGAAACTTTCGCGTGGAGCCTCCGCTCAGCCGACCGCAATGGGCGTTGAAGCAAGCGATCTTGATGAGACTCTTGCCCTGATTCGTGAGTCAGTTGCCGCGGGGACGCAGATCGAGTTCGACTACCTCAATTCGCGGGGAGAGTCAGAGCGTCGCCGCATCGATCCGCTGCGGGTCGAATCTGTGGACACTGATTGGTATGTCCGGGGTTGGTGTCACTCTCGCGAAGACGTGCGAACCTTCCGACTTGACCGCATCTCATGCCCGACTATGACTTCGGCACCGATCACCCACACCGCGGCCGATGTGAGCCTTCCAGAGACTCTCTTTGACGCGTCGCCAGAAGACTGTGAGGTCACCATCGAGGTCGTGGAGAGTGCGATCCCTCTCTTGGGAGATTATGTAGCAGAGAATGCGCGATTGACTCCTGCAGGGGAGCGCGTACGCACCACGGTTCGTGTTCCCCATTTTCACGGGCTGAAGCGCCTCATTGCTGGGCTCCCGGGCGTTGTGACTGTTGTTGGCCCCGCTGAAGCTCGTGAAGCCGTGGCGTTGTGGGCTCGCTCTGGTGTCGACCGCTATGCGGAATTGCCGTAGGGATTTACATGATTCAGTGGTGGGGATGGCTTCTGATCTGGGCGGGCCTCGTGCTCGCGCTGTTGCTCGTGCTCGGGTTTCTTGCCTACAGATTGTTTCGTAAAGCAATCGATCTGATGCACGAGTTATCTGCCGTCGTCGATAAGACTGCGGCGCTGGATGTTGATGTCCCGGAACTATCTCAGCCACAGATTGCCATACTCACTCAGATGAGCGAGATTCGAGCACAACGCGATACTCGGCAGCGGCGTCGCTCAGAACTGAAGATCGAACGCCACGAGCGTCGCCTTGCGCGGGCTAAGCGAATCACTAGGCGCGATGCGAACTCGGCTCAATGGCCAGCAGGGTGGTCGTAGTGGGCTGGTTGATCGCTACGGCAATTGTGTTTCTCGCGCTGCTTTGGACTGCGACGAGGCTGCGCCGACGGTCCATCCGCACCATCTTGCTTACCACGGGTGCGCAAACCTCAGCCATCAGCAGCATTTATCGCCGCGGCCGACGGGCTCCTCGAATTGCAGTGCGCTACACGGATAACTCCGGTACCGAACGAACAGCGGTGAAAGCACTCCTGAGCGCCGGCGACTCCGAACTGCTCAAGCAGCCTGCCGTCGTTCTTTATCATCCGAAACGTGCCGACCGTTCTGACTACGTTCTTGTCGGTTTTGGAAATCAGCCGCGCACTTGGTTCCCGGTCGATTTCGTCTCGAACACCGGCGGGAACACGACTCAAGAGTAGACAAGCCAGCCTTAAGCGCCTCGGCGAGGTGCTAGGTATGATGGCTACACGTAATCTTCGACAGTTAAAGGATGTACCCACATGCTCGGCAATCTCACCGGGGCACACCTGATCATCATTCTGGTGATCGTCCTGCTGTTGTTCGGCGCCCCCAAACTTCCTGGGCTCGCCCGCAGTATAGGTCAATCAATGCGAATATTCCGCAGCGAGGTCAAGACCATGAAGGACGAAAACGACGGCGATGACACGACCTCGTCGACTTCGGCAGACTCCAACGATTCCACGCCTCCGAAGCCTTAGCTTTTATGCCCCGAACCAGTAGGTGGCGCAACAAGAGCGACGAACGGATGTCGCTGGGAGCGCATCTGATAGAACTGCGTAAGCGGTTGACGATTTCGGCAGTCGCGATCATCGTCACCGCTATTGGCTCCATCTTCATTGTGGAGTACGTCATCGACGCTCTCCGCGCTCCGATTACGAATATCGCGGATGCGACAGGGCGCGGCGCTGCGCTCAACTATGACGCGGTCACCCAGGCGTTCGACATTCACTTCCAGATCATCATTACGGTCGGAATTGTGGCCGCTAGCCCCGTATGGCTTTACCAAGTGTGGGCGTTCTTAGTTCCCGGTTTGGTCCGAAAAGAAAAGCAGTATGCGATCGGGTTCCTTTCAGCCGCTATTCCATTGTTTTTAGCCGGGTGCGCTGCGGGGTGGTTCATCATGCCAAACATCGTGACGCTGCTGCTCAGTTTCGCCGGTGACCAGGATCTCTCGAATTTGAACGCCAAGTACTACTACGACTTCATCGTCAAGCTCATGTTGGCGATCGGAATCGCGTTCGTTCTTCCCGTTTTTATTGTGCTTCTGAACTTTGTTGGCGTGCTCTCGGCCAGCGCGATTCTCAAAGGCTGGAGGGTGGCGATACTGGCGATCTGTCTCTTCACTGCAATGGCAACCCCTGCAGCGGATGTCATCTCAATGTTCCTCCTCGCCATCCCCATGGTGATCCTCTACTTCTCAGCCGCCCTTATCGCGTGGCTCCATGATCGTCGAGCGGCGAAACGGGCGGCACGATTCGATGCCGAGCTCGACGCCGACCTCTAGTCGCCAACCGTGCGGGATACGTCCGGCTTCGCCGTCACCGCTTAGGCTGTAGTCAATGAGTGATCTGTCTCCCGCCGAACGTTTCGCTGCGGCGAAGAAGCGTCGCGGTTACCCCGTGCTTGAAGCTTTTCGTGCCAGCCAGCGTTTTGATCTTGACGAGTTCCAGGTTTTGGCGTGTCAAGTCGTGGAGGATGACAAGAGCGTCTTGGTGGCAGCACCAACGGGTGCAGGTAAGACAATCATCGCCGAGTTTGCCATCTACCGCGCGATGCAACTCGATGGGCCGAAGGTTTTTTACACCGCCCCAATGAAGGCGCTCAGTAACCAAAAGTTCCAGGAACTGGTCACCGAGTACGGTGCGGAAAATGTTGGACTCCTCACCGGGGATACCAACGTAAACGCAAGCGCGCGCATTGTTGTGATGACGACAGAAGTGTTGCGAAACATGCTGTACGCGAAGTCTGATTTGCTTCGCAGTTTGAGCACCGTCGTCATGGATGAGGTGCATTTTTTGGGCGACCGCTTCCGCGGTGCGGTGTGGGAAGAAGTAATCATCCACCTGCCAGACGACGTTCGCATGGTGTCGCTCAGCGCCACCGTGTCGAACGCTGAGGAGTTCGGCGACTGGTTGCAGGCCGTTCGCGGCGACACCGAAGTTATCGTCTCAGAGCAGCGCCCTGTGCCCCTAGAGCAGCACGTTCTGGTGAGCAGCAAGCTTGTCGACCTATTCGATTCGTCTGGACTGGCCGCAACGAACAGAGTCAACCCCGAACTCGTACAGATGGCGCGGTTTGGCGGGCGAAGTCAGAGCGTGCGCAATCGCAAAAATAGCAGTCGTTACGAATCCCGTGGCGGTCGCCCGGCACGCACCAAGATGGACCGCGCGGATGTTGTCGCGATGCTGTCATCCAAAAATCTCGTTCCGGCAATTTTCTTCATTTTCAGTCGCATGGGTTGCGATCAGGCGGTGAACCAGGTTCTCCGTGCGGGTGTTCGCCTCACGACGGTGCAGGAGCGTGATGAGATTCGCGAGATCGTGGAGGCACGTTGCCGCACTCTTCTCGATGAAGATCTCGCGGTTCTCGGCTATTGGGAGTGGCTCAATGGGCTCGAGCGCGGTGTCGCCGCCCATCATGCCGGCATGCTGCCTGCCTTCAAGGAGGTCGTTGAGGAGCTCTTTCAGAAGAAGCTTGTCAAAGCAGTCTTTGCGACCGAGACTCTTGCTCTCGGCATTAACATGCCAGCGCGCACCGTCGTTCTTGAGAAGCTCGAAAAGTTCAATGGCGAGGCTCGAGTACCGATAACTCCAGGGGAGTACACCCAACTCACGGGGCGCGCTGGCCGTCGCGGTATCGATATCGAAGGCCACTCCGTCATTCAGTGGGTTGACGGTCTCGATCCTCAAGCCGTCGCTTCTTTGGCATCCCGCCGCACTTACCCTCTCAATTCGAGCTTTAAGCCGACCTACAATATGGCGGTTAACTTGATTGAACTCTTTGGTCGCGAACACACGCGCGAAATCTTGGAGTCGAGCTTCGCGCAGTTCCAGGCGGACCGCGCGGTCGTCGATCTTGCGCGCAAGGTGCGTTCACAGAAAAATTCGCTTGAGGGCTACGAGAAATCGATGCAGTGTCACTTGGGTGATTTTGCTGAGTATTCGCGCATTCGTCGGGAATTGAACGATCTTGAGCGCAAAACGACCCCGAAGAATGATCCTAGCCAGCGAGCCGATCGGGATCGGCGCCAGCGCAAACTTGCAAGCCTTCGCAACCAGATGCGCAAACATGATTGTCATGCGTGCCCCGAACGTGAGTCTCATGCTCGCTGGGCTGAACGATGGTGGCGCCTCAAGCGCGAGACCGATCAGCTGAGTCGGCAGATTCAGAATCGCACCGGCGCAGTCGCGAAAATCTTTGATCGAGTTACTGATGTATTGACGCAACTTAATTACATTGAGCCTGGCGCAAACGGCGAGATGACGATCAATGCTCACGGCAGAATCCTTCGGCGCATTTATGGTGAACGCGACCTACTGGTTGCTGAATGTCTTCGCCACGGTTTTTGGAAAGATTTGGATGCCGCGTCGATGGCCGCCATGGCGACCACGCTCGTCTACGAACCTCGCCGCGACGAAGGAGACCTCAGCGATCGTTACCTTCCTCGCGGCCCGTTCCGCGAAGCGTTCGATAAGACCTCAACGTTATGGGCGCAGCTTGATGACCTCGAGCGCGACAACCGTCTGCCAGGAAGCCAACCACTGTCAACGGGCCTTTCGCTCGCGATGTACCGCTGGGCCAACGGAGCCAATCTCGACTCGGTTCTTGATTTGGCGGATATGGCGGCAGGCGACTTTGTTCGATCGACTAAGCAGGCGATCGATCTTCTCGATCAGCTCTCAGTGGTTGCTGACGGTGACGTCGGTCGCACAGCGCGCCAAGCACTCGATGGCATCCGCCGTGGAATAGTCGCCTACAGTTCTGTCGCTTAGGCTCGACGAGTGATGCTCCACAAACCCGTTGCTGTGCTGCCCCTGTGGGCAGCAGTAGTTACCGCACTCGCTTCGGGCCCCGTGCTGGATGCAGGATTCCCTGACAAAGATGTGTGGCCGATGACTTTCGTCGGCATCGCCCTGGTGTTGATCGCGGCGCGTGGTCGAAGTGTCGGTGGTTCTTTGCTGATCGGGTTCTTGGCTGGCTCAGCATTCTATTTCACGCATATTCAGTGGGCGTCGTTGTTTTTGGGTCCGGTACCGATGTCTGCCCTCTCGATTCTTGAAGCAATGTTCTTCGCTGTCGGGACGTTGGCGATTGCCTTGGCCTATCGGTGGTTACCACGCGTGTTTGGTGTTGGTTGGGCAGCCACGATCGGACTGTCGATTGTCATTGCTGGTTTGTGGACAGCTCGAGAAGCGTGGGCAAGTGTGTGGCCCTATGGCGGATTCGCTTGGGGACGGGTGGCGCTTTCGCAATCGGATAGTCCCCTTTCAGAATTATTCGCGTGGCTGGGTATTTCGGGCGTCAGCTTTGTCATGGTGTTGGTCGTCTCCCTGACGCTGGCAGCAATCGAATATTCGTGGACGCGATATCGCGAGACTCCGCTCGATGAGCGATCTCAGCATGTCTCCCGTGCGCTGCGCACCGCCTTTGTCCCCGTGGCAATTTTTGCGATTCTCGTCAATATTCCCGCGTTTGCAGTGACCACCGAAGGATCGCTGCGGGTAGGCGCAGTGCAGGGGAGCGGTAAAGCCGCCTACTTTGATGAGCGTGAGCGCGGTGATCTCCTGAATGCTCAGCTTCAAGCGACCGAACCCTTGTATGGAGAGAAGCTTGATCTCGTGGTGTGGCCAGAAGGGGGAACTGATATCTCGCCGCTGAGCAACAGCTATGCCGCTGCCGCGTTCGACTTTGTTACCGAACGCGCTGGGGCGCCGCTCATCTCTGGTGATATTACCGAGCGCAATGACAACGTTTACAACAGTCAATTGCTGTGGATGCCGGGAGAGGGCGTTGTCGACATTTATGACAAACGTCACCCTATTCCGTTCGGCGAATATGTTCCCAACCGTGATTTCTGGTCTCAGTTTGCGCCCGACCTCATCGGACTCATCGCCCGCGATTACACAATTGGGGCAACAGACATGGTCTTCGACGTCAACGGGGTGACCGTCGGCGTAAACATCTGTTTCGATATCGTGGATGACCAAATTTTGACCGAGTCAGTCGAGCAGGGGGCGCAAATTATCATTGCGTCGTCCAATAATGCAGACTTTGGGCGCACCGATGAGAGCGCCCAACAGCTCGCGACCGCGCGAATTCGGGCTCTCGAGCTCGGCCGAAGCGTCGTGAACATTTCGACAGTAGGACTGAGCGCGATTATTGCGCCAGACGGAAAAACGATTGCTGAGCTTCCTTGGTATACACCGGCAGTCATGCTCGAAGATGTCCCGTTGAGCAGCACGATCACCCCTGCAGTTGTCTGGGGTCGTGAACTTGAGTGGCTTGTCTCAGGAATTGGGCTCGGCGCACTCGTCGTCGCAGTGCTTGTGGGTCGGAGAATGAATGCCTAATGTCATCGTAATAGTGCCCACCTACAACGAAATCGAAAATATTTCGGCCATCGTCGGGCGACTGCGGCAAGCAGTGCCACGAGCAGACGTCCTCGTCGTTGACGACTCAAGCCCTGACGGAACAGGGGAGCGGGCTGATCAGCTGGCGTCTGCTGACCCCGGTGTGTCTGTGCTACATCGCCCCAAGAAAGAGGGCCTCGGCAGGGCGTATCTTGCTGGGTTCACGTATGCGCTCAACCACGGCTATGAGTACGTCGTCGAAATCGATGCGGACGGCTCACACGACCCCACAGACTTGGCCGCCATGATCAAGCTCGCGAAGGCAGGAAACGACCTAGTCATTGGATCTCGCTGGGTCAGCGGCGGCTCGGTAAAGAACTGGCCGTGGTTTCGACACAGCGTCTCGCGCGCCGGTAACGCCTACGCACGGGTGGTGCTCGGTTCACACATCCACGATCTCACTGCGGGATACCGAGTGTTCCGCGCTAGCGCACTCAGAGACCTGGGCCTAGAAGGGGTCTCGTCGCAGGGATACTGCTTCCAAGTGGAACTGGCCTGGAATCTCGAACGTGCGGGCTACCGAGTGGTTGAGCATCCGATCACATTCGTTGAGCGTTCAACGGGCCGGTCAAAAATGCATGCAGGAATTGTTGCAGAGGCACTGCTCAGGGTCACCGGCTGGGGGCTATCGGCGACCCTGAGAACAGTACGTCGTTAAGCGCCGATCTTCTGCTGACCGCGACGAGCGCGGAGGAAGTCAAGGCGCTCCTGAAGAAGCTCTTCCAGTTCGGGACGCGTGCGACGCTCAAGGAGCATGTCCCAGTGGCTACGGGGAGTTTTAACGTCAACGAGATCGAGTTCGACGAGTTCGCCATCGCTATCGAGGAGCGTTCCCTCCTGACCAGTCTTGGCATCGTGCCACTGCTGGGGCACCTCAGCGTCGGACGAAAACATCACTTCAAAAGTGTTGCCGTCTGCTGCTCTGTATGTGCTCTTTTTCCGCGGGGAAAACTCGACACCCTCTTCGCTCTGTAGGCTTTGGGTTCCAAGTCTCATGCCGCGCAAGCTGCGATCTGCCATCGTGTGGCCTCCTTCAATTCGCGGTTTCTACAAGTAATAGACCCTCTTGCTGAACGAATGCTTCCAAGCGCGCAGTGTTCACAGCGAGTTGTCAGTCTTTAACAACGTTTTCGCTGCTGAGACGTGGAATATGCACTGCCTGGTTAGGCTCGCGATTCCACGACTTCGAGGGCAAAATCTGCTCGATCGGTGACGATTCCATCGACTCCAAGATCGAGCAAGTGACGCATTCGCTGCGGTTCATTGATTGTCCAGACGTGCATCTCAAGTCCGAGAGCGTGCACACGTTGAATCATCCGCTGAGTGGTCACCCGCAACCCTAGCGCCTTCTCGGGCACTTGGATGGCGACAAGCCCGCCCAAGGCACGACGCGTTGCCGGCGAAATACCCGTCTTGGCGCTCAAAAGCGCCACCATAAAACGACGAGCGGATGCCGAACTCGCCACTCCGGGCAGTTGTTCGACGGTCGCGGCTCGCCGTTTCTCATCAAACGACGTCACCAGTACGCGATCTAGCGCAGAAAGATCGCGGATAGCGCGAACGGTCGGCAATACTGCCCCGCGAGATTTGACGTCAATATTGAAACGGGTCTCGGGGAAAGCATCTAGAGCCTCGGATAAAGAACAGAAGCCCTGACCGTCGCCCAGATCGATGCGACGCAACTCCGCCATCGTCAGTTGCTCAACCTTGAGATCTCGGCCGGCAACGCGCGCAAGGCTGGGATCATGGGAGACGACTGCAACACCATCGAGACTGGCGTGAACATCCGTCTCAATGTATTGAGCTCCGACGGCTACTGCCTTGGCGAAGGCAAGCATCGTATTTTCGGGTACATCCACCGCAAGCCCTCGGTGCGCGAGCACGCGAGGACTCGCGGGGGAGAGGTACGACGATTTGCCGCTAGCGCGCGACTGGTCCTTTGCCACTAAAGAATCCTTCACCAATGCCTTTAAGTGCTTCCGTCAGTTCAGACGGAATGATCCACATTTTGTTGGATTCACCGTTTGCAATCTTAGGCAGCGTTTGAAGGTATTCGTACGCAAGGAGCTTCGGATCGGGGTCACCTTCGTGGATGGCCGCGAATACAGTTTTGATCGCGGCCGCTTCGCCATCGGCGCGCAATACTGCCGCCTTTGCTTCACCTTCGGCTTCGAGAATCGCTGCTTGACGGGAACCTTCGGCCTCCAGGATGGCGGCCTGCTTGGTGCCTTCAGCGGTAAGGATCTGCGCCCGACGGTCACGCTCGGCACGCATCTGCTTTTCCATCGAGTCCTGGATCGACAGGGGCGGGTCAATTGCCTTGAGCTCGACTCGTCCGACGCGGATGCCCCACTTGCCTGTTGCTTCATCGAGGACGACCCGCAGTTGCGAGTTGATGTTGTCGCGGCTCGTGAGGGCTTGTTCGAGGTTGAGGCCACCGACGACGTTACGAAGAGTCGTGGTGGTCAGCTGCTCCACTGCCCCAAGGTAGTTGCCGATCTCGTAGGTAGCGGCGCGAGCATCCGTGACCTGAAAGAAGACAACAGTGTCAATGGATACGACGAGGTTGTCTTCGGTAATAACCGGCTGTGGCGGGAACGAAACAACTTGCTCACGCAGGTCGATGAGCGGCAGCATCCGGTCGATGAATGGCACCAGGATGTTGAGGCCCGGCAGCAGCGTTTTGCGGTACTTGCCGAGACGTTCAACGACACCGGCCCGAGCTTGCGGAACAATGCGAATCGCACGAAACAGAGTGGCGAGAACAAAAATGGCGAGTACTACAAGGAGTATCACCACAAAGATCTGGCCTATGAAACCAGCGGGATCAATCACTTTTCTTCCTTTCTCGGCGGCTGTGGGGTCGCTCGAGGCTTGGTGCTGCGGGATTTGGATGCGCGGGGCTTGGAGGTTGGCGGGTCAACGGCTTCGTCCGGCACAGACTGTGCGCTCGTTGTGCCTGCCAATGATTCAGGCACTACCACCGCGATCGCACCCTCAATAGCGGCTACGGCAACACGCGAGCCAACGGAGATAGCAGAGGCAGCGGAGCGGTCATCGATGCGTGCGGTCCACGTTTCACCGTTGTCGAGCTTGACTTCACCAATACCGTTGGCGAACGCGCCCGTCACGCGCCCGCCGAGCTCGTACAGTGCGTCGACGTTGCTCTTGGCCGGATCGGCCCCTTTCTCAAGATTCATCAGCAGCACCGGCCGGATGGTGAAAATCAGCAGGCCCGAGATGGCGGCGGCGAGAGCAATTTGCAGCCACCATGGCCAGCCAAGCAGGTTAGAGCCGAGGCCGCCGATGAGGGTTCCCGCGGCAATCATGAGGAAGGTGAATTCGAGAGTGAGTACTTCGATCACGATGAAGAGCACGACAAGGGCCAGCCACAGGATCCACAAGTAGTTGGTCAGATCAATGAGCATTGTGCGGCGCCCTTCATCGTTGCGCTGTTCGACAAATCTTCGCTCTCGACGCTAGCACTTAGATCACTGCATGGCGCGGCTTCGACCGCTAAAGTCGTAGGGTGAATAGCGAAAACTCGAATCCTCTGGCAGCCCACTCGCTCGATGGCGCACGCGCGCTGATTACCGGTTCATCGCGGGGGATTGGCGCCGATACGGCTGCTTACTTCGCTCAAGCCGGTGCGCGCGTTGCGATTAATTACCGCAACAAGGAGGCCCGCGCTCTCAAGTTAGTCGCACAGCTCAATGAGACTGACGGGTCCGCTATCGCGATTGGCGCTGACCTCACTGACCCTGAAACGGTTGCCGCGCTGTTTGAGACGGTGAAGTCCGAATTCGGTGGCCTAGAGATTCTGGTACTCAACGCCTCCGGTGGCATGGAGGGTGGCATGGCTGAGGACTACGCCATGCAGCTCAACCGTGATGCTCAGGTCAATTTTTTGAAGACCATGATGCCGCTGCTTCATGAGGGTTCACGCGTCGTTTTCGTGACGAGCCACCAGGCTCACTTCATTCGCACAGTCGAGACGATGCCGGAATATGTTCCTGTTGCTCTCAGCAAGCGCGCTGGTGAGGACGCTCTGCGCGAGTTGATTCCTGAGCTTGAGTCTCACGGCATCGGCTTCGTTGTTGTCTCTGGCGACATGATCGAGGGAACAATCACAGCGACTCTGCTGCAGCGCGCCAACCCTGGTGCAATCGAGGCTCGCAAAGAAGCCGCTGGTCGCCTGTACAACGTGAGCGAGTTTGCCGCTGAAGTTGCTTCTGCTGCTGTCGAGCAGGTCCCGGAGAACAACACTCGCTACGTCGGCGACGTCTCAGACTTCCTCAACCAGTAGCGACCCGCAGATGCCGGTGAACCGAACTACCAGCCGTGTGCTGTTGTTCGACCGCGAGCAGCGCTTCTTGCTTTTTCTGACGAAAGCGCCGGATACAAGCGGTGTCGCGCGCTGGCTCACGCCGGGTGGCGGCGTGGACCCGGGGGAGTCACACCACCAAGCGGCACTACGCGAGCTTGAAGAAGAAACCGGACTTGTTATCGAGGATCTCGGTGCGCCCGTGTGGTCGCACGACTTCGTAGTGGAGTGGGATGACGCTGATCATGACACCGGTCACGCCGAGTTCTACCTCGCTCACACGGATGTCTTCGAGCCGTCGCAAGAACAATGGACAGCCGACGAACGCGTCGACGTGTTAGCGCACCGGTGGTGGACCATCGATGAGTTGGCCGCCACATCAGATCGTTATGAACCCGCCGAGCTTGTCGGCGTCATTCGAACGCACCTTCAGGAGATGAACCGATGAGTCGTCCACTACCGCACTACTCGGTGCCTGATGTTGAGTACTTGAATGAGATTGAGTTCGACACCATCACCAATGATGATGCTGTGGCGCTGGGGCTGATTGCCGTACAGGTCATTCAGGAATGGGATCTCAATCTCGCAGTTGAAATCGTTCTCCACGGTGACGTTGTCTTCAAGGCGAAGCTGAAGTCGACAAACGCAGACAACGACCTTTGGCTGGCGGGAAAAGCTGCAGTTGTGAACCATTTCGGCGAAGCTTCGCTCGTGGTCAAGCTGCGCCACCTCGCTGCCGGTACGCCGTTTGAGGAACGAACGGATGTCGACCACGACACGTATAAGGCTCACGGTGGATCGATTCCGCTGTGGGTCGACGGCGCCATCATCGGCACAATGACCATGTCGGGGGAGCCGGACGCAATCGATCACGAAGCCGCTGCTGAGGCGCTGGCGAGGTTCGTCAGCAGCCGTAATCCAAGTTTTTAGTGTGGTGCTGCCGCGAGCACGGGTCGAGCCTCGCATCTCCAAAACTGATAATTAGTTGACAGACGCTCAAGTTTTCGTTTAGCCTATCCATGTGGCTCAGGCCTGAGCCTTCGACGCCACCGCAAGGTGCAATCACTAGTGACTAAGTGGGGGAGCGCCATGAGCGCGGTACGCAGCGGCCTGTACATGGTTTCCGCTGCGGCCGCCGTCGTGGCGATACTGACCGGATGCACCGGCATCTCAGAGGCAGACGTCGAAGTCAGAGTTCACACGCCGAACCCCACAAACACGGCTAGAGATTCCGTTATGTCAGAAACTCCAGAATTGATGGCGTTCGACACCGGGGGCGAAGTTGTCCTAGCGACGAGCACCAATGCCGGCGGCTCTATCGATGTGTCGCCATTCGCCCCCACAACAGGACGAATCGCAGTGTATTCAGATTGTGTTGGCCCCGGCCGCATGACAGTGTCGATCGGTGACGTCGCACAGTCTTCTCACGACTGTCGCGAAAGCTCAGATGACGCAGTCCACCTAGACCAGCTGGATATCGATCCCAGCGGCAGCTATTCAATCGCAGTGACGACCGACAACCAGCAGCCCTGGACCGTCACGGTCGTCGCGTTGCCGCCGTTGCAGCCCTGACCTCTGCCGCCCCTCTCAGGGACGTATTTAGTATCCGATAATGCACATTATGTCAGCTCAAGGAGGAAAGCACCCCTGCGCGTGTTGCCCGACGACCAATCGCGACGAACCTGGCCACTCAGTGCACGCCCACGCCACGATTGCCTCATTGGGCTCCTGGCGACTAATGGCCTAGATTTCACGGCAGCACAATCCTAGAACCGAGAAATGGACTTTAGCTCACCAGTTCTTGCCGTCTCGTGGCTGACCGGGAACGCGAGTCTGCAGAGAAATTCGTGGCGGACCAACAACCCCACCCGACCACAAGACGAGAAAGGGCGGTCGGCAGGACCGCCACTCCCCCGTGTCGTGCCGCGAACTCGCTGCGAGTGCGCGGCCAGCCCTCAGGGACGCACGCTCATTCGGCTCTAGGAATGAGATCGACTTCGCTACTTGAAGGCGTTGCTTGAGTCCGACGACGCTTCTCTCAGCAAAACAATCAGCCATCTGGAGCATGCCTCCCAGCCGAATACCAAAGCCTCTGGCGCTCGTTGTTTGCGCTCACACCCCTCGGCGCCGAAAGGAGATCCAACCGAGCAATAGGCTCCCGAACGCCCACAGAGCCAACACTGCCATCGATTCGTGAGGTCGAAGCTGCAGTACGTCGCCGAACTGGAAGAGTGGCATCGTCTCGTTCAGGCCGATCATGCTCGCCGCGTCTGGCCCCGACGGAAGTAGCGAAATAGCGTTGAGGGGCCACAAGAAAACAGTTCCCCGCGCTTGAATCTGAAGCGGCCCAAACACACTGGGAACGATTATGAAGATCAAGGCTAGCGCCACAATCGCGGCTGCCGACGAGCGAGCGATCAATCCGATCCCGCAACCCAGCGCTGACACCAGCCCGAAGATTAGTGTTCCTTTTGCTAGTGAGATTGCCACAACCGGGGCGTCAAGGTCAGCGGGGAAGCCGAACCGCTGCTGTAGCTCTGTCACCACTACGGCTGTCACTGTCAGCGAAACAATGCCCACCCCCATCGACATAGCCACGACGACACCCGTCTTCGCCAGCACCAGCCATCCGCGCTTGGGGACGGCGACAACCGTAGGCCGAATGTTTCCTGTCGAGAAGTCTGACGTCATCACGAGAGCACCGAGGGCCGCGAGGAAATACTGCGCGAGCGCGAGCCCCCCGGTAATCGCAGAGGACTGTTCGTGGAACGTGACGCGAGCCAGGTCGCCGGGAAGGATCGGAGGAACTAGAACTTCATCGGGAATTCGGCCCGACGCATACTGGTACCCCAACACGACAATCGAGATACCGCTCAGCGCCAGTAACCAACGAGCTGAAGGCATCGACAACGCCTTAACAGACTCAGCGTGCACTACGCCCCAGAACGTCAGCCCCGGCCGGAGCGGCCTCGCGCCATCCTTTGTCTGAAAGCGGCGAGTTCGTCTTGCGCTCAGAGCCCTGGGGTAAAGAGATCGTTTCGAAAAGATAGACGTGCCGGCCCCAAGTGCCAGAAAAACAAAAACGAATAGGCAAAGGAATCCGATTGATTGATCGAGGGTTGAAACGACCGTACCGCCCAACACGAAGGGTTCCGCCGGAGGGAGCGTCGTAAACGCCTGAAGCGCTGATGCTGGCAGCACCGCTATAACGCCCTCAGCGGTATTCCCGCCAAACAAGAAGAGGATGCTCGGTAGCAGAAACACAATCGCCACAAGCATCACGGTGGCAGAACCACCGCTTTGCATCAGTGCACCACAGGCCACTCCAAGCACAGCGAATAGACCACAGCCCACAGCAATACATATCAGCAGTCTGAGGGCGCTTTCCACACCAGCTTCTGAGTAGCCTCGCGATGTCAGCGTCACCGAAGAAATCCAAGCGCCGGCGAGTACACCCGGAAGAGCAGCCATCGCGGACAGGGCGAAGACTGGCACAGCTTTGGCAACAACCAACAGTGAACGGCGCGGCACTGCGGAAAGAGACGCAGCCACAACGTCACCCGTGTACTCCGAAGTCATCGCAATAATGCCCAAAATCGCGGAAAGAAAAGCGAGGGGAAGCGCCGCGACCGCGATCGATTCGAAAAACACCGGTGACGCGCCCTGACCGGGAACGCCGTCTGTGTGCGACGGCACCGGGAATACACGTGCGCCAGCAAGCACGACCGGGACGATGAACATCAGTACGACAACGGCGTGCGGTGGCCGCAGCGACCAGAGCTTAACAAACTCCGAACGCATCGCACCGGCGGTAATAACAGCCCATCGGGATGTTTCACTCCTCGGGCGGCTGAAGGAAACGTGAGCACTCACGCTGATGACCCTTGCCTGTATTCGACGCTAGCGTCTGTGAGATGACGGTAGGTATCTTCCAGCGATTCAGTCTGTGTCTGGAGTTCGGAGAGCGGTATCCCCAGCGCGGTTGCACAAAGGCCGACAGCTGCGGCTGATGCGCCCTCAACGAGAAGGGTGTCATCGGTTACATCAACGATCGCACCCTGCGCAGCCATTGCGCGAGCCAGCTCTCCAGCACGAGGGCTGCGCGCTCTAATATGCTCGACGCCCTGTGCTCGAGCAAGATCAGCGAGTTTGGTGTCGGCCAGCACCTTGCCCCGCCCCACGATTACCACGTGGTCTGCGGTGAGCGCGACCTCGCTAATAAGGTGCGAGGAGAGTAGCACTGTTCGCCCCTCCGCCGCGAAAGACCGAACGAGCTCCCGAAACCAGATCACACCGTCGGGGTCCAACCCGTTCACAGGCTCGTCGAAAACATACACTTCTGGATCGCCCAGCATTGAGGCCGCAATGCCGAGCCGCTGACGCATGCCCAGCGAGTAGCCGCGAACACGACGCGACGCGACACCACTGAGTCCGACCTCTTCGAGCACAAACTCCACTCGCTCATTCGAGATTCCATGCGTGAGAGCAAGCGCGCGAAGGTGATCGAATCCCGAGCGACCCGGATGCGCGTTGCGAGCATCCAACAGCGCACCGACACGAAACAGTGGGTTTCTGATTTGCCCATAGCGTTCGCCGCCCACGAGCGCTTCCCCTGAGCTCGCCACCTCGAGCCCGAGTAAGATCCGCATTGTCGTGGTCTTGCCGGAGCCATTTGGCCCGAGGAAACCTGTTACTTGTCCCGACTCGGCTGTGAAGCTCAGGGAATCGAGCGCGAGCTTATTCCCGAAACGCTTGGTCAACTTGCGAAACTCGATCAATCAATTCCCCTTGGGCCGTGCGAAACACACGCACATGACAGAACAGCGAAACTAGCGCGATGAGCCGCCACTGCTATTTGTAGCTCGGCCACACCTGGGTATAGCCGCCGCAGGAAGCGTGCGCATTCACGATATTGGCACCTCCGTTGACGTAATACCAGCCACCAAGATCAGTCCACGAAGCAAAGGGCCATGCTGCATGGCAAGTTACGTTGACACGTGCATATCCGACACCGGAACATGACGCCGTTGCGATGTTGTTAAGGGATCCGGCGCCCCAACAGTTCGCAGCGGCGTTCGCAGGCGCTGCGATAAGCAGTGGGCTGAGCAAGGCAAGCCCAATTGCGGCGATTAGTCCTCGCGAGCGGAGCTGTGAAATTTTCATAACTATTCCTCTCATTTAGATTTATAGAAGAATACTCACACTATGAGAACGAATTGTCTACCCCTGTGCCGAGAAACCTCAGAGCGCTTTCGCGATAATGGACACAAAGCATCCGCGACCCCATCGAGCCGCGACATCCGCACCGCCAGGAAGGCACCCACGATGGCCAACACGAGCAACCACGACTCCCCCAGCGCTCACGCGGCTGACGGCCACGATCTGATTCGCGTGCGGGGCGCCCGCGAAAACAACCTCGCCGATGTGAGCATCGACATTCCGAAACGTCGCCTGACGGTCTTCACGGGCGTCTCGGGGTCGGGCAAAAGTTCGTTGGTCTTCGGCACAATCGCGGCCGAGTCACAACGCATGATCAACGAGACCTACAGCTCCTTTCTACAGGGCTTCATGCCCTCGCTCGCACGCCCCGATGTCGATGTGCTTGAGGGCCTTACGACTGCGATCATCGTCGACCAGGAGCGCATGGGATCCAACGCCCGCTCGACGGTGGGCACCGCGACCGACGCCAACGCCATGCTCCGTATTGTTTTCAGCCGCCTCGGCGATCCCCATGTCGGCTCGCCGCAAGCGTTCTCGTTCAACGTGGCATCCATCTCGGGCGCAGGTGCGGTCACGTTTGAGAAGGCCGGCGTCACGACCAAGGAACGGCGCGAGTTCAGTATCACGGGCGGTATGTGCCCGACGTGCGAAGGTCGTGGCACCGTCAACGACATCGATCTGACACAGCTCTACGACGACAGCAAGTCACTAGCCGAAGGTGCCCTCACCATCCCGAACTACACCGCCGATGGCTGGATGGTGCGCATCTTCACCGAGTCAGGCTTCCTCGACCCCGACAAGCCCATCAAGAACTACACGAAGGCTGAGCTGCACGACTTTCTTTACAAAGAGCCGGTCAAGGTCAAGATGCAGTCGATCAACATGACCTACGAGGGATTGATCCCCAAGATTCAGAAGTCGATGCTGACGAAAGACCGTGAGGCGATGCAGCCCCACATCCGTGCGTTCGTCGATCGGGCCGTCACATTCACGGCCTGCGCCGATTGCGGGGGCACTCGACTCAACGAGGGTGCCCGAGCATCCAGAATCGCGGGAATCAGCATCGCGGATGCCTGTGCCATGCAAATCAGCGACCTCGCCGCGTGGGTGCGCGGCCTGAATGAACCATCCGTCGCCCCGCTGCTCGAAGCGCTGCAGCAGACCCTCGATTCGTTCGTGGAAATTGGCCTCGGCTACCTCTCTCTCGATCGTCCAGCAGGCAGCCTCTCGGGTGGTGAAGCCCAGCGCACCAAGATGATCCGCCACCTCAGTTCTTCGCTGACCGACATCACTTACGTTTTTGATGAGCCGACCATCGGCCTCCACCCGCACGATATTCAACGGATGAACGAGCTCCTGTTTCGCCTGCGCGACAAGGGCAACACGGTACTCGTCGTCGAGCACAAGCCCGAGACGATTTCGATTGCCGACCACATTGTCGACCTCGGTCCTGGGGCCGGCACCGACGGTGGCAAGATTTGTTTCGAGGGCAGCTTCGATGAACTTCGTCAGAGCGACACCGTCACTGGCCACCACATCGACGATAGGGTCTCGGTCAAAGACACGGTGCGCTCCCCTACCGGGGTCATGGAAATTCGCGGCGCGGACACCCACAACCTCAAGAACGTGGATGTCGACATCCCGCTCGGCACCCTCGTCGTGATTACAGGAGTCGCCGGTTCGGGCAAGAGCTCGCTCATCCTTGGTTCAGTCGTTCCCCGCGACGGCGTCGTGTCGGTCGATCAAGCTGCCATAAAAGGATCGCGGCGCAGCAATCCGGCAACCTACACCGGACTCCTCGAGCCGATTCGCAAAGCGTTCGCCAAAGCGAATGGGGTCAAGCCAGCCCTTTTCAGCGCTAACTCTGAAGGCGCCTGTCCCAACTGCAACGGGGCAGGCGTCATTTATACCGACCTCGGCGTGATGGCGACCGTCGCCACTACCTGCGAGGTTTGTGAGGGCAAACGCTTCCTCGCCTCCGTGCTTGAATACACGCTCGGTGGGCGCAACATCAGTGAGGTGCTCGGGATGTCCGTGTCCGAAGCCGAGGCCTTCTTCGGTGAAGGTGACGCACGCATGCCCGCAGCTCACGCCATCCTCGATCGGCTCGTCGATGTGGGCCTCGGCTACTTGCGTCTTGGCCAGCCGCTACCCACACTTTCGGGCGGTGAGCGGCAACGGCTCAAGCTCGCCACCCAAATGGCAGACAAGGGCGACGTTTATGTTCTGGATGAACCAACCACGGGCCTGCACTTGGCCGATGTCGAGAGACTCCTCGCCCTACTCGACCGTCTCGTCGATTCGGGAAAATCCGTGATCGTCGTTGAGCACCATCAGGCGGTGATGGCCCATGCGGACTGGATAATTGACCTCGGCCCAGGCGCTGGGCACGAGGGCGGTTCGATTGTCTTTGAGGGAACTCCGGCCGATCTCGTCGCGGCACGCTCGACCCTCACCTCGCAGCACTTAGCCGCTTACGTAGCTCAGCGCACCTAACGCCAACCACTCACAGCCGCTACCAGCCGCTACCAGCTACCAGCTACCAGCTATAGATTCGGGGAATGATCGCGTGTCGCGCGGATTGATCCGGCCCGGGAAACACAACCATCACTGCTAAGTGATCGGGGTCACGCCCTTCAACAACCTCGAAATCGTCGAGACGCTCTCGGCGCACATGGCGAGACTGGCGCCTCAGGGCGTTTTCGGACCGTTGCAGTTCCTCAAGGCTGTCTGCGCTCCAGATCAGGTACTGCAGACCGACAGAACCCGACACTCGACTGGGCTGTGCATGCTTACCGCGGAGGTAAAGCTCGTAGCCTTCGCCGCCTACGAGCAGCGCGGCAGATTCATCCCGAACAGAGCACTTAAGCCCGAGAAGGTCGGAATAAAAGGCGATCGATCTATCAAGATCGGATACGAACATGACTGGGGATGAGAGACGCACAACAACTCCTCGCTAAGAGAATGTCAGCCCGCACCAGCGAGCGAGCTAACCCTGACGCCTACTTTGCACGTCAGTTCCCTGTTGGACGTCAACGCTACGCTTACCCGCAGCCCGTTCGGCAAATCTTCACTGTTTATTCAGGAAGGCCCCGGGCTTTTATCTGGTTCCATTACCCGCACGATGCAAGAAGCGCCTAGCCTGAAACAAACCCGACCCAGTGGGAGCCATTGTGACTTTCTTCGAATCCATCGCCACAGTCTTCCGCAAGTATGCGGATTTCACCGGCGTCGCCAGTCGCTCTGAGTACTGGTGGTTCGCCCTCTTCTCCTTCATCACTACAGCGATCGCTGCAGCACTTGACCCCACCACGGGAGACAATGTAGCCGCGATTGGACTCTCAGTCGGGCTCAGCAGCGCCTGGTCTCTTGCCCTCCTCCTCCCGCAACTGGCGGTTACCGTGCGAAGACTGCGTGACACCGGTCGCAACTGGACCAACATCTTCTGGGTACTCGTGCCCATCGCAGGCCTCATCGTGCTGATCGTTTTCTTGACCCAGCCGAGCGCTCCCGGGACGTCTCGGGAACACGTATAGGCGCTTCATAGCATTCGTCGCCACGACGACTCTCATCACGACTGGAGATCATCTGCTAACAGCCTCCTACATCTCTAAGCCGGTTGTCGCGGTTTCAGCGGTAGCCTCAAATGGAATGGGTTACTTTGCACGCACCGTTCACGATGACGCTCGTGACATAGTTGCGCGAGTACTCGAGTTCAATCTACTGAACCAAAATCCACCTCCCCGGTAAGAAAGAGCGCCAGATGGACGGCACAACCCGCGAGGCCCAAATCAGTGCCGCGTTCGTCACCGTTGCGGAAACACTCTCCGCCGACCACGACATGGTGGATGTACTGCACACCTTTGTTGAACGGTGCGCCGAGATCGTGTGTATGGATGCCGGCGGACTCGTACTGGTCGATGACACTGGTGAGCTCCAACTCATGACATCGACGAACGAAGCCGCAATGATGCTGGAAAGTATTCAACTCGAGGATGGGGCAGGGCCATGCATCGACTGTTTCCAGAGCGGAAATGCAGTAGCGATTGATGACATTTCGGCGTCAGTTGCTTGGCCAGTGTTCTCTTCTACCGCCGTTGGGCTGGGGTTCAACTCGCTCCTATCGATCCCGATGAAGGTCCAGGGCAGGGTGCTCGGTACGATGAACCTCTTTAGGGCCGCGAGCGAAGCCGTTAGCTCACGGGATGCCGCGGTGGCTCAAGCCCTCGCTGATGTCGCGACGATCGGGATCACCCACGAGCGCGCGCTCCACGAGGCGCACGTTGTCGAAGAACAATTACACAATGCCCTGACGAGCAGGATCGCCATAGAACAGGCGAAGGGCATCGTTGCGAACGGCTTATCGCTCAGTATGGACGATGCGTTCGGAATACTGCGCCAGTACGCCCGTGATCGCAACCTCACAATTCGGGCAACATCAGAATTGGTGAGTCGACGGGAGGTCACGGTGCAGCACATTGTTGCAGCTGGGACCAAGCAAAAATCGTCAAAACTTATCCACAATTAGGCGGCAAACGCTGGTGTACTCTTGAGGTAGTTGCTCCAGACCTTGGCAACGGAATTTGTTCCGTTTCGATCAAGGATGGCAATGCCCAAGTCAGGTACAGGCTTCACCGTCGGGGTTCTTTCCGAAAACAGTTCGCGCGAGCATCGCGTCAGTCTCGACCCGAGCGCTACTAAACACCTTGTCCAGACTGGATTTGCTGTTGTCGTCGAAGAGGGATGCGGATTAGGTGCGAGCTTCACTGATGCGAGCTATTTAGCCGCCGGAGCCAGAATCGCGACGTCCGTCGAGGTCATCGCCAGTTGCGATGCACTCGCCTCCCTCTCCCTCCCTCCTACTAGAGTCACCGACGGTCTCACCGCGGGCAGCGCGGTGATTGGTCTGCTCGACCCGCTAAATAACCTCAGCAGAGTCAAAGCATTGGCTGCCCAAGGGCTCACCCTCGTGGCACTCGAATTGCTCCCCCGAACCCTCAGCCGTGTCCAATCAATGGATGCTCTCAGCTCCCAATCGAGCGCGGCAGGCTACCGCGCGGCAATAGTGGCAGCAGAGAAATTTGGCCGCTACCTCCCCATGATGATTACGGCATCCGGAACCGCAACGCCCGCGAAGGCAATCGTTATTGGCACGGGTGTCGCGGGGCTGCAAGCAATAGCTACAACGAAGCGACTTGGTGCTGTTGTAACGGGGTACGACGTGAGAGAAGCATCCCGCACCGAAGTTGAGTCGCTTGGCGCCAAGTTCTTGACGTCGTCCGTTGCCGCTGGTGCTGGTGAAGGCGGCTATGCCCGGGCAATGACTACTGACGAGCAGGCGACCCAGCAACAAGAACTCGCAGACGCCCTTGTCGGTTTCGACATCATCATCACGACCGCGAAGGTGCCAGGACGCACTCCCCCGCTGCTCGTCTCGGAAGATACTCTCGCGGAACTGAAACCCGGAACCGTCTGCGTCGATCTCGGGGCGAGCGACAAAGGCGGAAACGTCTTTGGCTCGATCGATGGTGAAACACTCACGACCGCGAACGGTGTCGTAATAGTCGGCGGGGGCAACCTTGCCGCTGATCTCCCCTCCTCATCCTCCCTAATGTTTGGCCGAAATGTCGCGGCGGTCATCGAGACAATCGCCCCTGCGGGTGTAATCACGATCGATCCAGCCGACGAGGTCCACAAAGCGATCGTCGTTTGTCATGCAGGAGATGTCACGAATACGGCGGTGCGCACCGCCCTCGATAGCGACCCCCTCACTCCAGCCGACCCTTCGAAAGCACAGGCCAAGTAATGGAAACCCTGTACAGCAACCTCGCTATTTTCGTTCTCGCGCTTCTCGTGGGTGTCGAAGTGATCGGCAAGATCCCTTCGACGCTGCACACCCCAATGATGTCGGGGTCCAATGCCATCCACGGAGTCGTCATTGCTGGCGCCGTTGTCACGGCGTCACTCGCCAATTCTCCAACCGGCTACATTCTGACCTTCATTGCGGGTGCCTTCGCTGCCGCAAATGTGTTCGGAGGGTATGCCGTGACCGACCGCATCCTGAAGATGTTTACCCGCCCGACACCGCACAAGATGGCCGACACCACGAGCGGCAAGGAGGACGCCTCATGACCGGCTTCGAGTTCCTCGTGGGCATTCTCTACCTCCTCTCGGCATCGCTCTTTGTAGTCGGGCTCCACATGATGCGTGCACCAGCAACTGCCCGAAACGGGAATCGCATCTCCGCTATCGGGATGGTCATCGCGGTCTTGGCAACGATTATGCTTTCACTCGTCTCCGACGGTGGTCAATGGATTGCGTGGGTGGCGCTCGCTGCCGGCGTGCTCGTCGGCGCGGTCTTCGGGGTATATCGAGCGCTCACGGTCAAGATGACCGATGTCCCTCAGCTCGTGAGCGTATTCAACGCCGTAGGAGGTAGCGCCGCTGCCGCGATTGCCTTCGCCGCTTTCATCCTGGCAACCAGCAACGATCCACTCGACTTAACCGTCTCTATCCCCGTCGTTCTCGACGTACTCATTGGATCGATCACTTTCTCAGGATCGCTTATCGCGGCAGGAAAGCTGCAGGGCATCATCCCCGGCAACCCCGTAACGTTCCCTGGATTCCGTGTTCTTAATGCCACGATGGCTCTTATCGCCCTCGGCGCGAGCGTTGCGGCAGTCATCCTGCCCGATAACACCCTGCTCCTCGTGGTGGTTCTCGTGACCGCGCTCATCCTCGGCATTCTTATGGTGCTGGCTATTGGCGGCGCTGATGCGCCGGTCGTCGTGTCGCTCCTGAATGCACTCACTGGTCTAGCTGTGGCGATGGCTGGCTTCGCAATCAACAATCAGGCGCTCATCATCGCAGGTGCTTTGGTCGGCGCCGCTGGCACCATTCTGACGCTGCAAATGGCTCAAGCGATGAACCGCTCAGTGCTCTCGATCATCGTCGGTGGATTCGGCACCGGCGAGATTACGGCAACGGCAGGACCAGCGGATGAGGAACTCACCAATGTGCGGAGCCTCACTTCGGATGATGTCGCGATTCAACTCGCCTATGCGCAGCGCGTCCTAATCGTTCCCGGCTACGGACTCGCCGCAGCGCAGGCCCAGCACGAAGTCGCCGAGCTCGCTGCGCTGCTGATGGCCCACAACATCGACGTCAAGTACGCCATCCACCCTGTTGCTGGACGAATGCCGGGCCACATGAACGTACTCCTCGCCGAAGCCAATGTGCCTTATGAGCAGATGCTCCAACTCGACGAGGCGAATGCGGCGTTCGATAACTGCGATGTAGCTCTGGTAATCGGAGCCAACGATGTCTGTAATCCGGACGCTCGAACGCCGGGCAACGCTGTCTCAGGGATGCCCATTCTCGACGCCGATCATGCCAAAGCCGTTGTCGTCATCAAGCGATCGATGCGCCCTGGCTACGCGGGTATCACCAACCCGCTGTTCACCGATCCCAAGACGGGAATGCTCTTCGCCGATGCGAAGAAAGCACTTACTGACATCACCGTGGCTGTCAAACAGTACGTCTCGGCCTGAATCCCCTTGAAGCCACTCGGTTTCATTTTCTCAATCATCCACCACTGAAGGAATACAACGATGACCACACGTACAGCCGCAGCCCCACCTCTCTCCCGGAACGAGACGGGCACGGTGGTCGAGGATGGAAATCGAGTCGTTTCGGCTACTGGGCGCCGCGTTCTGGCAGTGTTACGTCTCGCTACCGGGTTCCTTTTTCTGTGGGCGTTCTTCGACAAGACCTTCGGTCTGGGATTCTCGACCCCAGCGGAACGAGCGTGGATCAACGGCGGAGCTCCCAGTCAAGGTTTCTTGACCGGCGATGCCGTTGTCGGCCCCTTAAAGCCGGCTTTTGCTGCGATTGCCAGCCCCACCTCCGACATTCTTTTTATGCTCGGAATGCTCGGAATCGGCGTTGCTGTGATGTTGGGAATCGGCCTACGTGTCAGTGCCGTAGCGGGAACCGTCATGATGCTCCTGATGTACCTCGCCGAGTGGCCGTTCGCAGCGAACGCGGGTTCCACTAACCCGCTCGTGGACTACCACATCATTTATGCACTCGCACTAATCACCATCGCTGCGCTGTCGGCAGGAGACACCTCGGGTGTTGGCCTGGCGTGGAAGCGACTCAGCATTGTGCAGAAGATGCCGTGGCTGGTTTAGCGATTCTCCCCTAGTTCCCTAGTTCCCTAGTGCCAACCGTTGACCACTGAGTAGATAGAAGAAGACTATGAAGGCAGCACGTTTCTACGGACGCAAAGACATCCGTATCGAAGATATTCCTGCACCAGAACTTCGCCAAGGGACTGTCGCTATCGACGTCGCGTGGTGCGGCATTTGCGGAACAGACCTTCACGAATACCTCGAAGGGCCCATTTTCATTCCCGCGGCAGGATACCAACACCCGCTCACTCACGAGGACGTCCCGGTGACCATGGGCCATGAGTTCTCGGGAACGATCACCGCTCTCGGTGAAGGAGTTACTGACCTCACCGTCGGCGAAAACGTTGTCGTCGAACCGTACTTTGTGTGCGGTGAGTGCGCACCTTGCCGTGCAGGCAACTACAACCTCTGCACAAAAATGGGTTTCATCGGGCTCGCTGGCGGAGGCGGAGGACTCAGCGAAAAAGTCGTCATTGAGCGTCGCTGGGTTCACCCGATCGGCGACATCCCGCTCGATCAGGCCGCCCTCATTGAACCCCTCGCCGTTGGCCATCACGCGTTCGTGCGTAGTGGTGCGAAAGCCGGCGATGTTGCATTCATCGGTGGCGGCGGCCCCATCGGTCTTCTGCTCGCCGCCGTGCTCTCAGCAGAGGGAATCACGGTAATTTTGTCCGAGCCCGGCACAGCACGGCGCGAAATGGCGTTGTCCACCGGAGTGGCCAAGCACGTGATCGACCCCAGCGTCGAGGATGCTGTGGCTAAAGTCATGGAGCTGACCAACGGAGTCGGTGCCGATGTCGCCTTCGAGTGCTCAAGTATCAATGCAGTGCTCGATCAACTCTTTGACGCGGTGAAGCCCACTGGTGTTATCGTCAACGTCTCCATTTGGGGTCATCCTGCACAACTCGATATGCAAAAGCTCGTCCTCAAGGAAATTGATCTGCGCGGGACCATTGCCTACGCGCACGATCACCCCGCAACAATCAAACTTGTTCAGGACGGCAAGGTCGACCTCGCACCGTTCATCACGGGTCGGATACCTCTCGACAAACTCATCGATGAGGGATTCATGACGCTCATTGATCACAAGGAGACTGCCGTCAAGATCATCGTTCGGCCGGAGGTCGGCAATGTCTCATGACATGAGTGAAGCAGGCTGGTCGCCGCAAGGACCTGTAGTCGAGCTTTCCGATCAGGCAAGCCTCGGTCTGCTCGCCAGTAAAAGCTTCGGGCATCTTGCCCTCAGCAATGAGGGGCGCCCAGATATCTTCCCGGTCAACTATTACTGCGACAAAAAAACAATCCTGTTCCGTACCGCATCGGGTTCCAAGCTTCACGAGCTCACCGAGAACATTCACGTTGCCTTCGAAGTCGACCAAACGACTCCGAATGACGTGTGGAGTGTTGTTGTTCGAGGATTAGCAACAGTGCTCGATGACGCGTCGCAGGTGACAGCTCAGGCACTCAAGACACTGCCGGATTGGGTTCCAGTGGAGTCCTTCGTCTACATCTTGATCGAGCCAGAATCTATCCGCGGTCGCCTCTTTGAAGGTCGCCTGCCCATTGGACACAGTTAGCGTCAACAGAGTTGTTTTGTGGGTCGGCGGGAATCTGTTCCGGCCGACCCACCAACTGTTCATTATGGTCCGAGTGGCACTGCCACACGAGACGCGCACTGAAGCGCGACTCGTTAGGCTTGACCAATGAACGCGTGCCCCTGCCAGTCGGCGGAAACCTACGAGGAATGCTGCGCTCGGTTCCACCGCGGCGACGCACTGGCTCCGACCGCTGAACGGCTTATGCGTTCGCGCTACAGTGCCTATGTCCTTGGCGAGACCGAATACTTGTTGAAGTCGTGGCATCCGTCTACTCGGCCGACGAGTCTTGAGGTCGATCCAGATGTGCGCTGGTACCGTCTGGATATTGTTGCCCGCACAGGTGGCAGCATGTTTGATTCTCGTGGCACTGTGGAATTTCGCGCGCACTACCGCAGCGACGGTGTTGCCGATCAACAACATGAGAACAGTATGTTCGTGCGGGAGAACGGCGCCTGGCTCTACGTCAACGCGGTCTAAGCACGCAACGCTCAAAGAAAGGCTGAGGAGAACCGGTGAACTACATACTCTCAATTGACCAGGGAACCACGAGCACCCGGGCGATCATCTTCGATCACGATGGCACGCCGGTCACCTCTGGTCAGCTGGAACACAAACAGATCTTTCCGAAAGCTGGATGGGTCGAGCACGACCCCATCGAGATTTGGAACAATACTCGCGAAGTCATCGGCCAAGCACTTTCCAAAGCAAATGTGACCCGCCACAGCATCGCAGCCGTAGGCATCACCAATCAGCGGGAAACCGCCATCATCTGGGACCGCGCAACCGGCAAGCCCGTCTACAACGCAATCGTCTGGCAAGATACCCGCACGCAAACCATCATCGACCGCATCGCTGCTGGCGATACCGACAGGTTCAAGAAACTCACCGGGCTGCCTCTCGCAACCTACTTTTCGGCATCCAAAATTGTGTGGATGCTCGACAACGTCGATGGAGTACGCGAGCGTGCCGAGGCCGGCGAGCTCGCTTTCGGAACCCCAGACACGTGGGTGCTGTGGAATCTCACCGGAGGCCCAGACGGTGGGGTTCACGCCACGGATGTTACGAACGCCAGCCGAACGTTACTCATGGACCTCGAAACTCTCTCGTGGAGCGCCGAAATACTTGCAGAACTCAACATTCCTGCATCACTGATGCCCGATATTCGTAGTTCTTCCGAGGTTTACGGCACCGTTTCAACTTCTAGCCTGCTGCGCGAAGTGCCCGTCGCGGGAATACTCGGCGACCAGCAAGCTGCCACGTTCGGACAGGCCGCTTTTGACGCTGGCGAGTCCAAAAACACCTACGGCACCGGAAACTTTCTCCTCACCAACACCGGAACTGACATCGTGCACTCCGCGAACGGACTCATCACGACCCTGGCCTATCAACTCGGGGATGAGTCCCCTCACTACGCCATTGAGGGCTCGATAGCAGTGACAGGGTCACTCGTTCAATGGTTGCGTGACAATCTCGGAATCATCGCTCGTTCAGAAGACGTCGAAGCGCTCGCGGCATCCGTCGACGACAACGGTGGTGTCTACTTTGTTCCCGCGTTTTCGGGCCTCTTTGCCCCACATTGGCGACCGGATGCTCGCGGTGCGATCCTCGGACTCACGCGCTTCGCCAACAAGGGCCATATTGCGCGTGCAGCACTGGAGGCCACCGCGTTCCAGACCAGTGACGTCGTCGATGCGGCAAACTCGGATGCCGAAGTCGCAATGACTGAGCTTCGGGTTGACGGCGGGATGGTCGCAAATTCTGCTCTCATGCAGTTTCAGGCGGACATCCTCAACATGCCCGTCATACGGCCAGTGGTGGCAGAAACTACGGCACTGGGTGCGGCCTATGCTGCCGGACTAGCGGTCGATTATTGGAGCGGGCTCGACGAGTTACGTGACAAGTGGAGCGAGGGTGAACGTTGGGAACCGCAGATGGCGGATGACGAGCGCCAGCGTCTCTTGCGCAATTGGAAGAAAGCAATCTCCAAGACCCTCGATTGGGTCGACGAAGACACCGACTAGCTCCCCTTAGCGGTTGGTCGCCGCGACCCATTCGTCGAGTTTCGCACTCGCTCGCCCAGAGTCCACGAGATCTTCTGCGCGGTCGAATTGCTCTTTCAACCGTGCGAGAAGGGGCCGCTGGCTCTGTTCTGGTTCTTGAGCGAGCGTGAATGACGCAAGCCCTGCGGCCGCGTTGAGCAGTACGACATCACGAGCTGGCGACTTCTCCCCCGCCAAGACTGATCGAATAACGTTCGCATTGTGCTCGGGGCTTTCGCCAAGAAGAGCCTCGATGGGTGCGCGCGGGATGCCGAGCTCAAGCGGATCAAGATCATGTTCGGTCACGAAGCCTCGCGATACTTCCCAGACGTGGCTGTGGCCAGTCGTTGTGAGTTTGTCTATACCGTCATCCCCGCGGTAGACGAGCGCGGTAGCGCCGCGAGTTTGGAAGACACCGACGAGGAGACTGACGCGTTCGCGGCTTCCGACGCCGACGGCAGACGCTTGCGGGCGGGCGGGATTGCACAGCGGGCCCAAAATGTTAAACAGAGTGGGGATGGCAAGTTCGCGACGTGTCGGTCCGGCGTGGGCAAACCCGGGGTGAAACAGAGCCGCATAAACAAACGTGATCCCCACTTCGCGCAAAACTTCGGCAACCCGTTCTGGCGTGAGGTCAAGGTTCAGGCCCAAAGCACTCAGAACATCGGATGCTCCGCTCTTGCTGCTCGCCGCGCGGTTCCCGTGTTTAATGACGGGGACATCTCCGGCTGCCGCAATGATCGATGCCACCGACGAGATGTTGAGAACCGCTCCATAGGGATCTCCGCCGGTGCCGACAATATCGAGGGCCATGGGGTCGACAGGCAGTGGAAGAGCGCTGGCGAGGGCGGCATCCCGGAATCCTACGATCTCATCGACAGTCTCGCCTTTGATCCGGAGGGCAATCAGCATCGCTGCCAACTGTGCCGAAGTAGCTTCGCCGTTCATCACAGACTTCATTGCCCACTCGGCTTGGCTGATCGATAAATCGTTTCCCGAGACGAGAGAACTAAGGATTTCGGGCCAAGTTGGGGTAGATGCCATAAAGGAAATCCTACCGATGCTGTGCGACTGGCCGCGGATTGAAAAACGAACCCTGAGATATCAGCCATAATAGGTAGGTGACCACAGCTGCCCTCAATCGCTCGCTCGGAGCCCAGTCTGTCCAACGACCGAACACTGTTGCGGTCGGTACCATCGTCTGGCTCGGAAGCGAGGTGATGTTCTTCGCTGGCCTCTTCGCCATTTACTTCACTTTGAAGTCAACTTCGCCTGGATTGTGGGCGGAGCAGGCTGAGAAGCTCAACGTACCGTTTGCCACCACGATCACGATCGTTCTTGTGCTTTCGTCGGTGACCTGCCAGTTTGGCGTGTTTGCTGCGGAGCGCATGCAAGTACACCGCACCGGCAAGCTCTTCGATGTGCGCAAGTGGGGCATGACTGAGTGGTTCTTCCTCACGTACGCCATGGGCGCTGTGTTCGTCACCGGTCAGGTCTTCGAATACGCAACGCTCGTCTCTGAGCACGTCAGCTTGTCAAGCGACTCCTACGGCTCGGCCTTCTACATCACCACCGGATTCCACGGGCTCCACGTAACCGGCGGCCTCATCGCCTTCTTGCTCGTTCTTGGGCGCGGATTCGCAGTAAAGACCTTCGGCCACAAAGAAGCAACGACCGCGATCGTTGTTTCGTACTACTGGCACTTCGTCGACGTAGTCTGGATCGGCCTCTTCCTCATCATCTACGTGCTCAAATGAGAAACGGAAATAAAGTAATGGCCACATCGGCAGTCCGAGCGTCTCGCAGGTCACGACCTGCTGGTCGACGTCACCCTCTTGCGACCGTAGCGCTGCTCCTCGTCGCACTCGTCGGAACTGGTGGCGCTTACGCGCTCTTCACTTCGAGCGCGACTGCAGAGACCAGTGCCTCGGCTGAATCGCTGGTCGAAGAAGGCGGAAAGCTATTCGCAGCAAACTGCGCTACGTGCCACGGGCTTGACCTTGAAGGCACTACTCAGGGGCCCACCCTGATTGGGGTTGGCGCTGCAGCCACTGACTTCCAGGTGGGAACCGGCCGTATGCCGCTCGCCGTTACCGGTCCTCAGGCGGAGAAGAAGCCTGTCCAATTCACCGAAGAGCAGATTCTCGCGTTGTCCGTGTTCGTAGCATCGCAGGGCCCCGGCCCCGCCATCCCCGCCGACATGTACCTCACAGGCGAAGGCTACGACGTTTCCAACGGTGCCGAACTGTTCCGCATAAACTGCGCGATGTGCCACAACGTTGCTGGTGCCGGTGGAGCACTCACCGAGGGCAAGTTTGCCCCGTCCCTAGCTGGTGTAACACCGAAGCACGCCTACGAAGCAATGCTCACCGGCCCGCAGAACATGCCCGTGTTCAACGACACCAACCTCTCCCCTGAGGAAAAAGCAGACATCATCACGTACCTGAAGTACCTCGATGAGACTCCTTCGGTTGGCGGCTTCACGCTCGGTTCACTCGGCCCTGTTTCCGAGGGTCTGTTCATTTGGATCTTTGGCCTTGGCGCGATCGTGGCAATCACGGTCTGGCTCACGGCTAAGTCAAACTAGTTAGCGACCGCTTCACAGCGGACGGTTGAAGGGATAAGAATGGCAGACGACCACGGCGATACCGCCGGCAGCATGGCTGCGGGTAAGGACGTCGCGCAGCACAGCGCTACTGCACACGATGCAGGCACCGCTGTCGTCGCAACCGACGAAGTACCCAACCCGGGGTTCCCTCCGTACCGCCCGCGGGTGACGGATCTTGACCCCAAGGTTGACAAGCAGCAAGAGCGTCGAGTCTCAGCGCTATTTTTCCTTTCCATCATTGGTAGCGTTCTCGCTGTAGCGGCGTACATTGCGTTCCCTATCGAGCCCGGCAATATGGACTCGGTTCGCAACAACACGATGTTCCTCGGACTCGGAATAACTCTCGGACTCCTTGGCATCGGCGTCGGTGCCGTTCACTGGGCCAAAGCGCTCATGGAGGGGCACGACCTCGTTGAGCAGCGTCACAGCACCCGAGGTAGCGAAGAAACTCGCGCCAAGGCCGTCGAAGTCTTCACCCTGGGCAACAAGGAATCAGGCTTCGGCCGTCGCACCTTGCTGCGCAACACCCTCATCGGCGCTCTTGTCGTTACGCCGTTGCCTGCAATCGCGCTGTTCCGTGACCTGGCACCCGCGGATGATCCGGTGAAGCTCCTCAAGCACACCTTCTGGGAAGAGGGAATGCGGCTAACGCGCGACCCCAGCGGCACCCCGATCAAGGCTTCCGACCTCACGATTGGTTCAGCGTTTCAGGTCATCCCTGAGGGAATTAACGACTCTGAACACCGCATTGAGGAAAAAGCGAAGGCCGCCGTACTGCTGGTGCGCCTCAAGCCAGAAGATCTCGAAGTCTCCGAGGGTCGCGAAGACTGGAACTACGACGGAATCGTCGCTTACTCCAAGATTTGCACCCATGTCGGATGCCCGGTCGCGCTCTATGAGCAGCAGACCCACCATTTGCTATGCCCCTGCCACCAGTCGCAGTTCGACATCAAGCGCGAAGCAGCAGTTATCTTCGGGCCAGCAAAACGTCCACTTCCGCAATTGCCGATCACGGTCGACTCCGAGGGCTACCTCATCGCACAGAGCGACTTCCGTGAACCCATCGGACCAAGCTTCTGGGAGCGCAAGCTATGACAACCACACCCACCCAGGACGCACAGTCGAAGTCGCGCGGACAGCGCTTCACTTCAGCTGCCGCGAACTACATTGATGAACGCACGAGCATCTCGGGCCTCGTCAAAGAGGTCGGTCGCAAGATCTTCCCCGACCACTGGTCGTTCATGCTCGGCGAGGTCGCTCTCTACAGCTTCATCGTCATTCTGCTCTCAGGCACATTCCTGACGTTCTTCTTCGAAGCGTCCATGGTTGAAGTTCACTACGAGGGTTCCTACGCACCGCTCAAGGGAATCCAGATGTCTGCCGCTATGGCATCGACTCTCGATATTTCATTCGATATCCGCGGTGGACTGCTCATGCGCCAGGTGCACCACTGGGCAGCGCTGCTGTTCGTGGCTGCTATCGGACTGCACATGCTCCGGGTGTACTTCACCGGCGCGTTCCGCAAGCCGCGTGAGATTAACTGGTTCATTGGCTTCGTGCTCTTCATCCTCGCGATGGCTGAGGGCTTCACCGGCTACTCGCTCCCCGACGATCTACTCTCCGGCAACGGACTTCGCATCATTGATGGAATGGTGAAGGGAATCCCGGTTATTGGTACCTGGATTTCGTATCTGCTCTTCGGTGGGGAATTCCCCGGTGTAGATATCGTGAGCCGCCTGTACATCCTGCACATCATGCTGCTGCCGGCGATCATTATTGCTGCCCTCGGCGTCCACATGCTGTTGCTCGTGATCAACAAGCACACGCAGTTTGCTGGTCCGGGCCGCACCAACGACAACGTCGTCGGTTCGCCCGTAATGCCCGGTTTCGCGGCGAAAGCCGGTGGATTCTTCTTCATCGTCTTCGGTGTCATAACCTTGATCGCGTCGACTTTCTCGATCAACCCGGTGTGGGTCTATGGACCCTACGACCCCTCCCCCGTCTCTGCCGGTACTCAACCCGACTGGTACATCGGATTCGCCGACGGCGCCCTCCGGCTTATTCCACCAGGGTGGGAGACTGAGTGGTTCGGATTCACGTGGTCGTTCAACATCATTGTGCCGCTCGTCGCCCTCGGACTGTTCATCGCTGTCGTGGCCTTCTACCCCTTCATCGAGGCTTGGGTTACCGGCGACAAGCGCGAGCACCACATCGCTGACCGTCCGCGCAATGCTCCTACCCGCACTGCGATTGGTGCAGCAGGAGTCACGTTCTACGCCGTCCTGTGGGCTGCGGCCAGCTCGGACTTGATAGCAACGCACTTCAAGCTCTCGATCGAGGGCGTTATCCACTCATGTCAGGCTCTGCTCATCTTCGGACCGATCATCGCTTACTTCCTCACGAAGCGAGTTTGCCTTGGTCTGCAGAAGAAGGACCGCGAAATCGCGCTCCACGGCTACGAGTCAGGTCGAATCGTGCGCCTTCCGCACGGTGAATACATTGAGGTCCATGAGCAACTCGACGAGTACGAACGTTGGAAGCTTGTTAACTTCACCGACTACAAGCCGCTGACGATCCGCCCCAATGCTGACGGCAAAATCACTGGTGGCCAGCGCCTCCGTGCCTCAGTTTCGCGGTGGTTCTTCGAAGACCGAATCGCTCCCGTATCTCAGGGTGAGATCGAACAGTCGAAGGACGCGCACCACTAAGCGTTCCTCACACGAACGGTTGTGGGCCTTGTCGGATACTCTCCGTCAAGGCCCACAGTCGTTTAACGCGGCGGTGTAAAACAAGACGGCAAGAGCGGTATTCCACGGTGCCGTTATGAGTCATAGTCAAAGCCACCGTGCTCTGCTGCGCTCTGTGATGCAGCGTGGCGCGTGGTACCGGGGTTCGGTTACTCGGTCGGTCCAGCCCACTCACGAGGTTCGCTCCCCCGACGTTGTGCAGCGCCAGAGCAAATTTGGCCGTGGAGGCTAGCTAGGTCACAGCCGCTACTCGGTCTCTCATTGCGTCCTCGGAGCTGCCTAAACGCCAGTGAAGAGGCGGAGCGCTGCACGGGACGCTTACTTAGAACCACCAAAATAACTACGGGTGGCGAAGCTTTCCCTAGAGGGCAAAAAGCGTTCTAGTCGAAGACTCGCTTGAGGAAGTCAGCGGTCGAGCGGTAGCCGATGCGTTCAAAGAAGTCTGCGGATCCACGGCTCGGAACTGTGAGCTGACGTACTCCGCGTTCCAGGCACACTGCCTCTACAGCTTCAACGAGACGCGTGCCGATGCCGGAACTTTGGACGGTTCCATCGACAACAAGTTCTTGCAGCTGCGCTGAGCTGCCGTTGGTGTGGAGAAGGTGCGCGATAGTTGCGAAGGCATACCCCACGACGCCGACCTCGGGGTGTTCAGCGACAAGCATGAGTGTCGTTGCACCATCGTCGACCGCGTGCGAGAAGCTCGCATCAAATGCGGCACGGTCCGGAGCGTACTCAGTACCTAGCTGCTTCAGTAACTCAAATACTGAGCCCGCATCGGCAGCGGTGGCAGAACGTATCTGCACTGTCTTAGCGTGCGAAGTATCCGCGGTAGTACTCATACGTCCACCCTACGAGGCTTACGATGAGAATTCCGCCACCAATGAACGAGATCCACGCTCCGATTGCGACGCCCAAGAAGACGAGCGAGACGGATGCCGCGAGAACGATTGGCCACCAGCTCCAGGGGCTGAAGTGCCCTTGCTCGGCATCGCCGTCTTCGATGTTGGCATCGAGGCGGTCTTCTGCGAGCTCCCCACCCTGTGCATCGTGCACCTTACCTAGGTAGAAGGCTATTAGCGCCCACAGCAGGCCACTGAGGAGCAGTGAGATGGTTCCCACCCATTCAACGCGCTGATGAGCCTGGTCGATGAGCGACCAACCGGTGTACAGCGCGGCCACCACGAAGAAGAATACGGTGAGAATCCAATAAAGCTTGACGTTAGCCCTCATGAGCTATTTCACCTTCTCATCTGCAAGATCATAAACCGGCGCTTCGGGGGCATCTTTGCCTGGGCCAATGCCCACGGGGATACCAGCTTCAGGGTGGTTCAAGTCGAATGCCGGGGATTCGGAACGAATTCGTGGGATCGACGTGAAGTTGTGCCGTGGTGGCGGGCAGCTTGTCGCCCACTCGAGCGAACGTCCGTAGCCCCACGGGTCATCGACGGTCACGCGCGGCGCCTTGCGAGCGGTGATGTAGACGTTATAGAGGAACGGGATCATCGACACGGCAAGAATGAACGCGCCGATAGTGGAGACCTGGTTCATCCATGTCACGCCATCCTCTTCGAGGTAGGTGCGGTAACGACGCGGCAGGGCAACAACGCCGGCCCAGTGCTGAATGAGGAAGGTCGTGTGGAAGCCGATGAAAAGCAACCAGAAGTGAATCTTTCCGAGACGCTCGTTGAGCATTTTGCCGGTCCACTTGGGCCACCAGAAGTAGAATCCACTAAACATCGCGAAGACCACAGTTCCGAACACAACGTAGTGGAAGTGTGCAACCACGAAGTAGGTGTCAGAAACGTGGAAGTCGAGCGGGGGGCTAGCAAGAATTACGCCCGTAAGCCCACCGAATGTGAAGGTAACGAGGAACCCGATCGCCCACAACATGGGCGTCTCAAACGTAATTGAGCCTCGCCACATTGTGCCGATCCAGTTGAATATCTTCACGCCAGTCGGCACCGCAATGAGCATGGTCATGAGCGAGAAGAACGGAAGCAATACCGAGCCAGTCACGTACATGTGGTGCGCCCAGACCGTAACCGAGAGCGCAGCAATCGAGATTGTCGCGTAGATCAGGGTCGAATAGCCGAAGATCGGCTTACGGCTGAAGACAGGGAACACCTCGGAGACGATTCCGAAGAACGGAAGCGCGATGATGTAGACCTCAGGGTGGCCGAAGAACCAGAACAGGTGTTGCCACAGAATGACGCCACCGTTCGCGGGGTCATAAATATGTGCGCCGACAACTCGATCCGCTCCGAGACCGAAGAGAGCCGCTGCCAACACAGGGAACGCCATGAGGATGAGCAACGACGTCACAAGGGTGTTCCAGGTGAAGATCGGCATACGGAACATCGTCATGCCAGGAGCACGCATCGTAATGATGGTGGTGATGAAGTTGACCGCACCAAGAATGGTTCCGAAACCGCTCATCGCAAGTCCGAAGACCCACAGGTTGCCACCAATACCAGGAGAGAAGGTCGTGCTTGAGAGCGGAGCGTAAGCGAACCAGCCGAATGATGCCGCACCTTGAGGGGTGAGGAAACCTGCGACGGCGATTAGCGAACCAAAGCTATAGAGCCAGTATGCGAATGCGTTCAGGCGAGGGAATGCTACGTCAGGAGCACCGATCTGAAGCGGCATGATCACGTTTGCGAAGCCGGCGAAAAGCGGCGTCGCGAACATCAAGAGCATGATCGTGCCGTGCATCGTGAAGAGTTGGTTGTACTGCTCACCAGTAGCAACGACTGACAATCCTGGCTCGAAGAGCTGAGCTCGGATGACAAGCGCCATCACGCCGCCAAGAAGGAAGTAGAAGAAAGAGGTGATCAGGTACATGTACCCAATGGTTTTGTGGTCAGTCGAGGTGACCCAGTTCACCAAGACATTGCCCTTATGTTCGACGCTCATGAGCCCTATTCCTCGTCGCTGCTGCCGTTGCCGGGCAAGTTTTGGTTCACGTTGTAATCAAGACCGAGCTGACCTTCATAGCCCGCTTCGCGCTGGCCTTCGATGTAGTCCTTGTACTCGGCGTCAGAGACGACCTTGACGGTGAAGAGCATGAGCGAGTGATATTCGCCACAGAGCTCAGCACATTTGCCCTGATACGTACCTTCCTTAGTCGGAATGAAGTACATATAGTTGCTCTTGCCGGGGATCATGTCCTTCTTGTACAAGAAGTCGACGACCCAGAATGAGTGAATCACGTCGCGCGATTCAATCTTGATTTCAACCTTTTTATCGACAGGCAAGACCAACTGTGGCAATGAATCCACGTTGATTGTTCCATCGGGATTGAAGTCTGCTTGTACACCGGGGCTGTACACGTTGTCGTCGGTGTAGTTGAAGTCCCAAGCCCAACGCTTGCCGATTACCTCAATCGAAACATCGGGGTTTACCTCGACCTTTTCGATCTCAGCTTGGTCGCGAGCGGTGAAGGCAAAGAAGCCGATAACCAGGATCAGGGGCACGATCGTGTAGAAGATCTCGATCGGCATGTTGTAGCGCAGCTGAACAGGAAGTCCGGTCTGTCCGCGACGACGGCGGTAAACCACGGCTGCCCAAATAATGAGCCCCCAGGTAATTACACCGACAACGAGAAGAACAATCCACGAAGTTACCCACAGGCCGATAATGCTGCTCGTGTGGTTGGTGACATCTGGGCCTCCGGGCAAATAACCCTGAAGTTGATCTGGGGTACAACCGGCCAAGACCAGCATCGTAACCAGAGCGACGGGAATCGCTGCCCATCGAATTCGGCGGTTAGAGCGCACCTGTGACCTCTCGAAGAACACGGACTAATACCTTTCCAGTGTATACGGAGCCAGACCCAGTAATGATTACCGGCTCGCCCCGCGCAAGCGAAAAGGTGCACCAAATCGGCGCACCTTCTCAAAAAAATACTGCGAAATTAGTGGAAACTGTCTCCGCAAGCGCAGCTGCCCTCAGCGTTGGGGTTGTCAATAGTGAAACCCTGCTTCTGAATTGTGTCTTCAAAGTCGATGCTGGCACCGTCGAGGTAGGGGACGCTCATCTTGTCAACGACAACCTCTACGCCGTCTCCGAAGTCAACGCTCACGTCGCCGTCGAGAATGCGCTCGTCAAAGTAGAGCTGATAGATGAGTCCAGAGCATCCGCCTGGCTGAACGGCCAAACGCAAACGCAGGTCGTCGCGACCTTCTTGCGACATCAGGCTACGAACCTTGTCGGTGGCGGCCTCGGTCAGCGCGACCCCATGGGCAGCAGTTTCAACAGCGGTTTCAGTCATGACGTAATTCTACGCCCGGCGTTCCAACTTTGCGAGCAGAAGCGCCTCGGTGAGGATCGCGCGTGTGAAAACACCCAAGTGCAGCGACTCATTCGGACTGTGCGCCCTCGATTCCGGATCTTCTACGCCAGTCACCAAGATTTGAGCCTCGGGAAACACCTCTACGAGGTCGGAAATAAAGGGAATTGACCCGCCTATGCCTGTCTGGAGGGGCTCGTTGCCCCACGCCTCATGCATCGCGGCCGTTACGACGTCGACGGCCCAACCACTGGTGTCGACCAAAAATGGGCTTCCGCGATCGACATCAGAAATTTCCACGTGTGCGCCGAAAGGAGCGTGTGACTCGAGGTGGCTGCGTAGTGCGACGAACGCGTCATCCGGATCTTGCCCCGGCGCGATTCGTGCGCTCAGCTTGACAGTGACACTCGGAGTCAACGTGTTGGATGCATTCATGACCGTCGGAGCATCGATGCCAGTGATGGTGATCGACGGCTTGTTCCAGAGCCGACCGAGCACGCTTCCAGACCCCAATGATGAAACACCGTCGAGCAACCCTGCTTCGTGTCGCAGTTTCTCTTCGCTATATTCCGGCGTCTCTCCGTCGCGAGTGATCAAGCCTTCCACGGCGACCGAACCATCCTCATCGTGCAGGGTCGCAAGCAGTTTGATCGTTGCGAGCATCGCATCCGGGGCCGCTCCCCCAAACATTCCAGAGTGCGACGCATGAGCAAGCGTTGACACCGTCAATTTGAACGTGACGTTTCCGCGCAAGCCAACGGTGAGAGATGGGGTGTTGATATCCCAGTTGTCGGAGTCAGCCACCACGATGACATCGGCGGCAAGCTTGTCGCGGTTCTGGGTGATGAAATTCGCAAATGAGCGTGAGCCGAACTCTTCTTCGCCCTCAAAGAACACAACCAAGCCGAGCTCGAAGTCAGTTCCTACCGTCTCGACAAAAGCGCGTATTGCCGCAACGTGGGCCATGATTCCGGCTTTGTCATCGGCGGCGCCGCGGCCGTACAAACGATCCCCGCGCACAGTCGGCTCGAATGGGGGCGAGTCCCAATCCGCATCCTGGCCGGGGGGCTGCACGTCGTGGTGCGCGTACAAGAGAATTGTGGGCTTCCCATTTTTGGCCTTGCGGGTGGCTAGCAGCGCCGGGTGACCGAGAGTGTTTTCATCGATCGGCGCGCGCGCGAGTTCAACGCTGTCGAAGACACCGATACCGTCAATCAAGGCTTGTGCGGCCTCGGCACTGCGCTGAACTTGCGCAGAATCGAAACCGTCCCAGGACACGGAAGGAATTCGCACCAACGATGACAGCTCAGCGATCGTTGCTGGCATAGCGGCGTTAACAGCCTCAGACAGTGAATCGAATTGCGGGTCAGGAGTCATCGACGGAGTCGTCGGCTGCGGCGTGTGAGTCATACGAGTAATCTTAGATCGACACCAACGCAAGGAACCCAGTGGTAAAAGCATCTTCTTCCGAAAGCAACCCAACTCCCGAGACTCCGGCTGACCACGAAAGTGTCGCCGGAAAGGGACGCCCGACCCCCACGCGCAAAGAGCGAGAAGCGGCCAATCTGCGCCCGCTCGTCTCCGATGACCGCAAGGAAGCACGCCGCCAGGCGCGCTCGCAATTGCAGGCAGAGCGCGAACGTGCGCGTGTCGGCATGGCAAATGGTGAAGAAAAGTACCTGCCAATTCGAGACCGCGGACCTCAGAAGCGGTTCGTACGCGACTATGTTGACGCACGCTTTAGCGTTGGTGAGCTGCTGGTTCCCGCGATGTTCGTGGTCATCATCTTGACCCTCTTGCCTCAGCCGGAAGTTCAAGTTTTCGGACTATTCGCGCTGTGGGGATTCTTCATCGTGGCTGCGCTCGACGCGATCCTTCTCGGACTCCGCCTGCGCCGTAAAATCGCCGAGAAGTTCGGCGAATCGCGCGCGGAAAAAGTTCGCTGGTACGCCGCGATGCGCTCACTTCAATTGCGGATCATGCGACTGCCCAAGCCGCAGGTCAAGCGCGGACAGTTCCCGAGCTAACTGTCGAGACCATCGAGCAGGACGTCCGACACTTGTGGTCTGGCGTCACTTGGCGCGATCAGCGCGCAAGAGCGTTGTGAGCCGTCGATTGATTGTTCGCGCCCAGAACGGGCCGCGATAGATAAATCCGGTATAACCCTGAACAAGAGTTGCGCCCTCTCGCAGCCGCTCAGCGACATCCTCAGCGGTCTCAACGCCACCGACGGAGATCACACAGAACTCGGCAGGAACCACGGCGCGAATGATCCGCAACAGTTCAAGTGACCGTGCAGCGACAGGTTTACCTGACACTCCCCCAGCGCCAGCGGCCTCAACGATGTCTGGCGCTGTAGTCAGCCCCTCGCGGGAGAGCGTCGTGTTCGTCGCGATAATGCCGTCAAGCTCCTCAACCGCTAATCGCGCAATTGCTGCAGCTTCGTCATCCGTTACGTCTGGAGCAATCTTGACCAGCACCGGGGTGCGGCCGGCGGCAGACTTTACAGCGGTCAGCAACGGCTTCAGTTTGTCGATTTCTTGCAGGCCGCGGAGCCCTGGAGTGTTTGGCGAACTCACGTTGACGACCAAATAGTCGGCAAGTGGTGCCAATGAGCGCGCACTCGTGAGGTAGTCAGATACAGCGTCCTCGACGGCGACTACTCGCGATTTTCCAATGTTTATGCCGATCACCGGTCGGCCTTCTCGCTGGCGTGCGCGATCAATAACACAAGCTGCCTTAGCGGCCCCAGCATTGTTGAACCCCATGCGGTTAATCACACCGCGGTCCGCGACCAGACGAAAGAGTCGGGGTTTAGGGTTTCCTGGTTGAGGCAGAGCCGTGATCGTGCCGACCTCGACATGACTAAAGCCGAGCTGGCCCAAACCAGAGATGCCAACGCCCGACTTATCGAAGCCCGCAGCGACACCGAAGGGTGAATCAAATGTGAGCCCGAGTGTCTCTACTCGGAGAATTGGATCTGGGATGCGATGAAACAGGCGTCCGATCCCCGTAGCGGAAAGCAGCCGAATCACCGTAAAGGCGAGAGAATGGGCGAACTCAGGGTCGAGCCGTTTGAGAACGGTCCGGAAAAAGAACTCATACATAGACAGTGGTGCTCTCAGCGATAGAAGACAGTGGTCAACAACGGGGCCAAGCTAGGGTGTGGTGCCGTGGTCCAGACGCAGTTGGTTGATGGCATCATCAAAGTCGTCAAGCGAATCGAAAGCTTGGTAGACACTGGCGAAACGTAAATAGGCAACCTCATCGAGGTCTCGCAGCGGCGAAAGAATGGCTAGGCCGATTTCGTTGGCATCGATTTGGGCGGCACCGGTTGCACGAATGGACTCTTCGACCTTCTGCGCAAGAACAGCAAGGTCACCGTCAGTAACCGGTCTACCTTGGCAAGCTTTACGCACACCACTGACGATCTTTTCGCGGCTGAACGACTCGACTACACCGTTTCGCTTGATGACGTTGAGCGATGCGGTTTCGGTTGTCGAAAATCGTCGCCCGCACTCGGGGCACTGTCGACGTCGGCGAATCGAGAGGCCGTCATCGCTGGTGCGAGAATCGACAACCCTGCTATCGGGATGCCTACAAAAAGGGCAATACATAGTGTGTCAAGCGTACCTGTTTAGTGATCCGAGAAACGTGCACTCACAGCGGCACCGTGTGCCGGAAGGTCCTCTGCCGTGCTCAAAGCAACAATGTGCGGCTCGAGAGCACGCAGCGCATCATGGCTATAGCGAATAACCTGTTGCGGGCGCAGGAACGTGTAGGCGCCGAGACCCGACGAGAACCGCGACTGTCCACCGGTAGGGAGCACGTGATTCGATCCCGCCAGATAGTCTCCCAGGCTCACCGGAGACTGTGCACCCAAGAAAATGGCACCGGCGTTATCGATCATGTCGAGAACGGCGCCAGACTCTTCAGTCTGAATTTCTAAATGCTCGGGGCCATAGGCATTGCTGAGCGCAGCGGCAGAGGCCATGTCATTCACCAGAACAATCGCGGACTGCTGGCCATCGAGGGCGATACCGGCGCGCACCGAATGCGACGTTGCGGCTAGCTGCTTCGAGAGCTCGATACGTACAGCATCCGCAAGTTCTTCTGAATCGGTCACCAGAACCGCAGCGGCGAGTTCATCGTGCTCCGCTTGGCTCAATAAGTCAGCCGCGACAAGACGCGGGTTTGCTTCCGAATCAGCAATGATCAAAATTTCGGTCGGACCGGCCTCAGAGTCGATGCCGACGATGCCCCGAACCGCACGCTTTGCTGCAGCTACATAGACATTTCCTGGCCCGGTAATAATGTCTACGGGATCGAGCCCCAAATCCGGGATTCCGTAAGCGAAAGCGCCAATGGCTCCCGCGCCGCCCATTGCGTAAACTTCGTCGACGCCGAGCAAGCCTGCGGCGCCCAGGATGGTTGGATGAACCGCTCCTCCGAAAAGCCGCTGTGGAGGCGACGCCAAGGCAACGGAAGAAACACCGGCCACCTGTGCTGGCACAACATTCATGATGACGCTCGATGGGTAGACCGCTTTACCGCCAGGCACATAAAGCCCGACGCGATTTACGGGTTGCCAGCGCTGAACGATTTCAGCGCCATCCCCCAGCTCGGTCATGATTGCAGGCGGAATTTGAGCCTTGCTTGCAGTGCGAACTCGGTCAATGGCAAGTTCAAGAGCTTCACGCACGGCGGGCTCAAGCGCGCGCATCGCTCGCGTAATCTCATCCGCGTGAATTCGAATACGGTCGGGCCGCACACGATCGAGGCGTTCGGCTTGGTCAAGTAGAGCTTGCTCGCCCCGCTCCCGAACATCGTCAATGAGTTGGACAGCTGCTGCGGAGGCAACAGAAACATCCATCTGAGCACGAGGGATGACACGGGCAAGTTCGGCGCGGCTCAGAGTGGCGGCGCGAAGATCGATTGTATTCAGCGACATGGCCTCCCCATGTTAGTTCGTTCTGTGCTCGGAATTCTTTGAGGCAGATTAGGCTTGGTAAGAAGACATGGATAATTCAGCAGCAGCAGACGGAATCGACGCTTTCAAGAGCGCGTTTAGGCGCCACGCCGCAGGCGTAGCGGTGGTCACCTCAGTCGCCCCCGATGGTCACCCGGTGGGATTCACGGCGACTTCTCTCGCGTCGCTGGCGGCTGTTCCCCCGCTTGCGACATTCAATATGGCGCAGGTATCAAGTTCGTGGCCGGCCATAACGGTGGGAAACCTGGTGGCTATTCATATGCTTGGCCCACGAAGTCGCCATCTTGCCGAGCGTATGGCTGCCGACCATGACCTCCGATTTGAGGGAGATCATTGGCACGCAGATCCCAACGGATTGCCTCTTCTCGATGGTGCAACAGCGATTGCCATTGGTCGCATCGTTGATGTGCATCCAGTTCACAACAACGCAATCGTCGTTGTCGAAATCGATCACGGCATTTTGGGCGACGAAGACGAAGCCTTGTTGTACCACGAGCGCACCTACATGCGCCCCCACGCCCTCGACGACTAGAGCGGTAACTGCCGCCTAACTGCGAGAGGCCATCCGTCGCTCCCCTAGCCCAAGCAGCCAGGGCCGAGGAGCGTCTTGAGCTCACCGTAAAGATCGGCAGAGACCTTCACCCGGTAGGGCACTTCAAAGATTCGCCCAACATCGCCGCGAACCAGTCGCAATCGCACTTCGACATCGCCGGCGTGACGAATGAGTACATCGCCGAGTCCGGCGACCACATCGGTGGTTGCACGCTGTTCATTGATCGACACGACGATAGGTCCAGATCCCAAGCTGGGTCCGAGCTCCGGCGAGAACATACTCACCGCGTGCAAATTCATTCCATCGTCTCGGGCACTGGCGCGCCCCCGGACGACAACAATGGAGTCGTTGACGAGACCTGGTGCAAACTCCTGATAGGTCTTGCCCAAGAACATAACGCTGATTTCGCCACCAAAGTCTTCGACAGTGACAATCCCGTACTGGTTTCCGCTATTGCGCGCTACACGGTGCTGCACGCTAGTGACCAGTCCTGCGATCGAGACGTGCTCGCCGTCGGCAACCACGTCACCCGAGAGGACCTCTGTGATGGTGGCATCTTGGTGCTTCGCAAGCTGCAGCTCAAGGCCAGAGAGCGGATGATCGGAAACGTAGAGACCCAACATCTCGCGCTCGAAAGCCAACTTGTCTCGCTTCGACCACTCTGGTCGCTCGGGCACACCATCGTCTTCCTCATTGAAGTCAAAGATTCCGCCGAAAAGATCGACTTGACCGTTGGCTTCGTTCCGCTTGAGGCTCACGGCTGAATCGCACGCGTCTTCATGAATTTCGAGGAGTCCACGACGGGTTGCTCCGAGAGAGTCGAATGCACCCGATTTGATCAGAGATTCGACGGTGCGCTTGTTAGCGACCTGAATGGAAACCTTGCGCAAATAGTCATGGAATGACTCGAAACGGCCCTTTTCGGTGCGTGCGCGAACAATCTGTTCGACTACTGCGGCACCGACGTTTCGCACAGCACCGAGACCGAAACGGATGTCTCCGGCAACGGCAGTGAAGTTCACCGTCGACTCATTCACATCCGGAGCGAGAACTTTAATTCCCATGCGACGACATTCACTCAGATACATCCCGAGTTTGTCTTTCGAGTCGCCAACGCTCGTGAGCAACGCCGCCATGTACTCCGCAGGATAATTTGCTTTGAGGTAGGCGGTCCAATAGCTGAGCACGCCATAGCCGGCACTGTGCGCCTTGTTGAAGGCGTAGTCGGCGAATGGCATGAGCGTTTCCCAGAGCACCTTGACGGCCTCTTTACTGAAACCGTTCTCGAGCATGCCAGATTCGAACCCGATGAACTGTTTGTCGAGTTCCTCTTTCTTCTTCTTGCCCATCGCGCGACGCAAAACGTCGGCTTGGCCAAGCGTGAAGCCAGCAACCTTTTGAGCAACCGACATCACTTGCTCTTGGTAAACGATCAACCCGAAAGTGGTGCCAAGGATTTCTTTTAGCGGCTCTTCGAGTTCGGGGTGGATCGCATCAATCTCTTCCAAGCCGTTCTTGCGCAACGCGTACTTGGTGTGAGAGTTCATGCCCATGGGGCCCGGCCGATACAAAGCGATAACAGCCGAAATGTCTTCGAAGTTCGTAGGTTTGAGCTGCTTGAGGAGCGCACGCATTGGCCCGCCATCCAACTGGAACACGCCAAGTGTGTCGCCGCGCGCAAGCAAGTCGTAGGTCTTCTGGTCGGCATCCAGATCAAGATCTTCGATAACGAGCGGCGAACCGGTATTTGCCCGGATCATCGTGAGCGCGTCTTCGATAACCGTGAGGTTTCGCAGTCCGAGGAAGTCCATCTTGATGAGCCCGAGGCTCTCCAAGGGCGGCTGATCGAACTGGGTGATGATTGCGCCATCGTCTTCACGGCGCATGATGGGAAGCACATCGAGCAAGGGCTCGGCCGAGAGCACGACTCCGGCAGCGTGCACGCCCCACTGGCGTTTCAATCCCTCGAGTCCGACAGCTGTTTCGAACACTTTTGCTGCTTCGGCGTCAGTGTCGACGATTCCGCGGATATCTGCGGCCTCTTTGTACCGTGCCGCATCTTTATTGCGCACGTCATGAAGTGAGATGTCCTTGCCCATGATCGCTGGCGGCATTGCCTTGGTCAGCTTTTCGCCGACCGAATACGGCATGCCGAGCACGCGCGCAGAGTCCTTCAGCGCTTGCTTAGCCTTAATCGTGCCGTAGGTGACGATTTGGGCGACTCGATCGTCACCATATTTGTCGGTGACATAGCGGATAACTTCACCACGTCGCCGATCATCGAAGTCGACGTCCACATCGGGCATTGATACACGTTCTGGGTTCAAAAACCGCTCGAAGATGAGCCCGTGTGCGAGTGGATCTAACTCGGTAATTCCAACGGCATACGATGCCATGGAGCCAGCAGCCGATCCACGACCTGGGCCTACTCGAATGCCCTGAGCTTTCGCCCATTCGATGAAGTCGGCGACCACGAGGAAGTAACCGGGGAAGCCCATCTGCTGAATAACATCAACTTCGTACTTAGCCTGAGCCAGGTGCGCGTCAGATGGCGCATTATTGAAGCGCTTATTCATTCCCTTGGCGACTTCTTTTTCGAACCAGGTCGCTTCGGTCTCCCCCTCGGGAACAGGGAATCGTGGCATGAGATCGCGACCCTCAAAGTTGACTTCGCAACGCTCGGCGATCAGAAGAGTGTTGTCGCACGCCTCGGGATGCTCACGAAAGAGTGAACGCATTTCCGCTGCCGATTTGAGATAGAACTCGTTGGAATCAAACTTGAATCGGTTGGGGTCATCGAGAGTGGATGCTGACTGCACGCACAGCAGCGCCGCGTGCGCGGTGGCATCGTGCGCGTGCGTGTAGTGCAGGTCGTTGGTGGCAAGAAGCGGCATGTCGAGCTCTTTGGCAAGCTTGATGAGATCGAGTATCGTGCGACGCTCGATATCGATTCCGTGATCCATGATTTCGGCGAAGAAGTTTTCTTTGCCGAAGATGTCTTGGAATTCCGCAGCAGCTTGCCGTGCCTCGTCATAGAGACCAAGGCGGAGCTTGGTCTGCACTTCTCCACCGACGCAACCGGTGGTCGCGATGATGCCCTTGGAGTACTGACTGAGTAGCTCACGATCCATGCGGGGTTTGAAGTAAAAACCCTCGATCGACGCCTTCGAAGACATGCGGAAGAGGTTGTGCATCCCCTCGTTGTTTTGAGAAAGCAACGTCATGTGGGTATACGCACCGCTACCACCGACGTCATCCCGAGTCTGGTGGCTACCGCCCCAACGCACTCGAGTTTTGTCGCCGCGAGCCGTTCCTGGCGTTATGTAGGCCTCGGTACCGATGATCGGCTTGATGCCGCGGGCAGTCGCAGACTGCCAGAAATCGTAGGCACCAAACATGTTGCCATGGTCGGTGATCGCAATCGCCGGCATGCCCTGTTCAACAGCAGCATCAAGGAGGGGGCCCACGCGCGCAGCACCATCGAGCATCGAATACTCGCTGTGAACGTGCAAGTGCACAAACGAGTCGTTATTAGCAGCCACAGACACTCCGAATTCTTTCGAAATCCAGCCTAAGCCAGCACCCCAAACAGACTCTAACTGACGCGCCCTAGTCGGCCCGAAGCACCTCAAGTGCAGCCTGAAGGTCGGCCGGATATGGCGACTCAAACAAGACTTGTTCACCGGTTGCCGGATGCGCGAAACCTAGTTTGTGGGCATGTAACCATTGGCGGTTAAGGCCGAGTCTCGCCGAGATAGTCGGGTCTGCTCCATACATGCTGTCACCAACACATGGATGACGCTGAGCCGCCATGTGTACCCGGATCTGATGGGTGCGCCCGGTTTCCAGGTGCACCTCGACTAGCGCTGCCGAGGGAAAAGCTTCAAGAGTTTCATAGTGGGTTATGGAGTCTTTTCCTCCAGCCACAACGGCAAACTTCCAGCTTGACCCCGGATGACGGCCGATCGGAGCATCGATTGTGCCCGATAGAGGGTCAGGATGTCCTTGAACGATCGAGTGATACACCTTGGTCACTTCGCGATCGTGGAACGCGCGCTTCAGTTCGGTGTACGCGAGCTCTGATTTTGCCACAACCATGAGTCCGCTTGTTCCCGCGTCGAGGCGGTGCACGACGCCGGCGCGTTCTGCTGCACCAGAGGTCGAAATCCGGTAGCCAGCACCGGCAAGCGCACCGAGTACCGTCACACCGTCCCACCCGATTGATGGGTGGGCCGCAATGCCTGCAGGCTTATCTACGACCACGATGTGATCATCGTCGTAGACGATGCTCATCGTGTCGAGAATGACGGGCACGATCTGCGGCTCGGTCTTAGAGACCCAGGAGATTTCGATCCAGGCGCCAGCGGAGAGTCGATCCGACTTTCCCACTTCAACCCCATCAATCGTTACTCCGCCCGATGCGGCAACTTCTGCGGCAAAGGTACGTGAGAAACCAAGGAGCTTGGCTAGGGCTGCGTCGACGCGCTGCCCCGCAAGACCTTCAGGAACCGGCATACTACGGGTTTCCACTACTGCTCCTTGATTTCTTACTGATCTTTATTGATTTCTTGCTGATCTTTATTTCGGATGCTGCACTGCAGTCAGTTTTTCGACACGAGCGCAAACATAGCAAAAGCCGCCAACAGCGGCGGAGCCGAAGCTCTCACCGACTGTTGACGGCTTGTGCGAAAAACTAGCTGCCGGAGAATCCGGTGAAGCTTGCCGGAGGCTGCTGTGCCGACTGGGGCGCAGCGAAGTCTTCGGGTGAGAGGTGACCTGCTGGCTGGGCAACTGGAGCGGCGTCCTGTTGAGCAGAGTCCTGAGCCGGGGCCCCTGCGGAGACGAGACTTGCAGAATCGAGTTCGTGGAGCTGGTCCTCGATGTAGCTCTTCAACTTCTCGCGGTATTCGCGCTCGAAGTTTTGGAGCGACTCGATACGGCTCTCAATTGCTTGACGCTCCTGATCGAGCGAACCAACGATAGCTTCACGCTCCTTTTCGAGGGAGCCGATCTGCTCACGCTGTTTGGCTTCTGCGTCGGCAACGATTTCCGCAGCGGATGCTTTACCTTCTGCGATGAGAGCATCGCGCTTGGCGATACCGTCACGAACGTGCTCTTCGTGCAAACGACGTGCGAGTTGAAGCAAGTTGTTTGTGCTGCTGGCGTCGTCGAGAGCAGATGTGGCTGGCTCTGGGGCCAACGCAGCAGGTTCTGCAACCGATGGAGCGCTTTCTATCGCTGCGGGTGAAGCGGCAGCAACAGGTGCTGGCACAGCAGGAGCACTGCCCGCCGCCTGCTGAAGCTCACTTGAACGGGACTCGGCAGCGGTCAAACGCTGGCGGAGTTCGTCGTTCTCTTGATTAAGTCGGCGCAACTCAACGACAACTTCGTCGAGAAAATCATCGACGTCATCTTGGTCGTATCCCTCTCGGAATTTTGTTGATTCAAACCGCTTGTTGACTACGTCTTCTGGAGTCAAAGCCATTGCCGCCACCTCTAAAACTTTCTTTCAACGTATACACAACGTTCAACGTTCGCGTCACATCGTAATGACGAAACCTGATTAGTTGCCGCATGCTCTCCGATAAGAGTACATCGGCACTTGCTAGATCTAAAAGCCCCGCAAAATGGAGGTCAGAATAATGCACGCCAGCATCACGAGCATCCATGACAGATCGAGCGCTCCATTGCCGATGCGAATCATCGGTACGACCTTGCGAACAGCCTTGATCGGAGGATCGGTAATGGTGAACACAAACTCGGAAAGAACGAGGCCGACTCCGCTTGGACGCCACCCTCGCGCAAACACCACGACGAGATCGAGAATGAACCGAGCCCACATCGCAAGCATAAAAAGATTAATGGCGTAGATAGCCACCGTGGCAACAATAGAAACCGGATTCACCCTTCTAGGTTACCGGTCGAAATTGTTGCTGCTGCGCAGAGTGTCTACTGAGCGAAGAATGAGGCGTCGACGTCTGACTCGACCTCGGCCTGCTCGCCGCTGACCGCAACGTGTGCTGGCGAGAGGAGGAAGACCTTGCTCGTTACTCGCTCGATTTTGCCGTAGAGACCCTGTGAGAGTCCGCTAGCGAAGTCAACCAGGCGGCGGGCATCCGGCTCACTCATTTGCGACAGGTTGATGATGACCGGGATGCCTTCGCGGAAGTTCTCAGCGATGAGCTGTGCATCCTTGTACTGGCGCGGGTGCACCGTCAAAATCTCGTTCATCTCTGCCTCCGCAGTGCTGGGCGCAGCGCGACGCAACGGGGTAACCGGCGCGCGGTTAGAGCTCGTTGGGGCTGGTGCTGCCGCAACAGGGGCAACCGGCGCGGCTGGTCCCTGCTCGTACTCGTAGTCTTCATCGGCGAGGCCGAGGTAGACCATTGTCTTGCGCAGTGGGTTGGCCATGATAATCCTCCGAATGGTGAAGCTTCTGCTTCGAGATTAACCATGGTCGGGTCGTTTTCCCGTGATTGCCGTGCCAATACGTAGGTGTGTCGCGCCCTCGGAGATTGCTTCTTCAAAATCGCCTGACATTCCCATCGAGAGCGCTCGAGCGGTTGGGTGCTGAGCCCCCAGGCGCTCCGAGAGTGCCCTCAGGGCGGCGAATGCTGGCCTCGGGTCTGCGTCAAGCGGGGCAACCCCCATGAGGCCTCTCAGCTCGATTCCCGCGGCATTTGCCACGCGATCGACGAAACCATCGAGTTCACTGGGAATCACTCCACCGCGGCCCGGATCGTCAGTGAGATTCACTTGCACGAAGACGTCGAGGGGGACGACCGCATCTTCGCTGGCGAGTGCCGTGATGAGGGAATCGCGATCGACAGAATGAATCGCCTGACAGTAGGCGCGAACTTGACGCGCCTTCTTGCTCTGCAACTGGCCGACGAAGCTCCAGCGTGCGTCAAGGTCAGCGAGCTCGGCCACCTTGGGCTGCGCCTCCTGGTGCCGGCTCTCTCCGAAATCGCGAACCCCAAGTGCATGCAACTCTCGCACCATACTCGCGGGATGAAACTTGGTGATGACGATTCGCGTAATCGACGAGAGATCGCGTGATGCAGCGTGTGCGGCATCCGCGATCCGCTCGTCGATTTCTGCGAGTCGAGTGGCTAACGGTGTTTGGTCAGCCATCGTTCCTACTTCAAGAAGTCAGGAACGTCGAGATCGTTGTCGTTCTCAGCGTCGTCGTCAAAACTACGGTCGATCGTGGCCGCGGGGACGACACTCGGCTGCGACTTCCAGTCGGTGTCTTTCTCGGCCGACTTTTCTGCGGCAGAGATGTGCTCCGCTGGCGCTTCAGGAACGACGTAGTTCGTGCGGCGCCCCTCGACAGGCTTAGCCGATGGCTCTCCCCCGTCAAAACCCGCAGCGATAACGGTGACGCGCACTTCATCGCCGAGAGTGTCGTCGATTACGGCACCGAAAATGATGTTCGCTTCTGGATGCACAGCCTCTTGCACGAGGCGTGCCGCATCGTTGATCTCGAAAATTCCGAGGTTCGATCCGCCCTGAATCGACAAAAGCACACCGTGTGCTCCATCGATGCTGGCTTCAAGCAGCGGGGATGCCACTGCAAGCTCAGCCGCTTTTATGGCCCGGTCGGCCCCGCGTGAAGAACCGATTCCCATCAGCGCAGAACCCGCGCCCTGCATCACTGACTTGACGTCAGCGAAGTCCAGGTTAATGAGACCCGGTGTCGTGATGAGGTCGGTGATGCCTTGAACACCGGCAAGGAGTACCTGGTCGGCGGTCGTAAAGGCTTCAAGCATGCTGATGCCACGATCGCTGATCTCGAGGAGACGATCGTTGGGCACGACGATGAGGGTGTCGACCTCGTTTTTGAGGGTTTCAACGCCAATTTCTGCCTGCGACGAACGGCGCTTGCCCTCAAAGCCGAATGGCTTCGTGACGACACCGATAGTGAGTGCGCCGATCGACTTGGCGATTCTTGCAACTACGGGTGCGCCACCGGTTCCGGTTCCGCCACCCTCACCTGCTGTAACGAACACCATGTCGGCGCCAGCAAGCGCTTCTTCGATTTCTTCTGCGTGGTCCTCTGCAGCACGTCGGCCAACCTCTGGATCGGCTCCTGCACCGAGTCCACGAGTCAGTTCGCGACCGACGTCTAGCTTGACGTCGGCGTCGCTCATAAGCAGTGCTTGGGCGTCGGTATTGATCGCAATGAACTCGACGCCTCGCAGGCCGAGCTCGATCATTCGGTTGACGGCGTTAACTCCGCCGCCACCGATGCCGACTACCTTGATGACTGCGAGGTAGTTCTGGTTTGATGTCACGTTCGGCCTCCACTGGAAACTATCAACCTCGACTTGAGGTTTAAAGTTATGCTCAGTATGTATTTCTTTTGTTGAGAATATGCGGACACAGAGCAACAAAGATGCACCGCTTACCGCGTGTCGGAAAGTGTTCGAACAATTAGCAGAAATTGCCGCAAAAGGCCCCGAGAAACCAAGCGAATCTGCGGCCCAGCTGGTGCACGACTCCTAATGAATCCGCGCTGATGGTGACCTCACGCCCACCTCTCGAACGGCTAGCTCGGTCGGAAGATTCCGTTGCTCGGAGCAGAGACGTCGAACTCGCCCGCCCGTCCAGCATCCGTGATCGAAATCAGAGATGCCAAGAGCACGGCCTTCTTAGCTGAATCACCGGCACTCCCCCAGACAACTCGTTGCCCAACACCAGCAAGCACAAAGGACACATCATCTTTCGTCGTTGCCGATGCACTAGTGACTTGCGCCCTCAGATCAGGCGGGAGCGAGAGCAGAACTTCAGTGACGGCAGCAAAGGCCGGACTTGAGGTGTCCGCTCCCCCGGTATCGATGAGGGGAACCCCCTCGATGCGCTCAGCAGATTCCTGAATAGTGATGCCCGCAGGATCAACCATGCGAAAAACGCCGTCAACGCTGATCGAACCGATCGGTTCGCGCTCGACAATATGAACGAGAAGCGTGTCGGGAGGAACAATCTCGGTGACGTAGCTACGAATCAGCGGAAACACTGAAAGCTCTTTAGTGATGGCATCAAAGTCGAGTAGCGCTAGAGGGGTACCCTCTTGCGTCTCGACTGCAGTCTGGATTTCCGCCGGGTCAATACGGTTGGTGCCATCAACCACGACAGTGCGGAGCGCCAGAATCGGCGAGAACACTGCCACCGCGATGAGACCAAGAAGGGTGGCGACTATTCCAGCGACCGAGAGAAGCACAAATTTGCGAGTGCGTGCTCGCCGAGTGAAACGGCGCAGCTCGGCTCGCTCGGCCCTCTTTCGCGCTCGCGCAGCCTGGCGAAGTTGCTTCTTTGCCAGAGCATCCGGACTTGGCTCACGGCCGTGCAGCTTAGGGCGCGGCGCTCGTTCGATTCGAGGAGAGGAAGGCCCTTCTCGGCTGGACGCCTGTGACGCCTGTGACGCCCGTGACGCCCGTGTCGCCTGTGATGGCTTCGTCGCGCCGGCCGCGCCGGTGGGATTGCGAACTTGCGGAGTAGCGCTAGGGGATTTTTTGGGCGTGGCCGCGTTTTCCTTCGACTGTTGCGCCGGAGTTCCCCGTTTGCGCCGCGGTTTTGCGCTCGACGTCGTCGACTCCGGAGAAGGCTTATCGAAACCCTCAGGCCTCTTCACTCGGCACCTGATCTGCCACAGACGGCGTCCGGTCGTCTGACGATCGATGATCGCCTATTGCCGCGACAAGCTGCGGAATAATCCGATAAACGTCACCACAACTGAGAGTCATCACGATGTCTCCCTCAGCGGCCAATTCAGCTACGCGCTCTGCTGCCAATTGCCAATCCGGGACAAAATCAACACGACTCGAATCCGCGAATTTTGACGAAACTAACTCGCCAGTGACACCTGGGATCGGATCTTCGCGAGCCCCGAAAACGTCAAGCACGACGGTATGGTCAGCAAGTCGCTCATAAACTTCGGCAAACTCATTCGCCATGTCGCGCGTGCGGCTGAACAAATGGGGTTGATGAACGGCAATGAGCTTGCCGCTACCCAGCACGCTCCGCGCTCCGCTGAGCGCTGCTTCGACCTCCGTGGGGTGATGGGCGTAGTCGTCGTAGACACTGACGCCATCCACAACAGCATGCAGTTCGAAACGTCGTTGAGTTCCCGCAAACGTAGACACCGCATCAATCGCGGCCCCGAGTTCGAAACCGAGCCCGACAAGCACAGCGATGGCGCCTGTCGCATTCACCGCATTGTGACGACCAGGAACAGACAACTGCACGCGCTCTTCGCGACCGTCGACGACGATAGTGAACGCGATGGGCCCCTCATCGGTCAACGAGTGCATGCGAATGGTGGCGTCGGCCGCTTCACCAAACGTGACGATGTTCTTGTGGGCCAACCGTTGTGTGACCCTGATCGCGCCCACATCATCACTCGACACCACAACAGCCTCGGTCGCACGAGACGCAAATGTCACAAACGCATCATCAAAAGCTTCGTGTGAGCCATAGTGATCCAAGTGATCAGCATCAACGTTAGTAATCAACGCAATCGCCGTTGAGTACAGCAAAAATGAGCCGTCAGATTCGTCGGCTTCCACGACAAAGAGATTGTCTGTTCCCAGACCAGAACTCGCGTCAAGGCCCTGAATAACACCGCCGTTGACAAAGCTGGGGGAAGCGCCAAGTTCGCGAAGACCAGTAATGATCATTCCCGTTGATGTTGTTTTGCCGTGCGCCCCAGCAACAGCAACAAGCCGAGTATCACCAATCAGCCACGCCAAAGCTTGAGAGCGGTGCAATACCGGAATCCCGCGCTCGATAGCCGAAAGGTACTCCGGATTATCTGGCCACAACGCACCCGTGTAGACCAAGGCATCCGCATCGCCCAGATGACGGGCATCGTGGCCAATATGGATCGTCGCGCCCTCCGACCTCAACGCGTCGATATTCGCGTTTGTCGCACGGTCAGATCCGGTAACAGTGATTCCCGCATCCAAAAACAATTGAGCAATACCGCTCATGCCCGCGCCACCAATACCCACAAAGTGGGCAGAGGTCAGTGCACCGGGCAACGGCATGGTCAAATCGGGAAAGATCATGATGTCAATGGTAGATCGCGACCGAGCGCCCGATCGACGAGTTCGAGCATCCGATCAGTTCCATCGAGTGAACCAATGGTCGATGCTCGCGCCGCCATGTCTGCGATGAGAGCCCGCTTGCGCAGCATGGGCACCAATTCACTCGTCACCCAACGATTCGTGAATTGGGAGTCCGCGACCACAACAGCAGCCCCCGCATCTACAGCTGTGCGGGCGTTGGACTTTTGCTCGCCGTTTCCGACCGGGTACGGAACATAGATGGCGGGGATTCCCAGGCCGGTCAATTCCGCGACAGTCGATGTCCCCGCGCGAGCAATTGCCAAGTCGGCCGCGGCCAAAGCCAACTCCATCCGATCGCAATACTTCACGACGACATAGCCAGGAAGTCGCGGATCCTCAACAACGTCCCGGTACTCGCCGGTGATATGGAGAACCTGCCATCCCGCACCCAGTATTCGAGTCACCGAAGCAGCAACAGTGTCGTTGAGACGCTTAGCACCGGACGAACCGCCAGTAACGAGCAGCGTGGCTTTGTGCGGGTCGAGTCCGAAAAAATCATCAGCTTCGGCGCGAGCTGCAAAACGGTTTAGCGACTCAATCTCAGCGCGAAGCGGCATCCCGACCACGACACCGCCCCGGATAGGGGTTCGGTCGAACGCCGTACCCACAAAGGGCGTAAAAAACGAACCGAGGCGGTTGGCCATGCCCGGCCTGCTGTTGGCCTCGTGAATGACAAGCGGAATCTTTGCCTTACGGGCCCCTAAATATGCCGGGGCCGCAACATAACCGCCGAAGCCAACAACGACGTCCACACCGCGCTCGGTTATGAGCTCAGCGACATGATCGATAGTTTCGCGCAGCCGACGGGGAAAATCCAGAGCAGCCCTATTCGGCCGACGCGGGAATGGAAGCTTGTCGATTGTCAGGAGTTCGAAACCGCGCTCAGGGACTAGCCGAGCCTCAAGACCTTCCTCAGTGCCGAGCACGAGAACTTCAGCCTTCGGTTCGCGAACACGAATTCGTTCCGCTACCGCAAGGAGCGGATTCACATGGCCCGCTGTGCCGCCGCCAGCAAGTAAATAGGTGGTCATCGGCGTCCTCGTGCTCGATCGGCTGCGAGCATGCGTGAGCGATCAGCAGCAGTCTGGGTTGGCGGCGTTGGGGCCGGGGTGGTGCGCGGCTCAGGCTTGTTACCTGCTCGAGCAAATGACAGCACGATTCCGATCGCCAGAAGCGTCGCGATCAAGGCTGAGCCACCGGTTGAGATCAGGGGCAACGGGACGCCGAGAACGGGAAGCACTCCCAGCACCACAGCAAAGTTGACGAAGGCCTGACCGACCGTCCACACCATTACTCCGGCGGTAGCAATCCGCACAAAGCTGTCGTTTGTCGAACGAATGATCCTGATGAAAGCAATCGCCAGCACCACAAAAAGAAGGAGAACTACGGTCGCACCGATGAGTCCAAGTTCTTCACCAATAATGGCGAAGATATAGTCATTGTCCGCGTGCGGAAGCCAACCACGTTTAGCAACCGAATTGCCAAGACCGGTGCCAAAAATTCCACCGCCAGCAAGAGCCCAATACGCGTGGTCAATTTGCCAGCATGCATCCTGATAGTCGAGATCAGTGCATCCGTTGAGCCAAACTCCAATGCGCGAGCTTCGGGAACTGCTCGTACCGGCGAAGAGCAGCGCACCCACAGCCACTCCCAAAACGCCAACGGCGAGGAATCGCAGGCGGACCCCGGCAAAGAAGAAGCAGCCGAACACGATGAGCAGCATGATCGATGCTGTTCCCAAGTCGTTGCCGATCAGAACGAAACCGATTGCCGCACCCGCAACCGGCCCCACCGGTAGGAGCACATGACGCCAATCGGTGAGCAGATCCTGCTTCGTTGACAAGACCCAGGCAACCCAAATGATCACAGCAACTTTAACGAATTCCGAGGGTTGCGCCGTAAACGAGCCCAATCGGATCCAGTTCTGGTTTCCGCCATAGCCATAGCCGATACCAGGAACGAAGACGAGGAGCTGAAGTACCCCACCAAACACAAGACCGGGCCACGCCCAGCGTTTCCAAAAGCCAACAGGCGCCCGGGAAGAAATCAGCATGAGTGGCACACCGATGAGGGCAAACATTCCTTGACGCAGGAAGCGACCAAAGAACCCTTCGTCTGCGGTGAAAGACTCCACCGAAGACGAGGACAGAACCATGACTAGCCCGAAAATCACCAGAAAGAGTGTTGTGCCGAGCAGGAGGAAAAAGTTGCTCGACTGCGCGGAAAAAATGCGTTTCACGGGTACGCGAGCGGAGACTGGCGCATCAGAGTCTTTACTGGCGGATGCAGTGATGCCTTCGGATCCCACCGCTGCGCTTGGACGCGCGTAGGCTGCGGCAGCAGCAAGAGTGCGAGCGGCACGCGATGGTGATCCTGCTGCGGGAGTTTTTCGTTGTTGCGACTTCTGCTGGGGCGGAATCGGCGCAGCGCTACTCGGACGCTGGGGGCGCTGCGGGGGCGTCGGTGGTGTCATCGTCGCTCCCTCCTACTCGGTCACGCACAGCAGCGATAAATTGTTCGCCGCGATCGGTATAGCTGATGAATTGATCCATGGATGCCGCTGCCGGCGCCAGGAGGACGGTGTCACCATCGGTCGCGATTCCGTGCGCCATCTCAACGACGCGCGGCATCACGTGTTCAGTGTCAGTCGAGTCAACCTCGAAGACGGGAATCTGGGGCGCGTGTCGCGCGAATGCCGCGAGGATTGCCAGCCTGTCGGTGCCGATGATGATGGCCGCCTTGAGTCGTTTGGCGTGCTGGTTCACAAGCGGGGCGATATCCACGCCCTTGAGTAGTCCCCCGACAATCCACACCACGGACTCAACGGCGGAAAGCGACGCACTTGCCGCGTGCATGTTCGTTGCTTTGGAGTCGTTGATCCACGAGACTCCTCCGCTGATGAGAACAACCTCGTTGCGGTGAGCGTCGACCTGGAAACTAGCAACTCCTGCGCGAAGCGCTTCGATGCTGATACCCGCAGCCCTAGTAAGCGCGCTGGCTGCCAAAATGTTGGCGAGCATGTGAGGTGCCGCTAGGTTCCGTTGACGAAGTTCGTCAAGAGTGAAGAGCTCGACCGCAACATTGTGGCGGTCCTCATGGAACGCGCGTTCTGCGAGAAGATCGCTAACGATGCCGAAGTCGCTTGGCCCTGGGCTATCGAGGCCGAAGCCGATCGCTCGACATCCCTCAATGACGTCAGCTTCCTCCACCATCTCTTGAGTGGCAAGTACGGCACGGTTATAGACCGCGGCGATCTTGGTATTCGAATACACGGTTGCTTTCGCCTGAGCGTAGGCATCCCGTGAGCCGTGCCAATCAAGATGGTCATCGGCGAGGTTGAGACACACGCTTGCCAGTGGTGAGATCGCTCCAACACCGTGTCGTGGCATCCCGTGAAGTTGAAAACTCGAGAGTTCTACAACGAGGAAATCGAATCCGTCGGGATAGCGGATCGCGTCAAGTACCGGAATGCCGATATTTCCGACCGCGCCAGCCCTGAACCCGGCGGTCGACAGGATGTGAGCTGTTAATTGAGCCGTGGTTGTTTTGCCGTTCGTTCCCGTTATGGCGATCCACTCGGCGGGCGTTCCTGTCTTGTCTCGCAGCCGCCACGCAAGTTCGATCTCTGTCCACATGGGCACATCGGCAGTGCGACACCACTCGAGCAGTGGGTGATCAAGCGGATAGCCAGGCGACACGATAACCACGTCTGGCCGGTGCGAGGAGAGAGCTGAGACCTGAGTATGAGGCGATCCTCCGAGCGTGAGTGCTGCGCCAACTACCTTCGCCATTTCGACACGGTTTTCGGATGCCGTGTCTGCGATAACGAGCACGTCGGCTTTCAGTTCGGTGAGGGTATCCGCCGCGGAGAAACCGGTGGCTCCCAGACCGAGTACTGCGACCTTGAGGCCGCTCCATTCTGAGTTCCAGCTGGTGAGAGTTTCGAGATCGCGCACAGCTACTGGTTAATCCATTCGAGGTAGAAGAGGCCGACGCCGGCGGCAACGAAGAGGGCGGCGATTAGCCAGAAGCGCACGACGACCGTGACTTCTGCCCAGCCTTTGAGTTCAAAGTGATGGTGCAGCGGACTCATCAAGAAGATTCGTTTACCACCGGTGATCTTGAAGTACACCCGTTGAAGGATCACTGAACCGGTGACGATAAGGAAGAGGCCTCCGATGAGAACGAGCAGCAACTCGGTGCGACTCATGATGGCGAGCGCGGCAAGCGCACCGCCGAGTCCCAGCGAGCCGGTGTCGCCCATGAATACCTGAGCCGGGGAGGTGTTCCACCAAAGGAATCCGATGAGCGCTCCAGCGATTGCCGCAGCGATGATGGCGAGATCTAGTGGGTCACGAACGTCGTAGCACTTGTAGAGCACTTCGCGGTCGATTCCAATGTTGCTACATGACTGATTATTCTGCCAGAAGCCGATGACAATGTAGGAGGAGATCGCGAAGATTGCTGATCCAGTGGCGAGTCCATCGAGACCATCCGCTACGTTTACTCCGTTAGAAGCGCTCACGATGATGAGAGTCACCCAAATCGCGAACAATATCCCACCGGCGACGACGCCGAACGTCGCGAGATCCAGCCAAGTGATATCCCGAACTGCGGAAATCATTGTGGATGCCGGTGTGAGTCCTCCCGGATCAGGGAAGTTGAGCGCGAGAGCGGCAAAACCGGCTGCAACTATTACCTGTCCGGCCACTTTCGACCAACCGCCGAGTCCGAGACTGCGCTGCTTGCGGGTCTTCAAAAAGTCGTCGAGAAAACCGATCAGACCCAATCCGACCATGAGGTAGATCACGAGAAGACCCGAAAGCGTGACAGTTTCCTGGGCTACCCAGTGACCGACAAAGTAGCCGGCGGTCGAGCCAATGATGAAGACGATTCCGCCCATCGTGGGCGTTCCACGTTTGGTGTGGTGGCTCTCAGGACCATCGTCCCGAATGAATTGACCCCATTTGAGTCGCACAAATAGGCGAATGAACAGTGGCGTCAGCAGGAGGGTGAACATGAGCGAGAAACCCGCTGCTATGAGGAGGGCAATCATGCCGTTACACCCGCGATCCGGTCACCCAGGTGCCGAAGGCCAGCAGAGTTCGACGATTTCACCAGCACAACATCGCCCTCTCGCAGTTCTTCACGCAGCACAGCGTATGCCTCTTCGACGCTATCCACGAGTACCGACTCTCCATCCCACGAACCTTCGAGACCGGCAGCGTTGTGGATGTGGCGGGCGGCGTGGCCAACAACAATCAGCTTCTGCACGTTCAAGCGCACGATGAGTCGCCCGATGCGATCGTGTTCTTCGTTGGCATAGTCGCCTAACTCGGCAATCTCCCCAAGCACTGCGACGGATCTGTTTTTCGGGCCAACGACCTGCACGAGTGTCTTCAAAGCCGCCGCCATGGAATCGGGGCTCGCGTTGTAGGCGTCGTTGATCACGGTGATGCCACCGGGACCAGCGAGCAGTTCCATGCGCCAACGCTCGGCTCGTTCGATCGACTCAAGTGCGGTCGCTGAACTCTGAGGGTCAATGCCAAGGGCTCGCGCTGCTGTAATCGAAGCAAGGGCATTCGTGACGTGGTGTTCACCAAGGATCCGCAACTGCACCGGGATGGTGTCGTCACCGATATGAAGATCAAATGCGGTGCCGCGAGCGGTCGCCTCGATTTCGTCAGCCCAGACATCCGCGCTTGCGTCGAGCCCAAAGGAACTAACGGCAGCCTCGGTTAGCGCGCCCATCGCTTTAACTCGACCGTCGTCGTAGTTGAGAACGGCTGTTGCCTCCGGCGGCAGCCCGGTCACCATTTCGGACTTTGCGATGGCAGTCGTCGCCGCATCGCCAAACTTTCCGATGTGAGCAAGCCCAACTATGAGCACGATTCCGACGTCGGGCATCACGATCGATTGCAGTCGGGTGATGTCGCCGACACCGTCTGCACCCATTTCTACAACGAGGTACTTGGTTTCGTGCGTCACGCCAAGCATGGTGATCGGTGCACCAACGTCGTTGTTGAATGAGCCCTGAGGTGCAACAGTCTCACCCTGACGTTCGAGGATGCTCCGCAGCATGTTCTTCGTTGTGGTCTTGCCATTTGACCCTGTGACGGCAACAACCTTCAAATCTCCTTTAGCGCGAACGCGAGCGACGACAGTGCGGGCGAGTGCCTGGAGTGCGTGCACTCCGTTAGCGACAATGATCTGCGCGACATCCAGGTCAAGGGGGTATTCGGCAACGACCAGTTCAGCGCCGTTGGCAACCGCGCTGGCGGCAAAGAGGTGCCCGTCTGTTGTCTCTCCCCGAAGCGCAAAAAACACCGATCCCGCTGTGCTCAACCGCGAGTCCGTTTGCACGGCTACAGCCGGCAACTGACGGTATCCGGTTGCCGAGTCAACAAGGGTTCCACCTACGGCGGTGGCAATCTCGGCGATAGTCAGTTCGATCACGTGGTGTGCTCCAGGTTGGGTGAACGCGCGGAAAACTTACCAGCGCAATGGCAGATCCGGTCCCGCAGTTCCCGACGGAGTAACACGGTAGGTGGTAAGCGTCTGGGCCATAATGTCTCGGAATGTCGATGCAATAGCGCCCGAATAGATGGTATCTGGGATACCGGCGGTCGCGATCACAACGTACTCAGGATTGTCTGCTGGAGCGATCCCAGCGTAGGAGATAACGACTTTGTCGCCATAGCCGCCGTTCTCGGCGACCTGCGCTGTTCCGCTCTTGACTGCTACTCGATATCCGGGAATCTGCAGGTTCGGAGCTGATCCGCTCGAGCTATAAACCATTTCCATCATCTGAAGAGTCTGCTCAGATGCTTCTTTCGAGATAACTCGAACTCCGTCGGCCGAAGGCGTATCCGTGACACTGCCGTCTGGCCAGTAGCAGCCTTCGACGATCGATGGTGGAATCCGAACGCCGTCGTTGCCGAGTGCCTGGTAAGCACTAGCCATCTGGATAGATGTCACGCTCAGACCCTGGCCGAATTGCACGGTGTAGTTGGTACGCGCATCCCAGTTATTCGCTTCGTACAGGGTGCCACTCGACTCACCGTTGAAATCGATACCCGTCTCTTCTCCGAGGCCGAATGCCTGCAAGTAGTCGTGGCGAGCCGAAGCCTTGAGCAAATCGGTGTACTGAGCGATTGCGGTGTTCGAGGACTCAACGAGTGCACCGGCGAGAGTCAGTCGCTGGTCGGCGTGATAAAACGAGTCACTAATGACGCCGCCACCATTGGCAAGCTCAAGTGCGTATGGCGAAACCACTTGCGTGCGTTGATTTGCCGCTCCGGAATCGATGAGCGATGCAGCGGTAAGGGCTTTCACCGTGGAACCTGGCTCGTAGGGGGTACTGAATGCACGGGAGCCGAGATCTCCCACATCAGAAAGGTTGACGTTGTTGGGGTCTACGGTCGGCCAATCACTTACCGCCATGAGGTGTCCGTCACTGACGCGCATGACCACTCCGGTTGCCCAAGTAGCACCAAGCGCTTCTGCTGTCTGCGCCATCCGCTGCTGCACATAGAACTGCAGATCTCGATCAATGGTCAGTTTGAGAGTGCCGCCGTCTTTTTGTTCGAGAATGTCTACCGAGCTACCTGGCAGCGCAACCCCATCTTCTCCACGGGCATAGCTCGCTTCGCCATCCTGGCTCGCTAGGCACTCATCCTCGGTCAGTTCGAGCCCCGCTTGCGCACCATCGGTACCGATGAACCCGACGAGATTGCCGGCAACTTCGCCGTTGGGGTAGCTACGGTCTGGGCGCAGTTCGTAGTACAGCCAAGCGATATCGAGTTTGGCTACCGCTTGGTACTGCTCGAGCGTGATTCCTTTTGCCAAATACTCGAAGTCGGAGTCCGGGTTCTCAAGGATCATCGTCAGCAACGCCGCGGGGTCTCCCCCAATCAGCTCGGTGATTTTGGTGAGATCTTCTAGAACGACGACAGACGCGTTCTCCCTTAAGAGAGTCACCCGCGGTGAGATCACAATGTCGAAGCGTTCGACGCTGTCGGCAAGAACGGCTCCGCGCGTGTCAACGATGTCTCCACGCGTTCCGTAGGTCACTCGGGTCAGCGTGCGTTTCGTATCTGCTTCTGCAGACAACGTCTCAGCTTGAACAACCTGAAGGTCTATGAGCCGGATCATGAAAACTGCGCTCAACGCGAGAATCGTAAAAACAACAAACGTGATTCTGGCACGTGTCGAGCGCGGCTTCATCGGTTCTCCCCCGGTGTGATTGGTTCAATCATCGCGTGACAGGCGCGGGAATCGCGTTATTAGCGACCTCTGGCGCGGCGGTGGATGCAGAAGCAGTCGATGAACTCGAAACCGTTGCTGCCGTGGTTGCCGCAGCCGCAGCTGCCGTTGCATCGGCTGCCTTCGCCGCGGCAGCGACCTCTGCACTTACGAGAGGCATTCCGGTGAGCAGGGTGTTGCCAACGAGGCCGCACTTTCCGCCGCAACCGGTGGGGTCCGCACTGCCGGGAAGCTGGAAAACAGAGCCAGTAGCGACGTTGAGCGAATACGGAGTGGAGTTGGGAACCATTCCGAAGCCAGCTGCTTGTGCTGCAAGATTCTGCGAAGACGATTGCAGCGCGAGCGATTCGAGGAGATTCTGCTCGGTGCGGTTCAGAAGCTTCTGCTGGTCTTGCAGCGAATCAATCTGGTAAGCACCCTGAGTAACAACAATGCTCAGCAGCAGTTGGGCTGCGAGGATCACAAACATGCTGGCCACGGTAGCGACAGCATAAAGAGCCCGCGGACGGGCCTTTCGCTGGGCCCGAGTCGTGACGATCTCGATGTGAGACGGTCGCTGACGAGGGGTTGGTTCGTGCTGTGGCTGCGCATAAGCGAGGTTAGTGCTCATGAGATGACTCGCATTCGTTCGATAGCTCGCAGTCGTACGGGCTTGGCGCGGGGGTTGGTTTGTTGTTCTGCGTCACTTGCTTGTTCAGAGCCTCGAACGAGCAGTTTCAATTCGGGCTTGTGTTCGGGAAGCTCGACAGGAAGGCCTGCAGGCGCCGTCGACCGCGACCGTCGTTGAAGTTCACGCTTGACGATGCGGTCTTCGAGCGACTGATATGCCAGCACGACCATTCGGCCGCCGATGTCTAGCGAGTTGATCGCTGCGGGGATTGCGCGTTCGAGAACGGAAAGTTCTTGGTTTACTTCAATGCGGAGGGCTTGGAACACACGTTTTGCGGGGTGCCCAGCCCGCTGAGCGGCTGCGGGAGTAGCCGCGATTACCAGTTCGACTAGTTGCGCCGATGTGGTCAACGGCTGCTGTTCGCGAAATTGCACGATCCGACTCGCAAATCGAGGTGCTAATTTCTCGTCACCGTAGGCGTAGAAGATGCGGCGAAGTTCTAGTTCGCTATAGGTAGCGAGGATGTGCTCGGCCGTTATCGGTGTCGAGACATCCATTCGCATGTCTAGCGGAGCATTTTGAGAATAGGAGAACCCGCGCTCAACTCTGTCGAGTTGGAGCGACGAGACACCGAGGTCGAAGAAGATTCCTTGAGCGCTCGGGAATCCCAGCGAAGCGAGTGCCTGCGGAATCTCGTCGTAGACAGCATGAACAAAGTGCGTGCGGCTAGAGAAAGGCTCAAGCCGACGTCGAGCGATAGCAAGAGCGTCCTCGTCTCTATCAATGCCCACGAGCGTGAGCTCAGGGAACCGCTGGAGGAAAGCCTCAGCGTGTCCGGCCATGCCTAAGGTGCCGTCAACGAGCACGGCGCCTGGTGATTCCAGTGCCGGTGCAAGCAATTCGATCGAACGCTCAAGGAGCACTGGGGTGTGGATGGTGTTATCAGCCATGGTGTACGGGCTAGTTCTCGGAGGCTGATCCCCATCCGATGCGACCTGATATCGGGGAAGAAAATCAGGGCGTTCGGCTGGGAGTCAGCGTCGAAGAGCTAGAAGAGTCCCGGAATCACCTCCTCGGTGGTGTTGACGTAGTCGGCCTCGCTGGCCGCGTAGTAGGTGTTCCAGGCTTCGGTGTCCCAGATTTCAGCGCGGTTGCCTGCACCGATGACGGTGAGGTCACGCCCCAAGCCTGCGTATTCGCGCAGCCCGGCTGGGATGGTGACCCGGTGTTGTTTGTCTGGTGTCTCTTGGTTTGCACCGGAGAGAAAGAGACGAAGAAAGTCTCGCCCTTGCTTGCTTGTTACAGGCGCCTTGCGAATTGCTTCGTGCATTACTTCGAATTCGCGCTGGCTGAAGACGTAGAGGCAGCGCTCTTGTCCACGGGTAACGACCACGCCTGACGCGAGCTCTTCACGAAATTTGGCCGGGAGGATGATGCGGCCCTTGTCATCGAGCTTGGGGGCATAGGTGCCAAGAAACATGGCTACTCCCCCTCATTCTCCGGCCCAGATTTAGGTGTTCTCCACTTTACTCCACTTTCAACCACTTATCTAAGGTTTTTACCCATAAATATCAAAATACCTTGAAAGAAGTCAGTAAACATAAGGGATAAGCAGGTGGAGGAAAATGGAGCAAATTTGGCAGAACGCAGCAAACTGACCCCGTTTAGGGCACAAAAAAAAGGACCAGCCCGAAGGCTGGTCCTAAAAGTGGAGAGGGTTGGAGTTAGCTGCGCCCGTCCTGGCGGCGATCCCAACGACTGTTGATGGTGTCCATGAATGACGCACCACGCTTCGTTGCTCGACGCGATGAAGTGGAGGGCGATGCATCCGCTGCATCTGCGGCGCTCAAACGCGGTGGTGAGACAAACAGAAGCACACCAACGAACATCACAATAAAGCCGAGCACGCCGACAAGGGGCTGCTGGATGATGACTCCCGTGAGGAGGGCAATAATTCCGGCGACACCGACAAGAACGCCGATCACCATCATTCGGTAGTTGGGCTTGCCACGACGAGGGCTGACTGTACTGACGAAATCAGCATCGTTTTGATAGAGGCTGCGCTCCATCTCATCGAGGGCCCGCTGCTCTTGCTCTGAAAGCGGCATTCCGTTCCCCTCTCTATGGGATCCACGGCTAGGCCTCCATAGTACGCCCCGATTCAGTCGCTAGGCTAGACAAGTGCCTGAGAGTAACCAGTTAGTTGACCTTGTCCAGCTGAACGTTGACGAGTTCCTCGCCGAAAAGCGTGCGGAGCTGGACGCGATCGCGCCCGAACTCACTTCCCTGATCGACGTCGGGGGTGATCTACTCTCTGGCGGAAAGCGCTTTCGCGCACTCTTTTGCTACTGGGGCTGGCAATCAGTCGCGGGAATACCTTCGGCAGAAAGCCCTCTAGACGATGACGCTGTTGCAGGCGCATTGCCTGGCGTTCTTATGTCGGCATCGGCGCTAGAGCTCTTTCACGCCGCAGCGCTCGTTCACGACGACATCATGGACCGTTCTGACACTCGACGCGGCGCGCCAGCTGCACACCGTCGCTTTGAGCAAATGCATCGGGATGGCGGCTGGGCCGGCAGCGCAGAAGCGTACGGCCAGTCCTCGGCATTACTCCTCGGCGACCTTCTTCTCGGCTGGAGCGACGAACTTCTTGGACGCGGAATCGCCATGCTTCCTCGACCGGCAGCGCTGGCCGCTCGTCGAGAATTTATGACGATGCGAACTGAGGTAATGGCTGGCCAGTTTCTCGACATCCACGACGAAAGCGCGTGGGCAAGTTATCCCGAGTCTGAAGCGCTAGAGCGGGCACAGCGCGTATTGATCTACAAGTCGGCAAAATACAGCGTCGAAGCTCCGCTTGCCGTCGGCGCAAGTCTGGGCGCGGGAAGCGAAGAACAGATCGACGCGTTGCGAGCATTCGGGCTCCCCCTCGGTGTCGCATTCCAACTTCGGGACGACGTGTTGGGGATATTTGGCGACCCTGAGTTGACCGGTAAACCTGCTGGCGATGATCTTCGTGAAGGAAAACGAACCGCGATCATCGCCATTGCTCGCCAGAAACTCCCGGCAAGCGCCAATTCAATCTTGGATGAACTTCTCGGCGACCCCGATCTCTCGACAGAGCAGGTCAATATGATTCGCTCGACACTTCAGGATTCGGGTGCCGTCGATCAGATTGAAAAAGTAATCGCACGGAATCTCGAGCGCGCCTGCGAATCGATTGAGAACGCGAACCTGGCGCCGACAGCTCGAGCGCGACTTCTTGAGCTAGCGACGGCAGCTACTACTCGCACATCGTAAAAAGATTGTTGCGGCCTCGGAGGAGAACGCCAAGGAGAGCCGTGGTGCCGAACGCCTAGAAGCCGAGAGCTTGGGCGACTCGACGCACTTCGGCTTTTCTGCCGGCTCTCAATGCTTCGACGGGTGAAACACCCAAGCTCGGTTCGGCGTTGAGCAACCAGTTCATCGACTCGTCTGAAGTGAAGCCAGCGTCGCTCAGAACGATGACGGTGCCTTTGAGCTCGCGCAGCGGTGCCCCATCGACGATGAAGACGTCGGGAACTTGCCACACTCCGTCGATCTTGCTCGCAAGTAGAGCGCCTTCTTCAATAAGGCGGCGAACTTGGCTGACCTTCAAGCCGAGCTGCTCGGTGAGGTCAGGAACGGTGAGCCAGTTAATGGTGGGTGATTCAGTCACCCCTTAAGAGTGCCACGGCCGTTGTGGAAAACCTGACAGTTAGCACGGCATATACAGAATATTCACGAGTCGACTTAGATAACTTCAGTCACATTAGCCACACCAGCCACGATGGTTGACACTAGGCACCTTCTGTGACAGCGTTGGCGCCGTGATCTAGGTGATCACCCACACCTTCTCGGGGCCGGGAGCAGGAAGACAAAATGACACATTTCACAATGGACGACACCGACAGTGTTGCTCACACAGTTTTCGCCGGACTAGTTCCCGCGACAACCGACAACGGAGAGCGCGCACGACGACTAGCTCAACAGCGAGCCCGAGCCGGCCGCAATCTCATGAACACGGTTCCCGTAATTCTCGTCGGATCACTCGCTGCAGCTACCTTCAACCTGACCGGTCCAGTCGAGCCCGTCAATGCAGAAACTCCGAACGATCCTGGCCTGTCGACCGAGACGGCAAAGAAGCCGACCCCACGCGCCGCTGCAATCGCAACCGAGGCCGCCGCGACAGTGATTTCACCAGCCCCGGCGAGCTACACCGTCGCTGAAGGAGACACCGTTAGCGACATCGCGTCTCGCTATGGGCTGTCCACAGCATCCGTTCTGGCGCTCAATGGCCTCAGCTGGTCATCAATGATCTTTCCCGGGCAGCAGCTAACGCTCACCAAGGGCGCAGCAGCACCGTTGCCGAGCGTTAGCCACACCAAGACAACCAATGGTCAATACACAATCGTTGCTGGCGACACCATCAGCGGAATCGCCAACAAGTTTGGTGTCTCGACAATTTCGGTGATGTCAGCAAACGGCCTCGGCTGGTCGAGCATCATTTACCCTGGCCAAACCATTCTGATTCCTGGCAACCTCAGTTCACCAAGCGAAGGCGCGCAGGAAGACACTCAGGAATACGACTTCACGACGGATGATGACAGCAACGATGCGTCGGATGCCGCCAGCAGCGCGGTTGACGACTCTGCCGAGAGCACTACCGAAGCTGGTGATCAGACCGAAGACGTTGCCGTCGTTGACGAAGAACCAGCACCAGCACCGGCACCCGCTCCCGTCGCGGAAGCGCCAGCACCAGCACCCGTCGTATCCGGCAGTAGTTATCTGGTTGTATCGGGCGACACAGTTTCAGCAATCGCCAAACGTTTCGGGCTTTCTACCCAAGCGGTACTCGACGCGAACGGGCTGAGCTCCGCAAGCATTATCCACATCGGCGACAAGCTCACGATTCCGTCGTCGAGCGCGGCTCCTGCAAGCAGCGGCGGCAATGTGACCTATCTGACCGCCGAGATGCGTGCAAACGCGCAGGTAGTCATTCAGGTTGGCCGTGATCTGGGAGTTTCCGACTACGGAATCACGATTGCTCTCGCTACGGCGATGCAGGAATCGAGTCTGCGCAATCTCAACTGGGGCGACCGAGACTCAGTCGGGCTGTTCCAGCAGCGGCCCAGCGCCGGGTGGGGCACCGTTACTCAACTCACCACTCCGTCGTACGCCGCACGACTCTTCTATGGCGGACCGAGCAACCCCAACAAGGGCGTGACCCGCGGTCTCCTCGAGATCTCAGGCTGGAAAGACATGAGCCTGACGCGTGCTGCACAGGCAGTTCAGATCTCGGCTTACCCAGATGCATACGCAAAATGGGAGACCTCGGCCCGTTCGTGGCTGCAAGAACTCGGCTAACCTGCCGAACAGCCGTGTCTAGCGGTACTCTCACGGCTCAGAACTTTAGACTCGCAGAGTGAATGCGAACACTACAGATCCGATGATCGGCCGTCTCCTCGACGGCCGGTATCAGATCCGTTCGCGAATTGCCCGTGGCGGCATGGCCACCGTCTACCTCGCAACCGATCTTCGACTTGAGCGCAAGGTCGCGATCAAGATAATGCACGGCCATCTTGCCGACGACAGCAAGTTCAAAGAACGTTTCGTTCAAGAGGCGCGATCGTCTGCACGCCTAGCGCACCCCAACGTGGTCAACGTTTTTGACCAGGGTCAAGACAGCGACATGGCTTATCTCGTCATGGAGTATCTTCCGGGAATTACGCTCCGCGACCTTCTGCTCGAGCATCGCATCCTGACTACCGAGCAAACGCTCGACATCATGGAGGCTGTGCTCGCAGGACTTGCCGCCGCCCACAAAGCGGGCATCGTTCATCGCGACCTGAAACCAGAAAACGTGTTGCTCGCCGACGACGGGCGAATCAAAATTGGCGACTTCGGTTTAGCCCGTGCTGCCAGCGCAAACACGGCAACCGGTGCAGCGCTGCTGGGTACGATCGCGTACCTCTCCCCCGAACTCGTTACTCGAGGTGTAGCTGACACCCGCAGCGATATCTACGCTGTCGGAATCATGATGTACGAAATGCTCGTTGGCGAACAACCCTTCAAGGGTGAGCAGCCCATGCAGATTGCGTACCAGCATGCCAACGATGCGGTGCCCAGCCCCAGCGCAGCAAATCACTTAGTGCCAGCAGAACTCGACGACCTTGTCCTATGGTCAACCGCCCGCGAACCGGATGATCGTCCGCGTGACGCGCGGGTGCTACTCGATCAGCTCTACCAAACGCACAGTTCTTTGATGACAGCGTTGCCGCCGACAGCCTCAACAGCGGTGCAGCGCACGATGGTGTTGCCAAGCGCTCCTGCTGCGGAGTCACTCGGGTCGACGGCCGAAACACAGATCTTCGGCGCTGAACTTCAACAGGTTGCCCCACCCGCGCCGACTCAAGTGTCAGAAAACACCACAACGCTTTCGACGCGCGCGACCAAACGGAAGTCACGTGGATGGTGGCTGCTCGTACTCATTGTGTTGCTCGTCGGCGGTGCCGCTGGCGCGGGGTGGTACTTCGGCTCTGGTCCTGGTTCGCAAGTGACGATCCCTGAAAGCATCACGAGCAGTACGCCAGATGAGGCGCGGGCAATTCTGGAAGATCTCGGGCTCACGGTGAGCGACGAACTTGGCGAAACGTTTGACCCCGTGGTCGCCATTGATCTGGTAGCCAACTCAACGCCAGCCGTTGGTTCAGCGGTACCCAATGGCTCGGCCGTCACGTTGCTCATCTCGAAGGGCCCCGAGCCCATCGCAGTGCCGGCGTTCGCGGGAATGACAGAACAAGAAGCACGAGATGCCATCGAAGCCGCTCCGTTCACTCTCGTCGAGCCCGTAATCAAGCAGTTCAACGGCGATATCGGTGCTGGACTCGTAATCGACGTCCTCGGCGTTGATGGGGCCTCGATCCTTGCTTCAGAGACCTACGGCGAACTGCAAGAAGTCACTCTCATCGTTTCAGTGGGGCCGCTACCAAACGTCTCCTGCGCGACCTTCGAGGAAGCGTCGCAAATTCTCGCTGGTGTCGAACTCGATGCAGTAAAGGGCATCGAAGTCTTCAACGATTGCGCCGAAGGAACGGTCGTCGCAATTGACTCCGAGAAGAACGCGGATGGCGTTGCCCGCACGTTCCGCGAGGGCGACACCGCAACGCTCATTATCTCTCGCGGACCCGATCTCGTTCAGGTTCCTGATGTCATCGGTGACAATATTGCCGCCGCTAAGCGCGAGCTCGAAGAAGCCGGATTCGTCGTCACCGTTGACACTGCCATCCAGCAAATCTTCTGGAGCTTCCCTCCTGCGGTTGTGACTGATCAAGACCCCGCTGGCGGAGAAATGATCAAGCGTGGCGCCGACGTCACGATCTACGGCTAGCCTGCCCGTTTCAGCCGTGCATTGACGCCTGTCGGTGCCCGGCCGAATACTGGCTCACCAAAACAAACGCTCGCTAGCGGTCCGTTCCTTGCCGGGACGACTGCTAGCGAGCGTCGTTGTTCAACGTCAAGCGTTTGAGGCTAGAAGGCGCGAAGCTCTTCGGCAACCAAGAAAGCAAGTTCAAGCGACTGCATGTGGTTGAGTCGAGGATCGCACAGCGACTCGTAGCGGGTTGCCAGAGTGGCCTCGTCGATCTGCTCTGAGCCACCCAAGCACTCGGTGACATCATCACCAGTGAGCTCGATGTGGATTCCACCAGGGTATGTTCCCGCAGCGCGATGGGCCTCGAAGAACCCCTTGACCTCGTCAACGACATCGTCAAAGCGACGAGTCTTGTAGCCAGTGGGCGTCGTGAGACCGTTGCCGTGCATCGGGTCGGTGACCCATAGCGGCGTAGCTTCCATGTCTTTGATTGCCTCGAGCAACGGCGGCAACGCGTCGCGAACCTTGCCAGCTCCCATACGAGTGATGAAGGTAAGTCGACCCGGCTCACGCTCGGGGTCGAGCTTGTCGATCAACTGCTTCATCGTCTCAGGAGTCGTCGTTGGACCGAGCTTCACACCGATCGGGTTGCGCAGCCGCGAGAAGTAGTCAATGTGCGCACCGTCGAGGTCGCGAGTGCGCTCCCCGATCCACAGGAAATGGGCGCTGGTGTTGTACGGAGTACCCGTGCGCGAATCGATGCGAGTCATAGGGCGCTCGTAGTCCATCAACAAGCCCTCATGGCTTGAATAGAACTCCGTGCGCTTGAGCTCGTCGAAGTCGGCACCTGCCGCCTCCATGAAGCGCACTGCCTTATCAATCTCTTTCGCGAGACTCTCGTACTGGCGGTTCGCCGGGTTAGCCGCGAAGCCCTTGTTCCAGGAGTGCACCTGGCGCAGATCGGCAAAGCCGCCCTGTGTGAACGCGCGAATGAGGTTCAGAGTGGATGCCGCCGTGTGGTAGCCCTCAACCAGACGTGCTGGATCAGCGGTCCGCGACTCTGGAGTGAAATCAAAACCATTGACGATGTCGCCACGGTAGGCCGGAAGGGTTACTTCTCCGCGTGTCTCAAAGTCACTTGAGCGTGGCTTGGCGAACTGGCCAGCCATGCGGCCCATCTTGACGATCGGCTTTGAGGCACCATACGTGAGGACAACGGCCATCTGAAGAATCGTTTTGACGCGATCACTAATTTGCTGGGCCGTAGCGCCAGCAAAAGTTTCTGCACAATCACCACCCTGCAAGAGGAAAGCTTCTCCCTGTGCAGCACGCGCCAGCCGTGAACGCAGGCGATCAACTTCGCCAGCGAATACCAGCGGAGGAAGGGAAGCGATCTTGCTCGAGGCTTCGCCAACCGCAACAGCATCCGGCCACTGTGGCTGCTGCTTGATGGGGAGGGTGCGCCAGTTGTCTAGACCGGCAATCACGGTTGGATCAGCGAGCACGACTGGTTCTGACGGGTCGACCACAGGGAGATTCCTTCATACATTTACTGCGAAAATGGCTGGGCTTGTGACCCACTACGAGCCTACCGGCTCACTGGGGTACGGAATGTCACGGTCAGCGACGAGGAGCAGCCGCGCGTTCCTTGACCGACGTAGCGTACACATCCACATACTCCTGACCGCTGATGCGGTTGAGCTCGTACATGATCTCGTCGGTAATGGACCGCAAAATGAAGCGGTCGCCTTCCATACCTTCGAAACGGCTGAAGTCGAGCGGCGCACCGAAGACGATTCCGATGCGACCCATGCGCGGGATTTTGGTGCCGATCGGCATGACCTTCTCAGTGTCGATCATCGCAACCGGAACCACAGGAACATGGCCCTCAAGAATCATGCGCGCTACACCGGTGCGACCGCGATACATCTTGCCATCTGGGCTACGTGTCCCCTCCGGATAGATGCCAAGAACTTCACCGCGAGCGAGAACCGCAAGTCCCGTATTGAGCGAGGCCTCGGAAGCCTTTCCGCCTGAGCGGTCAATCGGAAGCATTCCTGTGCCGTTGAAGAAAGCGCGAGAGAAGAAGCCCTTGATGCCGCGGCCGGTGAAATAGTCGCTCTTGGCAAGGAAGAAGATTCGCCGATCCATCACCAACGGCAAGAAGACCGAGTCAATGAACGACAAGTGGTTGCTTGCGAGGATCACGCCGCCCTTGCGTGGCAGGTTCTCGAGCCCAGAAACCCACGGCCGAAACACCGTTTTCAGAATGGGGCCGGCCACCAGATTCTTCATAAACCAATAGAACATGGTGCCTCTTTCTCCTGCTCGCGCGAATCTCTACTCTACAGCGCGCCCGAACGTACCCCACAAACGGGTGCAAATATTCTCCCGCGCCAATGCGCGCATGGTCTGACCCGCAAGACCTAGCTAGAGTGGAGTAGACCACCTTACCGGTGCCAAAGGAGTTGCCGTGAAACAGTTTGATGTACCAGCCCTAGTTGAGGCTGACCCGGAAGCGAACGCAACCGATCTTCTGATAGATCGCGTCGCGGCTACGCCAAATAACGCCCTATTCTCACTCCCCACAGCCAATGGCGGCTGGAGTGACGTGACGTCATCAGAGTTCCTAGCTCAGGTGAAGGCCGTCGCTAAGGGGCTCGTTGCCGCAGGCATACAGCCCGGCGACAAGATCGGGCTCATGTGCAAGACGCGCTATGAGTGGACGCTCATCGACTTCGCGACCTGGTTCGCCGGTGCCGTGCTTGTTCCGATCTATGAAACCAGCTCGCCAACTCAAATCCATTGGAATCTCACTGACTCTGGTGCGATTGCCATCATCACCGAGACTCCCGATCACTTCGCGCGCTTCGATGAGATTCGTGCTGACGTGCCCGCCATCGCTAACGTGTGGCAGATCGACCTCGGTGATATTGACAAGCTAGCCGCATCAGGCACTGCAGTGACCGATGAGGAAATTGAGCGCCGTCGCAACCTTGCCAAAGGTGCGGATCTCGCCACGCTCATCTACACCTCAGGCACAACGGGCAAGCCCAAGGGTTGCATAATTACCCACTCCAACTTCGTGGAACTGTGCCGTAACTCACAAAAGGCCATTCCTGAGGTTGTCAATCCCGACTCGAGCACGCTTCTGTTCATCACAACGGCGCACATCTTCGCTCGATTCATCTCCATTCTGTGCATCCACGGCGGAGTTAAGGTTGGGCACCAGCCCGACACCAAGCTGCTTTTGCCCTCGATGGCGTCATTCAAACCGACGTTCCTTTTGGCGGTGCCTCGCGTCTTTGAGAAGGTCTACAACTCCTCAGAACAGAAGGCAGAAGCTGGCGGAAAGGGCAAGATTTTCCGCAAGGCAGCAGATGTCGCGATCGCACACTCGAAAGCAATAGATGCCGGTCACGTTCCGCTGGGTCTCAAGATTCAGTTCGCCATCTTCGACCGCCTAGTTCTCTCCAAGATTCGGACTGCCCTCGGCGGACGAGTCAAGTACGCTGTCTCCGGTTCAGCGCCTCTTGGGCTTCGCCTCGGACACTTCTACCGCAGCTTGGGCCTCACAATTCTCGAAGGCTACGGCCTCACCGAGACAACGGCACCGATCTCCGTGAACAAGCCATCCAACTTCAAGATTGGCAAAGTCGGGCCACCGCTGCCCGGTGTTTCGGTGCGCATTGCCGAGGATGGCGAAATCCAAGCCAAAGGCGTGTGTGTCTTTGACGGTTACTGGAACAACCAAGAAGCCACCGACGAAGTGTTCGACGGCGAATGGTTCAAGACCGGCGACATCGGCAAGTTCGACGAAGACGGCTACCTCGAGATCACCGGACGCAAGAAAGAGATCATCGTAACCGCCGGCGGAAAGAACGTCGCCCCTGCGGCACTCGAAGATCCCATTCGCGCCAACCCGATCATCGGTCAAGTTGTCGTCGTTGGTGAACAGCGCCCATTCATCTCGGCGCTCATCACCCTCGATGAAGAGATGCTCCCCGTCTGGCTCAACAACAACGGCCTAGATGCAACCTGGACCCTTGATCAAGCAGCAAAGCACCCTGCGGTACTCGCCGAAGTGCAGCGCGCTATTGATGTCGGAAACGCGCGGGTCTCCCGAGCAGAGTCGATCCGCAAGTTCCACATCCTCGATGCGGATCTAACGGAAGCCAGCGGACACCTCACGCCCAAATTGAGCATCAAGCGCAACGTGATTCTTGCCGACTTCGCTGATGTAATCGAGTCACTGTACTCGAACTCACCGGCTACTGAAGGAATCTCGCTCAAGTAGTAGTTGCCGGGCCGGAAAGCTCGAGCACGAGAAAACCCCCGTCGTGGGCAAACACGACGGGGGTTTTCTGTGCCTACAAGCGGCTGCGCCTACAAGCGACTGCGCCTACGAGCGACGAATGACGGCGCTAGTACCAGGATGCTTGGCGAATAGCGCGCATCGCTTCGCGCTTCGACTCGGGTTCAAGGCCCTCTATGTACAGATGTCCATCAAGGTGATCAGTTTCATGCTGGAGCGCTTGAGCCATAAGCCCGTTTCCGCTGAGCTCAATCGGCTCGCCGTCAAGGTCAACGCCGGTCACGCGCGCGAACGGGTGCCGGCGACGAAGAAAGTAGAACCCGGGCACCGATAGGCAACCCTCTTCGACGAGCTCTGGTTCGCCAGACACCTCAACGAGAACCGGATTGATGATGTATCCGATTTCGCCGTCAACGTTGTAGCTGAAGGCTCGTAATCCAACACCGATCTGGTTGGCGGCCAATCCGGCACGGCCGGGAACCTGAACAGATTCAATCAGATCATCGATAAGCGCTGCAGCATGCGGGTCTCCGATAACAATCGGGTCGCACGGGGAACGAAGCACGGGATCGCCAAAGAGGCGAATCTCACGAACAGCCATAGTTTTAGTCGGTCCGTACCTCTGGGAGGCCGTCCATTACAACTGCCGCAAGCTCACGTGCAGCGTTCTTAGTCAGCTTGTTGAGGTCGCGGTAGTGCACAACCGAACCCGTGGCGAGGCTGGGGTCATAAGGAACGCGAACGATCTCCCGTACTCGCGACTTAAAGTGCGCCTCGATCTCCTCAAGCTTGACCAAGTTAGTTCCCTGCGTCGCCGTGTTCAGTGCGACTACAGCGTTCTTTACGAGATCGGCGTGGCCGTTGGATTCAAGCCACGTGAGAGTTTCGGATGCGAGGCGGGCCTCATCAACGCTGCCACCCGAAACGATGACAATGGAGTCAGCTCGCTGGAGGGTTGCACGCATGACGGAGTGCACAATTCCGGTACCACAGTCGGTGATCGCTACTGAATAGAATCGCTCTGCCATATCCGCAACGACGTTGTAGTCATCTTCGTCGAAGGCTTCAGAGACGTGGGGGTCGGTGTCTGAGGCCAGAACATCGAGTCGTGTTTCGTCTCGCGACACGACCGTCTGAAACTCGCTAAAAGTGTGAAGCCCATCAGAACGCATGACGACATCGCGCACGGTGGCCCGCGTTTGCTTGTCAATGCGTTCCGCGAGGGTTCCGCGGTCAGGGTTGGCATCGATCGCGATGATGCGATCTTCACGAGTATCTGCCAATGCCATTCCGAGCAAAGCTGTGATCGTCGTCTTTCCGACACCACCCTTGCGAGTGAGCACAGGAACGAAGCGAGTACCACCGATAAAGGTCTTGGTAATGCGCGCCTCGAGCGCTTTGCGCTCCCGTACGTAGTACGAGTCACCCAGATTCACCAAGTGGAAGGTGAGCGCATAGACAAGCTCCTGCAGGAAGCCCTCAGGTGCCGGACGACGGTTCTTCTTGCCCTGATTGATGAGACGTTCGGCGGTGAGCATCGTCGCCGTTTCTGGTGCAGCGCGAACCTCGGTGCGCTGTCGACCGCGACGTGTCGTTGGGTGATCTACCGGAGGCAATTCCGGGATAACCGCCGCTTCTTGGGCAGTCTCTGCAGGCATCGTGACCACGGCAGATGGAACAAAGGACACCGAAGTCGTTGCCATAGCTGCAGGGTCAACGTGGTGGGCGTTGACCGGCACGTCGTCGATAGCGACAGCCGCCTCGTGCTCTGGAGTCTCCCGAACCTGAGTCGGCAACGCCAACGTGAACGTGAGACTTTCAGTGCTCGGTGCCTCTTTTACCGTCGAATCTTTCGAGTCGTGATCGGTCGACGAACTTTCGTCGTCGGAGGACGACTGCACATCGGGTTCATTGCGCTTAGTAGCCACTTATCGATCCCTTTCAGAAAGCAAACACACAACTTTACCGCGTATACGCACCGAACGTGACCCTTGCCTCAAAAGAGCCTCGTTCGGAGCCCACGTCGGCGTGACTAACTTGGCTCAATTTCTACAAGCAGGTCTCCGGCATCCACTTGCTGCGTCTGAGGAATGGCGAGCCGTTTGACCCTGCCAGCAACCGACGTAGTGATCGCCGCTTCCATCTTCATTGCCTCAATTGACGCAACCGCCTGGCCTGCCTCAACCTGTGTGCCCTCTTCGACCTGAAGCGTCACAACCCCCGAGAATGGCGCTGCCACATGACCCGGCTTCGACGCATCGGCCTTTTCAGCTGACGTCGAGTCGACCTTAATGCTCAGGTCTCGGACGAAGACCGGACGCAACTGGCCGTTGAGTGTGGCCATAACCGTGCGCATCCCCTTCTCATCTGCTTCACCGATCGCCTCAAGCCCGACGAAGAGCTGAACTCCCTTGTCAATTTCGACGACATGTTCGTTGCCCTGCTGGAGACCATAAAGGTAGTCGGTGCTTGCGAGAGCGGAGAGATCTCCATAGGCCTCACGAGCTTTTTCGAAAATCTGGGTCGGTCCAGCAAAGAGAAGCCTATTGAGGGCGGAACGACGTTCGTTTGGCTCACCGTCGAGAGCAGCCTGGTCTTCAGCGCTGACCTCTTCGACACCAATCTTGACGTTTCGGCCCTTGAGGACTTTCGACCGGAATGGCTCTGGCCAACCGCCAGGAAGCTCACCCAACTCCCCCGCCATAAACCCAATGACCGAGTCGGGGATGTCGTACTTGTCCGGATTTTCCTCGAAGTCCGCTGGATCTGCCTTCGCTGCAGCAAGCGCCAGGGCGAGATCTCCAACAACCTTCGAGGACGGAGTGACCTTTGGCGGACGGCCGAGCATCTTGTTGGCAGCAGCATAGAGGTTCTCGATGGTCTCGAACTGGTCGGCAAGGCCAAGCGCAATCGCCTGCTGACGCAAGTTCGACAACTGACCACCAGGAATCTCGTGGTGGTAAACGCGGCCCGTTGGTCCAGGAAGTCCTGACTCGAATGGGGCGTAAGTGTGGCGAACGGCTTCCCAATACGGCTCAAGATCCGAGACCGCATCGAGCGAGATTCCCGTGTCACGCTCGGTGTGCGCGAGCGAAGCGATGAGAGCCGACATGGATGGCTGACTTGTCGTACCCGCCATCGGAGCGCTAGCGACATCCACGGCATCCGCACCCGCACGCGACGCCGCAAGCAAGGTGGCCAGCTGGCCGCCTGCCGTGTCGTGAGTGTGCACGTGCACCGGAGCATCGAAACGTTCACGCAACGCGGCCACGAGGGTCTCTGCGGCCTCTGCACGCAGCAGCCCAGCCATGTCCTTGATTGCGAGCACGTGAGCGCCGCTCTCCATGATCTGGTCGGCAAGCTTGAGGTAGTAGTCGAGGGTGTACAGGTCCTCATTCGGATCGAGCAAGTCACCCGTGTAACAGAGGGCGACCTCAGCGACGGCGGTGCCCGTGTTGAGCACTGCGTCAATTGCCGGGCGCATTTGAGATACATCGTTGAGCGCATCAAAAATGCGGAAGATGTCGACGCCGGTGCTCGCAGCCTCACGGACAAACGCATCCGTAACCTCTGTGGGGTACGGGGTGTAGCCGACAGTGTTGCGACCGCGAAGAAGCATCTGGATGGCCACGTTAGGTAGAGCCTCCCGCATTGACGCGAGGCGCTCCCACGGATCTTCAGCCAAGAAACGCAGAGCGACGTCATACGTTGCCCCGCCCCAGGCCTCGACCGAAAGCAATTGCGGAGTCAACCGCGCAACATGCGGCATTACAGCAACTAAGTCTCGAGTTCGCACGCGAGTAGCCAAGAGCGACTGATGGGCGTCGCGGAATGTCGTTTCTGTTACCGCGAGAGCTTTCTGCTCACGAAGAGCTGAAGCGAAGCCGGCAGGGCCCAGTTCCAACAGTCTTTGGCGTGAACCGGCAGGAGCCTCAAGGGAAAGATCAACCTGAGGCAACTTGAGCTGCGGGTTGATGATTCCTGCACCGTCGCCGTTGGGCTGATTGACGGTCACTTCAGCCAACCAGGTCAAGATCTTTGTTCCACGGTCCTTAGACCGGTGTGAGTTCACGAGCCACGGGCGCTCATCGATGAACGCCGTGCTCAAATCTCCCGCAATGAACTCCGGGTCATCGAGCACTCCCTGAAGGAACGGGATGTTTGTCGTCACACCGCGAAGACGGAACTCAGCCAGTCCACGACGTGCGCGTCGCACAGCGGACGCAAAATCACGACCGCGGCACGTCATCTTCACGAGCATGGAGTCGAAGTGCGGAGAAATTTGCGCCCCTGCAGAAACCGTTCCACCATCCAGACGGATGCCCGCGCCACCAGGCGAGCGGTACGTCGTGATCTTTCCGGTGTCAGGCCGGAACCCACTCGCCGGGTCTTCGGTCGTGATGCGGCACTGGAGGGCTGCTCCGCGGAGCTTGAGCTCATCTTGACGGAGCCCCAATTCTTCGAGGGACTCGCCAAAAGCAATTCGCATCTGAGACTGAACGAGGTCGACGTCGGTGACCTCTTCAGTGACAGTGTGCTCCACCTGAATGCGCGGGTTCATCTCGATAAAGACGTGCTCACCCTTGCGCTCCCCCGCCGTGTCGAGCAAGAACTCGACAGTGCCGGCATTGACGTAGTCAATAGACTTCGCAAAGGCGACGGCGTCACGGTACATCGCTTGTCGAGTGTTCTCGTCAAGGTTGGGGGCTGGAGCGATTTCGACAACCTTCTGGTGCCGACGCTGAACGGAGCAATCGCGCTCAAACAAGTGAATGATGTTGCCGTGCGAATCCGCAAGGATCTGAACTTCGATGTGGCGTGGTCGCACAACCGCTTGCTCGAGAAACATTGTCGGGTCGCCGAAAGCGCTTTCCGCTTCACGCATAGCCTCGACAAGCGCATCGCGGAGATCTTCTTTCTTCTCCACTCGACGCATTCCGCGCCCGCCACCACCAGCAACTGCCTTAGCGAAAATGGGGAAACCGATGTCATCGGCGCCCGCGAGAAGTTCATCAAGATCAGTACTTGCCGGAGTCGACTTGAGCACGGGAACTCCCGCAGCAATAGCGTGCTCCTTGGCTGTGACCTTGTTGCCAGCCATCTCAAGAACCTTCGTCGGCGGACCGATGAAGGCGATTCCGGCATCCGCTGCTGCGTGAGCAAGCTCCGGGTTCTCCGAAAGGAAGCCGTAACCGGGGTAGATCGCGTCAGCACCCGACTCTTTAGCTACGCGGATAATCTCCGAAACGTCGAGATAGGCACGTACAGGATGCCCCTCTTCACCAATGAGGTAGGCCTCATCCGCTTTGAGCCGATGAACCGAGTTTCGATCCTCGTAGGGAAAAACAGCAACAGTTCGTGCACCGAGTTCGACAGCCGCGCGCATTGCACGGATCGCGATTTCACCTCGGTTAGCAACGAGAATCTTCTTAAACATTCGATCCTTCCTGACAAAAACCAAGCCTAGAGTGATTGAACTCTGGCAGTTTCCTCAAGGGTGCGCAAAAGTTGGCGGAGTTTTAGGTTTCTTAACTGTAGTGAAGGTATCGTCGTTACTCGTGCACGTACTTAGCGTTAGTTCCCTCAAGGGGGGCGTTGGAAAGACGACCGTGACGCTTGGGCTCGCTTCGGCAGCTTTTGCTCGCGGTCTTCGAACCCTCGTCGTCGACCTTGACCCACAGTCGGATGTGTCGACCGGAATGGACATCGATGTCACCGGTCACCTCAACATTGCCGACGTGCTCGCTTCTCCTAAAGAGAAGATCGTGCGCGCGGCAATCGCCCCCAGCGGGTGGACTAAGGGCCGCCCCGGCAAGGTAGATGTACTCATCGGATCGCCATCCGCGATCAACTTTGATGGCCCGCACCCGAGCATCCGCGAGATCTGGAAGCTTGAAGAAGCTCTCGCCAACGTCGAGGCTGACTACGATCTGGTGCTCATTGACTGTGCACCGTCTCTCAACGCTCTTACGCGAACCGCGTGGGCGGCCAGCGACCGCGTCTCCATCGTCACTGAACCTGGCCTGTTTTCGGTTGCTGCCGCTGACCGCGCCCTTCGAGCGATTGAAGAAATTCGTCGAGGACTATCCCCACGACTTCAACCACTCGGCATCATCGTGAACCGCTTGCGCTCACAATCGCTTGAACACCAGTTCCGCATCAAGGAACTGCGAGACATGTTTGGGCCGCTCGTCCTCTCCCCCCAGCTGCCAGAACGCACATCGCTGCAGCAGGCTCAGGGAGCGGCCAAGCCACTCCACGTCTGGCCCGGCGAGAGCGCCCAAGAGATGGCGCGTTACTTCGACCAGCTTCTCGATCGCGTCATGCGCGCTGCGAGAATGGGTGAATACAACAACTAGCGTTTCCGCACGGTACTGACCCGCAGGGCGTGCCTGCGAAGGTGTAGCTACAGAGTGCGTCTAGGAAGCGCGGGAAGCGCGGCGCTTCGCCAGCTCATCCATGGGGTCTTCGCCCTTGACAGTGTCGATGTCGATGAGACTTGTCTCAACTTCACGAAGCACCTTGCCAACGGCGATACCGAAAACGCCTTGGCCGCGGCTGACGAGGTCAATGACTTCGTCATTCGAGGTGCACAGGTAGACGCTGGCACCGTCACTCATGAGTGTGGTCTGGGCGAGATCGTGGATGCCTGATTCACGCAATTGGTTGACGGCGATACGAATCTGCTGAAGAGAGATGCCGGTGTCGAGAAGGCGCTTCACGAGCTTGAGCACCAGAATGTCGCGGAACCCATAAAGTCGCTGTGATCCTGATCCTGCTGCGCCACGAACGGTTGGCTCAACAAGCTCTGTGCGGGCCCAATAGTCGAGCTGGCGGTAGCTGATTCCTGCTGCCCGAGCGGCGACCGCACCGCGGTAGCCTGCTGAGTCATCGAGGTCGGGCATTCCGTCAGTGAAGAGAAGGCCAAGATCGTAGCGTGATGTCTCGCTACGGCTCAATTCACTCATGGCATTGCCCCTCTAGATTCTGATTCGACCAGCACGAGAAACGATCAACCTTCATGTTGAAGTTGACGCTTAATCTTTCGTGTTACCCCACGGTAGTCACGCCCGCCGCATCGATCAACGACATTCGCAAAAACTCCGCGGCGTGTCGGAATTAGTCAGGGTAACTGTGCCAACGTCAGCTAATCGCGCCCGGCCACAACCAGAAAACGATCAACGAATCGACCGTACTACGAATCGAGTCGACTAAGGGCAGATCGGATAAGACTGCTGCGAACAATCTCTAGCTGGCCCGCAATTTCACGAGCCATCTCTGCAGCGCGAGCCCGGCTCGATGCATCCTTGCGACGAGCTACGGGCATCAGTGCGCTCTCAATGAGCCCCAACTCGCGCTCAGCGGACGCACGGAAGCCACGCAAGTGCCTCGGCTCAATTCCACTGCGCTGAAGCTCGACAAGCGACTTCAGTACCGCAAGCGAATCTTCGCCAAAAACATCGGACGCCACGATAAGCGACGACGAAATCGCATCGCTCAAAAGCATGGGGCTTGCGCCAGCTTCGCGAATTAACTCTTCCCGCGTGAGCTTGCGCTCGGCCGACAGCATCGATGCTGCCGCAACGGCACCACCAGGAAGTTCAGGAGTGCGCCCGGCATCCATTTCTTCGAGGTAGCCACGGATTACCTTGAGCGGCAAATAATGGTCTCGCTGCATGGAAAGCACAAAACGAAGTCGCTCCATATCGGACGACGAAAACTTGCGATACCCCGACGCCGTTCGTGCCGGCGCCACGAGTTTGCGCTCCTCAAGAAACCGAAGCTTCGACGGAGTGAGATCGGGAAACTCAGGACTGAGTTTTGCGAGAACTTGCCCAATACTCAACAGTACTGGCGCCGGAGCTTGACGCGCTTGACGCGCAACCCCAGCCACTAATTACCAGCCGCCGACGGAAGGTCACGGCGAGACGCGTAAAACGTCAGCCTGTACTTGCCAACCTGAACCTCAGCGCGGTCACGAAGAACCGCGGTCGACTCGATGCGGTCACCCCCGAGATACGTTCCGTTGAGCGAGCCCAAATCCTTAACATCGAATGTTGTACCGCGACGCAAAAACTCGACATGACGACGCGAAACAGTCACGTCATCGAGAAAAATATCCGCCTCGGGATGACGACCAACAGTAGTGATGTCGGCATCCAGCAGAAAACGTGCACCAATATTTGGTCCGCGGCGCACAATCAGCAGCGCAGAACCTGAAGGCAGCGCAGAAATTGCTGACTGCTCATCGACCGAAACATCGGCGCCCATTGCCGCGACCTGAGCCGCGAACTCGTGACTATAAGTAGCAGTGGTGTCGATTCGCTCGACAATAGGCTGCGCGGACGTCTCGTCAGCCGACTGCATGTCGGCGCCGTGACCACTATTCATTGACTCAACCATCGCAAACCTCCCTGACTGAACAGCGTATCGGATCGGAGCACTCCTCAACCCCTCGGAATGCGAGAAATTCGGACCGATTGTGCGACATAGATGAACCCAGCCCACCAATACAAGAACGCACCCCACAAAGCGAAAGCCCAACCGATGGGATCAGTGGCCCACGCGACGTCAGGAAACGCCTGCCCGAGCATCAGGATTGGAAGAGCATAGAACAGTGCAGCTGTCGCAACTTTGCCGAGGTGATGAACCGGGAGCGGGCCAAATCCATAGTTAGCCGAAATGAGTCCCAAAATTACGAGCATGATTTCGCGCGCGACGATGATGATGAAAAGCCACCACGGTATGACATTCCGTGCCGCCAAACCAATAAGTGCCGCAAAAATGAAAAGCCGATCGGCAGCGGGATCTAGCAACTGCCCCAATCGGGTGATCTGGTTGAATCGTCGCGCAATAACGCCATCGAGAAAGTCACTCACGCTCGACACGACAAGAACGACAAGCGCAAGAGCATCCTGTGCCGAGATGATGAAAAAGAGGAACACCGGCACGAGTGCGAGTCGGATGAGACTCAGCACATTGGGCACAGTCCAGACACGGTTGCTGATCTCGGGTGAACTGCTGACTGCCACACTTCGAGTGTAGCGAGCATCCGACCACGAAATGCCGCGATCGAAACAGGAACTTGCTAGCCATCAGGCGTAGCCTTAGCCCCATGTCATGCATCCGCTTTAATACTCCGGCGCAGCGGGCCCAAATGCGGGCAATGGCCCCATCGATGCTCACTGCTGAAGAGGCCGCTGATCTTCACCCAGCACCAGAAGTTACCCCAAGCAAGATTGCTCGACTGCGCATCTTGGCTGGCGACCCCAACCCGAAAATTCGTGAAAGTGCGGCGAGCAGCCACAACACGCCCGTCGACGTGTTCGAGGTGCTGGCTCGCGATACTGACGAGGGCGTTCGCGCCTGCGTGGCACGCAACGAATATGCGCCGTGCGACGTGCTGCGGATGCTCGTGGATGACCCCTCGGAGAAGGTGCGGGGATTCCTCGCCATCAACTACTTCGTTCCCGAGGACACCATGAGCACGCTCGCCGCCGATGACAACGCCACAGTGCAGCGCCTTGTTCGCTGGAAAACTGAACTCGCCAGCGCCTAGTGGCTGCAGGCACAGTACGCGTCGATAGCTGGTTGTGGGCAGTGCGCGTCTTCAAGACCCGCTCACAAGCCACCGCAGCCTGCCGGGCCGGACACGTCAAAATCGGCGGTACGAGCGCAAAAGCCGCGCATCCGGTGCGAATTGGCGATGAGGTCCGCATTCGCATTGCCGGATTCGACCGCATCCTCGTTGTCAAACAGACCATCGTGAAGCGAGTCTCAGCAGTCACTGCCGCCGAGAGCTTCATCGATGAGACTCCTCCGCCACCCTCCCGCGAGGAAGTGGCGCTGGCACCCCGCCGTGATCGTGGAGCGGGTCGACCTACCAAGCGCGAGCGTCGCGAGCTGGAGAAGCTACGGGGTCGCGACGAATCGGATTCGCGACCACGCGACGACTAGTTCGGCTTCGTTGCGATTCCATCGAGCCAAAGCACGTCAGCTTCGTCACGATGAGCACCAGCGGTGCCCACATGCTTTGCGTCAATGTTTGGGCCTTTGGTGATGACGTGCACCATCGCCATGCCGTGCCCACGCCCCAGACCGTAATCGTTCTTGAGCCACTCCAGAATTTCAGCGGCCTTGACCGATCGGTCCGCAAGCCCCTTCTGCTCTGCGATCGCGATGAATTGGCGAGGCGTGAGACCGGTCTTCTGTTCTACCGCGTCCAGGTAAGCCTGAAATGACATCCCGCTTCCTGCCTAGCCTTCGTCAAGGATGGCGCGGATTTGGCCAAGAGCTTCGCGCATTCCCTCTTCCATGCCCATCTTGATCATTTCCTCGAGCTGAGCGGCTGACTCGAATCCTGAATGAATCGTGAGCCGGGTTCCGTTGTCTACAGGCTCAAAGACGAGGCGAGCGATCGTAACACCGAGGTCGCCACTCGGCTCACCAGCATCATCCGCAAATCCATCTTCTATCGATAGCTCGCGCGGTTCGACAATAGAGGTGAACTTCCACCAGCCATGCATCTTCTCGCCCTCAGGACCCGTCATGTAGTAGTGGGCGCGACCGCCAGGCTCGAACTCGAATTTCACAAACGTCGCCGGCCACTCGGGTGGCCCCCACCAGCGCTCAAGTTGCCGAGGGTCACTGACCAGTTGCCAGGAGCGCTCAAGCGTGGCGGGAAACTCGGCGGTCGTCGTGAGAGTCAGTGCCTCAACATCGGTGTGGCTCGTGACGTTCATTGCTTCACCTGTTCTTTCGTTCGTTGTCTATGTCATTGGGGTCGTCGTTGAGCACAGCGGCCATGCGCAGCGCTCGCTTCTCCCACACCTCTTCAAAGTGCGAGAGAAGTTCTTGGATTCGATGAATGGATGTCAGATCGCCGCGAACTATTTGCTCACGGCCGCTGCGCTGCTTCGACACAAGCCCAGCCGCCTGCAGCACGGCAACGTGCTTTTGAACCGCGGCAAAACTCATCTCATAGCTGCTGGCGAGACGCGAGACAGAGATTCCTTCCCGCATTACGCGCGTGACTATGTCACGACGTGTGGAATCAGCGAGAGCGCGAAACATCGCGTCCACTTCGGCGTCTGTTACTTCATCTACAACCATTTGGTTGTAGATTACGCTCGCAGGACGGGCAACACAAGACCCACATGAGAATTAATTAGCAGGTGGATGCTTACAGTTTGCGGAGCGTCAGGATCTGCTCAGCTCGACCGAATGGTCCGCTCAGATCGTGGAGGACAGTCGATGTCAGGCCGACCCCATCAGCCCCAAAATTTACGGCATTCTGCAATCCAAGCCACTCCCCAGTTGGCGCACGATAGAGATGGATCTGCAAGTCAACATTCGGGAAGGCGTACCCGCCCTCCCCCGGCTTGACGCGCGTGGCGATGCCATTGCTCGTGTCAACAAGCCCCATCAGCCGCACAAAATCGCTTACCGGCTCATCTGTCAACAGAGGATACGGTGTGCGCAACCACACGCGTCCGTGTCCAGGACCATGATCCGGAAGAGCCCGTGCGTCAATCGATTGAATGTAGCCTCCTGGCCACTTCGAGAGATTCACTGCGCCAGTTGCGTGCTCGGGAGCCAACATCCGTTCGTCGACAACTCCTTCTACTGCTGAGGTGTCGGAGGTGTGAAGACGCCACGCAGTCGCTCGAACTGCGACACGACCCGCAGCAACGAGCTCAGCTTGGACAAGTTCGATTGTGCGCCCCGGCCTCAGCAGCGTTGTCTTCACTTCGAAAGCACCATCAGGAATGAGCCCGAGGATCTCGTAGCTGATGCGTGCAATGCGGAGTTCTGTCCGCGCTTCGAATGACTCAAGCGCGTGCGCCAGAATTCCGGCAACCGGAGCCATGTGCTGCTCGTGCGGATTCCACGCTCCTTGTGCGTGAATCGTGGACTCAAAATGAGTGTCGTCGTGGCGAACGTAGTAGGCAGAAGCTTGAGAGGTCACAGCACCAGCCTAATGAGACGGTCTCCCGGCCGCAGCGTGTGCACCACATTTGCTCACTCACGCTCAGGCACGAGGAGCCGTATCGAACCGCGTCTCGGCACTCCTAGTGTGCGCGCAGCTTCGCGATCAGGTCGTCCTTGTTGAGCGAAGAGTATCCGTGCAGGTCCAGTTCGCGGGCCCGATTCTGCAATTCTTTGACTGTCCAGTCTTCGTAGGATCCTGACTCTCCCCCTCGTCGCCCAACTTCGGATCGTCCATCCCGTGCCGCCGCGTTCGCAATGCGCGCTGCTTTCTCCGCTGACGCACCGTCGTTGCGGAGTTCCTCATAGAGCTCCGGGTCCTTCACCCGTGAATTCTTGTTGGCAGGCATCTTCGTTTCACTCCCCAAGTTCGATTCGTCTCCATTAGGGGCGTCAGCTTCGACCCCTTTGCTGCGCGAGGCAGCATATTCACGATAAACACGGGCGGACTGAGCCCCCACAATTTTCTGAGAACGCCGAGCGAACGTGGAGCCTGCTCCCAGATCGCGGCGAGCAGGAATGGGTGCGAGTATGCGCGAACCGCTAAAACAACATGGGTTGCGGCATCGTCCTAGCGGCCAAGGCTGGCGGCATTTCTTCCGCGATTAGCGATCGCTCCCCATTGACGTCGCGCGTACTTACGGTGGCACGCGAACCAACGATTCCTGTCGCTGGGTCAAGTGCGGTTCGCTCGAGACCGTGCCGACGGATAATCGGACGCAATTTGGCTGCTAGCCAGTGACGATATTCCATGGGAGCGTAGGTGCCGCGTGAATACATTGAGTGATAGCGCTCGAGCAATTCCGGATGCGCCGCTTCTAGCCATTGAAAGTACCACTCCTTGGTCCCGGGCTTGAGATGAAGGGCAGAATAGGCAATTGATGTTCCGCCGGCATCCTTCACCGCGGCAACTGCACGCTCCAAGTGATCACGCGTATCGGTAAGAAACGGCAGGATCGGCATGAGAAAGACTGCGCAATCGAGGCCAGCATCTCTCACCGCAGTTACTGTGGCGAGGCGTGACTTCGCAGTCGGCGTACCAGGCTCGACCGACTGTTGCAGCTCGTCGTCATAGATCGCGATCGACATCCCGATATCGACGGGTACGTGCTCGCTTGCCTCTTTCAGCAGTGGTAAATCTCGCCGAAGCAGGGTGCCCTTGGTGAGAATCGAGAGCGGCGTTCCCGAACCGGCCAATGCAGCGATGATGCCCGGCATCAGCCGGTATCGACCCTCTGCGCGCTGGTAAGGGTCAGTGTTGGTTCCTAAAGCAACAGCGTGCCTTCCCCAGCTGGGCTTGCTGAGTTCTTTGGCCAGCACCTCAGCAACATTGACCTTCACCACGATTTGAGTGTCAAAGTCTTTCCCTGAATCGAGGTCGAGATATTCGTGCGTCGGTCGCGCGAAGCAGTAGGTGCACTGGTGAAGGCATCCGCGCATCGGGTTGATGGTCCACCCGAACGGCATATCGCTTGCGGTGGGGACTTTGTTGAGGGCGCTCTTGGCTACTACCTCGTAGAAGGTGACGCCCTGAAAGTCTGGCGTGCGAACCGTACGCACAAGATTGTTGAGCTTCGCAAGGCCGGGCAGCGCGTTGGGGGCCTCACTGCTGACCTGTTGACCACTCCATCGCATGCTTCTATTCGAACATATGTTCTAATCAATGGCAACTTCCACTGATGCGGCACTAAGGCCCCCGCCCACGCTGATAACGTCATAAGAGTGTTTTCCAAAGTGACGGTCCCGACAACTCTCCACACGCGAGATGGTGAAATGACGCTTCGGTATTCCGAATTGGGCGACATCGACACCATCCTTCAACTTCTGGCGGATGACCCAGTCAGCGCCTTGCGGGGAGATACCGCGCGCCCCGAAGATCGCCCGGCCTACGAAAAAGCGTTCCACGCGATCGCAACAACTCCCGCGAACGCATTGCTTGTTGTCGTTGCCCCCAGTGGTGATGTCGTGGCCACCATGCAATTGACCGCGATTCCCGGGATGGCGCGGCGAGGTTCACACCGCCTCCAAGTCGAAGCCGTTCGGGTTGCGGCAAGTCAGCGCTCATCGGGCATCGGCGGCGCGATGATGCGGTGGGTCATCGACATCGCAGCGCCAACACTCGGCGCTTCGCTCATCCAACTCACATCGGATGAGGCGCGCACCGACGCGCATCGCTTCTACAAGAAGCTGGGCTTCGAGGCATCGCACATCGGGTTTAAGTATTCGATCAAGCTATGACCTCAGTCGCCGACGCCAAAAACGACGGCGTCACCCTTCGTGACCTGCGTCTCAGCGACGGTGATGCAGTCTTCGAGTGGATGCGGGATCCAGAGTCGGTCGCGATGGCCGCATTCACGGCACCAGACCCCGACGACCGGGCCGAATTCGATTCCTGGTTTGCTCGCATTCTCGCGAACCCCGACGTTGTAGCCTGCGCGATCTACCGCAGCGGAACTCTCGCCGGAATGATAGCCACCTTCATGATGGACGACCAGCGAGAGCTCACCTACTGGATCAGTCGTGATTTCTGGGGTCAAGGAATCGCCAGCGCTGCACTAGCGCTAATGCTGGAACTCGACACTCACCGCCCGCTTCAGGCACGCACAGCCACACACAACATTCGTTCCGCCGCCGTAGTGCTGCGCAATGGATTCGTCGAGATTGGCCGCAACGTCGACTTCGCCGCCGGCGTGAAACGGGACACCGAAGAGATCATCTTCGAGCTTCGCTAGGGACGTCGGCGATAACTCGCCCCTGCATGCTCGGCTGGCAGCCGGTTTCCTCGTCCGTGAAGCTTGTTGCGCAGCGTGCCCTCCACGTATTCCTCAGGATATAGACCCCGCTCGCGCAACACAGGGATGACGTACTCCACGACATCTTCGAAGGTACCTGGCGTAATGGCATACGCAAGATTGAAGCCATCAACGTCGGTCTCTTCTACCCACTGTTGCAGCTCATCCGCGATTTCCGTGCCCGAGCCAATGATGAACGGACCCAGACCCCCGATAGCGCCGAGTCGGGCAATATCGCGAACTTTCCACTCGCTTCCGTCATTGTTTGCCTGCTGAAAGTTGGCGACTGTTGACTGGATTGCATTGCTTTTGACGTTGCCAATGGGCTCATCGAGGTCATATTCCGAAAGGTCGATCCCCATCCATCCGGACATGAAGACGAGCGCTCCCTCTTCGCTTGCGTAGCTGAGATAGTCGGCATACTTCGCGTGAGCTTTCTCCGTGGTGTCATCCGTGATGATCGTGAGCAGTGTGTAGATTCGCGCAGAATAGCGATCACGGCCAGCCTCTTCAAGAGCATCCCGGATGCGGCCAACCGTTGCCTTGAGTCCCGCTTTAGTCGAGGCAGCAACAAAGATCGCTTCGGCGTTGCCTGCCGCGAACTGGATGCCCCTCGGTGATGCGCCTGCCTGGTAGATCACCGGGGTTCGCTGCACCGACGGCTCTGACAAATGGATCCCCGGGACCGTGAAATGTTTGCCCTTGTGCTCAATGTCGTGAACTTTGCTTGGGTCGGTGAACACACCGGTTTCGCGATCACGAATAACGGCATCGTCTTCCCACGAGCCCTCCCACAGCTTGTAGAGAACTTCGAGGTATTCGTCGGCGTGGTCATAGCGATCATCATGCTCGAGCTGATCATCATTGCCCATATTGCGGGCTGCTGAAGGAAGATAACCGGTGACGACGTTCCAACCGATGCGCCCCTTGGTGAGGTGATCAAGCGTCGACATGCGACGCGCGAAAGGGTACGGATGTTCGTAGGCCGTGCCGGCGGTAATGCCGAATCCCAAGTGTTCCGTGACATGCGCCATGGCCGAAACGAGCAACAGTGGGTCATTCACCGGAACTTGCGCGCCGTGGCGAATCGCAGCCTCATTGGAACCCGCGTACACATCGTAGGTACCGAGGACATCCGCAATGAAGATGCCATCAAAGGTGCCACGTTCGAGCAGCTGGGCAAGTTCCGTCCAATAGTCGAGGTCTTTGTAGCGCCACGATTGGTCATCGGGGTGGCGCCACATTCCTGACGACTGATGGGCGACGCAGTTCATGTCGAAGGCGTTGAAGCGAATTTGTTTAGGCATGCCACCATGGTGCGCCGAGCAGCCATTCACTGCACCTGGCAGTGAAACAAAGGACGAAACACAGAGAAATAAAGCGACACATTCTCGCTTCGCTGGCGGATGCGGCGCATTCTTGTTCGCATCCCCACAACCTTCGGATGGACGAATGCAGACGACAGCGAAACATCAGACTCTCTCGCACGATGAGGCGTACAGCCCCGATGAGCGCACCTCGCCCGAAACTGAGATCAGTGGCGACGATTTTGCTCGCGCCTTTCGTCACTATCCTGGCGGTGTTGCGGTCATCACCGCCGACTCCCCCGACGGTCCCGTTGCCCTCACAGCGACATCGGTTGTTTCTGTGAGCGCGGTACCGCCGCTCCTCGCGTTCTCGATCAGCCATCGTGCATCCACCGCCGCGAGCATCCGGAGCGCCAGCTCCTATGTGGTCCACTTCTTGGGAAAAGACCAACTTGAAATCGCGCAACTGTGCGCAACTAGCGGTGTTGATCGATTTTCTGACACCAGTTTGTGGAGACGACTGCCGACCGGTGAGCCGTACTTTCCGAGCGCACCAGCCTGGGTCGCAGGAACGCGGGTCGATCAACTCGACGCGGGAGCCGCATCCATAATTTTGCTTCGTGCGACACAGTCCGCAGTCGATTCTGGGGCAGAAGGCACTCCACCGCTCGTCTATTTCAATCGCGGTTGGCACCAGCTCGGCGAACACTCACAAGTGAGCTAGCCCAGCGGAACTAAACCGGTGCAACCTCTGACGCCGACTCGTCATCGCCCCACGACTCAACTAGTGAGATCCGGCCACGGGAATCCTTTATCGCAAGAGTGAGCGCGATTATCGCGGTGGCAATGCCAATGACGCCGAGCGGATTTGCGATGCCAATGGCTATTCCTAGTGCCGGCTCGTACGGACCGCTAATTATGGTCTGAAGCCCCTGAGGTGTTGAATCCGGAATCGTAAGTCCCAGAAGAAATCCGCATATCCCGGAGGCGATGAGCAAGGCTCGGGTTAAAACCCGCGTCTCGAACCCGCGACGTGCCGTGCGCCGAACTGCCAGCCCGGTCAGAACAAACAAGACCGCAAAAATGAGTCCGAGCGTTGCAGCGTAGACAATCGTGAGGTCACCCCCGATGCCAAAGAGGTGCCGACCGAACGATATCCACCCAGCCAGACCGATGCCTGCCACGATTACGGCAACACCGGTGTGGCCTTCCCGCGGGATCCCGGGGGTGGCTCGAACCCGAATTGCACTGTAGCTCATGACTTGCTCTCCATCACTCTGATCGCCCAATGGTAGCGACGATGAGGTTCCCCCAGTCGCTGACTCGCGCGGCGTGTACTGCTAGCGTGAGCCGAAGAAGCCTCAGTAACGTTGTGCGCGAGGTGGACCGCTCTAGCCGGAGGAGACCCCATGCCCGCTTCCACAGAAGGACGCGTTGCCGTCTACATCGATTTCGACAACATCGTGATCTCGCGCTACAACCAAAAACACGGCAATGGTGCGTTTCAGACGGACAAGGTTCGGTGGCACGTCTCAAACCGTGCAAGCACGACGCCGGTCGGGACCAAGCTCGCGGACGCCGAAGTCGACGTTGAGGCCCTGCTCGACTACGCCTCCTCGTTCGGCACAGTTGCGCTCAGCCGCGCCTACGCCGACTGGTCTTTACCGGTCAACTCGAGCTACCAGAAACAGCTCATCAACCGCGCTGTCGAACTCGTGCAACTCTTTCCGCTCACAGCTCAAATGAAGAATGGGGCGGACATCCGGCTGTCTGTTGACGTCATGGAAGACCTTTTTCGTCTGCCCGACCTCACTCATGTGGTGATCGTTGCTGGCGACTCAGACTATGTGGCGCTAGCGCAACGCGCCAAGACCCTTGGTCGCTTTGTCGTCGGTGTCGGAGTCGCTGGTGGCACAAGTCAAGCGCTTACCTCCTCGTGCGACAAATTCGCCGACTATGACTCGCTGCCGGGTGTTGAGTACGGCGCCAGTGCGAATGAATCGCCGGTCTCCGCCTTCACCGCTGCACCACCCGCCACAGACGACGGGGCAACAACGACACCTACTCCCGAATCTAAGTCCAGCGCAAAGGCCGCTATCACCGATCCGCCGGCAACTAAGGTATCTCCATTCAAGGTGCTAGTGCGCGCTATGCGACTAGTGCAACAGAAAGAGGATTCAGAGTGGCTCCACAGCTCCGCGGTCAAGAATCAGATGCTCAGAATTGATCCGTCGTTCGATGAATCTTCGTTGGGCTTCACAACTTTCAGCGAGTTTGTGAAGTCTCGCCTATCGCACGTTGAGATGCGCGAGCATGACGGCGTCCGGCAGCTTAGACTCCGCACCAACGTGACACTGCCTGAATAGCGAGCCTTGGTTCTGTGCAATAAATCAACCGGAGATCGCGTGCCAAAAGATGCGTCTTGGCGCGTTAGGCGAGCAGTTGCTCCGCCAGCAGTTCAAGAGCCCGCACGCGCGCAGGCGAGGTGTTCGGCGCATCCGCATCGTGTGCCGAGAGCCCTGGGCTGACCATAACTTCGTCAACACCGAACCGGGTCGCCAGCGAGCGGATGCGGGCTGCCGCAGCCACGGGTTCGTCGATGACCCAACGTTCGGCCATATCATCGACCATCTGTTGCTGCGGAGCGGCAAGTTCCGTCGCCGCAGCCTGCTCAATTGTCGAGAGCGGACCAAGAGGCATCCCACTGAGGAGCCGAGCCATCTGCTGCAACTGGGGAAGCGCAGCAGCTCGCGCTTCTGCCGCGGTATCGGCGACCGCAACATTGAGCGTCAAGAAGGTTCGTGGCTCCTTCAGCTGATCCGAGGGGACAAAGTTGTCGCGGTACAAACCCAAGATGCGTTCTGTTCCCTCACCAGAGAAATGATGCGCGAACACGTACGGCATGCCCTGGGCTGCGGCGAGTCGCGCAGAATAGTCACTCGATCCCAGCAACCAAAGCTCAGCAACTGACGACGCATTCGGTGTCGCGGTGAGCTCATACACCTGGCCAGACGGCAACTGAAGAGCCGCCCCCTCGGGGTGCATGAGGCTGCGGATGTCGGAAACGTTTCGCGGGAACGCGTCGACGTCGCTTGTTGTTCCCGTCATCCGCAAGTAGGACGTGATCACGGGATCACTTCCGGGAGCGCGGCCAATGCCCAGGTCAATGCGCCCCGGGAATGCCGCCTCCAGAATTGCAAACTGTTCAGCCACGACGAGCGGGGCGTGATTCGGGAGCATCACTCCCCCAGAACCGACGCGGATGCGTTGGGTCTGAGCAGCCAAAATCCCGATCAACACGGCAGGGTTTGTGGATGCCACGGCCTTCATGTTGTGGTGTTCAGCCACCCAATAGCGCGAAAATCCGAGTTCATCGGCACGCTGCGCTAGCGCGGTGGTCGCCGAAATCGCATCAGCGGAAGTCTGGTTGCTGCGCACAGGAATCAGGTCAAGAACAGAAAGACGAAGTGGTGTAGTCATCACTACTATTCAACCGTCGAACGGTCGGGATATTCCTTAGCGTCGCGCATCCGACCGGTATGCCACGCCCTAAAACCCGGGCAGATAGCTATGGTGTCCATTATGAAGATTTCGGAGTTGAGCCACGAGACTGGCGCATCGGTCGCCACGATCAAGTACTACCTGCGGGAGGGCCTTGTGCCCGCGGGGGAACGCTCGGCACCGAACCAGGCGACCTATGGCGAAACCCATGTGCGCCGCATCCATATGATTCGTGCGCTGACCGACATTGGTGGCCTCTCTGTTGCCGACACCAAGCGCGTTATTGAGGCCATTGAGTCCGACCTGCCACTGACGCGCGCTTTTGAGATTGCGCAGAGCACAGTTTCCGAGCGCGTTGACCCTGAATCCTTGGATGCCGAAGCGCTCGAGACGGTTGACTCTGCCCTTTCGGGCTGGGGTTGCGACCCGAACGACCCGGGCCGACTCGCGGCCGCCCGTGTGGTGATGAACTTTCGGCAGGCCGGCCAGGGCACCGATACGGGGTGGCTCGCTCGCTATGCCGAGGCTGCGCAACTCGTCGCAGAAGCAGATCTTGATCTCGTCGAGAGTCGCGATGGACTTGCGGCACAAGCGGAAACCGTTGTCGTGGGAACGGTGTTGGGTGATGCGCTCTTTGCTGCGCTGCGGCGGAGCGCTCAAGCAGCCTCGACGATCCGTCGTCACGGAGATCCGTCTCGGAGCTAACTCGCACACCTCATTTCGCCTTCACCCTTTACAGATAGTGATGCTATCCGATAGTGTCACTATCGACTCAAGGAGAAGCCATGATTGTTCAGCGCGAAGCGAAGGTTCGTCAGTCGTCCCGGCACGATGCCGCCAGCAATTCCTCGAGTTCGTCACGACCTGACAGCGGCACGCTTAACCTTGAGCGTGCGCTACTCCACCGCCCGCTGGTGTGGTTGACCATGGCAATGATCGGGCTTGCGATCATCGCCACGCTCGGCTTGCTCGTCGACCAACGCGAAATTGTGAGCGCGCCGCTGTGGGCAAAACCACTCAAATTCGCTCTGTCGATTGCACTGTATTCGCTAACGCTCGCCTGGCTGATCGGAATGCTCACTCGGCATGCACGTCTGGCGTGGTGGCTCGGAACTGTCAGTGCGGCATTCCTCGCCGTCGAAATGGTCGTGATCGTCGGCGCCGCAGCCCTCGGCACAACAAGCCACTTCAATGTGGCTAGCCCGGTGCCAGCAGCACTCTGGTCAGTAATGGCAGTGTCGATCGTGATCGTGTGGTCGGCGGTAGTCCTTGTCGCCGGCCTTCTCTGGCGCTATCGAATCTCCGATCCGGCGCGGTCACTCGCCATCAAATCTGGTCTCATCGTCGGAATAATCGGTATGGGATTGGCATTTCTCATGACCTCGCCAACGGCCCAGCAATTGAGCGACTTTCAGGGCATCGCGGGAGCTCACACGGTCGGGCTGCCCGACGGAGGGGATGGCTTACCTCTCTTGGGCTGGAGTACGGTCGCCGGAGACCTCCGCATCCCCCACTTCATCGGGATGCACGCCCTACAATTGCTGCCGCTAGCCGCGCTTGCGCTCGAATTCCTGGGGCGTCGAGTGACAGGGCTCGCGCTCCCGCAGACGCGACAGCGCGTGATCGGTGTGCTCGTCAGCCTCTACGTTGCCGTGACTGCCCTGCTGACGGCGCAAGCATTGATGGGCCAATCGATCGTGAAACCGGATGCCGCAATCGCCACGATCGCCAGTCTTCTTTTCGCTTCGGCAGCAGCAGCTATCGCGGTGATCATCGCCCGCGCCGCACGATTACGTCAGGTTGCCAACGCTCAGCCCTCATCACCCCAATAGTGGGCGCCGCCTCACTTGCCTTCGCTAGTTCAATAGACTGATCGGATGCACGCCGCTGAGCCATCGTCACCCGTCTCGAGTGAATCGACTGCGCCAGCTTCTCTCGCCCAGCGACCATCCCGTCGTCGACGCATCCTTTTCGTCTCACTCATCTCATTTGCGTCGCTCATTGTGCTCGCAGCGATGGGCATTCTCGTTTGGGCAAATGTTGGTGTGATGCAGGCCGAGGCTGACCCTCTGGAGAATGTGCGCACGAATCCAGCAGTCTCCCTTCATGAGACGCCCAACTCGTTCATTCTCTCTCCCACTGATGGGGCATCAGGAACCGGGTTGGTGTTCATTCCCGGCGCGAAAGTCACTGCTGAGGCCTACCTCTATAAGCTTTCTGGCGCTGTGGTGGAGTCGGGGTTAACTGTGATCGTCACCAAGCCGATTCTCAACTTGGCATTCTTTGATCAGCGTTCTCTCTCAACATTCACCGACGCTGTCCCGGATGTTGACACCTGGTTCGTCGGTGGGCATTCGCTTGGTGGGGTGCGAGCGTGCCAGTACGCGGCTCAACCTGAGGTGAGCGGACTCATTCTCTTTGCCAGCTATTGCGCCAATGATCTGGCGGATGTTGACACTCGCGTATTGAGTTTGAGTGGCAGCGTCGACATGCTCAGCACTCCAGACAAGATTGTGGCCGCTGCACACTTGCTGCCAACGAACACAACGTTCTTTCCCATCGAAGGTGCCAATCATGCGCGCTTCGGCGACTATGGCGTGCAGCCCGGCGACGGGGTCGCAAGTCTCGACAGCTCGATCGTGCGCGACGTGATCACGGCAGAGGTCGACAGCTTTATCCGCAAGGGTTAGGGAACACGCGCTGCTACGGCGGGCGCCTCGTGGTGCTCGTAGTGCCCCATCGTGATGATCGGGATCGAATCTGTCAGTGCAATGAGACCGTCACTGATCGTAGCGATCGGATCAGCATCCGTGCTGGAGAAGATGGGGAACGAGCGACCCTCGTCAGGTAGCCTGCGCCCGCGCCGAATGATGACGATGGTCGCAGCCGCGAGCGGGATAGCAATCGCGCTTGGTGCCGCAACCCACATTGAGGCACTGAGCAGTCCGTAGGCGCCCCACACCGCATACCCAAGAACAAGCAGCCACTGGGTGGTCTCAGAAATGCCGGCGAGACGCACTGCATCGTTGCGGCTCTGCCAGGTGATTCTTGCCTGCGGAACCCACATCAAGAACGAGAATGCAGTGCCCACGAATCCGAGTGCGTTAATAGCGAAATCGGTGATGTCCATACCGAGTGCTCGATCTTTCTGACGGCCCGAGGAAGAACTCCTAATTGGGCGCAAATTGCTGGGCATCCATCCGATGTCTCGGCAATTCTAAGCACAAATTACACTGCGCGCCAGATCATTTTTTACCCCCATTTAGCGCGGCGGGTTGCCGCCTAATTTAGCGGGCCGATTTCCATTTCCAGTCTGCGACTTCTGGCATGTCTTCGCCGTGCTCGCGGGTGTATTGCTGCGCGTGGAGTCGGGTGTCATGCATCTCTTGCCAGAAGGCGGCGTGACGCGCAGTGAGGCCGGGAACTCGCTCGAGTACGTCGATGACCAAGTGGTAACGGTCGAGGTCATTCATCATCACCATGTCGAACGGAGTGGTTGTCGTGCCCTCATCTTTGTAGCCCCGCACATGCAAATTCGCGTGCCCGGCACGCTTGTAGGTGAGGCGATGAATCAGCCACGGGTAGCCGTGATGAGCGAAAATTACGGGCTTGTCTGTCGTGAAGATAGCGTCGTACTCAGCATCGCTCAAACCATGCGGATGCTCAGATTCGCTGTGCAGTCGCATCAGGTCAATGATGTTGACGACTCGCACTCGCAACTCAGGGATCCGTTCACGCAAGATTTGCGCGGCGGCCAAGACCTCAAGGGTAGGTACGTCACCAGCACACGCGAGTACGACATCCGGTTCTTGACCGACAACTTCGGTGCCTGCCCAATCGAATAGTCCGATTCCCCGCGTGCAATGTTCGATTGCGGCTGGCATATCGAGCCAATTATTTTCGGGGTGCTTTCCGGCGATGACGACGTTGATCTTGTCGACGGAGCGAAGGCAGTGATCGTAGGTGGCGATGAGGGTGTTGGCATCGCACGGCAAATAGGCCCTCACAACATCGGGCTTCTTGTTCATGACGAGATCAAGAAAGCCGGGGTCTTGGTGCGATGCGCCGTTGTGGTCTTGACGCCACACGTGCGAGCTCAGCAGGTAGTTGAGCGAAGAGACCGGGCGGCGCCACGGGATATCGTTCGCTCCTTCGAGCCATTTCGCGTGCTGATTGAACATCGAATCGACGATGTGGATGAACGCTTCATAGGAGTTGAACATGCCGTGTCTGCCGGTGAGCAGGTAGCCCTCCAACCAGCCTTGGCACTGGTGCTCGCTGAGCATTTCCACGACACGACCTGCACGGGCAAGGTGATTGTCGGCGTCGATGGGGAGGAATCCGGCATCCCACTGTTTATCGGTTGTCTCGAAAACAGCGCTTAGTCGGTTGGATGCTGTGACGTCGGCACCAAAAATTCTGAAGTTGTCTGGATTGTCGCGAACAACATCGCGTAGCCACTCCCCGAGGGCGCCGGTCGCGGAACTTGTCGTTTCACCGGGGTTTGGAACGTCGACGGCGTAATCCCTAAAGTCGGGCAGCCTAAGTGGGGCGCGCAACACTCCACCGTTGGTGACAGGATTGGCGCTCATTCGACGGTCGCCCTCTGGCGCGAGTGCCGTTGCAATTGCGAGCGGTGCACCACTCTCATCAAACAACTCTTCTGGACGGTACGAGGCCATCCACTCCTCAAGTTGTTTCAGGTGTTCGTCTGTGTCCCGAACACTCGCAAGCGGGACCTGGTGCGAACGCCAATTGTTTTCGACAGGGTGCCCGTCGACTACCTGCGGTCCCGTCCACCCCTTGGGGGTGCGCAAGATCAGCATCGGCCACGCCGGGCGACCGTCGAGAGTTCCGGCAGCCGCGTCGGCTTTTATCTGCGCAATGTGATCGACGATGTCATCAAGAGTTGCCGCCATGCGTTCGTGCACGGCGCGAGGATCTTCATCGTCGAATCCACCCGAGACAACGTACGGCGTATGCCCGTAACCTCGCATCAGATCGCAGAGTTCGTCTTCGGGGATACGCGACAGCACTGTGGGGTTCGCAATCTTGTAACCGTTGAGGTGCAAGATTGGTAAAACCACGCCATCACGTTCAGGGTCAATAAATTTGTTCGAGTGCCAGCTCGTCGCTAGCGGACCAGTTTCGGCTTCGCCATCGCCGACAACAGCAGCGACGAGCAGATTCGGGTTGTCGAACGCCGCACCGTACGCATGCGAAAGCGCATACCCCAGTTCGCCACCCTCATGGATGGAGCCGGGCGTTTCAGGAGCGGCGTGGCTGGGAATGCCACCGGGGAAAGAAAACTGCCTAAATAGCTTGCGGATGCCATCAGCGCTCTTATCGATGTCGCCATACGTTTCGCTGTACGTGCCATCGAGGTATGCGCTCGCGACGACCGCGGGTCCACCGTGCCCAGGACCAGCAACAAAAATCGTGTCGGTGTCGCGTTCCTGAATAATGCGATTGAGGTGAGCCCACACAAAGTTCAGGCCGGGCGTTGTGCCCCAGTGTCCAAGAAGTCGCGGCTTAGTGTGCTCGCGGCGGAGGGGTTCACGCAGCAGAGGGTTGTCGAGCAAATAGATCTGGCCAACAGCAAGGTAATTGGCGGCCCGCCACCACGCATCCAGCTGGTCAAACGTCTCAGACTGCACTTCGGATGTTCGGGGACGGCACCATGGTGCACGCGGGGAAGTATGGGCAACAGTCACGAGATTTCCTGTCTCTGATCGCGATGAATTGTGCTGGGTAAACCGTGCAATGAAGTCGCGCTCGTCGAGGAGCTTGTGGGACCAGTGTATGAGTATTTTTCCCCGCGCGACTGAATAGACAGAATCGGCGGGCACGCCGTGACCGCACTACCCCCACGCGCGGGATACCCTCAGAATATGGGTTCGCGAAACACACGAAGTGACGGCGTTTTAGCCTCGTGGAACGACGAACGCGGCTTCGGATTTGTGACCCTCGACGACGGTGAGCGGATTTTTGCCCACATCTCCGCGTTCCCACCGCGCGATTCTCGGCCCATGCTCGGTGAGCGACTCAGTTGCACGGTGGAACGCACAACCGACGACAAAATTCGGGCAAGCAACATCCGCTATCTTTCGGCGTCTGGACGCCCGATCCGCACACGCAAACGCAAAGCCGGCACGATGAGCTGGGTTGTGCTGGTGACTTTCGCGCTAGCAATCGGCATCGTGACAGCGATTGGCGCTCTCCCGTGGTTATTTGCGGCTCTCTACTTACTGATGAGCATCATCACCTATATCGTCTATGCGACCGATAAGAGTGCGGCTCAAACAAAGCAGTGGCGAGTGAGCGAGAGTACCCTCCTCGGTTTGGGACTATTCGGCGGCTGGCCCGGGGCACTCGTCGCTCAGCAGCGCCTGCGCCACAAGAACCAAAAACCGAGCTACCGCCAAGCATTCTGGGGCAGCGTCGTGCTGAACGTTTTGGTGTTGGCAATCTTGAGTACGGCTCTCAGTGAGCGGATGTTGGAGCTCGCCCGGCTGCTGCTATCTGCGGCTACTTCCTAAATCAGCGCGTGCATTGAGTGCCTGACCTGCCGGCAGTGTATTGCTATCGCGGGTTAATCAGCGATTAGGCGAGCGAAAGAAATAGTTTCTCGATCTCGTCAGGCTGGGGTGATCCCTCGGCACCCGGGTTTGCCAAGCACTCTTTCATCGCTCCGGAAATAACGAGGAAACCAGCTCGGTCGAGCGCTTTGGAGACCGCGGAAAGCTGATAGATCACGTCCGCACAGCCTGCGCCGGTTTCCACTGTCGTGATGAGTGCGCCCAGCTGACCCTGCGCGCGCCGCAACCGGTTCAGGATCTTCTTTTGAGCTTCGGCGTCAGTGACGGGCAAGGATGCGGAGACCTCAGAGGCCATCATTTTCTCATTTCTCGGACATGATTTGACAGTTGCAATACCCCATGGGGTATAGTTCTCAGCATACCCCCTAGGGTATAAATTCGTATAGTCAGTTGAACGAAAGCAGAGTTATGTGCAGAGCAGTCACGTGCCGGGTATGCGGCAAAACAACGTGGGCCGGATGCGGAGAACACATCCAGACCGTCAAGCGCAGCGTTCCAGCATCCAACTGGTGCAATGGCAAACACTCGGTATCGGAAATTGACGCCGCCAAAGCCAACAAGGGCAGCTTCTTCGCCCGCCTCTTCGGCCGTTAGGAGTTCACATGTGCGCACAAGTTACCTGCCAGAACTGCAGTAAACCCACGTGGGCTGGTTGCGGAGAACACATCGAGGATGCCCTCGCCGATGTCGCCGAGCGCGACCGCTGTCACTGCTAGCCGGTTCGCAACAGCCTCTCGCGAATACGCAATCCCACAACTAATTGTTCACTAGGAGAAAAATGATCCGCCCTCTCGCAGCCTTCGCCGGCTCGCTCATCGTGTTGGCCTCGCTGGCTGCATGTTCGGCACCCGTCGAAACGATCGAACTCAGTTCCGACACCATCATCATTGACGTGCGCACGCCGGGAGAATTCGCGGGAGGTCACCTTGACGGGGCAAATCTTCTCGACCTAAGCGGTGGCCAGTTCGCCGACACGCTCCCCAGCCTCGATCCCGACGCCGACTATGCGGTCTACTGCAAATCAGGCAACCGCTCAGGACAAGCCGTAGCGATGATGACCAACGCAGGCTTTACCAACGTTCTCGATCTGGGATCGATAGACAACGCTACGAAAGTCACCCAGATCGAAATAGTTCAGTAGCGCAACTCGCTCGCGCTGCTCTGCACTAAGACCCAGCGCTCGCACTGCCGAGCAATCTCGAATTGCGGCGGCTACGAACAACCAGTGTGAATACGAGACAATCCTTGAGCACGCGCTTTAACACAAGCGATTCCTGTGACCCCGCCACCGAAAACTTCTCTCGCGTTGTCGTTCCCACCGATTTGGGCGACGTTGTCGTGCACGCCAGCCCCAGCATGATTGCGCACCCCAAGACTGCGACGTTGCTCATTCACGGTGCAGCAGGCTCGTGGACAACCTGGCTGCCACTCATCCGTGCCGCGCATGAAACCGGCGAGCCACTGCAGAACGTTGTGGCAATTGACCTCCCCGGCTGGGGCGAAAGCGGAACACTACCTGCCGGTGCAACAGTCGACGACATGGCCGACGCACTAGCGCAAGTCGCGCAAACGCTCGGCTTCGCCACGTGGGACGCCATCGGCCACTCGCTTGGTGGACACCTCGCCCTTACCCTTGCAGCGAGTTACCCCAACCGCACGCACAGCGTAACCGCCATTTCAGCGACCGGACCCGGCGCGCTTGCCGTGCTCCGGCATCCGATTCGAGATTTTCGGAGATTACCGTTTTTGGCGGGCATGCTCGGCGCCATGAGCTTCCTTTCGGCACTGGGACTAGCGGGCAACAGCCTCATTCGCGGTCTTCATCGTATGAATCTTCTCGGGCCGTTGAGCGCTCCGCTGTTTGCGAAGTGGCAGACGCTCGATGTCTCCGTTATTGACTCGCTGGCCTCAGAGATCCGGCCCACGGCGTTCGTACGTGCCGCCGAGGCAGCGTCCCGCTATGACGAGCGACAGTGGTTGAGCATCCGGTGCCCCATCACTCTAGTTCGGGGTGAACGAGATGTGTTCGTGAGCGCTAGTGACGATGCCTGGTTTGCTGAAGCGCTCCCCCACGCCACGCAACAAGTGACGGCACGTGCAGGTCACTTCGCGCACATCGAGGGTGTTGGCGAGCACACTCGAGTTCACGGTGATACGGCGGTCGCCGCCTAGTTGGCGGCTTCACCCCAGCGCACGCCGAAAAATCACAGCAACGCGAGCAACCTCCCCGCGCCGAGTAACCTAAGTGCATGGTTGATACCCGCAGTGATGTGCGCCACCGCGCAACGCCCGGGGTGAGCCGGTGGGATGTTGTGCTCGCGGTAGGGATGCTCGCTGGCACCCTGCTCAGCACGGTTCTCACCCGCATCGCCGGCATCTTCTCCGAACCTGCCGATTCGGTGGTCACGCTGGTGTGGGCTGCAGCGATCACGCTGCCCCTGCTGTTTCGGCGCCACCATGCGTTGCCCGTCGTCATCGTTGTTGCCGCCGTCTTCATGGTGGGGGCGACCCTTCAGGTGCCCGAAGTTACCTTCTGCAATATTTCGCTCTTTATCGCGCTCTACTCTGTTGGCGTTTGGGAAGACCGACGTCGCGTCGCCACCATCACCCGCATCGCCATCATTGCGGCCATGTTCATTTGGCTATCGATTTCCATTTTTCAGACCACGACCGACCCCGATGCACTGAGCGGATTCTCGCGTGCCGGGGCATTCTCTCCGTTGCTGGCGTACCTCGTGATCCAATTTCTGACCAACGTGCTCTACTTCGGCGCCGCCTACTACTTCGGCGAACGCGCCTACCGCTCCCGACTGGAACGGCATGCGCTGCATCAACGTTCTGTCGAGCTGGTGAGAGAGCGCGAACTGATTGCCGCCCAAGCCGTAACCATTGAGCGCCTGCGTATTGCGCGTGAGCTGCATGACGTTGTTGCCCACCACGTCTCGATCATGGGGGTGCAGGCCGCCGCCGCGCGCACCGTGCTCACTCAAGATCCTGCTGCCGCATCCGAATCGTTGCGTGCTGTTGAGACCGGGTCTCGCCAAGCAATAGATGAGATGCATCGACTATTGGGAACACTGCGGGAGGCTGACAGTCGCGAAACTGACACCGCCGCTGCCTCAACGCTCGGAGTGCACAGCATCGTCGAGCTGATCGAAGCCACACGCAGTGCCGGTCTGCCAACACGGTTCGAAGAATTTGGCGACGCTCAACCCCTGAGCCCGTCAACATCCGTCACACTCTACCGAGTAGCTCAAGAAGCACTCACCAACGCCCGCAAACATGCTGGCCCCAATGGAGACGCCGATGTTCGACTGCGCTGGAGCGATACCGCCGTCGAGATTGAGGTCGGCAACTCTGGGCGCACACCAAGCCGCCGACCGTCCACGGGTCTCGGATTGATTGGCATGGCCGAACGCGTGAACGCTGTGGGCGGCTCACTCGAATTGCGTCCCCGATCTCGTGGTGGCTTCCTTGTGCGCGCTGAATTGCCGGTGCAGGCTGACGTCGGTGCGGGCGCACCAGCAGCGGAGGCTCACGCATGACCGCTCAACCGATCCGCATCCTGCTTGCCGATGACCATGAACTGGTGCGCACAGGTTTCCGCATCATTCTTGGCGCCCAACCCGACTTCGAGGTTGTTGGCGAAGCCCGCAATGGACGTGAAGCCGTCGAACTCGCCGAAACACTAAAACCAGATGTGATCTGCATGGACATCCAAATGCCTGAAGTCGACGGCATCGATGCGACCCGGATGATCGTAGCGAAGCCCAACAGCACTGTCGCGGTTCTCATCCTCACCACCTTCGATAACGAGTCACAGCTCTTCGACGCTTTAGACGCCGGAGCGAGCGGGTTCTTGCTCAAGAACTCGTCTCCCGATGATCTTGCGGATGCCGTGCGCACGCTGGCGAGCGGCGACGCGCTGCTGGCTCCCGCCGTGACCCGGCGCGTGCTGGAACGACTGAGTCTCACCGATCAGCGGCTCCCCCGCCAGACGGAGCCAACTGTTCCTGCCGAGCTAACCGCGCGCGAACATGAAGTGCTCGTGCTCGTGGCGGAGGGCCTCTCCAACTCTGAGATCGCGACGGCACTCTTTCTTGGCGAGGCGACCGTAAAGACCCACGTTTCGAAGGTTCTTCAGAAGCTCCACCTTCGCGACCGTATCCAGGCCATCGTGTACTCCTATGAAAACGGCGTCGTTGTGCCGAACACAGCGCCCGAGCGACCGAACTCGACGTAACGCTGCCCGCTCGCAACTCATGGCCGTCTCCCCCACGCGATGGAGGCAAGAACCCACCCGCAGGCTGATCCCGTCGATCGCGTCAGCCCATACCGTTGTTCCCAGAGAGATTCTTTGCGAACAAAGGCGGTATTCGTGCTCCAGCTCGACAACATCACCAAAAGCTTTGGGGCGCGCCCAGCGCTCGACGGCGTGACCTTTTCTGTGCGCGACGGGCGCATGACGGGCTTCGTCGGCGGCAACGGTGCCGGCAAGACAACGACAATGCGCATCCTGCTGGGTGTTCTTGATTCGGATGCCGGTGAGATCCACCTCGACGGCAAACCACTGGGTGCAGAACAACGGCGTCGATTTGGGTACATGCCTGAGGAGCGGGGACTCTACCCGAAGATGAAAGTTCGGGAGCAACTCGTCTACCTCGCTCGACTGCATGGACTCTCGTCGACCCTAGCGGGCCGAAATGCTGACAGCCTGCTCGAAGAGCTTGGCCTCGGCGAGCGTCGCGATTCCACCCTCGAGAGCCTGTCGCTCGGAAACCAGCAGCGCGCCCAGATCGCCGCATCACTCGTGCATGATCCCGAGGTACTCGTGCTCGACGAACCCTTCTCGGGGCTTGATCCTCTCGCCGTCGATACTGTGGTGGAGGCGCTCAAGCAGCGTGCGGCATCCGGAGCATCAGTACTGTTCTCCTCCCATCAGCTCGAGATCGTTGAGCGGCTGTGCGACGACCTCGTGATTATTGCCGATGGCACTATTCGCGCATCTGGTGAGCGAGACACTCTCCGTGCCCAGCACTCGGCGCCACGCTACGAGATTGTGACGACCGGCGATCTGGGATGGTTGCGAAACGAACCCGGAGTCACGGTCGTTGAATTCGATAGCGGCTACGCCACGTTCGATGCCGAAGAGACCACCATCGCCCAGCGAGTTCTCCGTCACGCCCTCGCCGATGGCGACGTCACCTCGTTCGCCCCTCAGCGCGCATCCCTCGCCCAAATCTTCCGAGAGGTTATCTAATGAACTCCGCTACCGCAGCACGCCAGTCCCCTCGCTACCTTCAATCGGTTGTTCTCGTCGCCGAGCGTGAAATCACTACCCGCCTTCGTTCGAAGAGTTTTCTCATCACTACCGGCATCCTGCTGCTCCTCGTTCTTGGCGGTGTGATTGCGGGAGGAATCTTCTCGCAGACCGCGGGGACGACGAGCGTTGCCACGATCGGTTCGCTGTCGTCAGAGTTGTCTGGGCTTTCAGGTGTTGAGGTCACCACTGTCGACGATCGTGCGGAGGCAGAAGCTCTCGTGAGCGATGGAACTGTGGATGCAGCGGTACTGCCCTCCAAGGAAGGCTCGGGCGCTCCTGCAACCATCATCGCCAACACAGAAGCGCCATCTCTGCTGGTTCAGATGTTGAGTGTCTCCCCCGAGGTTGTTCTTCTTGACCCCGACGGTGAAACGAGCCCGCTCAGCTACATTGCAGCTCTAGGTTTCGGAATCATCTTCTTCATCTCCGGCATGACCTTTGGCCCGATGATTGCGCAGAGCGTTGTTGAGGAGAAGCAAACTCGAATCGTTGAAATCTTGATGTCGGCCGTGCCCGTCTCGGCGTTGATGGCCGGCAAAGTGATCGGCAACTCGCTGTTGGCATTCGCCCAAATTATTGCGATTGCGGTGCTCGCGATCGTCGGCCTGTCGGTGACCGGTCAGGGTGAACTCTTGTCGCTCCTCGGCGCACCGCTGCTGTGGTTCGTGGGATTCTTCATCATCGGTTTCGTACTCCTCGCCGCGCTGTTTGCTGCGGTGGGCGCGATGGTGTCCCGTCAAGAGGATCTTGGTTCGGCCATGACACCGGTCACGATGCTGATCATGCTCCCCTACTTTGCGATCATCTTCTTCAACGATGACCCAAAGATCCTGGCGATCATGTCGTATATTCCATTCTCGGCACCTGTCGGAATGCCCATGCGAATGTTCCTCGGAACAGCCGAATGGTGGGAGCCACTGATCTCCCTCGTTCTGCTGCTCATCACCACGGGCCTCGCTGTGCTCCTCGGCGCTCGCATCTACAACAACTCGTTACTGAAGGTCGGCAGCCGGGTGAGCTGGGCCGAAGCCATCAAGGGCTAGGGCGCTCCAGCGAACGGATGACGGCGCTGGCACTGCACACTGCAGTGTCAGCGCCGCTGCTCGGTGTTAGCGGGGTCTAGTCCTCGGTGATCGGCTGCGGCGGAAGCTTGCGCACCTTCGCGCGACGGCGACGACGTGCTGGGATCATGGCGCGCATCTCTTCGAGCTTGCCAAAGCAGAGCAGGCGGTCGTTCGCCTCGAGCACAGTGCTGCGGCGGGGGTTCGGCACAACGTTGGAGCCACGGTGCAGGGTCAGCACGGTGATGTCTTTCTCACCGAGACCAGATTCGCCGAGCTGCTTGCCGACAAAATCCGCGTCGCTGCCGACGACGATTTCAGCAACCCCATAGCCTGTAGAAACGCTGAGACGTTGGCGAACATCGATCTCAGGGAACGCAACCTGGTTGGCGATGTAGTCAATGATCGCGCCCGCGACATCCAACCCGGTCGCACGCTCAATGCCCTCAAGCCCTGGCGACGAATTGACCTCCATCACCAGGGGGCCATCTTTACCTTCGAGCATGTCGACGCCGGCAACCCGCAATCCCATGATCTGGGCGGCCTTGACTGCGGCACGGTGGTACTCAGGCGTGAGCTCGACAGCTTCAACGTTGCCACCGCGATGCACATTCGACCGGAACTCGTCGCCAACAGCCACCCGGCGCATCGCAGCAACAACACGGTCACCAACAACGAGGGCACGGATGTCGCGGCCCTTACTCTCAGAGATGAAGCTCTGAATCAGCACGTTCTGTTTCGTTGAGTGCAATGTCTCGATAATCGCCTTGGCGACCTGCGTGTCGGGAGCCAGAATCACACCGATGCCCTGCGTGCCCTCGAGCAGCTTGATGACAACGGGCGCGCCGCCGACGCGTTCGATAGCCATCTCGACATCTGCACGGTTGTGCACAAAGGTCGTCGCTGGCATCGCGATGTCGTGACGCGAAAGAATCTGGGTGGCACGCAGCTTGTCGCGCGAGTTCGTGATGCCGCTCGAAGTGTTCGGCGTGTAGACATCCATTTGTTCAAACTGGCGAACAACAGCCGTGCCGAAGTAGGTGATGGAGTTGCCGATGCGGGGCAGGATGGCGTCATAGTCCGACAGCAATTTGCCGCGATATTGCAGGTCGGGTTCGTCCCCCGTGAGATCGATTGCGAACCGAAGGGTGTTGAGCACTTTGATCTGATGCCCGCGTTGCTCGGCGGCCGCACGAAGGCGCTGAGTGGAATAAGCGTGCGGCGCACGCGAGAGAATAGCGAGTTTCATCAGATGACCTGCCAAGATAAGGGGGTGATAGAACCTACCCATTCAAGCACGGTCGCCGGTTGGCGCGAGTGGGTTGCCCTCCCAGAAATCGGCGTTTCGTGGATTAAAGCCAAACTCGACACTGGGGCGCATAGCTCTGCCATTCATGCGTCTGACATCGAAGAATACGTTGGCAAGGACGGCGCCAACTGGGTGCGGTTCCGCGTAATGCCGTGGCAAAAATCTGATGATGATGCTGTTGTCGTGGAGCGTGAAGTCCACGATCGCCGTTCCGTGCGCAGCTCATCCGGTCACAGTGAAGACCGCATCGTGGTGTTGCTTCACGTTGAGCTCTTTGGACATACAGTCACCGCCGAAACGACACTGACTGACCGCAGCGATATGGGCTTTCGGATGCTGATTGGCCGCGAGGCTCTCAGCCAAGGCTTTCTTATCGACTCGAGCGCGTCATTCCTTAGCGGTCGTGCGCCGCGCGCGATCCGCCGCCGCAATCAGGGTCGCAGCTAGCCTCTACGCACGTCGATGGCCGGGCCTTACCAGCCGGCTGTTACCAGCCTGACGTACCCGGGCCACCTTTAAACGGTCCGACAATACGAGAGGTGATCCACCCGCCGTAGAAGTCGCCGGCTTGAGTGCTCACTCGTTCGCCGTCGATTTCGCAGGAGTCCATTTGGCTCGGGTAGAGCGCTACTCGTGTCGCCAAGTCCTCGAATCCTCGGGTCGGATCCGGGTAGGTCCATCCCGCTCGATCGGCAACCACTCCCCCGGAAACAATATCGAAGTAATGGGCTTCACCTTTGAACTCGCAGAAGCTTGTGCCCGCTACTGGTACCAGAACGCCGTCGGGAAACGCAGCGATTGGCACGTAGTAGACGGGTGGATGACTCGTCTCAAGCACCCGCACCGAATCCGTAGTGTCGACGATCACTTGGTCGCCCAACCGCACAACAATGCGTTCGTGTCGTCGTTCCACTCGTGGAGGCCGCGGATAGTCCCACACCGACTCTTGACCTGCGTGAGGCTTGATGGGCTTGGGGCGGGGACGTGATCGGGGAAAACCGGCGGCTGGCGTCATCCACCAATTGTGGATCTGGCTGCTGGGATGCCGCTGCGAATGTCCACAGGCGGGAGCCAAGTCGCGACCGGAAACGTAGCTACCTCGAGACGACCGGCTGCGCACCTGAATCGACTCGCGCCGTTCGATAGGTATCGACAGCAATCACTGTGCCGAGAATCACGAGCGACAGTGCCATTGACGCAAGAACATCGCTGCTCCAGTGGTAGCCCAAATAGAGGCGACTGAGGGCGGTGGCAATCACCAGTATCACCGCCACAACATACGAGACTGCCGCAAGCTTGGGGTTGCTGCGCCGGGAAAATATTAGGAAGGTCAGGATGAGAAAGAAGTCTGCGACACCGAGCACGTGGCCAGACGGAAACGAGAATGTCATGTCTGGGCCGTACAGCATGAGGTCTTCAGGTGGCCGGCTTCGACCGACAACACGGGTGATGATCTGCACGATTACGACGCCGGTGAGGGTGCCAGCGGCCAAGAGGAACGGTCTCCACCAGCGCTCGGCTTTCACACCCCATGTGACGGTCACTGCGAGCACAATGATGGGTAGGGCAATGGGCCCAAACATCTCCGTGAAGACGATCATCAGCACCGTCGCTGTCGCTGACTGCCGGTCTTCCAACCACTCCTGTACTCCAGTGTCCATGCCGGTGAGCGCATCCGGTTGAAGCACCGACCACCACAGAGTCAGGAGACTGATAAGCCCGATAGAGATCAGTGCCGTCGCGACGATATACAGTCGCTTTTTCGTCGCGGCAGTTACGGCGCGTTCGTCGACGAAAAGCTTAGTCTTAAACCGGGAGCCCTTCGTGATTGTATTCATGCTCCGGCGACCCTTCCGCGTTCCTTTTTCAGGTCGTAATCGGGGCGCGGCCACTTCATTTCCAACTCCCTCAGTTTGCTCATCACGATTTCTTGCACGGCCAGTCGGGCGTACCACTTGTGGTTGGCGGGAATCACATACCAGGGTGCTTCATCCGTGGATGTCCGTTCCAACGCGATTTGGTAGGCATCCTGAAGTCCGGTCCATCGTTCGCGGTCATCGACGTCACTGGGGTTATATTTCCAGAGCTTCGACTTGCGGTGAAGTCGGGCAACTAGGCGCTTCTTCTGCTGTTTTTCACTGATCTGGAGCATCACTTTGATAATCACTGTGCCGTTATCGATGGCCTCCTGCTCGAAGGCGATGATCTTGTCGTAGCGGGCTTCGATGGTGTCTGGGTCCGCAAGGTTCTGCACTCGAGCGGCAAGAACATCCTCGTAGTGTGATCTGTCGAAGACACTGACCATTCCTGGTTCGGGAAGGTGTTTGCGAATTCGCCAGAGGAAGTCGTGCTTGAGTTCCTCGTCAGTTGGTGCCTTAAAGCCGTGCACAACGACGCCAGACGAGTTCATTGCCGAAAGCGCATGTTTAACGATGCCGCCTTTGCCAGAGGAGTCCATTCCTTGCAGCACGATCAGTAATGATCGTTTGCCACCCACAGTGCTGTCGGCGAAGAGTTTGCCCTGCAGTTTTCCGAGCTCACGTCGATTTTTCCGGAGCAGTGCGGTGCCGGACTTCTTAGAGGCGTTGATTCCGGGAGTTGCTTGTGGGTCTACTTCTGCGAGCCGAAACCCGGTATCGACGCGAAGCAGGTCACTGGGTGCGTTAGACCACTCTGAATTTTGCATAGGAGATAGTATCCCGCCGGAGCGCTCATCTACACTATCCGTCATGAACGAAGTTTCCGTGTCGGGCGCAGCCCGCAGCGCAAAGAATAGTACTGCTCTTCAGGTTTTGGCCCGACTGGGTTTCGCGGTCAATGGTCTCGTGCATATTCTCATCGGTGCACTCGCAATCGGGATAGCTACGGATGGCGGAAGCACTGATGCTGATCAGTCGGGAGCCTTCCAACAACTTGCATCGACACCGGGTGGGGTCTTTCTGCTCTGGTCGATTGTCATCGGCATGTTCGCTCTCGGACTCTGGTTGCTCATTTCGGCGTTCTTGATGACCGGTGGGGATTCCAAGCGTCAGTGGGCACGCCGGGTCGCTGAAGCCGCCAAGGGACTCACGTACATCGCGCTGGGAGCAACCGCAGTACCGTTCGCCCTCGGTGGCTCAACGAGTTCATCGAACAGCACGAGCAGCCTCAGCGCCATGCTGATGTCGTCTCCGGCTGGCGTCGTCGCGTTGGCTATTATCGGAGCTGCAGTCGTGGGCGTTGGTGCCTACTTCGTTCGCAAAGGAGTCACCCAGAAGTTCGTTGAGGACATATCTTTGCCTCGCGAGCCGATGCGGAAGGCTGTGCTCGGCCTAGGAATTTCGGGCTACGTTGCCAAAGGAATCGCTATCGCGATCGCCGGAATATTGGTCATTGTTGCTGCGATCACTCATGACCCAAGCAAGTCCACCGGACTTGATGGTGCGCTGACAAGTCTGGTGGCCCTTCCCTTTGGAGTTGCCCTTCTGGTTGTCATTGCGATCGGCCTGATCGGCTACGGCCTATATTGCTTCGTCCGGGCGCGTTTCGCTCGACTGTAGTTTGCGATCGTCACGAGAGCCACTGCCACCTCGGATGCGTCGCTCGCCGTCAATTTTGGCGGCAAGCGGCGCTGCGACAACAATCGCAATCCCCACTCCTAGGAGCAACGCGCCCACAGTGTCGGTGAGCCAGTGCGCCCCTAGGTAGGTGCGGCTGAGCATCATGACAACCGTGTAAAGACTCGCCGCGACCCATACCCACACTCGGAGAAAGAGGATGGAAAGCACGAGGGCCATCACTGCGGCATTTGCGACGTGTCCGGAGGGGAATGACCCGAAGTCGACGGTGACGAGAATCGTGTCGGGTCGCGTTCGGGCAAAGAAATGCTTGAGAAGCTGCACCGATCCGCCGGTGATGACCGTGGCAATAGTGAAGTACAAAGCGGCCCAGGGGCGCTTGATGAGAAGCAACGCGATGATGATTGCCCCGGGCACGATGAAACTGGCAACTACGCCTGCTCCCAGATAGTTCATGACTAATGACACCGATTGCCACAGCGGATTGCGGTTATCGGAGAGCACGGTCATCCAGAAAGTATCAACGGCGAGGGGCATCCCGTGGTCACGAACGACGATCAGCGCGCCCAAAGCCACGACCAAACCCAGGGCCACTAATCCACTCAGTAGCGGCCAGAAGCGACGGACACGTTGGGCACGGTCCGTGGCCGCATCTTCCGGGTATTTCTTCTCCATGACGCAATGCTAAAACTTTCTTTCGCCAAAACGGAAACACACAGAACACCGGCGGACTTCACCGGCTAGAGTCATTTCACTGTCGACTCGGCCCATCCGAATCCCTTCGGATCCGCATCGATAACCAACGGATGATGCCCAGAAAGAGTGAGGTCGACTAATGCCTGCAACGCCGAGCAAGAACGCGTCGCGTTCGCTGACTGCCGCCGTAATTTACAACCCCATCAAGGTTGACCTTGACGCGATCAAGTCGGCCGTTGCTGTGCAGGAAGAAGCGTCAGGCTGGAATGCTACCCAGTACTTTTCTACGAGCAAGGAAGACCCTGGGCAGGGTGCAACCCACGAGGCACTGGATGCCGGGGCCGACGTAATTATTGTCGCTGGCGGCGACGGAACAGTACGTGCCGTCGCGGAAGTCGTGCATGACAGCGATGCCGCTTTGGCGTTGATGCCGTCGGGCACGGGGAACCTCTTTGCCCGCAACCTCAAGCTCCCTCTCGATGACATTGAAGGGTCGGTGCGCGCAGCGTTCACTGGCGAGGAGCGTCTCGTTGATATCGGGCTGATTGATATTCGGGACGAGAACGAGAAGCTATCTAAGCATGCATTTGTGGTTATGGCGGGTCTTGGGCTTGATGCAAAAATGTTGGTCAACACTGATGAGGAGCTGAAGAAGAAGATTGGGTGGCTGGCCTATGTTGGCGCCATTGTGAGGGCTCTCACCGATGAGAGCGAGCTTCAGCTCAAGTTTCGGCTCGACGGTGGTCGACCTCGCCGCGCTCGGGCCCACACCATCATCATTGGAAACTGTGGCTCGCTCACAGCGAATGTTCTTCTCCTCCCTGATGCAGCGCCGGATGACGGGTTCTTTGATGTCGCGGTGATGCGCCCCAAAGGGGTTGTCGGCTGGGTGCAAATCATGGGCAAAGTTTTCTGGGAAAACGGTGTTCTTCGGCGCATTAAGGGTGGCGAAGCCCTCACCACTAAGGATGTGCGCGCGTTGAACTACGTGAAGGCGAAACAGATGACGGTGCGTCTGACCAAGGCCGAAGAAATTGAACTCGACGGCGACAGCTTCGGGAAGGCGATTGCTTTCAAGACGCGCATCAAGCCGGCAGGGCTGCGGATGCGCGTTCCACAGGAGTAGTGTTCCTACGCCGACGGCAGCGCGAGTGCCACGTCACCGTCGCAAGTGCACACTAGTCAGGCTCAATAGTCGTTTGTTGCTGCTCGGCCTGCTCCGCGCGCTCGGCTTGTTCTACTCGCGCGCCCAAAGCGGCGAGGATACGCGCAATATCCATCGCGATTGCTGCTGATGCCCCCATCGTCGTGGCGGTCGCTGTGTCTTTTCTGGCATCCAGTTCCGCGGTCAATGCCGCAAGGGCATCAGTGGCAGCCGCATGGGAGGCCGCGCGTTTCTCAGGTGTTCCCCAATCGCTCAGAACCGTCGATACTGCGGCTAGCGCTGAACTCAGCACTGGACGCAGTTCGGGGCGAAGCTCGATTTTGATAGGGGTGCCCCACACTGCCCCAGTGAGCACATCGGTGATGTCGCGAACGTGAAAAGTCACGTTCTCTAGAGCAGCAAGGTCCTCGTAGTCTGCACGTAAATCGCGTCGATACCGCCGGGCCCGTGGGTTAGCTTTGCGGCTTTCGTCGGCGAGCAGTACTGCTTCACGAACCTCGCGTGAGACGTTCACGAGCATGTCTTTTGCGGATGCCCATCCGTCACGTTCTGGGGGCCAGCTTTCGGCTAGGGCGTCGGAAATCTCGGAAAGATGGGTGGATAGAACTCGCCGAAAATTGGAGAGTTGTTGGTCTACGGCGTTCTGGCTGAGCGCCGGGAAAATAAGAACGTTCACGAGAAGTCCAACAACAATGCCGAGGCTGACCTGCTCGAGGTATCCAATCGAATAGTCGTCAGCATCAGGCCCACCGATGATGAGAACGAACAGCACGGTGACGGGAATGTATTCACGGTTGGCGCCGAACCAGCCAGTGGCGGCGATGAGGGCGCCGGCACCGACGGCGAGTGACATGGTGAGAACACTCGGTGAGCTGAAAATGATTACCGCGCCAGCGAGCACTATGGCGACGGCGAGGCTTCCGAGGGTTTGCATGGCGTTCTTCATTGAGCCCATGAGCGTGGGGTACATGCTCACGATTGCACCCAACGGTGCGTAGTAGGGGTAGTTGTCTGCCACCCCGGGAAGGTAGGGCGCGATGGTCCACGCGATGCCGACAGCGAGGGCGGTTTTTGCTGCCTGCAAGATGCGCGATCGGGTGATTTCGGATCTCATCCGCCATGCCGTCTTCTTCACCGGCTCGAGCGTGTTTCCGGCCAGTTCTTGCCGCTTCCCACGCGTGGGCCACCTCATGGGCGAGCCGCTATCTCAATACCGCCGGGTGCAGGTTCCGGATGCTCGATTCTGATTCGATCGGGGCGAAAGCCGTGCTCAATCCCCCACAGCACTGCGTTCGTTCTGCTGTTGACACCGATGCTTCGGTAGCAGCTTCGGATGTAGGTCTTGATTGAGTTAATTGAGAGGTGGGTTCGTTCCGCGATCTCTACGTTCGAGAGGCCCTGGGTGATGAGGGCCAATACTTCTGCTTCGCGCTCGGTGAGGCCTTCTTCGCGTCCCGGCCAGTCACCTCCGATGACGATCGGGGTGCCGGTCTCGCCCAGATGAACGCGCTCGCCCCCGTTGCGAATTGCTTCGAGCGCGGCAACGAGGAGGGCCGCTGGCAGGCCTTTCGAAATGTATCCCCCCGCGCCATGGGTAATCGCAGTGTTCACGAGCGCCGGATCAAGGTTCCACGAATAGACGACTACCGCGGCGACGTTGGGGTTGGATGCCAGCTGCCGCACCGCTGCACGGTCGCCTTGGGTGGATGCGAAAGTGTCGTAAAGGGCAATATCTACGTGTTCGCTGACTTGCTTGTTGAGGTCGAGTTCGACGACGCGAATCCGATTCTGGTAGGAGCGCAACATGCCGACAACTCCGCGTGCAACGACCTCGTAGTCGTTGACTAGGGCAACTCGAACTTCGTTCATGCGTCAACGATAGGGCGTGCTTTTCGGAACTTAGCGATTCTTCACCCTTTAGGGTGAAGCCGCCCCGGTATCCCCCAGAATACTCTCAGCTTTTGGGTGTTTATTTATGCCCCAATAATCGCGGACGGTGTCCGCTTATCCCCCAGAAGAGTAGGAGCTCAATCATGAGTGCATCAGACAAGATCGAAAACTCAGCTGAAGACCTCAAGGGCAAAACCAAAGAGGCTGCCGGTAAAGCTACCGACAATGAGGAGCTTGTTGCTGAGGGAAAGACTGATCAGGCTAAGGCAGATCTGAAGAAGGCTGGCGAGAACATCAAAGACGCGGTTACGGACTAACGTTCCGCGTCATCCCTAGCAATACCCACCCGCATTTCCTTTCGAAAGGTTCGATTCCCATGAACACGCTTCTTATTATCGTGGCGGTTGTTGCCGTCATCCTGCTCCTGACCGGTGGGCTAGTTCAGTCGCTGAACTTCCTCCTCTGGGTTGGCGTTGTGTTGGCCGTTCTCGCCATCATCGTTTTCCTCGCTCGCAAGCTCACTGGCGGTCGGGTTTAACACTCGCCGCTCGGTGAACTAGCACAAGCAGTTCATCCCGACCTCCCCCAGTGTCGCTTGAACTGATCGAGGGGTGCAGGGCCAGTACGGCCCTGCACCCCTCCCCTTTTTTCACCACGATGAACCACGAGGCCCCGCAATGCGCAGAAGATTAACCGCTCAAGCGGATGGTGGCCAATGTGAGCCCTCTCCCGTTGCTGAAGCCCAGGTCGGTGCCGATACGGATGAGACGGTGGCACCATTCCCGCCGCTACCGGCAACCGCGCATGCGGCACGAGCGTCGAATGACAAGCCCATCGTTGAATGGTCAGACGAACGAAGCTTCTAGGGCGAGGCGGAGCTACGCTCCCCGAGTCGCGACGTACACCGTATTGGATGACACCCCACCGGTGAGCGCATTGTCGAAGTCGACGGCGTGGGCGAGCGGGTTCGCAAAGACTTGGCCAAGGCGATCCATGAATTCGGCGTCGGACGGGTCATCCGACCAGAGTGCGAAAACTCCGCCGATGGTGAGATGAGCGCGCACGCGCCGCAAACCCTCAACGGTATAGAGGTCGGCGTGACTGGGGTCTAGTTGGTGGCGGGGCGAGTGGTCGACATCCAGAAGGATCACGTCATACGGCTCGGTCGGTTCTGCACGCATTACTGCGAAGAAGTCCGCGTGGGTGAGGGTGGTGCGTCTATCGCCGGTAAGTTCTGCGGAGACCGGGAGGAGGCCCCGATTGTGCCAATCAATTACAGCGGGCAAGGCGTCGATGACCTCAAGTGAGGCTACGCGCGAATCGGCGAGAGCAGCAACAGCGGTGTACCCGAGCCCAAGGCCCCCATTCACTACACGCAGCTTGTCGCCGCTAGCTGAAGCCAACCCGAGGTCCGAGAGCGCAATCTCGGCAACAGTGAACAAGCTCGACATGAGGTACTCCTCGCCAAGTTTCACCTCATACACGTCTACGTCGAGTGTTGGTTCGCGTCGACGCCGCAGGGTGAGCTCGCCCATCGGGGTCTCTTGAAAGTCGAGCTCTTCAAAGCGGGAGATAGCCATGACTTGAGCCTACGTGTGTGAAGCGCCGGAACGGCCCGGTATAGATAAGGTCGCTCAGCCGCATATGTGGAGCGAAGCGTTCGAAGTCTTGCTAGCGCGTCTCCGGAACTTCGGGTCCCTCCGGCAGCACCACTGGTTCCGACTCTGCGCGATGGCGCCCAGGTTGCGGTTTCTGATGACCCATCTCGCCGCCGATTCGACCGCCAAAGGGGCGACCGTGGTCGGCATACTCTTCGCGGAAGAATCCAATGCGCCACTCGCCCATTTCCATGAGCGCGCCGGTGCGCAGAGTGCGGGAGCCTGCTTCTTGACCGGTGAGTGGTCGAGAGCCGCCGCCGACGGCTCCGAACGAGTGAAGCACGTACTCGTCCTCGTTGTCGTGGCGAATTTCGGCGTGGATGGGATCGAGACCGGGCAGCTGCAGGTCTGCCGACGTTGATGACCCGATCGTGGTGACATCCGACCGCAATTCGAACTCCCGAGGCATCTGGCCGTTCCAATTTTCGGAGCCGACGACAAAGAACAACCTCGGCCGTCCGGCTCCGGGCGCATAGTGCGTCGTCGTAACCCTGCGGCGAATGGTGCGGTCGAAGGTAGGAACGAGCGGAAACAGTGTTCCGGGCGGAAACTGCATCCGCGAGTCGCCCGCAGAGGCGGCATCCCGTCGGCGCAGCATTGGCGCGAGCGCCGCTCGGCTGCCCAATGCAATGTGCGGCGACCCTGTCAACACTCGCTGAGCCACCGAGGGCTTGATCGCGCCAATGCGGGCGATCAAGCCGAGCGGCCCAGACAGTGAGACGGTGAGCCCTCGCTCAGCGAACGCCTTTGCCACAATGCGCGCCTCTTTGAGCTTCACGGATCGTGCTTGCAGAAACAGCTCCGGGTTACTCGAGAACACGTCGATGTCGGTGCCGTGCGCTCTGACCGTTCCCGTCATCGTCTCTGTCTCAAGCCGTGATGCTCCGGTCTCGCCATTGCCCGAAGTCGCGGCATCCGTGTCATCGAGAATTGGTTCGATGAGTGAGAACGCCAGATCGATGTCGAGCCTCGTGGCGGCACTCGTCGTTGAGGTACTCATCGTTACGGGGCGAGCGGTTCGGAGCCGGATCCTTCACTGGTGGTCACCCTGAGGGTGCCGTTGAGTTTCCACGTCGCGCGAGGCGCATCCTGACCAACATCGCGGGGAACTTCGACAGTCATATCAATGAAGCTGTAGTCGATGACGGCGCTTCGACCGGTGAGATACGACCACATTTCCTTTCCAAGATCGGTCCAGTCTTGGATGTTGTGGGCGTCTGGGCCTGAGCCGTTTTCGGCGGCTGAGGGGCTGTTGATATCAGACATGGTTTCGTCCTTTTCGCTCGCGTTGAGGAATCGGGCAACCATCGTGATCGTTAGCCGCCCACTGTGATGCCACAGTAATCGAGCGCCAACGGAGTAGGAAGAGTTGCCGTCGAGGTCACGGCATTCTCACTGGGAAGGGCATCGTGCACAGACGATGCCGCCAACACCCGATGTCGCTGTACTTTGCCAGTTGCCGACCGCAGAATGTTGACATGACTCGGTTTGCGATCGACGCCCCCACTGCGATTCGCCTCGCTCGCGAGCAGGTCACAATCAGCGAGGAGCATCAACTTGTCGGGCCGAATGTCTTGCGCTCCCACGCGCTCTCGATTCTTTACAGGGAGGTGCGCGCAGGAACGGCGAACCGGGCTGAAGCTCTCGAAACATTGCGCTACATAACAACAATGCGCATCCGTCTCCTAGGCGATCGTGTCTCACGCGCGACGGCGTGGAAGATTGCCGAGAGCCTCGATTGGGCTGACACGAACGACGCCGAGTACATCGCCGTCGCACAACTTCAGGCTGATGCCTTTGTCACTGTGGATGCCGACTTCCGTCGGCGCATCAACGGCGTTGTCACGGTGGCGTCGTGGGAGTCGCTCCTCAGTTAGTGGGCGTGCTTCCCGCTGACGCAGTGCGACACGATCGAACCAACAAGTTAGGCGACGGTGCGAGTCCGCCCCACTATTCCGGCACGCACGAGCAGTACATAGAGCTGGCATCCGAGGCAGTAGTCGAAGACTGAATTGAGGAACGCGGCGATGAATGCCAGACCCGCGAAGATCACGAGAGCGTAGGGCACGGCTGCGAGGTGCAGCACGACGCCGATGACGGTGATGACGAAGCCGACACCCTGCGAGAACGTGGGTGGGCGCGGGTCTTCGAGGTGGCTTGGTGCACTCAGGCGCGGACGAATCACCGCTTTGAAGAAGAGTCCGTAGGGGTGATGTTGGATGCCGGCGAAGGCTCCCCACGCAAAGAGCGCAGCGATGAGGCTGAAGAGAATGAAGGCGGGCTGGCTGGCGCGCTCGGCGATCGTGGCCGGGAGCGCTGCTGCGGCATCCAGTCCGAGGCCGATCACTGTGAGCAGCAGCACGGCGGTGATACCTGCGCCGAAGCGAGGGCCGCGCGGGTCAATTCCGCGTTGCCCCGGCTTCGCGGCAAGTGCTGCCTTGGAGCCTGCAAGCGAAGTGGTGCCGGTGGAGCGGGTGTCATTCGTAGTCATTGGTGTCGCTATCTATGCTGTCCCGGGCGGGAGCGTGGTCTCGGAGGGGCGGGTGCGGTGACTGGCTGTTAGACCAACACGGGGCTGAGCATCCGGTCGAGTTCGGCACGGAGGTCGTTGATCTTGGGGGCACCACCGATGCGGGCCTGCAGCACACCGTTGCCATCGAGGATGAACGTGGTTGGTGACTGCAACAGGTTGAACTGGTTAGCGATCTCGGGGCGTGATGTGACATCCAATTCGACATGAACCACTGAACCGGTTCCGTCATCGAGTTCGTCAGCGAGGCCGCTGAGAAGAGTTCGGGTGACCTTGCACGGTGTGCAGACTTCGGTAGAGAACTGCAGAAGGGTGACACGGTTTCCGAACGGGGCGGTGCCGGGAATCGTGATGCGATTCTCGCCGGCGGCTGCTGCTGCAACGGGGGTTGTTGTTCGTTGGATACGGCCGGTTCTGGCACGCCAGACTAGGCCCAGCGCGGTGGCGAGTGCCACGAGGCCAAGAAGCACAGTCAGGGTTTCCACGGCGTCCACCTTTCAAGAGTATGGGGGCTTCTGTTGCGTCATCGTTGTGTGACGAGAAGTTACTCAGGACAAGTCGAATGCGACTTCAGATATTCCGAGAAGGTTAGCGCTGCCAAACAGGGCTGTGGCCTAGATTGGATGCGCGGCTGCCGCACGGGTATCCGCGACACTTGCGTGTGGAGACTCACGAGCGGAATTACTGTGAAAGATACGTCGACCTCGAGCGAGTTCTCCCTTGTGCAAGACCCACCTCCGGAGATTTCTGAGCAGGATGCCGCGGCTTTCGCCGACACCGTCTTTGGCATCGCTGCCACTGCCCGTTCGCTCGGCAGCCATCAGGACCGCAATTTCCTTCTGGAGGGCGCGGAAGAACGCACTCTCCTCAAGATTTCTAACCCCGCAAGTTCCCGGGCTGAGCTCGAGGCACAATCTCTCGCCGCCGCCCATCTTGCCGCACGCGAGCCGAGCATCCGGGTGCCCCTCACTCGCACCGGGCGTGATGGTGCACGCGTTCAGGAGCTCTCGGTCGACGGCCGGATATTACACGCCCGCGTTCTCGACTTCATTAGCGGCACTCCCCTCTCTGGCGGGCGCTACCTTTCCCCGCACGCTGTGCGCGCGATCGGAGCACTCGCGGCTCGTGTTGCCGTCGCGTTCGCGGACTTCGATGCCCCCGGCGTCGAGCGCTCGAACCAGTGGGATCTTCGTCGCGCTTCGACGGTGCTCGACGCCCTCCTCCCCTATGTTGACGACGATGCGCTCCGTGCGCGCCTTCGCGAGACGAGCGATGCCGCTTGGGCGACGGTGTCCACTTTGGCCGCTGAGCTTCCGGTTCAGACAATCCACGGTGACCTCACCGACGACAATGTCGTCTCAAACGACACGCTCACGGGCATTCCCGACGGGATCATCGACTTCGGCGATGTCAACCGGAGTTGGGCTGTCGGCGAGATTGCGATCACGGTCTCCTCGCTTTTGCACCACGACGGGGCAACGCTGCCATCTGTGCTGCGCGCGGTCTCCGCGTACCACTCGATCCGCCCGCTCTCGTTTGCCGAAACAGAAGTGCTCTGGCCGCTTGTGGTGATCCGCGGCACCATCCTCGTCGCCAGCGGGCATCATGTGCAGGCGACCGATCCCGACAATGAGTATGCGAGCGAGAATTTGTTGCACGAGGTGCGCATCTTCGAGCAGGCTACCTCGGTTCCGCTAACCGTCGCGAACGAACTAGTTCGCAGTGCGCTCGGACATGATGGCCGCCAAGCGAGCCTGCCAGCGAACAGAATGCTAATTCCCGCGCTCAATCCGAGCGCAATCGAAGTGCTGGATTTCTCGGCAACGAGCGCGGCACTCAACAATGGGCGCTGGCTCAACGACGACGCCGAAGCGGAGATCGCCGCCGAGGCCATCACCGCTGGTGCTTCCGGCGCGCTTACACGCTTTGCCGAGCCCCGGCTCACACGAGCGCGTATCCCGGTCGATCCAGAGCCCGTGAACACTCCGCTCGGCATCGAGCTCACACTGTCCGAGCCGCAGGAGCTGGCCGCGCCGTGGCCGGGCACTGTCACGCACAGCGCCGACGGCGTCGAGTTCCGAGGCGACGGCATCCTCCTCACTCTTGAGGGTGTCAAAGCGCTTGTTCCCACTGGCACCGAGGTGGATGCTGGCGCGCCAATCGGCCACGTCCAGAATCGACTCCGCGTGCGGGCATCCCTCGGCGATGTCGCGGTGCCCTGGCTTGTCAGCCCGGACCTGGCTACCGCCTGGCGCTCTCTCGCGTGCGATCCAACACCCCTCGTGTTTGGCGAGACGCTTCCCAGCGCCGACCGAGATTCGGCCGCCCTGATCGCTCGCCGGCGCGACACTTTCGCTGATGCGCAAGAGTTCTATTATGACGAGCCTCCGATGATGGTGCGCGGCTGGAAGGAGTATCTCGTTGACGCTGATTCCCGCGTCTACGTTGATGTTCTTAACAACGTCACTTCGATCGGACATGCACACCCACGCCTCGTCGTCGCCGTCACTCGGCAGTGGAGCCTGCTCAACACCAACTCCCGTTTCAACTATCCGGAAGTCGTGGAGTTTTCCGAGCGTTTGAGCGCGCTGCTCCCCGATCCCCTCAATTCCGTCTTCCTTGTGAATAGTGGCTCGGAGGCGGTTGACCTCGCGCTGCGCATTGCCCGGGCGTGGAAAGCACGCAGCGATGTACTCGCCGTTCGTGAGGCCTACCACGGCTGGACTTACCTTTCGGATGCCGTATCCACATCGATCGCGGACAACCCTGGCGCCCTCAGCACGCGGCCAGACTGGGTGCACACTGTCGATGCGCCGAACAGTTACCGCGGCAAGTATCGCGGCACGGAGTCCAGCCGCTATGCGGACGAGGCTGTTGCCGAGATCGAACGTCTGGCCGCCGCCGGAACCCCTGTTGGCGCCTTCATCGCAGAAACTTTCTATGGCAATGCGGGTGGAATCGCCCTGCCTGACGGCTACCTCGACGCTGTCTACGGCGCAGTGCGCAAACATGGCGGCCTTGCCATCGCCGACGAAGTGCAGGTCGGCTATGGCCGCCTCGGCAAGTGGTTCTGGGGTTTCGAGCAGCAGGATGTTGTGCCGGATATCGTTGCGGTCGCCAAGGCTATGGGCAACGGGCATCCGCTCGGCGCAGTCATCACGACGCCAGAGATTGCCGCCCACTACCGCTCGCAGGGCTACTTTTTCTCGTCAGCAGGCGGCAGCCCGGTGTCGAGCGTTGTCGGCCTCACGGTGCTCGATGTGATCCGAGATGAGAAGTTGCAGGAGAACGCCGTCGCGACCGGCGGTTACCTCAAGAAACGCCTCGCCTCGCTAGGCGAGCGCCACCCGCTGGTCGGAACCGTGCACGGCAGCGGCTTCTATCTCGGTCTTGAATTTGTGCGAGACAGGGCAACGCTAGAACCAGCCACCGAGGAAACCGAAGCTATTTGTGAGCGCCTGCGTGAAGTGGGCGTCATCGTTCAGCCCACGTCGGACCACCAGTGCGTGCTGAAGATCAAACCGCCGATGTGTCTCACGCGCGCAAGTGCCGACGCCTTCGTCGATGCCCTTGACCGCGTACTGACGAACGGGTGGTGATGTTGACAGGGTAGGTCGCTATTCTTTAGCCCACACGATGACGTGCAACGGAAAAGAGGAGCTCATGCCTTACTTCACCGTCAACAAGAATGCCCAGCCGAACACCGGCGACCACGAGGTTCATGACTTGGCGTCGACACGGGGCTGTCTGCCCAGCGTCGAGAATCGCACCGATCTCGGCGAATTCGCCTCGTGCAGCGAAGCTGTGAATGCCGCAAAGAATCAGTACTCGAAGGTTAACGGTTGTTTCTGGTGTGCCATCGCCTGCCACACGACCTGACTCCGCTTGCGCCGGTAATGTTTGAGCATGCCGAACCACATTCTCATTTCTGGCCCAGTGTCGTGGAACAGCATCGTTTATCTCGATCATCTGCCCGAACCCCGCCCTCACATGCAGTTCGCTCTGGAAGATTTTGAGACGGTTGGCGGCACCTCCGCCGGTAAGGCCCTGCACCTTGCCGGGCTTGGCCGAGAGGTCACCTGCCACACAGTGATGGGCAACGATGCGGCTTCTACCCGCCTGCGCTCGGTTCTTGAATCGTCCGGCATTGAGCTGCACTGCGTCGCCGTTCCCGGCGCTAGTGAACGCCATCTGAATCTGATGACGAGGTCCGGCGAGCGGGTGTCGCTCTACCTGTCGGCTCCCGCGTTTGCCGAGCCAGATGTTGTGCAGTTTCGCACCCTGGCCGAAGGCGCGGAGGCACTTGTCATGGACCTATCGGAGCCCTCTCGAGCACTTCTTTCGGAGGCGGCGGCATCGAGCATCCCGATCTGGACCGATCTCCACGATCACGACGGCCAGTCTGATTTTCATGAGCCGTTCGTTCAGGCGGCGTCGTACCTATTCATGAACGCCGATGGGATGCCGGACCCGCTGCCATTCATGCGCGCTCGGGTAGACGCGGGCGCCATTGTGGTGGTGTGCACGCTAGGTGCCGAAGGAGCTATGGCGCTCGACGCTGATGGAATCCATAAGGTGGATGCGGTGCCTGCCGAGATCCGCGACACTAACGGTGCCGGTGATGCATTTTTTGCTGGCTTTCTGCACGCGACACTGTCGGGTGCCGGCACCGATGGGGCACTCGCCGCGGCCGCCTCGCAGGCGGTAGTTGCTCTCGAGTCGAAGCACCTTCATCCCTGCGTTGAGGGTGCGCTCAACTAGCCGTAACCTTCCGCGCCGAAGCCTGCCCACGTGGCCATGATTCGCCAAACGCCGTCCACAGCATCGGTATTAGCACAGCAGAAGCGACCAACAAGACACCGCCGAACACCATGAACACAGTCCGAGCATCGGTAGCCGACGCCAACAGCCCCGCGAGCCCAGCGCCCACAGGAAGCGCAGTTCGCGCCAATACGAGGTAGGTGCTGCTGACACGACCAAGCAAGCGCGGTTCGACAGCGGTCTGCCGAATGGTGATAGTCATCACGTTCCACAGCGTGACGGCTGCACCGTTGAACGCGAGCAGCAGGGAGGCGAGCCAGAGGTCTCGTGTCCACGTGAGGGCGATGATCGACACTCCGCTCAGGAGAACGGAAACTACCGCAGCCGCTGGCGCACCCAGTCTCTGGATGACCCGAATCGCGATCCACGCACCGACAAAAGATCCGACCGCTGCCAGGGCCAGCATGATGCCGAAACCGATCTCTCCTGATTGCAGATCGCGCAGCGCGTAGATCGCGGCAACTCCCCAAAACCCTCCGGAAACTCCAGCCCACACCGCCAACAGCAACGACATTATGCCGAGTAATCGCGAGTGAGTCACCACCCGGATTCCCTCGACCAAATCTCCGAGGAAGTTCTGGATTTGCCCTCCCGCACGGTCCGGCGCAGGAGTTTCGGGCGCACCCTCCACTTCGCCCAGCGAGACCATCGCAAGTGCCGCGGCGACGAGCAGCAGCACATTAGCAAGAATCGGCAACGGCTGAGCCACCGCAAACAGAATCCCGCCGAGCGCACGCCCCACAAACATCTCACCAACGATTTGCCCCGACTGCAGGTCAGAGTTCGCCCGCCCCAAATTGTTCGCAGCTACCAGACGCGGAAGGATCGCGTGCGATGCCGGATCCGATACCGCCTCCCCCGCGCCATAAAGGAACGCAACCACACACAGCATCGCGATGTCGAGCACCCCGAGCGCGATCGCGACCGCCACGAACGCCAACACGACCGCACGCACTAACTGTGACAGCGCGATAAGTCGTCGCTTCCTGACCCGGTCAACGAAGACTCCGGAAAATTGCCCGAAGAGCAGCGCCGGCACGTATGTGAACACGGTCACCAGCGCGATCAGCGCGGGGTTTTCCGTTGCCTGAGTCGCCAGTAAGGGCAGTGCGACCAGACGGATGCCGTCGCCCATATTCGTCGCAGTGACGGCACCCCAGAAAACCCAGAATGGTCGCCCGAGCTTCTGCCCGCCGGACACTATTCGCTTCTCGTTGGGCTGCCTACCGAATACGTGAATGCTCCGAGCGAGACCATGTCTCCGCCGTCGGTATCGAGCTGACGAATGAATGCCAACGCGCTCTCCAGCAGCACGACCGCAGCTTCCTTGCCTGCAGCATCCAATCGCACCTGCGACACAAACAGTCGCTGGGATTCACTCGCTTCCATCTGCGAAGCCAGCGCGCGGAGCACTGCGGGCCGCGCACCCGCCTCGGTGCTCTCAGGGTCGCCTGCGATCGATGGAGCCGCGAGCCCCCAGAGCTGCTGTCGCCCGCCGCGAACACTGCGCTCACCAACCTGGCACACGATGTGGGCTCGCTCCAGTACGCGCAAGTGGTAACTGATACTGCCCTTGCGAAGCCCCAACTCGGTCGCGAGCTCGACCATGGTCCACTCGCGATCCCTCAGCAGTCGAAGCATATCGAGCCGTACCGCATTGGAGAGGGCTCGGAGGTCGCCGGTGGCCGCTGAATCTTCGACCGGAGCAAGGGCCGTACTCTCAATCGAGTTCGTCATCTCATTAGTGTCAACGACTGTCGACACTAATGTCAAGCACAGAAAGTATTGAGCCTCCTCCCGCAAGCATCAAGCATTTCAAGCGCTTCCTGGAGACCAAAGCCCTAATAGCACGAAGGGGCCGAAAAGAGAATCGCCGTCTGTAGAGCAATAGTCGTAGCCTCTCGATGCGTCCGCCTGAGCTAGTGGCATAAGCACTCATCGCCCCTGGAGGGCAGCCGCCGCAACACGATACCCACTGGTTTAGGCAAATCGGCAGCCGGCGGAGATCCAGACGGCCCGAAGTATAAGTTCCGTGTCACTTGTCAACTTCGTGGAGCCGCAAGCGTGACCGAAATAGGACAACGTTTTATCCGACTTATGGCTTCTTTTCGCCACTCAGGAGTAAAGCCGAACAGGTCGTGGCGGTTCTACCCTCGCCGATTGAGAGCTTAAACCACTCCTCACTCGCTGCCCTGTCCTATTGCGCGAAGGACGTCAGCTATCCAGACAAGGTCATAGTCGATCGGCTCATGTTCGCCGGAAACGATCGCCTCAAGTGATCTAATTGAGTCGGAGAGCTGTCCAATCGTAAACTCTGCCGGTGACTGGGTGACATCGTACATAGCGTCAACAGGTATCGACCAAAAATACTCGTGCGGAATAGCGAGCACCGGCCCCCGTCTCTCCACTACTCTGGCAAGTGCCATCCGCAAAGCGGACTCAAGCGCCGAAACGTCTACTTTCTGGTTCCGCTCGTTCATCTTCCCCCCAAAATATCTGTGATGCCCTTCTGGAACGCCGAGATTTCTTTTTCGAGATGTGCGATTCGGCCCGCAATGATGCTCTCTCTTACAACATTTGAACTCGCCGCAGCAAGAATTCCGAGGTTGTCAGATGCATCCGGATTTGCACGGTATTGGTTCAGCTTAATGACATGCTCGGTGAGGCGCTTCTCTAGCGAAGCGATCGCCTTCAAACTGGCTGCGTTTAGGCTCGCGAGGAACAAATCTCTCTAGGTGTGAAGTTGTGCTCGCAATTCACGCCTTGCCCAAATAGCCGCGCCGACGCATACGTGACGGAGGTCACAAGAGCGATACGAGTGGGGTTTTCAGCGACCTGAGCCGCCAGCGAGGGCAGTGCCCCAAACGTATGTCGTCACCCAAATAGGTCGCGAAGGCAGCGCTCCAGACTACCTAGGACGGCCAGCCAAGCTCCTTCCAGATACACACAATTCGTATCTCATCGGGCTATCCAACGAATACATGAAGGGCCAGCGAGCCGACTTCTCCGCATCGATCTCGAGCTGACGAATGGATGCCAGCTTGCTCTCGAGCTGCACGAGAGCGTGCAGCGCTACCGCGGCGTCCGCGACCGCTTCAACGCCAGCATGGCCGAGCGGTCGAACCCGAAGGTGCGTCGGGCAACGAATCCGCCGATGGTTGTTCCCGCAGCGAGCCCTAGGCCAGTGGCTAGTGCCATGACCATTGACGGCAGCCCTTCGGTCACCCCGAATTCGGAATCCATGAGCGAATAGATGCCTCGATACAGGGCAAGCCCGGGCAACATGGCGATGATGCCGACCATGTTGGTGGCGCCTTCTGGCACTTTCAGCCAGCGGTAAAGAAGGTAGCTGATGACGCCGGCCGCGGTCCCGGCAATCGCAGGAGCCAGTCCTGGCGACGAGGCCAGCGGCAGCACGAAGTAGTAGACGGCAAATACGAGGCTCGCGCCGATGGCCATAATCGGCAGCAACCGCATCCGCACATAGGAGGCGAGGGCGAAGCCTACAGCGATGATGGCCGAGCCGATCATCCCGGAGACTACGCTGCGGTTGTCCCCAAGAGAGTCGCCCACCGCCACCGGAATGCCGAGGCGCAGAGAGAGACTCAGCACGATGGAGATACCGACCGCGAGGCCAAGGGTCATCATGATGACCTCCATTCCGCGGGCAGTTGCGGTGACGTAGTAGCCGCCGATCGCGTCGCTGGCTGCGGCGGTGAGTCCGACGCCGGAAAGGAGCATGATGATGCCGGCGATGACAATGACTGTCGGGCTGTTCGATCCGGGGATCTCGATCCCCACCGAACGCAGCCAGAACATGAACACCGCGATGACGGTGGTTACCGCTGCGGCAGCCATCTGAGCAAAGAATGCGGGAACTGAGAAGCGTTCCAGACGACGAGTCATGACATCCGATATTGCTGCGGATGCTGCCGCCACGAGCACGAGAACGAAGCTCACGTCGAACATCACGACGACACCTGCCGCGAGTATCGCTTTACCAGCGGTCACCATCCAGCGGCGGTACGGGTGGGGTGTCGTCAGGATCGCGCTCAGTTTTTCGCGCGTCTCATCCACGTCTCCTGGACCGTCCGGTCCGGTGATTTCGTCGATCAGCCAGTACACGTTCTGCAGCCGCGTGTAGTCAATGGTGCGCACTTTCACGATGCGCATGATCGACATGGGATCTTCATTCATCCCGCGGTGTATCGAGACGGTGAGCGAGGTGAAGGTGATGTCGACGTGCATCCCAGTAACGCCATAGGCGGTGCTGATGCGCAGCACGGTAGCAACAACGTCGGCGGCGGAAGCTCCAGTCGCGAGCATCGCTTCGCCAGCACGCAAACACAGGTCGATGACCGAGCGCGCGTGACGCTGAGATAGCTGCTGCTCACTGCCGGGGATAGACAGGAGCTGAGTGGGCGCACTGTTTGTGCGCAGGGCTCCCCCGGCCATAGTGATGAGGGATCGACTGATCCGTTGCTGGAATGCGCGTAGTCGATTGTTGCCCGTAGTCACCCCTCTAGGCTACGGGCACGAGCGTGGGAATGTGTCCGCGACGGGGCCGATAGCCACCGCCACCTCAACTAAATCGACTACTCTGCACGATGGTGAAAAAATCCACCGCTCCGGATGCCACACCCTGTGTTTCAGCTCAGGGCGGGCTCCCACCACAACTACGGCCAGCACCACTAGCCGCTGAGAAGAAAACGAGTAGGCGATGACCCGAGTTCACCCCGTCATACGCACAGTCGGCGACGCGTTCCGCGGCATGCTGATCGGCTTCGCTGAGATCGTTCCCGGAGTCAGTGGCGGAACCATCGGTCTCCTCGTCGGCGTCTACGACACCCTCATCGATGGCGCCGGGAATCTCGCCCGTGGTGTGGCGCTCACGGTCGCAGACGGAATCCGTGGTCGTGGGCTTTCCCGCGCTGCCGCCCACTTTCGTTCAGTGCGTTGGAATGTCGTGTTGCCCATCGGCGTCGGGATGCTCGCAGCCATCGTTATCGGCGCGGCGCTGCTCGCTCCCCTGCTCGAGCAATATCCGACCGGCACCCGCGCAGTCTCTGCCGGGCTCATCGCCGCGTCGCTCATCGTGCCTGCTCGGATGGTCGGCGGACGTTGGACGTTGCCCGAGGTTCTGATCGGCCTCCTGGCCGCCGGCGTCGCTGTTGCGCTCACCAGCTTGCCGCGCGCCGGGGATGCGGATCCCACCCTCATCATCGTGTCGCTCGCGGCGGCCCTCGCAGTGTGTGCCCTCGTTCTTCCCGGAGTTTCGGGCTCATACCTGCTGCTGATCCTCGGCATGTATGCGCCCACTCTCGCTGCCGTGAATGACCGTAACTTTGGCTACCTCGGCGCGTTTGTGATCGGTGCCATCGTCGGTCTTGGCCTCTTCGTGTCAGGGCTGCAGTGGCTCCTGAAGAACCGCCGCCGCGTCACTCTCGTCATCATGACAGGCCTCATGCTCGGCTCGCTCCGCGCCCTCTGGCCGTGGCAAACCGAGACCGGCGAAGTACTCGCGCCCGAATCTGACTTCGGATTCGTGCTGTTGCTCTTTGCGATCGGTGCCGCGGTCGTGCTCGGCATCATCGCTGCAGAAGTTGCCCTGACGAAGCGGCGGATGCTCTCGCCCGAGATCGTCGCCGATCCTGAGCCTGATGCGCGCGACGCTTAGTAAGCAGAGACCTCCGCGGCGATCCTCGGACCTACGAATTTCATTTCAAAGCATTGGAAACACGGCTGGCAACCCAGCGTCTGTTCGCGAATCTGCAATCTTTATTCGGATTAGTCCAGCAGTAAGCTCAGCGTGTCTCATTGCCGTGAGTATCTTCGCGTGGTTTTCCCAATGCTCCTCCCAAAGGTCCTCGCCCGCGAGCGATGCAAAGTCGATGAAGGTCGGATCGCCTGATGATTCATAGTCCATTAGGCGACTCGCCCTTTCCTCAAGCCCCGGCACACGACGCGTCGCAGGTGAGAGACGAGCCGGACTAAACATCCACGAGTGCCAAGGCTTGTTGCCCTTGCTCTGGTTGCACTTGCCGCATGCAGGCACGAGGTTTTGAATCTCTGAAATATAGCCGGTGGGTTTCTTATCGACAACGAGCGGTCTCAGGTGGTCCCATTCGCTCGCGGGGTCTCCGCAATAGGCGCACGTGACCGAGTCCTCCATATCGAGAACTTTCAGGGCCCCATCGATCTGAGAAGAGTTCGGCGGGACAACTGGAATGATGCCGTTGACGAAGGAGTTAGTGATGCTCGAGGAACGACTTGTAATCCGCACCGCCCGTGGCATCGCGAACCGAAACTCTACAAATTTAGCCATACGGCCGAGCATAGGTTGCGGTGGATGAGTCACCGGATATTCGGGGCTCACGTGAGTTGGAAGCATGCGCATAAAGCGCTAAGTCGCCAGCGCTCGCACCATTACTAGTAAGCGACCTGAAACTGGAGGCACTGCTTACGCGCGCTGTTGCCGAGCGAAATAGCCTCGCCCATCAATTTTTCGGAAAATGGTCTGAAATCTGGGACGGTCCGGAGACCGACATCCACATGATTCAGGATGTGGACCGAACCCGCGAACTATTCGAGGAGGCTATCGGCAAGCTCGTCTCCGTTATAGGCACACGCCTCGACACGATCGGCGAGAATCCAGATGAGTACATTCCCGGTTTAAAAGTGCGCATTGCGAACGTCCACAGCGCGTCCACGGAGCAACTCGACACGACCTCATAGGACGCGCCGGAATCGCCCAACGTCAGCGCCCCGCCTCGCGTGAAGTCTCCGAACCACGCCATGTCAACTCGCGCAACTGAAGCACCGCCGCAGCGCGACCAGTAACCTGCAGCAGGCGAAATACCCCTTCGAGGTGCTTTTTCACAGTCGACTCTGAGATGCCTAGTTCGCGCGCGAGCTCGTTGTTCGAACCTCCCGTGTGCGCGAGGGCGAATAGCACATCGGCTTGGCGACGGGTGAGGCCAGCGTCCAGGAGCGCATCCGTATCCGCTGAGACATCCTGCTCCCGGCGCAAGAGCAGCACCGCCCACGAGTAGCGATCCATCTCCGCATCCACGAGGCGGGGGCGCTCGGCGCTGACCTGTGGCGCATCGCGAGATGGCCACTCAGTGCGTTCATGACGGCAACGTCGCGATCGCTGAACTCCCCCATCCGCTCGCTGCGGTTCAAGGCGTAGCCCACCACGACATCCGGCGACGAAGGCAGCTGCACCACGAGCTGAAAACGCACATTGAATAGACCATAGAAATGGCGGTAGAGGTCGGTAGAGGTGCTTGTCGCGTTGGAGCTTGAAACCGCATCCGACCCGTAGCTCATCTGCGAGCTTAAGAGCACCTTCTGGTCTGAGCCCTTGCGGAGGTTGCACCCGCCATGACTCCGCTTAACTCTTCCGGATCTTCCACTTTTCCAGGATGCACGCGCCCGCGACTCCAGCATGATCCGCTATCGCGATATTGCTTTGCGCCCAATGACTTCACAGCCATACTTTCTCTATGGACCGAAGCGAGGCATCTCCACCACCGATCGTCTTCGAGACCGAGCGACTCCTCTTGCGGCCGTGGCAGGTCACCGACGCAGAGTTCCATCGCCAGCTGTGGGAGGAACGCGATCCACGCGTCCCGGCGCATCGTCGGATTACGCGGGATGGTCGTCCTACCGTTGCAGAGTTGGCGAACTGGGCCCGCAGCTACGAACTAAAGCCAGCGCCCGGCCTTCTCGTTGTGCAGCAGAAGGGTGTGTCAGCAGCGATCGGATATTGCGGGCTCATCCCCAATAGCGTCAGCCGTCCGGAAGAACCAGAACTGGCATTCGAATTCCTTCGAGCATTCTGGAATCAAGGATTTGCCACCGAGGCGTCACGAGAGATCATCGAACGAGCACGGCGCATAGGGTACCGGCACCTCACATCCACTGTTCGAGATTGGAACACCGCGTCACTCCGAGTGCTGGACAAGCTGGGCTTCGTAAACAAAGGCGAGAAGGAGAACGACGATCAGCATGGCGATTCGCTCCTGCTGAGAATGGCTCTCTGAGCGCTTCCCGTCTACCAGCCGAAAACCTGACGGACGACGTTTCGTAAACCGTTCACATCACCTGTAGCCGCCAGAGCTTCATGCATGCCCTCAGCACGAGAAGGCAAGGCACAGCCGACTGACGTAAACTAGGCCTCTTGATTATTGAGCCTGTGGGGCTCGCTCGACGGAGGTTTCGTGGCCGGAAATGCCAACACTCGCTTCAACAACGTTTCACTGTTGTCGGTCGCGAGCACATTACCCAGCCGGGTAACCACATCAGCTGACCTCGAGACGCGCCTCGCCCCGGCGTTCTCGCGCCTCGCGCTCCCCAGCAGACTTCTGCAACGGGTGGCCGGTGTACTTGAACGTCGCAATTGGGCTGACGGTGAAACATCCGACGACGCCACAGTCTCGGCCGGCCAACGCGCGCTGGCAGAAGCCGGAGTGGATGCCTCAGAAGTTGGCCTCCTCATCAACACTTCTGTGAGCCGAAAGCACCTTGAGCCATCGGTAGCGGTGCGCCTTCACCACGGGCTCGGCCTGCCCAGCTCTGCCATCAACTTCGACGTCGCGAACGCCTGCCTCGGCTTTGTCAGCGGCATGAACCTTGCGGCGAACATGATCGAATCGGGCCAGATCCGGTACGCGATCATCGTCAATGGCGAAGACGCTGACGCAATCCAAACCAACACCATCGACCGCCTGCTGAAGCAGGACTCCGATCGTGACGGATTCATGAGCGAATTCGCATCGCTCACACTCGGCTCCGGTGCTGCTGCTGCGGTGCTCGGGCGCACCGACGAACACCCGGCCGGTCATCCGATCCTCGGTGGAGTCACCCGCGCGGCAACACAGTTTCACGAACTCTGCGTCGGAAGCGTCGATGGCATGTTCACCGACGCGAAAGCCCTCCTCAAAGGCGGTCTCGACCTCGTCGTCTCGGCGTGGAAAGAGGCATCCACCGAATGGGACTGGTCGAAGATGGATCTGTACGTCACCCACCAGGTGTCGTCGGTGCACACCAACGCCATCGTCAAAGCCGCGAAGCTCGACCGCGATCGCGTGCCCACCACCTTCCCGCTCTATGGCAACGTCGGCCCCGCATCGATCCCCATCACCCTCTCTGAAGCACAGGGCTCCCTCAAGAAGGGCGACCGCGTTCTCCTCATGGGTGTGGGCTCCGGGCTCAACACAGCAATGATGGAACTAGCATGGTGACCGAAGCCGCTTCCCGCCCACCGCACCACCTGCCCGGGCTTGACCCTCGCTTCAGCCGAGTTACCTCCGTGCCCGGAAGTGGTCTGGATGCGGGACTCACCCGTGAATGGCACTACCTCGACACCGGCGATGAGCTGGAACGTATCGGCGTCCCCATTGCCGGCACCATTCTGGCCGTCCACGGCAACCCGACCTGGTCGTACTACTGGCGCGAACTGCTCACGCAAACGCTGCAGGCCGCCGAGGCTGGGGCTGGGGCGTGGCGAGTTATCGCCGTCGACCAGCTCGACATGGGCTTCTCGGAGCGCACCGGCATCCATCGTCCGCTCGCGCAGCGGGTCGCCGATCTGACGGCGTTCACCGATGCACTCTCGCTTACGGGGCCCGTAATCTCGCTCGGTCACGACTGGGGTGGCGTCGTCTCCCTCGGCTGGGCTGTCGATCACCCGGAGCAACTCACCGGCATCATGCTGTTGAACACGGCCGTGCATCACGAGACCGGCAAGCCGATCCCGGCACCGCTGCGACTTGCTCGAGCACGCGGGATGCTGGCGGCATCCACCGTGCGCACCACCGCCTTCTTAGAGACCACGCTCGCGCTCACTTCTGAGCCGCTCGACCCGGCCGTGAAGGATGCCTATCGTGCGCCGTACCGCACGGCATCGCGACGCGGAGGCATTGGCGGCTTCGTTGCCGACATCCCCGCCGACGCGAACCACGAGAGCTTCAACGAACTCGACCGCATCGCCACGGGTGTCACCCAGCTCGGCGTTCCGGCGCTCATGCTGTGGGGTCCGCGCGATCCGATCTTCAGCGACTACTACCTCGACGACCTCATCGAGCGACTCCCCCACGCTAACGTGCACCGTTTCGAAGGCGCGGGCCACCTGCTCGCCGAAGACGCACCCTACGCTGAATCGGTGCTGACCTGGCTCAGCGACAACGCCGACGGGCTCTCGAACCCCGGCTCGATCTCAGTGCCGGTTGGCTCAGTGTCGGTTGACTCAGCGGCTTCCGGGTTGCCGGCTTCGACTTCAACATCGGTTGATTCCGACACGGATGACGCAACCTTCGTTCCGCTCTGGCGCAACCTCGACGCACGCGCCGACGACGCCGCCACCGCCGTCATTGATATGTCGACTCGAGGAGGCCGCGGCCCTCAACAGGTCAGTTGGCGACAACTCTCTGACCGAGTGAATCGCATAGCCGCCGGCCTCTCCGCGATCGGTGTGCGAAAGGGCCAGCGGGTTTCCCTGCTCGTGCCACCCGGTCCGACCCTCACCGCCGTGGTCTACGCCTGCCTCCGCATCGGCGCCGTCATCGTCGTCGCGGATGCCGGACTCGGCGTCAAAGGACTCACCCGTGCCGTGCGCGGATCCTGGCCCGACTTCGTCATCGGCGAAGCACCCGGCCTCACCGCCGCCCGCACCCTCGGCTGGCCGGGAGTGCGCATCTCCACCGCGCAACTGCCCAAGGTTTCCGCCATGGCGCTCGGAGTCTCGTACAGCCTTCGCGACCTCATCACGCTTGGCGAAAACACGCCTCTCCCCACCGAACCGCGGTCCGAGGATGACGCAGCGATCCTCTTCACGTCGGGATCAACCGGCCCCGCCAAGGGTGTGGTGTACCGCCACGGTCAGCTTTCTGCCCTCCGCGATGTGCTCGCCAGCCACTTCGAAGTCACCGTCGACACCGGACTCGTGACAGGGTTCGCACCGTTCGCCCTGCTCGGTCCCGCACTCGGCACGCGATCAGTGACACCCGAGATGGATGTGTCGGCTCCCCGTACGCTTACTGCTCGAGCTGTCGCGGCTGCCGTCGAAGCATCCGGCGCCAGCATGGTGTTCCTCTCCCCCGCCGCCATCCTCAATGTCGTGGCGACTGCGGGAGATCTCACCGCGAAAGACCGCAACGAACTCGAGCGCGTTCGCTCCTTCCTCTCTACCGGTGCACCTATCGGTGCCGAGCTGCTCGCTTCCGTCGGCACGATCATGCCGAACGCGACCGCGCACTCGCCCTATGGGATGACCGAATGCCTCCTCGTGACGGACATCACGCTCGACGGCATCCGCGCCGCTGCCAGTGATGCAAACACCGGCGTCTGCGTGGGAACGCCGATCGGCGAGAACCTTGTTCGCATTAGCGCGCTCGATGAGCACGGTGCAGCGACCGGCGCACCAAGTTCGGAGCCCGGCATTCTCGGGGAGATCGTCGTCTCGGCGCCGCATCTCAAAGACCACTACGACCGGCTGTGGCTCACCGACCGTGAGGCTGCTCGTGAGACCACGGTCGACGCGGATGCCGTTGGTTCTCCGAACTCGACGGATGCACCGGATGCGCCCCACGCGCGCTGGCACCGCACGGGCGACGTCGGTCACCTCGACGAGCTCGGCCGCCTCTGGGTCGAAGGCCGGTTGCCTCACGTGATCGTGACGGCGACAGGGCCAATCGCCCCGGTCGGCGCTGAGCAAGATCTCGAAGGAGTCGCCGCCGTTCGCCGTGCTGCTGTCGTCGGCGTCGGACCGCACCGGTTGCGGCAAGCCGTTGCGGTTGTGGAGACTACTCCGCCCACTCGTCGCCCCGGGCTCGCCAGTCCAGCGTTGACTTCGGCCGTGCGCGAGAGCACATCGCTGCCACTAGTGGCCGTGCTCACGGTTCCTGAGCTACCTACCGACATCCGCCACAACTCCAAGATCGACCGCACGCGGTTGTCGGAGTGGGCTGACCGACTGCTCGCTGGCGGAAAGCCGACTGCACCATGATCGTGCTCGTCACCGGTGCATCCGGATTTCTCGGTCGTGCGGTAGCTGCTGAGCTCGTCGCCGCTGGGCATGAGGTGCGCACGCTGCAACGACGACCGTCAGGCGTTGAAGGTGTCACAGACTTCCTTGGCTCGATCACCAACCCGGATCACGTCGCGCGCGCAATGGAAGGCGCTGAAGGTGTCATCCACCTCGCGGCGAAGGTATCGCTCGCCGGCGACCCACACGCGTTCCACACCGTCAACGTTGAAGGAACACGTCTAGTGCTGTCCGCAGCCGAGGCGGCGGGCGCATCCCGCTTCGTGCAGGTGTCGTCACCATCGGTCGCGCACGCAGGCTCCGCGCTAGCTGGCGTTGGCGCCGAACCCGCAGCGCCTGAACATGCCCGCAGCGAATATGCACGCACCAAGGCGCAAGCCGAATTGCTCGCGCTCGCCAGCGATTCCGATACGATGCGCGTCATCGCCATTCGCCCACACCTCGTCTGGGGCCCTGGCGACACCCAGCTCGTCGGCCGAATCGTCGACCGAGCTCGCCGTGGACGCCTACCCCTGCTCAACGGTGGCACCGCCCTCATCGATACGACCTACATTGACAACGCAGCATCCGGAATTGTCGCAGCCCTGCACCGCGCCGACGTCGCCCACGGCAAGGCCTACGTTCTGACGAACGGCGAACCGCGCCCCGTTGGCGATATCTTGGCGGGCATCTGCATCGCTTCAGGTGTTCAGCCTCCACGCTGGAGCATCCCAGCGGGGGTTGGGCGCACCGCGGGCTCAGTGGTCGAACGAGTCTGGGCCGTGCGCCCCGGAGCCGACGAGCCGCCCATGACACGCTTTCTTGCCGAACAGCTCTCGACAGCGCACTGGTTCGATCAACGCGACATCCGACAGGCCCTGGACTGGTCGCCCGCCGTGAGTATCGACGAAGGGCTACGCCGACTCGCCGCTTCGCGCATGGGCGGGGTACGCTCAGGGAACGAGCCACTCGGCTCACAGGAGGACAACGTCATGGCCGATAAATCGCCCAAAAAAGCCACAGCCAAGACTGTAGCCAGCAAGTCTCTCAAAGAGAAGCGCGCCGACAAGAAGGATAAAGCCGCTAACAAGCGCAAGGACTAAAACTCGATCAGTGGCGCGGGTGCTTCTGCTAACAGAAGCACCCGTAAGCCCCAAGGAAAGTCGAACGAATCCAACTAACGTCGCCCTGCAGATTCAAGGACTCGACGTCGCCGTCGTCTATAGGGCACAGTCTCCGGATGTTGCCAGTGGCTGCGATATCAGCCGACTTAGCGACAAAGAAGACGTGAGAGATCTCTACACAATCGGCATCTGCAAACGTCGCACCCGCCAAGGTGGATTTCGGATGATCGATTCCACTCAGTATCTACAGGTAACGAATAGTCCTTTCGCGCCGGTACCAGACAAACGCGGCTGCACCAAAGAGGATGAGCAGGATCGCGAGAGTGAGCAGTCCTGCTGGGTCGCTCCCTGTGCGCGATAGCGTGGCAGCGAATCCTCCCGGGATTGCGGTGACCTCGATGGCCGCATATTCGTAGCCTCCTATCGCTAGATGATGCAAGCCCGGCATCGTATTTGCCGGGATCGTCACGGTTGCCCTGAAGCTGCCATCCGACATAGTGGTCACGGTGCCGAGCTGAACCGGATCAGAATGAAGAACCAACTGGAGCGCCGATGTCGGGCCGAATCCGGAACCCGTGACCGTAATCTGATCTCCGGCAGTGACCGTCGAAGCTGACAGGTGCATTGTGGGTGCCGGAACGATGTCAATCGTGACAGGTGCGCTTCGGGCAATGGTTCCGCCATTCTCGGCGGTAACGGTGAATGTGGATGTGGCGATCGTGGACGCCGTTCCCGAAAGTCGCCCGGTGGCTGCATCAAGAGCCAGCCCTGCCGGCAATGTTCCCGAGCCCAAGCCATAGCGCGGCGTCGGCTCGCCACTGGCGGTGAACTGATAGTCGTACACCTGCCCTACGAAACCTGTAACCGGGGGTGCTACAGCAGTGAAGACGGGCAAGACGATCGCCATCAGCGTGACCTGTGCGGTGAGGTCGCGAATCGTCGCAGTGACCACATGCTCGCCGGTGGTCACAGGCGTGCAAACACTTCCGGTGCAGCTGCCATCCGGTGCGATCGTCAGCGCCGTGTACGTCGAAGCATCCACGGCTTCGTCAGCCGCGTCCCGAGCAGTCAGGATGAACTCTGCACCGGTCATTACTTCAACAGTGCTCGACACCGCCGTAAGAACGATCGGCGGCTGATAGGCAACAGTTACCGACGGCGACTGGGGCGCCGCAATACTTGTCTTGCCGCCGAGAGCGAACGAAGAACCGCCGCCTCCTCCGCTGGCGCCGAAACGATAGCTGTAATCGGTTCCGCTACCGCCGCCAAAGAGACCTCCTCCTCCGGCGCCACCTCTGCCATACAAAGAACTACCGCCCTGCCCGAGGGAGCCGCTCAGCCCCGAAGAGTTGGAATAGCGCTCGCCGCTCAGACCGCCCGCAGTTTCGGTTCCCCGTTTCCCGCCTAGAAAGTGTGGGGCATCTTCGTCAGCAGAACCGCCGTCGTTCGAATAAATCGAGGGCAGCGAGACATAATTGCTTCCACCTCCACCCCCACCGCCACCCGCAGCGACCAGTAAGCGGGAATCGAGGGAGCCGGCATCATCGCGGGTGATCGTGCGCACATCAGATGCACCGCCACCACCACCGTCTCTACCTTGCCGTGAAATGTAATGCAGGTAAGTGCCACCGCCGTTGAATGCTCCTTCAGCGGAGCCGTAAACGGGGGCGTCACCGAGAGAGTAGCCGTTGGAACCCGCGGCACCGACCTCGATGAATAGCGTCGACGATGGAGAAACGGCTACTGTCGCGGTCGCCTTTCCTGCCGCACCGCCCACACCGCCTTCGTTCAGATCGTCATAGCTCCGTTGGCCGTTTCCGCCTGCGCCTCCGACCGCGGTGACCGCGATCGAAGAAACACCGGCGGGAATCACTAGGGTCTGCTCGGCCTGAATGGAATTGTAGGTACACGTGACGACGCCAGCTATTTCAGGCTGGACGCAGCCAGACGGCAACAGAACTGAGATGGATATCCGAGGAGTCGTCGCTGGAACGCCTCCATTCGATGCGACAACCGTGAAGGTCGAGATACCGACGGTTGTGGGTGTCCCCGAGAGGTCTCCGGTCGCGGGATTGAGGCTCAGCCCGGGCGGCAACGTTCCTGTTCCGACAGAGAAGCTCGGCGCAGGGATTCCCGCAGCTGCGAAAGTGTAGTTGACACCAGAAACGCCGGACATCGTTGTCGAGTCCGGTGTAGAAGCGGTGAATACGGGGTCTGCAATCGTGGCGGTCAGAGTCGCCGAGTCTGTGAGCGCACCCACGGTTGACGTCACCGTGTGGATGCCTGGGCTTGCTGGCGTGCACGAATTAGTTGTGCACGTGCCATCCGGGGCGATGTCAAGAATTGCCACTGAGGTCAGATCTTGCACTCCGGCACCGTCTGAGTTGAGGCCAACTGACTGCACCGCGACCCCTATCCCAGCAACAGTCGTCTGTGAGGCTAGACGTGCGCTGAGAAACCCCACGACGCCAACGGGCTGGTAGCTGATAACCACGGATGCGGGGGCGTCTTTTTCCGCCGTCGCCGTCGTGCCGCCTGACGGAACGTAGGATGAGCCTCCGCCTCCGCCACCGCCACCGGAACTGTTCACCAAGCCGGTGCCTGAGCCACCGCCGCCGCCGCCGAACCAACCGCCGCCGCCGCCGCCGCCGCCTCCGCCATAGTCCCTATCGTCTCTGCCAAAAGCACCTCCACGTCCGCCTTGCCCTTCGGCACCGACGACTCCGGGCCGCAGTTCGGTTCCCCCTGAACCGCCAGCCCCAGGGGCATCTGCTGTTCCGGGTGACCCGCCAGCACCTGGAGCGTACGCAACACCAGCCCACATCCACTCACCGCTAGCGCCAGAGGCTTCCGCTGCGCCGCCAGCACCTCCGGTGGGTGCCGTACTTAAATAACCAGTTGTGTCCCCGACGCCTCCGCCTCCGCCGCCGCCGCCGGCAACAACAAGGCGTGAGCCCAGGCTCAGGGAATCGTCGGCGCTAAGAGTTCGCACATCAGAGGCGCCCCCGCCTGATCCAGCTCCTTCTCCCCATGCCAGCCCAGACCTGCCGCCACCATTGAAGCCGTAGACGCCGCCCACCTCGACGAAGAGTTCGGATGCTGGCGTGACATCTAGCACCGCCGTCGCAATTCCGCCGTCGCCCCCAGCAACTAACCCCACATGCCTAGTCTGAACTGTCTCGCCCGCAGAGCCGGTCGCGACCACGGTCACAGACGTCACCCCAGCAGGAACAGTAAAGACTTGCTCCACCCCAGTGAAGCTGAAGGTACACGACACCGATCCGACCGCTGTCTCCTGCACACATCCGGCCAACAAAGTGGGACTAGTCACGCCAATGGCGGAAGCTGGCATCGACGCAAGCCCCGAGAAGCTGATAGCGAGCACCAAGGTGAGCGCCAGCATCCGCGATCTGAATGGTCGGCGCCTTTGCACGGCAGGAAAATAGGACAGGGTTGACAAAGTCATAGAACATCCACTCGGGCGTAGAAGCAAGTGGACCGGGTGATCCCGCCGAACAGAAAAATTCCCCCTCTGCCCCGCCCTGCTCGCCCCAGTATGCACCTTCGCTCGCGATCCCGCTGACATTCGCCCTCGGTGGTGGTGACAGCTCCTCCGTTTGCTGAGCAGCCGACCCCGCCGTTCCTCGACGGGGCCAACAGGTAACTCGAACAGCGGGTCTACTACTCGACGAAATCATCGTCGAAACCGGGCGGGTTACCCTCGATCGAGTCGGGCAGATCCTGCCCGGAGTACGCGAAAGCCGCTCCGGCTCCGCCGAGAACAAGACCAGATACAAGAATGCATCCGATAATCGCTCGCTTCATAGTCGCCACCACATTGTGATGTATTTCGGATTGGGTATCGACGCTGGCGATCGCGTGGCGACCGAGAGCCACCGACAAGCTGAAGCTAGTCTTCGGCAGACAAAAATAGTCCGAATCCACAAACGTGGATCCGGACTATTCCGACGTCTTGTGACATCACGTTGTCAGGCTGACAGGATTTGAACCTGCGACCCCCTGACCCCCAGGTAGCCCTACGAGCCCAGATCGTTGATATTCCGGGGCGCGGAGCTGCGCAGAACGGTTCAAATCACGTCATGCATTGCATGACTTGCATGATTCTGGTCCCCTTTTGGTCCCCCTTTTTCATTGACTGACGGTGCTAAACGGCACGTCTGACTTTGAATATTTCGCCGGGGAGCATGGGCAACCAACTGTCAAACACTTGTCCGTCGTGAACGACTGGACGCAGAGGGCGACTCAACATTTGCCTGTACCCGCAGGGACGTAAGTGCATATTCGCGAGATGCGGGCTCTGGCCGGAATGGAATTGTCCAGAACACGCCAGGCAAATCGACCCTCACCTGTCGAGGTGCGTAGTCAAGCACCGCGAGAAACACAATTGGGATGTCGGTCGCAGCATACTGAGTTGCCTGCTTGCCGAAACGATCTGTAAGCACTACATCCGTCGTCTTATGCAGAACACGCTTAACCTCGATGTAGAAACTACCGAACCTAAATCTAACCTCAAGGTCGACGTCGCCTCCGGCCGTGTTCACTCGCTCGATTGTTGCATCGACACCGGAGGCAGCTAACCATTCATGTAGGGCCTCTGAAAGCGCGTGCTCCTTCGGGAAGTCTGCACTTACTCCGAGCCAAGGCTTCTTTCGCTCACCCGATTGACGAAGATTGATGTGATGGGCAACGAATCGAACGAGGTGAACCACGAGTGCGGCAAGTTCGCTTCGTACCGCGGCGGCCTCTTCTGGCCTAATTTCTTCAATTTCGTCGATGATTCGCCGAACCACGTTGTCCCACGCCAAGGGGAGCGGGGCATTCACGCTCGAATAGAGCTCAAGAAACTGATCGAGGCCCTCCACGAGGGGCGCGGGAACGGCAGAAACAGACGACGGTCCGTCCCCGCCATCAGCTTTTGGGTGGGAGTTGCCTCTCGTGGAGACATCGGCCTGAAGCAGTTCGACAGCGGCAATCAGCTGAGCGTCCCCGTTCCCACGCGCCTTAGCCGCGTCCAGCCAATGTCCTATGAACTGCAGGCTGGGGGGCTTAGTGACGAAAGCAGAAATGATGGCCGGCCGCACCAGCGCTGCGAGTCCGCGGCCTTTCGCCCTATCAGGAGCGGCGTTCTCGCTGACGACCAATTCAACTGTGACGTGAGCGGTGTATACCTTTGCTGCCGCTTCGATAACTGCCGATGGGTCAAACCACTCGGGGTCGCTGCTGGTAGACGCATCTGCAAGCAGTGCAACAAGTTCGGCCCATCCGTCGCTAGTATCTGCACGTCCTTGCCGCCAGTGTCGCCCAAGACCTCTATACCCGATTAGGTAGTCGTTGATGGTTCCACGAACCTCAACGACAACGTCTTGTGAGACCGGCTTGCCCTCCGCATATCCCAGGAGTGGCCCGATCGCTGCAAGAAACGCTTTGGCATCCTTACGGTTATCAAGGTACTCAGCCTTACTGAGATGTTCGACGGCAGTGCGGAGCTGTTCTATTGCTCGGACATGTGTCTCTGCTGAAAGTGCTCGACCTACGTAGTGCATTCCGAGCTCGAAGGCGGCATCCGCCTCATACCCGTCTAGGAGGCCAAGCGCGCGCATCGTTGCCGCGAGCTCGTCATCGTTCCACCTGTGGAGGGCAGCTCCGACTGAGCGCACAAAATAGATGGTTGTTTCCCCACGACCAACGCTCGCACTTTTGGCCCGATGCGCCAGATGACCGCGGAGTTCCAACCCGCTACACCATTCACCAAGTGCGAGCCGAGTCCAGCCTTGGCTAGCGATATCCCCCAGAATTCCTTCACGGCAGGATGCTTCCCGCAGGAAGTTGGTGAGCGGTTCCGCAAGGTCGGGTAGGGCGAGTTCACTTGTCAAGATGACGTCGAGAACGTCATCTGCATCGTAGACATCGTCGGTCTTGACTGCCTGCATGAGGAACTCAATTGCGTCTGTTTTCGAGCCTATCTGTGCCCAGCTGGCACAGAGGACCCCAACTATCTTCGCGGCGTCACACGCAAGGATCTCGTCGCGCTCAGCAAAGATCGCGGCTTCCCCTCCAAGCTGGTCGAAGGTTGGAAGATTGGAATCCTCCCAACGGCGCAGGGTATCAAGAGGCTGCCCCATCTTTTTGTCCTTCCTTCTCCACTACTCGATTGCCACTTCAGGTCATAACCCATCACCACATGTAATCGTCTGATTCGCGCGCAAATCGAACGGCGTCAGGGGGAAGCGCCTCCGCGATCATCTCCCCGCGTGCTGAAGCGGTAATGATCTGAAGGCCCACGAGGTCAGCGACCTTTTCGAGCTCTTCGAGCAGTTGCTTCGCGTCCGCGGGGTTAAGCTCCTCGCGGGCAAGTGAGTCGATGACCAAGAGACCGGGATGACGTCCAACACCTGCGCCCGTTCCGACACGCAACAATGCAATTATCACCGCGACCTTGAGGCGAAGCCTCTCGCCTTCAGTCAGAGAACCAAAGTTGACCCGCTCACCACCTTTAACGACGGGAAGATTGCAGTTCGCTTGGAACTTAGCGGATTCAAGCTGCGCGAATCCCAAAGCCTGTCCGAGCTCAGTGATGTCAGTGCTGACTAGACTCAGAAGTTCAGTACGTTCCTTGTCGCTGCGCACTTTCGCAACTTGCTCTGCGGCCTTCAAAACCGAGACAACTTGTTCTCTCTCAGTCAACTCCGCGGGTGCAACCGAAACACGTGAACGCTCCTCGATACGCCCCCGAAGAGTAGCAATTTCCATTTCGATACGCCGCGGACGAGCCACGTCAATATCGCTAGTCCCGATAGCTTCAGTAGCAACACGGTGGGCGCCAGCTGCTCGCTCCCGTTCATCCGTCGCTGCGTCGAGCACGTCAGAGGCAGTCTCTCGCGCCTCGGTCACCGCGACAATTCGCTCCCGTATAGCCGAGCGATCATCAGTCATATCATCTGATTCATCCGCGTAGGCTTCCGCATTGGAAAACTCGACTGGCGCGGGCTCGGCAATCTCTGAAATATCGGAATCACATAGCGAGCATTGCCCGTCACGCTCTTTCTTCCATCGCTTCTCATCAACTACTGCATCACATCGCGGGCAGCACGATGGTTTCAGCGAATGCCAGAACCTTTTGGTTACCGCAGCCTCTTCGAGTGCCACTTCGTCAGCTTGAGCATCCGCCAAATCACGTTCAAACTGCCCGTAGAGCCGGGCTGCGACCAAGTAGTCCGACTCTGCCTTCGCCAGCTCTTGCGCAGTTCCTCGTACACCGGAGACCAACTCCTCGAGCTTGTCCAGTTCGTCGACCCATGAGAGCGTTTCTTGCTCTGCTTCTAGCTCGGCTAATTCGCTCTGCAAAGCGGCTACGGTTTCGTCGCGGTCACGTTCGTCGTTCGACTGACGGCGCTTGAGCGAGGCAATCTGGCTTTCGATCGCTAACCTGCGAGCTTTGGCCGCGAGAGCCGCTGGCCCCCAGGCTGTACCGAGGTACATCTGCAGCACGAGTTGGGACGCCTGCGCTTCATCGCCAATAGTCACCTTGATCGGCTTGTCCGAGATAGCCAATGCTTGAGACCATAATGGCCATCCGTGAGTGACGAGATGTCCATCAGAAGTTTCCGAAGCATTGGAGTGCTTAGCCCAGGCTTCAGTCTCCTCAAACCCGAGCGCTGAGCTCATGAGATTTGCGATTGTCCGTTTGAAGCTTTCATCGTCGACGAACACCCCGGCAACGAAGGCGCCCGCATTGATTGCCTCTCCGATCACTCTTGTCATCGGCCGCTCGGCAGGTATCTCACCGGCGGACACCTCATCCTCTGCTTCGCGCAGTGCTTCATCATTAACTCGCTGCCAATCGAGGTTCTGAGATCCCCGGAGAGTGACGATTTGACCGCTTGGGACTTTCTCGTCCATGCGCCACCACACAACGTAGGATGTTCCATCGATGCTGAATTGGACAGAAGCTTGACGCATCCATGCACGGACGTCGCCGGCAAGTCCGCTCGTTCCTCGCACCGCCCAAAGAATCACGTCAAGGACCGTGGACTTCCCGGCGTCGTTCCTTGCCCGCGTTAAGAACGCCGTAATGGTGTGAGTGAGCTCGTGGGTAAAGCTAAAAGCTTCCCGTACGCGCTCGTCTTCTCCATCCGGGTGGGCAAGGTTTTTCACGCCAGAGAAGTGGACGGCCTCGACGCGGAGGCGACGCCGGGCCGGGAGCACGCGCTGTGCCGGAATCCGCTCCTGCTCCAGGATTTCCCGAGCAACCTCACTACTCTCGCCGCTGAGGGTCGCGACCTCTTGGTACCAGTTATCAGATGCGTTCATTTTTCTTCCCCCTCGCCACTCGCGGACTCGATATTGAAACTAAGCTCACGCGCGCGTTCCGCCACTCGTTCGAAAATCGCGGGGATTTCAGTGCCGATCCTCGCCCCCCGGTACTCAGGCTGTTCATATTGGCGTTGCCGCGCAGTAGAACCCATCGCTGCTTCGGCAAGAAGCGCAATTGCTTCAGCTTGATCGTCGTACCACTGCAACTGCGGCAGCGTGGTTCGCATTTGGGCGACAACACGCTCACCTTCTTCGAGTAGGAAGTAGTCGCGTCGGGCACGGTCGCCAGCATCAGCTGAACGACGGTGTTCGATGAGGCCGGTTGATTTCAACTTTGCAAGCGCATCGTCTACCTGTTCATACGCTCCGTACTTGAAGCGGATCATTGGATAGTGGTGGCCAGTGGCAGCTAAGCTCAGCATTCGGCTGACGTGCACCTCAATTGTTTGGCGTGGAAGCCGTCCCTCGAGGTGGTCAGTCAGAAGCTCATCCGCAAGGTAGTCAGGATTACGCATCCAGAAATCAAGCTTCTCAAGCCGAGTGAGAGATGAGATCGCTCGCACCGCACCAGGCACAGGGGGTGGATCTCCAACAGGCATTCCAAGCACGTCCAAAAGGATTAGAAGCCGTGCCGCAGTTTGAGATGAGCTTCCGCCCCGCAAACGCGGGTGACCAAAGTCCTGATCCACGTGTAGTTATCCTTCGCCGAGCGCGTCGAGCAAGTCGCCGGAGAGAATCGCGACGGCAGCTGAGACCTGTGCAGGGTCCCCCACTGCTTCTTCCGCTCTGCCCGCCATCATGGCCCCGGTCGCCTCGGGCCCAGCAGCGAAGAGTTCTGCAAGGTAAACCAAAGCTTCTCGCGTGGCGCCCTCGCTGAGCCCGTCGGTCAAAAGACGTGTGAACGCGAAACTGAGGGCGTCCGTTTCAACCGCTCGCAGGATGCGGTACGCGTCGTGGGCGTCCTTGTCAATGAGACGACGAGGAGTATCAACTCGTTCCGCGATCTTGTGGAGTTTTGCGACGAGGAGTGCGGCTGCACCTGCCACCTTCACCCTGACGATTCGGTGATCGTCCGGGTCGAGTGCTGCTACCTCCATCTCGTCGAAGTCAACGAGTGTTGCCTCCAAACCTCTGGCACGTCGGGTTGCTCTCGCATCGTGTGGAGGAATGCGCGCGCCGCGAGTGCCAGCGCCGGCCAAGCTTTCGGGCACCATTAGATCGACGGGGATGCCGTCCGGGCTTATCCACGCCCCAGGCTGGCCGTTCACCGATGGCAAAAACCCGGCGGCCCTCATCGCGGCTTCGAGCCGTGGATCATCTGCGAGCAAGCGAGGGTCAACGGCGACATCGCTGTCCTTCGTCGCTTCTGCGAGCGCGACGTCGATCCCGCCTGTTCGGAGGTACACCGCTTGTGCGCCAATCACGATGATTGCGTCGATGTGCTCGCGTAACGCGTCGAGGGCGTCGAGAAGAACAGAGCGGGCTCGGACCAGCAGGTCCGCCGCTTCATCGCCAGAGCTGTTCATTGCTTTTCATCCATTCCACTAGTTCTTCGGCCTCCGATGGTGCACGCCCGGGGCCAGTCATGAGGTCGACAGCAACCTGTGTCGGTGCTGCAATACGAAGGCCGTCTGGCCTGTCGATCGCGCGCTCAACCAGGACGTCGTATGTCGGCCTGGCCAAGATGACGTTTGCCCCGGTATCGGTCGCGCGCAATCCCCAGGCTTCTGCAACGCGCTCAGGGTTCGGGCTGTAGATCATGGCCGATCTGACCGGCGCGTAGGGCGCCCAGGTGGCGGCTGCGATTGATCCTGTTATCGCGTAATCGCGCATTTCGTACTTCCGAACCCGCTCGAGGAACGAGTCAATCCCACGGGGGGCGATCCACTGGGTGACGGTGTTCGTACGCAGGAACTGGTAGTCGTCGCTCCACCGGCGCAGCAAGGCGGGCCAGTCAGGGACCGTGATCAGCCCACCGTCTTCTCTGTTGGCCAGCGCTTCGGATTCCAGGAACTCGACGACGCGGTAGACCGACCCCGTGGAGGATGCCGATGCTTTCACTAGGTCGCTAATTTTCCAAGGTCCTTGGAGGTCCAGCAGAGCACGTACCACCTTGGCGGCTGGCTCTCCTTTCAAAGTTCCCCGAGGGCGGCCTGGTCCACGCCAGGGGTCGTTATCGGCCCCCCGGTCGGAGATGAATACTGCAGGCGATTGTGCGCGCATCAGTAGATTCCCGGTGGCGTCTACATATGACAGTCCAGCGTCCGCAAGGCGTTCGCGCGTAGATTTTGTCAAGTACCGGGCTGCGACCAGCCCAATGGTTGCAGGTTGGCGGTCGATGATTCTGTCGAGTTGCTCCCTAATCCGGGGCACATCTCTTGCTTCCAGCAACCGTTTTGCTTCTACGACCACTTGCAACTCTCCCCCGTCTGGGGAACGCAGCACAAAGGTTGCGTCTGCGCGAGGGGTTCCTCGGTCTACTGCGGCTTCGGTGAGCAACCAATCCGGGGGAAGGCGATCGCGGAGTGTGGCTATTCCGACCGCGACCATGTCTGCCTCCGTCCGAGGAGGCTGCGGCCGTTCACTCATCTCAACCATATTCAGACAATAGCCGGTTTCCAGCACCGACGGAATCCCCTGATTTTCTGAACAGTGAGTTCATACGCATCTTCAGACGAAGAACGGCTCGACCAATGACGACTCCCCCTCAAACCATTTGGAGTTGTTCTTGGTCAATGTCTAGCGCTCTGCACATCTCTTCGAAGTGCTGCCTGTCGATTGCCTTGATGAACTCCAGGCTCGACGCAAGCACGCTAATTGATTCACCGAAATTGGTTCCGCGGCCGATATCGGCTTCCTCGTTGTGAGACTGCTGATGCAAGAATCGAGTCACGCGTTGCCTGACGGGATCAGTTACAGCTTCGTGCTCTAATGCTCGTCTCATCGATCCTTCGAAGTCGCCGATTGAACTCGGGTATTTGAACGCAAGGAATGCTTCGAGCATCTTTCGCGCAGCATTAGGAATGATTGCCATGGCCTCAAACTCCGCAATGAGGTCTCCGCTGGCTCGGTTGTCAGCGATCACGTTCCCAACTCGCCAAAATAGATAGTGGTATTGGGAGCGCAACTTCTTTCGTTTTTTAGCATCGCTCCAGGAAAGCAACCGCGGCCGCCTCACCGGCACCCCCTCAGAGGGATTCTCGTAGCGTGTTCGGAGTTCTGCGATCGTGAAGCTGCAAGTCTTCTTGAGGCTGTCAGGTAGCCGGTCCAATTGGTTGCTCCACATGCGGAACAACTCGAAGCTGTGTGTCAGAAGTATGACTTGGTGCTTTGACCCGTTGCCTACGAGTGCACTCCAGAGGTGGCCCGACGCGCCGACAAGAATCTCCTGATCGAGGCTTGATACGGGGTCATCGATGATGACAGTTGCTCTGATGCCCTTTGTCTCTTCGTCTCGGAGGCTGCATAAGAAGTACAGCAGCGAGACGGCTGTTTGTTCTCCCTCGCTGAGCGCTGTCGCGGGTTCACCGTGTCTTTCGATCGCGTATTTGTCGCCCTGTTTTCTGAAAGACAGTTCTGCTCGTCCCAGAAGTGTGGCGATGTCCCGGGTCAGTTCCTCGGCGAGTGGTGCGGAATCGAGGTGCTCGACGTCAAGCTCCTCACGCTCTCGAAGCAGCTCTCGTCGTTCCGTGGTGAAGCCACCAACCAGCCCTTGAGCCACTGCTTCGCCTGCCATGGCACTTTTGTATCCCTCAACGATGCCCGCGAGGCGGGAGCGTTCAACACGATCCGCGGCTAGCGTCACGGATTTCTGAAAGTTAGCGTTTCGGACGTTGTGATCGTCGAGAACATCTCCAAACGACTCAAAACTGATCGCGTCGACTCCGGGCAGCTCCTCATCGCTCTCTGGCAAGGAAAATGGCGCCGCACGTTTCTTGCGAATGAGGCCCTGCAATGAGGAGATCCGTTGCCGGTATAGGGCGAGATTCTTCGATACAGCTTCCCGGCTAGCAATGTAAGCGTCGCGCAAGTCCGGATACAAGAGGCCTGCTTCATGCGCACCGGCGAGGACTTGCACGACGCTGGACTCGTGGGTTGAGAGACGCTCCTCGAGCTCGACGAGCTTGGCTTGTAGTCGTGTAAAGCTTGCGTCGAAGTGTCTGTCGAGTTCGAGGCCGCGATCCTCAGTAAGCTCATTTCCGCAGAAGAAGCAATGGTCCCGTCCATCGTGCAGCGCGAGCCCTTCCTGAACCCACTGTTCCGCAGGAGAGTTGCCCTTGAGCTCGACAATTGCGTTGTTGGTGATGCTTTCCGCCAGTACAAGCTCAATATCTGTTGCCAGCGCGGCCAGAGAGAACTGCCTTGTGGGTAAAGGTGCAACGTCACCCATCTGTTTGCTCTGGATGACTTGCAGATCGCTAGCTACGTCAACTGGTGGTTCGGCGGCTGACCTCTTCGGATCTTTGAGTGCTTCTCGAACCTTGGTTGCGTTGTAGCTACGGCTGCTAAATCGGCTGCCAGCAGCCTGAAGCTCTTCTGAGATTGTTCGCGCGGTATCAGTGGCAATCTTCCGGTGCGCCGTCTGCCAGTCAGTCGCGCACTTGGTGACCTTCGGAAGTTCCTCGTCGATCTCCTTCAAACGCTCGTTAATGGCCGTGAGCCGTTTGGCGCGGTCAACGTTCGGCGTGCCGAGCACGAGTAGGGGAAGCGCGTCGCTTCTGCCTTCGATGTCAAACAGAAGGCTGCGTTTCACGAAGTCCTTGTTGAACACTCTGACGCGGTCCCAGAACGGATCGTCTCGAGCGCTGACCCGCCGCTGAGTGCCATTTTCGTCGAGGACGTCAATGTGAATTTCGGCCCCATTAGCATCTCCATGAGCCCGTTTTCCGAACACTTGGGCCAGGGTGCTTTTACCGCTGCCGTTGCCGCCATAGATCACGTTGATCCTGGCAAAGTCTTCAGCTGCGGAGCCAGGCGACCAGCGCTGAAAGATACCGATGTTGTCGACCTTGACAATCTTCTTGATCATCGCAGTACCAGTTTGTGACGGTACGTGTGCAATTCAGCTTGAAGAATCGGAAAGTGGTGGTGCAATGCCATAACGGGTCCTTGACCGACGGGACCGGGGTGCACCGTCTAAGTAGTTGCAGAAGACATCTCGCCCTAAGCATGTCTCAGCCGACTACCGCACGCCACGCGACACGCTTACACCGGCAGCCGCCGCTTCGTACGTTGCTCAGCAGAAAGCGTCCGGGCCAATAGCAGTAGGCTCCACGGCCCGAAGAACAAGAATTTCAGGCCATTCCAGAGGAAAAGTAAGAAGAGCGGTTAGAGCCACTACAAGACGCTTCCCAGCTCCCTCCACATTCCCTCCCGGCGAAACCCCGATTGTCGACCCCATCAGTGCTGGGCTGTGTGCGCATGACCAGAAAACTTCATGTCCCACCCCTCGGGGTCCGGCTCTCGCACGATATCGAAGTACGCTCCGGAAGAATCCGCGCGCGGGTGCGCTGGGTTGATCAGGTATCCAAGCAGCGCAGGAGCTATTCGAAGACGGTGGCCGACCGCACCGCGGCGGACGTGTTCTTCGAACGGCTGGACGCCGCGGCCGGGACAAACATCGATCCGTACGTCACGTTCAGCGCCTACGCGGATGCAATCGGTGACCGCTGGCTCCGCGGCGTCGACCTGACCTCAACTGCGGCCGGCTATCGCGTCGGCCTGCGCCTTCGAGTGGTTCCCGCGCTTGGCCATCTACCCATATGCCGGATCTCGACCGGAATCATTGACCGCACGATCGACCGATGGGAAGAGAGCTGCTCCTCGTCCACGATCAAACAATCTGTTGCCGCACTCACCCGGATCTTGGACGAAGCAGTGCGAGACGAGGTAGTTGATCGAAATCCTGCCCGAGCCCGCGCACGGCGAACGCGCCCCACACCGCCCGGTTCAGCGACGAGACAGCAGGTGCTCCCAGATCTAGCGGCATTGTTTACGCTGGCCGACGCATGCGAACGGGTTCATCTCAGCTACCACGATCACGTGCTTCTCTGCGCTCTTCTCGCCGCTCGAGGGTCAGAAGTGGCGGGGCTCCGCGTCGGTGACATCGATTGGAACCACGGAGTCGTGATCATTGAGCGTCAGTGCTATCCGGGGCACGGCGGCTTGCGCATGAAACCGCCAAAAGGGCGGCGCGCACGCAGAGTTCCGATCCTTGAGGCACTGGCCCCCACGCTCCGCCGCCTCACCAAAGGTCGAGAGGCCGAAGAGCCACTGCTTCGCGGCCCACATGGCGGCGTCATTACTTCGGCTTCCTTACGCCGCGCCACGGATTGGGACACGCTGCTCATACGCCTCGGTCACAACGGTTTCCGTAGACATGGGCTGAGGCATACCGGCGCGACGTGGCTGGCGAACGCCGGGGTTCCCCTCGATATCATCGCGCGGATCCTCGGGCATACCTTGCTGGAGACAACGAGAACCTATCTCCACATCGACGACCGGCAGCTCACAGAGGCTGCAGACACGGTGAACCAGCACTTACGCCAGTACGCCGAGGAGGAATTCTATGATTAGATACCGCTGACCCACTTGACCTATACGCGGTCAAGTGGCTTAGAGACCGGTCCCAGGTTGGTCCCAAGTCATCATTTACTAACACAAATGGCATATTTATCAAGGATAAATATGCCATTTGATCAGGTGTTTCTTTGGTCGGGCTGACAGGATTTGAACCTGCGACCCCCTGACCCCCAGTCAGGTGCGCTACCAAGCTGCGCTACAGCCCGCGACAACTCGAATAGCTTACCGCGAAATCTGAGCGCCGATGTTCAGAATGGGGCCAAAACCGCAGCAAGGGCCAAATCAGTTCGTTGCGATGCCGTATGCGGCGGCGAAGAACTCGCGTTCATGCTCCGTCGATGCCACGAAAGCCGTCAGCATCGCATCCCGAACCGGCGGGGTGGCGTCTGCGGCGAGCGCCGTCACTATCGTGATGGCCTGCTCTGTGGCATCCGTGAATGCTTCATCGGCATAGGTGGTCAACCAGTCGGCGTAGGGATGCTCAGGGTGCGACAGCGGGTGCAGTCGCGAACCGACGTCGTGGTACACCCAGAAGCACGGCAACAGGGCCGCAGCGAGCACCGCATAGTCACCACGGGCCGCCGTCGCCAACAGGTGGTTCAGGTATCCGGTGGTGGTCGCACTGGGTGATGCCGCAAACAGCTCACCGTCCACAGACCATGACTCGTGCAACTGCAGCTCGGTCACGATGCAACCCTCAGCACTCGACGCCCAGAACGCTTGCTCTGCCGCGGTCGGCGCCAATCGGGCAGCTTCGGCGAGCGCCCGCGCATAATCGCGCAGATAGAGCGCATCCTGAGCCAGGTACCAGACGAAGTCACCCCGGTCGAGAGAGCCATCGCCCAGTGCCCGCACAAAGTCGCCCTCGTCGATCTGGGCCCGCACAGAGGCGATCTCCGCCCACCAGTGCTTGCGCACCTCAGCCGCAGTCGGCGCTGTCTCGATACCCCCGCGCTGCCACACCCCCGCAAAGTGACTAATGGGTCCACGCCCGCCACCTACCTGCAACGCCGCACCGGCACGGATGCTCTCGCTCAACCACCGCTTCGACTCCCCCACAGCGGCAGCCCAGTCACCGCCAGCCGCAATCCGGGTCGCGAGCGCGCTCGACAGCGAACACCCCGTTCCGTGGGTGTTGCTGGTCTCTATGCGGATGCCGGCAAACTCAGTCACGACAGCAGCGTTCCCGAAACGGGCATCCACCAGCGCATCCGGAGCCTCGGCCCCACTCAAGTGTCCACCCTTGGCTAGTACGCGCACCCCGTAGGAGGCAGAGACCCGCGCCGCCTGCTCCAACACCTCGGGCCATGTCTCAGCGGCGGGTTCCGCGGCAATGATCGCGAGCTCCGGAATGTTCGGAGTCACTAGGTCACACACCCGCACCAGCTCCCGTAGCGCCTGCTCGGCTTCGGCATCCAGGAGTCGGTCACCACTCGTGGCCACCATCACCGGGTCAAGCACCACGAGCGGCGGCCGCTCAGCCTCAAGCCATGAGCGCACGACACCAACGACCTCGACGGTGCCGAGCATCCCAATCTTCACGGCATCAATCGCTATGTCGTCGCTGAGCGCATCCAACTGCTCCCGCAGAAACGGGGCAGGCGGCACATGCACTCCATGCACCCCTTGCGTGTTCTGAGCCGTCAACGCGGTAATCGCCGCCATGCCGTAGCCACCATTGGCAGCAATCGACTTCAGGTCAGCCTGAATGCCGGCACCTCCCGAGGGATCACTCCCGGCAATACTCAGCACGCGCGGCACATACCCCGCAGCCGGCACACCTGGCAGCTCGGGCACAACCTGCACACCCGACACGCCATGCACGCCCGACACCACGCTAACCCCGGCTCCCCCGCTCACGCGCCGCCTCCGACGCTCTCCCCCATACGTTCGCCAGCCCAGGCGTCCGCGAGCGCCCGAGCCGCCGCGCGGGGATCAGCCGCACCACAAATAGCCGAAACAACCGCAGCACCATCAGCACCGGCCGCCCGCAACAGCGGCAGATCATCCGGTCCAATGCCACCAATTGCCACACTGGGCAGCGTGCTCAACCCAATCAGCTCCGCCATCCGCGCATGACCCAGCTGTTCTGGGGCATCCTTCTTACTTGTCGTCGGGTGAAGGGCGCCAATACCGACATAGTCGACACCCGCCGAACGCACACTCGCCTCATAGAGTTGGTCTTCGGTCGCAGCGCTCAGCCCGACAATCGCATCCGGACCGACAAGGGCCCGCACCGAGCCGGTAGGCAGGTCATGCTGCCCCATATGGACCCCAGCCACCCGGGCACCCATCTCGCGGGCAGCCAGGTACACATCCACTCGGTCATTCACGAGCACCGGAACCTTGCGAGCCACAGCGGTCGACACCCGCAGCACCAAATCGAGAAATTCGCGCGCCGGCAGGTCTTTCTCCCGCAATTGCACGATCGTGACTCCTCCCGCTACCGCCTCGTAGACGAGATCGACCAGATCATGACCGGCCGCGCGTGCTTGCGCAGAATCTGTCACCAAATAGGTCGAGAGATCGAAGCTCTGCCGAAAGCCACTCACTGCGGCGGGGCTCTCGAGCCGTGCCGCCTTCGCCGCCGCTCCGCGAATCACGCAAACACCGCCCGTGCCGCCAAGTCATCAACCGATATTTCACTCAGCGCGTCGAGCAGCGCGACTGCAAAGCTGCCGGGCTGCACCGAACGTTCTGCCGCGAGATCGGCGGCCACCGTATACACGCTCGTGGCAGCCACAGCCCCAGTCAGCGCATCCGGAGTCACCGCAACAAACGCCGCCATGATCGCCCCAAGCGCACAGCCACCACCGGTCACCTTAGTCAGCACCGGATGCCCGTTCGAGAGCCTCACAACACTCACGCCATCGGTCACAATGTCGGTCGCTCCCGAAACTGCGACGGCACCACCGGATACTCGCGCCAACAGTTTCGCAGCGGTAAGCGCATCATCGGCGCTGCTGGTGCTGTCGACACCACGGCCCCCTGAACCCAGTTCGGCGAGTGCCAAAATCTCTGAGGCATTACCCCGCACAATCGACGGGCCCAGGTCACGCAACTGGTGCGCGAGCGGAGTGCGCACTGGCAAAGCACCGATCGCTACCGGGTCGAGCACCCATGGTGTTCCCGCAGCCTTGGCGGCTGGCGCCGCTTCGAGAGCCGCCGCACGCTGTTCAGCACTGCAGGTGCCGAGGTTGATGAGCAATCCGGATGCCACCCCGGCAAAAATGCCAGCCTCCTCCGGAATATCCACCATCGCGGGAGCCGCCCCCACCGCAAGCAGCGCATTGGCGGTGAAGCCAACCACCACGCTATTGGTGATGCACTGCACGAGCGGCGACGTCGATCTCACCGCCTCGAGCGCTTCTTGAGTGGCGGTCAAAAGATTTGGTGGCGTACGCGACATGCACGACATCCCTTCGCTAGTTCTAACTAGATCAGGTTCGACGGGTGTGATCTCAGCCCCGCAGGGCACCCCGTGTCACAAGTTGTGCCTCCAACATACCGGGTCGCGGATGCCGGTGGGGAGTGGTTCACGTCGCTGCCTGCGCTGCCCGATCCCGGGTGCTGTATGCCGCGCGTGTGCCGCGTGTTCGCCTCAGGCGGAAGCCTTTCTGGACTAAAACACTGACGGATGTCGTTGCCCTGCATGACAATGAGAGTGACGACTGATTTGTGCGCCGCTTTCTCTTCCGGCTGCTGCCTCGTCCCACCACTTTAAATACGACAGGACCCCCATGACCAGCACGTCGCCGATTACTGGCAACATTGCCCTTCCCCAGTGGGCGCCGCCCACTCATGACGCTCCCGTGGATAACAGCGGTCGCAACCGTCTCGTCATTGCGCTCATGCTTGCGGCAACGTTTGTGGTGTTCCTCAACGAGACATCCCTCGTGGTGGCTATCCCCCGCATCATGGCTGACCTCAACATCGAGCCGAGCACCGCTCAGTGGTTGTCGACATCGTTCATGCTCACCATGGCGGTGGTGATTCCGATTACCGGATTCCTCATCCAACGTTTTTCGACCCGCACGATCTTTATCGCCGCCATGTCCTTCTTCACTCTGGGCACTGTGCTTGGCGCTGTCGCCCCCACCTTCTTTGTACTGATCATTGGTCGCGTGATTCAGGCCTCCGGCACCGCGATGATGCTTCCCCTTCTGATGACAACCGTCATGACTTTGGTGCCACCAGCAACTCGCGGCAAAACGATGGGTAATGTCTCGATCGTCATGTCGATGGCGCCGGCGGTCGGCCCCACCGTTGCCGGTCTGGTATTGGCTGTCTTCGATTGGCGTTGGGTGTTCATCGTGATGATTCCCATCGCGCTCATCGCGCTCATCCTCGGCATCACCCGGGTCAAGAACGTCACCGAGCCGAGCAAGGTCTCGATCGATGTTCTCTCTGTAATTCTTTCGGCGATCGCATTCTCCGGGCTTATCTACGGGCTCTCCAGCCTCGGCGAATCTGCCAGCGGCACCACAGTGTTTGTCGCCCCCGTGATTCCCATCGTTGCCGGTGCCATCAGTCTCACGCTGTTCATCATTCGCCAAATCGCTCTGCAGAAAGAGGATCGTGCGCTGCTCGACCTCCGCACTTTCGCCGCTCCTGGCTTCGCCGTCTCGATCGGTCTCATGATGGTCATGATGGCTGCGCTCTTCGGCACCATCATCCTGTTGCCCATGTTCACTCAAGACGTTCTCGGCCTCGAGCCCATCGAGAGCGGGCTGCTCGTGCTGCCCGGCAGCCTCATCATGGGGCTTCTCGGCCCCGTCGTCGGTCGCCTCTACGACAAAGTCGGCCCGCGCCCCCTCATGATCCCCGGCGCCATTCTCGTGAGCGCCGCGCTGTGGAGCTTCACCATGCTCTCCGAAACTAGCTCGCCGTTCATGGTCGTCGCCATCCACATCCCCATGAGCATCGGCCTCGCCTTCATGTTCACCCCGCTGTTCACTTCAGCCCTCGGATCCCTCAAGCCCCACCTGTATTCGCACGGCAGCGCCACCATCGGCACCGTGCAGCAACTTGCCGGAGCCGCCGGCACAGCACTGTTCATCGCACTCCTCACCGTGCAGTCCGTGGCCCTCGCCTCCGATGGCGCAACAGACACCGTCGCTCTCGCCGGCGGAGTGCGACTCGCGTTCATGGCCGGCGGAATCATCTCGCTCTTTGCCGTCGTCGCCACCTTCTTCGTGAAACGCCCAGCCGAAGAGCTCCAGCCGGCCGACTCGGAATCCCCCGAGACACCGACAGCACACTAAGCGGGTGTGAACGGGTAGCCCACTGCGCCCGCTCACCCTCACCTAGCTCACGAACGCAGCATTCACGCTCGCCGCGTTCACGCGCGGCTCACAGCGCCACTTAACGGCAAAACGGCGAGTCACTCTCTTTCGAGAAGTGACTCGCCGTTTGTCGTAAAGGCTCTAGACGTTACTTGCGCTTCCGCTTTTCACGTACACGCATGTTGACCTGGATGGGCGTGCCATCGAAGCCGAAGATCTCACGCAGTCGACGCGTAATAAAGCGACGGTACTGCGGGTCCAAGAACCCGGTCGTGAAGAGAACAAACGTCGGCGGACGGCTTGATGCCTGTGTACCGAAGAGGATGCGCGGCTGCTTGCCACCACGAAGCGGGTGAGGGTGCTCCTGCGTCAGTTCGGCAAGAAGCGCGTTGAACTTACCGGTCGGAACGCGGGTATCCCACGACTCCAACGCCAGCTCGAGAGCCGGAACCAGCTTCTCCATGTGGCGACCAGTCTTGGCTGAAATGTTCACGCGAGGAGCCCACGCAACGTGCGACAGGTCCTTGTCGATTTCGCGCTCAAGAAGATCGCGACGTTCGTCGTCGAGGAGGTCCCACTTGTTGAAGGCCAAAACGAGCGCGCGGCCCGATTCGAGCACGAGATCAACAATTTTGAGGTCCTGCACGCTGAGCGGCTGGCTGACATCGAAAATGACAACGGCAACTTCAGCCTTTTCGAGCGCTGCACTCGTGCGAAGCGTTGCGTAGAAGTCTGCACCCTGAGCGAGCGCAACACGACGGCGAATACCGGCAGTGTCAACGAAGCGCCAGAATTTTCCGCCGAGCTCGATCTGCTCATCGACGGGGTCACGAGTGGTGCCCGCGAGATCGTTGACAACAACGCGCTCTTCACCGGCAGTCTTGTTCAACAGGCTCGACTTGCCGACATTCGGGCGACCAAGAATAGCGACGCGGCGAGGGCCACCGACTTCTTCCTTAGCAACGTTCGAAATCTCAGGCAGAACCGTCAAAACGTGGTCGAGCAAGTCGGCAACACCACGGCCGTGAACGGCAGAGGCTGGCCACGGCTGACCGAGTCCGAGACTCCACAGCGAAGCAGCATCCGACTCTTGGTGAACGTCGTCGACCTTGTTAGCGACGAGAATCACTGGCTTCTTAGTGGCACGCAACATGCGCACAACGTGCTCGTCAGTCGAAGTGGGGCCAACAGTGGCATCCACGACAAAGAGCACAGCGTCGGCGAGGTCGATAGCGATCTCAGCCTGAGCGGCAACAGAGGCGTCGATGCCCTTAGCATCTGGCTCCCAGCCGCCAGTATCAACGATGGTGAAGTGACGGTTGTTCCACTCGGCCTTGTAGTTCACGCGGTCGCGAGTAACACCGGGGGTGTCCTCAACAACAGCTTCACGGCGACCGATGATTCGGTTAACCAGAGCAGACTTGCCGACGTTCGGGCGACCAACAATGGCCAGCACCGGAAGGGCAGGAAGGTAATAGATTGCATCAGGATCTTCGCTAGCGGCGTCGAGAACCTGAAGGTCCTCATCGTCGAGATCGTAGTCACTGAGGCCGGCACGCAAGGCAGAGGTGCGCTGGGCAGCCTCGTCTTCGTTCATGCCGGAAAGTCGTTCGACGAGAGCCGGGTTCAGTTCGGGAAAATCGTCTTCGGCGGGCGAATGATCGGCCATGGGTAGTCCTTTAGTTACATGCTGGAGCGAACGAAACTCGCGACGGCCGTCACGGTCTGATCGAAGTCAAGATTGGTGGAGTCAATGGTGATGACTCCTTCTGCGGCGTTCATGAAGTCCACGACTTTGGAGTCCTGCGCATCTCGATAACTGAGTTGTTGCGCCGTTGTCGCGCTCGATTCTCCGGAGAGTTCGGCCGCACGTCTTCCCATCCTAGCTTCTTCACTAGCAGTTAGCAGAATTCGCGCCTGAGCGTCGGGGGCAACGACCGTCGTGATGTCTCGCCCCTCGACCACAATGCCGGGTTTTTCACTGCTCGCGATAATGCTGCGGAACAGCTCAACCATGTATTCGCGCACTTCGGGAATGCGGGCAATATTCGACACAACACCAGTAATGCGAGGTTCGCGGATGTCGTTGGTCACGATCTCCGAGTCGACCTTCACAAAGTAGTTGTCTGGGTCAATCCCGATGAAGTACTCGAAGCGGGGAAGAGTATCGATAACATCGCTGGGCCCGAGGGTGTCAACACCACGGTCGAGGCAGTGCAGGGCAAATCCACGATAGGCAGCCCCCGTGTCGAGGTAGTCGAAGCCGAGTTCGCGAGCGGTTGCTTTCGACACACTCGATTTGCCGCTGCCTGCAGGCCCATCGACGGCCACGACAACGAACGATGGGTCTGTGTTCACGCTAAAGTCTCTGCAATCTTCCAACCACGAGCTTCGAGCTCGCTAATAAGTAGGGCTTCTTTTTCGGGCAGTACCGAGATTTCGGCGAGACCGAATTGGGCGCCCGGTGAGTGCTCAAGACGCAAGTCTTCCATGTTCACCTGGGCTTCGCCGATTTCGGTGAGCAGCCGTGCGAGCTCTCCCGGCTTGTCATCAACCATCACGACAAGTTGGCTGAAGTGCTTGCGTGTTCCGTGCTTTCCGGGGATCCGGGCGACTCCCGTGTTTCCTCCGGCGAGCACTTCGGCGATGGCGCGGCGTGCGCCAGGTGCATCGGGGGTCTCCAGCGCATCAATCGCAACACCAAGTTCGGCCTGAAGTTCCCGCAAGATGTGTGCGACCGGTCCCGCGTTTGCGGCCAAAATCTGCACCCACAGCTCGGGGGCGCTCGACGCGATGCGGGTGGTGTCGCGCAGTCCTTGACCGGCAAGCCCAACAGCGGCGTCGGATGCTCCGGCCAACCGGTGCGCAAGCAAACTTGCCACCACTTGGGGAACGTGCGAGATCAGAGCCACTGCGTCGTCATGCTCGGCAGCAGACATCGCAATCGGAACCGCCCCCAGCTCGATGACCACATCTTCCACCGCGCGACGACGGAAGGGCTCTCCCCTGCCAACAACCCACGGCCGACCGATGAAGAGGTCAGCGCGAGCAGCACTCGCACCGCCACGTTCGCGTCCAGCAAGGGGATGCGAACCAACGTAACGATCGAGATCGACACCAAGAGCAATGAGCTCCTCGAGTACACCGACCTTCACACTCGCAACATCCGTCACGGATGCTCGCGGCCACGCCGCAAGTTCGCGCGCAACAACCTCGGCGGTGACATCGGGCGGAACCGCAACAATGACCAGCGTTGGTGCATCGTCAGGTTGCGGTGCACGACCAGCGCCGTAATCGATCGCGAGCGATAAAGTGCTGCGGGAAGCATCGTGAACAATCACGTCAACACCCTTGGCCCGCAATCCGAGCCCAATACTCGCACCGAGCAAACCCGCACCAACGATGCGAACTTGCCCTGTGATGCGGCCTAGATTCACGACTGTTCCTCGGCGTCACGGGCGATCGTCAGCACCGCGCCCAACTCCACTTTCGTTAGGTTGCGGGTGCGGCCGATTCCGAGGCTGCCCAGGTTGAGCGGGCCAAACTGGCGCCGCACAAGTTCAATCACGGGGTGACCGACGGCATCCAACATCCGACGAACAATGCGGTTTCGCCCCGAGTGAAGAGTGAGTTCCACCATTGTCTGGTCGCCGGATGCTCGGCCGAGCGCCCGCGCCTTGTCTGCCGCAATGAAGCCATCCTCAAGTTCGATGCCCTTAGTGAGCTGTGCGATGGTCTGCGCGGTCACCGTGCCCTCCACCTTGGCGATGTAGGTCTTCATTACGCCAAAGGAAGGATGCGCGAGAACGTGCGCGAGTTCGCCATCATTGGTCAAGATGATGAGGCCAGACGTTTGAGCGTCAAGACGGCCAACGTTGAAGAGTCGCTCGTCATAGTTGCCCGTGAACTGGCGAAGGTCGGGGCGACCATTCTCATCCGCCATTGAGCTAACAACGCCAACAGGCTTGTTGAGCATCACGTAGCGCTTGGTGGTGTCGAGCTGGATGGCGGTGCCGTCAACAGTCACGCGGTCGGTCGGTCGCACCCGACGACCAGCCTCTTCGACGACCTTGCCGTTAACCGCGACACGACCCTGGTAGATCAAATCTTCTGAAACGCGACGCGATGCCACACCGGCAGCGGCCATTACTTTTTGAAGGCGTTCGCCTTCGGGATTGCTGGGGCTTGCGCCATTAGCGTTGTTCATCAAAACCGTCCGAACCATCAGATAAAAGCGGCGAGATCGGAGGTAACTCGGCAATGGAATTGATTCCCAATTGCACGAGCATTAGCTCCGTTGTTTCGTAATGGATGGCGCCCGTCTCGTTGTCGGTAAACGCCTCCGTAATAAGTCCCCGGCCGAGCAGCGTGCGCACAACAGAGTCGACATTAACGGCACGCACTGCTGCGACCGCTCCCCTGCTAATTGGTTGCTTGTAGGCAATGACAGCCAAGGTTTCGAGTGCAGCCTGGCTCAACCGTGAGGGGTTTTGCGTATAGACAAAGTCTCGCACTGCTGCGTCGTAGTCTGCGCGCACATAAATACGCCAGCCGCCACCGACTTCGCGCAGCTCAAAGCCACGGCGTGGGCCTTCGCCATCACCATCGAAATCGGCACACAGCGCCGTGATGGTCTTGCGGATTTCCGCAACGGGGGCATTGAGCGCTGTGGCAAGACTGACGAGACTCTGGGGTTCGTCAGCAACCATGAAGATCGCTTCGAGTCCTCGAGCAAGGTCGACAACGGGGCCGGCCTCGAGTTCTTCTGTCGCAGTATTAGTTTCCATAGTCAGCTCCCAGATTAGCGAGGCTATCGTCTGACCAGTGCTGCGCTGTCCAGCGCACGGTCAGCTCACCCAGCGGCTCGATCTGCTCAAACGACACATTTGCGCCGCGATACAGCTCCAATACGGCCAAGAATCGCGCAACAATCACGCCTTTTAGCTCTGCACCGGCGATGAGTTGCCGAAATGTCATCGACTCCCCCGACCTCAGCAGCGCAACGACGTGAGCTGCCTGTTCGCGGATGCTGATGAGCGGTGCATGCAAATGGTCGAGGCCGACGCTCGGGATCTCCCGCGGGGTGAATGCCAGCGTCGCCAAGGCAGCAAAGTCATCGAGGCTGAGCGTCCACACAAGCTCGGGAGTTTGCGTACGAAACTTCTCTTCGAGTCGAACTGACCGCACGGTGCGCGTTGACTCGGCATCGAAGTGGCCAGAGAACCAATCACTTGCCTGCTTAAACGCCCGGTACTGCAACAGACGGGCGAACAGCATGTCGCGGGCTTCGAGCAGCGCCACATCCTCGGCATCCACCAGTTCACCCTGCGGCAGGAGGCCAGCGACTTTCAGGTCGAGCAGGGTCGCCGCCACCACAAGAAACTCGCTCGCTTGATCGAGCTCATCGATTCCGTCACCCGTGCCATCGCCCTCGGATTCGAAGTGGCGCAGGTAGGCGATGAACTCGTCGGTGATTCGTGACAGCGAGACTTCGGTGATGTCGAGTTCGTGCTTCGAGATCAGCGAAAGTAGCAGGTCGAATGGCCCGTTGAAGTTGCTAAGCGAGACCGAGAAACCCGGGGCGGGCGACTGGGACTCTTCCACGTCGCTAGGCGACGGCGCCACGGGCGATCAACTCTCGCGCCACCTGGCGGTAGGAGTGCGCCGCAGAGTGTTCTGGTGCAAAGGTCGTGATGGGTGCGCCAGCCACGCTCGCATCCGGGAACTTCACGGTGCGACCGATCACGGTCTCCAAGACATCGTCACCGAAGTTTTCGACAACGCGCTCGAGCACTTCACGCGAGTGCAGCGTGCGGGCATCAAACATGGTTGCCAAGATTCCGTCGAGCTTGATCGCGGGGTTCAACCGGTCCTGAACCTTTTCGATTGTCTCCACGAGAAGGGCGACACCACGCAACGCGAAGAACTCGCACTCGAGCGGAATCAGAACACCATGAGCTGCGGTCAAGGCGTTGACGGTGAGCAGGCCAAGCGATGGCTGGCAGTCGATCAGGATCACGTCGTACTGATCGCTAACCTTGCGCAGTACGCGCGCCAAAATCGTCTCGCGCGCAACCTCATTGACGAGGTGCACTTCTGCGGCAGACAGGTCAATGTTTGCCGGGATGACGTCGAGACCGGGCACGTTCGTGTGCACGATCGCTTCTGCGGGGTTCTTGATCGTGCCGAGCAGCAGGTCATAGATGGTGGGAACGTCGTGCGTTGGCACACCGAGACCTGCTGAGAGGGCCCCCTGGGGGTCGAAATCGACCGCGAGCACCCGTCGGCCGTATTCGGCGAAAGATGCGCCCAGATTGATCGTGGTGGTGGTCTTGCCTACGCCACCCTTTTGGTTGCACAGCGAAATGATGCGCGCCGGGCCGTGGCCCGTGAGAGGAGGTGGCTCGGGAAAGTGAGTGATCGGCCGGCCGGTTGGGCCCATTGCCTGAACATCCAACCCTGCCAGCCCCGACTGGGTAACACGCGGTGCTGTCATGCCAAAAGTTTACGTCGCGCATCCGTCACAGCCTGCGCTCCCACGCGCGGACACAGCAGGGTCGCCTCTACCAAAGGTTGAAGGTTTGGACGCGCGACACGCAGGCCAAACGAGTCCTCTAGCGAGCTCGCGGATGCGCCGTCGTGTACATATCGCGCAGAGTGTCCGCCGTCACCATCGTGTAGATCTGCGTCGTCGCCACCGAAGAGTGCCCGAGCAGTTCTTGCACGACTCGCACATCGGCACCACCGGAAAGCAAATGAGTAGCGAAAGAGTGACGGAAAGTGTGCGGCGAAATATCGATACCGAGTTCGACCCGCTCGGCGGCAGCTTGGATGATCAACCACACGTTTTGGCGCGAAAGCCGGGCCCCGCGCGCGCCCATAAACAACGCCGGCGTCGACGGACCCTTCAGCGAGAGCGTCGGCCGCGCCCGCACCAGATATTGCTGAATCGCGTCGCGGGCAAAGCTGCCAACCGGAACAATCCGTTGCTTATTACCCTTGCCCAACAGTCGCACAATGTCACCATCGATCATGTCGTCAACATTGAGCGACACTACCTCGGAGACGCGCGCTCCCGTGGCATAGAGCAGCTCAAGCAGTGCCGTATTGCGCAGAGAAATCACGTCATCGCCCTCGAACGCCGCCAGCACACTCGCCATCTGCTCGATTGTGATTGCCTTCGGCAATCGCATCGACTGCTTCGGAATCGCCACCGCGTGGGCAACATCGACAGTCGCCAACGATTCATCGATGAAGAACGTGTGGATGCCGCGCACCGTCGACAGCATCCGGGCAACCGAGGATGCCGCGAGTGGGCGCTCGGGATCGGCACGCAGGCTGTGCGCAAACGCCGTCACGTCATCCGCGGTGATGGCGTCTGGCGAAACAATGTCGCGTTCGTCGAGGAAGGCGAGGTACGACTCGAGGTCGCGACGATAAGCGGCCAGGGTGTTGGCCGAGAGTCCACGTTCGATCGCCAGGTGCCGCAGATAGCGCTCCGAGGCGACCGCGATCCGGTTTCCCGCTCCAGCGCGCACCGACTCACTCATCTGATTCAACTACTCGCGTGAATTACTCGTCGTAGTTTCGCGGATGCCGCGGCCAGGGCTCATCGGCAGCACCGAGGGTGTTCCAGCCGCGGTCGCGTCCGATCTGGGCCGCAAGCAGTCCCATGCACAGAATCGAGTTCTGGATGCGACGGTCAAGCAACGCATCAACCGCATCCTCGAGAGGAACCCAGCGCATTTCGATGCCCGCTTCTTCGGCAAAACGGTCAAAGGTCTCGCCCGTTGCGCTCACACCGCGCGCAAGGTAGATGCGCACCGCTTCATTGCTTCCGCCCGGCGAGGTCAGCATTTCACTGAGCACGTGCCACGATTCAGCCTGCAAATCGGTCTCTTCAGCGAACTCGCGCTGAGCGGCAACCAGCGGCGACTCGTTCTCAACGTCGAGCAATCCCGCTGGCAGTTCCCAATCGCGAAGGCGCACCGGATGCCGGTATTGCTTGATCAGGAGGACCCGGTCACGCTCATCCAGAGCAAGCACCGCAACAGCACCCGTGTGATTGACAAACTCGCGGGTAATTTCTGATCCCTCTAACTCAAAACGTTCGCGGTCAACGTTCCACACGTGACCACTGAACACTGTTTCAGTGTTCAGCAGGTGTGGGGTGACGCGGTCGTCGCTGAGTTCGCTATGCATCATCCTGCTCAGTCACCTCAAAGAGGCGGTTTGCTTTTTGGCGCTCGATCGCTGCGGCAACCAGTCCGCGGAATAGCGGGTGGGCGCGGTTAGGGCGAGATAGGAGCTCGGGGTGTGCCTGAGTTCCCACGTAGTAGGGGTGAACTTCGCGCGGCAGCTCAACAAATTCGACGAGGGTGCGGTCTGGGGAGATTCCGGAGAACGTGAGTCCGGCATCCGCAATCTGCTGGCGGTATTCGTTGTTGACTTCGTAGCGGTGACGGTGACGCTCAGCCGCGGTCGGTGCGCCGTAGATTTCTTCTACGATCGAGCCCGGCTCAAGGTTGGCGTTGTAGAGACCGAGGCGCATCGTGCCGCCCATGTCTCCCCCGGCAATGATGTCGACCTGTTCGGCCATGGTCGCGATAACCGGGTACTTGCTGTCGGCGTCAAACTCGGTCGAGGATGCACCTTCGAGGCCGGCCATGTCGCGAGCATATTCAATGACCATGCATTGCAGCCCGAGGCAAATCCCGAGGGTGGGGATGCCGTTCTCGCGAACGAATTTGAGCGCTCCGAGCTTGCCTTCGATGCCGCGAACGCCGAATCCACCTGGCACGACAATGCCGTCAAGGTCGGAGAGGTTCTTGGCTGCGCCTTCTGGAGTTTCACATTCGTCGGAAGGAACCCAACGAATGTTGACCTTCGCATTGTTCGCGAAACCACCGGCACGCAGTGCTTCGGTGACCGAGAGGTACGCGTCGGGCAGGTCGATATATTTGCCGACAAGACCGATGGTGGCTTCGTGCTTAGGGTTGTGAACGACTTCGAGAAGCTCGTTCCAGCCATCCCAGTTCACTGACTTAGCTTCGTCGAGGCCGAGCTGGTTGATGATGTAGGCGTCGAGTCCCTGGCTGTGCAACATTTCGGGGATGTCGTAGATGCTGGAGGCGTCGGTGGCGTTGACGACGGCGTCTTCTTCAACGTCACACATGAGCGCGATCTTGCGCTTGTTGGACTCGGAGACGGGGCGGTCACTGCGCAGAACGAGCGCGTCGGGCTGGATACCGATCGAGCGCAGCGCGGCGACGGAGTGCTGGGTCGGCTTGGTCTTCTGCTCGCCAGAGGCGGCCATGAACGGCACGAGTGAAACGTGCACGAAGAATACGTTCTTGCGCCCGAGTTCGTGGCGCACCTGCCGAGCGGATTCGATGAACGGGAGGCTTTCGATGTCGCCGACGGTTCCACCAATTTCGGTGATGATGACGTCAGGCTGGGGGTTTTCATCGTCGAACGGGCCGGCAGCCTGCAGGCGCATACGGCGCTTGATTTCGTCGGTGATGTGCGGAATCACCTGCACGGTGTCGCCAAGGTATTCGCCGCGACGTTCTTTGGCGATCACTTCGGAGTAGATCTGTCCGGTAGTGACGTTCGCTGCTTGGTTGAGCTTGATGTCGAGGAAGCGCTCGTAGTGTCCGATGTCGAGGTCGGTTTCGGCGCCATCATCGGTGACGAAGACTTCACCGTGTTGGAAGGGGTTCATGGTGCCGGGATCCACGTTCAGATAGGGATCCAGCTTCTGCATGACGACGCGGAGCCCGCGTGCTGTCAGCAGGTTTCCGAGACTCGCCGCCGTGAGGCCTTTACCGAGAGAAGAGACGACTCCTCCGGTGACGAAGATGTGCTTTGTTACGACCGCGTTTTTATTGTCCACCACGGGGTTCTATCGTATCTCACGACTGGCGTTTAAGTTGCGCTGTTGGGGCGTTTCGTTATCGGCTTAACAGGCTCGCGACACAAAAGAGGCTCTGCGTTAGCGATTTGCCTTCTCCAGTTCGTGCGCGGTGTTGATGAGTTCGCGAGCGTGGGCGAGCCCCGATTCGGAGTCGGGAAGGCCGGAGAGCAGTCGCGCCATTTCGGCGATTCGCGCCTCTCCTTCGAGCTGGTGAACGCTGGATGCCGTGACTGAGCCGTCGTCGCCCTTGATGACGCTGAGGTGGTTGTCGGCAAACGCGGCAACCTGGGCAAGGTGGGTGACAACGATCACTTGAGCGGTGCGGCTCAGCTGGGCTAGACGTTTTCCGATTTCGATGGCGGCTGCACCGCCGACTCCGGCATCCACTTCGTCAAAGATGAAGGTGGGCACGGGGTCGTTGCCGGCAATGACAACTTCGATGGCAAGCATGACGCGGGAGAGCTCTCCCCCGGATGCGCCTTTGCCGAGCGGGCGCGGTGGCGCGCCGGGGTGTGGGCGAAGCAGTATCGACACTTCGTCTTTTCCGCTCAGCGAGTAGTCGCTGCGATCTTCAACGGTGACGACAATCTCGGCATTGGCCATGGCGAGTTGCGCAAGTTCGCTGGTGACTTCGGCGGAGAGTCGCTGTGCACTGCTTGTACGCACGTCGCTGACGTTCGCTGCGAGGGCGATGAGTTCGGCCTGATCAGCTTCCACTTGAGCACGGAGCGTATCAATGCGAGTGGAGTCGTTGTCGAGTTCCAGTAGTCGCTGACTGCCAGTATCGAGCACGTCGACAACATCGTCGAGGTTGCTTCCGTGTTTGCGTACGAGAGCGGCAAGTTGGCTGCGTCGTTCTTCTACCTGTTCAAGTTCGCGGCTGCCATCTGAATCGAGGCTCGCAAGATAGCTGGCAAGATCGGTCGCGATTTCACCGAGAGTGATGGATGCCGCGGCAAGGGCTTCCGCGATCGACCCGAGTTGGGCGTCATGCTCAGCAACACGCTCAAGCCCTCGATAGGCCGCGGCAAGCTGGGCAACCACATCGGAGCTCTCGTCTGCGGCATCCGCCGACAACACCGCGTGGGCGCCTTCGGCTGCGAGACGGAGGCCTTCAAGGTTGGCGAGTCGATCGGCACGCTCGGTGAGTTCAACATCTTCACCGCGGCGAACGTCAGCGGACTCGATCTCATCAATGGCCACGCGTAGTTCTTCGGCTTCCCGACTGCGCAGATCGCCTTCGGCTACGAGCACATCGAGTTCGCCCTGGGCAGACTGCCAGCGGCGGAAGACGGTTTGGTACTGCTCAAGCACGGTTGCCAATTCGGCTCCAGCGAAACGATCGAGCGCATTGCGCTGAGCCGTCGCTGACTTGAGACGAATCTGATCGGATTGCCCGTGCACAACAACAAGCTGGTCACCAAGCTCCGTCAGCACCCCGACAGGAGCACTGCGGCCGCCAACAACAGCACGACTGCGACCCTCACGTGACACAGTGCGCACGAGCAGCAGTTCGCCATCATCAAGATCACCACCGGCATCGCGTACTCGCTCGGCAACGGCAGACTTCGGGTCAATGACCCAGCGCCCTTCAACGGATGCTTGGTCGCTGTCCGCACGGATCGCTGCCGCATCGGCGCGCTCCCCCAACAGAAGCCCAAGGGCTGTGACCACCATGGTTTTACCCGCACCGGTTTCACCCGTGAGCGCGGTAAATCCGGGGCCGAGTGGGAGTCGTGCTGATGCGATCACTCCGAGATCGCGAATGGAGATCTCTTCGATCACGACTGGGGTCCCTCCTCCGAAGCTGGGCCACGCCATCCGTATACGGGCAGGTTGAATTTCTCTACGAGTCGATCGGTGAACGGCCCCTGTGCGAGGCGCGCGAGGCGCACGGGAACGGGTGACCGGCGAACGACTACTCGAGCGCCGCGGGGAAGATCGTGGGCACGGCGGCCATCACACCAGAGAACACCGGTCCCCATGTTGCGGTCCATCACTTCGACGGCAAGCGCAGAATCTGGGCCAACAACAATCGGTCGGGCAAAAAGAGCGTGGGCGCTGAGGGGAACAAGCAGGATGGCGTCAAGACTTGGCCAGACGATGGGTCCGCCGGCCGAGAAGGAATATGCGGTTGAGCCGGTGGGGGTCGACATGACGACGCCGTCGCAACCAAAGGATGAGAGGGGTCGGCCGTCAACCTCGATGACGACTTCGAGCATCCGCTCTCGGCTGGCTTTTTCTACCGTTGCTTCGTTGAGCGCCCACGTTTCGTAGACGACTTCGGAGTCAACCTTCACCCGCACCGAGAGCGTCATGCGCTCTTCAACGAGGTAGTCACGCGCCAGAGCACGCTCCACAGTGGAAGTGAGCTCTTCGCGCTCGCTCTCTGCCAGAAATCCGACGTGACCGAGATTAACACCGAGTAGCGGCGCACTGCAGCCACGGGTCAGTTCAGCCGCACGCAGAATCGTGCCGTCACCACCGAGCACGATGACGAGCTCAAGTTCGCCCGTTTCGACTTCGTTGCCGAGGCGAGATATCGGAGAGAGATCTGGTTCAGCTTGAAGAATAGTTTCGTAGCTATCGGGCGCCAATACGGGCACGATGCCTGCGGTGATGAGTTGATGGCACACAGAGATCGCGGCCGTCAATGACTCAGCTCGACCGGTGTGAGCAATAACTAGGATGTGGCGATCGGAAGCGTGAGAGTTCTCGGACTGCACCGTGCACCTCTCGTTGGTAGTGATTGACGACTCGTGTCGCGCTGACTCAAACCCCGCCCAAAGCAATGGCGGAGATCTGCGTTAACCATTCTGTCCGATTCCCACCGACAAGTGCGCGTTGCACACGATTCTGGGGATATTGCTCGCGCCAGCGGGCAATTTTCGTCCTGGTGCCGAATCGGTTGGCACACAGCCTCCTGTATACCACCGGGGGTATCGTGGCCCGCACGGCACAATCCCAAGCGAAAGGAACCAAATCTGATGATGTGGGGCTACGGAAATATGGGATGGGCTTGGGGATACGGGCTGCTGGCACTTGCCGGCGTCGCCCTGCTCATCTATGTCATTGTTCGTTTAGCGTCGAGCAAGTCCAGCAGCGAGGGAACACCTGAGAATCCGAGGCACTCTGATGCCTCTGGCGCCAAACGAATCCTCGAAGAACGTTTCGCTCGCGGGGAGCTCACCACGGAACAATACCGAGAACACCTTCGAGTGCTCAACGAGTCCCCGTAATGTCCGAAATCAGCCGACGTAACGCGCTGATCCTCGGCGGAGTCGGGATCGCCAGTGTCGCGGTGGGCGCTACCGGTGTCTTTTTCAATCAGGGCCCCTCATCTAACTCATCGGCGGGAACAGAATCCGGCAACACCTTTACAGAGCCTGTCGAGTTGCGCAGCAGAGACGGCGCGCTCACTCTGGACCTCACGTCGTCGCCCCAAAGAGTGAGCATTGCTGGCCGAGACGTGAACGCGCTGAGCTACAACGGTGGCCTGCCAGGTCCCACCCTGCGCGTTCGCGCGGGAGACACCCTCGCTGTGAGCCTGAAAAATGGCTTAGCCGACCCCAGCAATCTGCACGTGCACGGGCTCCATATCTCCCCGAACGGCAACAGCGACAACGTGTTCGTCACGGTCGCAGCAGGCGAATCATTCGATTACCAGTACACGTTGCCAGCCGACCATCCTCCCGGCGTGTACTGGTATCACCCGCACCTTCACGGTTTCGTCGCGGAGCAAGTGTTCGGCGGGCTCTACGGCGCCATCATCGTCGAAGACCCCGAACCGATCCCCGCTGACCGAGAACGCCTCCTCGTCATCTCCGACATCACCATCAGCTCAACGGGAAATATTCCAGCCGCGTCGCCGAGGGAAGAGATGTCTGGGCGGGAGGGAGATCTCGTGCTTGTTAACGGACAACTCACTCCAGACATGACCGCCCGCCCCGGTGAACGCGAGCGGTGGCGCATCGTCAACGCCAGCGTCTCCCGCTACTTGCGACTTCGCCTCGACGGACAGCAATTGACTCTGCTCGGCATCGACTCTGGGCGCTTTGAATCGCCTCGGGAAGTCGACGAAATCGTGCTGGCCCCGGGCAACCGAGCCGACCTCATCGTCACGGGCAGCGCTGGCATGTCCAGACTACGAACCCTGAGCTACGATCGCGGATCAAACGGCGGAATGATGATGGGAGGCGGATCGCCTGCCGCTGAAGACATCACACTGGCCAGCTTCAGCGTGGCCGGGGATGCCATCGCCGGCCAGCCTGCTCTCCCCAGCCAACCTGCCCAGCGTGACCTCCGCATTGCGACCACAACTGCAAAACGCGAGCTGGTGTTTGCAATGGGAATGGGCGGCGGGATGGGAGCAGGAATGATGTCGCCCACGATCAACGGCCGCGGATTTGATGCCGCCCACGTTGACACCACTGTCCAATTCGACAGCGTCGAGGAATGGTTGCTAACCAATACCAGCACTCTCGATCATCCGCTGCACCTGCACGTCTGGCCCATGCAAGTCATCGAACAAGACGGGCAACCCGTCGACTCGATCATGTGGCAAGACGTCGTAAACATTCCTGCCCGAAGCACTACGCGCGTGCGGATCGCGTTCGAGGACTTCAGCGGAAAAACCGTCTACCACTGCCACATACTCGACCACGAAGACAACGGGATGATGGGAATCATCACCGCGAACTAGCAACGGAGATAACCATGAACTATGCGCACACCATCACAGTTTCATTGCCCTACGAGGAAGCAATCGCCGCGACGAAGCAAGAACTAGCGAACCAAGGGTTCGGCGTCCTCACCGAAATCGACATCCGAGCGACCTTCACCACAAAGCTTGGCGCCGAGAGTGCAGCTGCGGTCGGCGACTACTTGATCTTGGGCGCGTGCAACCCGGCCCTTGCCGAGCAAGCACTCGCCGCCGACCCCGACATGGGCCTGCTACTGCCCTGCAACGTCGTCATCCGACGAAGCGAGTCTGCCAAGTCGACTACGGTTCAAGCGATCAACCCGCAAACCATGGTCCAACTCAGCTCTGTGCCAGCAGTACAAGCGGTTGCTGATCAAGCAGATGAACGACTTCGTGCCGCTCTGGCAGCTATCGAGGCTGCCAGCAGCCAGTAGCCGGACTCGAGCCCCTTACCGCTTAGGCGATGGCAGCAACCCGCGTTATCCACTCTGTCGGGTTGCTGCCGTTCGGGGCACTCAACCAGACAAGATACTCACGGTTTCCTGCGTTTCCGGCGATTGGGGAGGAGACGACGCCCGCCGTGCCGAGTCCCACATCCCAAGCAGCCCACAGCACGCCCATGATTGCTTCGTCACGCAAAGCAGAGCCGTGCACAATGCCCTCGCGAATATTGGTGCGACCAACCTCGAACTGCGGCTTGACGAGAAGAACGTAGTCTGCGGCATCCCCCACCGACGCATACAGCGCCGGAATTACGGTACGCAATGAGATAAACGACAGATCAGAAACCACCAGTGTGGGAGTTTCGGATGTCCCGCTCAACGCCGCAAGCGACTCTGCAGTGAGATAGCGCGCATTTTCGCGTTCGATGACCCGCACTCGAGCATCCGAACGAATCAGGTCGACGAGTTGGCCATGCCCAACGTCAAGGGCGATTACTTCGCGAGCCCCGCGTTCGAGTAGCACTTGCGTGAATCCGCCAGTGGATGCGCCAACATCGAGGGCGAGCCTGTCTGTGGCGTCAATACCGAACGCCTCAAGCGCGGCAACCAACTTGTGGGCGGCACGGCTCACATAGTGATCGGTCTCGGCAACCTCGATAACGTGGTCATCGGTCACCGGTGTCGAGGCTTTCGGCACCGCAATGCCCTGCACTGTCACGAGGTTGTCTGCGATCAGTTTTGCGGCGTGCGTGCGTGATCGGGCGAGACCACGCGCGGCCAGAGCAGCATCGAGCCGGGTGCTAGCCATGACGCGGGAACGAGTCCCTGCCCTCAAGTTGTTGTTGCAGTTCATCGTGAATTTGCGTGAACGCTGCAGCCCTCGACTCGAGCGGTTGATCTTCGATCAGGCTCAGTCGTGACATCAATCCGTCGACGGGTGATTCATCGCTCATACTCACGAATATAGCTCCGCCGGAACCTCAAGGGCGTAGATGGCGCTCCCGGAATTCCAGATTGCTGCAGCTCCTGCTCGAAGCCGGTCAATGGATGTTCCGGCCGCTGTCACGGTGAGGCGCTGTGCTTCGAGGCGCACTGTCGCCGTTCCCACTGTCGTCACTACGGCGGCGCCGTCGTGCGTAATTACGGTTTCCGGATACGGCTCATGAAGCCCCCGCAGGTCGTCAACGATCATCGTTGGACGCTCTTCGGGGATTGCTGCGAGTACTTGCTTGGCTTGATCGATACCGGTCAAGACGAGCAGAGACGGGATGCCTGAGTTGTTGGCACCGAGAATGTCGGTGTCGAGGCGGTCGCCGATCATGAGTGCTTTGCGGGACTCGTAGCGTCGGAACGCTTCTTCGAAAATTGCGACTTCTGGCTTTCCGGCAACGATGGGCAGCCTGCCAACCGCGGTGTGCACGGCAGAAACGAGGGTGCCGTTTCCTGGTGCTGTTCCGCGCGCTTGGGGAATGGTCCAATCGGTGTTTGTGGCAACCCACGGGATGCCGTCGTCGCCACCTTTGAGAGCGAACGCTGCTTCTGCAAGGTGTGTCCACGCCACATCGGGCGCAAAGCCCTGAACGACTGCGGCTGGCGAGTCTTCGGCGGAGCGTGTGACGACGAAGCCAGACTTCTCGAGCTCGCTCGTGAGTCCGTCTCCCCCCACCACCATGACGGTTGAACCAGCTGGCACCAACTCGCGCAGAAGAGTCATCGCCGCTTGGGGCGACGTGACAACGTCGTTCGCCTCGACCCGCAATCCGAGTTCACTCAGATGAGTGGCGACGGATGCGTCGGTGCGCGAAGCATTGTTGGTGATATAGGCGACCTGGGCGCCCTCTATCGCGTTGATGCTGTCGACGGCATGAGGAATAGCGTTAGCGCCCCGGTAAACAACACCGTCGAGGTCGGCAAGAACTAGGGAAATTCCAGTGAGCGGTGTCTTAGTCGACACGCTCGCCACTTTCGCCTTCGTTCCCATCAGTCTCGTCAGTGACGTCCAGAGGCTCATCAGCATTCTCAGTTTCTGTCTCGGATGCCGCGGCGGGTGCAGTGTCGACCTCAGACGTGACTTCGTCGATTTCGTACTCAAATTCTTCTTCAACGACTTCAATGGTTGCATCGTCATCGTCGTTGAGCGCGTCGGCTGCGACGTCTGCACGATCAAACCAGATCGCTGCTTCTTCTTCGCGACCGAGTTCTTCGAGCACAGTGCCGTAGGCACCGAAGAGTGCTGGGCTATAGCTGAACGCTTTAGTGGGGTCGAGTTGCGGAATCTGCAGTTCGGTCAGGGCTTCTTCGGCTTGACCGAGGTCGAGCCGAGCACCAGACATGGCGATCGCGAGCTCTACCTGCACGCCGGTCGACAGGGTGCTTCGGCGCACGGATCGTCCGAGCTCGAGTGCACGTTCGGGGCGTTCGAGGCCACGTTCGCTATCAACCATCATCGGTAGTTGGTCGTCGCGACCAGAGATGCGACGGTAGGTGCGCAGTTCGCGCAGCGCGAGGGCGTAGTCCTCTGTTGCGTAGGCGGTGATTGCGAGGGTTTCGCGCACAACACCAATTCGGCCGGCTCGACGAGCGGCAGAGATGGCGTGTTGGTGCGCAAGCTCAGGATCACTTTCGATGAGCTGCGAGACCATGACGAGGTGCAGGGCTACGCCTTCTGCGTTTTCCTTGCTTAGAGTCTTCAGTTCATTGGATGCGATTCGATCAAGCATCTTTGGGGTAATTCCCGCGGGAATTTCCGGTGCCTGGTGGAATGCGCGAACGGAGCGGATGCCGAAGGGATCGCGATCTTCTTCTGGCTCGCGTTCGCTGGCGTTGTGGTCTCCGCGTGCGGGGGCGCCGCCTTTGGTCCAGAGACGCTTCTCGGGGGGCCCGTCGCTGCGTCCGGATCCGCGGTCGGGACGACCTCCACGTTCCGGGCGACCGGAGCCGTCGTTGCGTGGGGGGCGTGCGGGGCGTGCGGGGCGATCGCTGCGCTCGGGACGACCTGAACGGTCGCCACGATCGGGGCGGTCACCAGAACGAGGTGGCCGGCTATCGCGGTCACCTGACCGTTGCGGCCGACTGTCGCGGTCGCCGGAGCGGGGTGGGCGGGTGTCGTCGTTTGACCGTGCGGGGCGACCCTCGCGGTCGCCGGAGCGGGGTGGACGGGTGTCGTCGCCTTCGGGCTTTGCGCGCCAAGGACGATCGGATCCGGATGCGGGCTTGCCGCGGGCTGGTCCACCTGCGGCGTTGTCGCGGCGAGGTCTTCCATCGCTTGGACGGCCCTCTCCTGGTCGCCCACCGGTGGGTCGACCACCAGATCGAGGCGCGCCAGAGCGGTTTCCGTGGGGTCGGCTGTCGCGACGCCCATCGTTACCTGACGAATCACTCACTTTTTGCTCCTGAATCTGGATGGAACTTAACGCAAAATGGCCACCCGCTGTGTCTATTAAACACAGTGGTGGCCATTTCACAATTGAAGTCCGGCGGTGTCCTACTCTCCCACAAGGTCCCCCTTGCAGTACCA